>NZ_JAHYXK010000009.1 GCF_019443125.1 Pontibacter aydingkolensis | reverse complement strand
GTAATGGTCTGTTCTGTCATGGCTGTTACGAATTAAGTCTGCAAACTTTAAAACGTACAACAGCCGCTGGCAGAACAGATTTTTTGTGTTAAACCGCGTGTACTATCACGCAACTTGAGTTAAGTAATTATTATAACGAATTTTAACTCAGATTTATGTATGGATATCCCTATATGCAAGCTTTTCCTATAGCAATTTAAGTAATATAGGGCATATGCTATATAAGTACACTTCAAGTAAGAAATTTTGTGTAAATATTTCTTATCCAACCAAGTTTACAAGATAGCCATACACTTAGTATAGCCTATTCCGTTTTTAATGTTACCATATCCATTATCAAGTAAATCAAAGAGTATATAAGACAAGAATCCATACCTGAAATCAGGTAGTGTTCGATAAAACAAGGAATAAGATTTAGATCCCCCTCCCCTTTTCCCCAGCTTTTAGTAACTTCGCCGGCAAACTTGCAGAAGTATGAGCAAAGAGAAACCATCTATCCCTAAAGGAACCCGCGATTTTGGCCCTGCCGTAGTGGTCAAAAGAAACTATATTTTTAATATTATTAAGCGTACGTTTGAGAAGTTTGGCTACCTGCCACTCGAAACACCCGCTATGGAGCAGTTGTCTGTACTTACAGGCAAGTATGGCGACGAAGGCGACCAGTTGCTTTTCAAGATTCTCAACTCCGGCGACTTTATGTCTAAAACCAGAACTGAGGACATTGAGCAGGGCCATAAGCACCTTACCCGCAAAGTATCGGAAAAAGGCCTCCGATATGATTTAACGGTGCCATTTGCCCGCTTTGTGGTGATGAATCGCAACGAGATCACGTTCCCGTTCAAGCGCTACCAGATACAGCCTGTCTGGAGAGCAGATCGTCCGCAGAGAGGCCGTTATCGTGAGTTTTACCAGTGCGATGCCGATGTGGTGGGCACTAACTCTTTGCTGTGCGAAGCCGAGATCGTTCAAATGATAAACGAAGTGCTGACAATGCTTGGCCTTACCGACTTTACCATCAAAATAAACCACAGAGGCATACTTTCCGGCATCGCAGAAGCCATTGGCGAAAAAGGTAGAGAGGGTGACATTTGCGTGGCAATTGATAAACTGGATAAGATCGGAAAAGAAGGCGTTCGGAAGGAGTTAATTGAGAGAGGCATTTCGGAGGAGGCTGTATCTAAGCTGGAACCACTTTATACTTTAGAGGGCAACAACGAGCAGATTCTGGATCAACTGCAAAGTATACTTGGCGAAACTACTGAAGGTGCGCGCGGCCTGAAAGACCTGCACGAAGTATGGCAGTACTTATCTGCATTAAAAAGCCAGGCGCTCACAGCCACCAATGATTCCGGTAACCCAAGGTTGATGCTGGATGTGACACTGGCAAGGGGCCTCTCCTACTACACCGGCTGTATTTTTGAGGTAAAGGTAAACAATGTAAGTATGGGCAGCATCAGCGGTGGTGGCCGTTACGATAACCTTACAGGCATGTTCGGTATGCCGGGTATATCGGGTGTAGGCTTCTCGTTTGGTGTAGACCGTATATACGATGTACTGGAGGAGCTTCAGCTTTTCCCCGACAGTAGCCAGGTTGGCACAAAAGTACTGCTCGTGCAGTTCGATAAAGAGTCTGAAATGCATGCATTGCCTATACTTCAGCAGTTACGTAATGCAGGTATTGCCTCAGAACTATACCCTGAACCGGCCAAACTGAAAAAGCAGATGGGATACGCTGACCAGAAAAACATCCCTTATGTTATACTTATCGGCTCAGAGGAAATTGCCACAGGCAAACTGAAGCTACGCAACATGCAACAAGGTGAGCAGCAGGACCTGACCATCGAAGAAATCATCAGTGTTCTTAAAAATTAAAATAACGGAATGGGCCATGTGCATTACATCTCCGGCGAGCACCTTAGCCTGGAGACGATTGAGACAATCATCAGCGAAAAGTATACGCTAGCACTTTCAGAGGATGCAGAAAAGCGGATTACCAAATGCTTTAACTACCTGCACCAGAAGATAAAAGACTCTGATCGCAGTATTTACGGGATCAATACCGGTTTCGGGTCTCTGTACAGCAAAAAGATCTCTACCGCCGACCTGGAGCAGTTGCAGCGTAACCTGATGATGTCGCATGCATGTGGCACCGGCCCTGAGGTACCTGCCGGGGTAGTAAAGCTGATGCTTTTGCTCAAGATACAATCACTTGCGTATGGCCACAGCGGTGTGCAACTGCAAACTGTTAAGCGGCTGGTTGATTTTTACAATCGTGATATCTACCCGGTAGTATACCAGCAGGGGTCTTTGGGTGCCAGCGGCGACCTGGCTCCTCTTGCCCACCTTTGCCTGCCGCTAATTGGTATGGGGGAGGTAAACTTTCAGGGGTATAAACTGGCTAGTGAGCATGTGCTGGAAATGTTTAGCTGGGAGCCTATTGCACTAAAAGCCAAAGAAGGGCTTGCATTGCTTAACGGTACGCAATTTATGGCAGCTTATGGTGTATATGTGCTGTTAATGGCAAAGCGGTTGTCCAGGCAGGCAGATGTAGTAGGCGCTTTATCACTGGATGGTTTTGATGGCAGAATAGAGCCTTTCAATGAGCTGATTCACCGTATCAGGCCGCACAAAGGGCAACTGGAAACCGCTGCCAATTTCAGAAAACTGTTGGATGGCAGCGAGTTGATTTCAAGAGAGAAGCAGCATGTGCAGGACCCATACTCTTTCCGTTGCATACCGCAGGTGCACGGGGCCTCCAAAGATGCCATTGCCTATGCCGAGCAGGTGTTCCTGACAGAGATCAATGCCGTTACAGATAACCCGAATATTTTCCCGGATGAGGATGAGATTATATCCGGAGGCAATTTTCATGGACAGCCACTGGCACTGGCACTGGATTTTCTGGCCATTGCCCTGGCAGAACTGGGTAGTATTTCTGAACGCAGAACGTACCAGCTTATTTCAGGGCAAAGAGAGTTGCCGGCCTTTCTAGTGGCAGAGCCTGGCCTGAACTCCGGCTTTATGATAAGCCAGTACACAGCGGCTTCTATCGTAAGCCAGAGCAAGCAACTCTGCACACCAGCCTCCATCGACTCCATCCCATCGTCGCACAATCAGGAAGACCACGTAAGTATGGGTGCCAATGCTGCTACAAAGCTGTACCAGGTTGTACACAATTTAGAGCGTATTCTAGCTATTGAGATAATGAATGCGGCCCAGGCTATTGCGTTCAGAAGACCAGGCAAAACCTCTCCTGTGTTAGAGCAGCTTTTAGAGGACTTTCGGGTAGCGGTTCCGTTTGTAGCCACAGACAGGGTGCTGCACAACGATATCATCCAAAGTATAGACTTCCTGAGAAAGTATAAAGTATAAATTCCAGGTAACGAATAAAACAACATCAAAAGGGCCTTGTTTAAAGTATAGCTAAAGCAAGGTCTTTTTTTTGTTTGAGTACAATAAACTTCATTTCTACTCATTATTTAAATAAATTTAGTTGATCATCTGCAAAGTATAACTTGAAGTTCCTGCTAACTATATGGCTTCTCCTGCTGGCAACAGTTTCCTGGTCGCAGACAGGTTGCTTTCAGGCTATTCAGGATGGGCAGGTAGTGGATGTTATTTGTGCAAATAAACCGGTTTTCTTTCGCGACTGCGCCCCCCCAGACCCCAATACGGTCATCTTTTATTATCCCGGGCCAGAAAAGTTCAGCATACAGACAAACGTACTAACCGGTGAACAACCTACAGAGTATAAAACGCCTGGCACCTACATCGTCACACAGATTATCAATAAAAAAGACGGAGGTCTGACACAGTTTTTCGAGAAAACTTACACGGTTAAAGCTGCTGATACAACTCCGGAATTTACGGCAACAGCCTGCGCCAACAATGCAGTATCTATGACAATTACTGATGATACGTACGATAGCTATACTATAAATTTTGGAGATGGCACTAGCCAGGCAGCACAGCCAAAAGCTACTGTAACACACAATTATACTACCTCCGGCACATTTACCATAACTGTTTCCGGCACGTTTACCGGCTCCACCTGCAGCGCAACCAGCACCAAGCAAATTACCACACTGCCGCCATTTAAGCTTCCCTACCTCCAGAATCTGGCTATAACCCAGCAAGGTACCGCCGGTGAAGTATGGCTCGACATCCGGGATTTGCAGCCTGGCTACTTATACATTATTGAGCGCTGGCAAGACCCCAGAACTAACTTCCAGAAGATAGACACCATCCGGAATGTAACGCAAAACAGCATCAGCCATACGTTGCGGAATGTAAACACAGCTGAAGGAGTATGGTACCTGGTAAGGATCACGGACGAATGTAGCAGTGTAACAGGAATAAGCAACTCCAATATTATCAGTTCCATTGCCTTGGAAGTAGCGCCGGGTAATGAGCAGGCATCACTTAAATGGCAGGCTTTTCCCGGAGCGTCCCAATATGAAATTTACCGAAACAACACCCGAATCACTACTTTAAACAGTAACACTTTTACCTTTACAGACGAGGATCTTAGCTGTGGGCAAACCTATACATACTTTATTAAAGGCGTAGGGCCGGATGGCAGCACTTCTACTTCTGCTGCACAAAGTATACGGGCTACCTCTACAGTTATACCTAATGCACCTTATGTGCTGGCTTCATTTAACTTAAACAACCAGGTAGAGCTAAGTATAAACCTGCCCCAAAATAAGCTGGCTCAGAAAATCGACATACAGCGAAGTATAAACGGAGCCGCTTACCAGAACCTGGCGAGTGTAACCCAACCACAGTATACCGATGCCATCCCCAGCTTGAACCCAATATGCTACCGCGCAACTTTTACAGACCCATGTAACAATACATCACCTGTAAGCAACATTGCCTGCCCAATAATTCTAACTGCTAAACGGGATGGTGAGGGTTCGGTGCAACTATCCTGGACACCTTACACCGGCTTTCCGGGTGGTGTATGGCAGTATACTGTTGAAGTACTGGATGCTGGTGGCGCATTGCTTACCAGCTATGCAGCTACCGGCACAACCTATACCGACAGAGTGCTTAGCAACGAAGTGCAGCTGCTGCGCTACCGCATTAAAGCTTCATCAAACCAGGGTACAGAGGTTACTTACTCAAACATAGAACAGATCGAGCAGGACCTCCAGCTATACATTCCCAGCGCTTTTACACCTAATGGTGATGGTTTAAATGATGTGCTGGAAATTAAAGGCCGCTTTATTCAAACCTATACTTTAAAAGTATACAACAGCCTGGGCAATGTGGTTTTTCAATCGGATGGGAATACGAACTGGGACGGCACCTACCAGGGCAAACAGTTACCAGCGGGTGCGTATGCCTATGAGGTTACAGTTAAAACTAATTTTGGAACTACAAAACGCAGAACAGGCACAGTTACATTGCTTAGATAAACAGTTATAACCTAATAAACACAAAAGAGGGAGCCTGGCAGCTCCCTCTTTTACTACACCAAACACCCACTATCGCTTTAATAGCACCTTTATACTTTGGGAGTCTGAACCGGTGACGAGCCTGGCAATGTAGAGTCCCTCATTGAGGCCCTGCCCGCTTAGCTCGTACTCATAGGTATTGCCGGCTTTGGCATTGCCTCTTGCAAGCTGCTTTACCAGCCTGCCCCTGGTATCGTAGACCTCCAACGTGTAAGCCTGACCCTGTTCAAGAGAGAAAGAGATGAGGGTGCGCTCGGAGAAGGTATTGGGGTAAGCCATCAACTGCTGACCTGCGTCCGCCGCCTGGGCGTTGCTGCTGCCCCTGGCCGCCATGCTGGCGTTGCCCTGCCTGTGGATGACGATGTTGCCCCGCTGGATCATTGGGCCCTGGTTGCCTAGATCAAGTATTTCCCCGGTTCCGTTGTCGTAGACCACTCTGTTGTAGCGCCCCAGGTCCCAGATGCGTACCCGGAGCCTGTCGCCAGAGTCGTCAGCTGACGGGCTGCCGGCGTCCGTCACCGAGACGGTGAAGCCGTAGCGGCCCCTGCCATCCAGTGTGCCCTCTCCCTTCCAGGCGGCCCTGTCGCCGGTCACCACCAGCCACTCGAGTTGGTTGCTGCGGAGCCTGCCCAGGTTACCGATGTCCAGCTGCAGGCTGCCCTGCGGCTCGGTGGCGAACCGACCGCTGTAGCGCACGTTGAGGTTGAAGCGGATGCCCTCCGTCTGCCCAGCCCCCGTCACGAAGCCCGCCTCGGGATCAAAGATAGGCATCCACTGCTCGTAGCCCTGGTTGACCGGCCGCAGGCAGCTCTGTGAAAAGTCCAGGCCTATCTGGTAGATGCCCGCCGAGAGGTAGGTGTGCTCGCCGGTGATGCGCGAGGTGCCAGGGGCCGTGTAGGAGACAGTGGAGGCGCTGCCGTCGCCCCAGCTCCAGCGCACGCCGTGGTCAGCGCCCAGGATGTAGGGGCGGAAGTCTGCCGTGGTGCGCACCTGCCAGCCCACGCGCTTGGCAACCGGCGGCAGGTACAAACGCGCCTGCACCGGGATGTTGCATGGCGTCTCCCCCTCCTGGCTGTACTTAATGGTGAGGAAATCGAAATTGCGATTTTGGTTTTGAGACGTTCCGGTTACAAAAACACTGCCCTCAGAATTTACTGCTAAATCATTTGCCAGATCTGTGGAGTTAGCTTCTCCACTGTATCGTATCAACCATACCTGCTGACCATTGAATGCATTGTACCGTATTGTGGCATAATCAAAGTTATCCTCGCTTACCTGGCTCCAACCAGTCACGTATACTCCTCCGGCATTGTCAACTGAAATCGCTGAGGCGTGATCTTCCATCTCAGCAGGTCCATCATAACGTGTTACCCAAGTTAGATCGCCTGTAGTAGCTTCGTACCTGACAGTAGCATAATCAGAACTTGAAAGGTCAAATTCATTTTTATTACTCCATCCTGTAACATAAACTCCTCCGTTAGTATCAACTGCTATTGCTGTGGCATGACTTTCGAACCCGGGCACATGATAGTGTGTGGCCCATGTTTGTGTACCAGTTGCGGCATCATAACGCACAGTGCCGTAATCCCATTCGGATGGGAAACTCTCTGAAAGCTGAACTGTACCAGTTACATACACGCCACCCTTATTATCTACGGCAATAGCACTTGCTCTAGAATAGCCTGTACTACTCCCACTGTATCGAGCTACCCATTTTTGGTCGCCTGAAGTCGCATCGTAGCGTAAGGTGGCATAACGTATGGTAGTACCTGGGCCCCAGCTAAAACCTGTTACATACACCCCTCCATCAGCATCGACTGCAATAGCACTGGCTTGGTCATTGTCGTTATCAAAGTCAAAGGTGCTTTCCCATACTTTGTTACCAGTTGATGCATCATACCGCGCTGTTAAATAATTTTCGTTTGCCGAACCGATAATATAACTGTATCCGGTTACAAAAACATCTCCCTCCTTACCGGTACTTAGCGCAACCAATCTCACATTTCGGTTGTCTTCTGTTTCATGTTGCTTTACCCAAGTTTCCATGCCTGTAGCTGCGTTATAGTGAACCAGAAAAGATTTTCCGCTCAAGGATGCGATCACAAAAACGCTACCGTTTGCATAAGCTACATCGGTTTGTGCATCTCTAGGTAGTTCTGTGCTATACTTTGCCACCCACAGCAGCTCTCCGGACGGGGAATATTTTATAGTAACAATCTGAGATAAGCCACCTTGCACAGCACTAAATCCAGAAACATAGCTGTTACCGGCGTTATCAACTATTATTTTCTGAGCCAGGTCACTTGCAGCGGTACTGCTTCCATAACTCCTTACCCAGGATTCCTGGCCATTTTCAGGTTCATACTTTACAATAAGAAAATCCTGGATAAAAGTGGAGGGCTTATAATTAGAAGTAACCAGATACAAATTGCCCTTTCCATCAGTTAACACTGCGCTTTTGTTTACAAAATTGTCGCTCAAGGCATTATATCTGCTAACCCAATCTGTATCACCATTATCGGCATTATAACGGATCGTTACAAAACTGTATGCCGTAAATTGTTTTCGGTCAATCCCTGTTACATATATATCATCAGATGTACCTATTGCTATAGATTGAGCAGATAAAAACCTACCTGCATCAGCCTGGTACCGGCTTTCCCACAATAAATCACCAGTAGATGAACTGTACTTAGTAGTTGTAGAAGTATAGCTTATAATCTGTCCTCCTTCTATTTCATAAAGAGTACTCAACACGTAAACATTATCATCGCCATCAAGCACAAGCTGGTTTGGCTCCTCGGAGGCAACACCGTCGATTTCACTGAGCCAGACCCGTTGCCCTGTAGCAGCATCATACTTAGCAGTTATAAAAGAATTAAAGCGTACACCTGTTATATACACTCCCCCCATTCCGTCGTGGGCGATATCATAACCTATGGATTTGGAATCTCCCTGGCCTGCTTCTTTTGATGTCCAGAGTCGTTCTCCGTTTGCAGCATTATACTTTACTGTAACAACCCACTGTTCAGGTATTGCAGGCATTGCCCTGTCGGCTGGCTGTATTCTTTCAACACTGGACCCTGTAACGTAAACTCCACCTTGGTTATCAGTAGTTATCGTATGAGCTACATCCGTTTCGTTTACAGGGCCGTTGTATTCTGCTTCCCAAACCTGCATACCATCTGATGCATTATATCTGACAGTCAGGTAATTTTCACTTTGAAGATCCCTGTCTACAGAGCCTATAATATATACACTTCCTGCATTGTCTACAGCAATATCGAAGACCTCAGCAGTACCCAGATATGTTGACTCCCAAAGTATGTTTCCGTTAGCCCCACTCAATTTAAATGTTCTAATCTGAGAGCCATTACCTGTTATGTACGCATCTCCGGAGCTGTCTAACACGATTGCACGTACAGTTCCGTTAAAGTCGGCGACCTCATGAGACCATAGTACTTCTCCTTCCGGAGAGTAATTTACAGTAAGTATAGTACCTTTACTGTTTCCCGTTAGGTATACATTCCCTTGATCATCAATAACGGAAGCCTGAAACTCTGTGCTACTTGGGCCCTCGCCAGCGTACCTTCGCGCCCACTCTTCTTTTACAGTTTGTGCTGAGGCTAAAAAAGCAATCAACATGTAAAACAATGCCAGACTCAGCCACTTCAGGCCGGGTTTAATAAATAAAGTTGTTTTCATAGGGATAGAAATTAGGAAATGAATTGGTGCTCTATATAAAAAAGAACATCTCACAAGAACCAGGAAGCACTCTAAGGAACACACCTTAGCACAATAAGGGTAATGGAGGGGCTTCTTTTAACAAGAAAGAATCAATTAAAAACATGTAGGGCTCTATCTATGATTATACTGATGCTGCTTATTTTCATCCATGCCATTTGGTTAACCTTATATTATAGCAGGTATAATCATACTTTTTAATGGCAAATAAATATTGAACACATAAACAGAATTATACTTTATGGCTGCTTCATATTAATTGTTGATAATTATACATTAAGCATTGTAAGTATAATGCTTGTATATTTGCACCTATGCGCATTTGCATAAGCACTGCGTAATTCCTACATCTAAAAGAAGAAACTATGTTTGATATGTTCGGCATGATGGGCAAGATGAAAGAGGTCCAGGCCAAAATGAAAGAGGCACAGGAAAAACTGAAAGATATAACTGTAACGGCAGAGTCTGGGGCAGGTCTTGTTAAGGCAACTGTAAATGGCCAGCGCAAACTGTTAAAGATTGAGATCGACCCATCTATACTTAATCAAAACGATCAGGATATGGTAAACGACCTGGTGGTGGCAGCTGTGAACAATGCCATGCTTACTGCCGGAGAGCGCGCACAGGAAGAAATGAAAAAAAGTACCGAAGGTTTATTACCCAATATCCCAGGCTTAGACTTAGGCAACTTTGGCTTATAATCCGGCTCATACGGCCGTAGTTATCCTGAACTGGAACGGACTGCGGTTTTTACAACAGTATCTGCCATCGGTGGTGGCGCATAGCGGCAATTGCGAAGTAATCGTAGCCGACAATGCCTCCACTGATGGCTCTGTTGCTTTTTTGCAGGAGCATTTCCCGCAGGTAAGGCTTATACTCCTGGACCAGAATTATGGCTTTTGTGAAGGTTATAATAAGGCACTGCGGCAGGTAGAGGCGAAATATTACGTATTGCTAAACTCTGATGTGCATGTGCCCGAAGGCTGGACGCTTCCTATACTTGAGCTGATGGAAGCGGATGAGAACATTGCTGTTTGCCAGCCTAAGATCTTATCGGAGCAACACCCTGAATTTTTTGAATATGCCGGAGCCGGCGGTGGCATGATTGATACATTGGGCTACCCTTTTTGCCGTGGCCGACTTTTTGAGACACTGGAAGAAGACAAAGGGCAGTATAACGATGTGCAGGAGATTTTCTGGGCAACCGGGGCCTGCATGTTTGTTCGGGCTAATGTTTTCCATGGCCTGGGAGGTCTGGAGCCAGCCTTTTTTGCGCACATGGAAGAAATTGACTTTTGCTGGCGCGCCCAAAATACCGGTTACAAAGTAATGTACAACGGCCACAGCAAAGTATATCATGTGGGTGGCGGCACTTTGCACAAATCTAACCCGCGCAAAACTTTCCTTAATTTCCGTAACGGCTTTGCCCTTTTGTATAAGAATTTACCTGCCAATGAGCTTATTCCTACGCTTGCACTGCGTGTAATACTTGATTGGATAGCGGCTTTCAGAATGTTGCTTGCCGGGCAAACAAGGGATGCCAGGGCAGTTTTAGATGCCCACGCTAATTTATTGCGAAACAGCGGTTACTGGGGGAGGCAGCGAAAGGCACACTACCATAAAGGCAATTTCCTGGCGCAACCGGGCGTTTACAAAGGCAGTGTTGTGTGGGAATACTTTGTGCGCCAAAAACGTACCATCAGAGATCTATAAGTCCCAAACGGTGCTGCGCTCACGGCGAAGATGCTTGCTGATATTCATCCAAAAGGCCAGCATCAGGTAAATAAGCACCGGTGAACCCATGGTAAGAAATGAAACATAGATGAAGGTTAGGCGGATGCTGCTGGTAGCAAAGCCAAGTTTTTCACCCAGCATCGTACACACACCAAATGCCTGCGATTCGATAAAGTACTGTAGCCGTCTCATTAGATTTTAAGGTAATTAGGATATAAAATTATCGCAATTTATACTATTGTCAAAATAATTTAAGCTGCGACAGGTATCCCTTGCAACGAATAAAAAATGATTGTAATGTACTTGTTTACGACTAAAGCTTAGTTCGGGATATGCAAAACTATCAATTTCATAGAAAAACACCCTTCTGTTTTGTTCTGTTTATTACAATGTTTGCCTCAGGTTGCACCCTGTCGCGGATGGTAAAAATCGCAGAAAAAGAGCAAAAAATAACCGTTGAGCCAAGTCCGTTGGTTGCCCGCGGCCAGTTGGTATCCTTCGAGATAAAAGGCCAGGTACCCCAAAAGCTTATAAAGGACAAGCAGCGCTACAAGCTGGATCTATATTATGAATACGACCAGCAGGTGCGTGAGGACGTAGGCTCTTTGAATTTTGAATTTGGAGAGTTTATTTATGAGCGCAGCATCCCGACTATCACCAAGCAAATGTCTTTCCCACATGCACCCAAAAAAGAGGAAGGCAGGTTAATGGTACAGGGCATGGCCATCGACAATAAAACCGGCGATGTAAAGTATGCAGAGCCCAAACAAATAGCCATTGGCCTGAACACCACTCCCCTGCTGCTGGTGCGTAACAATGCCTACGATTTTATACCTGATAACTACAAAGAGGAAGCCGGGAAACCTGCAACGCTTACTTTTTATTTTGAGAAGAACCAAGCCAAATTGCGCAATTATATAGGTTCTAACCTGGAGGTGCTTGACAAGTATATTTCCGATAACGTAGAGTCGCAAAGTATAACCATTACCGCTGGCCAGGCCCCCGACGAAACAGGAACCGGCATTGCACAGGCAAGAGCCAGGGGGCTGGAGAATTATTACCGCCAGCAACTGCAGACAAACGACTACAGCAACAAAAATGTTAGTATAGAAACCGCAATCCAACCAAATAACCTCGACCTGCTACAACAAAAAGTACAGGCATCGGTACTGCCTAAAAAAGACAAGCAGGAAGTGCTAACTATACTTGCCACCGAAAAATCAGACAAAGAAAAAGTAAAGGCACTGGAGGCTACGAATGCACACGATTACCTGCAGCAGTATGTGTACCCTATTATGCGCACCGCCGAAGTAACTTTTAACTATAACCGCGACCGCAAAGCAGATTACGAGTTATACTTACTGGCCAAAAAGATAGCCGAGGAAAAAGTACCGGCCAGCGTACTGACAGAAGAAGAACTGCAGCATGCCGCTACCTTAACACCTTTGCTGGACGAAAAGCGCCGGTTTTACGAGGCAGCAGTAAAGTCTACGGACAAGTGGCCGGCTTATTATAACCTGGGTGTGGTATACTCTGAGATGGCACAAAAAGACTACAGGCCAAAGGCGAAGCAGGCACTGTTAGCCAAAGCCATTCATAACCTTACCTTTGCCGGTTTCCGGAACCCTACTGCCAAAGTACACTACAGCCTTGCCAGCGCCTACCACCAACGCAACGATTTTTTAGAAGCCCTGCAGTACTACGATTATGCTGTTAAGTTAGGCGGCTCAGAAGATGAACTGCAGCGCATTTTTGCGGATAAAGCTGCTTTGGAGATAGAAATTGGCCAGTACGACGACGCCATTGAGAGCCTGCGCTATGCCGGAAACAGCTACCAGACTAACATGAACCTGGGCTTAAGCTATTTGCTAAAAGAAAACTACGAAGGGGCTCAAAAATTTTATACTACAACTCTGGAGCAAAAACCCAAAGATGCACTGGCTTATTATAGTATGGCCATAATTGGTGCCCGCACAAAAAATGAGCAAATGCTTGAGGAGAACCTTCGTAGGGCTGTAAGAGCCGATCAAAGCTATATCCAGAAAGCCATTAACGACCTGGAGTTTAAGCCCTACCGCGACAAAGCAGCCTACAAAGACGCACTTATACGGTAACACATGGTGCTAAAAACTTACAGTTACATTGTAAATTGACAGACTTCTCTTAATTTTACCTTCTGAACAGAGAATTAAACATCTTATATGCGAAGTATACAGTTTAGAGAAGCCCTTCGTGAAGCTATGTCAGAGGAAATGCGCCGCGATAAAAGCGTGTTTCTTATGGGTGAAGAAGTAGCTGAGTATAACGGGGCTTACAAAGTTAGCCAGGGCATGCTGGACGAGTTTGGTCCGGAGCGTGTGATTGACACTCCTATTGCCGAGCTTGGTTTTGCCGGTATCGGTGTAGGTGCATCCATGAACGGCCTGCGTCCTATCATCGAGTTCATGACATTCAACTTCTCTTTAGTAGCCATTGACCAGGTAATCAACTCTGCTGCTAAAATGATGTCGATGTCTGGTGGCCAGTACTCTTGCCCGATGGTTTTCCGTGGCCCTACTGGTAGCGCTGGTATGCTTTCTTCGCAGCACTCACAGAACTTCGAGAACTGGTATGCTAACACGCCGGGTCTTAAAGTAGTGGTGCCATCTAACCCTTACGATGCAAAAGGCCTGATGAAATCTGCCATCCGCGACAACGACCCGGTTATTTTCATGGAGTCGGAGCAAATGTATGGCGATAAAGGTGAAGTGCCTGAAGAAGAGTACCTGATCCCGATTGGCGTTGCTGATATTAAGCGCGAAGGTTCTGACGTAACCATCGTTTCGTTTGGCAAGATGATGAAAGTTGTGCTGGCTGCTGCCGAAGAACTGGCAAAAGACGGTATCAACGCTGAAGTTATTGACTTGCGCACGGTTCGCCCTATCGACTATAAAACACTGGTAGAGTCTGTTAAAAAGACTAACCGCATGGTAGTTGTTGAGGAGGCTTGGCCGCTGGCGTCTATCTCTGCGGAACTTGCTTACCACATACAGAGCAACGCGTTTGATTACATGGATGCTCCGGTTAAGCGTGTAACCTGTCGCGATGTGCCGCTTCCTTATGCACCAACTTTAATTGAGGCTTCTTTGCCAAATATTGAGCGTACAATTGAGGCTGTTAAACAAGTAATGTACAAGAAAGCATAACCTGCTTTAAATCCTGATAAGAAAGGCGACTCTCATAAAGGGTCGCCTTTTCCTTTTTCTTTCTCCTGTATTTCCCCGGTATCCGGGTCCATCTCTACTTCTTTCTTTTTTACTTTAACAGCTGTATCGTCGGGTTGTATGCCTCTATCGTGCACACGGGAATACACTTGTGTAAACTCTGCGCCAAACAGGAAGATAATCGAAGTATAAAATACCCATACAAGAATCAGAACCAGCGAACCAGCTGCGCCATAAGTGTCGGCCAAGGGGTCGTGCTGAAAATATATGTTAAGGATATACTTACCCAGCACAAAAAGTATGGCTGTTACAAAAGCGCCAATCCAAACGTTCTTCCACTTTATTTTGGCATCGGGCAGTACCCGGTAAATAGCCGCAAAAATGGTGGCGCTAATGAGTATAGAGATAAGCATATTTCCAATTGTAATAAAGTAAACTGCCACCCCCGAAAATTGCTCACTCAGATAGCGGTATAAAATGCCCAGAACCACATCGACCGAAAGCGAAACCAGCAGCAGAAATCCCATACTTATCACCATAGCCAGCGACAGCACCCGGTTTATGATCAGCTTAAGCCACCCTTTTTCCGGCTTGGCTTTTACTTCCCACATGGCATTGAGCGAGTCCTGTAAGGCTACAAAAACTGTAGTAGCAGAAAAAATCATAGTCGCTACACCTACAAGGGTCCCGATCGTGCTGGACTCAGACACACTTGCATTCTCGATTATACTTTGGATCTGAGAGGCGCTGCCACGCCCTACAATTCCTCCGATCTGCTGTACCAATTCTCCCTGAACAGCATCCTGACCAAAAGCCGCTCCAGCTATTCTGATAGTGATGATAAGAATGGCAGGCAAGGAAAAAATGGTATAAAAGCCAATAATCGCAGCATAATCAAGTGGATTATCATCCACAAACTCTTTGAAGGTCCTTTTGGTAATATCCCAGGTAGAGGCTATACGCTTATTCATGTACGTTTCAAATTATCCTTTAATATCTGGCAGGCTGAGAAAATTTTATTTCAGACCCATGCCATTACACATGATAACCTATTCATACGGTACTTAAACAGCTTACGATATCAGGTAGCGTAAATCCTAGTATGGTAAAAAACTACTCATACCATTCCGACACCTCTTGCAGCGGCTTTCTTTCAAGATCGGGCACGAGCACATTATCTGCCGCATAGCCTACAGGTAGCAACAAGTATGGCCGTTCGTTAGCGGGGCGGTTCAGCAGCTTTGTAAGGAAGTTCATGGGGCTGGGTGTGTGCGTTAACGTTACCAAACCAGCCTGGTGTATGGCTGAGATCAGAAAGCCGCAGGCAATACCCACAGACTCAGACACATAGTAATTATTCCGCTTGCTGCCATCCTCTTTTACATCATAGATCTTCTTAAAAACGATGATAAGCCAGGGAGCTACTTCCAGAAACGGTTTTTGCCAGTCGGTACCCAAAGGTGCCAGGTCTTCGAGCCACTCAGGGGTCATGCGGCCGTTGTAGCTTTCAAACTCTTCTTTTTCGGCTGCCTCACGGATCTGCTTTTTAAGGGCAGTGGCAGAAATAGCACAAAAGGTCCAGGGCTGTTTGTGGGCACCTGAGGGTGCCGTAGAGGCTGTAAGTATCAGGTTTTCGATTACCTCACGCGAAACACGTTTATCCGAGAACTCCCGCACAGAACGACGGCTGTCCATTAACTTGTAATAGGCTGCTGCTTTATCCTGGGTTTCTGCTTCAGATAGCTTTGCGGGATGATAAGGAATAAAGGGAAAAGAGGTTATGGCCATTTGATTACTTTTTGACTTTATTAAATCTACTAAAAAGTATAGCTATTTTACACGCTCCCTAAATTAGGGCAGGCTAAGCTTAGCCAGGTAGTTGCCCATATCGCCTTCGTACATCACCTCAAAAGTATAACCGTGTTTGGTGGCGTAGTCTTCCAGTATGGCAGGGTCTATGAACAGCCAGTCGAACCAGCCACTCTCCTGCTCTTTATACTTCATGTTATACTTTACCTCGCCGTAATAACCGGCATTCAGGTCCAGCAGTACAGAGCCATCTTCATCTTCGTACATATAAAGTATATCCGACGACTCCAGTAAGATCTGGCCACCAGGGTTAAGCAGGGTTTTGGCGTGTTGCAAAAAGCGATCCAGGCCATCCAGTGTACCTGCTATGCCGATTCCGTTCATCAGCAGCAGCAGGGTATCATACTTGCCGGTAACGTCAAATATATCCTGATGTAAAACATGCTTAACGCCTTGCTTCTGCATTACCGCTGCAGCGCCTTGAGAAATATCCAGGGCAGTAACTTCGTAGCCTAGTTTTTGGAGGGCCAGGGCATGACAACCGGCTCCGGCGCCAATGTCCAGCACTTTTCCTTTACTAGTTTGTAGGGCAATCTGCTCCATTTCCGGCATCTCCGAAAAAGCCCTGAACAGGTACTGCACTGGTATAAAATCATCTTCGGCCAGATTGCTTTCTACAGTTATTTCAGCTTTTTTCTCTCCAGCCAGGTACTCTGATACTGCAAGGCCAATTGGGTCGTTATTATTCATGGTAACATTAATCAGGATGTAAAGTAAAGCACAAATTATTTATTTAGAAATAGAAATTTGAACAAATCAAATTATATACAAAAAACTATACTCTTTAATACTACTACATATCAGATAGTTACATCAAAAATTACGACACCCTTTGTTGTATTAATCAAAAAAATCGCTAGATTTAGCCGTAGTATGTAATCTATTATCAGAATGAGCACAGCAGCGTACAGTCATATTGAACTTATGAATCCCAGACTTGAAATAAAGTATCTTAACCTGGAAAAGTCTCGCAACCGCTTACTCGACGTGTTAGAAGGCCTCGACGATGACATACTGAACACACCTCCTGCTGAAGGTAAATGGTCTATCAACCAGATCATATACCACCTTATAGAAGTAGAAAAACTGACGACTGGTTACGTAGCCAATAAACTACAGAAAAAGGAAAGCCTGGTAACATCCTCTTTTACGCATAGTTTTAAATCGTTGCTGCTAAAACTGGCCTTACGTTCCGGCCGCAAGTATAAAGCCCCTGCTGTAGTGGCTGATGTTCCTGATACAGTGATGCTCCATAAAATGCGCCAGCATTGGGACGACACGCGCTTTAAGCTAGAAGATGTGTTAAACGAGGTTCCCGGGGAGTTGATGGATAAATGCTTATTTAAACACCCGTATGTCGGCCCGCTTTCCATCACCCAAACACTTAGCTTTCTTCAAGACCACTTCGATCATCACGAACGCCAGATACAGCAGTTGATGAAAAATCTGGTGAAGCTGTAATTTGGTTGCTTTTCCAATTCAGGCATTTACCATTGTAGCTATACTTTTGCTTGTTTATTTCAAAAGCGTGCTGAATTCTGATTTTGCTCAAGTTTAGTTTAATGTTTTAATTTATAATGGGTATTCTTTCAAGAATTCCAGGCTAATCTCTTCTTAAGTCCGGAATGACATAAGTGAGACGGCTCTCAAACTCTTTTTCCTATTTCACTTTCTCAAAAGCAAAAAGAACTTATATTTACAAATAGCTAAAACCCTATACTTGATTAAAAGTATACATTAGCTGCTGCATACCAGACAAACAACAAACGAACTATAACATGAGCAAATTAACCATCACAAGCTTCGACGACTTTGCGAAGTATGAAGGGGAAGAACTTGGCGTATCAGATTACCACATCATCACTCAGGAGCAGATTCAGAAGTTTGCAGATGCCACGCTTGATCACCAGTGGATACACCTGGACCAGGAACGCGCAAAAACTGAATCTCCGTTTGGCAACACCATTGCACACGGCTATTTAACAGTATCGCTTCTGCCCTATCTGTGGTCTCAGATCATAAGCATAGAGAACCTTAAAATGCAGGTAAACTATGGCATGGAAGAGCTTCGTTTTAACCAGCCGGTTTTGGTTGATGGTGCTGTTCGCTTAAGAGCTAAACTGCTGTCGCTTAAAAACCTGCGTGGCATTGCAAAAGCCCAGATAGAAGTTGTGATGGAAATTAAAGACAACAAAAAGCCAGCCTTTAACGGGGTTGTTACCTTCCTGTATCACTTTAACGACTAAAGTATAATCTAAAGCACAAATAGCCGCGGCTTCTCTTAAAATTGAGAAGCCGCGGCTATTCTTTTATTCAGGCTATGGTTTTATTTGTTACCGCCGGTATTGTTCTCTCCTCCCTGGCCCGTTTTCTCTCTGCCGCTTTCCGTGCCGCTGCGGTTATCTCTGTTCTTAGCGTTCCAGGCGCCCTGGCCTTGCTGCTGGCTGGCTGTGGCCTTCGTACCATCGGTGCCCAAATCTACGGCACCTTTATAGTTTGCAGTGTTCGCTGCGTCTTTAGGCACATGCGTAGCGTTTGCGTTACTATCTGGTTTGTTTCCTTTCTGCGAGCTGTTCTTATTTTTGTTATCAGACATATCTTTATACTTTAAGTTCATTAATAATTTACCTGCCAACTAGCATATACTCCTATAAATGTACGCCGCTGTCCGGCAGATGTTTTCATAAAAGCACTTGAGCAAAGGCCTTTTACCTTGTTTGTAATAAGTATAGGTTACCACAAACAGCAGCCCCAGCAGGTTAAAATCGTGGAAGTATACCGCTTTACCAGAAACTGTTATTACATTAGTAAAGTAGTTTTGTAGTATAAACTTTGGCCATACTTTACGCTATGCTATCACACCGCCATGATATCTTTTTTGAGGTTGCCCGCGAACTGAGCTTTACAAAAGCCAGCCAGAGCCTGTACATCAGCCAGTCTGCTATAAGCAAACACGTAAAAGCCCTGGAGGAGTATTACAAAGTTGGCCTGTTTGAGCGACATGGCAATACGGTAAGCCTAACACCTGCCGGAAGCCTTTTATACCAGAAACTACTCTCTGCTCGACAACTGCAACACCAGCTGTACGAAGAGTTTAAAAGCGTTAGTACAGATTTTAACCCGCAGGTACGCATGGTGATAGGTTCCAGCACCACCATTTCGCTTTACGTGCTGCCGCCATTGCTTTCTACTTACCTGCAGCAGCACCCCAATGTACAGATAACCCTGAAGAACCGTAACAGCGAAAACATACTTAAAGCTCTGCTGGAGCACGAGATCGACCTGGGTATAATTGAGGGATTAAACAAGGTGAGCAATGTAAGCTACACCCCTTTTGTTACCGATGAGGTAATTGCCGTTTGCTCTTCACAGAGTCCGTTGGCCGGGCAAACGCTGCAACTCAAAGACCTCTATACTTTGCCCCTTGCATTGCGCGAACATGGCTCTGGTACATTAGAATCATTGGAAGATGCGCTAAACAAAAAGCAGGTCAAACTAAACGACATACCCGTTAAAATTAGACTAGGCGGTACAGAGGCATTGAAGAACTTTGTGCGGGCAGATACCTGTCTATCCTTTTTACCGAAGCCTGCTGTGCGCAAAGAGCTGGAAACCGGAGAATTAACTGAGGTGCCGGTTGTAGGACTGCAGATAAAAAGAGCCTTCCATTTTATACAGCGCAAAGGCACGGAAAATGATATACTCTACAAGAATTTCATCCGGTTTATCAAACGCCAGTATTCCAAAACGGAATAGCCCATTCCTAATTTGCATTTGGTTTCATCATAGCTTTGGTCCAATTTGCCGTATGCAAAAAGGTATCAAATCATAACATGGAACCCACTACTCAAACCCTAAGCAATATTTCACATTTAACCTGTTCTGCCTGCGGAGCAACCCATTCAGCTTTTCAACCACAATTAGTTTCGGAGTGCTGCCAACTGCCCCTGGAGTCGCAGTATGAAATTACAGAGCCACTATCGAAAAGTATTCTAAATGGCCGGGAGGGCACTATGTGGCGTTACCGTGAAATGCTGCCAGTTTTCTCCGACGAAAATATTGTGAGCCTTGGCGAAGGCTTTACTCCTATACTTTCATTATACAACTTAGCTAAAAAGTATAACCTTAGCCATCTACTGCTGAAAGATGAAGGCAAGAACCCAACCGGATCGTTTAAAGCGCGCGGACTAAGTATGGCTATCTCTAAAGCAAAAGAGTTTGAGGCAGAGGGGTGCATTATTCCTACCGCCGGCAATGCAGGTGTGGCCATGGCTGCTTATTGTGCAAAAGCCGGTATGAAAGCAGTTGTGGTAATGCCACGCCACACGCCAAAAGCATTTAAAGAAGAGTGTTACTGGTATGGTGCCGATGTGCAACTGGTAGATGGCCTTATCAACGATTGTGCCGCGCGTGCTAAGGAATTGAATGCCGATGGCAGTTTACTGGATGTATCTACCCTGAAAGAGCCTTACCGCCTGGAAGGTAAAAAGACCATGGGTTACGAAATTGCTGAGCAGCTTAACTGGACCTTGCCTGATGTTATACTTTACCCGGCTGGTGGCGGCACTGGCCTTATCGGTATCTGGAAAGCCTTTAAAGAAATGCAGCAGCTTGGCTGGCTACCTAAAAGTATAAAACTACCGCGCATGGTGGCCGTGCAGGCATTCAACTGCCAGCCGCTGGTAGAAACATACTTTGGCCGCCAGGAAAACTGTAAGAACTATACCGGTAAACCTACCATTGCAAACGGTCTGGCTGTACCACGGCCCCTAGGCGAACACATGATGCTTAAGGTGCTGCACCAGTCCGGAGGAACGGCCATAAGTATAACCGAAAACGAAATGCTGGAAGGCCTGCAGGAACTCGGCAAAAGCGAAGGGCTTTTTGTTGCCCCCGAAGGTGCCGCCGTTTGGATGGCCGCACGCAAACTGGTTGATAACGGCACAATAGGCAGAGACGAGAAAATTCTGCTGCTAAACACAGGTTCTGGCCAGAAGTACATGGATAATGTAGAGGGGAAGTATAAAGTATAAAACTCACAGCCGGGCTTTCAGTATCGATGCTTAACATAAGCAAAAGCTGTCATCTCGACAGAAGGAGAGATCTATATAAAATTCTTGCAAGCCAGCACTCAAAAGTGCTCTCCTTCTGTCGAGATGACAAAATCGCTGGTGTACTTTTTAATTCGATGGCATTGTATATTTGGAGTGGATAACTAAGTAGCTGGAAAGGGATGTCGCTACTAAAGTTATTTAACTAAAATCACTATCTACTTTAATTTCCGGTAAGTATAAATGAGTATATTGATGCTCATACTAAACAGCATATGCGTACTATTTATACCCTTACCTTTTTAGGCTTTTCTACAGTAATGGCGGGCCTTTTAACTTCCTGCGACAGCGCAAAGCCAGAAGAAAGAACAGCCGTAAAGGCAGCGCCTGCCAGCTTACCGGATTCAGCTCAGGTTATACTTGCCTCTACTGAACAGGCGTCTGTTGCGGTAACAGCCCCAATTATAAATTTAAGTGCCGATGCAGCCGCTATACTGGCAAAACCTCAGGTGCCTATACTTTGCTACCACCAGGTGCGCGACTGGCGCGATTCCGACTCAAAACAAGCCCGCGATTATATTGTGCCTACTGCGGTTTTTAGAGATCAGATGCAGATGTTGGCTGATAGCGGGTATCATACTATTTTGCCCGATCAGCTGATGGCTTACCTAACCACAGGTGCACCGCTACCGGAAAAGCCCGTCATGATCACCTTCGATGATACCAACCTGGATCAGTACACCAATGCGCTACCAGAATTGGAGAAGCATAATTTTAAGGCGGTATACTTTATCATGACAGTATCACTTAACAGACCCCGCTACATGACCAGGGAGCAGGTAAAAGAACTTTCAGATAAAGGCCACGCCATCGGAAGCCATACCTGGGACCACCACAACGTGAAAAAGTATGAAGGTAACGACTGGATAACGCAGGTAGCAAAGCCAAAAAAAGTACTCGAAGAGATCACTGGAAAACCCGTTACCTACTTTGCTTACCCTTTTGGCCTCTGGAACAAAGAAGCCATACCTGAATTAAAAAATAACGGCATGACCGCAGCTTTCCAGCTGGCCGCCAAACGCGATGAGCAGGACCCATTGTTCACGATCAGGCGTATAATTGCGAGTGGCTACTGGAGCCCCATCAGACTTTATAAAAACTTAGAAGGCAGCTTTTAATACGCACTTATGAGCCAGGCAGTAAATTTTATAGGAGTTGATTATGGCTCTAAACTGGCTGGCACCACAGCGGCTGCTTATGTAGCCGGCGGCCAATTGCAGATAAGCCAAAGCCAGCGTGGCCAAAATGCCGATGAATGGTTGTGGCAACTGGTTAATACACTGCAGCCTAAAGCTATATTTATAGATGCTCCGCTTACCTTACCAAAGGTGTACACACAAGGCGTTTATACTTCTGCGACAGAATATTTTTACAGGGCCTGCGACAGAGAGGTACAGGCTATGTCGCCGATGTTTATCGGGGGCTTAACGGCCCGCGCCATACAGTTTAGGGCAAAATTGAGTGAGACGGGTATTGCTATACTGGAAACCTATCCCAGCCAATTGGCTAAATTGCTCTTCAGCCATTTGCAAGACTACAAAAAAAGCCCTGTAGCACTTCCTGTTTTCACAGACGCGCTGCAGGGCCTTCTTCCTTTTCAATTAAAACAGCCTCCTGTTAACTGGCACCAGTTCGATAGCCTGCTGGCATGGTTTAGCAGTTATCGCCACAACCAGGGGCAGTCTATACTTTACGGCGATGCCACAGAAGGCCGCATTATAGTTTAATTACCGTCTACATCATCTGCCGTCTCCAGGGTTGTAAACTCCAGTTGCAGGGCTTTTATTTTTACCTCCGTGTCAGTAGGGATGTCAGAGATTTCGCCTTTGCGCTTATTCAGCGACTCCAGCACCATCTTGGCCATTTCCCAGTCTTCGTTACTCCAGGTACCTTTATTTTGCCGTACGTTATCCATAAACGTAATGTAAGCCTCACGCACATTTGTGTTGTTTATGGTGCTCATATTAGCATAATTGCCCAGCAGTGTGCTTTGCCATTCTGTTAAATTACTTTGCTGGCGGCTTTGCATATAGCGGATATCCGCATCGTTAAACTCTTGCTTTAACTGCTGATATTCTTCTTTTACCTCCGTACTGAAGTTGCTTTGCATCTGGTCAAGTTCATCGGTGCGTGTCCTGAAATCAGCCTTTGCCCTTTGCCAGTCTTCTTCTGTTCTGTCAGCCACATTGGAGGTCGTATTCCCAATCCAGGTTCTGAAGTCAGACAATACATCTTCTGTTTCTCTTTCTGCCTCCTTTGTTGTAGAGCATGCACTAGTCAGTATCACAAAAAACAGCATACTTAACCACAGTGTTAATTTTCTCATAGTTGTAATAATTTGGTTTAAGATAACTTCTCATACGCGCAAAAGAATTATTGGATAAATACTACTAAAATTACTTTGGCAAAAAAGTATTATAACTTGCTAATAGCTAAACAATTACAAAATCCAATCGTATTAACTTATAGAATATGATTTATTACATTTAATAATGCTATAATTCAAATACAAGCTTTAATAGCAGCTAAAGAATGAAATAGCCTATGCTACGAGTATGCACCCAAGGGCACAAGTGTAGTATAGGCTAATTTTTTTACGTGTAGTATGATAAATATGAATGCTGTATAACAGATGGGGCAGTAATTTAATAGTCACCTAACAAATTCTCTTTACTGAAGTATACTTTGCTGAGATATTTAGTCCGTCAAAAATTTACAGTATGCAAAAAAAGGAGCCCTACATGCGGGAGGCAATACGTTTGTCTGAAGAAAAAATGAAAGCTGGATTTGGAGGTCCTTTTGGCGCTGTGATAGTACGCAATGATGAGATTATTGCCAGGGGCTTTAATAACGTACTCTCCTCCAACGACCCTACAGCACATGCCGAAGTAGATGCCATCCGGAAAGCATGTCAGTTGCTTGGTGACTTTCAACTCCCTGACTGTGAACTATACACCAGCTGCGAACCCTGCCCTATGTGTTTGGGAGCAATCTACTGGGCCAGGCTTAAAAAAGTATACTACGGCAACACCCGCCAGGACGCAGCCAGCATTGGATTTGACGACAACTTTATTTACGAAGAAATAAACGTGCCCGTTGATAAACGCCATATACCCATGCAGCAATTATTGCCTCACGAAGCAAAATCGGCTTTTAAAGCCTGGCAGGAAATGGAAAGCAAGCAAAATTACTAAGCAGCATTTCCTTTAGCTGGTCTATTCCAGATTTTGTAATAAAGCCTGGAGCAGAAGAATAAATTCCGGAATGTAAGGCCACATTTTTTTGTAGCAGATATTCGTTATTTAAATATTTTGCAGTAAGGTTTACACTAGCTTTTGTAATTTATTTTTATCAATTTGTGCTGATTTGATCTAACCTATTTACAAATAGAAAACGGGCTTTTATAAAACATAGATAATATTAACAGGTTCAGACTTTTACCTTGTGCCCACTTTAACATACACCTCAGGTAACGCCATTAAAGAATACAAACTGCTCGTAATTGGCCAAGGCGAAATAGAGCAGACGGCCAGGTACGCCTTAAGCATTGCTATCCATAAGGCTAAAATTTACACTTCAGGCGCAGCATCAGAAGGGCTTAGACTCTTGCAGCAGCACAGTTTCGATTGCGTGCTGCTAAACTTTAGCTTACCAGACATGAATTGCCTGGAAGTTCTGGAAAGTATTAATTTTTTACATAGAACAACGCCGGTAGTAGTTATCACCGCAACCGAAAATGCCCCATTAACGGAACAGGCATTGCAACTGGGTGCTGCTGAATGCCTGCCCATAAGTGCATTGACTCCGGAAAGTACGCCGCATTTTATCCGTAACGCCATCAGGTTAAAGCAGGCAGAGGTGGAACGGCTTCGCACGGGAGAGAAACTGCGCTCCAGCGAAGAACAACTGGAGTTTCTGGTATCAAATACCCCAACTGCTTTCTGGAACATCGATGCCAAAGGTAATTTTAAGTTTGCCAGCGGTATGGGTTTTGAGCAGATCGGCATTCACCCTGAAGACATCATCGGAAATAATTTCTACGATGTTTTTAAGGCTTATCCCAGGATTGTAGGCCGATTTAAGCGCACACTTAGCGGAGAAGTGGTACAGGCTGTTGATGAAACGAACGGACTTTTCTTTAAGTCCCACTACGTGCCGGTTTACGACGAACAAGGCCATATCACAGGAGTGACAGGTTTTGCAGTAGATATAACCGAAAGGGTGAAGAATGAGCGTGAACTGCTAAAGGCCAAGGAGGTTGCTGAAAACTCTTCTCGTATTAAAGAACAGTTCCTGGCTAACATCAGCCACGAAATACGCACTCCCATGAACGGCATTATCGGCCTGGCAAACGTATTGCGTAAAACTGAACTGGAACCGGAACAGCAGAAATACCTCAACGCCATCCGTAAGTCAGCAGATAACCTGATGCAGATCATAAATGACTTGCTCGATTTTTCCAAGATATCTTCCAACCAGTTCGCGTTTGAGGAGGTGCAGTTTAACCTTGCAGAACTAGTGCAGGATATTGTGGATCTTATGGATAATAAAGCCAGGGAAAAACAAAACCAGCTCACTACTCATATTGGTGACGATGTGCCTTTACAGGTTAACGGAGACCCTTTGCGGCTAAGGCAGGTGATCCTGAACCTGGTAAGCAACGCAACTAAATTTACACAAAACGGGAAGATCAAGATATTAGTAAATGCCCTGGAGGAACATGCAGAAACCATTGTGCTGGAGTTTACAGTTGAGGATACGGGCATTGGAATACCTCCTGAAAAGCACAAAGCAGTTTTCGAAAGCTTTAACCAGGGCAGCAACGACACTACCCGTAAGTATGGCGGCACCGGTTTAGGACTTACAATCTCTAAAAACATAGTAGAGATGCAGGGTGGCACTATTTCAGTTCGCAGCCAGCCACAGGCAGGCAGTGCATTCACGTTCTCCATCCCGTTTAAAAAAGTACATAATCCAGAACAGCTGGCTGCAGAAAGTGCTATAGAAGAAGAGGAAGAAACATTTTTAAATAAACTATCAGGTATAAAAGTATTGCTCGCAGAGGATAATGAGATAAACCAGTTATTGCTTACTACCATACTTGCGAATTGGGGCGTAGAAACAGATGTAGTAACAAATGGCCTTGATGCGCTTGAAAAAGCATTTAGCAAACCCTATGACCTGATTTTAATGGATATGCAAATGCCAGTATTGGATGGTTATGAGGCTATTGAGCAACTTCGTGCCTCTGCGTGTGTTAATGCAAGCCTGCCAGTCATATCCCTTACCGCACATGCAGCGCATGATGAAATTAAAAAGTGCCTGGCTTCAGGTGCCACTGCGTATCTTTCAAAACCATTCGACACAAACGACCTTTTTAAAACCATTGTAAAGCTGATAAATCAGGAAGGCAAGTATAAAGGAGCTTCTGTAAACATGAAGGCTTTGAGAGGAATGGCTGGCAATAATACCTCCTTTATCCTGGAGATCCTGGAAATGTATATCGAAAGTACGCCAGGAGCCGTTGCCAAACTGCACGAACTGATTGAGTCTGATAAACTGGAAGAGGCACGGGTAGCCCTCTCAGAATTATATGACAGTATATCGGTTTTATCTGCCAAGCCGTTGCAATTTACCTTCGAGCGCATGGCAAGTGCTTTACACGTCAAAAACACTAAACTGCTGCAACGTAATGCAGCACAGGCCATTGTGGAGTGCAACGAACTTATCGAACTCCTACAACAAGAACATCGCAACGCCTCTGAAGCAGAATAGAGCCTAAAAAGCAGCGGGGACTATACTTTTGAAGTATAGTCCCCGCTGCTTTTTAGGCTTTAAATAAAGCTTAGCGCTTCATCATATTTGCCAGGTTACCCAACCCTCCGCGTTTACCAGACATCTTGTTCATCGAGCGCATCATTTTGCGCATGTCGTTAAACTGTTTCATCAGGTTGTTTACCTGCTGCACATCTGTGCCGCTGCCTTTGGCAATACGGGCACGTCGGCTTCCGCTGATCATATCCGGGTTCTCACGCTCAGCAGGAGTCATCGATTTAATAATAGCCTCAATAGGCTTAAAGGCATTGTCATCGATCTCCACATCTTTCAGGGCTTTGCCAACACCAGGTATCATACCCACCAGGTCTTTGATATCACCCATTTTCTTGATCTGCTCCAGCTGAGTAAGGAAGTCGTCAAAGTTAAACTGGTTCTTGCGGATCTTCTTGTTGATTCGCTTCGCCTCGTCCTCATCGAAGGCCTGCTGCGCACGCTCCACAAGGGAGATAACGTCACCCATGCCCAGGATACGTTGCGCCATACGATCAGGATAGAACAGGTCCAGCGCTTCCATTTTCTCACCGGTAGAGATAAACTTGATCGGTTTTTCTACAACAGCACGGATAGAAAGGGCAGCACCACCACGCGAGTCACCGTCTAACTTTGTAAGCACTACGCCATCAAAGTCGATGCGCTCGTTAAAGGTTTTGGCTGTGTTAACTGCATCCTGGCCTGTCATGGAGTCTACCACAAACAGGGTTTCGGTTGGCTTAACGGCAGCCTTGATCTCGGCTATTTCTTTCATCATCGCCTCGTCCACGGCCAAACGACCTGCGGTATCGATGATAACTACTTTCTTGTTTGTCTTTTTGGCGTGCTCGATGGCGTTAAGGGCAATCTGAACCGGATTCTTGTTATCCAACTCAGTGTACGCCTCTACTCCTACCTGTTCTGCAAGCACCTGCAGCTGGTTAATCGCAGCCGGACGGTATACGTCGCAGGCAGCTACCAGTACGTTACGGCCCTGCTTTTTAACGTAGCTGGCCAGTTTACCAGTAAAGGTTGTTTTACCCGAGCCCTGCAAACCTGCAATAAGTATAATAGCCGGATCGCCTTTCAGGTTAATGTCCTGCTTTTCGCCACCCATCAAAGCAGTCAGTTCTTCATGCACGATCTTGATCATTAACTGGCCCGGAGACACAGCGATCAATACATCGCGGCCTAAGGCTTCGTCTTTAATCTTATCGGTTACAGTTTTGGCTACTTTATAGTTAACGTCAGCATCTACAAGAGCACGGCGTATCTCTTTTATAGTTGCTGCAACGTTGATCTCGGTTATACTTCCCTGGCCTTTAAGCGTTTTAAACGCGCGGTCTAGTTTGTTACTTAAATTATCAAACATCTCTTTTTCTGGATTTACCTACAAAAATAAGGATTATACTGATGATTTACGAATAGGATTCGTGGTTTTTGCTATTGGAGTAACGGAAGCGGCAAAAGTATAATTCCCAAGGGGATACTTATACTTTCTACTATTCTTTCCAGCTAGATCCCTTCCTCAGTCTATCTTGCCTATACTTTCACCTCTGGCTTTGGTGTGCTCAAGGCGGGTTTGTCAGAATCAGGATTTTCAGAATTGTATAAAAATTGTAGAATTATACGCAATACCGGGTCAAACCACCCCTGCCCCTCCTTATCCAAGGAGGGGAGCTTTTACCTGCTGCTTCAACTTTCATCACAATAGCAGCCATTCTCCAATTTTGTCATCCTGTTAAGGATCTTGGTAAAAGGGAGGTTATGCGTATACAACAAAGCTGATAAAATTAATTGAGTAGTAGCAGAGCTCCACGCCTTGGATAAGGAGGGGCAGGGGTGGTTTGACCAGATGCTACCGAACAATCCACAATCAAACACCACCATTTTAAACAGCACACGCTGCATCCCGTAAGAATATTTCTATATTTGAAACAAATGAAAAGCTGATACTGCTTTGGAAAAAACAGAACTGACCAACCTATTATATATATCCTATTACTGGCCACCATCCGGAGGACCAGGCGTGCAACGTGGCCTTAAATTTTGTAAGTACCTGCCCCAGTTTGATGTGCAGCCAACCGTACTTACCGTAGACGAAAAGCAGGCCTCCTATCCCCTGTTGGATAAAACGTTCGAGAATGAAATTCCCGAAGGACTGAAAGTATACCGCACTGCCACGTCAGAGCCATTTGAGTATTACAAAAAGCTATCAGGCAAAAAGGAAATACCATACAGCGGCTTTGCCAACCAGAAAACCAAAGACACCTTTATGGACAAGGTGTTTAAGTTTGTGCGCGGCAACCTGTTTATACCCGACGCACGGGTAGGTTGGAACAAGCATGCGCTGGCAAAAGCTGACGAACTATTGCCATCTGGTAAGTATAACGTTATACTTACCACCAGCCCGCCGCACTCTACGCAGTTAATAGGCCTGAAACTAAAGCAAAAGTATAAACTGCCCTGGATTGCCGACCTGCGCGACCCCTGGACGAACATACACTACTACGACCAGCTGTACCATACGCCCATAGCCAAACGCCTCGACCAGAAGTATGAACAGCAGGTGCTGGAGCAGGCTGACGCCATACTTGTGACCAGCGAAGATACCAAGCGGCTCTTTATGAACAAGCCGGCAAATCTAAACCCGGACAAGATACATGTAATTCCGAATGGCTACGATGAAGACGACTTCTTTTTCCAGTCAAAACCGCCTAAGGATACCTTCCTGATCACCTTTACCGGCACCATTACAGAGAACTACAACATTGATGTTTTCCTGAAAGTGATCGCGCACCTGTTATCGATACATAGCGAGATTAACTATAAGCTGCGTTTTGTTGGCAAAGTATCAGAAGGTGTGAAGAAGCGGATTGAGAAGGCAGGTGTTTTGGGCATAACGGAATTTATACCTTACGTACCCCACCAGGAGGCCATTAAGCACATGATGGAAAGTACGGTGCTGCTCCTGTCTGTCGCTGATGTAGATGCCGACCATACTAATGTACCAGGCAAACTGTTCGAGTACCTGGCATCCAACAAACCGATTGTAGCATTAGGCCCGGTTCACTCGGCCATGGACCACATAATTGATGAGTGTGGCGCTGGCAGGCTATTTCATTACGCGGCCTACGACCTGATGCTGGACCACATGACTCAAATGAGCAAAGCCTGGAAGATAAACCCGAACCTCGACCTGCCATTCATCAACCACAGCTGCTTTTCCAGAAAGGCACTAACGGAGGAGTTGGCACAGTTGATAAGGGGGTTAGCGAGGTAAAAAGAATTTATCTACAACGTGCTCTGCTATAAGGTGGCGAAGCTACTGTAAAGTTGGGGTTGGAGAAAGTTCCTATTTATATAGTCGCTCTTCTAAGTACCTGCTTTACGCTAGAATCTTTGTAGGTATTGATAAGTTTTCTACAACATGAATGTGTAGTCTTCTACTATGACAGGCTTATCTAAATCATTTAGTCCATATCGATAGGATTTTATGTTGTAGATTAACTTAACAGAATCTTCTTCCACAGTATAATCAAAACTACCGACGAAACCTTTTATTAGTCTTGGATTCTTAACAGCCACACTATCCAAAAGCTTCTTCTGCAACTGTAACTCTTCATTGTAAACTAGAACATCCATATTCGTTATAAGAAGTACTTTGTCTCTGTACTTCTTAACATGAAAAACTTTTCCCTTCAATTTACTATGAGAATGTTCCCCATTGAAGTCAATTTGTGCTAAATTTGACCTATGTATTATTTGACCGTTGTCAATGGATATAGCTAAAAGATCCTTAGCGTAGTTGTTGATGTACAAGATTCGATTTAAAGAGTCGATATCGTAGCTTACCATCGAGTTTAATTCGAACTGCAACTCTGGCGGAAACGTTATCTCATTAGCTATTATCCTTAGAGCCTTGCCATTTTTAAGGATTATTATCTCCTTCTTATAATCTTCTATATTTACTTATATCACAGGAAACCCCTGCTTGCACCCGAAGAAAATTAAGCAGAGTAGAATGAGAAGTTTAAAATGTAGTGGCTTCAACATGCTTTTAAATTACTGTCAACGGACTGGGCTTTGCGGTGGCGTAGCTACCGTAAAGGTGGGGTTAACCAAAGGCTTTATTTTCGAAACCATAACCTCCGCATTTAAAACAAGCGCCACCATTAATATGACTATAACACTTAAAATATTTTTGACCACCACATCTGGAGCAAGGTATCAATTCTGAGAAAAGGTTGCCTGAAGAGTCATAGAAAGGTATTTTTTGATTTTCATGAACAATTCTGTGGCAAACATTACAAAGAGTTTCATATTCAGAATCATCCTGTGCCCATATTTCAATGTTTTTTCGATAACATTTATGATGAACTTGTAGCGAGTTAGTTTTCAAATATTCTTGCTCCCTTTCTCTTTCAAGAAACCAAAAACCTTCTTTGTCAATTACATAATTTCCATCACTAATCGTGTTTGTCAGTTTTTCGATTGTAGTGGTGTTGCAAAGTGTATTTGTAAATAGATTGCGAATATTGGTATCTAATGTAGTGCCGTTATAGTTGTAATTTAGTTTATACTTTAGCCCTATATTGAAAGCAATGACGTGCTCTTTACTCTTGTCAAAGCTACTTTTGTCTAAGCTTGTCTTACAAATTAGAGTTGTGGTCTTAAGAGATAAGATAATCAGATTGACATTCAAATTGTCTGATTTAATAAATTCATAGTTTGGATTCAATTCAAAATAGTTGCTCTCAAACAATGGACCTCTCTGTTTTGGTGAAAATGTATTATCAATCCCACACCTTTTACATTGGTGATTGTCTCTCTGGAGAATTTGCTGGCGCTTTACCTTCCATTCTTGAGTAGCTAATAATTCTTGATAATTCATTTAATGTCAATATTGTAAAATAAGTTTTGGCTAACTATCTGCTAACAGGAGTACAAACTCCCACTATCTGTAATATATCTGTTATTTCACTTTACACTATTATTAGCCAAAGCCAATCCAGATAATAAATATAAGATTTAACTGTCTTTTTCCAACCACGCCTCAACCTCCCGCACATCTACAGTATAATTCTCCAGCCTATCTCCTACTGTTCCAATAACAGCGTCATACTCAAAGCCAAGACCTTTGCAGAGCAGGAAGTAATGCGTTTTGATCAGGTTAGCCGGATGCAACTCCAGCACCTTACAGCGCTCCGAAAAAAGCAAATTGGTAAGGCCAGCACCATGAGGGGCAACTACAAGCTCAGCGTCAAAAAACAGCTGCACTTGCTGTTGATAGCTCAACTCTTCGGGACGAACCACCTCAAAGCCATACTTGCCAAGTACAGGCAACAGTTCCTGCTCGTTTAATACGCGGCGTGTTTTGGCTTTAGCCCTGCTAATATAGATTCGCTTTTTGGGTACTCCGATTTGTACGTTATAGCCTCGCCAGATCTTCTCTCGTAACCATTGGCCAACAGGTTGTGGCAGGTAACCACTCTGCGGGTTAGATATAAAAGACGGGAGTATAAATTCCTGCACTTGCCATTTGTCATGCTTGCCTATAAACACCACCTCCGCCTGAGGGTAACCAGAAAGTATAAACTGTAGCGTTTGCAGTTGGTAAGCTGGCAGGTCTGGCCGCATGATAATCTTAATGGACTCCTGCACTGTATTCAGCAGAAAGTATAACCGAGGCAGGCAATCAAAAAACCAGTGGTAATTGTTGTTCTCTGCCCAAGGCAGGTGCAGCACCGACGTATAAAGCCCATGTTTATACTTTGGCAGCAGCAAAGCTGGCGTTTTAAAAGCCGGTGATTTAGCCAGACGGCTCACATCAAACACCGACTCCACCACCAGCTTATCCTCTAGCACCACGGCACCGGAATTACCTAAAAACTCCACGTCGCGCAGGTGCACCAGGTACTGTGCTTTAGTACGGTAGCCCAGGCTGTAATCTATGCTATAATTAAAGCTCTCCGCCGACTGCTCCAAAAAAACTGTTTCCTCTTCATCAAACTGCAAAACTATACTTGGGGCCATTACCTGCTTGCCCGTGTGGTGCAGCACCGAAGTATAACGGAAGTAATAACCAGCCCCATGCAGCAGCTTAAACAGCAGTTTCTTTAGCATCTTTAGTCGGAAGTATAGCCGGAAAGATAGGAAATAAAGTTAAAAAGTTAGAGATCATTATCAATTCTGAATGAGTGGCTGAGTGATTGCGTGAATTATTCTGAGATTTAAATCCAGTTTATCCTTTATAATCCTGAAAATCCTGATTCAGACAATCCAACAATTAAACAATATAATATTTAACTTGCAGCAAAATGGGTGACGAAAGCACACCTGTGGTATAAAGCATAAATTGAGAGAATGGCATTAGACCTTAACAACAAGGCTATTTTAGTAACAGGCGGTACAGGCTCGTTCGGAAAGAAGTTCGTAGAGATGGTATACGCGCGATTCCCGAACGTGAAGCGACTGGTGATCTACTCGCGCGACGAGTTGAAGCAGTTTGAAATGTCGCAGACCTTCCCGCACAGCAAGTATAACTCTATCCGGTATTTTATTGGCGATGTGCGCGATGGAGAGCGTTTTAAGCGTGCCTGCGAAGGTATCGACATTATTATACACGCTGCCGCATTAAAGCAGGTGCCTGCTGCCGAGTATAACCCCATGGAGTGCATCAAAACAAATGTGCTAGGTGCTGAAAACGTGATTAACGCTGCTCTTGACTGTGGCGTGAAGGACGTGGTGGCGCTGTCTACAGACAAGGCCGCTGCCCCGATAAACCTGTACGGTGCTACCAAACTTTGCTCTGATAAGCTGTTTGTGGCAGCAAACAACATGCGCGGCAAACGCGACATTCGTTTTTCGGTGGTCCGCTACGGAAACGTGATTGGCTCGAGGGGTTCTGTGGTGCCGTTCTTCTTGAAAAAACGTTCCGATGGCATTTTACCTATCACGCACCCCGACATGACCCGCTTTAACATCTCTTTGGAAGAAGGCGTGGAGATGGTGTTTCATGCGCTGGACAAACACTGGGGTGGTGAGATCTTCGTACCAAAGATACCGTCTTACCGCATTACCGATGTAGCCGAGGCTATCGGCCCGAACTGTGAGCAGGAAATCGTGGGTATTCGTCCTGGAGAGAAGCTGCACGAAGAAATGATCACCGAAACCGATTCTCTGAATACCGTAGAACTGGATAAGTATTACGTTATACTTCCATCTACACCGATCTGGAGCACCGACGAGTTTTTAAAAGCACACAACGGCAAAATGACCGAGCTGGGCTTTAAGTATAACTCCGGCACCAACACCGAGTGGCTAACCGTAAACGAACTGAGAGAGCAGATTCGCCAGCACGTTGACCCAAATTTTAATGTGTGAATTTTGAATGAGTGAATGAGTGGATAATGTTTACTTGTCTGAATCAGGATTTTCAGGATTGTAAAGGATAAACTGGATTAAAACTCCAGAATAATTCACTCAATCACCCACTCATTCAGAATTGATAAATTTTAACTCTTAACTAATATTACGCCTGTGTCAGAAGCTAAGCATTTAGATCAGTCGCACCGCCCTATCCCCTATGGCCGCCAGCACATCACCGACGATGACATAGCAGCGGTAGTGGAAACTTTGCAGTCGGATTTTCTGACGCAGGGGCCGAAGGTACTGGAGTTTGAGCAGGCCTTTGCCAGTTATGTTGGCGCAAAGTATGCAGTGGCCTGTTCTAACGGCACAGCGGCACTGCACCTATGCACCATGGCACTAGGTGTAAACAAGGAGTCAAGAGTCATCACCACTCCCATTACTTTTGTGGCCTCTGCCAACTGTGTGCGCTACTGCGGAGGCACCGTAGCGTTTGCCGATATCGATCCGGCCACTGCCCTGCTCGATATAAACAAGGTGCGTCAGTTGCTGGAGAATAAACCACAAGGCTATTACGCCGGCATCATTCCCGTGGACTTTGCCGGCAACCCGGTAAATCTGGAGGAGTACCGCCAGCTGGCCAACGAGTATGGCCTTTGGATTATTGAGGATGCCTGCCACGCACCCGGCGGATACTATATTGACAGCAAAGGCGAGAAACAACTTTGCGGCAACGGGAAGTATGCCGACCTGGCTATTTTCTCGTTCCATCCGGTAAAGCACATTGCCACCGGTGAGGGCGGTATGGTAACTACCAACGACGAGAAACTGTACCAGGAACTACTGAAACTCCGTACCCACGGCATTACCCGCGACCCGAACCTGATGGACGAGAACCATGGTGGCTGGTACATGGAGATGCAGGAACTGGGCTACAACTACCGCATTCCTGACATGCTCTGTGCACTGGGCATTTCGCAGCTGCAGCGCGCCGAGGCCGGCCTTGCCCGCCGTAGAGGTATCGCCAAAGTATATGACAAGGCATTCGAAAGTCATGCAGGCATAGAGATTTTAGGAACCACCCCTGAGGCATATGATTCAGAAGGAGAAACCGGCCATGCTTACCATTTGTATGTAATAAAAGTAGAGGACCGCAAAGGACTGTACGACTACCTGCGCCAGCACAACATCTTTGCGCAGGTGCATTACATTCCGGCGCACACCATGCCTTACTACCGCAATCTGGGCTACAAAAAGGGCGACTATCCAAAGGCTGAGAGCTATTACGCCGGCTGTCTAAGCCTGCCCATGTACCCTAGCCTGACGCAGGAAGAGCAGGAGTTCGTGATTGAGAAGGTTAAAGAGTTCGTAGGCTAGTGAGCAAACTAGAAAACGTACATAAGCTCATTTTAGGTACCGCGCAATTCGGTCTGGACTATGGCATCAGCAACACGCGTGGTCAAATTACGCAGACTGAAGTAGAGGCCATACTTTTAAGGGCAGCTGAGGCTGGCATTACTACCCTGGATTCAGCTGCAGCCTACGGCGAAAGTGAGACAACTATAGGCAAGGCCTTGCAGGGAAAAAGTGGTTTCAGCATCATCACCAAATATCCGCCTAACACACCCGGTAAAAGTATAAAGCAGGCTTTTGAGGAGTCGCTGCAGCGGCTGGTGCAGGAAAAAGTATATGGTTACCTTTTGCACAGCTTCAGCACTTACGAGACAAATCCTGCTGTTTTAGACGAACTTTTACAATTAAAAGCAGAGGGCAAAGTAGCGAAAATAGGTGTATCGCTTTATCATCCCTCAGAGGCTGAAACTCTTTTAAAAGCTGCTGCTCCTATAGATATCTTGCAGTTTCCGTACAGCGTGTTCGATCGCCGCTTTGAAAGTATACTTCCGGAGTTACGTGCAAAAGGTATAGAAACGCATGTGCGCTCTATTTATCTGCAGGGTTTATACTTTATGAAACCGGAAGCTATTCCTGCACATCTGCAAAAAGCAGCACCAAAAGTTAAAGCCTTACAGCAATTGGCAACAAAGGATAAATTGCCATTGGGCAGTATGCTGATGGGCTTTGTGCTGCAGAATGAATACATTACAAATGTTGTGGTAGGTGTGGAGAATTTGCAGACCCTGAAAGAGAATATAACCTTTGCATCTACCCAACTTCCTAAAGAACTCATACTTGCTCTCCAGGATTTTGAGGAGCAGGACGAAAACATTATTTTACCCTACAACTGGGCAAAAGCATGAGCACAAACGTGAATACCTTGTTTAACCTTACGGGTAAAATAGCTTTGGTTACCGGAGGTTACGGCCATTTGGGAACTGCCATTTCGGAAGGTTTGGCAGAGGCCGGGGCAAAAGTATACGTGCTGGGCCGGAGCAAAGAGAAATTTACAGAAGCTTTTCAGAACCAGGCTGATGAGGCTATTCAGTTTCAGGAGTGTGACATAGCGGATACTCAAAGTATAAAAAACGCCTTTGCAGCCGTTGAGCAAAAAGAAGGTAAACTGGATGTGCTGGTAAACAATGCCTTTTACTCCAAAGGCCAAAACCCGGAAGCATTAACTGACGAGGAATGGGCTTTTGGTATCGACGGAAACCTGAACAGCGTGTACCGGTGCATCCGGGAGGCAGTACCATACTTTAAATCTAGTGGCGGCAGCATCATCAATGTATCGTCTATGTACGGCATGGTGTCTCCTGACTTCAGCATTTACGACGAAAGTCCGGCGTTCCTGAACCCGCCGCATTATGGGGCTGCTAAAGCTGGCGTACTGCAACTTACCAAGTACTTTGCCTGCTACCTGGGTAAAAACAATATCAGAGTTAACGCAGTTACGCCAGGTCCTTTCCCGAGCCAGACGGTGCAGCAGAACGAGGTTTTTATAGAGCAGTTAAAGAGAAAAAATCCGCTTGGCAGAATAGGTAAACCCGAGGATCTGAAAGGAGCCTTTGTATACCTGGCCTCGGATGCGTCTGCCTTTATGACGGGTCAGAATATGGTGATAGACGGAGGCTGGACGGCATGGTAAAGGTTGGCGCCATTATACAAGCCCGGTTAGGCTCGGAGCGTTTGCCGAACAAGGCGCTGCTGCCTCTTCCGTTTAGTGGCGGCCCTACCCTGCTGCAGCATGTGATATCTCGTGCAAAAGCTGCCCAAAGTTTAGCCACCATTATCATAGCCACTACAGAAAAAACAGCCGACGATGCCATCCATACTTTCTGCCAGGATAACCAGACAGATTGCTTCAGAGGCTCAGAGAATGATGTGCTGGAAAGATTTTACACTACTGCTCAAAAATATAAACTAAACGTAGTGGTAAGACTGACAGGCGATAACCCGTTCATCATGCCAGCCACTATTGATGAAGCCGTTGCTAAACATTTGGCGGCAGGTGTGGATTATACTATAACCGAAGGCCTTCCGCTTGGCACTAACATAGAAGTATTGTCTTTTTCAGCACTAGAACGAGCAGCAAGAGAGGCAACTGCAGAAGCAGACCACGAACACGTAACGCCATACATTCGCAGAGAGCAGGGTTTTAAACGGCAAAGTATAAACTATACTTCGGCACTAAGCTCACTGCGCCTTACTGTTGATTATCCTTCTGATTACGCTTTGGCAAACCTGCTTTACGACAGGCTCTATCATCAGAATAAGCTTTTTAGTTTTGCTGACATCGAAAAGCTGTTGCAGGAACATGGCTGGCTTGTAAGCGTTAATACACAAAACCAGCAACGGCAGGCCTTTGCAACCGAGGAGGAAGAGTTTGCAGTTGCTGCCAAAGCACTACAAGAAGGCGGCTACGCCCGTGTGCTGCAAAAACTACAGGAGGTGTTAAAGTGAATCCCAGAACCCGCATCATTTTCCGTGCCGACGGAAACAGCCAGATCGGCTTAGGCCATGTGGTCCGGTCACTTGCCCTGGCCCAAATGCTGAGCCACGATTTCGAATGCATATTTGCCATACAGGCCCCTAGTCACGAGCTGCAGGAACAGATAAAGAAAACCTGTGAGGGCGTGATTATACTTCCGGCCTGTAACCACGACGAGGAAAGGTTTATCCATGAACTTGACGCCTATATTGCTGAAGATGTGCTGGTGGTGCTGGACGGTTACAATTTTAACACAACTTATCAGCAAAGTATAAAACGCAAAGGCTGCCAGCTTTTCTGCATCGACGATATCCATAGTTATACTTTTGTAGCCGATGCCATACTTAACCAGGCCGGTGGTGTAGATGCGACAAAGTATAAAACCGCACCTTATACCAAATTTCTGCTGGGTCCGAAGTTTGCCTTGCTCAGAACACCATTTTTAGAGGCTGCCAGATCAGAGAGGATTTTACCAGCCGGTGATGTGCGCCTGTTCCTTAACCTGGGCGGAGCCGACCCACATAACTATACTTTACAGATTGCCAAAGACCTGGAGAGCATTCAAAGTATAGATCAGGTAGAGATAATTGTTGGCAGTGCCTACCAGCACCTACAGGAACTAAAAACGTGGCTGCACCACAACCCAAAGTATAACTTGCACCAGAACCTCACCGCGGAAGATATGCGTGCGTTAATGCAGGGCTGTGCCATAGCCATTACCTCTGCCAGCGGTGTAGCTTATGAGTATGCCTCCGTGAGCGGCTTGCTGTTCGTGCTTCAGACAGCGGATAACCAGGAAGGGCTATATACTTTCCTGATCCAGAACGGCATTGCACAAAAGTATGAGCAGGTGCAGCAAAGTATAAATACTGACCTGGCTACTGCATTTGAGCAGGTGGTAGCAACGCAGCGCCAGTATTTTGACGGAAAGTCAGATGAAAGGCTAAGGCAGGTGTTCCATAACATGGCATTGGCAACAGGCATATCGATGCGAGAAGCCACAACCGACGACCTGATGCTGCTCTTCGATTGGGCTAATGACCCGGAGGTGCGTAAAAACTCCTTCAACCCTAATCCTATACTTTTAGAGAGCCATACGCGATGGCTGCACACAAAACTGGAAGATAAGCAGTCTATGCTCTATATTGCGGAGGTTTCCGGAGTACCGGCCGCCCATATCCGGTTTGAGCTATTAAATGGCAAAGCTATCATCAGTTACCTGATCGGCTCTGATTTCAGGGGCAAAGGCCTGGGGCACATGATCCTGAAGAAAGGCGTTGCTAAACTCCTGCAGCACCAGCCAAAACTTAATCTCATTGAGGGACTGGTACAGAAAGAGAATATTGCCTCGATAAGGGCTTTTGAGAAAGCTGGCTTCAGCTACGGAACTCCGGATTCGAAATACCCGCAAGCACATCGCTTTGAGCTGCGCCCGGAAAGTATAAACCAGATTTGAACATGATTCAGGATATAAATATTGCGGGACGATTGGTTGGCCCGGGTCACAAGCCTTTTATTATTGCGGAGATGTCGGGCAACCACAACCACTCTTTGGAGCGTGCCCTGGCTATTGTAGATGCCGCCGCCGACGCCGGCGCCGACGCCATTAAGCTGCAAACTTACACCGCCGACACCATGACCTTGCCCGGTGCCTTCACCATAGAGGACGAAAACTCGCTATGGAAAGGCCGAGAGTTGTATGATCTCTACAAAGAGGCCTACACGCCATGGGAGTGGCACCAGCCGATTTTCGAGAGAGCCAAAGAGCATGGCCTGATTGCCTTCTCCTCTCCTTTCGATGAGTCTGCTGTGGATTTTCTGGAGGAACTGGGCGCACCGGTTTACAAGATCGCTTCCTTTGAGAATACAGACCACCCGCTGCTGCGCAAGGTAGCCGCTACGGGCAAGCCTGTAATTATGAGCACGGGAGCTGCCACGCTCACCGAGCTGGACGAGGCCGTGCGCGTGCTACGAGAGGCTGGCTGCGAGCAGTTTATACTTTTAAAATGCACCAGCACCTATCCTTCTACCCCAGAAAACACCAACCTGGCTACCATACCGCACATGCGCGAGCTGTTTGGTGTGCAGGTAGGCCTCTCAGACCATACCATGGGCGTTGGTGCTGCTGTGGCTGCTGTGGCTTTGGGCGCAACCGTTATCGAGAAACACTTTACACTACTTAGAGCAGATGGCGGTGTAGATTCAGCTTTTTCTTTGGAACCGCAAGAGCTGCATGCTTTGGTGGTGGAGTCTGAGCGGGCGTGGCAGGCCTTGGGGCATGTGCAGTACGGCGTACAGCGGGCAGAAGAGAAAAGCCGCCTGTTCAAACGCTCTGTGTATGCGGCCAAAGATATTGCCGCCGGCGAGGCATTCACCAAAGAGAACATCCGCGTGATCCGTCCGGGTCTGGGGCTGGCGCCGAAACACTACGAAGAATTGCTTGGCAAAGCTGCCTCTAAAGATATTAAGGCAGGCACACCGCTAAGCTGGGACAAAATATAGCCCATGAAAAAATGGTACGCCATTTATAGTAATATTCTCCACCTGCCCTTTTCAGAAGGTTTCTATGATCTACCTGAAAGTGCTAAAGCTGCCATTTCTCCTACCTCACCAGTAAAACGCCTGCTTAAGATAGCAGGCTATACTGTGGTGCGCTTAATAGGAAACCTGTTCAAAAAGGTAGAACAGCCGGAACAGCTACGGGGAAAAGTATGGCTTTATGTGGTTAGCCAGAATAATTACGATAGTCTCCAGTTTTTGCAGGCGGGATTACCTAATGTAGTTTTTGTAGCCGGCCAAAGCAAAGAGATCGGGAGGTATAACCATGCCGTAGCCCGTATTTCGCTGCGCCGCAAATTTTTATATTATTACAAGTTCTTACCGCTCTACTTTACATTTCTGAAGTATAAAAAAAATAGTACACAGCGTTTTGTAGATGTACTTTACGATGCTGTTGGCTTTTACGAAGTATACTTAACTAAACTACAGAAGTATAAACCAACTGCCATTGTATTTGCCAACGACCACAACGCCGATGCCCGGGCCATGTTGTTGGCTGCAAAAGCCGCAGGCATTAGAACAGCTTATATCCAACATGCCAGCGTAAGCCCAATCTTTCCTCCGCTGGAATACGATTTAAACCTGCTGGAGGGACAGGATGCACTGGATAAGTATAAACTATGCGGACCCGTTACCGGACGTGTAGAGTTGGTTGGAATGCCAAAGGCCGATGCATTTGCACAGTTCCGCAATCAAAACAAAAGTATAAATCGCATTGGCATTGGCTGTAACCTGATGGATGCAACGGAAGAGATCACAGCGCTTGCAAGCCAGCTAGCTAAAGACTTTCCCGAAGCAGACATTATACTTCGCCCCCACCCACGCGATAATCGTGATTTCGAAAACGTACTAAGCTCCTATCCAAATATCAAGTTCTCAAACAGTAGATTAGTCCCGACATTTGAGTATTTAAAAGAAATTGATATACTATTAAGCGGAAACTCAGGCATACATCTGGAGGCAGTTTTACTTAATGTCTGGGCCATTTATTATAACATGAACCAGTCTGAAAGACTGTATGATTACTATGGCTTTATTCAAAAAGGGTTAGTCGATGAGGCTGGTTCTTATACAGCACTACACGAAATGCTGCAGCAACACATCCAAAACAAGCCTGAAGTATACCAGCGTGCGAAATATTTTAATGCTACCGTCGGCAGCCCATACGATGGCAAAAGCAGCGAGCTTGCTCTGCAACTTGTAAGAACGTTTATTGCCGCAAATTTATAATTTGCTATATATTTAAGTATAACTCACCCATTTGCCAGAAACACCTTTGAAAACAACTCTACTCCAGTTCATTACAGTTCTGCTTATTATTTTTTGGCCATGCTTACTTAAAGCACAGGGCCCGCTTAATGCGCTAAAGCTTGATGGAATTGACGATTACGTTGATCTGGGAACAAGCAACCGCGGTATAACCAATTCTGTAACCGTAGAAGCCTGGGTTAAAACATCATCCTTTAAATACCATTGGATACTGGGCAAGTATAGCAATAGTGGCGACAGAGGATACCACCTGATCATTAAGGATGGCAAGGCTGCTTTTGCAGGGCGCGATGGCTCTGGCAATTACAGGAACTCCGGCTATTCCAACACCCTGGTTAACGATAATAACTGGCATCACCTGGCAGGCGTTTGTAACAACGGCATCTGGCAGATTTATGTGGATGGTATACTTGAAGTACAGTTTAACTCAGGTTTTAGCCAGACAAATTTAGCCACTACTGTTCCAATGGCGATCGGCAAAGATGTGATTGCGAACAACGAGAACTATAATGGTATAGTGGATGAAATTAAAGTTTGGAATAAGGCACTAACTGCAGATGAGATCAGGCAGAACATGTGCCAGAAAGTGAGCACGGCAAGTAATGGGCTAGTGGCATATTATAAGTTCGATCAAACAGCAGGCAGTACGGTGCAGGATGAAAGTAATTCAAAAATCAATGGCACCTTCCGGAATATGAACCCCTCCACCGCCTGGGTTGTATCGGGTGCTCCTGTTGGGGATAAAAGTGTTTACAGGTATGCGAGTAAATGGGATAATTCGTTAGAGTTAATTACAAGTATTGCCAACTTTTCTGTTTCCAGGGCCGATGCAGCTGTCAAGGGTTTTCATTTATACCAGGTTGCCTCAACTCCTACCTCAACCAATGGCTTGCCCAACCCGCAGGAAGTAAAAGAGTATTATGGACTCTTTAAGATAGGTGAACCGGACAAAAAATATAAAATATGGTTTAAGCAGTATGATCTAACGTGTGGAGGTAAGCTTTACCGCCGTAACGATAACACTGTTACCTCATGGGCAGCCGTTGCAGATACTGTAAACTCTCCTGGAATGACGTACCATAGCTCAGCAAACTATGGAGAATTTTCTGCAACTGGTATCATGAGTGGCGCTGTTACTATTAATGGTCCTGCTGCAATTTGCAAAGGCGCTAATGCTACACTAAGCGTAACCACAGATAAAGGTACAGTAAAATGGAGTACAGGCGCCACGACTAAAAGTATACAAATAATACAGGCAGGCACGTATACCGTAACAGTTACCGAAAACAGCTGTCAGCTTACGGGCTCTATAACGGTGCAGGAAACTACACCAGTTGCAATAGACTTAGGTCCGGATAAAACTCTTTGCTTTGGCGAATCTGTAATGCTTGCAGCCCCCTCTGGCTTTGCTGCATATAAGTGGAACACAGGTGCTACAACCTCTTCCATCACAGCTACTGTTTCGGGCACCTACTGGGTAGAAGGAACAAGCGCTAACGGCTGCGTATCCCGCGACGAGGTAAAAGTAACTATCCCAAAAGAACCTGCTCTTCCATGGGCACAGGAATATTTTGTTTGCTACGGCAAGCCCGTTATACTTAATGCCACGGTTGCCGGGGCAACCTACTTTTGGAGCAACGGGGCTACCACTCCTGCTATAGAAGTAAAGCAGCCGGGCAATTTTAAAGTAGATATAATGCTGAATGGCTGCACAATTACACGCGAAACAGTTGTGTCTGATGAAGAATGCCCGATCATCCCTAACATTATTACCCCTAACGGAGACGGCAAAAATGATGTATTTTTAATAGAAGGTGTAGCTACCGAAACCCTGCAAATTAAAATTATTAACCGCTGGGGAAAATCTATCTACCAAAGTGAGCGTTATGACAACAGCTGGTCCGCAAGTAGCGTGCCTGCTGGTTTATACTTTTATCACCTTAAAAGCAGCCGCTCTCAGAATACGTTTAAGGGCTGGCTCGAAGTCATAAAATAGCTTTGTACCAACTAGATTACACTCTCAAGCATTTTCACCTTCTTTTTCCGAAGGCCAAGGATATATCTGTTCACTACGACTTATCAGAGGATATCATACATAAAAGCCGGGTAAGCATCCGAAAATACGATGGCGGCTTTTTTGAGCAGAAAAGGCCACGGCCACAGCAACTTGTATGGCGCGAATGGAAAGGCGAGAAAATACCTTTCTTCTTTGATGCTGACAACGAACAGGAACTGGTTACTTACCACCCCAACGGCTCGGCAAGTATAAATTACGACATTATTGCCTCTGCTTTTTACCTGCTCAGCGGCTGGCAGGAGCACTATGGCCCAGAGCGCGACAAGTTCAGGAGGTATACTTACAAAGCCAGTGTACAGGCAAAGTATAATTTTATCACAAAGCCAGTTGTTAATTATTATTTCGACATACTCAAAGAGGTGCTGGAGCGTGTGCACCAGGTAGATATCAGCCACAGCATTTGGGGAGATCATACTTTTGCCACCTGCCTTACCAGCGACATAGACCGCCTTAACAGTGCCTGGAGAGCTGCCGGAAAACAAGCTTTTAAAGCTACTGAGTTCAAAAATGTAGCCGCCTTGTTTGTTAGGAAAGCAGTTGGTAAAGATGCCTGGGATAACCTTTCGGAGGTAACAGCAGTGGCAGAAAAGTATGGAGCAAAAGCCACCTTGTTCTTTTTACCCAGCAACCAGTTCTACAACGGCTACCCAAATGCAGACTACGATATAACAAAACCCCGGTATCAGAAACTGATAAAAACCCTTGCAGAAACGGAGCATGAGGTAGCTCTACACGGCAGCTTTGGCACATCCAACGACCTGGTGCAGCTAAAAGCCGACCAGCGAAAATTACCTGTACAAGTAAACGGCAACCGCTTTCACTACTTATGTTACCAGCCAGAGAACACCGAACAGGTGCTGCAGCAAAGCAAACTAAAGTACGACTCCTCGTTAGGGTTTTCTGAGCATTTCGGCTTCCGGAATTCTTTTTGCCACCCTTTCTACCCGTTCGACTTTAATAAACGAAAAGCAGCCAGCTTTCTGGAATTGCCGCTTATTCTCATGGATACCACCCTCTATAGTATAAACTACTTGGGTTTAAAGTCAGACAAGGCAATGGCGGCTGTAGCCCCTGTTATAGAGGAGGTTATTAAATTCAGAGGATTGTTTACGATACTCTGGCATAATGAAAACTTCTCGTCTTACTCAGAATACCCTGTCGCAAAAGGTGCCCCATCCTGGCGGCAAGTGCTGGAGCAAATTCTGGAAAAGCTCAAAACAGATGGTACGGCCTTTCTTACCTGTACAGAGGCGGCGGAGAAAGTTAGAAAGGTAGAGAGTTAAAAGCATGGCGCGGGCAAGAACGCCTTATCCTGTTCAGTAACTTTTCTGAAACATGAGTTCATAGTTGATGTATACCGCCAGTTTGAGCGCAGCGGAAACCGGTGGTTAGATATGAGGCCAGTTTGTAACTGGCGTTATGTGCTGTCACCCCGAAAGCTTTCGGAATGAGTGTGCTCCACGTTAATGATTCACGTGCCAGTAAAAGAGGGTGAAATACCCTACTATTAAGTATATGTTTGATGTGAATAGACCTACTGTGCCCCATCAAATTATACTTTACCATCAACTTTTATCTCATAACTCTAAACTTTTAACTTACTTGCGGCTTCCAACTTTAGCAAATGAGTAGAACGTTACAGCGCGAGGGCATCTGGAATACAGTTGTCTCCTATGCCGGTATCCTGATTGGTTTTGTGAATGCCATTTACCTCTTCCCTAATTACCTGGACGAAGAGCAGGTGGGCCTTACACGTTTGCTTATTTCCATTTCGATGATGTTTGCGCAGTTCTCTGCCCTCGGGTTTGTGAACATGAGCGTGCGCTACTTCCCATACTTCCGGAGCAAAGAACAAAAACACCACGGCTTTCTTTTTCTGCTGCTGTCGGTGCCCATGCTGGGCTTTGCATTTATATCAGCTCTTTTCCTGCTACTAAAGCCTGTGGTAATGGATTATTACGATGGCGAAGGTTCCAGGCTGCTGATAGACTATTATTACTACATCATCCCGCTTGCGCTGTTTACACTGTTCTTTAACCTGTTCACGGCATACCTGCGTTCTTTATTCAAGACCATCGTATCGTCTTTTGTGCAGGATTTTCTGCTCAGGATCCTCACTACATTACTTATCTCGGTATATGCGTTCGGCTGGATAGATTTTCACCAGTTCGTGCAGTTGTACATCGGCATTAACTCGGCTATTGCGCTGGTGCTGGTAGTGTATACTCTGTGGCTTAAGCAGTTATTTATACTCCCCAATTGGTCAGGTCTTAAAATGATACCGCTGCGCGAGATGCTGTACTACGGCTTCTTTACTTTTTTGGGTAACATATCTGTAACGATAATCACCACCGTAGACCAGGTAATGATCGGCTCTTACAGCCTAAGCGATAACGGTATCTACACCACAGCTTTTTTTATGACCAGCGCCATCATGATTCCTGCCCGTTCCATTTTCAAGATCGCTTTCCCACAGGTGGCTGAGTACTGGAAAGAGCAGGATATGGTAAAAATGGAGAAGCTTTACAAACAGATCACAGTGATTAACATGATCGTGGGGCTGCTGTTGTTTATAGGCATCTGGGCTAACATTGATAACCTCTTCTCTTTTATGCCCGACACCTACAGGGCCGGTAAGTATGTAGTGCTGTTCCTGTCAATGGCGCGTATCGTGGATCTGGCAACTGGCATAAACGGAATTATACTTGCAACCTCTGAGAAGTATAGATGGGACTTGCTGTTCAATGTTGTACTAGCCGGCCTCACTATCTGGACCAACTATATCTTTATCCCGCTTTACGGAATAGAAGGAGCCGCCATGGCTTCTATGATTTCGTATGTTGTGATAAACCTGGCGCGGCTGTTTTTTGTGCAGTGGGTTTATAAGATACAGCCTTTTGCGCTAAGCTCTGTCACGATAACGGTAATAGCAGGCGTGGCATTAGGCGCATCTTACCTGCTGCCCTACCTCGGAAATGTATTTCTGGATTTGCTGGTACGCTCGGCCATAATCACGGCTATTTACGGCGGACTGATGATCAGCTTAAATGTATACCCCGAAATGAACGATTGGCTTAAGAAGATAGTGTACAGTGTAACTGGCTGGAAATTATAAACCATCCACCACCTCAGGCGCAGACTTTAACTGGTACATCCGCTCAATTATCTCCACTATTTTTAAACCTTCCTGTGCGTTGGTTGTAGCATTGCTCTGCTGTCGTAATGTGCTGATCACGTTTTCGAAAACAAACTGGTGATTAGCTGCGCTTCCGGTGTAATGTCCATAGTTATTGGCTGGCTGGCAAGGCTGTAATTCCGGCAAAGTATAGTTGCGGATGTCGCAAAACTCCACGCTGTTCATGTACTGCCCGCCCACTTTTATACTTCCGTTTTCTGCAATGATCGTGATGCTGCTCTCCAGGTTCTGAGAATGTACCGACGTAGTATAATTAAACGTACCAAAACCGCCTCTTTCAAACGCGAACTGCAGGTAACCGCTATCTTCAAACTGGGTTAAAGCAGCATGGTTAAAATTCTTGAACTGCCCGTTTATACTTTGCACATCGCCAAAGAGCCAGTAAAGCATGTCTACAAAATGGCTGAACTGGGTAAATAGCGTACCACCGTCTTTGGCTGCAACACCACGCCAACCGCCTGGTGTATAATAACGTTCGTCGCGGTTCCAGAAACAGTTTACCTGCACATGGTATATTTGCCCTAACACGCCGCTTTGCACCACCTCCTTCAGCCACACTGCCGGCGGACTGTAACGGTTCTGCATCACACAGAAAATATGCTTATTAGCAGTTTGTGCGGCAGCAATCATCTCCTGGCAATGCGCTTTTTCCAGAGCCATCGGCTTTTCGCATACTATGTGCAGGCCATGTTGCAGGCCGGCTAATGTATGGGGGTGGTGCAGGTAATTAGGCGTGCAAACGCACAGCACATCAGCCTGTACTCCTGAAAGTATAAACGCATCTATACTAGCAAAGTGCGGTACTCTGGCAAATTCTTCTTCCGAAACAAAGCCATCCCGGTTATCTATCAGCGCGACCAGGGTAGCATCCGGGTTTTGGGTAATGAGCTTTGCATGGCGGAGCCCGATGTGCCCTACCCCGATAACAGCGAACCGTATTTCAGAAGTAGGTAAATCAGCCATTGTTATTCATAAAATCCAGAATGTTCTGGCAAATGTAAGTCAACTGATCTTCTTTTAATTCTGAGTGCATTGGCAACGACAATACACTTTGGCTTAATACTTCTGAAACCGGAAAATCGCCGGATTTGTAACCCAGATAAGTATAAGCCTCTTGCAGGTGAAGCGGCTCGGGATAATACACCATACTTGGAATATGATTGTCCCGCAGGTGTGACTTTAAGCTGTCGCGTACTGCTGGTGCTACAGTGATGGTGTACTGATGATACACATGTGAACTCTGTTTAAAACGGTGTGGCGCCTGAATAGCTGGAGTATCGGCAAAAGCATTGTCGTAGAAACGGGCAATTTCCTGACGTGCCTCATTGTACTCATCCACATACTTTATCTTTACATCAAGCATGGCTGCCTGCAACGTATCCAGGCGGGAATTAACACCAACGGTAGAAAACTTATACTTTTCCGATTGCCCATGGTTGGCGATCTTCCGGATGATCTCAGCCAGCTTATTGTCGTTGGTAAACACAGCGCCTCCATCTCCCATGCCGCCCAGCGGTTTTGACGGGAAAAAAGAAGTGGTACCGATATGGCCAATAGTTCCGAGTCTTACCTCATGTTCATCTGGCCGCACATAAACTGCACCCAAGGACTGGGCATTATCCTCTATAACAAACAGGTTATGCTCGTGGGCAATCTCCATAATCTCCTGCATAGGAGCGCCCTGCCCAAATAAATGTACTGGAATAATAGCAGCAGTAGCCGGCGTTATAATCTTTTTAACCGATGCAGGATCAATGGTAAATGTATCTGCAAGCACATCAGCAAAAACAGGTTTAAGGCCTAATAGCGCCACCACTTCAGCCCCTGACACATAATTGAAAGAAGGCACGATAACCTCGGCACCGGCAGGCAGTTGCAGCGCCATAAGCGCAATTTGCAGCGCATCGGTACCATTGGCGCAAGGTATGGCGTGTTGTACTTGCAGGTAATCCTCCAGGCTACGGGCAAAGTTGGAAACCTGCGGCCCGTTAATAAACTCCATACTTTCCATCACGGCACTAAAAGCGGCATCCAGCTCAGGTTTAAGCTTGGCATACTGGGCTTTCAGGTCCACCATTTTTATATCTTCCATGTAGGCAATTATCTCTAGTGCTCTCCAACAAAGATAATTAAAGTTTTATTGCAGCCTTACAGACAAGCGGGTAAAGTATAAACCGTATACAAAGCACTACTCAAAACCATAGCTTTTGCTATGCGTTATAAATTACTGTTCATCAAAAATATATCGAAATGCTTACATCTCTAAAGATTGTGCTTGTTTGCTTAAGCATGCTCCTACTTATATCCTGTGATAACCGACAAACAAATGAAGAGGCTGATCAGGCGTTCACGAATTACAAAGAGTTTGTTACCACGGCAGAAATGGATGCTGATACTGAATATTCTGAAACAGAGCTAAGGGCTATGCGAAAGTCTGTTCAGGATAGCACCTTATGGCAAACTGAGTCTGCAGAACTAATGCAGCAGTACGAGGACCGGGAAAAGAAAGTAAGAGATAACTTCAGCTCCTACGACGAAGCCCGGCAAGCGGAAATTGAAGATCTGGACACTCGCTACAACGCAGCAGTTGCTAAACGAGAAAATAAATACAAAGAGGCTAGCCGCAGGTATAAATTGCGTGAAGAGATACTAGGGTTGCCTATAAGTGCGGATGACATGAGTGCCATTACAGCTGAAGAGCTGGCTCCTACTTACCACAGGTTTGTTGAAAATCTGGAGCGTAGGGCAACTAACTTGAATAAAGCAGATTGGGATTTGGTTGAAGGATGGTGGGTTACGTTGAACAACCGTAAAAGAACGCTGGAAGCCCAACTCTCCACTGAATCAAAAGGAACTATTCAACAGGCAACAGACAAATACCTGGACATCAGAAAAAAATCATCTATACCCGCTTAAGCCGAAACAGGTGTTAGCTCCGGAGCCTGCTGTACCTTTTTTCCGAACAAGTATAGCCTGTAAAGATCGAACAACAGCAGGTTAGGATGAGAGGATTTTAAGTTGTGGCGCACGGCTCTCTCAAGACCGGAAAAGAACAATGTATAGGTGTTTACCAGGCGCAGGCTATTTAATTTTTCGAATACTTTCACAAGCTTAATTTCTTCCAGTTCCTCTCCGTCGTGGTAAAGCTGTACCAGGTTATCTACTGCCTGGTAAGTTTTAGCGAGCATAATTGGTGTCTGCTCTAAACCTAAATGTATAACCGGATTCTGAATATGCTTGATATGGATGTTGTTCTGCCTCATTTCCTGGGCAAAAACCGTATCCTCGTGGCCGTAGCGCTTTAGCTTTTCGCGCAGTGGAAAATGGAGAAAAATATCCCGCCTTACCAGCGCATTACAGAGGTATATGTCACCGTAAGGATTTTTTTGACGTTCTCTCGCATTTTTAGAGCCACGTACTTTCCCATACTTCCAGTGCAGCCTATAGGGGCGATCCGGCGCTTTAGAAACATAGGCTATCCCTCCAATAACTACCTCGCTTTTTGGTGCAGCTACTAAATAATTGTACAGGAAGTTAGGTGATACTGGCAGGCAATCATTATCCAGCATAAGCAGGTAATCGTAGCGGGCATCTTGCGCAAGTCTGTTACGGATGGCGGCACGGCCAATATTCTCGGGCAGCTCAAAATAAATTACGCGTTTTTGCTTAGCCAGCAGGCGATTCAGGTTCTTGATATCCTCATCAGACCCATCGTCATACAACAGGATTTCGTAACGTACGGCCAGCCGTTTGCATTGTGCAATCAGCGTATGCACCATGGCTGTTACATCCTGGTTAAAGACAGGGATTAGAATAGATACCTCAGATACCATTTGTTAAAGTGAACTGCTCAACTTTTGAATCCAGAACTTTCCCGTTTGCGCATTTAAGCACGCGCTTAGGATACCGGTTTATGATCTCATAGTTATGGGTTGCCATAAGTATGGCGGTGCCGCTGTTATTGATCTCCCCGAACAACTGCATAATGCCATCTGCCACCATAGGGTCGAGGTTACCGGTTGGCTCATCGGCAAAAAGTATAACCGGCTCGTTTAGCAGGGCCCGAGCAATCACAATACGCTGCTGCTCGCCACCTGAGAGTTGGTGTGGCATTTTATTAGCAGCAGCATCCAATCCTACACGCATCAGCACTTCAGACATCCGCTGTTTTATTTTGGATTTGTCTTTCCAGCCTGTAGCCCGCAAAACAAAGCTCAGATTCTCAGCTACAGATCTGTCGAACAAAAGCTGAAAATCCTGAAATATGATCCCTATTTTACGGCGAAGGTATGGAACCTGCTTTTTAGGAAGCTTCGAGATATTAAAATCTGCAACTGTTGCCGAGCCTGACAGAAGTGGAAGGTCGGCATAGAGTGTTTTAAGCAATGAGCTTTTACCACTTCCGGTGCGTCCAACTAAGTATACAAACTCCCCTTTGTCAATATCGAAGTTGACATTGCTAAGAATAGTATTAACATCCTGGTAAATAGCGACTTCGCGGAGCGAAACCACCGGGGAAGTAGAAAAATTCATATAAGGGTTCAGATCTCTAATTTCTGCAGCTTACCAAAGTCAAGTGATTCGATAAGGGCAGCAAGCGCTTCCTCTTTTCCATCCAGGCCGTAGCGGTCCAGGTTTTTAAGAGGTCTGTCGGCTCTAAAATAAGCAATAAGCACGAAATTATCATCCCGAAGCTGAATATAATCCGGAATTTTTGCTTTGCCTTTTACTTTGATGATGTACATGGGGATAATTACGAATTAAGAATTAAGAATTACGAATTATGAAAGCTCAAAAGAATACTCTTCATGATGCTACCTTAATTCGTAATTCGTAACTCGTAATTAACTTATTTGTTTCCTTTTGCGTGGTCTGCCAGGAACTGAGCCAGGCCGCTGTCTGTAAGTGGGTGCTTTAACAGGCCTGTGATTACTTTAAGCGGACAAGTAACTACATCAGCTCCCAGTTCAGCACACTGCACAAGGTGCATTACATGGCGCACAGAGGCAGCCAATACCTGCGTCTGGTAACCGTAGTTTCCGTAGATGTGTACGATCTGCTCGATCAGCTGCAATCCATCAGTCGAAACATCGTCCAGTCGGCCGATAAACGGAGATACATACGTTGCACCTGCTTTTGCTGCCAATAAAGCCTGTCCTGCAGAGAACACAAGCGTACAGTTGGTTTTGATGCCTTTCTCGCTGAAGTAACGAATAGCTTTTACCCCTTCGCCGATCATAGGCACTTTTACAACGATGTTAGGGTGCAGTTCGGCAAGCAGTTCACCTTCGCGCACAATACCCTCAAAATCTGTTGCAATTACCTCAGCGCTAATGTCGCCGTCTACAATTTCGCAGATCTGCTTGTAGTGCGCCATTACATTGTCGTGGCCGAAAATACCTTCTTTCGCCATTAGCGATGGATTGGTAGTTACGCCATCTAACACGCCCATGTCGTGCGCTTCCTGAATTTCCTGCAGGTTTGCAGTATCGATAAAGAATTTCATAATGCTGAAGTGTAGTAGATTATGCCTACAAATCTAACGCATTAATTGGGAATCTGGAAAGTAATAGTTGGAAATTTGCTGGCGGAGAAAAGCCTTGGGGTATGGGCAAAAAAAAGTGGCAAACCGAACATCGCGCCGCTCAACCACCTACCCTTGCTACCTTCCGGTCCTGGGGGAGTTCAGCAGGAGCTGGCCGTGCCGATTTGCCGTTACAAAAGTACGAACTTTTATTTTGAATGCAAGAAGTATAAAGTATAAAGTTTGGATTTTGATTGTTAAGAGGGTTTAAGGGCTGATGATCAGGGAGAAAATTATCGACCGGTGATTAAGGGGATTTAACAGATTAGATGAATTAACGGATTTAATTATTCTAGCTCCACCCTTCTACTGTTACGGACTTCCCTGTCTGGAACCGAACTGCCGGGGATATCCTTGTCCCCGTGACTGCAGCGCCGGGCTGCCTCTCTCCCGCTATGTCCTGCCGCGAGATTTCATTTTGTGGCTGTTACTGAGGCAAGCTTTCAACTTGCGGAAGTATACTTTTCTCTTTTATTGTCATCCAGTAAGGATCTTGGTAGAAGGGAGGTCAAGCAAATGTCATGAAAAGACAACTCCTCAGAATAGGAACTTGTCTGTTTCTAGCTGGCTTTTCGCCTCGCCGGCTGGGCCCTACTTTTTGTCTTGACACAAAAAGTAGGCAAAAAAGTCAAGACGCTCCAAACTCGCTGAACGCTCGAACAGTGGACCGTCATTTATGCACCTGGCAAAGGCCGTCGTTTTATAGCATAAAAAGATATTTATACTTTATTTCAAATTGCAACAGCCGCTGGCGAAGCAGTGTTAATCCCAGTCTTTGCGTTGAGCGCCTTGTGAGATCCGGTGCCCGTGAGGGCAGCGCCCCCGGCGCAGGAGGGAACACAGAGCGATGCGAAAAGACGAGGCCTTGCGGCCTTGAGCACACCAAAGCCAGAAATGAAGTCAGACGCGAGTAAGACTGAGGAATAGAGCCAGCTAGAAAGAATAGCAGTAAGTATAAGTATAAACCTACCCTGCCACATCATCTCCAACCACTAAACCAATCAAAAAGCAGATTCTGTTGGCAATTACTATAAAACAGCCTTACCTTTGCGCATGCCAGAAAAAATTCTCATCCTCGACTTTGGCTCACAATACACCCAGCTAATTGCCAGAAGGGTGCGCGAGCTAAACGTATATTGCGAAATATACCCCTACAATAATGTTCCAGCCTTAACCGACGACGTGAAAGGCGTTATCTTTTCAGGTAGCCCTTGCTCAGTACGCGACCAGGAGCACCCCACCATCGACCTTAACCAATACCTTGGTAAAGCTCCTGTACTAGGTGTTTGCTATGGTGCACAGCTTATGGCACAGGAATTAGGCGGTGAAGTTTCTCCATCTACTATTCGTGAGTATGGCCGCGCACGCATCAGCGAACTGCACAACCACGACAGGCTGTTAAAAGAACTTACTCTGGGATCAGTAGTATGGATGTCGCATGGCGATACAATTAAAGAAATACCGGATAACATTGAGGTTATTGCCAGTACAGAAAGTGTTCGTGTTGCTGCCTACAAACTGCGCGACCAGGAAACCTATGGCATTCAGTTTCACCCGGAGGTAACACACTCCGAAGAAGGCAAAACGCTGTTGCGCAACTTTGTGGTACACATCTGCGGTTGCCAGCAAGACTGGACCTCTGAGCAATTTATTGATGCCACTGTAGCCGACCTGCAACAGCAGTTAGGAAACGACAAAGTAGTTCTTGGCTTATCTGGTGGTGTAGATTCAAGCGTGGCTGCTATGCTAATCCACCAGGCGATCGGCAAAAACCTTTACTGCATTTTTGTTGACAACGGATTATTACGCAAAGGCGAGTTTGAACAGGTACTGGACTCTTACCAGCACATGGGCCTGAACGTAAAAGGCGTAGATGCTAAAGATAAATTTTATACTGCACTAGCAGGCATCTCAGACCCGGAGCAAAAGCGTAAAGCCATCGGCAGAGTATTTATCGAGGTGTTTGATGAAGAATCGCACAAGATAGAAGATGTGAAGTGGCTGGCGCAAGGCACTATATATCCCGATGTAATTGAATCGATGAGCGTGAAAGGCCCGTCTGCTACCATTAAGTCGCACCACAACGTGGGTGGTCTGCCAGACTTTATGAAACTGAAGGTAGTTGAGCCCCTGAAGACATTATTTAAAGATGAAGTTCGTTTGGTAGGTAAAGCACTTAAAATTGACGATGCTATACTTGGCCGCCATCCGTTCCCAGGTCCTGGTCTAGCCATTCGTATACTTAGCGACGTTACACCAGAGAAAGTAAACATACTGCAGCAGGTAGACCACATCTTTATCAATAACCTCAAAAAAGACGGTTTATATGATGAAGTATGGCAGGCTGGCGCTATACTTACGCCGGTACAGTCTGTGGGTGTGATGGGAGATGAACGTACCTACGAGCATGTGGTAGCCCTGCGTGCTGTGACAAGTATAGATGGCATGACAGCGGACTGGAGCCGTTTACCGTATGAATTCCTGGCAGATGTATCGAACGAGATCATCAACAAAGTAAAAGGCGTTAACCGCGTGGTATACGACATCAGCTCAAAACCACCGGCTACTATTGAGTGGGAGTAGTTTCAATGAATAAATTTTGAATGAGTGATTGAGCGAATATCATTTTATACTTATTCACTCAATCACTCATTCGCTCATTCACAATTGATAAGAGTATGAACAGAAGCTTCTGGAAGAATATAGCAGGCTTGATGCTTATTGGTGCGCTGGCGTTACCTACACAGGCACAGGCTCAAACACAGGACCCGGCTACAACTTACAACAACGGTAAGGTACTGCTGCAACAGCAAAAGTATACGTTGGCAATGGCAGAGCTCCAGCCGCTTGCGAACAGCACCACTGCGTATGCCCCCGAAGCTTCTTATTTTTATGCACTAGCCGCCCTTAAAGCAGATAAGCTGCCGGAAGCTTATAATATGCTATTGCAACTGCAGAACCAGTATCCTAAATGGAGCGGCATGAACGATGCAGATTACCTGTTAGCTAATATTCTGTTTGAGCAAGGCGACTACCAACGTGCACTAAGCAAACTGCAGGAACTACAAGGCACTCCGCTTGCTACCGATGCAGAAGGCCTGAAACGCTATTACTTAAACAGACTAAATGAAAGAGCAGCTTTTGAGGAGTTACTGCAACAAAACCCGCGAGATAAAGCAGTTGCCCAGGCTTTTGCTGATAAGCTGATCGGTGGTTGGTACCGCTCCCAGGATAGAACAACCCTTGAGAATATTGTCTCCCGTTTTAACCTGGATCGCAATCGTTACCTGAGCAAGGGGGCGCTTCGTACCCAGGGCTTTAATGTTGCCCTGCTCCTACCCTTCCAGCTAAACCAGGACTATCAGCAGACAGCACGTAGAAGCCAGTTTGTTACGGACATGTATGCAGGTATTAAATTGGCACAGGACTCACTGCAAAAACAAGGCATAAACATTAACCTTTATACTTACGATACCGGGGCCGATACAGCAAGTGTAAACCGAGTACTTAATTTGCCCGAGCTAAAGCAAATGGACCTGCTGGTTGGGCCTCTTTACAAGTCTACTGCAAAAGTTGCAGCCCGTTTTGCAGCCCAGAACAACATTAACGTTGTAAACCCGCTTTCTCAGGACCTGGAAATGGTACGTGGCAACACCAATGCATTTCTTTTTGAATCCTCTGTGGCAACGCAGGCACGGCAGGCAGCAACCTATGCTTATCAGAACTTCTCGCCAAAAACAGCAGCCATACTTTTCGAGAACGCCAAAGATGATACCACCTTTGCTTACCACTACAGGCAACAATTTACAAAGCTGGGAGGCAAAGTAAGAACTTATCGCAAAGTAAACTCCAGCCAGGCCACAGCCACGGCCACTCTGTTTAACGGGCTTAATCTGGACGACCTGGGCCATATTGCCGTTTTCTCTGATAAAATGACGGCAGCCGTTAATGCTACCAGTGTAGTGCAGAGCAAAGCATCCAAACTGCCAATTGTAACTTACGACAAGTGGCTGGACATAAGCCAGATAACACTGCGCCAACTCGATAACCTGGAAGTATACTTTATCAGCCCAAAATACTTTGCCAAGCAAAGCCCTGCAAACAACTGGTTTCGCAAAAAGTACGTGAGCAAGTTTAACATGGCTCCATCTGCATATGCCTATGCCGGCTTTGAGATGATGTACTACTTCGGAACCCTGCTACAAACTTATGGCCCGCAGTTTAACCAGCAGTTACAGGCTACAAGTATAAAACCGGGTGTATTCATCTCCGGCTTTGGTTATATTGATCCAAGTTCCAGAAACGAAGTCCGACAGGATAATCAGTTTGTACCGATCACTAAACTTGACAACCTGCAGCTTACAGTAGTAAACCAGGTTTATTAACATTGAATTTATTATAGACGCAACACTACATGATACACGCACCTATTAGTAACGAGTTATTTTCACGTGCCCAGCATAGCATACCAGGAGGCGTTAACTCCCCGGTTAGAGCTTTTAAAGCCGTAGGAGGTAATCCACGTTTCATGGTTTCGGCAAAAGGAGCCTATATGTTTGATGAAGACGGCAACCGCTACATCGACTTTATTAACTCATGGGGACCGATGATCCTGGGCCACGCATCAGAAGTTGTGCAGGATGCCGTTCAGAAAGCAATTCCTAACTCGCTTTCATTCGGAGCGCCAACCCGTAAAGAAATCGAGATAGCAGAGCTAATCATCAGCATGGTGCCAAGTATAGAAAAGGTGCGCATGGTTAACTCAGGTACAGAAGCTACCATGTCGGCCATACGTGTGGCACGTGGCTATACAGGCCGCGACAAGATCATCAAGTTTGAAGGCTGCTACCACGGCCACGGCGATTCATTCCTGATCTCGGCTGGCAGTGGAGCTATTACTTTAGGTGTACCAGACAGCCCGGGTGTTACCAAAGGTACAGCCAACGATACGCTTACGGCACCTTACAATAACCTTGATGCTGTTAAAACGCTGGTAGAGGCTAATAAAAACCAGATCGCAGCTATAATTCTGGAACCTGTAGCCGGTAACATGGGACTGGTAACTCCTGCTGAAGGCTTCCTTCAGGGACTGCGCGACTTATGCGACCAGGAAGGCATTGTGCTTATTTTTGACGAAGTAATGACAGGTTTCCGTTTAGCTCCAGGTGGTGCTCAGGAACTGTATGGTGTTACACCGGATATGAGCACACTTGGTAAAATTATCGGTGGTGGCATGCCGGTTGGAGCCTACGGCGGAAAAAAAGAGATAATGGATTATGTAGCCCCAGCCGGGCCGGTTTACCAGGCGGGTACGCTATCTGGCAACCCTATAGCCATGGCAGCAGGTATGGCCATGCTTACCTATTTAAAAGAGAATCCTGAAGTATACACGCAACTGAATAATATTACAGATAAACTGGTAAAGGGCATGCAGCAGAATATGCAGCAGCTAGGTGCTACCTTTACAATCAATCGTGTTGGCTCTATGTTCAGCATTTTCTTTACCGACCAGCCTGTAACTGATTTTGAGAGTGCCAAGACATCTGACACCGCTTTATTTGGTCGTTACTTTAATGCCATGCTGCAAAAAGGAATATACTTAGCTCCTTCTCAGTACGAAGCACTGTTCGTATCAACTGCCATCACTGAAAGTATAGCCGACCAATATATAAAAGCCAATTTAGAGGCTTTACAGGAGTCCATTTAATCAACACTTTAAATAATCAGTCAAATCAGTTTAATCAGCTTAAATCTGTGGTCTGATTTACTTACATTTACTTCGTATATTTTACCCTTATGATATTAACTGACAGACAGATTTTAGAGGAGATGGAGAACGGCAACATCCTGGTGGAGCCGTTTAACCGTGCCTGCCTTGGCACCAACTCCTATGATGTACATTTAGGCCGCTATTTGGCTACATATAAAGACGAGGTGCTGGATGCCCGCAAGCATAACGAGATAGAAACCTTTGAGATACCAGAGGAAGGTTTTGTGCTGCAGCCAGGCCGCTTATACTTAGGCGTTACCCTGGAGTATACCGAAACACACGCCCATGTTCCGTTTTTAGAGGGTAAATCAAGTGTGGGCCGATTAGGTATAGACATTCATGCCACCGCTGGTAAAGGGGACGTTGGTTTCTGCAACACCTGGACACTTGAAATATCTGTATCGCAGCCTGTACGCATATACTATGGTATGCCTATTGGTCAGCTTATTTACTTTGAGGTAAAAGGCGGTATAGAGAACTATTATAACAAGAAGCAAAACGCCAAATATAACAATCGCACCATTACCCCCGTAGAGTCCATGATGTGGATGAATGAGTGGTAAAATTGCCCTGATTTTATTTAAATAAAGAGCTGATTTATACCCTAAATCAGCTCTTTTGGCATAATATCTGCACTATATACTATGTAAAACAATTTGTAACGTATACAGGAATTATTTGAAAGTACTGGACGTTGTAAAGGAAATAAAGGAACGGAAACAAACTAAACTATAGAAGGGAAAGATTATGAAAAAGCTACTGGCAATGTTATGTATGATGGTTGGATGTGTTTTTACAGCGAATGCAAGCGGTGGAACCAAAACAAGTGGAAAAAAGACTGTTAAACTTGATAAGAAGGTTGCTGTAGTAGCTGAAAAAAGAGCTGATCATCTTTCAGATGTTATGATTCGTGACCTAGGTTTGAACAACTACCAGTCTCGTAAAATGAGAGAAATTAACAAGGATGTTGTTGCGCGTAAAATGGCTGTTGAAGCTGAGTTCGCAGGGAACCAGGAAGTGATTGATCAGAAATGCAAAGAGATTTGCACTGAAAGAGACCGTCAGCTTGAGAATATATTAAGCACAAGACAGTATAACGAATATTTCGGTGATCGTAAGATCTATAACCAGGCTGAGCAGGAATTTATGGCAAGCTTAGACCAGCAGAACACTACAGGTAGCCAGACTGCCTCTGCTAATCAAACAGAGCCTGTAAATACTGTTAGCCTAAACTAATCCCGAAGCACATATAAAGCATAAAAGAGAAGAGCCCCAAATTTGGGGCTCTTCTCTTTTATGGTATTTGTAAATTAAGCGTTGCCTTTTTGCTGCTGCTCTTCTATGTGCTTCATAAGGTCCTCGCAAAGCGCGCGCATTTTCTGGGCCATTACATTGTCGCTGGTCGCAGTAGCCACGCTTTGTGCCATAGCGCCAATCGTATCAACGTAAAAGTACTTCATTTCATCTACAGGCATATCCTTTGTCCAGAGGTCAATTTTCATGGTACCTGCCTCATCACGGTCCCACAACGAAATGTTAATGGCTTTGGCAAAGTGAATCTTCTCACCTGCGTCTGTGGCTCTCCAGCTAATGGCTTCTGGTATGCGATTATCGTCTAAAGCAATGCTAAAGTATATTTCTGATTTCTTCATTTTCCAGGTTTTTAAACTTTATACTATATATATCACGTACTATGCTTGAAAACATATAGAGGTACAAAGTTACGCGATGCGCCACGGAATAAAAACACTATTACTTATTTTTACCCTTAGCATCCTGGTAGGATGTTCCAGAGTATTTGCCCCCTCCTCTACAGGTAAACTGTATACTATTGCTTTTTATAATACACAGAACCTGTTTGATACTTTAGATGACCCTAACAAGGCCGATGATGCTTTTACACCTGCTGGAAGTATGAAATGGGACCAGGCAAAGTATAACAGGAAGATTGAGAAGCTAGCTGGTGCCATTGCCCCTATAGGTGGCGGTAACGGACCTGCTGTAATTGGTTTAACTGAAGTAGAAAACGCCCTGGTGCTGCAGGACCTGATCAAGTCTCCTGCACTCCGGAAACATAGGTATGCCTATATTCATTTCGAGTCAGGGGATGAGCAAGGACTGGACCTGGCACTGCTTTACAAGTCAAAAGACTTTAAAGTAGAGAAACAGCTAAGTATAAAAGTCGATTACCCCGGCAATTTTACAGGTAAGGACATACTGCAGGTAAACGGCAAGCTACAAGGTAAGCCTCTCACAGTTTTTGTTAATCACTGGCCTGCAAGAGCAACTACACGCCGTGGCCAGCAGGACTACAGCAGGCTACGCGCCGCAGCTGCAACCTTGCGCAAAGAAATTAATGCGATACAGGCAAGTAACCCGGATGCTAATATTATTGTAATGGGAGATTTTGATGCCGAGCCAAAAACTGCTGTGATGGAAAAAGTGCTGCAGGCAACCGGAAGGCCAAATCCGTACTACAAGGAAGAGCTATTTAATACATTTTACATGCACTATGTAAATGGTTTAGGCAGCTACTACAGCAGAGGCGATTTTAAGATGCTGGACCAGATCCTGGTCTCTAAATCACTGATCGGTGGCACTGAACTGGAGTTTGTAAGGGGCTCCGCCAAGATTCATGATGCCGAGGAGCTCAAATTTCTGTACGGCAAGTATAAAAACACCCCGCTTCCAACTTTCTCAGGAAACACTTACTTTGGAGGAGCAAGTGATCATTTTCCAGTATTTATCAAAGTAAGGAAAGTAAGGAAATAGATTCTGAAAATACCCCAAACAAAAAAGGTGAGCCCTCAAGCTCACCTTTTTTGTTTGCATATGTTTATACTTTTAAACGTAGTTATTAAGCATTACCGGCATTACCAGCATTAGTACGCTTTCATTTTCTTCGTTTACGATTGGCATTAATAAACCTGCGCGGTTCGGTGTAGACAGCTCAAACGTGATCTCATCAGAATCCAGGTTGTTAAGCATCTCCATCAGAAATTTGGCGTTGAAACCGATTTCCATGTCCTCGCCTTCGTACTGGCAGGTTAAGCGCTCATTCGCCTCATTAGAGAAGTCCAGGTCTTCGGCAGATACCTGCATTTCAGAACCTGTAAGCTTTAATCGGATCTGGTGCGTGGTTTTGTTAGAGTAAATGGAGATACGTTTTACAGAGCTTAACAAAGCCTGGCGATCAATTACCAGTTTGTTAGGGTTTTGTACCGGAATCACATTCTCATAGTCTGGATAGCGCTCATCAATCAGGCGACAGATCATACGGATGTTGTCGAAGCTGAAAAATGCGTTAGACTGATTGAACTCTACTTTAACAGCAGTAGCCTCAGAAGGCAGCGTAGACTTTAACAGCATGAAAGCCTTACGCGGAATAATAAGCGAAGCCTCCTGGTTATTGGAGATATCTGTACGGCGGTAACGCAATAAACGGTGACCGTCTGTAGCTACAAATGTTACGTTATCGCTGCGCAACTGCACAAAAATACCTGTCATGGCAGGGCGAAGCTCGTCGTTGCTTACAGCAAAGATCGTTTTGTTGATTGCCCGGCCTAAAACATTAGAAGGAATCTCGATGGCGCTGGCTCCCTGCACTACCGGCACACGCGGGAAATCCGTTGCGTTCTCGCCAGACAGTTTATAACGTCCGTTAGAAGAACTGATCTCTATCGTGTATGTCTCTTCATCAATCGTGAAAGTAACAGGCTGATCCGGAAGATTTTTAAGTGTTTCCAGCAAGATCTTGGCAGGAGCAGCTATACGGCCGTTCTCTTTCGCTTCCACACTCAGCTGCGTGATCATGGATGTCTCCAGGTCGCTGGCTGTGATGGTTAGCGTGCTGTCGTTTATCTCGAACAGGAAATTCTCCAGGATTGGCACCACCGGGTTGTTGGTAACCACACCGTTTATACTTGATAACTGCTTTAAAAGGGCAGAAGAAGAGACGATAAATTTCATTATGCTATCTATAATGTTATTTGGACAAAGTTATAAATAAATCGCATTTATGCCACCACTAAATATAGCGATACAGCACTATTTTATGCGAAAAAGTATAAAAATTAATAACGCTCGTATTTGCGCTTGCGCAGGTAATATCTTGCAATGCCAAACAGCACAAGTAGGGCTATCGGAGCAGCAAGGTTTAGCAGCTGCCAGAAGCCTTTATCCTCGCGTATACGCACTTTGTCTAACGGCCGCAGCTGAATTTCTTTGCTGCGTACGTTAATCAGGCCTCCGGAGTCTAACAAATAATGAATTGTATTCATGGCAAGCTCCTTGTTGGCAAACTTCACATTATTAAAGCGATCAAAACCAAGCTCATAGGCTTGCCCTGTACGCGGGTTAATTTCATTTCGCACCAGGTCGCCATCCGAGAAAACAACAACTTTTGATTCAACGCCCAGCTCTTTTACAGTTGTTTCTTCAGCACCTGCCGGAGCACGACGGTTACGGAACAGCGAAGTGAATTTCCCTTCAAGCAAATAACCAACAGGCTGCTCTCCATCCTGGTATTGTTCCGGGTTCACATCCATGCGGGCCTCCTCAAGCGTTACAGGCACAGGCGGCTGCAGCACCCTGGAGTATTTAGAAGTATAAACCAAAGGAGTCTTCACAATACCGTCAGCCCTTACCGTATCTATAGTGCCAATAAACTTGGTATAAACGGCATCTAGGTTACGCGTGATTGGGTGCTTGCTAAAGTTATTCAGCAAGGGGTAAAAGCGCCAGTTGATCATTTCTGTCTGTGGCCTGTCTCCGCTGTAACCAGTTACCATCGGTATAAATCCGGAGTTAAGGTCCATGATCATGGTCGGGTTAAGGCGCACACCGTACCGGAAAAGCAGGTCTTCTATGTTCAGGTTGTAGGGTAGTGAAAACATTCCTCCTGCTCCTACGCTATCCATGTTGGCGTTAAGGGCATCCACAAAGAAAACAGCCTTGCCCCCGTTCATGATAAACTGGTCTATTTTATACTTGTCCAGCTCCGAATAGGCAGCTGTCGGCTTGGCGATAATGATAAGGTCGAGGCCTTTGAGTGTTGGAATCTGGTCCAGTTCGCCACGGGCCACGCGGTAATGCTCCTGTAGTGATCCTAACAAGTCAGTAACCTGCTCCATCTCCAACTCCCCCTGACCTGTAATATAACCAATGATCTTATTACCCAAAAAAGCCAGCTTGCGAATGCTGGTGGCAAGTTCAAACTCAACGCCTTCTACCGACTGGTTCAAACGTTCGTCGGCTGAGGCTGCCAGATTTCCTTTTAAGAAGTTAACTGCCGTTTCTTTGCCTTTATACTTTACAATGGCTCCCGGAAATACCAAACGCTCTACTTGTTTCCCTTCTTCTGTAGCACGCAGGTTGGTTGGATTTATGCCTTTCTGCGCCAGGCTCATCATAAACTCATTCCGCTGCTTCTCGTCGCTTATATCGTTGGGATTGATAAAGTTATAGCGCAAATTGCCGCCGGAGTAAATCCTGAATTCATCCAGGGTTTCCCGTACAGATTGCTGCAGTCGTTTAAAGCCAGCAGGAAAGTCGCCTTCTAAGTATACATCTACCACAACCTCGTCGGGTAGCTGGCTCAGCATCTGTTTTGTAACCGGGGCAATAGTATAGCGCTTATCCTCCGTTAAATCCAGGCGGAAAAAGAAGTTGGCGGCAAGTATATTCAGAAGTATGATACCCACCACCCATGCTGCAAATTTGAGCAGATCGTTGCTGCGCTTGCTTTTATTTCGTGCTGTTTCTGTTACCATTTTCTGCTTTTTAGTACTAGGGTGGTGGCCAGTAACATAATAGCAATCACACTGATAAAGTATAAAACATCCCGGGAATCAACCAGGCCTTTGCTGATGGCGCTGTAGTGGTATGATATGCCCAGTTGGCTGATCATATAGCCGTAGCTTCCCCACATGGGTATGGAGGCTATCAGATCGAAGCCAGTATAGATGATGTAGCAAAGGAAAACAGCGATCACAAATGAGATGATCTGGTTACTGGAAACCGATGAGGCAAATACGCCAATGGCGCAGAACACACCGGCCAGAAAGATTAGTCCTAAGTATGAGCCAACCACTGCTGCAGAATCTATGTTGCCCTGCGGATTGCCCAGTTCATAAACTGAGTAATAGTATAGCAGCGTTGGCAGCAAGGCAAAAAGTGCAAGCAGCAGCGCGGCAAAATATTTACCAAGTATAAGTTGCAGATCGGATATGGGTTTGGTTAGCAGCAGTTCTATGGTGCCTTCCCGCTTCTCTTCGGCAAAGGTACGCATGGTTATGGCCGGTATCAGGAACAAAAACAGCCAGGGCGCCATGCTGAACAGCGTCTGCATGTCGGCAAAGCCATACTCCAGCACGCTGCTCTCCGGGAACACCCACATAAACATGCCAATCGCCACCAGAAACACCGCGATCACAATGTAGGCGATCAGTGAATTAAGAAAGCCGTTAAATTCTTTTTTAAGTATTGCGAGCATCTATTTTAATGATGAATGATGAATGAAAAATGATGAATTGCCGCAGCCCCCATTCGTCATTCATCATTTTTAATTATTCATTACTTAGTCAGTTGTTGGAATATCTTTTCCAGTGAGTTCTCTTCCTGGCGCAGCCCTACCAGCGGCCAGTTTTGCTCGGCTGCAATTCTGAACACATTAGACCGCACATCAGCATCTTTGCTAGAAGTAATTCTATAAGTATTCCCCTGTGCCTGTTCGGCGCGAAGCACGCCTGGTATACTTTGAAGTATAACTGCATCAATTGGCGCCTCAAACTCAACCAACGTTACTTTCTCGTTCTTCCCTCCTGCCTGCAGACTGGCCACATCGCTGTCTGCAACCAGATTGCCACGATTAATAATCACCACTTTGTCGCAGATGGCGGCTACTTCCTGCATAATGTGTGTAGAGAAAATAACGGTTTTGTTCTGCCCGATCTGCTTAATCAAAGCACGTATATCTACGATCTGGTTAGGGTCGAGACCAGTGGTAGGTTCATCAAGTATAAGCACCTGCGGGTCATGCACCAGTGCCTGGGCAAGCCCAACCCGTTGCCGATAACCCTTCGATAGTGCGCCTATCTTTTTGCCCTGCTCCAGCGTTAAGCCACACAGTTCTACCATCTCCTGCACACGCGTTTTGGCATACTTGCTTTTTAGGCCATAAACCGATGCTACAAACTCCAGGTACTCGTGCACATACATATCCAGGTAAAGCGGGTTGTGCTCTGGCAAATAACCTACATTTCGGCGTACTTCAATCGGGCTCTTTACCACATCAAAGCCATTTACTACTACCGTACCATAAGTTGGAGGTAGGTAGCAGGTGGCAATTTTCATGGTAGTGGATTTGCCAGCTCCGTTTGGCCCCAAGAATCCAAGTATCTGGCCTTGCTGTACCGAAAACGAAATATCATCCACAGCACGCTGCGTCCCGAAAATCTTGGTAAGGTTCTTTACTTCTACAGACAAAGTATATTAATGAGTAATTTTTGAAAATGAATTTTAGACGAAAGACTTCTTCTAAATAGCTGATTCCAAACTGCAAACTGTCTTTTGTTGGACCTCAATTTATCCATTGAAGAAACTTATCTATTTGCCATTAAGCAATAACTATAATTTCAGCTTAGCACAAAAATCTTGGTAATCCTTTAATCCCGAAAATCTTAGTCCAAATCCTGGTCCCAAAGGTATAAATATCCCTTCAAACAATTATTCTTTACCTAATGTCTTCCTTCCTTTTGGCATAAGAGGGCGCACTTCAATATCTACGTGGTGGTAGTTCGGGTGCGACTCCAGAGTATGAAGTATAGTAGAGGCAATATCTTCGGGGCGCATCATGTTCTCATTCACCGTTACGCTGTTTATGTTATCGAAGAAGTTGGTTTGCACTGAGCCCGGATAGATGCAGGTAACCTTAACGCCGTAGTCGCGCACTTCCTTGTAAAGCGAGTGCGAAATTCCACGTACGGCATGTTTGGTGCCGCAATAACCAGACATCTGCTCGATACCGGTTGTGCCTGCTATAGATGAAATGTTAATAATATGGCCCTCTCCCAGTTCTTTCATGCCGGGTATTACCAATCTCGTACAATAGAATATACCGTTCACGTTGGTTTCAAACATGGTGTGCCAGTCGTCCAGGCTTATGTCTTCCAACAATCCGGCTACTCCAAGGCCTGCATTATTTACAAGTATTTGTATGTGCATACCCAGGTGCGCAAACGTTTGGTCGAATGCCTGCTGTACTGATTCGTTGTAACGCACATCGCATTCATAAAAGAAAAAGTTCTCGTGCTCAAGGTCTGGTTTTGTTCTGCCCCAGCCTGCCACTTTTGCTCCATTATCCAATAATGCTTTTACAGTGGCCAGGCCTATACCTTTGCTTACACCGGTTACTACTGCTACTTTACCTTCTAAATTCATAGTTTTATAGATTTAATTGTGAATGAGTGAGTGTGTGAATGAGTGAATTTTCATCTCTTTTTCTTCTGACTAACTTTCATTATACCTTTAGCTACTAAAACTAATAGTGCAATAGGTATAATTAACCATAGTAATAAAATCAAAATAAAATCCCCTATACTTGAAGGGCTACTTAAAAGTATGAATAGAATCATTATTTCTTCAAGTTATTCACTCAATCGCCCATCCACTCATTCACAATTGTTTAAATATCTCCCAACTGCGGCCTGATCAGCATTTCCTCTACTACACTATGCTCCGACAGGATGTAAGCGTTATGAATAGCCATAGCTACATCCTCAGATTTCATGAAACGCTCTGGCGGCAGGTCCACGCCTTCCCAGCTGGCCGTTAAGGTGGCACCCGGAAGTATGGCAGTTACCCGCACATTATGCTCTTTTGTTTCTTCGCGCAGCACTTTGGTCATACCATACAAGGCATACTTTGAGATACAGTACGAACCACCATTTATGTAGGGAGTTATACTTGCCGTAGAGCACATATTAAAGATATGGCCGGAGCGCCGTTTGATCATATCTCCCACAAAAGCTTTGGTAATGTAATAGGCACTATAAAGATTGGTGTTGATCATAAACGGAAGCGCCTCATCATCTTCTTCGGCTATCTTACCTGGTATAAACAACCCGCTGTTATTTACCAGCACATCGATCTTTATCTTTAGTCCTTTAACATAGTTTATGAAAGCTTTAAGTGAATCAGATTCACTCAAATCGGCCTCCTTGTAAAATACTTTTGAAAAAGTATAACGCTGTTCAATTTCAATCTTTAACTTTTGTAGATCCTTTTCGTTTCGGGAACAGGTAATGATGTGGAATCCGGCTTTGGCAAATTGTTCTATCACAGCCCTCCCGATTCCTTTTGTACCGCCTGTTACCAAAATGTATTGTTGCATAAATATGTACCGTTTTATATGTTTTGCAATTTTGAACGTAATATAGTTATTAATACAGTATTTTTGCCTAACAACACGCTTTTAACCCGCATCTGACCACATATGCTGCAACATTTCGGAAAGTACTTGCTCTTTATGTCGAGCCTTTTCTCCAGAACAGAATCTCCAAGGATATTATTTAACAGAACGATAGACGAGGCGATACTGATTGGTATCAACTCCATTTTTATTGTTGCCATCGTCTCTACTTTTATCGGGGCTGTTACCTGTGTGCAGGTAGCTTATAACCTGAACAACGCTTTTATTCCCAGGTCTACTATCGGCTTTATGGTACGCGAGATGACCATCCTGGAGCTTGCACCTACTATTACTTCTATTGTACTTGCTGGTAAAGTTGGTTCCAGTATAGCGGGTGGCCTGGGCACGATGCAAATTACCGAGCAGGTAGATGCATTAGAAGTAATGGGTATAAATTCTGCCTCTTATTTGGTACTGCCTAAAATAATTGCCGCGCTGATTGTTTTTCCGATGCTTGTCGTACTGGCAATGTTTCTTTCCATTGCGGGCGGCTACGTGGCTGGCACGGTAACTGATGCCTTAACTGCTCAGGAGTACATCACGGGTATTCGCGGAGATTTTGTTCCTTATAACATAACATTTGCCCTTATTAAGTCTTTTGTATTTGCATTCCTTATCTCTTCCATCTCATCATTCAGAGGATATTATACATCGGGTGGAGCTTTAGAGGTAGGTGCAGCCAGTACAACCGCTGTAACAAATAGTGTAATTGCCGTGCTTATCGCAGATTTTATTTGCGCTCAGCTTTTACTTTGATACAGCCACTACACACAATAAGAATCAGCTTAGTTTACCATGATCGAGATCCATAACATACATAAAACCTTCGGCGACAAAAAAGTACTGGATGGTATAAGCGGCGTATTTGAGACCGGTAAAACCAACCTGTTGCTCGGAGCCAGCGGTACAGGCAAAAGTGTGCTTTTGAAGTGCATCGTAGGGCTTGTCAAACCAGACCTGGGAAGCGTAACTTTCGACGGCACATACTTTACCAACAACAAGCTGGACATACGCCAGGAAATCCGCCGGAAGATCGGTATGCTCTTTCAAAGCTCTGCCCTGTTCGACTCCATGACAGTAGAAGAGAATGTGATGTTCCCGCTTAAGATGCTCGCCAAAATGCCAAAGGATGAACGTATGGATCGTGTAAACTTTTGCCTTAAACGTGTAGGCCTGGAGAATGCGAACAAGAAAATGCCGTCCGAACTTAGCGGTGGTATGAAAAAACGTGTAGGAATTGCCCGCGCCATTGCCCCTGATTGTACTTACCTGTTCTGCGACGAACCAAACTCAGGCCTCGACCCACTTACAGCGCTTAAAATAGACGGACTAATCAAGGAAATAACTGAAGAGTATAACATTACAACCATCGTAGTAACGCACGATATGAACTCCGTAATTGAGATTGGCGACAAGATCATGTTCCTTTACGAGGGTAAAAAGCTTTGGGAAGGTACCCGCGATAACATCCTGGACTCTGATGTACCTAAACTGAACGAGTTTATTTTTGCGAACCGCCTGATGCGTGATGCTAAAAAAGTGGAAGAAGAAGAAAACGGGAGTCACCAATAGCCTACACTTCTCTAAAGTATAAAACAGAAGCGCCTGCCAATTAACTTGGCAGGCGCTTCTGTTTTATACTTTTTATACTTTGATGTCTGTTATAAACCGTAAAGCATACCTGAAACAGTGGCAGTCATCATACAGGCCAGCGAAGCACCAAGCAGTGCCAGGAAGCCAAGTTTAGACAGGTTGCCCTGCTGGCTTGGCGCCATACTTCCGATACCACCAATCTGTATGGCAATAGAACTGAAGTTAGAGAAACCGCATAAGGCATACGTAGACATGATTAGAGCCTTTGGCGATAGCAAGTTAGCACTTTTCATTTCAGCAAGGTCCAGGTACGCTACAAACTCGTTAATGGCTGTTTTCTGACCAAGCAAGCTGCCTACCAGCAGCGTATCCTGCCACGGCACACCCATAATAAAGGCAAATACCCTGAAGATCTGGCCAAGCAGGTATTGTAAAGAAAAGCCCGAAAAACGCCCGTCTGTGCTGGCAACTACCCAACCATTAAGGCCGGTAAGGTCGCCGATAAGGTCTGTTAACAGGTAATTTACCAATGCAATAACTGCAATAAAGGCAAGCAGCATACCACCTACGTTTGCAGCCAGTCTCAAACCATCGGCAGCACCGCGCGAAAGTGCATCCACTAAGTTTACTCCTAGCTGCTCCTGGTTCATTTCCAGTTCCGTATGAATTTTCTCCGGTTCAGTTTCAGGTACCAGTATTTTGGCCAGCACTATGCCCGCCGGCGCGTTCATGATAGAGGCAGTAAGCAGGTGAGCTGCAAAAATGGCTTTCTGTGCAGGGTCATCGCCGCCCAGGAAAGCCACGTACGCTGCCAGTACACCACCGGCCAGCGTAGCCATACCACCCGTCATCAAACACATCAGCTCAGAGCGCGTCATGCGGCCAATGAACGGACGCACCAGTAATGGAGCCTCTGTCTGACCTAAAAAGATGTTGCCAGCGGCAGAAAGGCTCTCAGCGCCTGACAAGCGCATACCCTTCGACATTACCCAGGCAATACCATAAACAATCTTCTGTAAAACACCCAGGTAGTATAAACCAGCTGATACTGTTGAAAAGAAAATAATAGTAGGTAGTACCGAGAAAGCAAAAATAAAGCCTAAGCCAGCATTTTGAGAGGGATTAGCCAGGTTACCGAATAAAAACTGCGCACCCGCCTGCGAAAAATCCAGGAAGGTTACGAAGCCACGGCTAACGGCTGCAAAACCGTCGGCAACTAACGGCACCTGCGTAACCAGCACCCCAAATAAAATCTGCAGAAAAACACCGAAGCCAACCAGCTTCCAATCAATGCGTTTTTTGTTTTTTGAAAACAAGAAGGCGATGGCCAAAAGGACTAATAACCCGATGACCCCTCTAAAAATATCGTACATGCTTAGGGACAAAATTTGCCAAAAGTAACCCGAATATCTTATAAAACAAAAAGTCCTGCACCACTTAGGCACAGGACTTTTTATAATTCAGATATTGTTAAAATCAGTTGCGCTTGTTCAACTCGTCCCGGATTTTTGCTGCACGTTCGTAGTCCTCTTTCTCGAGGGCCTCGTTCAGCATTTTATTTAGCTCATCCACAGAAGTTTGGCTCAAAGACTCTTTTGAAGTTGAAGTTGAACTGGACGTCGAACTGCTTTTTACAGCCATTTCTTCGCTTTCCTCTTCTTCATCCTCCAAGTCACTAAGTATAATGCCGGCTTCAGATAAAACACTCTCTACAGTATAGATCGGAACTCCAAACCTTAAACCAATGGCAATGGCATCTGACGGGCGGGCATCAAGTTCAAAATCTGTCGTACCATTGGTACACATAATTTTGGAGTAGAACACACCTTCTTTCAGATCGGAGATCAGTATCTCCGTTACTTTTACGTCCATCTGCTCAGCAAACGACTTAAACAAGTCGTGTGTAAGTGGCCGATTTGGATTTATCTTCTCAATCTGTATCGCGATAGATTGCGCTTCAAACATGCCGATAATTATCGGAAGCCTTCTGTTTCCGTCTCTTTCCCCTAAAACCAGGGCAAACGAACCCGTCTGCGACTGGCTTGATGAAAGCCCGAGTATCTCTAACTGAATTTTCTTCACAGTATTCTTCTAAGTCTATTTGTCTAAAGCTCTTGCAGCTTCAATTAATTTAGGAACTACGTCGAAAGCGTCTCCAACGATGCCATAATCGGCAGCTTTAAAGAACGGTGCTTCCGGATCCTTATTAATAACGACAATCACTTTAGAAGAGTTAACCCCCGCCAGGTGCTGAATTGCACCGGAAATACCGATGGCAATGTACAAATTAGGGCTAACGGTGATACCTGTCTGTCCAACGTGCTCGTGGTGAGGCCTCCAGTCAAGGTCAGATACCGGCTTGGAGCAGGCAGTGGCAGCACCAAGTGCTTTCGCCAAATCCTCTACCAAATGCCAGTTCTCAGGGCCTTTTAATCCTCGGCCACCAGATACAACGATCTCAGCCTCTGGTAAAAGTATACCACCGTCTGTATCCTGCATAACTGTCTCTTTCGGGGCAGCAGCAAAATCAGCGTCAGCAAGGTCAGCAGAGAGTTTTTCTACAGTAGCAGTTGCACCGCCATTTTCTGAAACTTCAAATGAATTTTTCTTTACAGCGATGATTTTTACATCAGAAGTAAGGTTTACATCAGCAAATGCCTTACCTGAGAACACACCGCGCGTAACTATAAAAGAGCCGCCATCTGTGTTAGGCAGCGTAGTTACGTTAGTAGCAAGCGAGCCATTTAAACGCACAGCCAGTTTAGAACCTACTGCAGCACCGATGTTCGAGTTAGAGAACACCAATACTTTAGCGCTTTCCTGCTGGGCTGCTTTAGCGATTACCTTAACATAGGCATCAGCTACAAATTGCTTTAAGCGGTCATCAGCATCATACAATACTTTGGTTATACCCTGCTCGCCTAGTTTGGCAAGCGCCTCTTCGTGTACCTCTCCGATAGCTACGGCTGTGGCTGTTGTGCCCAGCTGCTGCGCTACCTGGCTGCCGTAAGAGGCAGCCTCCAGTGAGGATTTTTTGATCTCTCCGTTAAGACCTTCTACAAATACTAATACAGACATGGTTATAGTACTTTAGCTTCGTTTCTTAATAATTTAATCAGCTCTCCTGCGTTTTCGGCATCAATCATCTTCACGCCGCCTTTTTTCTCAGGTTTGCTGAAGCCTACATACTCCGCTTTTGCTTCAGCGCCTACAGGCTCTCTTACAGCTAATGGCTTTGTACGGGCTGTCATGATACCGCGCATGTTCGGGATTCTTGGCTCCGACATTGGCTGCTGTGCGCTTGCCACGAAAGGCAGCTTCACTTCCACCACTTCTTTGCCACCCTCAATCTCACGCTCCAGGCGGGCAGTGCTGTCATCAACCATATCCAGTTTAAAGGCTGGCGTAACAGACGGGATGCCCAGCATCTCGCCTACCATGTTGTGTACCTGGAAACCGTTATAGTCGATAGACTCTTTACCCATCAGGATCATATCGTAGTTGTTTTCCTTGGCAACCGCAGCAATTTGCTGTGCTACAAAGAAAGCATCTTTGGGATGTGCGTTAACACGGATGGCGTCGTCTGCTCCAATGGCAAGTGCCTTGCGGATGTTCGGCTCAGCATCGGCCTCTCCTACATTCAAAACGGTAACGCTGCCGCCCTTTGCCTCTTTTAGTTCGATGGCTCTGGTCAGTGCGTATTCATCCCAAGGGTTGATAACAAACTGAACGCCATTTTTGTCGAACTCTTTGTTATCGCCCGTGAAGTTGATCTTAGAAGTAGTATCGGGAACGTTACTGATGCAAACTAATATTTTCATGGTTAGAAATGTTAGCTTATTAAAAGTTAAATTTGTGCGAAGTTAGTTAAAATATAGCCAAATCGAAATGTCTCAAAACAGATTAGAACAACTTTTCAAGTTCCTTGAAGAGGACCCAAATGATGCCTTTACTTTATATGCCATTGCTACGGAATACCGCAACCTAGACAAGCAAAAGGCTATGGAGTACTACGAAAAACTGCTAGCCGAACATGAGAACTACGTTGGCACGTATTACCACGCAGCCAAACTATACGAAGAGTTTGGACAGAACGATGTGGCAGAACGCATTTACAAAAAAGGAATGCAGATTAGCCGGCAAGAAGGCAACCTACACGCTTTCTCAGAACTGCAGCAGGCTTACAACAAAATGATGGGCCTGGATTACGAGGATGACTAGTATTCCCCGTCTGCCTGCATCAAAAATAGTATGCATGCAGCATATTTACAAGTACTATTTATAAAACTGCTGTAAAGCTATTTTGTTGCAATTAATTTGTGTGGACCAGGATTTAGAGGATTAAGAATGATTTCAGGATCAGAACCTCCCCTCTAACTAACGCCACGAAGTATAGAAATTGTTAGAATGAACCAGTTCTGCTTGTAGGGACAGGTCGCGACCTGTCCGCGCGATGGCTGGAGCTATAGAATCATGGCGGAAACGAAACCAGCAATAGGTCTTTCCATCAAAAATAATCTGGAACGATAGCAAAAGCCTGTCTAACCTGAACCACGGACAGGTCGCGACCTGTCCCTACAAAAGTGTGCCAGCAAAGCATTAACCAAAAGAGCAGCCTTAAACCAGCTGCTCTTATACTTTATACTTATCCACAAACGTGTTCCAGAAACCTGACCTTGGTACTGCCTGGCACCAGTTTTAAGCCTTTCGGAATGCCGTGGTGCGAGTCTTTGTAGTGGTTGGCAAACCATACTTTATAGCTGTCTTCATCGGTCCAGTAAGTCATCAGCCAAATCTCGTTCTCGTTTTCCTGCGGGTACATTACTTCCAACTTCAGGAAACCAGCCTCCTTATCAACCATGTGCGGCCTGTTCTTAAAGGCTGCTCTTACTTCTGCTGCCATATCGTTGGCTATCGTAAACGTACTCAGGGCTATAAACATATTGTCATTTAAATTGAAAGAAACCGAATGGCTTTACCTTGTTAAAGTATCGCTACAGGTAATTTTATAAAGGTAACCGTATTCGGTAAAGTATAAAAGTTGAGGTACTAAAGTATGGCTTCCACGTAGAAAGTTGCTATTCGGGATTTGAAATCCGAAAGAGCAAAGTTTTTAGCTCCATTTTACAGAATGAAACGCCGCTGTCCTCTCAAGTGGGACTTCCAGTAATAACTGAGCTCCTTCCCCTGTTTTTAGGGGAAGGTTGGGATGGGGTAATACCAAACATCTCAGTTCAAAGTAAGCACCAGGTCATCAGTATTTACCAAAGAGCCCTCCTGCAAGTGCACTGCTCCTACCTGCGTATCTTCTGTAGCGGTAATAGTGGTCTCCATTTTCATGGCCTCAATAATAAACAGTGGTGTATTCTTCTTTACCTGCTGCTCCTTCTCTACTAATATCTTAGACAGCATTCCCTGCAGCGGTGCACCCACGTGTTTCGGGTTAGCTTTATCTATTTTCTGATGCTGCACACGCTCTACCTTCACCGAGTTATCACGCACTTCTATGTTACGGGTCTGGCCATTTAGTTTAAAGAACACCGTGCGCATACCATCCTCGTTTACTGGCCCCATCGACTGGAACTTGATCACGATGGATTTGCCGCGGGCAATGTCGATAATGGCCTCTTCGCCGGGTTGCATGCCGTAGAAAAACAAGCGTGTCGGAATCTTGGATACTTCGCCATACAGCTCAAAGTGCTTGTGGTAATCCTCGTATACTTTCGGGTACAGCTGGTACGACAGGAAGTCAAGGAAACTAGTCTCTTTGCCGAATTTCTCCTGGAAGGCTTCAAACTCCTTGTCAAAGTCAATCGGCTCCAGGTGCTCGTTTGGTCTGTCAGTAAATGGCTTTTCATCCTTCAGTACTATATCCTGAATCTTTTTCGGGAACCCTCCTACCGGCTGGCCCAGGTTACCTTTAAAAAACGACTGCACCGAATCGGGGAAAGATATCTGGTCACCGCGTTCCAATACATCTACAGGAGTTAAGTTATTAGACACTAAGTATAAGGCCATATCCCCTACTACTTTTGAGCTCGGCGTTACCTTTACAATATCACCGAACATCGCGTTTACTTCGGCATAAGTCTCTTTAATGGTTTCCCACTTATCGCCTAAGCCCAGCGCATTGGCCTGCGGACGAAGGTTGGAGTACTGCCCTCCCGGAATCTCATGGTGGTATACTTCGGCAGTACCGGCTTTCAATCCAGACTCAAAAGGATAATAATACTCACGCACTGTTTCCCAGTAGTTGGAATGGCGGTTCAGACTGGTCTGGTCGAACTCGCGGTGGCGCTCCTGGAAACGCATCATCTCCACAACTGAGTTAAAGTTTGGTTGCGATGTTAAGCCCGACATCGAACCAAGTGCCACATCAATCACGTCTACACCTGCTTCTATGGCTTTCAGGTAAGTAGACGACTGAATGGATGCCGTATCGTGCGTGTGCAGGTGTATCGGAATTTTAACTGTATCGCGTAACGCCTCTATGAGCACTGTGGCCGCATAAGGCTTTAACAGGCCCGCCATGTCTTTTATGGCGAGTATATGTGCTCCTGAGTCTTCTATCTGCTTTGCCAGTTGCAGGTAATAGTTTAAAGTATACTTTGTTTTAGCAGGGTTTAGTATATCCCCGGTATAGCACATAGATACCTCTGCCAAACCTTGCGTGCGTTTGCGCACAAAGTTGATGCAGGGTTCCATACTTTTCATCCAGTTCAGCGAGTCGAATATTCTGAATATATCTACTCCAGTCTCCCACGACTTCTCTACAAAAGACTCGATCAGGTTATCCGGATAAGCCTTGTACCCAACACCATTAGAACCCCGGATAAGCATCTGCAGCAGGATATTCGGAACCGCTTTGCGGATAAGAGCAAGTCTCTCCCACGGGTCTTCGTGCAGAAAACGCAGGCAAACATCAAAAGTAGCGCCTCCCCATACTTCCATACTAAAGGTTTGCGGATGGTCTTTGGCAAAACCCTCTGCAATTTTCAGCATATCGAAGGTACGCATGCGTGTGGCCAGTAATGACTGATGCGCATCCCGGAAAGTGGTATCCGTGTAGTGGATAAGCGGATCGTTGCGCAGCCATTTCGAGAACTCGTCCGGCCCTAGTTCTGTCAGCAGGTCTTTGGTGCCTTTTTCATAAGGCTCTTTCAGGCGCTGCCCAAAAAAATCGGGTTTGCGGAGTACCTTATCCTTTTCATACTTTTTTATATCCGGGTTACCATTCACTATCACGTTGCCCAAAAAAGTAAGCATTTTCGTGGCCCTGTCTTTACGCTGTTTAAATACAAACAACTCCGGATGGGTTTTAATGAAATCTACAGTGTACTCTCCTGAAATAAACTCGGGATGGTTGATGATGTTCTGCAGGAACTGTATATTTTGCTTTACACCACGAATTCTGAACTCATCCAGGGTGCGCGACATTTTCATGGCAGCGTGGCGTAGCGTTGGCGCATGCGACGAAACTTTTACAAGCAGCGAATCAAAGAACGGGCTAATCTTGGCTCCCTGGTACACACTTCCCTGGTCCAGGCGAATACCGAAACCTCCGGCACTGCGGTAGGCTATAACTGTTCCGTAATCCGGTTTAAAATCATTTTCAGGGTCTTCGGTGGTAATGCGGCATTGTATGGCCACACCATTGGCGCGTACTTTATGCTGAGGTCCTAACAATACTTCCTCGTGGTCTAAAGCATAACCGTCGGCAATAAATATTTGAGTTTTGATCAGGTCTATGCCGGTTATCATTTCGGTAACAGTGTGCTCTACCTGAATGCGCGGATTAACCTCTATAAAGTAGATATTATCTGTGTGCGGCTCTACCAGGAACTCCACCGTACCCACATTATTATAGTTTACAGCCTTGCAGATACTAATGGCATAGTCGTACAACTGCTGCCGTGTTTCCTCTTTTAAAGTGATAGCCGGTGCAACTTCCACTACTTTCTGAAAGCGTCGCTGCACCGAGCAGTCGCGCTCAAACAAATGGGTTATGTTACCATAGTTGTCTGCTACGATCTGTACTTCGATGTGCTTTGGGTTCTCTACATATTTCTCCAGGAAAAGTGTGTCGTCGCCAAAGGCTTTCAGAGCTTCATTCTTCGCCTCAAAAAAACCTTTTTCCAGCTGTTCGTCGTCCCTGATCACGCGCATGCCGCGCCCTCCGCCACCGGCGGCCGCCTTCAGCATTAGCGGATACCCGATCCTGTGCGCCTCTTCCAGGGCAGTATCGTAAGTGTTCAGGTCCAGGTCGTTGCTTTGGATAATAGGCACCTCGCAGCTTTGGGCTACTTTTTTGGCGGCTATCTTATCACCCAGCGAGGCCATCACTTTTGGCTTCGGCCCGATAAACACAATGCCATTCTCTTCGCATCGCCTCGAAAAATGCTGGTTTTCCGACAAAAAGCCATACCCCGGGTGAATGGCATCCACACCGTTCTCTTTGGCTATTTTAATGATGCCCTCAATGTCAAGGTATGGCTGAAGCGGCTGGTTGTCTTTGCCGATCTGGTAGGCTTCGTCGGCTTTGTAGCGGTGCAGGGAATATCGATCTTCGTAAGTATAAATAGCAACCGTTTCAATGTTAAGCTCGGTGCATGCGCGAAGCACACGAATAGCGATCTCGCCACGGTTAGCAACAAGAACTTTTTTAATTTTCATATAAGGTGAGATGTAGTAAAAGTATTAACCATTCATGCAAAATAATCTGCCGCCGCTGCTCAGAAACACGCGTGCAGATAGTGATATCTTATGTGATAAAACTGATCGTTGAAGATGCAAATATTAAAAATGCCAGATTTTATACCTTAGTTGCTGGTAATACCGGATTTTTTGGCAGAAGGTTATAGTACTAATAATGAAGCTACAACAGCACGCTAAAAAAGAAAAGTCAGAAGAAATTTATACTTTGAAAACAATACTCAGGCATGTGCCTTTCTCCTCGTCTGAAGTAACCGTAACAAAACCGCTATGCAATTTTACGATCTTCTCAGTTAGGGAAAGGCCTATACCAGTGCCCTTTCGTCCGCGGGCGTTGCTTCCTCTGTAAAAAGGCTGAAAAATATGTGGCAAGTCATCAGCTGGAATACCAATTCCCTTATCATGCACGTTTAAAATTACCTTCTTTTCCCTGGCCTTCAGTTCAAAAAGCACTTCCTGGTTATCGGAGAATTTAAAGGCATTTTCCAGCACATTGAGTACAGCAATTCGGAGCAGGCTATAGTTGCCGCGGATGGTAAGCGACTGCGGACTATCAGGCATTTGCTCCATCAGAAAACGTAGGTTATACTGCCTGAATTCGGCTGCACAATCCATAGCCAGTTCATCCAGGCGTATTTCTTCCTGTCTCACCTCGGCCTCATCAAAACCAGTTTGAGCCAGGTTAAGCAAATCGCTAGTGAGCTTCTCTAATCGGTTGGTTTCTTTGTGCAAAATTTCCAGGGATGCGATGTATTCTTCAGGACTACGCTGACGGAGCAGGGCCACTTCTATCTCGCCACTAATGGCTGTTAGCGGGTTTCGCAGTTCATGGGAGGCATTAGAGATAAAGTTCTTTTGCATTTCAAAAGAAACCTCAAGCCGGTCCAGCATCTGGTTAAAGGTGCGGGAGAGCTCCGACACTTCGTCTTTATCACCTGGCTGCTGCAGCCGGAGGTGCAAGTTGGAAGCACGTATTTTATTCACCTGCTGCACAATAGCAGCAATAGGCCTGAGCACCTGCCGTGACAGAAAACGCCCTACCACGTACACAGAAAAAATACTGCACAAAAAGCATATGATAAGCACCCGCTGTAGGTTCAGAAGCTTGCTTTGCCCATACCGGTCTACTGCAGAGATAAGGATATAGAACTCACCCTGGTTATCGCTGTAAGACAGCCCTATCCATTGCCGGCCATTCATTTTAAATTCAATAGACTGGTTTTCGTCTATGTAATCAAAAATAGAATCGGTGGTATTAAGTGCAACCGTATCAAGCATAAAGGCTGGCTCCCGGTCTTTAGAATAGATGTATACCACCTCTTCAGGCAGCTTTTCCAGAAACTGATTTCTAACCTTCTCAAAGCTTCTCCTGCTCAACTCATCTTCCTCCAGATATACCTGGGCGGCAATAAAAGCCCGTTCGCACAGGCGTGTCATAAATTCATTTCGAGTATAGCGTTCCGAAAAAAAGTATATAAACAGACTGATCACCACAATAATAGCGGCAACGAGTGTAGTAAAAGTAATTGTAAGCCTGGTTCTGAATGTCATGTTACTGGCTTTCCTCCTTCAGCACATAGCCCATCCCGATCACGGTATGTAGCAGTTTGCAGTCGAAGTCCTTGTCTATTTTGTTGCGCAGGTAGTTCACGTATACTTCCACCACGTTGGAGTTCAGGTCGAAGTTAAGCTCCCACACATTCTCCAGCAGGTCGATGCGTGAAAGTACCCTTCCTTTGTTTCGGATAAAGTACTCCAGCAAGGCAAACTCCTTAGCAGTTAGCTTTATCTCTCTTCCGGCACGGTGTACGGTCTTGGCATTGAGGTTCATGGTTAGGTCGGCTACTTGTAACTGGCTGCTTTCCTGGCTAAGGTTACTGCGCCGCAATAGCGCCAGCACCCGCGCCTGCAGTTCCTTAAATTTGAACGGCTTTGTCAGGTAATCATCAGCTCCGGCATTCAGGCCCGTTACCACGTCGTCAGTCGTGCCGAGTGCCGTCAGCATCAGGATAGGAACCAGGGGATTATCCTGGCGGATATCCCGGCACACCTCCAGGCCGCTGCAGCCTGGCAGAATGATATCAAGTATGATTAGATCGTAGTCTTTCCGGAGGGCATGGCGCTTGCCACTTAGACCATCATGTACTACATCCACTTCATACGATTGTTCCTGCAAGCCCTTTCGGATAAAAGCAGCTACGTTAGGTTCATCTTCTATAACCAGAATATTCATTCTTATTCCTTTTCAATTACTGAAGTTAACAGCATGGCGGCAAATAAAAAACTGGCATCGAATCGTATTAATATCTTCTTGTATATCAAAAACACTTTTGCCCGGCTATCCTCTGGTATCATGCACTTAACATACTGCAGGTATGTCGTATTCATGTGCTGTTGTTTTTTAGTAGACGTCACGGCTCCCAATTAAAACAAATCCATCCCACACTGGTTGATGGATTAAACTGCGAACTCATGACAGTAAAAGATAAAACCATACTTGTTGTAGGAGCCTCTTCCGGCGTCGGGCTCTCCCTTACACAGGCCTTAAAAGCTGCCGGGGCAAATGTTATCACTGCATCCAGGCACATTTCTGATGAACTGAAGCAGCTGGAAACGCAACACATTACGCTAGATGTGCTACAACTTGATAACGAATTACAAGAGCATTTACCCAACTTGCTGCACGGGCTAATTTACTGCCCCGGCAGTATCCGGCTGAAGCCCTTTGAGCGCCTGCCCCTGGAGGACTTCCGTAAAGACCTGGAACTGAACGTGCTTGGGGCTGTGCAGGTGCTTAAAGCTACAGTTCCTTTGCTCAAGAAAGCCGATGGAGCCAGTGTCGTGCTTTTCAGCACTGTTGCAACTAAGTTGGGCATGCCCTTCCATACTTCCATTGCCACTGCTAAGGCTGCTGTAGAAGGCCTTACGGTTTCACTCGCAGCAGAGTATGCCTCTTCTAACATACGCTTCAACGCCCTCTCGCTATCGTTAACAGATACACCGCTTGCCAGCCAACTTCTCAGTACACCCGAAAAAAAAGAAGCTGCCGCGAAGCGACACCCCTTGCACCGCGTTGGCAAACCACAGGATGCCGCTGAGGCCGCACTTTACCTGCTAAGCGATGCCTCCTCCTGGATGACAGGGCAAGTGCTTCACCTGGATGGCGGCATGAGCTCCATTAAATTATTGTAGACAGACCTATACTTCATTAATTTTCTTTGAAATCAATTACTATTATCTGGTTTCGCCGCGACCTGCGCCTGCACGACAACGCTGGCCTTTACCACGCCCTGCAGCAGGAGCACCCTGTGCTGCCGCTTTTCATATTCGATGCCGATATACTGGACGACCTCCCGGACCGTGACGATGCCCGCGTCAGCTTTATCTATAAAACCGTATCCAAGCTACAGGAAGACCTGCAGAAGCTCGGCAGCTCTTTACTCGTGAAGTATGGCCGCCCTATAGAGATTTTCAAAGAGCTACTGCAAGAGTACCAGTTGCAGGCGGTATACACCAACCGTGACTATGAACCTTATGCCCGCCAGCGCGACAAGGCAATTTATGAGCTGCTGCAGGCACAAAGCATTCCCTACAAATCCTTCAAAGACCAGGTGATATTTGAGCGGGACGAGATCATGACAAAATCAGGCAGCCCTTACAAAATATACACACCCTACAAAAATACCTGGAAGAGTGCCTTTGAACCAGAGATGGTACAGCCATACCCAACGCAACAGCACTTTGGCAACCTTTATCGAGGTACTTCTGATCAGATACCTTCTCTTCAGGAGATGGGTTTTAGTCCCTCTGCCATACTAACACCCGATCCTAAACTCGCCTCAGAACTACTACAGCAGTATGCTGATAAGCGGGATACACCGGCCCTCGATGCTACTTCGCGTATTGGCCCGCACCTGCGCTTTGGCACCTTAAGCGTACGAGAGGCCGTAGCGCTGGCTCTGACGCACAGCGAAGTATGGCTGCAAGAGCTGATCTGGCGCGAATTTTTCATGCAGCTGCTCTACCATTTCCCCGAAACTGCAGAAGAAAGCTTTTACCCCAAGTTCAGAGCTATAAGCTGGCGCAACAACGAAGAAGAGTTTACCCGTTGGTGCGAAGGCAAAGCCGGGTTCCCGTTAGTTGATGCGGGTATGCGGGAGTTAAACGCCACCGGCTTTATGCATAACCGCGTGCGCATGGTGGTGGCTAGTTTCCTGGTAAAGGACCTGCTAATAGACTGGCGCTGGGGCGAGCTATACTTTGCCCAAAAGCTACTGGACTATGAGCAGGCCAGCAATATCGGCAACTGGCAATGGGCCGCTGGCACTGGCGCTGACGCTCAGCCATACTTCCGTGTATTTAACCCTGACAGCCAGATCAAAAAGTTTGACAAGGCCTATACTTATATTAAAAAATGGGTACCGGAGTATGGCACCTTAGCTTACCCCAAGCCAATGGTAGACCACAACTTTGCCCGCAACCGCGCTATTGCTACCTACAAGAAAGCCATTACCGAAACAGCAGGTGTTTAATGGCGCAACTTTCGGTGCCCCGGCTCATAGATCAGGCGCACAAATGAGCTCAACCGTTCTTTTTCCTTTGATACCGGTATGCCAGGCACAATGCCGATCATCAGCCCTTCGTTGATAGTAACGCGCATCTGCGGCCTGATGACCATGTCGAAACCCTCGGAGGTAAACTGCTTATTTACCTCCACCCCTAAAAAGTTACGGGTACCGGGTATCATGTAGTGCACACTCGTATTTACCTCATAATCTGTCCTGCCCTCGCCATGCCCGAACGGACGAAATATGCGCGGACCGGTATAAACGAGTGAGTGAAAGTTGCTGCCCCAGCGTTTGGCAGCTACCAGAAATGGGTTCAGCAGGATGCCATGAAACAGCTCTTCTTTCCCAATCCTGTCCAGGTCCGTCATCTCAAACTCTGTTATTCCTCCAACAGCCAGAGAGGTTTGCAGCCTGCCGGATACCAGAAACGTATACTGGGCAGCAAGTTTAAGGGATTCTATTCTGTCTGAAGGACGATTTATCTCCGGGTTCCGGTCTTTGTTGTTGCGGCTGTACATGGTTACCGGTACCTCTATTTCCAGGCCCAGCCTATCTATGGGAGCCCACTCATACTCTACCAGAAATTCATATTGGTCGTACCCCAGGTTATCGGTAAGGCCACCACCTATGTTCCATTCTTTTTCTCCTTTGTGCGCCCCCAGATCCCGAATCAGGTCAATGTAAAGCGGCTCGGCATGCACCAGTTTTAGAGGTTTCTTAGTTAATGTCGTGTCTCCAGGCGCACTTTGATGCTGTGCATTTGCCAGACTAGCAGTAGCAGCTAACAGCAGCGTGGGTAGCACCTTCTTCAGTTGTTTCATCTGTAAGTAAAATTTGCAGTAGATAGGACAAAACTACCGTCCTGCGATTAGAGGCAGATTAGACACAGATTAAAACGCTTTAATGTGATGTATTTCCAGAAATATAGGCGCAGCTGTGTATCTTTGACTGATGCTTTGGATCAAAAACATATGGATACTGGTGCTACTGCTGGCGTTACCTTTTAATACAAAGGCTGATAGCATGTTGTTGTCTGATACGACAGCCACAGAAGTTAACCGAAGTAAGCTGTACCTTTTGGGAGGCGGCTTTACAGCGGGCTACACCACCATGCTGGTTGGCTTGAACAAAGCCTGGTATGCAGAGCAGGAACGCACCGACTTTCATTTTTTTAACGACAACCGGCAATGGAAGCAGGTAGATAAAGCAGGTCACTTCTGGGCTGCTTTCCACCAGAGCCGTGCAGGTATAGATTTATTGCGCTGGGCTGGAGTGCCCGATAAAAAAGCCATACTTTACGGCGGACTTACTGGAATAGTACTGCAGACTCCAATCGAGATATTTGACGGATACCAATCAGATTATGGTGCATCTGTTGGCGATATAGTGGCGAATACTGTAGGTTCGGCGGCGATTGTTGCCCAGGAATTAGCCTGGCAGGAAGTTCGTATTATGCCCAAGTATTCGTTTCATACGACCCGTTACTCTGATGTACGTCCAAATGTTTTGGGTAGCACTTTTAGCGAGCAGGCTTTAAAAGATTATAACGGGCAAACTTACTGGCTTTCGTTAAACCTTGGTGACTTTTTAAAAGAAGAATCAAAGTACCCTAAGTGGCTAAGTATAGCTATAGGTTACGGCGCAGAAGAGGTAGTATACAACAGCCCCAGCGGAAACAGATCTGCCGGATTTGATGCACACAGACAGTTTTACTTAAGCCCTGACCTTAACCTGATGCACTTTAAAGGCAAAAGCAAAGTATGGAATACAGCTTTATACTTATTAAGTATGATAAAAGTACCGGCACCTGCGCTGGAGTATAATCGAAAAAGCGGCTTACGTTTGCATTCGTTATACTTTTAACATGATCGTATCCACCAAACTAACTTAGCGATATTTCTTATTTCTCTTTCTGCCTTGTATCTTTAGTAAACAACAAGCAATGCAAGCTAACAATTGTGTACTTGCCATATCAAATCCTGTAAAACCGATAACTGAAACTATGGAAAACACATATTTGAATAGTGTAAAAAAGCAACTCTCTTCTTATAAAACCGTGGGTGAGAAAACGCTCGACCAACTAACAGATGAACAACTGTTCTGGCAACCGAACGAAGAAAGCAACAGCATTGCAACAATAGTTGCGCACATGCACGGCAATATGTTGTCCCGCTGGACCAATTTTCTTACATCAGACGGTGAAAAGGAGTGGCGAAACAGAGATGCTGAATTTGAAAATAACAGAAGCACCCGGGAAGAGCTGCTGGTGAAATGGAGTGAGGGCTGGAGATGCCTTTTTGATACGTTAGATGCTTTAACGGAGGCCGACCTGGAAAAGGAGGTGCTCATACGCAATGAACGCCATACAGTGACAGATGCAATTAACCGGCAGCTTGCGCATTACCCATACCACATCGGGCAGATGGCTTATATCGGAAAAATGATGCGCAGCACCGATTGGACCTCATTATCGATACCTAAAGGAAAATCTAATGAGTATAATGCAGTAAAGTTCTCTGAGGCTGAACAAGGAGACCAACTGAAAAAGAAGCATAATTAAACATAATAAACATGAACGTAGGAGACAGAGTGCGCCTGATGTCGGGCCGTGAGGAAGGCATTATTACCCGCATTTTAGATAATAACATAGTAGAGGTTGCCATTGATAACGACTTTACCATACCGGTGGCGCGCCGTGAGGTAGTGGTTATTGCCGCTGAAGAGGCGAAATACCTCAAAAAAGAGGACGAAGATTTTACACCCTTTACTAAAAGAGAGCCTGTTGCGCCTGTATTGGCTACACAGGGAATTTACCTGGCACTGGTGCACCAATCGGAAGAGTTGCTGGCTGTTACCGTCATCAACAACTCTGATTACGACCTGCTATTTACCGCCGGCGAAGAGCGCGAAAGCCGCTACAGAGGTCTACAGAACGATAAGCTTGCTCCCAAGGCTACGCGCATAATTACACATTACCATCTAAAGGATTTTGAGAAATGGCCAGCCCTGCTGATACAGTTCATGCAGCACCGCAACGGCAGCCCTACCCTATTTGAGCCAGTAACTAAGCGGTTGCAGTTCAGGGCTAGTTCGTTCTATAAAAGCAAAAAAACGGCTCCGGTCATCAACAAAGAAGCCTACCTGTTCCACCTCGACCAGAAGCCGGTAACTGTAGATACTGATAAAATAAAAGAACAACTGGCGGAGGCAACAGAGCAGCACCCTAACTTTAAACTAACTGCCCCGGAATACGAAGTAGATCTGCACATAGAGAAACTAACCGAAGACCACAGTGGTTTAAGTAACAGCGCCATACTTAAGCTGCAACTGGAAAAGTTTCAAGACGCGCTGGACCGTGCGCTGGCTACCAACATGCACGAGATCGTGTTTATACATGGTGCCGGAAACGGTGTACTTCGCAAAGAGATTCAAAAGCTGCTTAGCCGAACCCAGGGCATCAAATATTTTGAAGATGCAAAAAAAGAAAAGTTCGGCTACGGCGCTACATTGGTGAGACTTAAGTGAGTTAGAGAGTTTAGGAGTTAAGGAGTTAAGGTTTTATAACTTTTTAACTCTCTAACTTTCTAACTCCCAAACTTAGACTACCTTTGCATAATAAAATTTAACAGCAAGCCGTCTTATCGCTGCTCTTTTAGAGGAGAGGAAAGTCCGGGCAACACAGAGCATCCTACTTCCTAACGGGAAGGGTCTGCTTTGGAGACGAAACAGATACAGCCAGTGCCACAGAAAATAACCGCCAGCAGCAATGCTGGTAAGGGTGAAAAGGTGCGGTAAGAGCGCACCAGCGGCTGGGTGACCAGTCCGGCTGGGTAAACCTTAGGAGTTGAAAGACCAAATAGGCTGACAGCGCCTTGCTTCGGTGGGGCTAAGGGCTGCTCGTCCGATGTCAGTGGGTAGGTCGATGGAGCCTGTGCGCGAGTGCAGGCCTAGATAAATGATAAGACGTACGCTTTCGGGCGTAGCGACAGAACCCGGCTTACAGGCTTGCTGTTAATTTTTATACTTTCCTCCCTTTAGCCAATCGGTATACTTTTATACTTTACAGACTAACTTATACTACAGCAATACTGTAATTGCCCTCGCTTGCCTCTGTAAAGTATGAGTTATCCTATGGCCTCTGCCCTAATTAATTTTTACATTTATACTTTCGTAGCTAACATTTTTATACTTATTGACTGAAGTGGCAGATTCCAACATATAAATCATTACTTGCTGAGTTTCCTTATCTTTTTACTTAACATAAGTTTTCCACTAGAGATAAACTTAAGTAGTGTTCGGAACTGGCTTACGTCTTGCTTATCTTTGCAGCGCAAAAATTACATGAAACATGCCTGATCTAAACCTCTACGACCCGTTCGAGAAGATGCAGTTTACCGACACGAACTGCTTTCTGTGCGGCACTAACATAACTTCCGAGCACCGTGCACCTGTATTTGGCGAGTGGCTGCAGCGTAAGTATAACCTTCAAAACAAAGAACTCTTACTTTTAGATAAAAGCGTTACCACGTTCAGTCAGCTTACCATCCCCTGCTGCGACCATTGCCATACCCATTACCTCTTACCCCTGGAGGCCGAAGTAGAGCAGGCTGCAGCAGCCGGCCTGGCAGGAATACAGGCCTTTGATCGCCAGAAGCTTTTTCAGTGGATTGGCAAGATGTATTACGGCACGCTTGTCACCGAACTGATAAAGGAAGCAAACCCACTTGTGATGCCGGAGTATGCGGTTAGCGAAGACCCTAAAATGCTCGGTAAGTTCCGCTCCTTCTTCCAGGTACTGCAATCGCTGCGGGTGCCTATGGTTTTCTCGGACTTTCTGCCTTGTTCCTTTTTTATACTTGAGGTAAACCCACAGCAAGATGAACTTCCTTTTGAGTACCAGGACGAACTCACCACAATGGTGTTCAGCATAAAGTTGGGCTCAGTAGTTATTGCTTGTACCTTACTCGACAATGGTATAATTGAGCGGGCACTGGGTAAACTAACGCAGATAACGAAAGGCCAACAGTTGCACCCAATCCAGGTAGCAGAGTTTAAGGCAAGAGTATTTTACGCCGCTTATATTTTTAATGTGGTACCGGAGTATTTTATCAGACCTGTAAAACCCGAAGACGACCACCTGGTACTGGACACTTTGATAGACGACGTGACAAACGAGATCTTTAACCCATGGGACATGACTGCTTATGCTCACATGTTGGAGGAGATGCTAAAACCATGGAGCATTCGTGAAACAGAAATTTTAAAAGTTCCAAAGCAACCGCTAAGCTTCCTTTTAACCGAAGACAACACCTTTAAGCAGGTGGAGAAAGTATAAATATAAAACAAAAGGCTGGTGCAAAACACCAGCCTTCGTCTTAAACAGCTAAACTTGATTACTCAATTATAAAACTAACATCCACACTTAAAGTTATCACGACCTCTCCGCCAGCTATAGAAGGGCCACCACCCATATCAGAAACCGCAGCCTCCTGCAAGGCCATTTTATACATGGGTCTTGGACCATCACCGGTAGCAGTCTCGTTTATGGCATAAACACGGCCAACTTTTGCTCCCAGTTCACTTGTAAGTATTGTAGCTTTCTGCCTGGCGTTGGCAACTGCTTTTTTGCGAGCCTCTGTTTTATACTTCTCCATGTCGGCTACCTGAAACTGTACACCATCTACTCTGTTTACGCCAACCCCATATAGGCCCGAAAGTATCTCATCGTATTTATCCAGTTTTCTGATTTTAACCGTCATCGTTTTTACAGCCATATACATGTCAGGCGTTGTTATGCCATATTCGCCTCTGCTGTAAAGTGGCTGCACGGTAACAAAAGAAGTTTGTATATCTTTGACATCTACTCCGTTCTTCTTCAGATAATTGATAATGGAAGCTGCTTTCCTGTCGGTTTCTTTGCGGGCAGCATCCAAAGTTTTTTCCCTTGTTTCAACACCCAGGCTTACCAAAACCTCCGTCGGTTGTACTCTAACCTCGCCAAGCCCGGTAACACTTACTAAAGGCGGTAAGTTAGACTGCTGTGCCTGTACCTGAAGGGCAGTAAACACAAAGATCAGGAGAGCGATCAGATTAATTCTTTTCATAATTCATTTTGTTTTAGTTCGTAAAAAAGAGTTCAATAAGTAAATACTCTTTCTATATAGTATAAATCTAATCAAATCCTGTACCATAAATTATAGCACCAAGGTTATTATAAAAAAAATGCCTTTGGTGTTATGTACCAAAGGCATTCCATTGTTCATTAAAAACTTATGCCTATCAAGAGAACACAAATTCATCGTTATCAGAATTATAGCGTGCCAATAGTACGGCACCTATTGTAATAGCACCGGCGGTTAGCACGAGTTGTGTAGTGGTCATGCGTCTGGCAGCCTTTAAAATTACGTTTCCAAGATCATGCATCAGGTCAGGCAGCTTTTCGTGCCGCCCCTGAATTACATGCATAGCCGACTCTACAGTTTTTGACATATCGTTAGGCTGCAGCAGCGTCAGAATACCCTCTTCCCCGCTTTTGTTCTGCTTCTCCTGATTTCCCGTATTCTGCTGTTTTTGCTTATCCTTGTTATCGTTGTTTGTATTATCCATAGTTTATTATTGGTTAGTTCAGAAAATATGGTTCAAATAAAGTATACGCGTATTTACGTTTAAAGGCTTATTTATGAGTTAGCAGGATGTCCCCCATACTGTACGACCAACTCAGTCATACGCTGCTGCAGGCTATCAGCATTCATCATCATACTTGCCGGAAACCCAACTTTTAGGTCGTCAATTTCCAGGATTTCTGCCTCCTGGTTATAATCATACTTGCCCGACACACCTTTCTCATTAAAGTTGCCACTATTTGACTGTAATGTTAATCCCATTTGCTTTAATCTGTTTTTCATTTCTTCAAAAGCTTCTGGTTTTACACCAGTATATTGCATTCTTTTACTCATATCTTAAATTTTATGCTTGGTTTTGTCTAACGCAAAATCGCTTTATAGGTTGAAACGGGCAAGCCCTATATAGGTAACGATAATTTTTAACCTGATATTCAGCCACTTTAATAACAAGTGATAAAAAATTAGCTTTAGGCACTTGTAGTTAAAAAAACAGCTAGTATATTTGCACCACAATTAGACAGAACGGCCCGTTCGTCTAGGGGTTAGGACGCCAGATTTTCATTCTGGTAACAGGGGTTCGATTCCCCTACGGGCTACTGGAAGGGAAAAGTGATCATTTTGATCGCTTTTCCCTTTTTCTTTTGCCTCCAAAAACCGCTCTATCTCTTTGGAAAGGGCATAAAAGCCGTTCACCCTTGTGGTTCGATAACCCTCCATTTCGCGGTCATAATACACCCCGTCGGGAAACATCATCGCTTGCAGCTGCTTTCTGCCCTGCACGTTTTTCTTACTCCATGAAGATGAGATAGTTACCGCTGTATTTAGCCCGTTTTCAATGAAGGATTTGGGGTTCGATAAGGCCGGGGCGCATTTCTCCAGGTTTCTCTCGATTTCCACCAGTTCTGCCTTGATCTCTGAGCTGAATTTCACGAAAAGTTCTTTCTCAATTTCCCCAAAGGCATAGCGCCTTTCTAGCGTGTCCAGCTTCTTTTTGAGCTCGGTGTGCTGCGTCTGCAAACGTTTTTCTTCTATCCTGCTTTCTTCAGTCAGTTTGTAGTAGGTCTCTTCCATGATCTCCGACAGCTTGGGCAAGTATGTAGCATCAACCTCGAGTTCCGCTAAAAAGCCTTCGTACAGATTATGCAGCTTTGAAGCGTTTCTATTTAGCTTGCAGCCGATGGTATTGCACTTATAGTAGTGAATTTGCTTTTTCTTCATCTCGTAGCCCGTGAGCGGCTTTCTACAGCTACCGCACTTGATGTGATGCCTCAGCGGCAGTTCCTCGTCTTCTTTGATCTGGGTATAGCCGTGCGCGTTCTGCGCCTGCAGCCCGTTTACCTTCAGAAACATCTGACGCGTGATCAGCGGCTCGTGTTGACCTTCCACTACTTCTCCATCTTCCAGTAAGCCATGGCTGATCAAACCGCAGTAAAAGGGGTTTCTGAAGAGCTTTGTCAGGGTTTGGTTGTAGAGTATCAAGCCTTGCGCTTTCAGGCGCTTTAGAATATCTGTGTTACTTAGCCCCTGCTCCGCCTTAAGCTGAAAAGCCAGGCGGACCAGTTTACCCGTTTTGTTGGGCTTTAGAATCACTTCCTTGCCCACAATCACCTTATCATAGCCCATCGGAATCTTGCCCACCCACAAACCGCGTCTGACGCGGGCTTCCAAGCCCGTCATGCACTTTTCCCTTCGCTGGTCGTTGTCGAACTGCGAGAATAGGAACTGGATGCCCTGCTGCAATTTACCAGCGGCTGTTTGGGTGTCCACCGGCTGGGTCACGGCTACAACCGAGATGCCCATGCGGCCTAATTCATCTACAATACCGATGGCCGAAGAGCCGGTACGCGAAAAGCGATCGTGGGAGTACACGATAATGTAACCGACGCGCAGCTTGCTTTTCTTGACGAATTCAAGCATCTTCTGAAATTCCTTCCGTTCGTCTGACTTGGCGCTTTCGTAGGTGCCGCCGAACTTGCCCACCACCTGGTAGCCGTGGCGCTCAGCGTAAGCTGAGCAGCGCTCCAACTGGGTGGATAAGCTTTGGTTGGTCTCAGCCTGCTCTTTGGTCGATACGCGGGTATAGATGATGGCGACCTTACCGCGTGGCGCGGCTTTCTTGCTCCCCTTCTGCAGTGGCCTTGCAAAAATACTCAGCCCATCCCCTTTCCCGGTAATAACTCTAAGTGCTGAAGGCTTTTTAGTTACTGCTGAAGGCTTAGCAGCATTACCTACAGATTTTGACTTAGTAGCTGCCTTGGTAGCTTTAGTTACTTTCTTCGTTTTGTGTGCAGCTTCGGCTACTTCAAACACGGCTGCTGTGGTTTGCTTGTTCATGTTCAATCAAGGTTAACGGGAAAGGGATGCTGTTACTCTTTTGTTACGCGTGCCTTTCGGCTTTTGCACTTTAGACACCTCAGTTGCTTGGGTCTCTTTCGTTTCATAATTTTGGACCTGTTGCTCTTGAAGGTGCTGGTTAAAAACCCAGGCACTAAAACGGAGCATAAAATCTACCTGTGCATAGGCTTCTTCTTCGGTCAGATGTTCCAGCCCCGGTGTCTGCCTTAGTTCGCGGACATGACGCTCGATGCTTTCAATTTCCTCGGCGAGCTGCTTGTAGTAGCTATCGTAGCCACTTTGCTGTTCTTGTTCAATTTGCGCGTTGGTAGCAACAGGATTGATGCTGCCAGGTCTTACTACACGCTGTTTTTTGTTTGGTCTTTGGTTTTTCTCTTTTTGGTTTTTAGATAACGTTTTCAATTTGGTATTTGCCAGTGCCACAGGTCCGGGGTAACCGGTACCAGGGCTGGCTTCTACGGTTAGGGTGCGGGGCGACCGCTACCCTTGGCTCTTACCTGATCAGCGCCAGGCAAGGGTAAGCCAAATGTTAATGTATGCTAAAAGCAAATAAGCCTTGGGCACTAAATTCTACGGCGGTGCTCTTTGGTGAACTTCAGCCTAGAGCCGCCGCGGTTCTCCAGCTCCACCGACTGGTAATTCTTCAGCGCCAGCGTCTCGATCAGCTCTTTTGATAAGGCTTCATCCAAATGGCCGTCTGAGGTGGTGCGCAGGGTGATCTGACGCCTCTCGTCAAAGGTGACCGTCACCTGCCGAAAACTTTTGTTGCGGATAGCTCTTACCACCTGCAGCTCTTCTTCACTCAGCAGCGACAAGCGTGGAATGTAATCAGCTTTATCTTCGTCCAAAATAAAAGCTGAAAGGTGCTGGGTAATGGACAGGAACACATGCGTTCTGCCTAGCAGCACCTGCCCTTCCGGCCCCATGCCCTGCATCTCGTCGAGCCACGGCACCAGATCGCCTGCCGGGAAGATCAGCACGCCAGCTTCCTGCTTACGGTACAAGGCGGAATACACCATTGTTTCGAGCAAGGAAAACCGGATGCCGTAGCTTTCCTGCGCTGCCTGCGCCTGCCCGCTCAGGTGTTCTTCTATCAGCGCTTCCACCTGTTTGGCGGGCATTGTCTTGCCGAGCTCTTCCCGAAGCTTTGCCACTACCTCTGGAGTGAAGGCATCAGGCGGGATTTGCTGACCGCCAAACAGATACTCCCGCAGCGCTTTTACCCGTGCCAGCGGCAGACCCAGCTCGCGCAGTTCTTTGGCCATCTTCAGCCACAGGTACTCCAGAAACGAGAGCTTGGTCCAGGACTGCTCCTCGGTCCTGGGCGCCAGCCCGGCTTTTTTCCAGTCCACGTAGAGCTTGGGGGCAATACCGGTTTGCTTAAGCGAGAAGATCGGCTCGCGCAGCTTCTCATATAGCTCGGGTATCTGGCCCGTTTCCTGCAGGTCCAACTGCAAGGAAAAGTCTTCCGTGCTGGTTTCCGGGGATTGTGTCTCCTTTCTCATGCGTGGTTAAATTCTATATGTTACCCAAAGGTAATATTATTTTTTGACTATACAACAACTCTGTAATATTTGTTTTATTCCGGGGTAAAATATTTTCTGAAACCAGGTTTGGTTATCAAAACAGCAGCTTTGTTATGCAGAAACGAGAGTCTCAAGAAACTGAAACCGGATCTCGCACGCACGCATGCGCGCGTACATGATGTGCAGGCGCGCGCGACTATATAAACGTCTATACCGCTAGCGGAGGCGGAAAACAAGGCCGGAAAAGCAGGGTTTTCGGTAGAAAATCAAGGTATCCGCATAGGCACTGCAAGTGCTTGTTTTGCGGAGACTTTTGCGGACAGCTAAGTAACGTGCGCACAGGCAGTTACAACCGTTCTTAAGTGTACCAGAAACATTAAAATCAACTACCGGAATGTGGTGTTTTTACGGGCGGAAGCGCGCCGGAAATTATAGCTCTCAGGCAAAATCCACGGAAACCCCAAAATCGCATTCCGCAGAGCGCTTCCGGAACAACACCTAAAACAAGCAGTCAAATATGCACGCAACTAACGCTATCACAAGGGGTTACGCAACAATTAAGAGCCGGAAAACAGGCAGAAAAAGCGTCTTCCGGAGCTACGTACGGCAAGGCTCCGAAACGAGCAATTTAGCCCACTCTCTTCAACCTTAACTTTCACAGGCCAACTTCATGGTAAAGTACCACGGATACCATGCACTTGACCATCAAAAAAGAGCCACGGAAAAAAGTAAGGAAAAAAGTCGGTAAATCCGCACGCTAAACAGACCCTTTAGCGCCGCCGAAACAGACTGTTTTTGCGATCTAAAAAAAGCCGGGGTAAACCGCAGCTTTTCCGGCGCTTAAACAATAGGTAGAATCACGTTTGGTTGCGAAACTTTTCCGCAGCCGGAAAGGCCGTTACAGAAAGCTACGCGCTTTTTTAGCACACTCTTTTTGCTCCGTGCTTAAGTTCGAATCCAGGTAACGAGAGACAGTAAAAACCAACTGTTTTCCGCACGTTAAATACACCGGATTTTACCGCACTTTTTCCGGCTGCTAAAACCGCGCGTAAACAAGCATAAAACAGCGGCCCGGAGCACCCGTTTTCCGCGGATTCCGGCGTGAATTCAAGCGCGGCAACACAACTACCTATAGTACAACTACAGCCTGTGTTATATACACAACCAACTTTACAACACCTACAAATCCCTTTTAGCCTGCACGGCCACTATAACTATACCGCGCTCCTACCGGCCGTCTTTACCTTCAGCACCCGCTCCAAAACATCGCAAAAATTCTATATTTTTCTACAGAACAGTGCCACCTTTTCCCTACCTTGTACTCCTGTTTTAACTCCGAGTACCCAAGTATACATGAGCACTAAAAGCACCCCATCTGCCAAAGCAAAGGCGGACATCGATTTTGAAAACGAACTATGGAATGCCGCCAACGAACTGCGCGGCGCCGTGGCAGAGAACCAGTACAAAGACTACGTGCTGTCGCTGCTGTTCCTGAAGCACCTCTCCGAGCGATTTGAAGTACGCAAACACGAACTGCAACTTTCGTTTGCAGACCCGCAAAGCGACTACTATAACATAGAAGCATATGAACAGACCGAGGTGCTGGAAGACGAGTTGGAGTACCAGGTGAAGAACGTGTACCGCCTGCCCCGCGAGGCGACATGGGCTTACCTGCGCGAGAACGCCGAGCAGGATGACATCAAGGTGAAGGTGGACCAGGCTTTTGTGCTGATCGACGAGATCCTGAGCAAGCGCAACCCCGACTACAAAGGTGTGCTGGAGCCGATCTTCGTGAAGAGTCAGCTCTCCCCTACGCAGGTGGCCGGACTCATCAACCTCTTCTCCAAAGAGAAGTTCTCCGAGATCAACAACCCCGAGTCCGACATCTACGGCCGCGTGTATGAATACTACATCGGTAAGTTTGCCATGGCCGAGGGCTCCGGTGCGGGGCAGTTTTTCACGCCGGGCTCGGTAGTGCGTTTGCTAGTGGAAATGCTGGAGCCGCTCAAGGGCCGCATCATGGACCTGGCCTGCGGTTCGGGTGGTATGTTTGTGCAGAGCCTCAAGTTTCTGCAGGCGCACGGCGGCGACAAAAACGACATTTCCATTTACGGGCAGGAGCGTTACGAAGGCACGCTGCGCCTCTGCAAAATGAACCTGCTGCTGCGCAACCTCTCTTTCGATGTGAAGCTTGGCGACTCGCTGCTGCAGGACCGCTTCCCCGACCTGAAGGCAGACTACGCCCTCATGAACCCGCCGTTCAACATCAGTAACTGGCACCCCGAGCTGCTGCCCGACAACGACCCGCGCCTCTTCGGGGCCAAAGATACCTTTACAACTCCCGGCAACGCCAACTACATGTGGTTCCAGACGCTGTGGCACCACCTCTCGGAACGTGGCACGGCGGGCGTGGCGATGGCCAACGGCGCCATGACCACCGGAAGCGCCGGCGAAAAGAACGTGCGCGAGCACATGATACAGCAAGGCATGGTAGACTGCATTGTGCAGATGCCCGACAAGCTGTTCCTGACCACCGGCATACCAGCCTGTATTTTTATACTTAGCAAAAACCGCGATGGCCGCGACGGCGAGCACCGCGAGCGCAAAAACGAGATCCTCTTTATAGATGCACGCAAACTGGGCACGATGGCCAGCCGCCGGCTGCGCGTGTTCGAAGATGCCGATGTGGCCCGCATTGCCGACACCTACCATACCTGGCGCAACATCGGCGGCAGCTACTCCGACACCGAAGGCTTCTGCAAGGCCGCTACTTTAGCCGAAGTGGCCGCCAACAATTACGTGCTCTCGCCGGGCCGCTACGTGGGCTCAGAAGCCGAGGAAGACGACGGCGTTCCGTTTGAAGAGAAGATGAAATTGCTGACCACCGAACTGGCCGCTCAGTTTGAGGAAAGCGCCCTGCTGGAGAAGCGAATTCGGGAGAATCTGGAGGGAATTGGGTTTGGATTAAACTAACTTAAATAGCTATGAAACTAGTCAAGGTAAAAATCAAAAACTTCCGCTGCTATCGAAATGAAATGGAGGTTAACTTCAATGATCTTACAGCGCTTATCGGTAAAAATGATGCAGGAAAATCTACAATTTTAGAGGCCTTAGAAATCTTTTTTAACAACTCAACTGTAGTCATTGATAAAGATGATCTAAATAAAGATTCTCTCGCCGCTGGGGAGTTGAAAATAGAAATTAGCTGCTTTTTTAGCGAGTTACCAAGTAGAATAATTATAGATGCAGCGAATCATACCTCTTTACAAGATGAATATCTAGTAAATACAGAGGGATTACTTGAAATAAAAAAAGTGTTCCCATGTACAGCTGCAAAACCTAAAGGACAAGTTTTCATTGTCGCCAATCACCCAATAACATCTAATGCTTCCGATCTTTTACAATTAAAAAGAAACGAACTCCGCACACGAGCAACTGATTTAGGAGTAGTGTCTGATAATTATAATGCAAATGTAAATTCGTCAATAAGACAAGCGATTTGGCAGCATGTAGAAAATCTAAATTTTGCTTTAACTGATATTCCGGTTGATAAGGAAGATTCAAAAAAACTTTGGGAGGCTTTAGAAAAGTGGCTACCAGTTTTTGCTTTATTTCAATCAGATAGAAAAAGCAGGGAGGACGATAAGGAGATAACAGACCCAATGAAGGTCGCTATAAATGAGGCACTACAAGAAGTATCAGCTGATTTACTGTTGATTCAACAAAGGGTACATGATAAAGCATTAGAAGTAGCTAACAGAACACTACAGAAGCTGCAGGAAATGAACCCAGCTTTAGCAAATGAACTAAAACCTGATTTTAAAGCTGAACCGAAATGGAATTCAATTTTCTCACTTACACTAGCTTCTGATCGTGATATTCCAATCAATAAAAGAGGTAGTGGAGTGAGGCGACTAATTGTGCTTAACTTCTTTAGGGCTGAAGCAGAAAGAAGAAGACAAACGGTTAATAATCCAAGTATAATTTATGCATTTGAAGAGCCAGAGACTTCCCAACATCCAGATCATCAAATATTACTTGTACAAGCATTTAAAGAACTAGCTGAAGCACCAAATACACAAATTTTACTTACAACACATACTCCATCGCTTGGCGGGTTAATAGAAAGTGAGAACTTAAGGTTTGTTACTAAAGATGAACATGGTATAGCTATAGTTAAGGAAGGTGAAAATGATGTCCTCCAATGTATAGCAAGAACTTTAGGTGTACTTCCAGATCCGCTCGCTTCTACAATAAAACTTATGGTATGTGTTGAAGGGCCTAATGACATAGCCTTTCTAAAAAATGTTTCTCCTATAGTTAGAGAAATAGATCCTAGTTTACCCGATCTAAATAATGAACCATCTGTAGCGATTATACCTTTGGGCGGTGGTACTCTGAAAGACTGGGTAAATAATGACTATCTGAAAGGTTTAGGGTTACCAGAATATCACATTTATGACAGAGATGACCCAAGTAACCCTCCCTATCTAGCTGCTGCACAAGCAGTAATTGGAAGAGGTGGATATCATTATGCTGTTTTAACCAACAAACGAGAGACTGAAAATTACATTCATCACGAAGCTATAAACAGATTACTAGGCACATCCATAGTTCCTTTCACAGATACATGCGATGTTCCTGCATTGGTTGCAGAAGCTATTCATTCATCTAGTGAAAGCCCAAACCCGTGGTCAGATGTTCAATCGGATACAAAAAAGAAAAAGATAAGCCAAGCAAAAAAGCGCCTCAATTATGATGTTACCCCTCAGATGACTGCAGACGAATTCCAAGCAGCTGATCCTGGTAATGAAATACTAGGGTGGTTCAGAGAAATTAAATTGAGAATTAATTAAATCATCACCACACATGAAGCAAACTGAAGATCAACTAGATGTTAATGCAACAGCAGGAGATTACGCTAAAGCTTTTGCTAAGCTGTTTAACTGTACAACAGAACACTTTGAGATAGTGCAGAAATATCATGATGGCCCTTACTTAGTTAAGTATCAAGATGATGTTTATGAAATAAATAGTGTTGATGACATCTCAAATAAAGTCGAAGCGTATTTGACAGACCCTGATTGGGCTGCACTACTACCTGTAGAACTTTGGATTGATGTTGCAGAGGAAGTTCATTACGAAGCTGAATTTTACATTCGGTTATTTCATAGTTTAGATGAAAAGGAGCGCGCTACACTTACCCAACTTTTAACTATTAGTCAAGTAACGAAAGATCCTATTGATTCTTTTTGGCGTCTACTAAACAACCTTGGTGATTTCGATCTTTATCCTAAGGCAGTAATTGCTGCTTGCAAAACGTATCCGTTGCAGGAAATGATGCTTGATCTTGAAGAACAACTCGTTGTAAACGGTGATAGCTATTTAAATGAGTTACAAGGCGGCATATTTGAAACTGTGGATTTATTGGAAGAAGATGAAGATAATGATGAGTGTCAGCTATTCTACATTTTTAGCGTTTCTGATGTAAGCTGGGAGGTTTCTAAAAAAGAAGAAAAAGGCAAGAAGCAAAAAGTTACTTCTAAATCATCTAAAACAAAGAAGTCAAAATAGCTAATTCCTAACCTATTACTATTACCACAAAGAGATATAGCAGAGCATCATAAAGTATTAAATGATTAATCGGAAAACATATAAGTTTAGCGAACTCGTCAACATCATTGGCGGGGGTACTCCAAAGACTTCCGTTTCTGAGTATTGGGGAGGCCATATTCCTTGGCTGTCAGTTGTAGATTTTGGCGGTGACAGAAAGACAGTCTATACCACAGAAAAGTCTATTACTGAAAAAGGTCTAAACGAAAGCAGCACAAAGCTCTTAAATAAAGGACAGCTAATAATCTCAGCCAGAGGTACCGTAGGTGAAATTGCTGTACTTGGTACGGATATGGCTTTCAATCAGTCTTGCTACGGTCTGGATGCCAAGCCAGAAATAGCTGTAAAAACTTTTTATACTACCTGCTAAAGTATAGAATAGCGTCGCTTAAATCTGTTGCTCATGGTTCCGTATTCGACACGATTACCAGACAAACTTTTGAGCAATTGGAAGTTAATCTTCCAAACCTCCCTACCCAACGCAGCATTGCCGAAATCTTATCTGCTCTGGATGACAAAATAGAGCTGAACCGCCGCATGAACCAAACGCTGGAGCAAATGGCGCAAACGCTCTTTCGGCAGTATTTCGTGGATGGAATTGATGAAGAGAATCAAGAGCAAATTAGCCTTTTAGATTTTGCTAACTTGATCGGTGGAGGCACGCCTAAAACATCAGTTAGTGAATACTGGGATGGAAATATATTTTGGGTATCTGCTAAAGATGTTACTCCGAACGACGGGACTTTTATAATTGATACAGAAAAGAAAATTACAGAACTAGGCTTAAGTAAAAGTAGTGCTAAGCTAATTCCTCAATTCTCAACCATTATTACTGCAAGGGGAACAGTAGGTAAGCTATGTATAGCTTCGTCTGAAATGACAATTAGCCAATCTAATTATGCTTTGAAAGCAAAGAAAGAAAATACAGATTTTGTTGCCTTTCAACTTATTCAAAGTTCAATAGAAGAACTCCAAAGGAATAGCTATGGAACCGTATTTGACACTATAACAACAAATACTTTACGCGACATTAAAATTTCAATTCCTGCTCAGGATAAGGTGTTAGCACTTGAAGAGAAACTCAAGCCCCTATACCTGAAAATTCTCGCTAACCTAAAGGAGAGCATTACCTTATCAAAAACAAGAGACTCTCTTCTCCCCAAACTCATGTCAGGAGAAATTGATGTAATGCAAACCAAACCAGCAGCGCTTTATGAGCCAGTACTTAGCTGAAGAAGCCATTGAGCAAGCGGCCCTTGCCTGGCTGCGCGAGCAGGAGCCCTATACTTACCAACACGGCTCCGATATAAAGCGCGACCTGAGCAAAGCCGTGCTCGAAGACGTGTTCGAGGCCTTTCTGCAGCGCCGCTACCCGCAGGTGCCAGGTAAGGTGCTGGCCGAACTGAAGCAGGAATTCCTCTACAACAGCGGCGCCAATCTGCACCAGCGCAACCACGCCTTCCACCTCAAGCTCAGCAAAGGCATCAGCAAAACCTGGAAAAACGATACAGGCCGGCAGCACTTCGGCCACTTCTACCCCATCGCCTACGACGATGTGCACCAGAACGAGTTTCGAGTGGTCAACCAGTTCACTATCATCGGCAAAAGCAAGCGCATCCCCGACCTGATCATTTTCGTGAACGGCCTGCCGCTGGTGCTCTTCGAGTTCAAGAACCTCTTCAGCCAGGACGCCACCGTAGAAGCCGCCTACAACCAGGTGCAGCACTATACCTACCAGATTCCGCAGCTCTTCGAGTACAATGCCCTCACGGTAGTAAGCGACGGCCAGACCACCTTGCACGGCATGTACAGCAGCGGCCTGGAGTGGTTCGCCGCCTGGAAAAGTATAGACGGCAAATCTGTGATCCCAAACGGGTTCGCACTGGAAACGCTCATCAAAGGGCTGCTCGTTCCAGAGCGCCTCTTGCAATACGTGCGCTACTTCATCTTCCATGAGCTCGACAAGGGCCAGCTGATCAAGAAAGGCGCCAAGTACCATCAGTTCTTCGGCATACAGTACGCCCTGCAGGAAACGCTAAAGTCGGTGAAGCCCTACGGCGACGGCCGCATTGGCGTGGTATGGCACACCACCCGCTCCGGCAAAAGCATTACCATGGCCATTTACACCGGCATCCTGCGCCAGCTGCCCGAGCTCAAGAACCCGACCATTGTGGTGCAGGTAGACCGCTTCGACCTCAACCGCCAGCTCTTCGACGATTTCGTTGCTGCCAAAGACCTGGTAGGTGACGTGCAGATTGCCAACACCACCGACGAGCTGCGCGCCCTGCTGAGTGGTGATGGCGGCGGCGTGGTGTTCAGCACCGTGCAGAAGTTCAACCTGAAAGACACCGCCACCGGCCGCGAGGTGGAGCACCCCATGCTGAGCACCCGCGACAATATTATCGTGATTGCCGACGAGTGCCACCGCACACAGTATGGCCTCGTGCAGGGCTTTGCCAACAACCTGCGCCGCGCCCTGCCGCAGGCCTCCTTCATCGGCTTCACCGGCACCCCCGTTGACAGCAAAGACGCCGACACCGTAGCCGTGTTCGGCGACATCATCCATACCTACGACATCCGCCAGGCCACTGAAGACAAAGCCGTGGTGCCGATCTACTACGAGCCCCGCCTGGCCAAGCTGCACCTGGGCAATCCACAACTAGAAGAAGAAGCCGAAGAGATAACCGGCGGTCTGGAAGAGAATGAGAAGAATCGTATACTTTGGGCGGCCATGGAAGACGCCGCCGGAGCAAAGGAGCGTGTAGAAGCCATCGCCCGCGACATTTTGCAGCACTATACTTCGCGCACAGCTAACGGAGCAAGTCTGGAAGGCAAAGCCATGATCGTGTGCATGAGCCGCCGCAACTGCGTGAAGCTTTACGATGCTCTCACCGCGCTGGAAGGCTGCCCCGAAGTAGCCGTGATCATGACCACCAACATCGCCAAAGACCCTGTGGCCTGGAACCCGCACGTGCGCTCGAAAGAGCAGATGGAAGGTATAAAAGCCCGCTTCAAAGACCCGGACGATGAACTCAAACTCGTGATCGTGCGCGACATGTGGCTCACCGGCTTCGACAACCCTGCCATGCATACCTTGTATGTCGACAAAGTAATGAGCGGCCACAACCTGATACAGGCCGTCAACCGCGTCGCCACCGTTTTCCGTGACAAACCCAGCGGCCTGATCGTCGATTACATCGGCATCGGCGACAGGTTAAGGGATGCCACGAAGAAGTATACAGGTGCTGGTGGTTCAGGAACCGTAACTATAGACATAGAAGAAGCTTTTTCTCTTGCACAGGAAATAATCGAGTTGCTGAAAGAGCAATTGCGGAGAATTTTAACTATAGCACTTGGCCAGCCTTAACAAGTCCTGAAAAGATAAAGCTGGTAAGCCAGGCAACAAACTATATAGTTGCTGAAGATGAACTTTGCAAGGCCTTTATGCTGAACGAGAAAAAGCTCAGCAGCCTCGCTCCTATTATTAAAAGCCACGCAAGTATCAATGTTATAGCGTTGGACCTGATTTTCTTTCAGCACGTAGGCGCTGCCGTTAGAAAGGTAAAGTACCCAAGCACCAACATCAAGAAAAAGCAGGACAAGATAAAAGACCTGATCCACCGCAGCATAGAAAGCGAAGACGTGGTAGACGTTTTCCAGATGGCCGGCATCGAGCGCTTCGACATCTCGATTATCAACGATGATTTCCTGGCAACGGCCAAAGAACAAAAGACCGGCAATGAACTAAAGCTGGAGCTGCTGCGCCAGATCATGAACGACGAAATTAAAGTGCGTTCTATGAAGAACCTGGTCAAGTACAGGAAGCTTAAAGAGGAAGTAGAGAAGATCATCTCCGACTACCACAACCACTTCTTCGACAGTCTGGTAGCCATGGAAAAGCTGCGCGATGTAGCCAGGCAAATGCAGGAAGAAGACGAGCGCCGCAACCAGCTTGGGCTTACCGAAGAGGAAGAAGCTTTCTACGAGATCCTGGCCAAACACCCAAACGCCGTGCAGGACTTCGACCTGATTAAAGAGCTCGTACAAAAGATACTGGCCCAGGTAAAGAAAAGCGCCTCCCAACCCGACTGGTACAAAAAAGACGATACCAAAGCCAAACTGCAACTGGCTGTAAAGTCTGTGTTACGTTTCAAAGTGAAAGCTGAGCTGCAGGAGATCTTGGATGAAATCATGGAGCAGGCAGAGGCGAGGTATAAGGAGTATGACATGAGTGTGGCGTAAATGTGTTTAACGAATTTTGTAATCTTAAAGCTGAATCTAGGGATCTTGGTAGCGGTAGGTAGCCTCTATGAAAATAAATAGGCTGTAGCAAAGCAGGCCAAGAGCCATAGCCCCCACCAGATAGGGGCCGTAGGGAAACCCCTGCATAAACTCAAAAGCATTACCACTGTCATCGGTTTTCCTTAACCCTAGGGCCATTCGAGCCAAGAGATAACTCAGAATACCCCAAACTAAGCCACGGGCTATGTGTCCGACCTTTCCAGTAAATATCATGGTGTCCTCAGTTTTCCTGTCCAGCCCTTGCTCCCTCACCTTCCGGGTGTATCGTCCGGAGAGCCCCACGTAAACCTGATACACACCGGCGAGTGCAACGGTCGCCGCAGCCGACATGATCACCAAATGGCCCAACGGCTTATGCAACACACTTATAATAACCTCCTGCCGGTCCCTCTCACTGCCATCACCTATCGACAGCCCCGCAGCTATGAAAGCCAGAAGCCCGTAGAGTAAACCGCTGCCGGCGTAGCGCAACCGGTATGCCATTCCCTTCAAACTGCTCCCTTTCTTCTCTGTGTCTGTTATGGCCTGTAGCCACCTCCAAAGGCTGTAGAACCCTAGGCCTAGCGCAACAAGCCCCAACAGCACTCCACCCATGAACAGATCCTCTATGAAAAGAAACACATCCTTCCTCTCGACATCATACGCCTCGACGCCTATGCCAAGGGCTGCTTTAGCTGCAAGAAAGCCGATAAGGCTGTAGACGATGCCTTTGGCTGCCAAGCCTAGTCGGGCAAAGCGTCTCACCCATTTACGTGGGACAGAAGGGAGATAGTCGGCTGGATCAGGGAAGTTCATGTAAAGTGTTGTCGCAAGACCCTTGATGGGATTAAAATTTGTCGTGCTGCCGCAGTGATACTGTGGCAGCTGGCATAAAACATAATTTCCCTTTAAGACGACAACCTATGAGCGTTAGTTGTGCACCTGTCCCATACATCTTTCCAGACGGCTACCCACCTTCCGAAATATCTATGAGGAATTCGGCCTTAAAGTTCTAACCTGCTGGGACTCGACACATAAACTTACTACATCAGATTACTCTAATCTGTAATGACCTCTCAACACTTGTTTAAGCCTTCCATTAATGATCAGAATTGGTTGGTCAGGCGCCTGGCTTATAGAAACCAAAGTACATCCCTCAGGCACAGCGCCAGGATGTTTTCTGGATGTACTTTCAGCGCGTGTTCAGTGAGGTGGTGACAGCGCGTAAGAACCTCTTCCGTATGAATTACAATGCTTTCGCTGCGGTACTATAGCCAGTGAGTGCCTGTTCCAGCCAGTGGAGTGTTCTACCAGACAAGCCGTCACCTCAACAATTGAGCTCACTCAAGCCATTGCCATTTAGCCTAACCCTATAAACTGGATGTGAGAAAAAATAGCATTGCACCCGATAAGTTAAATAGAATCCGTAACCACCAGTAAGGCATGAATGATACCCGGGATAAAAAACAGTAACGTCAGGATAATATTAATCCAGAAAGATGTACCAATACCATCGTGCAGGAAAACTGCCAGGGGCGGGATGAAAATTGCCAGAACTATTTCCAGGATATTGGTTCCTGTGACCCTATCTTGTTTGATAGCTTCTTTCAATTCTTTCTTTAATTCTTTCTTCTCAGCTTTGGTCATATTGGCAATGCGCTCCTTTGCCATTGCTAAAGCCTCCGCCTCCGTAATTGTTTTAGTTTCCGGCGCGCTGATTTCTTCTCTTACGGCTGGTTCAGGCAAGGTCACGGATACTGTTTTGCCTGCTTTGGCTTCTAGTACCGGTTCTGTTGTTTTTTTGGCCTCTTTAGCCTCTTTAGCTGCCGCAGCTTCAAGGGCTATATGTGAAAGAGTTGCAGCTTTTTTTTCTTTTTCAACTTTTTCGGCTTTCGTGGCTGTTTTACCCTTCGCACTGTTAAAAGCTTCAGGTTTATGAGCAGCAAATTCATAATACCTGGCAGTACTACAGGCAAATAAGAGCTGCCCAACCATAAGTACTACAAATAGGTTTAGTAAACTTTTCATCTTCATAGTTGTGTGTTTAAATAGCTTCAATAAAACGTATGCTTTACCTGCTGCTTACCCTAAGGTACAGAAGGCATAATAATTACTACTCATTTCAGAACCCTTTTGTTTATGAAAACACTTGCACCCTCATTTAACAGAGAGAAATGGATGCGGAGCAGGAAAGGCAACTAAGTATGGAATAGCAGCTGGGTTAAGCTTAGCCCCGCTGCTAATTATTATCGTAGCCGCCCATCTTCCCGGCCCTTTTCTCCCATTTCTCCCTGGCCCACTTCTGAAGGTCCTCCACCACGTCAAGCTCATCTGTGATCTCCAGGCCCAGTAGCGTCTCTATAATGTCCTCCGTGGTCACGATACCGGCTGTGCCGCCGTACTCATCTACGACGAGTGCAATGTGCTCTTTCTTCTCCATGAGGCGGGTGAACAGCTGCGGCACAGGTGTATTCTCATGCACGACTTGAATCGGCCGCTTTATCTCTGCCAGGGACAGTCCTCCTTCGCCCTCGATAATCCGCTGGAGCACCTCATCCTTGAGCACATAACCTGTGACATGATCTATCGAGTCGTCGAAGACAGGTATCCTGGAGAAGCGCATGTTTGTGGAGTTATCGTAGAACTCTCTAATAAACGTTTTCTCGGGGGCAGCCTTTATCACGGTACGTGGCGTCATGATGTGGCTGGCCTGTATTACGTTGAAGCGCAGCACGTTGTTGATCACCCTGGACTCGTCTTGATGCAGGATACCCTCTTTTGTGCCGATCTCAGCCATGGCCGTGAAGTCGGCACGGCTCAGCACGCTCTTGTCCTTTTCACGCTTGAGTCTTTTGGTGATGAACTGTGAAAAGAGGATAAGCGGGTAAAGCGGCGAGTAGATCATGACTTTCAGCGTCCGGACGGTAAAAGGAGTCAACGACTTCCAGTAGTTGGCGCCTAACGTTTTCGGGATTATCTCTGTCAGGATAAGGATAACGATAGTCAGCACGACAGAGACTACCGTCAAGTACTCATCGCCCCAAATCTCCTGCGCCTGTGCGCCTACCCCGGCCGCCCCTATAGTGTGGGCGAAGGTGTTGAGCGTGAGGATAGCGGCAAGCGGCTTATCAATGTTGTCCTTGAAGTGTTGCAGGTCTTTGCCAAGTGTAGGATTATCCTTGCTCACCACGCTGGCGTGGGAAGGCGTTATACTGAGCAGGGAAGCCTCCAGCAGCGAGCACAGGAAAGAAAAGAACAAGGAGATAAGCAAGTATAGAACGAGTAAGCCCATGGTAGCAATTGATGATTTCATCAAATATAACAGGTAACTACAATACATCTCTCGGCAAAACTGAGTCATCTGCAAAAAGTACAGTCTGCCCAATGATATACTCCGGAGAGCAGGTAGTAAGCCGAGTCTGCTATGAAGCAGAATTCAGTAGTTCTTGTATCGTCATTAGCCTTATAAACACTAACAGGCTGTAGCAAAGCAGACTCTGGGCCACCCCTTCTATTAGAGAGGAACCGTAGGAAAACCCCTGCATAAATTCAAATGCATTGCCGCTGTCTTCTGCTTCCTTAACTCCAAAGGCGGTGCGGACTTACAGATAGCTGACGATACCCGACACAATACCACAAGCCACGAACCCAATCTTTCCGGTTACAACCATTGTGTCCTCTATCTTTTTGTCTAGCCCTTCCTCTCTCACTTTCTTCGTGTATCTCCCCGAGAGCCCCTCGCACAACTGATTAAGCGTCGGCGAGCGCGAGCGCCCCAGTAACGGACCTACCAGAAGGTGTCCAAAATGCTTTTGCAGAACACTCAAGATAACCTCTTGCCTGTCTCTACCGTTACCCTCTATTAGGGCAAACTACGCAGACACGTATGCCAGAAAGCCATTTAGAGCTCCGCTCCCGGCAAAGCGCAGGCGGTACGCTGCTCCCTCTTAACTGCTTCCTTTACCCTCTGTGCCCGTCAAAGCCTGAAGCCACCTCCGGAAGCTGTAGCATGCCAAGCCCAACGCCACTAGCAGCACTCCGGATAATATTCTTTTTCATAAACACGAACCTTTTAGGCCACACTCGCACGAAGCGCAAGCAAAATCTGAATATTGACAAAGCCCCAGTGTCTCGTGCTGCCGGGGCCAAGCTAAGCGAAGTAATTGAAAAGGGTCACCTCCGATCGGGCCAGGAACCGCAGCGGCAGCGTGGAGGTTCCGAAGCCCCGGGAGACGTAGAGGAAGGGCTCGCTGTCATTGTACCACCCCTCCACATAGTCGCCGGAACTGGGAGGCAGCACCGGCACCCAGAACGGCAGTCGGACCTGCCCCCCGTGGTTGTGGCCGGCGAAGATGTAGCGGATCCGCAGGCGCTCCCCCTCCGGCCTTGCCCGGTTGAGGCGCGCCACCCCTGCCATGGCCGTCTCCTGCTGCAGGGGGCTGTGCACCAGCATCAGGTGGTGCTCCTGCCTTCCCACCCCGCCCAAGGCCTTTTCCACGGAGCTTTCCCCCTCGATAAGATCATCCAGGCCCGTGACGGCCAGCTCCGTGCCCCCGAGCCTGTATACCCTCGTCTCATTCACGAGCAGGTCGCAGCCGTGCCGCCCGTATGCCCGCCGCAGCTCATCCACGCTCGGGCTCGCCCTGTAGTCATGGTTCCCCAGTACGGCCGCTTTCCGGGTCCGCTCGTCCAGCAGCCGGAAAAACTCCTCCATCGGGCCGGTGCCGCCGGCCGCGTCCAGCGTGTCGCCGGCTATTAGGATCAGGTCGGGGCGCAGCCGATTCACCCTCCGTGCCAGCCTGCGGTGCTGTGGCAGCAGCAGGCGCCTAAAGTGCAGGTCGGCAAGCAGGACGAGCCTGATCACCCGCCTCCCGCCGCGGTCCCCGATCCTGTAGCGCCTGACCTGGAAGAAGTATTTCTCCAGCACGAAAGCCCTCAGCAACAGGTATCCTGCCACTGCCGCCGCCGCGCCAAGCGCCCACCGCTTTTTATCTTTACACCTGTTCATGCATATCTTCCTATTTTCTTAAATTTTACCGTCAGGCTTATTCTTCGTACTTTGAAGCCGAATCCAAGCTTCTGCTTCATGGACATACCTCATACGCTACTCCGAATGGACTACAACCCCGCCCTGGACCTGCTAAAGGTGGAGTGGCCTCCCTACGGCAGCCTCTCGGTGCCCGAGTTCGAGCACGCCCTAGAGCACCTGGTAGAAACGCTCCGCCTCTACTACATCCCGCGCCTCTTGGTTGACGCCCGCCGCGTCACCACTGTTGCCGACGAACCTGACCAACTGGACCTGGGCATCCGCTTCTTGCAGGCCCTGGAGGCGACGCGCGTGCGGAAGGTGGCACGGCTGGTCGCTGACACCGCCTCCCGCGACGTGCAGTCACGGCGACAGGCAGGGGAAAAAGCAGCATCCTATCAGTTCCAGACCTTCGCGCGGCTGGAGGTGGCCCTGGCCTGGCTTAGGGACTAGCGCCTGTAGCCCTCCCGGTCAAAAAAGTTCACTTCCGGTTTCCTGCTTGTCTTTTCCTTGGTCTCCGGACCGCTTTCAATTTTGGTTTCGCGCGGGGTGTCGTACACCCATGTTTTCTTTCCCCATCCCCTCACGTCGGACGTGTCGTAGACCTCGTCCTGCCCCCGGCCGCCCACGATTTTGACCTTTATTCCCTTGTCCGTCTCTCCGCTCACGCGGAACACGTCGTTCTCGGCAAGCCCGTGCAGCACGATCTCCTTCGTTTCACCCGAATAAAAGATCCTGTGATACATTACCTTTTCGTCCGACTTGCGCCGCACCGTGACATCCGTCTCCCCGCCGGGCATGCGGTTCACCTCAAAGATGTCCTCTCTGTCCGTGCCTACTACCAGCACCCTCTCTGACAGTATCTCATAGAACTCCCAGGCCGCCACATCCAGCTTGTCCCTCCTGCTTTTGAGCTTATTCGTTAGCTCCTCTCCCTGCAACGCGTAGATGTTCTCCGGCAGCTGCCGCACGGCCCGCTCGATCACCTCATCGGTGACTTCTTGCTGCAGTACATGGGCCAGTGAGTCAAACTGCGCACCTGTCACCTCGGGCATGGCGCGCGCGTCTATGAACTCAGAGTTGACCGTCAGCGCCTTCACGTCCTTGTAATCGGCCGTGAAGCTCTCGAACTTGCGGAAGGCCCACTTGCGGCTGAAGAGCCAGGAGAAGACTCCGTTGCCGAAGCGGTAGAAGGCATTGTCGCGGTCCTTGGGGATGGGGCGGTAAAGGTGCTCCCCGCCCTCCTTGTACTCGGCCCATTCCCACTGCCCCACGATGTCGTGCGCCCCGGCCACGTCGCCTGTGATGGCCCGCTCGTCGTTGAACTTCTCCTCAAGCATATAGAGCCGGTCGCTGAGCTTCTCATCATATTGGTTAAAATGCTCCTCCCCGGGCCTGACGTACACCAGGCGCGGCGTGGCGTGCGGCACGCCCGCGGCCTCGGCCAGCGGTGCCACCACCAGGGCCCCGTAGGGATGCAGGGCAGAGGTTTGGTCTCGCACCACGTTGGCTACGAAGGTCCTGCGGATAGGCAGGGGCAGGATTTTGGCCGAGCGCTTGTCCACTGTGCGCAGCGAGTAGGTCATCCCGCTTTCCGCCTCCAGCGCCGCGTTGATCGTCTGCATGCCGCCGCCGATCTTCTCGACCTCCAGGCCGCCCTTCACAGAATCCGGGTCCAGCACCGGCACCCGCACAGGCTCGGCCCAGAGGTCCCGGTGCCTGCTGCCCCAGAGGGCTTTGTGCAGCAGGCCGCGTTTGTAGTGGCTGCCGGCCTGCACCGTCACGCTGTCCACAGCCCTTGGGTCTTGCAGCAGCTGCCGGTACACCTCAGTGCTCATGACAGGGGTACCCGAGTAAAAGTTTTTCTTGGCGCAGCCGGAGAAGAGCAGAGGCAAAAAGAAAAAGAGTGAATTTATGACTGCATGCAGTTTGTGCTTGTGCGTGTTTGTGTACATGCCCTTTATAAACGTGACACAAAAGAAATGTTTACACGCCGCTCTTCCATATGACACCTGCCCAGTTGAAGCAGCAGCCTTTACCTGAAGGAGCACCCTACGACGCAAGCATCCTATAGAAAAGTCTTAACCTGAATTCAGGACAAGCCGTTGAAGTTACCCTATGGATATAAGACTCAAACAGTACTGGTTCAACATTAAGAACAGCCTTTGGTTTCTACCTACACTTATGGCCTTGTCGGCAGCGGTGATAGCGTTTGGAATGATCAGACTGGACAACTCCCTTACTTATGAAGATCTCCCCTTTGATTGGTTCCTCTATGGCGGCCAGCGGGAAGGCGCCCGCTCTGTCCTGTCAACAATAGCATCTTCCATGGTCAGCATCGCCGGCGTTACTTTTTCAGTCACGCTGGTGGCCCTGACGATGGCCTCGTCGCAGTTCGGCCCCAGACTGCTGCGCAACTTCATCGCCGACAAGGGCAACCAGTTTGTGATCGGCACCTTTATCTCCACCTTCGTCTACTCGCTGATCGTCCTGCTGACCATCCGCGGCACAGGCGACGATGAGTTTGTACCCAAAATATCCGTTGTGCTCGCTTTTCTTGTCGCCGTGTTCAGCCTTGGGGTCCTTATCTACTTTATCCACCACGTCTCCACCTCCATTCAGGCAGACTATGTGATCAAGTCATCCTACGGGGACTTTCAGAAGATCCTGGCAGAATCCACGCGCAGCGAGGAGAAAGAGGAACAGGAGTCTTTCCAGGAGGCGGTGAAGAAGGCGCAGACAGAGGGCAAGCTACAAACAGAGATGCGTCTGCATACCTCTGGCTACGTACAGCGAATGGACTACGGCGGAAGCTGCACCTGGGCACAGGAACACAACGTGGTCCTCGAGTGGCTCGTTTATCCGGGCCTGTTTGCAACCGTCCATCACCCCTACGCAAGGGTGTATCACCAGGCTGCGTTACCGGAGAAGGCCGCGGACCAACTTCAAGCCTTGGTGAGAATTGACTATCAGCGAACCCCGAACCAGGACCTGCTGTTTCCGCTCAAGCAGATTGTAGAGGTGGGCGTACGGGCGCTCTCGCCGGGCATCAACGACCCCCACACAGCCGTCACCTGCCTGCACTGGCTGGGTGCTGCGCTGACCGACATAGCAACAGTACAGCTCCAAGAGCCAACACTAAGAGACAAAAACGGAATCGTCAGGGTGATCAGAAGGCAGTTCGGATACCAGGCAATAGTGGATGTATGCTTTGATCATTTTAGGGTATATGCGAAGTCAAACATGTATGTTGCCGCCGAAGTGCTCCGGGCACTGAAAAAGCCGCTTACGCTGACAAAGAACAGCGAGTACCGTCAAGCCTTGAAGCACATGGCAGAGGCTCTCTATGGGGAAAGCCTGCAGGAGCACGGGGAGAAGGTCTCGCAAGTGATGGAAACTGACTACAGGGAAATAATGAAGCTGGGCAGCTAGTCTATTGAAAATAGAGCAAGCCGGCGCTAGTTGCCTGCATCATGACTGTTAACTCGCAGCCACATTAAAAACACCCGAAGAAAACATCGGCACGTGTTGGAGTAGCACATGCCTCTTTGCTTTGACGGGACAACGTGGGCCTGCCTATGAGAACTCTCCATAGAAGACCCTATCCATGATCGGAAGAAATCTTCCCCTAAACCGGGCGTAGCACCAGCGTTTAAGCTGCTTTAGTTCTTCTGGGTCGAGGAAGCGAAAGGCTTTGCGGAGTTCCTTCTCAAACAGCTTTTTACTAAAGCTCACCTTCTGCAAGATTGTTTTGACATACTCTAACATGAATCAGAAACAGATGGTCTTTACTCTTTATACACCCTCAGGGTAGTCAATGTTGCCAAAATATCAGTCCGCGCCTGTACCGCCGCATTGTTCTTTTCCAATACCGTTTAGTTGTGTGCTATAAAGGCTTAGGGTTTAGAACAAGCTTAAAATACTAAAGTAGCTCTTTATTTCCCATTGACGACTTTACTCTCCGTGTGTCTCACCGCATGTTCGTCTTGGGGAACATCACCCGCTCAGGCTGTGAGGAAAGCTCCTCCACCAGTCTGGTGAACAGCCGGCGCTTGACGGGCCCCGATTGCTTGGGCTCGACCAGGAAGCGGACGGTGACCTGTATCCAGGTGTTGTCATGCGCGCTGAAGGAGACCGAGCCCCTTGCCCGCACCTCCACCTCGTCCACCGGCGACTCCCGGAGGATCTGGCGGTAAAGCCCCACCCGCCGGGCCATCTCCGGGCCTATCTCCTCCTGCACCACCTTTCTAGCGGTTTTCCTCACCCACTTCAGGTCGCTCTCGTAGGAGACGAAGAACTTCACCTCGTTCCAGATGTAGGGAAAGAGCGGCCAGGAGTAGTTGATGACGTACTCGCTGAACACCCTGGAGTTGGCGAAGCGGATGATCCTGCCGCTCGGGTGGTCCCCGGTGAGGTAGTCCCCGTTGAACTCCCAGAGCGTGGTGTCCAGGTATCCCAGCTCGATCACGTCGCCCGACACGCCCCCGATCTTGATGCGGTCCCCCACCTCGTAGGGCCTGCGAATAAGGATATAGACCCAGCCGAAGAAGCTGGAGATCGGGTTCTGCAGCGCCAGGCCGAGTATAAGGGAGGCGACGCCAAGCGAGACCACGGCCGCGTACCAGTTGACAAACAGGATGGAGACGAAGATGAAGAAAATCAGGAGCGCGGCGGCCAGGTCCACAATCCTTCTCAGATTGTAGCGGGTGGAAGGGTTCTCTATCCTGCCTCTAAAAAGTGACTTGAGCAGGCGGCTGGCCACCAGTACCACCGTCACCAGCATCGTGCCGGCCATCAGGTTCTGAAGCAGCGGGAGAAACCTGCCCCGGATGGGGAAAGCCTCCAGCCTGAAGAGGTAATAGAGGACGCCGGCGGCTATGAATACTGCCCCGAACACCCAAAGTGCTGTCTTCTCTCTGTTCAGCGCCATCGGCTCCCTCGCTCTGCGGTGTTGTTCCACCGGACTGTACTCGCCAAGCGCCCGCCGGACCTTAGGGCTCTCTCTCAGTTTCTCTGTTTCTGTCCTCTCCCTGTCTTCCAAGTTTATCTTCTTTTTAGGTTGCCTGTGCTAACAGCTTACCTAGAGACTGGTTCGACTGAGCGGGCCTACACGCTATGAAAGGTTTCACCACCCACAAAAAACCCCGACTGGGCGGGGCTCTTTGTACTATGGGTTGTGTCTTCCTTTCTAACGGAGCCGCCCCCATCAGGTTACAAGAGAAGGGAGTCAAGGGTCCGTCCAAGCTCCTCTTCGGCAAACCTAAGGCGTAGGGGAACAGTATAGGAATATGAAAACGTTTTCATATTTGGACAAAGAGATAGATTTTAAATGACAGATACCTACGAATTCGTCAAGCGGGTTGCCGCCGTGGTGCTCATCGTGCTGGGCGCTTACCTGCTGATAGAGCAGGGCTATTTTTTCCTGCTGGTGTTCTCGGGTATCCTATTGGCCGTGCTTTTCAGCGGCATGACAGATTGGCTTGCTGGGAAAACCGGCATGAAGCGATGGCTTGCCCTGCTGCTGTCGGTGCTTTTTTTCTTCGGTGTGCTGGCAGGGGCTCTCTGGCTGCTGGCGCCCACTGTGGGCGAGCAGGTGGGACAGATGCGGGAGACTATTCCAAAATCCGTCGGGCAATTGGAAGGCTGGCTGGGGGAGCGGGGCTGGGGCAAGCGTGTCGTGGAGGAGATGCCTGAGGACCTGGAGAGCGCTCTTCCCAAACAGAAAGATATCCTCGCTGGCATCTCAGGCGCTTTTTCCACCACACTCGGCTTCCTGGCCGACCTGTTGATCGTGCTTATCACGGGCCTGTTCCTGGCCGCGAGCCCCACCCTCTATACCCACGGCCTGACCAAGCTCTTCCCGGTGCACAGGCGAACGCGGATACTGGGGGTGCTTGACAAGTGTTACCGCACGCTCAGGAAATGGCTGGTGGCCATGCTGCTGGCCATGGCCGTGATTGGCGTCAGCATCGCCATCGGCTATAGCCTGATCGGGCTGCCGCTGGCCTTTGCCCTGGCTTTCATCGCCTTCCTCTTCGCCTTCGTGCCCAACATCGGGCCCTGGATTGCCCTGGCGCCGGCGGTGCTCATTGCCCTAACAGAGGGGAGCCAGATGGTGATCTATGTCTTGCTGATTCACTTCGGCGTCCAGATTGTGGAGAGCTACGTGCTCACCCCTATCATCTTCAAGCGGACGGTGGACCTGCCGCCAGCCCTCCTGCTCTTCTTCCAGGTGCTGCTGGGCCTGCTGTTGGGCGCGCTCGGGCTGCTGCTGGCCGCGCCCATACTGGCCGTGCTGATGGTGCTGGTGCAGGAACTGTACGTGAAGGACGTGCTGGAGGCAAAGACCGTGGACGCCACGGCGGCTGACAACCCTTTGCACAGCGCTTAGCCTGGAAGGCACATGACCATCGCTTCATCTACGCTGAAGCCTTGTCAGTCGCCCTGCGTGGCACGGACCTGTGGCTATGCTTACAAATTGACGGCATTTGTAGGGAATATCGACATTGGTCAGCCTATAGATTGGCAGTCTGCCTTCCTTACATCAACCCTTTTATACCAGATACGTGCTCAGGAAGCACATCTGCCGCCTCTTCGACACGGAAGCCTACAGCTCAATGACATTTTTGCCCTACCCGAGCAGCTGTGTTCTCATCCAGCAAGACATTCAGTTGGTATGATAATCAATAAAAACACAAACGGTGTAGCCTGCAGCCGGGCCTAAAAAAGCTTCGCTTAAACCAAACGACTGTACGCTCCACATGCAGAAAAAAGAATGGAAAGACTACATGTGAACCAAGAAAGAGGCAGTAAGTATGGGTAGAAACGCTGCCCAGGTTAATCCCGCTCCTCTTATTTTCTGAAAAGCCTGGCGATGAAGTAAATAATCAGCACGATGACGGCTATGATAATGATGGCCGTCCAAAAGCCGAACTCGAGCACATCCCCCACAAAGTCACAGCCAGACAGGGTGAACGTAAACAAGACAAACAGCAGGTTAAGTAGCCAAGGTGTGTTGATATTTTTCATAGATCTTTTATTACATGAAACACTGTGGTGCGGGTGCCCCCTTTAAAGAGTACCCCTTACAGGGGGCGAAAGTTACAAAGGCACCAGGCAGGCCGCTTACCTGCTTTCGCATAAGTCTGCATCAGACAAGGTCAAACCAGCTCAACGCCGCCAGCGCGCAAAGCAGTACGCCCGCCCCGGCCTCCGCGTAGTTCTGCCACTTGACAGCCACCTTCCTGCCCACAGTCAGCCCTAGCCAGGTATACAACACAGAAAAGGCCGCAATGGTAGCTGCCAGCAGCACCGGCGGCAAGTTTACAGGTCCCAACCCAATGCCAAAACCGGCCAGTAGGTTGTCCATGCTCAGCCCCAGCTCCAGCAGGACAAGCCCCTTCCAGGTGGTGAGCTTCTCTGTCAACCTTCGGTCCGTCCTGGCCGGCTTCGCGGCCGCGTAGAAGGCCATCGCCGCAAGACCCAGCAAAACAAGCACGGACAGCACAGCACCAATTTCCCCCACCAACTCAGAGGCTTTCTCTCCGACCCACACCCCGAGCAGGGGCATCAGGAACTCAAAGGCCCCGAAGACGAGGAATATGCGCCACCTGCGCCTCACCTGCCCCAGCGTCCCGAGCGTGAGCGCCGCAGCCAGGTTGTTCGACCCTATGACAAAGCCCATGAAAAGAAGGGTTGGGACCATGTGCTATGCAGCTATTATGTTTTTGCAGTTCTGCTCTCTCTCTTTCAGCTGGACCATCCTATGCCTGTCAATCAAGGTAGTACTTTAACAGCATCCCCTTTGCGTCAAGCGTCTGGACGGGCGGATTATTATTTTTCCTGACCTTGGCTTTGCCTCCGTCAGGGTAGACGTTACCGTAGGTAGAGTCATGGATGTGCACCTTTCCCTTGGTACCAAGCCCTTCCCTGATTGCGTATCGGTCCTCTCCCGCCCCGCCGAACACCCGTATCCTTATCTGGCTTGCGCCTTCTCCAGAAAACAAGAACCTGTCCTCCCCGTAGATGTTTAGCTGCTTTGTCTCCTCCGGATCGAATACGCGCCTGAAAACCGCCTTTTCTCTGGCGCCGTCCTTCAGCTTGTAGGCTTTGACCTCTACCCGGCCTTCATTCAGAAACTCCACCGCGAATTCCTCGTGCTTGTCCGACCCGACGATGTCTACTTCGCGGGACAGTGACTCGTAGTAAGCCTCTGCCACTCGGAGCAGCTGCCCTCTCCTACTCTTTAGCTTTTCTATGATTCGATCTGCTGTCAGGGCGTAAATGGTGTCTGGTAGCTCCCGAAAGGCGTTTTCTATCACTTCATCCGTCAAAAGTGCTTTAATAGTTCTAGCTTCCTGTATCCACGTTTCCCGGGGCAACTCCGCCAGCAGCAGCTCGTCCAGGTTGCGCCCGCTCCGGTTGAGCGCCTCCACGTTCCGGATGCTGCCGCGGAACGTGCGGAAATGCTCCTTCTGCTTGGTGGCCATGAACAGCATCGGGACAAGGGCGTCGTTGAGCTTGTAGAAGACGTTGTCCCGGTCGCGCGGCACCGCTTTGTACTTTACCCCCTTTTCCAGCCCGAACTCTGCCCAGCGCCAGTTCCCCTCGTGGCGGCTCCAATCCCCCAGCAGCATGTCAAAGAGGCGGGAGCGCAAGAAGAATTCAGCGTCTACCTCGGTGTCATTGTCGCGGAAGCGGTCCTCCAGCATGGAGCGGGTGCTCTTCACGTTCTCAGCGCTCCCAAACCAAGGTGCATCCGACTGGTCGCCGTCCGGCCGGCGCTCCAGCATCGCCACCATCCCTGCGAAGGTGTCCCGGAACTCTCCCAGGTCCTGGCTGTGGGGCATGTACACCAGCTCGGGCCGGGTATGGTAAATCCCAATGGCCCGGGCCATAGGGGGCAGGGTGAGGGCCGCGTAGGGGTGCGTGGCGGAGGTGGCGTCGCGCGCTATGAAGGCGATGTAGGATGCGCGAAGGCTCTCCGGCAGCCCCACGGCCGGCTCTTTGTCGACGGACCGCAGCACATATTCTCTTCCGGCGCTGTCGGCCAACCACAGGTTCAGCGTCTGCCGGCTGCCCCCCTGCTTTACCGGGGTAAGCCCGCCCTTCTCCCTTTTCAGGTCCAGCACTCGGACGGGCACCGGCGCTGCCCACGCGTCCCGATAGTGCTTGCCGTAGAGGAAGGTGTGCAGCCTCCCTGTCCGGTAATGCTTGCCTGCCGCCAAAGAGATGGTGCTTTCGTTTAGCAACAGCTCCTTCTCCTGTCTGGCATGCGGCACCTGCCGGACGGTGTGCGTGTACGGGCCGCAGCCGGCCAGGATGAGGGGAACTATCGTTAAGAGGGTGTTGAGGTATGGTCTGTTCAAGGTTATGGTGTTCTGCTATGGGTATATACTTCTCTACCTGCAGACGGGTTATGATGATAGGTCTAGCGCAGGACCATGGAGGCTAACTATTTGTACAGCCCCTGCGTTCACGCTACACAGAGGGGGCGGGACCCAGCTGGGTTGCCCCGCCTACACTTTACTCCTTCGCTATTTTTGTTGATTTACCGTTATCTTAGTTAACAAAAACTATACTACCATATAGGGAGTCACGGAAGCTTTGCCGTTCTTTGTGCTTTTAAACTGGTTTATTTAAACAAGCTGCGCCAGAGCAACAGAAAGGCCAACACCATGCGTTGTGCTCATAGACGTGCAGTCATAGTGGTGTATGCTGCATGTAAAACGATCTTTAGAGAGGACATATAATAACCTTATGCCTATAATAGAGATAGTATCAGTTGGTTCAGACGTTCTGAGCCTGAATCAAGTCGATTTCGACATCGCCATCATAGAGGAGAGCAGGGCAAAGTCCTTCTGTGGGGTGTTCCGCGGCCGGCTGGCCGGGCAGGAGGGTGCGATAGTTCACCTTGGGAATCCAGTCTTGGAGGGTGGGGCCGAAGGCGGACTGTCCGTACTGAAAATAACGGATTGGGAATGTAGGCCTACGAAGAAGGAGCCGTCGAGTCCCGGCTTGGGGAGGGCAGACAACAGCCAGCCCTCCCGCTTTAAGCTGCTTATAAATTATCAGATCGAAGTAAGTGAAGTAATCCGCCAGGCTCTGAACGCCTCGCCTGATAAGACAGCGCACTTCATAGCCTATGTACAGCTAGGCACGGATGCGGGCCAATTGCAGGAAACAAGCCCTGTTGGCTTCTGGACCCTGCATGACACCAAAGGCCTGGCGTGGAACACGCTCTACAGGCTAAGAGCTTAGTATCACAGGCGCATGCAGTGCGGGAGTAGAGGCCGCCATGATTCGCCGCTATCGACTAAAGCCGCTGTTGTTGATTAGGCCTTTTCTGGAGAGGACTCAGAAACACTTTATACTCCTGGTGGCACGTAAATGCCCAGGCAATGGCACATTAAATGCGCCTGACAAGAATTTTCCTTATATTAGTCGCCTTGTATTGTTTTTTACCTCATATCTGGACGCAAAGGCCAACTGATATTTTAACTACCCAGAACCCGCATGGAAATAGCCATTCTGATAATGCTGACCCTGCTCAACGGCTTCTTCGCCCTCTCGGAGCTATCCATCATCTCAGTCAACAAGAACAGGATTGCCCAAAAAGCACAGCAGGGAAGCAAAAGCGCAGACACGGTCCTGAAGCTGCTCGAATCGCCCGAGAATTTCCTCTCGGCCATACAGGTCGGCATCACCCTGATCGGCATCGTGGCCGGTGCCTATGGCGGGGCGGCCCTCTCCGATGATGTGAGGAGGTGGCTTGTCGGGGTGGACTTTCTAGCCCCATACGCCGACATGCTTTCCATCGTACTGGTGGTGGGCTTGATCACCTACTTCACCATCGTCTTCGGAGAGCTGATCCCCAAGACCCTGGCGCTCGGCAACGCCGACGGTATCGCCCTTTCCGTGGCGCCGATCATCAAAGTGTTCACCCTCATCACAATGCCGCTGGTGAAACTGCTCTCAGGCTCCACAAACCTAGTCATCAAGGCACTGGGCATCAAAGAGCCGTCAGAGGAGAAAATGTCAGAGGAGGAACTCCGGCAGATCATCAAGACTGCCGGCCGGCAGGGCGTCCTGGCCAAGGAGGAGATGCAGCTGCACCAGAATATCTTCTCCTACGCCGGGCAGCGCGCCAAGAGCCTGATTACACGCCGCGCCGACGTCGAGTACATCGACATCAGCCAGCCATTAGAGGTCATCAGGGACACTGTGCGGCACAGCGCGCACTCAAAGTTCCCGGTGGCCGTGGGCGGCTTCGACAACATCGTCGGCACCCTGACGGCCAAGCGATTCTACGAGCACCTGGCCGAGGGAAAGGGCGAGCCGCTCCGGGGCATACTGCAGCAGCCCATCTACATCCCCAGGACCATGCCGGCAAGCGCGGTGCTCAACATCTTCAAAAGGCAGAAGCAGTACCTGGGCATTGTGGTGGACGAGTACGGCTCGGTCGAGGGCATCATCACCCTGCACGACATCCTGGAGGCCATCGTGGGGGACCTGCCGGACATGGACGAGTCGGGTGAGCCGGATGTGGTGAAGCGGGATGACGGGTCGCTTTTGGTCAACGGCTCCATGGAGATATACGAGCTCAACAGCGAACTCGGACAGGAGGTCATCCCCATGGACGCCGACAGCTACGTGACGCTCGCAGGCTTCGTGTCCTACACCCTCGGCAAGCTCCCTGCCACCGGCGACAAGCTGCAGGTCAGCGGCTACGAGGTGGAGATAGTGGACATGGACGGGCTTAGGGTCGATAAGGTAATCCTCAAGCACTTGGGAGAGGCAGATGACTACAAGAAAGGACTGGTGTCCTAGAAGGGGAGGATCATACAGCAAGTAAAAAAGGTCCTGCTGGAAACTGGTTTTGGCTTGCCGGCAAACATTCAGGAACTCAAAATTTACGATTTTCAGAAATCCCTACCTGTGCAGATGCAGAACGGGCAGACAGCAAAAAAACACATAAATAAGCTGTCTTACGTATGAGTTTCATCAGGCACATGAGCACCAGCGATTAGGATACTTTTGCCCTTGCTGCTGAAAGCAATCCTGTTCTTACTGGAGTATTCTTTCTTCATTTTTATCCTGTATGTAGCCAAATGGCAGCCTGAAGCCGGGTGGGAGCGTCACAGACATCCTCAAATCAAACTCTGCCTCTGAGCCGCTAACCTGAGTCTGTTTTGTTGTTGAGAACGCCTTCGCTCCATTATTCCCATTGCCATATCTGTCGGACAGCGGCAAACAAACTCTTACCAGCACCCGCTCCGAAAAAGCATGCCAAAAGCCATGTGCTGCTATGTCATTAAATGCAGCAGGAGATAAGGCAGGCAATGCCTGCGCTAAACTAAGGAGTAAAAATTAGGCTACATCTGCTCCGCTACGGCCTTAGCCGCTGCTTGTAAAGCCACAGCAGGCTAGGATTGTATGCCATGTTGTGCACCCCCTTATACAGCACCAACTTTACATTAGCCCTCCCCCACCCACGTGTCTGAGGGCTAATGTTTCGCCTAGGTTGAAACATACACAACCAGCTTCTATCCACTGACTCTGTTATATCAAGTATTCATAACAGGTCTTATGTGAAAGGAAGAGCGTAACATGCCTGCTCCACCCCTACCTGCAGCCTCATCTCTAAAACCGCCAAATCCCTTTGGAAATGATTCGCTAATTCCATCCTCCGGGCTACCTCAGTAAAAAAGGCGCTCCACGTTAAATGGAGCGGCTTTTTTGGTTCTATAAATTCCCCCTTTTCAAATGGATTTCTGCTTCATATAGAAAGCAATGTATGGCCGGTGCAATCATATTCTGCTGCCTTTGACTAGAGCCTTAGCAATCTATCATAACTCTATAGTAAAATAGTATTCCTGAAAGTTCAACCCTCCAGTTGTTCTTTTAAAGCCTGTAGATTGTTCCGTCTTTTCTTGGTTCTGCTCAGTGTTAACCACGTTTGATAAAGCGTTATTATCCCTACTCCACCTTTGTACTCCAAGATAAACATTCACAAAGCGTACTAAGATGTAATAGGGGTTAATGAAGAGGGGCCAGTAAGTGCCCCCCTTTTAACCTTTTGCAAAACCTTTATTTACTTAAGTTAAAACTGCATAAGCCAAACTCATTAGAACGATTTTAACTTATGCTCCTAGCTACTTGTCGTCAATCAGCTTAATGGCATTGCGTAGGCTGTCACGCAGGGCCTTTGCAAGGTTTTGGTTACCGTCTGTGTCCTTGGAATGTATTTCTATTCTACCATCTCCGTTTCCGTCGGTGGCGGTAGTTAAGTCTACTCCTGACGCGGCACCCACCAAGGTGCCTAATTTATAGTCGATGATCAGCGCCTGATCCTGCCCGTTCACCACCAGATCCTGGTTGGCATCTGTAAAGTCCACATCAAACTCTTCGTCCATATCATGCCAGAACTCAAAAGGAACACCGTCTATAGTGCCAGTCATTAGTACAGCTCTATCCAGCATAACGCCACTGGTGCCTTTGTGAGTTTTAAAACCAACTTCTTCATAAACGGCGTTAGGCAATTCTACCGTTGCCGCTAAAGCACTCAAAGAGCCGCTTGGGCTAAGCAGGTCGAACTCAAAAGGCCCCTTGAGCTTTACATCTTTGATGGCAACCTCTGTGGTGGACCTTAAATCAGTCTTGTCAAACTCAAACTCAACTTCCTTCATGTTGATGCGGAAATCGTTGATCACAATCCGGCCCTGCTGGCTTTCCATTGCCGTAAGTGGAGAGACGGTTGCCTGCACCGCCACACTTCCGCTGGTACGGTTCACCTCTTCTGTCTCGCAGGAGGTGAAAAGGCTTAGCCCTGCGAGCAGGAGAGCTGATGATATAAAGTGAAACTGAATTTTCATATAATTGATCGGTTAAAATTGGTTAAAAGGCTGAAAGCAAATATTAAGTAAGAACTCAAAGGTGAACATGGGTGCAGTGCACCACCAGTTTTAGAGCGATTAAAATGAAGAGCACTCAATCAGAGTGCTCTTCATTTTTTAACCGGATGTTGTAGATCTTCCAGTCCCGGAAATAGCTGTTCATCGCAGGTTATACTCCTTAAATTCTCTGCTCTAGTCTTCGATCTCTACGTTTGTCGCCAGGTCCAAGCCATCGGCCACCACTTCAAAGATGTCTGTGTTCTGAGTCGAGCTAATAACGATAACTCCTTCTGCGTTCTTAACTGCGCTTGCCAACTGTGCAGAAGAAACACCTGCGAACCAAGCAGTAGGGTCAAAAGTAACCTGGGCTACCATGCTCTGCCCTTCTGCAAAAGTGATTACGCCTTCTCTTTCCACTTCAAATGTTTCACCTGAATTGAACTCGAACCGGATTGGGTGGGCCTTTCCCTGTGCATCCGTGAAGGTGCCGTTCAGCATAATAGCTGGCTTAGTACCTTGATCCTGTAGTTCCATCTCTATTTCAAACTCCTCATAGGTGCCTGCGGGGATGGTTATGGCGCTGATGTCAGGGGAAGTGGCGCCGGTGGCGAAGTCAATGGTCACATCCTGCTCCAGCTCGAATTCTACCTCCAGGGAGTCAGCATCGCTCTCCACCTCAAACTGGATCTCTCTTAAAGTGATGGTGCCGGAGGTAAAGGATAGGCTGTTTGGAGCCGAAAGCCTGGCTCCCATAGCCGCGGCCTCTTTGACGGTGTTAAAGCTTAGCCCTACCTGGGGCTGCGGCGCTGCAGTTTCTGAATCGCAGGCAAACAAACCAAGCGCTAAAGAACCAATAAGTAATAAGGATGAGGTTTTCATGAGGTTATGATTTAGGTCGTTTTGTGGGGAAGACACTGACTGGCTGCTAAACGTTGGAATAGTGGCAGAAAAAAATGGCAATTAGTTTTTTAAAAATAAGTCAATAAACTATGACCTTTTATTAAACATTTAATGCACAGGAAGTTATAAGCTGCAGCGGCATAAACAAATACTTCTAAATATTAAAGCGTCTCTGTCTTCCTCTATTACAGAAATGTTTACTTTTGTACGTTTCTAATGCAGTGCTTTAGAAGTTGTTTTGTCAAAAGATGCTACAATCTCTTTTAATTTACTAAATGGCAGTGCTTAACTAACGCTGTTATTTTTTAAAAATTATGTATCAGCAAATTGGCATATTTAATTTATAGGATAATACCATGAAAAATAAAAAGCTTTTTGGGGAGAAGAATGGTGTTATTACTTTTTTTCTTCTTGATGGTTCTCGAATTCCAACTTTTGGTGGTCTTTTTATATCTAAGGCTTACTTAGGTCCGCATTCTATTTTATAGTACCCAGCGTTTTTGCTATGTCTGAGAGAGAACTTATCGAGAAATGTATTGCCAAGGAGCGTCGGGCGCAGGAAATGCTGTACAGGCAGCATGCAGATAAAATGTATAATGTCTGCCTTATCTATACCAAAGATGAGGACGAAGCCTGCGATGTGCTGCAGGAAGGTTTCATTAAGGTGTTCCGTAGCCTTGCCTCGTATGAATTTACCGGTTCCTTTGAAGGCTGGGTCCGGAAAATAATGGTTAATACGGCGCTTGCATATTATCAAAAGAAAAAGCGGGAAAAAGAGCATCTTGATATTTACCAAAACTATATCGACCCTTTGGTGGATAATATCCTAGACAGGCTCCACGCTGATGAGCTGATTGCCTTAGTTAACCAGCTACCATCAAAGGCAGGTATGGTTTTGAAACTTTTCGCCATTGAAGGTTATGACCACAAGGAAATAGCGGAGCTGATGGGAACATCAGAAGGAACTTCAAGGTCGCAGCTCAACAGGGCAAGATTCCTGTTAAAAGAATCTATTGCAAGACAGGAAAGTAAGGTAATCGCTTTATCAAAGGCTATAAAGGAGGGTAAAAATGCAGAAATGTAAAAAACTTTATGGAAAATTAAAATTATTTACCGTTATCTTCCAACGTTTACGGCTTGATATGCATCTTAACATCAATAGCGCTTATTCTAACAAGGTAGTGAAAAGACGTCATAGTAAAAGAGTTTTCAAAATGAGAAGAGTATCGTTTCTAGTGCTTTTCCTTTCCTGCTTTCTTCTCTCATGTGAGAAAGAAGATGAGTTCAAAATACCCGTTGATGTAAGCTTTCAGGTAGATATGCAGAGGGAGCAGACCTCTGGCAGCAACATTCGCTTTACAGAAGGTCATGTTATTTTATCTTCTTTTGAGTTTGAAGGAGACAGGGAGCAAGCAGAGGGCATTCATTTCGAAAAAGAATACAAGCAGGGACTTTATGTCCCTTTTTCTCCCGATCAAAATATTGGGGAACTGAAGTTCCAAGTTCCGCAGGGAAACTATAACCGAATAACCATAGGTTTTGAAACCTTTGAGAATGATGACTCTGACGATAATCAAGGAAGGAGCGGTCTTGTAGTGAAAGGTATGTACCGTCCGAGTGGAGGAACTGAGCTTCCTTTTATTCTTGAGCTTCAATCATCGGAAGATTTTGAAGTTGTGGCTAAAAGCTTGCCAGACGGAAATCAGATCATCCTAAAGAGAGAAACACCAACCGCTGCCACCATCAGATTAAACCCTTTCTATTGGTTTCAGGCTGTTCCTTCTTCTTATTTTGAAAGCGCGGAAGTGGTTCAAAGAAATGGGGTAGCTACAATTCTTATAAATGAAGAAATAAACGAAGACATCTATGAAATTGTGGTAAGCCGTTTTAACAAAGGAGCGGAAGTAGTATTTACCTATTAATTGGTGCTAACCTTAAAGATCAAATAGCTTAGGTGATGAAGGAGAAGAACGACAAGCTGAACGATAAGATAAAGAACAGCTTTGGACAGATGAACAAGAAGGCTCCAGACCTTCTGTGGAATGATCTGTCCGCTTCCCTTGATGAAAATTCTCCTGTTGATGCGGCGCCCGAATCAGAAGAATCTTATTTATTCCAAAAAATAAAAGAGAGCTATTCTTCGCAGCACCATATAGCGCCTTCTCATGTCTGGCAGTCCATTAACAAGCAACTGAACATCGATCTAGTCTGGACAAGGGTCAGTAAAGAACTTGATAGAACAGGAGGTATAAGCTGGCATAAATGGCAGTGGACAGCAGTAGCTGCCATGTTCCTATTTATGGTTGGGATTGCAGGTGCCTACTATTTAAATTCGGAAGATACTAAGACTTTATTAGTCAGAGACTCTGAAACTTCCATATTGTTAGCTGACACTCTTGCAAGAGAAAGTTTGGCCACCGGTTTCGGTGTAAAAAAGAACAATGAAAATACATCCGCCACTACTGAAGAGCAGCAATCACCCCAGCTAGGAAACATCAGCGAAAATTTATCAGAACACCAGGTAAATCAGCAACAGGAAGAATCCCCCTTTCATGAAGACGAAGATGCTTCGAAGGTCTCTCTTAAGTCTGTTACCGGAGTGCATGAGAATATTCTTGAGCACGAAGCATCAACACTTCCTTCAACAGATAATAGTTTGGCTTCCCTGGGCAGTATATCAAAAAGTACTCCTTCGGATCTCCTGAAAACAAGGACGGTGATACCTGACCCGCTGAACAAGGGAATTTATGCAGCCTTCGACTCCTTAGGCTTCAGGCCTATGGCTGAGGTTCAAAACAATGCTACTGAAGAGTACGAGAAAAAGCCAATAATATTGAGCAGGCTCAACCTTGGTTTAACCTTATCCTATAACAATAGCTGGTTACTAAATAATGAAACCCAAAGGAGCTTCGATAGAGGAAGCCTTATCTCAAGCAGCCCTACGTTCAAGGAAAGTATAGGTCTTACACTTGGATACCATCTCAGCAGCAAAAGTATAATTTCCGCGGAGGTTCACCTTGCAAAGAACGGGCAAGAATACAAAACCTTCGGGGATGGCAGCTATATCAGAAAGGGACTCGAGCTAACCTACTATAAAGGGTATGTACAGTATCAGTACAACTTGCTTCAAAACAGGAAATCCCTGCTCTCTGATATCACCGTTAAAGCCGGTTTATTCGGTGGGTTTCTGTACGACAAACAAGGTGAACTGCGAGAAACCCAAAGCAGGTACAGTCAATATGACTATGGTGTGCGAGGGGCTTTGGGTCAGGAGAAACGGATCGGAGGCCTGACTGTTGGCTATGGCATTAGTGTAGAGAGAGGGCTAAGAAATATCTTCTTGGGCAGTGAAAATATGCCTGCTAGGTTTAACGAGACTTACACCCTGAACGTAGGCCCTTACCTGAACCTTAGGTTTAATCCTTAAGAAGGCGTTACTCTTATATCTTCACACACTAATCTACAGCTATGAAATCCCTTTAGTCAAGGTTCAATTATCTTACCATTTGATTGACACAATAATTCAATAGAGATGTTACTGTTGCACAAACCTTTGTTGGGATTACAAAGACTCCCCATAATCTACTAAACATTTGTCCTGTTTAGGATTGTATGAGTCATAGTTGCGTAAAATGCTAGGCTAATAATAGGAGCAACAATCTATTTTGCTGAAAGCTTTTCGTGAGTTTTATTTTCTTCCTGAGACCGGCAGAATTCTGCAATGGCAGTTAAATCATCAAAGATAATGTTCGATTTTTGACAACTTTGGTCTACACGAAAGGCCTTCAGTTAACACTGAAGGCCTTTTTCATTTCACCTTAGACACTACCCGGACCCCAAAGGTGCTAACTAGCTTTCAAGACCCGGTAAAATAACTTTGTCGATTAGATGCACCACACCATTTGTTGCCTGCACATTCAGAAAGGCAGGAACCAGATTTGCCCCTCTTCCCTGAGTTTTATTTAGCGTCAGGTTACTTGTATTAACATAAAAAGTAAAAGCCGCTCCACATAAAATGGAGCGGCTTCTTAGTCTCATAGATCAGCAGCACAATGCAAGCAACGTACCCTGCGCCGCACCTAAAAATCAACTCTTTTGGCAGCGCACTTTCCTGTTTTAAGAGCTGCCTTAGTTCTTCTCAGGATCTGATCAATAACCGCCGGAGTAGTATGATTGGTCGTAGTCCATGCCGTTGCGGCCCCGTGAGTTCCGGGTGGTGTAACGGTCGGAAGCGCTGTCGTAGTTTGACATGCCGTAGCCTTGGTGTCTATCACCCAAGCTGCGTCTTTCTCTGCTGCTGCGCTTCTGGTCCTCTAGGTCGTTGTTGCTGTAGCCTCTGGAGCCGCTCCAGTCTCTGCGGTCATCATAGCGGGAGTACCTGTCATCTTCGTCGCGGTAGTTGTTGCGGAAACGGTCGCGGTCCTGGTATACACTGTTATAGCGATTGTCGTTTTCGAATCGCGCACGGTATTCTCTTTCGAACTTGTTGCGTGTTTCAGGGTCCAGCCTATTGTCGCTGTCCCTGTCCCTGTCCCTGTCGAGGTGACGGTCATCGCGGTAACGGTCGCCGCGGTCGAAGTCGTAGTAGCGGTTGTGGCCGTCACGGTTAAGATCACCGTAGCGGTCGTAATAATCATCCCCGTAGCCTGAGCCTAATCGGTCTCTGTTGTATCTACCCATAGCGTTTTGTTATAGGTTTGTAGATATATTACCTACTTTCTAACGGCAGTGCGAGCTTGTAGTTATAAACCAGGAGAGCATCTGCACGGCCTGCGCAGAAAAGGTTCGGCTAAATTAAGGTGAGAAAAACAGGCAGGTAATTAGACTCCCAGTGGAACAACGACTTGGTTTGATATTATAGCTCTTGCGTTAAAAACTATTTTATTGATGAACCTTTGTCTTTCCTTTTCCTCTGGAGTCATGTGAACTATCTATAAATTGTAATGCAGCCCAACTTCTATATAACAACTAAGCAGCTTCTTTTTTGAGTTCATGAAGCCTTCGCTCCAGATACATAATCTTTGCTTGCTTGTACTTCTTCTGGTAAGCAGCTAATTCTACGGGCCTAAACTCCTGTTGGCAAGATACCATTTTGTAGTAAATAGTGGCAAGTTTATTAGCCGTGGCCACGGTGGCATACTTGTTACCGCCCTTTGCTTTCATCCGGCGGAAGTAGTCACCGAGCCAGTTGTCGCTCCGCTGCACAGCATTGGCGGCGTTGCGGAAAGCATGACTGGCCGGGTTGGGCTTCTTCTTCATCAGTGTGCTGCTGATAAGCTTCCCGCCTGATATTTTGTTGTTAGGGCACAGATTGAGCCAGCTGACAAAGTGCTTAGCTGTTTCCCATTTGCTCATGTCTGTGCCCGTCTCCGAGAGAATCTCTAAAGCGGCAATGTCGCTAATGCCGTAGATAGCCATTACGTCCACTCCTAGCACTTTTTTCAGGTAGGAGTAGGTGTTGAATGAGGGCTTGTTCCTATTGGCCCTCTTGGTGGAGGTGGCCTCACGTTCAGGCGCCGCTTCAGGCCGAATCTCCCTGTGGTAGTGTTCGAGCTGCCGCTCGATGGCCACGTCGCACGAGGCGATACGCTGGGTCAGGTACTGATAGTTCATGTAACAATCCTCCAGCAGGTAAAGCTGCTCTTCCCGCCAGTTGCCCTGCAGTGACTTGAGGATGGTGGCCCTGTCGGCCTTCACCTTGAAGTGGACGCAGGCAAGGAAGTTCTCCGCTGTCCGTTCCCCCCGCAGGATGGCCTCAATGATGGCAAGGCCGGCCTTGCCGGTGATGTCACGCAGGAGCGTGTGCACCTTCACGTTCATCAGCTCCAGGGCCTTCTGCATGCGGAACACGCAGCGGCTTCGGTCCTTCACCAAAGCCTTGCGATGGCGCACCAGGGTGCGCAGAGCTTCATGCTCGTCATCGGGCAGGTAGCTGCTGCGAAGCAGTCCGCAACTGTGCAGCTTCTGGATCCAGCGCGCGTCATCCTCATCGTTCTTCCTGCCGCACACGTTCTTGACCTGCTTGGCATTGACCAGCTACACCTCCAGGCCCTGCTGGATGAGCAGGGTGAACAAGGGCTTCCAGTACACGCCCGTGCTCTCCATGGCCACTGTGTCCACCCCGCACTCGAGCAGCCAGACGGCGATGGCTTCCAAATCGCCGGTCATCGTCCCAAAGGACCTGACCGGCTCTGGACCCCTATCTTCGGGCACGGCGACGGCGTGAATGGTGTCTCCTACGTCGATACCTGCCGCATTCGGATTGACCAGTGGCAGGTTGACGACACTCTTTCTTGTGAAGGTTTGCTTTTTCATAGGCTTTCGTGTTTTGGGGTAAATACAACAGCCCTTGCCTGCCGCCCAGCCAGCTTACTCTTCTATGCGGGCTCCATCGCCCAGTTTGAAACCTAATGGGGCAGCAGGACCACACTACCGGTAGAGTTCACGCACTCAATGTTGGGAAAGGTCTTGCTGCAAAAGCTCCTGTACCTGATTTTACTCTTTCCCCAGCTTTTAGGCTTAAGTGCCAAGCTCAAGTTATCATGCCCGAAACATTGACAAAGTCAATACAAGCACTACTGTATAAACGTCACTGTGACATTTATCTGCACTATGTGCTTAAGCGGTAAAGCCACCCTAAAAGGCAACTTTTCTAGGCTTCCCCTCCCTTTGGTAATTTCCATAGTATATAGTAATTAAGCAAAACTTATCAAGAAGACTAGCCCTCCCCTGCCTGCAGCCACCCCTCCATAGACTTCAGATCATCGTGGAAAAGGTTCGATAATTCAATCCTTCGGTCTACCATAGTATAAAAGCCGCTTCATTTCAAATGGAGCGGCTTTTTTGGTTCGATATTTTTAACCGAAGGGGAGGCTTATCGAACTTGTTATACGACTTTCTCTTCTCTCCTGCAGCCACTACTATCAACAGTTTACACTTTACCCAAAAGATTTCTGTTAGTTTGAACGAATGAACAGCTTTATAAGCGGGCAAATTGACTATTAGAGTACGGGGTTTGGGCCAGTCTTACCACAGTCGCTTCCGTTCCGTTGGGCTTACCCAACACATCCTCTTTGTACCAAACCAGTTTACCGAAAAGATGCTCCACTAGCACATCCTGGTTTCTGAAGTTACCTTGTTTATAAGATACAAATGTGCCTAATCCAGATGGTGTCTCTAGCTGCGTACCTGATGCCAAGCTTTTGAAGTTGATAAACTTTGACATGGCGTTAATTCTTTGGATAGAGATGAAATTGAAACATCATTTGTTATTTTTCGAAAAGGTATAAGCTTGTGTTTACTGATGGTAAAGCTACTTTAACCGTTATGTTAAGATTGCTTTCGAGGGATCTGTAGCAAATAAAAAAGCTGCTCTAAATAAATAGAACAGCTTTTTTAAACTTTATACTATAGTTGAGTTACCTCACCAGACTTTGCGTTGTCTCCAGCTTCAGCTCTTCCTTGTAAATTTTACCAAAGCGATCAGTAGCCACAACAGTTATACTTGATGCAGCAGCAGACGGCTTGGCAAAGAACATGTGGTCTGTTAGCAGAGGCTCTACCCATTTATGCTTGGCAGGCTTGGCTGCTCCTTCATGCAACTCTATGGATAGCGGGTCTTTAGCAGTTTCACGCTGCATCTCTCCCATCGGTTTGCCGTCTTCCAGCCACTCCACTTTCCATTCCGGGTCCCAGTTCCAGACGTTGGCCGCAACGTGCTCAGGCTTTTCTGCCACAGCACCCGCAGGGTAAATTCGCAGCTGGTGTTCTTTCGGCAGGCCTGTAGACTTGTAGTACCATTGCACATCCGAACCGTTTACTTCATACACGCCGTAACCGCTTGGTGTACCATCGTAACAAATTGGACCCGTCCACCAAGCGCCGCAAACGGTGCCGTGCACGTGCTCTACGATATTCTCGTTGTCTACAATTTTCTCGTTAAAGTGCGTGTGGCCCGACATGATATGCGCCTTGTATGGCTTCAGGATGCGGTACAGTTCCTTTCTATTAGACACCACACCACCTATAGATTCCTCTTTATCTTTATTCCGGATGTGTTGTTTGGTGTAAACCGGAATGTGCACATTTACCACCACCGTAGAACCAGGTTTAACGATAGCTAAATCCTGCTCCAGCCAAGCCAACTGGCGCTCTGTTAAGTAGCCAATGTACTTTTTAGCAGTACCGATAAAGAACACGTCATCCAGCACCACATAGTGTATGTCGCCACGGTTAAAGGAGTAGTAGGTTGGGCCAAACAGTTCCTTGAATTTTTCTGCCGAGCCTTCGTCGGTGCGGGCATCCAGGTTCATGTCGTGATTTCCGATTACCTGGAAGAACGGAACACCCGTAATGGCAAGCGCCTCCTGGTAATCCTCAAACAGCTCAAACTTATCCCATACCAAATCGCCACAGCCGATGCCATGGAACAACGTGTCTTTCGGGTAACTGCCCACCAGTTGCTTCAGGTCCGGCGCAGACTCCTGCTTTAGCTGCACAGCGTCTGCCTCCGATATAATCTGCGGATCGGCCCAAACTACGAAGTTGTGTTTGGTATCGTCCTGAGCCAGTTTCTTCAGATCAAAGTCAGCTTTAAAACGACCTTTGATGGACTCAATCTTTTTATAGAAACGGGTAATGCTTTTCTCGTTGTTAAACTCGTAGCCACGTGGTATGGAGATGTACACAAACTCAGCTGTTGCATTGCTCTCGAATTCGTACTTTCCGCTGGCATCGGTCAGCACCACATTTATGCCGTCGGTAACAGCTACACCAGCAACACCTTTTCCGTTAGCGTATACTTTGCCGCTAAGTGTAACTAAAGACAGGTCTTTGCCTATTGCTAATGCTTTCGGTTTGGCCTGCAGTATACTTGGCGATAGCGTAAAGCCAACCCCTGCAAGGCCCAAAGATTTAAGAAAGGTTCTTCTTTTCTGTGACATGGATTTTGTAAGTATAAATAGATGTGAAGATGGACATGGAAAAGAAGCGGGCACCTGTAGCACCCGCCTCAGTAATTGAAAAGTGTATTTTTAAATGCTTTTTATTTCTCCCACCAGCCTTTGGAATTGATGTTGTCGCCACCCATTGCTGACACTGCTTTATTGTAGTTTTCAACGTTGTAGATCTGCACCAAATCCGGATACTTAAAGCGCACCGGCACCTGCTGGTTATTTAGCATAGCAGGTGTTTTTGGCAACACAGGGAAACCTGTGCGGCGGTACTCGAACCACTGCTGATAATCATTGAAGTATAAAGCATAATACTTCTGCAGAATGATACGCTCTAACGTGCCATCGTAAGCAGCTTTCGGGTTGGTGAAGTAGTCGGCAGGAAGCGTGGCACCCCACTGCTCAACTGCTGCCTTCACACCTTTTTCATAGAATGCTTTGGCATCACCTCCAATATGACCTTGCATAGCCAACTCTGCTTTAATAAACTCTACCTCGGCATATCCCATTATTACAGAAACCATTGGCGCCGTAACGAGTGCGATGTTGTGGTTGGATGGGATAAAATCGAACTGTGAATCGCTGCCGGTATAACCGCTCGGTATACCTTTGTAACCGATAGAGGTCTTTCCGTCTTTAGACTTCGCCTGAATCATGAACTTTGCGCGGCGCGGGTCGTTCAGGTCATTCAGGTTGTTTACAAAAAACTCCGACATAGAGCGGAAAGTGGTGAAGTCGATGGCGCGGCCCCAAGGCGATACAAGCGGCGTTACACCTGTGATCTTAAGTATAGCCGCCTCTTCGTTCTTGGTGAAGATCGGGTGAATAGCAGGGTTGTTGATGATCTCTGCCATCTTTGCATAAGCGTTCATCTCTGTGCGCTTAGAAACACGAAGCAGCAGTCGCAGGCGCATAGAGTTACTGAATTTTCTCCAGTTGCCAATATTGTTCTCAAACAATATGTCTTTGCCATAAATCATTGGCTTCGATGTATCAAACAACGTGTTTGCCCTTTCCAGGTCAGCCAAAATCTTAGTGTATACTTCCTTCTGTGTATTGAAGGCCGGGTGCAAAATTTTCTCATCACCGCGTGCAGCCTCAGTCATCGGTACATCACCAAAGCTGTCGGTAAGCAAAGAGTAAACCCAGGCGTTTAGTGTAAGCGCAATAGCTTCGTAGTTCTTATCTTCCGCAGCCACCGCTGTTTTTTCCATCTCTTTGATGTTCTTTATCCAGCGGTAGTAGTTGTTCCAGGTAGAATTACCGGCAGCTTCGCTGATGTCGTAGCGATGCTCCCCTCCTGATGGACTTGGGTAAGGCAACCCTACCTGCATTATCTCAAAGGTAAAGGCATCGGCACGCGAAGTGTTAAAGCTGGCCATCTCATAAATGATCGGGTTCAGCAGTGTGCCCGGGCTGATCTTGTCGATCTTATTCGGGTCTACGTTCAGCTCCTCGAAATCATCGGTACAAGAGATACTGATGGTACCAAGTGCAGCCATCAATACAAACAGGTATTTCTTTATCGTTGTCATAATTTTAGCTTTTGGTAGCGCCGCCACATTATACCTGCGGCGGCGCTTCATACTTGTTTCTCAGTCTGGATTAGAATTTCAGGGTTACGTTCATGCCGTAGGTTCTTGGCGTAGGCAGCTGGCCCATCTCTATACCTGGCAATGCTTGAGAACCGTTAAGTGCAGCTGTCTCCGGATCGAAGATTGGGAAGTCGGTGATCATGGCAAGGTTACGGCCATAAACTGCTACACTCGCACCCTGGATAAACTTGGTCCTGGAAAGCAATTGCTGTGGCAGGCTATACTCCAGTCTCAACTCGCGCAGCTTCAGGTAAGAGGCATCAAAAGAGTTTGACTCCACGTTGGCACGACGGTAGTACTCTCTGTAATAGTCAACAGGAAGTACATCCTCTGTATTAGGAGAGTATGTTCCATCACCGTTGTCTACTACTCCATCACCGATGATGAAGCCTTCTTCGCGGCCCATAAGTGTGTGCTCCAGCTTACCCATTTCGCTCATTTTGTGGTGCGTTTGTGAGTAAACGATACCGCCGTACTGGCCATCCAGTAGCATGCTAAAGCGCAGGTTTTTGTAAGATATTTCGTTGTGCAAGCCACCTTTCCAATCGGCGTAAGCGTTGCCGATGTATTGAATTTCATCTGGACGCTCTGGCAAGCCGTCTTTGTTATAAACTATCTTGCCTTCCGGGTTGCGAACAAAGCCGTAGCCGTAGATGTCGCCGGTAGTACCGCCCACTTTGGCAATGATGGTAGCGTTACCGCCATACCCAATGATCTGGCTTCCGTCCATACCTTCGGCTAGCTCTAACACCTCATTTTGGTTCTTAGACCAGGTAAGGGTAGAATTCCACTTCAGGTTGTTATTATCCAGCAGTTTGCCAGTTACCGCTAACTCTATACCCTGATTCTGTACTTTACCTGCGTTCAGGAAAGCTTCTCTATAACCTGTGGTCGGGTCAAGCGGAACGGCTACAATCTGGTTGCGGGTAATGTTCCTGTAGAAGTTAATGTCCATTCCCAAGCGTCCGCCGAAAAGCTTATATTCTAGACCAGCTTCATAGTTCGTAGCCATTTCCGGCTTCAGGTCAGCGTTGAACAAAGTATAATCTGCGGTGGCAGAGCCGGCAAACTCACTTGGAATATAATACCTATTTGTCTGGTAAGGATCGCCTCCGTTACCCACTTCCGCAACAGAGAGTCTCAGCTTTGCATAAGAAACTACAGTTGGCAATCGGAACAGGTCAGAAAGTATAAAGCTGGTGTTAACCGATGGGTAGAAAAAAGAGCTGTTCTTTACAGGCAGTTTGCTCGACCAATCGTTACGTGCTGTCACGTCTACAAAGATCTTGTCGTCATAAGAGAAAGTCATCAAACCGAAAACGCTGTGCACTTCGCTGTTGCGCTCAACGGTGCGCATCATAGGGTTGTTTACACCGTTCGAAAGTTTGTAAACACCGGGTACTACCAGCGCATCCACGTAGCCCTCTGTGCGCTTGTACTGCGACGACATAATGTTACCACCCAGCATCGCACGAACATCAATCCTGCTTGTCAGCTGATTTTTGTAAGTCAACATCGCATCAGTGTTCTGCTGCAGGTCGAAAATCGTCTGCTCCTTAAAATAACCTTTCTGGAAGTTGGCTGAGCTGAAAGGACGTTGCATGGCGCGATCTTCAGTGCTCATGTCTATACCAGAACGTAGCATAAACTCCAGCTTTGGCATGATTTCATAAGTGGCAGAAATGTTACCAACGGTGCTGTAGTTGTCTACCCCATTGGTCATCTCATAGGCAATCACGTATGGGTTATCTATGAAAGGGCTGAAAGGATGAAGCTGATCTACCTGGTGTTGCCCCTGCTTCCATCTTGGCTCATACCAGGCCAGGTCGATGCTCGGGTTCTGGAAGATCATGAAGTATGCGATAGACTGGTTGTTGTAGCCTGTGGCCGGAAGGTTATCACTTTGCTTGTGCGCAAAATTAACTTTAGAGTTCAGGCGCAGTTTGTCTGCTACCTTGTAGTTCAGGCTAAGCGAAGTATTCAGGCGCTCAAAGCCTGTATTCGGCATTATCCACTCGTTTTTAGTGTGCGTGATGGACGCTCTGGCAGATCCTTTTTCGTTGCCGCCTGCTATGGCCACATTGTTAGAAATGGTCTGTCCTGTTCTCCAGAAGCCTTTGATGTTGTCTTTATAAGGTCTCCATAACCTGCGCTCCGGCGACTGACCTTCGGTAGCAGGATCGTACTGGTAGTATAACTGACCATTGAACTTGGGACCGTAAGCACTACTTGTGCCACCAGTATTGTTTCCGTCTTCTGATGGACCATAAGAGTAGTACAGCTCTTTATTTTTATTCAACTGCTTGCCTGTACCCTGACCATACTCATACTGGTAGTCCGGCCATTTCAGCACATCGTCAAAGCTGATGTTGGTGTTTACCGTTACGCCCAGTCCTTTTTTGTTGCGCGAACCGGATTTGGTTGTAATGATAAGAGCACCGTTAGCAGCCAGGTGACCGTAAAGAGCTGCGGCACTTGCGCCTTTCAGCACAGTTATACTTTCAATGTCGTCTGGGTTGATATTTGAGATACCATTACCGAAATCCACCGGCACATCGTTACCAGAACCTGCACCATAGGCATCGTTTACGCCAGAAGAAGTAAGGCCGGTGTTCATCGGCACGCCATCCAGCACGATCAACGCCTGGTTATTAGCAGGGTTTAAGGAGTTATCGCCTCTTAATTTAATGGTAGTGGTATTGATAGGGCCAGAACCTGCAGAGACAAGGCTCAAGCCGGCCACTTTACCAGACAATGCACTGGCAAAGTTATTCGAACGTGCTTCCATCAGTTGCTCGCCGCTTACTTTTGTTACAGCGTAGCCAAGCGCCTTTTCATCACGCTCTATTCCAAGGGCTGTAACCACTACCACGTTCAGCTGTTTGGTGTTTGGCAACAGTTGGAAATTGATGGTTTCACGGTTGCCGATGCTCGTCTCCTGGGTCAGATAGCCCACAAAGCTAACCAGCAGTACCGCCGTTTCATCGTTTACATCTAGGCTGTAGTTGCCGTTAACGTCAGAGATTGTACCGTTGGCAGTACCTTTCACTGCGATACTAGTGCCAGGTAGCCCCTGCCCTTTCTCATCTGTTACTTTTCCCTTTACTGCACGTGTTTGTGCAGAAGCATTAAAGCAGCACAGCAAGGCAAGGCCCCAGATGATGCTGTACCTACAAATTGTAAAGATTCTCATCCTCATAGTTTTTTGGTTGATTTCTGCCACAAAACTATACTTGACGGATTACGCGAATATTAACTCTAAACTATGTTTGTATTAATCCTTTGGGCTTAAACGGCAGGATAAATTCACAAAAACTTCACATGAAAAATATTTCATATAAAAGCAAAACTGATAATGGCACCTTCATATACCTGTGCTGATAAATAATTCTTAACAAAATCATAACCACCTCATAACCTGCAGCTAACAATCAAGCAATACTTTAGTAGCGTAGTTAGGAACAACCTTTAGCCAGGGGAATTAGGACTTAAAACTATACGAAATGAAAAAGGCAAAAACATTTGCAAGCTTTATCACAAGCAAGCTTCTAGACATTCTCCTGTACAGACTGCACTCCTTCTACTCCCCTTTTAAATTTAATGGAGACTAATTTAATTCTCACCCACGCCTGATATATGGCAAGAAAAAGAAAAGTAGAGGTAGTTGTCATATCCGACGTACACCTCGGCACCTATGGTTGTCACGCAAAAGAACTGCTGGCCTACCTTAAAAGTATAAAGCCTGGTACCGTTATTCTCAACGGCGACATCATAGACATCTGGCAGTTCAGTAAAAGCTATTGGCCTGCTTCGCACATGCGTGTAGTCAAGCACCTGATGGGCCTCATCGCCAAGGGCACCAAAGTGTACTACATTACCGGCAACCATGATGAAATGCTTCGCAAGTTTGTCGGACTAAAACTTGGCTCCTTTCAGATTGTGAATAAGCTGGTAATGGAAATGGACGGTAAGCGTGCCTGGATGTTTCATGGCGATGTGTTTGATGTAACCATGCAGCACTCTAAGTGGCTGGCTAAGTTAGGCGCACATGGCTATGATTTGCTCATCCTGCTGAACCGTATGGTAAACTTCTTTTGCCTGAAGCTGAACAGGGAGAAAGTATACCTGTCCCGCAACATTAAGAACCGTGTTAAAAGCGCTGTTAAGTTCATCAACAACTTCGAGAAAACTGCATCTGATATCGCCATATCCACCGGATATGACTATGTGGTTTGCGGCCATATTCATCAGCCGGAACTGCGCGAGATCACAAATGAAGAAGGCAGCGTTACCTACCTGAACTCCGGTGATTGGATTGAGAACCTGACATCCTTAGAGTACAATAAGGGTGCCTGGAGCCTTTACAAGTTCCGGGAGAACCTGGATGCGGTGGTTATGGACATGAAAGAGGAGCTTGTGCCAAGCAATATACAGCTGTTCCATAGCCTGATGGTAGAATTTAACCTGAAATCAGCTTGAGAATACTATATGCCATTCAGGGCACAGGTAATGGCCACCTTACCCGTGCTCTGGACATTTTACCGGCCCTGCAAAAGCGCGGTGAGGTGGACATAGTTGTGAGCGGCAGCCAGGTGGATCTCAGCTTACCATACCCGGTAAAGTATAGACTCAGAGGCCTTGGTTTTGTTTTTGGGAAGAGCGGAGGCGTAGACTTTTACAGGACATTTGTGAAAGCTAACTCCCGTGCATTTTACAAAGAAACATGCCAGCTGCCCGTAAATGAGTATGACCTTGTTATCACAGACTTTGAGCCTGTAACAGCCTGGGCCTGCATGCGGGCAAAAAAACATTGCGTGGGGCTGAGCAACCAGGTGGCGGTATTGAACCAAAACGTGCCCAAGCCAAAGGAAACAGACCACATGGGAAAGTTTATCCTCAAAAACTACGCCCCTACCACTGCACAGTATGGCTTCCACTTTGCTAAATTCGACGATACCATCTTTACACCTATCATTAGAAAGCAGGTGCGGGAACTAGAGGTAAGCAACCAGGGGCACTACACTGTATACCTACCCGCGCACGACGACCAAAAAATTATAAACAAGCTCTCCCGGTTCAAAAACGTAGAGTGGCAGGTTTTTTCGAAGCACAACAAGCAGCCTTTCCAACATGAAAATATCTCTATAAAACCAATCCAGAACGATGCTTTCTTGCAAAGTATGGCCTCCTCGGCAGGGGTGCTTTGCGCAGCAGGATTCGGAACACCATCAGAGGTTTTATACTTGCAAAAAAAGCTGCTGGTGGTGCCCATGAAAAACCAGTACGAGCAGGTTTGCAACGCAGCAGCTCTGAAGCATATGGGAGTAGCTACTGTTAAAAATCTCAAGAAAAAACACCTGCCCAAGATAAGCGAGTGGCTGAAGCACGGTGAACCAATTCAGGTGCATTACCCAGATGAGACCGATGCGATTTTAGCACGTATAGTGCATGAAAACACATAAGTATAAAGTATAGCTTTTTCGTGCAGCAGGAATCTTTTCTGCTGCTTATTTTATGATAGACAATAGCACAGCACAGGTACAGGATCAGCCTGTATTGAATAGACTGGATTTCGGGAAGGATTTTGACTGGGGAGTTGCCACAGCAGCTTACCAGATAGAAGGTGCTCACGACACAGCAGATAAAGGTGCCTCCATCTGGGATGTTTTCACAGGCAAGAGAGGTAAGGTAAAACAAAACCACCACGGCAAAATTGCCTGCGATTTTTTTAACCGCTACCCCGACGACCTGATGCTGATGCAGGAGATGGCCATCCCGAACTTTCGCTTTTCACTTTCATGGTCCCGCCTGATGCCTACCGGTACAGGTAAAATCAGCCAACAAGGGATAGACTACTACAACCGCCTGATAGACCATTGCCTGGAATTAGGCATCACGCCCTGGGTTACTTTGTACCATTGGGATTTACCGCACGAACTGGAGAAAAGAGGCGGCTGGCCAAACCGCGACATAGTTAGCTGGTTTGGGGAATATACTGCTTTTTGTGCCAACACCTTCGGCGACAGAGTGAATAATTGGATGGTGCTGAACGAGCCGATGGTGTTTACCGGAGCCGGCTATTTTCTGGGAGTTCATGCGCCTGGCCGCAGGGGCTTTGGCTCGTTTATACCTGCCGTACATCACACTGCCCTTTGCCAGGCCGAAGGTGGCCGCATCTTAAAAAGTATACTCCCGCATGCAGAAGTGGGCACTACCATTTCCTGCTCTCACATAGAGCCCATCCGGCAACGCGAAAAGGACATAAAGGCAGCGCATCGGGTAGACGCGCTACTAAACAGGCTTTTTCTTGAGCCTGCACTTGGGCTTGGATATCCGCTGGATGACCTGAAATTCATGCGCCGCATTGAAAAATACATGAAGCCCGACGATGAAGCGCTGCTGCAATTTGATTTTGATTTTATAGGCATACAGAACTATACACGCGAAGTAGTAAAGTACTCTTTCTGGACACCCTTTCTACAGGCTAACCTGGTGCCGCCTAAAAAGAGAAATGTACCTTACACGCTTATGAACTGGGAAGTATACCCGGAGGGTATCTACCACCTTCTGCACAAGTATAGCCAGTATAAAAACATCAAAAAAATGATCGTTACAGAAAACGGTGCAGCCTTCCCGGATGAGCTAAAGGATGGGCAGATTAACGACGAGCAACGACTAGACTTTTTGCAACGCTACCTGCAGCAGGTACTGCGCGCAAAGCAGGAAGGCGCCAACGTGCAGGGGTATTTCGTGTGGTCTTTTCTTGATAATTTTGAATGGGCAGAAGGATACGATCCCCGCTTTGGTCTGGTGCACGTAGATTATGAAACGCAGCAGCGCACTATAAAAGACTCCGGAATTTGGTACCGGGATTTTTTAATGTACAGGAGCAAATAACGAAAGACCCCTATTTTAAATGTACCCACACAGTAAAAATTATTCCTCTAAATAAACACCAAAGGATAGCTCAAGAGCAGCCAAATCCCTATGAAAATGGTTCGATAATTCCATCCTACGGGCTACACAGTAAAGCTTAAAAACCCGCTTATTTCAACAAATAAGCGGGTTTTTTGTTTTTAGAGTAACAGAAAAGTAACAAAAAAGTTTTTAACTGCTGCTACACTCCTATTTTGTTCTGTTCTCTCTTGCTTTGTATTTCAGTCATCAAGCTTCATTTGCTGCGCTACTCCTTTGGCAGCTCGATGTAAAAAGTAGTGCCCTTACATGAATCTGGAGAACGGAAACCCTGTGCCCCTGATGTTAGTAAAGTAATGAAGCGCCCCCATACTTCTTCTCAAAAAACTTTATCCATACTCAATAAATACCTATGAAAACTAAGTACATTATTTGAGCACCCATTTCTTGTGTTGCAAAGTTGGCTTTCAACTGCTGTTGGTTTGTATGTTGGCCCTGCTGTTGGTTGTCCCATAAAAGGGATAAATAATGAAACGATCTTCTAGTGGGATCATCAGCATTTTACATAACTGCTGTTATTGTTATAAATAGCACTTGCCCATGACCAGGCGCACAGGGGGCTCTATCAATTGTAGCAGATTCTCAGCTTACAAATAATGCTATGGCAAAAACAGGAGCAAGGTAAATTTCAATGAATTATGAGTAATGCTTCCTCTAGGAATAGAGGAAGTTTAGGAGTTCATCCATGGATCTGCCTGTAGTTTTGTTAGTTGACCTGCCTGTTTAAGCAGGTCCAAAAAGTTTCTTAAGTTTGCTAATGGCAGTTCTTGACCTGTTTTTCACGGTTCCTAGCGGGATGTTGAGCGCTTCTGCCGCCTCCGTCTGGGTGAGGCCTCCGAAGTAAAGCAGGTCGATCACCTCCCTCTGCTCCGTGTTTAGGACCTGAGTGAGTTGCCTGATGCCGATGGGGTCTGGATTAAAGGAGGTGTGAATGGCGTTATTCCCATCAAACGTTATCTCCTTTATGTCGCAAGTGCCCAGGCTCATCCTGTAATGGGCCGAACGCAAAGCGTCGATGGCCGCGTTGCGGGCAATGCGTATCAACCAAGTGAAAAGCCTAGCCTTAAGGGGGTCATAACTTAAGATGGACGTCCATATTTTGACAAAGCATTCCTGCATCACGTCCTCAGCCGTGTGCTCACACCGGACAACGCGCAGGATCACGCCATATATTGCCGCAGAGTAATTGTCATACAGAACAGAGATAGCCATATGGTCACGCGACTGAAGGCGCTCGATCAGCTCACGTTCTGATATTTTATGCTTTAATGGCAAAACAGAGGATATTCAATATTTGCATCGCTTTCATGTAGAGTATTTTCATCGCTTTCATATTAGGAGGTACTGTATAGAACTATAGCCTGTATATCTATACGGTGCGGCGCGTGAAATAATTAGAAGAAAACTTATATTCAGTATAAGTATATATGAATTTAGCTTAATACTTAGGGTATCCTAAAAACTGAAGGAGGGGAAACATGCAGCTTCTGATTCCTTTGAACCACTCTACTCTAGGCCCCGGTTATGTCAGTTGTCTGATCCGCATGCATAGGAAGCATGAAAGTGTTTTTTTACGAGCCTAGTTAACCATACCTTCTTCTTTTGATAGACAAAAAAGAAGGTGACTTCAATAGTGCCAATTATTATACTGTCTTACAAGCATATATAGTAAACAAAAAATATTTTTAAAAGGCTAAATCCAGTCCGTGGAGGTATGGCGTATTAAGTGTAAAGGACTATCAGGATGAAGAATTTCCTGTTAAACTAGTGTAGGATTAACAACGCAAGCTGTAAATTTTTTTCAGGATGAGGAACAGGACAGGTCATTTCTATTCCTGTCCCACAAAACGCTATTTTATGAGATGGTGAATAATTCTAACATTTGCCAGACAACTTTAGCTCCAACAACAGGGCCAACATAGCTTTCAACATCGGCTGAAAGCCAACATTGAAACAGAAGAGTGAGTGGAAATAAAATTGGCGCACTAAAACTGCTATTATAATGAAGACATTAGTAAGATCAATGCAATATACCCAAAACAGAAGCATCCCATTGCCTAAGTACAATTTTCAATCTTGTGAAGATTATTGGCGCCTACTCTTTTATTTAGGCATGAAATAGGGTACCCCTCTTTTTATATACTTTTTTTGCACTTATGCACGGATCATTAAATAAAGAGAACAGAGAAAGGAAATTCAATGCATACTCGTTTAAAACAACAGGCAAGGTATGCATTTTTATGCACTGAATCAGTCCATACCTTTACAAGGAGCTATGCATTGACAAAACTAGGGAAAAGCACTTGTTATGGCTCCATTCGCTACACTTTCCCAGCACAAGTACACCCTTTAAAATTTTAATCCTTTTAGAAGTAACCATTACCACCCACCATGCCTGCCTATATTAGCTTATGCTGGAGCAATTCACTTGGTGACGTACCAACAGTGGACTATTGCCGCTGTTGGTGTCTGTGTTGGTTGCTGTTGTCCCTCCTGTTGGTATCGTTGTTGGTCGTCGTTCTTATACCTGCTTTAGATACAAGCTAAAGGTGCTGTCAAAGCCGGCTTTCTTCAAGGTTAAAAAAGTAAACGTTTGCGACCTGTTTAGCATCATAAGCAGGATACCTTTTCTGCTTAAGTATAAGTTGTAAGCTTCCCTGAAATTGAGCCACTGCAATGTTTATTATGTCAGTCTTTTTGCAGTCATAAATCTCTCCGCTACATTGTCCCAATTGATAATTTCAAGAACTGTATCTACAAACTCAGCTCTTTTGTTTTTGTACTTCAGGTAATAAGCGTGTTCCCATACGTCTATCACTAGGATCGGAACTACTCCCCATTGAGTAAGTTTATGATGGTCTTCACACTGTAGTAAGGTTAGACTGTCCGAGTATGGTTGATAACCCAAAATTCCCCAACCGCTTCCTTCAACTGTTTTTGAGATTATCGCAATGTATGCTCTGAGTTTGTCGAATGAGCCAAAATCTTTGTCTATCTGCTTTAGCAATTCGGATCTAGGTTCTGTTTTTTTGTTTATCAGATTAGTCCAAAATATTGAATGAAGCACATGGCTTGAAAAATGATAAGCCAATTTTTTTGTCCATAAATCTACTTGGTCTAAATCTCCTGACTTTAAATGCTTCTTGATATTCTCTAAATCTTTATTAGCCCCTTTCACGGCTCCACCGTGATGAAATTCATAGTGCAAGTGAAGGGTTTCTTCATCCATATGTGGCTCCAAAAAGGTCTTGTTGTAAGGAAGCGGTTTTTGAATAAAATTTCCGTTGCTGTCCACTAACTTGTCAATGCCGTTTTCGCTTATATTTTGAGAAAAAACACTATTTGTAGGAAGTATAGTTGCTCCACCTAAAATAGCCGAATTTCTTAAAAATTCTTTCCTGTCCATTACTGTCTATATTAAATTTATGATGTTTCACCTTATTTCCGCCAACCAATATACGCTTATCTGTACAATGAGTATCTGCGACCGATTTTTTCAAATTTCATGTCACTAAATTACTTTAAATGTGCATTAGCTAATATAAGAAGAGATCATTCATTGCCAAGCTTTGGTGCCAAGTTGATGTAGCGGTAGCAGGTGGCGCGGCTGATGCCCATAATCTGAGCGATCTTCTCCACCCCTGGAATTACAACAGTTTACTGTATGGATTTTTTAGGTAGTTATTCTTAGTTCGTATTACCTCACTCCTTGCCAGTAGGATAAACTATTTCTAAACAACAAAATAACAGCCTGGATAAATTCTTTGGTAAAAAGTTGCTACACAGCCAGTGCCTCTTAAACTCGTCGCTCCTGCCATGTGCCTCCGCAGGCGTGAGCCGCCATCAAAAAGGATTGGAAGGAAAATCAATGCCCTTCAGCCATAGTGATAGAGAGTTTACCTGCATCTTATTCTTCTTTCAGGTAAGTATCTGTCTGCCTTTAAAGACAATTTAGTATTTTTGCAGCAAAGCGAGCCTATGGAGTGACAAAACTGCTTGCGCGCATACATACTTTATTCTTTATTTGAAATTCAGGCATGACAGACATCAAACATATAAATAGCCATACGGAAAGCTGGAAAACAGTCACAGAAGGGGTGGAGATGCTGGTGCTTCGCGCTGAGCCAGGCGAAAACCGAGTTCTTCTTCGCCTCGCTCCCGGCAGAGCCTATCCGGTGCACGATCATGCCGTAGCTGAGGAAGTGTTCATACTTGAGGGTATTTACGTTGATGCCGATGCAGACAAGGAGAAGCAGTATGGGCCGGGTTCTTATCTCTATTACGCTCCCGGTAGCCGGCATAAAGCAACAACCACTTCCGGCTGTACCTTTCTGGTTATGAATGCCAAGCAAGCTCCGTCTTAGTAAGCCATAGCTGAATGGTGTTTAGGCAAGGAAAAGAATTCCACAGGCAGAACCTGGCAAGTTTCATTCGTTCTGCCTAGGTGGCTTCTACTATTATTCAAACCCCTCTTACCTTATTTATAGTTAACTGAGCAACAACTAAACCACTGGAAACCGCACCATTCATATAACCTCCGTGTTGAGGCGATGTTTCGGTGCCACACAAGCGTAACTTGCCATCCATAAGAGGCTTTGAGTAGAGCGGGTGACCGTTATTCTGGTGAGGCATGACAAACTTCCCATAATCTGCGAAAGTATAATATTCTTTCGCCCATACCCTCTCTGTATAGGAAAGGTAGTTGGCCGCTTCCTGTCCTAATAGCCTTGTCAGCTGCCCGATTAGCCTGGCCTCTCTCTCCCCTTTGGATAAGGAAGACGCAGCAGTGGTCAGGAAGCCCATCAGAGCATAATGTGTCCCCTCGGAATCACAGTGATCATACATTTCGGTAGCAATTCCTGAGTGGCTGAACACTGTTCCGGAATAGCCTTCCTTCCGCCAGAAGGGAGCTTCGTATTCTACCGCAAACTTGATGGCATCTCCCATCCAGGTATGGGTGCTTGCCATGACGCTCAGCACCTCACCTGGTAGTGGCGGATCAAAGCTTATGTTCTGTGATAAGATCAGAAAGGGAGGAATGGTGATCAAAAGGTTCCTGCAAACAAACCTGTTGCCCTTGCCGGTTATAACTTCAATGTAATCCCTGTGTTCTGTTACCTCGGCTATTGGAGAGCCTAAGACAATCTGGTCCTGCCCGATCTGATGAGCCAACGCATCAGTAAGCTTTGATGTGCCCCCTGCAATTCTGTAGGATGACTCTTCTGAGTCAGGTATCTGAAACAACTGCGGCTCTTGATGTAATTCCGTTTCAAACACACCTACACCCTTTTGAAACTGCTTAAAATGCGGAAGCTTTAGTTCTCTAAGCAACTGCACTAAATGCGTATGCTGTTCATTAAACCAGGTAGCTCCCATTTCAACCGGGGTGGCGTTCCCTTCAGCATAAACAGTGTCTATCCTTCCTCCCCACCGCTCCCCTGCCTCCAGAATAAGGGCATCTATGCCTTTTTTCTTCAGATAGTATGCTGCAGACAGTCCACTCAGGCCAGCACCAACTATAATTACCTCTCGCATAAACCTTCTATAATAACATCAAATCGGTACAGGATCAGTGCCCAGCTACCCTGTATAACCATCTTCTATATTTAAGATCGACTGCCGTTCCCGGTTAACTGTCAACTTTGTGACATCAGGGCGTGAGTAGTGGCCTGAGACATCAAAGTTCTGACGCTCTTCCAGTACCTTGTTGAAGTCCAGTGTTTCTACAATAAGCCCCTCTCTCCCTATTACAGGCTCGACTATCCATTCTCCATCAGGGCCTGCTATGCAGGATCCACCGTTGGCCAGCACATCAGGAGCCTTCTCCAGAATCTTATCCAAGTGTGGTGTATCGCTTGGGAAGTCTCCTACTCTCATAAGGCCAGACACAGAGATGACATAGGACCTAGACTCCTTTGCCATGAAACGGGTAATATCAATCGTGTTTCGGTCAGAGCCGGGCCAAACAGCCACATGCAGGTCTTCGCCCTGCCCATAAAGCGCTGTCCGGGCCAGGGGCATCCAGTTCTCCCAGCAGTTCAAACCGCCCACTGTGAATTCCTTTAGTGGGTGTACCCTCAAGCCATTCCCGTCACCCGGCGACCAGGTCAATCGCTCCTCGTAGGTAGGCTGGAGCTTTCGGTGAACGGATTTAATCTCGCCCTCTTGGTTAATGTATACCAGGGAGCAGTACAAGCTATGCCCACCACGATTCCTGCCACGCTCAATAATTCCCAGATAAACCGCAATATGATGTTCCCTGGCTAAGCTGCACACCCCGTCAAGCTCTCCTGCCTCAATCTGTATGGAGTTCCTGATGTAATGCGCGTGTATTTCTTTCTGTACGCTGGAATTGAATTCTGATCCATTCGTTAAAGACACCCAAAAAGGATAGCCCGGCAACAGCCCCTCTCCAAAGACAACAAGATCGCATTGCTTTGCCCCTGCTTCTGAAATACTTGCTTTTACCTTGTCCAAGGTCTCATTTTTGTTTAACCAAATTGGTGCTATTTGAGCTAAGGCTACTTTTAATGTACTCATACTACACTGATTTAATATTAAAAAGGCAAAGGAGGACACATTTCTCCTACGCCAATCATAAAGGAAAAAGATACTGTTTACAACATAAGCCTAAGCTGTTAGGGCTTTCTCTATGTCTCTGATCAAATCATCCGCATCTTCTATCCCGACTGAGAGCCGCAGCAAGGCATCCGTGATACCCTGTCCTAAGCGCTCTGCTTCTGTTAAACTTGCATGAGAAGAGTTAGAAGGCTGACAGATCGTGGTCTCCACCCCGCCCAAGCTTAAAGCAGGAATGATCAGCTGCAGCCTGTCTAAAAATTCATCTGTCTTACCTATATCCTTCAACTCAAAGGAGAGCATCCCTCCGAAGCCGCCTTCCATTTGCCTGGCTGCAATAGCGTGGTTCGGATGATTCACCAGGCCGGGGTAATAAACGTTTGATATTCCAGCGTTTTCCTGTAGCGCTTTGGCTACTCGCATCGCGTTATCGTTTTGTTTCTCAACCCTGAGTGCCAAAGTCTTCAGGCTCCGTTCGATCAGGTAGCAGTCCAGCCCGTTCAGGCTGCCACCAAAGTTCAACGCGCTCTGGTAAATAATATCTTTTAGCTTTTGGGTGGTAACCACTGCCCCAAAGCATAGATCATGGTGTCCTCCCAGGTATTTCGTTCCGCTGTGAACTACAATATCGATGCCCAGCGCAATCGGGTTCTGGATGATTGGTGTAGCAAACGTGTTGTCAACCACAGTTAAGATCTGGTGCTCCCTGGCAATGTTGGCAATAGCCTGTAAGTCAACAACTGAAAGCAGCGGATTAGAGGGCGTTTCAGTATAAATAACTTTTGTATTCTCTCTTATCAGAGACTTTATGTTCCCTATCTCAGCGTTGGGTACAAGATCAAATGCTATGTTGAATTTAGTAAACTCTTCTTTTACCAGTTTCAAGGTGCCACCGTAAATTTCTCTGGACAGCAAGGCATGGTCTCCTGCTTTGAGCAAAGAAAAAAGCACCGTCGATATGGCCGCAGTGCCTGAACTCAAGATCATGCCGGCTTCTCCACGTTCCAGCAAGCAGAGTTTTTCAACTATAGCCTTCTGGTTCTCTGTGTTAAAATTCCTTGGATATACTATTTCATCATTGCCAATGTACCTGTTAGCTGTTGATGTAAATATGGGGGTGTTCACTCCCTGCCGCTGCTGCTGATTTTGGACACATCCTGTTCTCTTATTGTACATAATTTTTAGTTTAATTCACCGGTTTGTGCCGATCTATTCTGTTGCCACTTCAAGGGTTACCTCTATTTCCACGGCTATGCCGCCAGGAAGAGAACCCATTCCGACAGCTGACCGCACATGTCTCCCCTTTTCGCCAAAGACATCCACCATCAGGTCAGAAAAGCCGTTGATTACTTTCGGGTGATCCGCAAAGTCGTCGGTGGCGTTCACCATACCAAGCACCCTAACAATTCTTTTCACGCTGCCAAGATCCCCAAGGGCATGCTTGATAGTGGCTAGAATACAAATTCCTGAGTTACGGGCGGCCAGATAGCCCTGCTCGACCGTCAGGTCTCTTCCCAGCTTTCCTATGTCGACGGCTGTAGGAGCTCCGCAATAGCCGTGTCCTGAGAGGAAAAGCAAGTTACCTGTCTGAATATAGGTGACATAATTAGCTACGGGCTTTACAGGCTCTGGGAGTAGTATGCCAAGTTGCTGCAGGCGTTCTTCCGGACTTATCATTTGTAAGTGCTAAACTATCTTAAAATTAACTTTCTGCAACTGCTGCCGGTACAAGGCTTCATTTTTAAAGCTTACCAGTGCCAGCACGACTGCCTGCTGGTACAGTTGCATCCTATCCACTACATTATCTGTCAGAAGACCAATAGCTCCGGACTGCTGCTTTGAGTTAGACTTGTTGAAAACAATATCATCCGCCTCACCCAGCTCCATGCCCTGTGCTACCAGTTCCGCTACGGCACCCGGTAAAAAGAACGTACCAGACCTGGCTTTTCCCAAGCCACTGTCCGATCGTATCACTACCCAGGCAAAGGCCGTTAACTCCCCATCGTGCATTTCTACTCCCCCTTCAATTCCAATCCAGAAGTCAGCTTCAGTATGCTTTTCAAAGGCATTATTTACCCTGTTTACAGCACCTTTGAGAGTCTCATCATCAGACATAGGCTGATCCTGCACATCAGAAGGAACAGAAATAGTAAGTGTTTGAAAAGTCTGTTCTGGGAACATCTTCTGAAATCCGAGGAGAGCGGCCTCAATCTTAACCGGATTTTTTGAAGCAACAACGATAGTCTGTTCTTTTTTAAACATTGAAAGTATATCTTGAATTAAATAAAATTTAGCTGTTAACAGTTCTGTTACCCTATTACATACACTACTATTCTATACTTTTGATGTTAAAATTACAGCCTTTTCTTCTACTGCCTGTAGTAGTTCTATAAGTTCTTCTTCAGTAGAAAGGGGGTTCATAAGTGAGACACGCAGGTAGAGGTCACCATTTAAGACAGTCTGAACAATATAGAACCTGCCATCTTCCAATAACTGATTGCGGATAGCCAGATTCAGTTTACTAACATCGCTTGCTGTTCTTAAACGAAAGCAAACAATATTGCACTGTGGTTCATACGCCAGCTCGAAGTTTTTCTTCGACTTAATCAGTTCAGCAAACTTTTCAGCCAACCCATACAAGCGCTCTATATTCTCTCGAAAGACATCATCCCCATAAGTTCTGAATATGGTGTAAACATTTAGGGCTGACATGGCCTTTGTACATTCAAACGTGCGCTTACCCCCGTTGTACCACTCTTCTGTATCCTGATCTGTCCATAGGTATTGCGCTCGTTGAGAAAAGGATCTATAGGCGTCGCTCCCATTCTTGAAAAGCACGGCAGTTGAAAGCGATGGCGTCATCATCATTTTATGATAATCCACCACTACCGAATTAGCCTTTTCAATGCCTTTAACCAAGTGCTGATATTTAGGTGAAAAGGCAGCCGGTGCCCCATGTGCGCCATCTACGTGAAACCAAATATTATACTTCTGACTGAAAGCTGCAATAGCTTCCAGGTCATCATAAGAGCCCGTGGAGGTAGAACCTGCGCAACCAATCACACTGATCACCTGCTTTCCATCTGTGATAGCTTGCTGGTAATAAGATTCCAGCAGCTCTGTGCGCATCTGGAACTTATCGTTTACAGGAACCTTTATAATACCAGCTGCGCCAAACCCCATGATTCGAGCAGACCTGTCTATACAATAATGAGCTTCTTCAGAAACCAGAACTGCCAGTTTTTGCTCATTTACATAGCCGTTGTGCCAAATTCCTGTACATGCCGCTCTTGCTGCTAATAAGGCTGTAAGGTTACCCAACGATCCCCCTGAGGTAATAAAACCGGATGCTTCCCCGCTAAAACCCAGCTTTTGCGCCAGGTGTTCCGTGAGCAACTTCTCGAAGGTGTTACCTACCATTCCCATTTCGTATACGCCCATACCTTGGTTTAAAAGAGCTGTAACAGCAGCAGAGAGCACAGTAACAGGTAATGTGGGTGTTGTCTGGTGGCCCAGGTAACGCTTGCGGTGTACCTGTATAGATCGGTCAATCACGTCCCTGAACAGATCAAGCGGATCAATTGTGTCGACCTTGCTAAAGTCCTTCTGCCAGTAATCCAGTTGCTTCTCGGGGCTCTGCCACGGGATAGCCTGAACCTCTTTACTATCAGAAGTGGCCTGCGCCAGATAGTCTGCCATCAAATCAATCAAGGCGTGCCCCTGCCTGCGGAAATCTTCAGTTGCGTATGCTTTATCTAATATATTTTCCATACTGTTATGATATCGTTAATTAGCTGCAAAAGAAAGTAAGGTAAAGCAGAAGAAAAAGGATTTACAAGAGTAACTATTTATCTTCAGTCTTTACTGCTTTTATAGCAGCTTGATAGATATTAATTTATCCCTGCCGTTAAGGTGCGGCAGGGAAGGCAGATCAGATTAGTAATTAAATATAGCCTAAAAGTATAAGGTACCAGGAGCAGGATATAAGCAGGTTCTTACTGTCATACTTAAAGCTAAAAAGGCATCAGGTAGTTACTTGTATGATCGCTTCGGAGAAGCGTTCCATTTCTTCTAATTGCGGGCTGCATTGCAGCAGGAAAAAGTCAACGCCAACGGCTTCAAATTCTGCTATTCGATCCTGTACCTGCGCAGGTGTACCTAACAAACCAGAGCGGAGTCCACGGTTCGAGACAGAATAATCCTGCAGGGTAAGCTGGCGCTCTAACTGTGTACCAGTCACCCATTGTTGCATGTTTTTAAAGCCGGCGGCTGCCTCCTTCACGTTTGTGATGCGCTCCAGCTCCTTTTTAACTTCCTGTTCCGAGTCGCGCACGATGCTGTAGGCGGCAACGCCGAATTTCATAGGTGGCAACCCGTTTGCTTCGCGACGGCGCTTCATGTCATCAATGCGCTTAACGATCAACTCCGGCGAGTCGCCGTGCATCACGTAGCCGTCACACTGCCTGCTGATAAGTGTTTTGGCAGCTTCTGATTCGCCACCAGCATACAGGAATGGCTTTTTCTTTGGCTTTGGTTGCAGCACATTGTCCTGTACCTGGTAGTATTTGCCGTCGTAAGTAAAATGATCCTGCTCCCACACGTTTGTTACTACATCCAGCCATTCTTTGGTGCGGGCGTAGCGGTCGTCGTGCTCTTCAAAGTGCAGGCCATACTTGGTGGCTTCATCTTTCCATCACGACGACACCACGTTGAGTGATAATCTGTCGCCGCTGATCTGGGCGATGTTAGATGCCTGCTTGGCCAGTATAGCCGGGTTGTGGAAGGTAGGGCGCACCGCTACCATTATCTCCAGTCGCTCCGTTACAGCTGCCAGCGCCGCCGCCGTAGACCAAGCTTCCATAGAAGGCGACTCTTCCCCCTTGATGTCATTAAGGAACAGTTCTGCGATCAGCGATAGGCTATAGCCCCAGCCCTCGCTGCGTTGAGCCAGTTTCTTCACATACTCCCAATTTGCAGCCATGCTCTCGTCTTCAATGTTACGAAGCCAGCCTCCAAAAACAGGTAACCAATATCCGAATTCCATTATTTAACCTCCTCTCTTTTAAGCTGAACCTTTTTCTCCAGGAAATCAACAAGCCTGGCGTGTGGGTTAAATCCAATTACATTTACAGCGTCCGCCACAAAATTTGAAAGGGCATTCACATCGTAGTAGTAGATCTGGCCGTCGCGGTCGTCGATAATGTACTCTATGCCACCTACATCAATCCCTGCTTCCTGCACAATGCGCTCAATGGCTTCAACCACTTCCTGCTCCGGCGTAAAGGCTTCTACCCTCATCCCGTTTTTAGGCGCATCAATAGCGCAGGCATTCCTTACCAGTTCTTTTCCGTTGGTGGTCTGGCAGATGTCGGCAGGGCATAAGTTAAAGCTCTCACCTGAAGTATAAACCTTGATAGCATACAGGTACTTGCCACCCAATGTCTCTACCCGGTTGATGTGGCCACCGCGCGCAGGTATAAACTCCTGCACAAGTGCTGTGTGGTCTATGCCAAGCTCTATCTGGCCAGCGGTTACAGCCAACGCCAGCTCCTCTGGTGAGTCATAACGAACTATACCGGCTCCGCTGCCGCCAATATTCGCTTTTACCACCACCGGGTAGCGGAGGCCATTCGCTGCTTTCACCGCCTGGGAAGGATGGTTGATAACACGTGCTTTCGGGTAAGCTAGCCCCAAGCGATCCAACAGGGTAATCTGCAGGGCTTTTGATGTTTCGTACTGGAAAGCTTTGTAGCCGTTGATCACAGTTACGCCTTTCGCTTCCAGGTGCACCAGCAGGTTTAACGTATAAAAAATGCCCTGCTCGTTGTTACGCAGGTAAGCCGATGGGCTCATGCGATTAAAGAATAGGCTGTACGGCAGCTCTTTCTGCGCCGGGTCATAAGTATGCTCTGCCGCATTCAGCCGCTCATAGGCGATGCCGCGCACATCCAGTTCGTTAAACAGCGGGCGGAACCACTCCTGGTGTTCGTGAAATATAGCAAAAGGTTTTTCTGATGAATAAGTTGACATAATGTTCTGAATTGAAATAGTGTGAATGAAAAGGTATAGATACAATGCCCCTGCGCCGGCAGAGCGACAACATGCTTAGGAGACAGGAATAAGCACCAGATTCAGGAACTGAAACAAGATGGCACAGCATGGTTTAGCCTGATTTGCTTCAATAACAAATAGGTACAATGATCCCTGTAGGCCGCGTACGGGAGTTGTTATGGCTTAACTAAAAGTAAGATTAAGAACCCGAAGCAGCTGTGTTAGCAACAACAGCAACAACAACAGGTAACTGAAGCAATAGATGAAGTGGCACCGAAAGAAGTAGAAGTGTTTCGGTTGATTGAAATACCAGTACGGTTGCTTGTTGAGATTTTCATTTTTAACAATTTATATCCCCTAAATAATTTAGGCAGGAATTAGCACCTGGTCTGGTTAACTGGTTGCTAGAAGTTCACAGAGCCTGTTCTCTCCCTTCTTCTTTATAAATCAAATACGGTGTAGGTATTTTGACTTTACGCTTGCAAAGGTAAAGCATGTTAAGCTTTAAAAGCAAATTTATTTTAAAGTTTACATCACTTAAACATAAATTGGGTCGTATTTGGAGCTTAAACATGGATTCAGGAACTTCGAGAACTACCAGCTTATCCTGCAGCGGTTGTAGGTATATGCTCCGATATGAAAACCATTATTATTTCTTTTGCTATTAAAAAACCATGGTTTGGCTTCCCCTGTTTACGCAAAGACACATGGAGATCCAATGCCAAAGGCGTATAACCCAAGGGAAGAGCCTCCCTAAGTTCAGTGGTGAGGATATTCGGGTTCCGAAATTCATGACGCCCAGATACATGTCAAATCCGTAAAAAGTACAAACAACACAAAGCAGCTATGAAACAAAGCGAGAAACTCAGCACAACCGCCACTACGATGGCCAGCAGGATGAAAACGGGTGCGGAACCGTCCGCAATCGAGAAGCCCACGACCACACTAGTGGATATAGCACAGGTGGAAGGCATTATCGGAGAATGGCCTGAGATGGCAGCCAAGTCAGCCCGGCAGACAACCGAGAAGTACGGCCCGCCCAACGAGGCCACGCCCAGCCACCTGGTCTGGTTTAACAACGGCCCGTGGAAGCGCACCATCGTGCACCGCCACGAGATCCCGCACGATTTCCCCCAGCCACACACGGACGTAATCGAGAACGTGATCAGCTACAAGGTGCCAGTGGACAGGCTCACCGAGCTGGGGCGCTACGACGGGAGCCTCTACGTGGACAGGACGCGGGGCGAGGCATCTGCGCGCTGCGACATGGAAAACGCCAACATCCTCTCGCTTAACCTGATGCATGACATCATCCAAGGGAGATACACAGCAGAGCAGGCACGCGAGAAATACGCCGAGGTGACGGCGGACTTCATGCTCAACCGCCCGCCCCCCTATGCCGAAGCCCTGCAGTTCACACCTCCCACGGAAGATACCAGGTTCACGGACGAGTCAAAGATCGGCGCCGCCATGCTTAAGCAGGCAGGTGAGAAGATAAAGGACGCCTTCCGGGGGGAGAACCCGTCTTAATCAGTTATTCTAGGTTTTATTTTAGAGATAGAAGCACATCCTCTAGGATGTGCTTCTCTGGTTTCCATGCGCACATACAGGTGCCATGTTATCTGCCATCTGTGCCTGCTAGTTCCCGAAGGAGCTCTATATGTGTTTGGCTATGGACAGATGTCATTTATACTTATAATAAACCTTATGTACAGCAGGTTTGTAAAAAGCCTGAAGCTCCTACCCCAGATAATCTTTTAAAGCAGCTAGATCCCTGTGGATAAGGTTCGATAATTCATCCCCTTCGGTAGGCTTATCGAACTTTTCAGGTACTAGGCAGCCACAGCTTTGAGAGCAAACCTAATATGGCAACTAATCTTTCCCTAATGAGCAGATGAGGTCCTTTTTACTGCTTAGCTTTGATGTAAGTCAATGATCCTGTTTTAAGGGTGTCATTCCTTATTTCAAAGTCTCTTGTTAACAATCCTAAATTGGATTGGTTTCCACCCTTTTCCTTTTTATAGATAGGTCCGCTTAGAATGCCCCATTTCATATTGTAATGGTTACCTTCCTTGATTACAGATATAGTGGGCCAGTTTCCCCTATTGTGGTAAGTTCCAAGTATGCTGTCATTGCCGGTACTTTGCGTTAGCAGTTGCGATGCTTCAGGATACACTATCTCGTTCTCGCTTTTGAAAGCTTCCTCAAATCTTGCTCTTTCACTCTGGAAGATGCTGTCTGCCGGCAATGCGTTAAGCATATTGTAGGCGTAGTTTGCCATCAAGTGAGGCAGCAAATAAGCCCTGTTGTCATTTGAAAACGCAATAACTCCAATTTTTTTCTCTGGCATAAAAGAGATGTGGAAACTGATGCCTGCCAGGTTTCCGAAGCGGGTCAGTATCTCCTCCTGCTGATACTGAGCAACATCCCAGCCCAAGCTGTAGCCCGTGCGACGGTAGGTAAAGTAAACTTTGTCCTGGGGTGTGGTAGAAGCATGAAGCGCCGCCCAGGAATCTTTAGATAGTAATACTGAGTCTTGTCTTATGTTAGCACTTAGCCACCTGGAAAGGTCGTTTATGGTAGAAATCATTCCACCTGCTGCATGCATCGTGACATCACTTTTGTAGAAACCTTTATCGACTACCCCCCTTTCTTTTGACACAATAAGGGACGGGCGAATCTCATCGAGCTTATGATCGCTGACACTTGCAGTGGTATTATCCATGTTGAGGGGCGCGAAAATGTTCTCTTCCATGCCTGCTTTCCACGTTTTCCCTGTCAGGTTCTCTACAACCATTCCAGCTATGATCGGACCGACGTTGGAGTATCTGAACTTACCTGATGGATCGTAAAGAAAATCAGTATTCAGGTCATGGATCAATTCTTCATTTTCACCGCTATAGCCCAGATAAGCTGTTTTCCACGTCATGCTATTGCTAAAGGTGCCGTGGGTGTGATTCAGGAGGCTTTTGATCGTTATCTTGTTTGTGTCTATGCTATCACTGTAGTTGAGTTGAGGAAGGTACTCATCAAGGGATTTGTTTAAGTCAAGCTTCTTTTCTTCTTCAAGTATTTTGAGCAATGTCCCTGTAAATGACTTTGTACTGGAGGCGATGTAAAGTGGGGAATTGTTATCGAGAGAAGTTGCTTTGCCTTCTATTATCTCTCTGTTGAGAGCAAACGAATAAACCAGTCCATTTTCATCAACAACACCAAAGATGACATCGCCGAAAAGAGATTTGTCTGTATAGATGCCCCTTAGCTTGTTTTCAAACTCTGATGAAAACTGGGGATGTTCTTGCAGGAATTCGCTACTGCTTTGGTTGAAAAAAGCTTTGTTTGGCCTACAAGAAAATGTGATTAGCAAAAAAAATATTAAAAGCCTCGGCCTACAGCACTTGGTTAAGTACCGCTGCAAAGTAGGTTTGCCCGCACTAACAGGGCAAGCCACGGTGATGACTTTGGTCGTTAATTTCATAGGTTCATTTTGCATAAATAGGTCTTACAATATCTGTCTACTGAAGCACAGGAGTTTAAAGGCATAAGAATGGGCAATTCTTGTAATGACAGCAACTAAAAGTGATGAAACATTAGAAAATAGTGTTGAAACGTACAGAGAAGTACTCTGAGCTGGCTTTAGGTGTCGATAAGCTTCTGGAAATAAAATCATTTGATGCCAAATCAGAAAGTTGAAGATTCTACAAGACCAGCAACCTATTCAACCCAGCAAAATCCCTGTGGAAATGGTTCGATAATTCCATCCTTCGGGCTACAGAGTAAATAGCAAAAAGCGGCTTAGACTACAGTTTAAGCCGCTTTTTCGTTTCCAGAGTAACAGAAAATATTTTTCATGTTGTTACTCTTCTCTTACTCATCTTATTACCTTCTCCCCTGCATTTTACCTTCTCCCCTGCATTGCATTAAGGCAGGGTAGTAAGATGTCTCTATCACACCTCTAGTTAGAGTAAGGCTGGTTTTATTTCTCGTAAACTCATCTCAAATACCGTCTTAAGTGCTTTATCCGTGAGACGGCTTTATCAAATTATTAACCTTAAGCGAAGCAATATGTTTGCCCAGCCTTGACCATTGAAACTTCGTTCGAATCGATAGCAGAGGAAATGCCAATAATAAGTGAGGTGCCTATAGTTTGGACATATTCCGGGCTTAGCTTATGTGCCGCGTTGGCTTAAGTAGTTCTTAATTTGATTGCAGCTATTTTACATAGTTGTTACCCTAACATTAACTTCTTCTAGACTTGTCCTATGCGAGCATAAGGTATACCGCTAACCATGTGATAAGCAACATTAGGAATTGAGTCCTGAAAGCAGGATATAAGTTTTGCTCTCAGTTTATCTATACCCAAAGCTGATGAAGGTTACTGGAAAGGTAACCATAACTCCCCAAAATGACCTTTCACCAAAAAGTAGGTCGGCAGGATAGATAGACAAAACTGTCAATGTTCCAAAGCAAACATAGGCGAAAGCTAAAAAACCTCTTTATTCTATCAATACGATCTATCAATACAATTCGTAGCGTGCCGTTGTTTCACTGCAACTCTGTGTAAATAAACTTTCGAATGAAAGGTACTAGGGCAATACCTAAACCGCCACTTTAGGATGTAGACCATTTTGAGCCAGATACGTATACGAGCGGATGTTACCTCTCTCTGCAGCGAGTAGCTATCACTGAATGAATACAGCCAGTACATGAAGAAAACAACATATCCCGGCAACCCATATCCTTTGGGAGCCACCTGGGACGGGGAAGGCGTGAACTTTGCCCTTTACGCAGACAATGCCACAGGTGTGGAACTCTGCCTTTTCAGTTCCGCAGAAGACGAAACCGAATCATTGAAAATAAAGATGGCGGAGCGCACCCACCAGGTGTGGCACGCTTACCTGCCCGATTTAAAGCCGGGTCAGCTTTACGGCTACCGGGTGCATGGTCCTTACGAGCCAGAGAACGGGCATCGCTTTAACCCGCACAAGCTCCTGTTGGATCCCTATGCCAAGGCCATTTCGGCCACCATAGACTGGCATGACTCCCTTTTTGGGTATGAGGTGGGGCACCCTGATGAGGACCTGAGCATGAGCACTACCGACAGTGCCCCCTTCATTCCCAAATCAGTGGTGGTTGACCCATCGTTTGACTGGGGCGGAGACAAGCCCCCTAAGACTCCTTACCACCGGTCTATCATCTATGAGGCCCATGTAAAGGGCTTCACCAAAATGCATCCGGGCATACCGCAAGAGCTTCGCGGAACATATGCTGCGCTGGCTCACCCTGAAACAATCAAATACCTGAAGGACCTGGGCGTAACGGCTGTGGAGCTATTGCCGGTACATCACTTCATATCAGACCGCCACCTCGTGGAGAAGGGTCTGAGTAACTACTGGGGCTATAACAGCATCGGCTACTTCGCCCCTGACGTGCGCTACTCAGGCAGCGGCATGCTCGGAGAACAGGTGGCGGAGTTTAAGAACATGGTGAAGGCCCTGCACAAAGCGGGTATTGAAGTAATACTGGACGTAGTTTACAACCATACGGCAGAGGGTAACCACATGGGGCCAACCATATCGTTTCGGGGTATAGACAATGCATCTTACTACAGGCTTGTGGAAGAAGAAAAACGCTATTACATGGATTACACCGGCACGGGCAACACCCTGAACGCCATGATGCCAAGCGTGCTTCGCCTGATCATGGACAGCCTTCGCTATTGGATAACCGAGATGCACGTAGATGGCTTCCGTTTCGACCTGGCTTCTGCGCTGGCCCGTGAGTTACATGAAGTAGATCAGCTAGGCTCTTTCTTCGATATCATCCATCAGGACCCGGTTATCTCGCAGGTGAAGCTGATCGCGGAACCTTGGGACGTAGGTGAAGGCGGCTATCAGGTAGGTAATTTCCCTCCGGGTTGGGCCGAGTGGAATGGCAAGTATCGTGACTGCGTACGTGATTACTGGCGCGGAGAACACAGTATGCTGGGAGAGTTTGCAGAACGTTTTACCGGCAGCTCAGACCTGTACCGAGATGAATCCCGCAACCCCACGGCAAGTATAAATTTTGTAACGGCCCATGATGGTTTTACCCTGCACGACCTGGTTAGCTATAACGAGAAGCACAATGAAGAAAACGGCGAAGATAACAACGACGGTGAAAGCCATAACCGCTCCTGGAACTGTGGAGAAGAGGGGCCAACCGATAATGATTCAACTATTGCCCTACGAAACAGGCAAAAGAGGAATTTCCTGACAACTTTGTTTTTATCGCAGGGGGTGCCGATGCTGGTGGCCGGAGACGAGTTAAGCCGCACACAGCAGGGTAACAACAACGCCTACTGCCAGGACAATGAAATATCATGGCTAAACTGGCAGGAGGCGGACAAGGACTTGCTGGAATTCACACAGAAACTTATTAAGCTGCGCAGGAACCACCCAGTCTTCTGCCGCCGCCGCTGGTTTCAGGGGCAGCCTATAAAAGGGGCCGGCGCCGAGGACATTGCCTGGTTTTTGCCCAACGGTAACGAGATGACTGAAGAGAACTGGAATCATGATTATGCAAAGTCGCTGGCAGTGTTCCTGAACGGACACGGACTGCACTCTGTGGGTCCTAAAGGCGAGCGGATTGTAGACGACAGTTTCTATGTGATCTTCAATGCCCACCACGGACCGCTGGAGTATAGGCTGCCCCCTGAAAAGTACGGTAGTGGATGGACAAAGATACTGGACACGAGCGAAAGCCGCGCAGTAGAGAAAGATGTCGTCTATAAAGCAGGCGCTACCATTGAGGTGCAGGGTCGGTCTGTGGTACTGCTGCACCGTCCGTAGTAGAATCGCTTTATTAAGGGGAGAGCAGGTACCTGAGTTATATCAAGTACCTGATCTCCCCTTATAGTGTAAGGCTTGCTGTAGGGTGAGAAATGTTTGCCGGTAAAGCAGCTGACAGCAGCCCTAGGACATGCACACCAACACAACTGGAACACTGAATCTTGAGAAAATGGAAGAAGTAACAAACAGCACTCTCAAAGCGATAGCACATCTTTAGAATAATAGAAATGATCTCTAATGGGTAATGTCCCACTTCATCTCTCCTTTTGAACCCTGTTTAGAGGAGACCTCATCCGAAGTAGCAGACTAACCCCTCTGTATAGATACCGCCCTCTCAAGGGAGTTACCTTACCTCGCTTAAAAGTGCCGGTAAGTTTGACTATGTAAGGGGTCTTCTGGTTGGCCAGTTAGTCGATATACAAGAAGATGATCCGCCCTTTGGAAAGACGCCCGAGGAAATAGTTCTGGATGCAGTAAAAAAGTATGATTTCCCGGTCTGCTTTGGCTTTCCGGCCGGACACGGTGGCGTAAACAAGGCGATGGTCTTTGGCGCTCCCGTGCATATGGATGTCACTGCGAAGGGTACTACAGTTCGTTTTAATGCTTAGGCAGCAAACCTCTCATTGACTTTGACCTATGCCCACAACATTAATACTTACGTGCGAACATGCCGTCAACGAGATCCCGGCCAGGTGCAGACACCTGTTCAGAGCAAGTGAAGAAGTACTCTTCACGCACAAGGCCATAGACTTCGGGGCACTTCAGCTGGCTCAATACCTGGCCGCCGAGCTAGGTCTTGCGCTGTATTACTCCTGCGTCTCCAGGCTGCTGGTAGAGGCAAACCGCTCTCCTGAAAATGAGGAGTTGTTCTCAGCGTACACGCAGGGTTTGCTACCGGAGAAGAAAAAGCAAGTACTGGGCACCTACTATTTCCCGCACAGGCTGCAGGTTGAGGAAGCGGTTGGAAAGGAAATAGCTGTCGGAAACCAGGTAGTACATTTTGCTATCCATTCCTTCACCCCTGCTATGGACGGAGAAGTGCGCAAAGCCGACATAGGGATTCTGTTTGATCCGAAACGTAAATCGGAGAAAGCGCTAGCAATACTCTACAAATCAGGACTTTTACTGCAGGACCCGAACTTGAAAGTACAGTACAACGCACCCTACCCAGGAACCGCTGATGGCCTACCCTCCCATCTCCGGAAACTATTTCTGGATGAGCATTACGCTGGCTTCGAGCTGGAAGTCAATCAGAGGTTCTACCTGAACGGCGAGACTGAGGTATGGCAAAACCTAATGAAGGCAGTAACCAGTGCATTTAGAATTAGCGTAATGGAAATGAATAAAAATCCTGTTGCTGCCAAACAGGCTAAAAACAAAAAGTAAAGAAAGCAGCTATGGCTAAGAAAAAACCACTTGCAATTGTCGTACACGGCGGCGCCGACCCCGACTCCGACCATATTCATTCAAACAAGAAAGCATACGAGGCTGGTATCCGGCAAGCAGTTGATGAAGGCTGTATGGTGTTGGAGAAAGGAGGCTCAGCAGTTGACGCCGTGGAGGCAGCAGTAGTCTCTCTGGAGAACAACCCGCTGTTAAATGCCGGCAGAGGCTCTGCCCTTAATGCCAACGGGGAGGTGGAGATGGACGCGGCCATCATGCGGGGCAACGATCAGGCTTCAGGCGCTGTCACGTTGGTGAGAAACATCCGAAACCCTATTTCCCTGGCAAAAGCCGTCATGATGAATACCAAGTACCGCTTCCTGGGCGACATGGGAGCGCTGGAGTACGCAAAGAAAATTGATATACGGCTGGAGCCTTCTTCTTACTTTATTACCGAGCACCAGTTCGATCTTTTCTCTAAAAAGCGGGAAGAGGAGTTTACCAGCAGCGACCACATAGGGATGGACCAACTGAATGCCCGCATGCACGGCACGGTAGGGGCCGTTGCCCTCGACCGGGACGGGAACCTTGCCGCAGCAACCTCAACGGGTGGTACGGAAAACAAGAAGATGGGCAGAATTGGTGACAGCTGCATTATAGGTGCCGGTTGCTACGCTAAAAACAGCACGTGCGCCATCTCGGGCACAGGGGACGGGGAGCTGTTGATAAAAAACATTACCGCCTATGATATATCCGCTCTGATGGAGTATAAAGGTCTTTCCCTGCAGCAAGCCTGCGAAGCGGTGGTGCTGGACCGCACAGATCCTGGTGAAGGAGATGTAGGTGTGATCGGCGTAGACCTGCAGGGAAACATAGCGCTGGTCTTCAACAGCGAGCGCATGCACCGCGGCTGGAAAACCAGCGCTAAAAAGCAGGGTGTGGAGATATATCCTAAAAAGCAGAATTGAAACACAAGGCACTACTGCTCAAGCTACGCTTGCTTTTAGCAGCGTCCCGCTTGGCACCCCAACATTTATATTGTCTACTATGAAACTCTCAAAGCTAAAGTACTCTGTGAAGAAGGCATACATGCAGGTGACCAGCAGCATTGCCTTTTACCCTACCCTGATTGCTTTGGGCTTATTGTTACTGGCACTTCTTTGCACGTACCTGGACAAGACCTCTGTAGGAAGGTCAATAATCAGCAAGGTGTCGTTTTTAATGATCAACAACGCCGACACGGCCAGAAGCCTGCTCTCATCCCTGCTGACGGGCCTGATTAGCCTCTTTACCTTTACCTTTGCCATGGTGATGATCGTGCTGACCCAGGTCACGTCCAGCTTTTCGCCAAGGCTGCTGCCCGACCTGCTCCGGAAAAGGGGTAGCCAGGTGGTGCTCGGGGTCATTGTCGGCACAGTGTGCTTCACTATTGTCGTGCTCAGCAACGTACAGACGATGGCCGCAGGTCCCGGGGTCCCCCTCCTCTCTACTGTTGTGAATGTACTCCTGGGCTTTGGCTGCGTCATCTCCTTTATCTATTTCATCTACAAGATCTCCAACGAGGTTCAGATAGGCAACATCCTCAACAGCACCTACCGCAAAACCAGGGATGTACTAAACAGGGAGCTCCAAGGCGGGAGTTATCACGAGGACTGGCAGGAGGACGGGCAGTTCCACCTGGTGGAGGCATGGGACTCGGGCTACTTCGACAAGATCACCGAGCGTGAATTCAGGAAGGCCTCCAAAAAGCTTGGGCTCAAGCTCAGGCTTTTAATAACCCAGGGCGAGTACTTACTGAAAGGAGACGCTCTCCTGGAAATAAACACCCCCTTGAATGAGAAGATAAAGGATATATTGGAGGAAAATGTGCTGCTCCGGCACCAGGAGATGGTGAAAGAGAACTTCTTCTACGGGTTCAAGCACCTGACAGAGATCGCCGTAAAGGCGCTGAGTCCGGGAGTAAATGACCCAGGCACCGCTGTGCAGGCAGTGGATTACCTCATGGACCTGCTGTGCAGGCTCCAACAGCTGCGCGGGCAGAAGGTAATACAGCACGATGACGGAACCGCCTGTATCATATACGCCCCGGTCCCGTTTGAGAACACCTTCTACCTCTGCTCTGCCAGTATCCGCGCCTACTCCTCAAAGGATGTGACCGTTCAAACACGCCTCATCAACCTGATCAGCAAGATAAGCGAGCGCGATGAACAGGACAGGCACCGCAATCTTCTTGAAAGAGAACTACAATCAATCGAAGAAGCATCCGGCAAAGAGATGATTAGCCAGGAAGACGTAAACTATATAAAAGCTGTTTTAGAGGAAACGAAAAGGCAGCGCATGTCCAATGAATGCAGCTCGACACATAGAAAAGATTATTAAGCCACGGGTGCACTAAGTAGCGCAAGCAGTAGTTAGACTCCGTCTCACGTCGTATAAGCTCAGACAACTTTAAAGTAAGAGCATAAACTTAATATTGATGGTGGGCCTCCACGACAGCTCCCTTCAAGGTGCAGGAGGAGAGTGCCCAGTTTTTTCAAAATCGACTCTACACCATAGAGCGCAGAAAATCAACAATGATTAGGGTAAGAAGGAAGGCGGGCAAATAAGATGGCAGCACGCTAGATCTCCTCAACATATAAAGGCCAAAGAAACACCGTCTTCCTCCTCCTCATTTTTGCACGACAGAGACTATATGTGAAGCTGATCGTAAATAGGAAAGGTATACTTTTCGCCTTTGCTTAACAGGTGCACGGTCAGTCCCTTGGCCGAAAAAGGCTCGCCGGCTTCAATATCATAAATGTTGGTACCAGTCATTCTCATGCCGTCCACTATGGTAATAAGGCCACTGCCCACTACCGTCAGCTCCTTGCCTTCTGTGATGTAAGCAGCGGTGTCCTCCTCCAGGCCAAGTCCGATACAGCCAGGGTTCGTAACGATACACTGGGCCATCCTCACCAGGCGGCCTCTTTGTATAAAATGGGTATCTACGGCAACATTTTTTAGGAATTCCAGCCCGGTAGTTATGCGCACATCGCCTTTGATAAATCCTCCCTTCGCCATCACCTCATAGATCATAGGCGTAGACAAGGCGGTTGCGCCAGCACTCGTACCCGCCACCAGCACATTATCGTATGTGAACCTCTCTTTCATGAGCTGCAACAGCTTGGTGCCACCCAGGATTGAGGTGAGCCGCAACTGGTCTCCGCCCGAAAAGTAAATGCCGTCGGCCTGCTCAATTACTTTCAGGTACTCGTCGTTTTGCGCATCCTCCCTTGTTCTGACGTCCAGCACCTCCACCTTGCTCAGGCCAAGTTCATTGAACAGGCGAACGTACTCTTTGGCTTGAAGCTCTGGCAACGTAGAGGCAGTAGGCAAGAACGCCACCGTAGGGTTGTCTCCCCTCAGCTTCCCTTTGAAGAATTTGAGAATCTCCTCGCTTTCGAAATCAACATTACGCTGCTGATCCTCGGTTTTCTGTTTGTCTCCTTTGCTTTCTTTGCCTCCAATGGCCAGCAGGCAGCCCTTAGGTATGGGTGGCTGTTTGCCAGCTATATTGCTTCCTGATGTTTTGCGTTTTGTCATTGTTTATCTCTATTAGCTAAATTTAAGGCTTCTTGTAACTTACTACTCTTGTTATCAGCGTATCTGCCTCGCCGGGTTTGTTCCTGAATCCGACCCAGCCTTCCCGCTATACCACGGGCATAATCTTAAATTGATTTGTGTATCTTCCTACGGTTTTTTTCCTGAGCCATGCTAGAGGGCATTTTATGTTGTACAAGATCCACTAGAGTTGTGAAACAAAGCCCGGATACGGATAGTGTTCATTTACTTAGATAATCCTATCTGCAATCCACTTAGAATTTTTTTAGGTCCGCCTATATTATAAAACTATTCTTACGAACTGTAGATCAATAGATCGAAGTTAAGGTCGCTTAAGCAAAAGGCTGCAGTTGACAAGTAATTAAGTTTAAACGCAGTAGCAGGCATAATCTTTACTGTGCTTGGTACTGGTAAAATGCGGGTGTGATTGCTATGTTTCACTAACGCTGCCTGAACTGGGTTTGCCTGTAAAAGCAATATGATGGGGTTAAAACACAGCGTATGCTTTTAAAATGGAAAGAGCGTCTACTCTCTATGCACAAACGCTCCTCCATTCTTTGAACAAAAAAACAACTATGATAACCATTTAACACGGCAGCTTGTAATAATAATTTGCTTACATGCCGTCCTCTGCCTTTCCGGGAAAGGAAGAGGACGGATGCTGGCGCTCGTACTCCTGTCCATAGTTATGCGTAATAAACTCACTATAACCTTTAGGATCAGGTGAGAATTTCGTATAAGCATCAAAGATGCCAACAGTGACACTGCCGCTCGCCTGATACCTGTCGTTGCCACGCATACAACCGCTATTATAAGCATGACCGGGAATTTGCCTGTTCAGTCTGTAGATTCCCGCAACAGGATGATAAGTGATATTACTGCTCTCCTCCCTTACATCAATTAAATTTACCGGTTTTTCCATATTAATGTTGTAAGACTGAACCAACTGCATGATCTAGAACTTACTGTTAGTTTCAATGGCGCGTTAGAAAGACAAGAAAGCAGGAGGGCCATCCTCAGCACCCAACTTAGGTATGGCCACTCCCACATCCTTAGTAACCCGATAGAAAAACAAATAACTCTTACCAAGGTATGCCTTTGTACGAGTCTTGTACAGTAAAGGCCGCCCTCTCACTAACTTTTACTGCTTTTCCACGGCCAAATACAAACAAACACCTACTAGATAGGCACTAATCACCTTGTCACCATGACATGCATGTGGCAACCACTGCAGGAACAGAAGATACTTGATGTCATTGGTACTCTGCTGCCTGAGAACCCTTGTGCTCAAATCCTTACCCCCTCTAGCGCTAAGCATTCTTCCACAGCCGCCGAACCCCTGTGGATAAGCCTGACAACTCCATCCTTCAGGTATACTCGAAAGGCCTTCAATGGCAACTGAGTACCACCTTTCTTTTGCGCTTGGAACGCTAAAAAAGACACGCCCCTCTAATCACAAAACATGATTCAGTACAAGATACTGCTGATGATCATGGCTGGCATCACTATCATCGACTTCTCACTACCCTGCCCCTCCCTCCAATACCTTTTCCTGCTGTAGCCGTAACACATTACTTTAACACAAACTGTACGTCATGATAGGAAAAGACTATTTGAATATAATAGTTACCCTTCTGGGAGGTTTGGTTGTGCTGCTTGCCTTGCCCTCAAAGAAACTGGAGAAAAGTCCGGTACCGGCTACACTCGTAGCCCTGGTGCTTGGCATCCTCATAGGACCAGAGTTTCTCGACCTGATAGACCTGGGGGAACTTGGCAATAAGTCAAAAATACTGGAAAGCACGGCGCGCCTTGTCCTGGGTATAGGCCTGGTGGGGGTGGCACTAAGAATACCAAAGGCATACCCAAGGCAAAACTGGCGACAGATGACGCTTCTGGTCGGTGCTGGCATGGTGCTGATGTGGGTTATCAGTACTGCACTCATCTACTTAATACTTGGTACTTCCTTCTGGCTTTCAGCCCTGATAGGTGCCATTATCACCCCCACCGACCCGATCGCTGCATCTCCCATTGTTACCGGACCTGTGGCTAAAAAGAACCTGCCCGACAGGATAAGGCATGCTATCTCCTTTGAATCAGGAGCCAACGACGGGCTGAGTTACCTGTTTATCTTTCTGCCGCTCCTCGTTATTACCCTTACCCCTGGCCTGGCTATGGAAAAATGGCTAAAGCACACGTTACTTTGGGAGATGCTAGGGGCCACGGCGTTTGGACTGTTGCTTGGCTTTGTAGCCGGAAAGCTACTGAGGCTGGCAGAGAGGCATGACATGGTCCAGGAAGAATGGAGGCTGGTGTATACTGTGGCGCTATCGTTGCTGGCGGTTGGGGCCGGCAAGCTGATAAAGAGTGATGAAGTGCTGGTGGTGTTTGCAGCAGGTGCGGCTTTTGTGCAGGTAATAAGCGCTGAAGAGCAGGGAGAAGAGGAAAAGGGACAGGAGGCGGTTAACCGTTTCTTCTCCTACCCTATTTTTGCTTTGCTTGGTACCGAGATACCATGGTCTGGCTGGTTCGAACTTGGCTGGAAAGGCGTACTGCTGGCAGTTGCAGTGCTCCTGCTGCGACGGCCTCCGGTGTTGTTGCTCCTGAAGCCCTTTTTGCCTGCGCTGTACACTAAAAAGGACGCTCTCTTCCTGGGCTGGTTTGGCCCGATTGCCGTGGCTGCCATTTACTATGCGTCTCTGGCGGAGCATAAGTTAAAAGAGCCGTTGATCTGGGACGTGGTAAGCCTGGTTATCTGCGCTTCGGTGGTGGCGTGTGGGGTCAGCTCTACTCCGCTATCAAAACTGTACGGCAAAGTAACAGGCTATCGGGAGGCACGTGAAAAAGAAGATGTGAAATAAAGGAAAAAGCTTTTAAGGCTTATCAAGCTACCATTAATCGACAAAGGATGCTATCTCGGGTTCTCGGAAGATCAATGTAACAGCAACTATGTTTCGAAGCTTTTAAGCTAAACCCTAAGCGCAGGGTTGTAAAAGTTGGGTAGAAAGCTCTTTTGCCTGTTATTGATGAATCTAATTTAATAAATGTTGGTACAAAAAATTTATATAAACTATATCCTACTGATCAGAAGGGTATAGTTTGAGTTGCTATAGATTTCATCAACAGAGTGATTAAATGATAAGTTGCTTTCCATCTGTTATATGGAAGCCAGACCTAATATTAACTTTTCCAGTTCTCTCCTAGCACCAATATTTCTTCTACAGCTGTTAAATCCCTATGGAAATGGTTCGATAATTCCACCCTTCGGGCTACAGAGTAAACAGCAAAAAGCGGCTTAGACTATAGTTTAAGCCGCTTTTTCTTTTCCATAGTAACAGAAAAGTAACAAAAAAGATTTTTTACATTATTACCTCCTCCATCTTTGTTATTACTCCCTTTTGTGTTTGCTCCTAGTACTTTCTCAACACAGGCAGTTGCACCGCACTAACTTTATACAAACTCTTTTGTGCATCTATTGTATCTTCATCATAGCCTAAAAATAAAGGGCTGAGCAGAAAACTCCACCCAGCCCTTTATTTTTAATACAACTTTTTATCGCTTTAGAACAGCTTTTATGCTTCGTACGCTTGACGTGGTTGTAAGGCGGGTGATGTATACGCCTTCTGCCATACCATCACTTTTTAGCTCATACTTATAAAGCTTCTTGGCTTCAGCATTTCCACTAGCTAGCTTCTTCACCAGAGCCCCCTTCATGTCAAACACCTCAAGCACATACTCCTCTTCCTTCTCCAGAGAGAAGGCAATCGTAGTCTTGGCTGAAAAGGCTGTAGGGTAGCTGTAGAAGTTTACCTTTAGTGGCTCAGGCTCTATGGCCCCGGCAGAAACAACAGAGCTTGTGGACTTGCCCTTCATACCTTCATGAACCACAATGGATCCACCCATAATAGCTGTTTCAGCATTAGCGTCATCATCACCATTACCAACCTCAAGGTTGTTATCATATATAATGATATCATTGTTGTTCTTATCCCATATTTTGATACGGAACTTATCAGTACCGCCACCACCATTCACTTGTCCATCTGTAGCTGCTAGAATGAAACCGTACCAACCGCTTCCATTAATAGTACCCTCCCCTTTGAAGCGGGCAGTAGCCCCAGATATTACAAGCCATTCGTAACTTGTACTTTGGAAATCAAGTTCAGCTGTCTTGAATTCAAAATTAGTTTTACCACTAGGTACATTAGCACCTTTTTGGTACTTGGACACGAAACCGAAGTGTGCTTTACCTCCCATAGCATCGTCTGCTTTATAGGCTCCTTTTGGTGAATCGATCCAGCCGCCGCCAGTCACAAAGCCTCCATCAGAATCATATACTACAACATACTGGTATACATACTCATTGCTGGTCGCCAAGCAGGCATCTGTTAAAATAACCTTTACAGTATAAACGCCCGCTGCATTGTAAGTATGTGATACGGCAAAGTTGTTGGCCGGATTGGGTATATTCTGTACTCCAGAGTTGTCTCCCCAATTAATTGCTGCGTTGGTAATGTTATTATCTGTATAAGCAACACCCAAGTTTATAGAAGTATTAACAGCAATAGGATCGGTAGTTGCTGAAACCAAATCAATAGCAGGTACTGCATTGGTAACAGTTACGCTAAAGGTGGTAACAGCAGTATTACCTGCAGCATCTGTTGCAGTATATTCCAGTAAGGTTGTTCCTACCGGGAATGTAGAGCCGGAAGTTAAGTCTGTATTATCTGTTTGAGTTACAATAACATCAGAACAGTTATCCGTGGCAGTTGGCCCAGTAAAAGTTACAACTGCTCCACATTCACTATCATCATTTGCCTTTGTGATATTTTGCAGAGTAGTAATTACCGGATTTTCTTTATCCTCAACAGTTACTGTCTGTGTAGCTGTTGCAGTATTACCGGCCGCATCTGTAACTGTCCATATTACCGTTGTAGTGCCCTTAGGAAATACGGTTGGAGCGTTGTTTGAGACGGTAGCTCCAGCGCAATTATCACCGAACACAGGCGAACCCAAATTACTAATTTCTGCATCACATTTTCCGGCATCTGTATTACGCACAATAGCTGCAGGTGCCGTAAGAGTAGGGTTAGTATTATCTACTACAGTTACGGTGAATGATTTCTCCGATTTGTTTCCCGCACCATCAACAGCTGTATATGTTACTGTTGTGGTACCAATAGGAAATTCAATACCAGGTTCAAAGTTGGATGAAACAGTTACCCCTCCACAATTATCAGTAGCAGTTAATGTAGTCCAAGTAGCTGTTGCTGTACAGGAAGTTGCACTTGAACCTGTATAAACTATTATATCAGCTGGAGCAGTAGATAGCACAGGCTTAGTTTCATCTTTAACTGTTACACTTGCGTTTGTAGTACTAATAGCGCCTTTACTATCTCTCACAGTAAGTACCACACTCGTTAAACCTAATATATAAGGTCCTGCTGGTGCAACGCTAAAGGTTAACTCATCGCCATCCTCATCAGTAGAGCCACCATCAAACATAATAGCTTCTGCAGTACCTTGGCAGTTTTCATCAGCTTGCACAGTGATTTCTCTACCTACCGCAACAGGAGTAGAATTGCAATAAGAGTTAGGGTCAGTAACAGTTACCTGTGCAATTGCAGAGCTAACGTTGTTGTTTCCATCAGTTACAGTTAGTGTAACTGGAATCACTTTACCAACATCTGAACAACTAAAGGTAGATTGAGACAATGAGAGCGATATTGTGCTACAGTTGTCATAACTTCCATCATCAATATCAGCCGCCGTTACTGTTGCTGATTCATTTGCATCCAAAGCAATTGTGATATTCTTAACTTTTGCTATAGGATTAATATCATCAGTTGCATCTACTATGATGGGATCTGAAATAGCTGAACAACCAAAAAGATCAATAACACTTACTGTATAGGTACCCGCAGTTGTTGCACTATAAGTTCTCTGGTTTGCTCCTGATATTGGGTTATTGTTAATATACCATTGGTAAACGCTGGATTCGGAGGCTGTTATAGTAACTTTACCACCTGAACAGATTGAGGCATTGCCTGTTGGAAATGTTGTTACTGTTGGGTTATCATTAACTGTAACGGCTGTAGCTGCCGAAACACCGGAACACCCGCCCGAATTGGTCACAGCCACCGTATAATTCCCCGATTCAGTTGCTGTATAACTTTGATTAATTTCACCATTGATGATAGTACCATCTTTATACCACTGGTAACTATCTCCTTGATTGGCCGATAATGCTACGGTTTGACCTTTACAAACCGTAGTTTGACCAGCAACAATTATAGCCGCGGGCGCTACCGTTACAGTTGCAGTACAGGTAGAGGCATTACCAGCTTTGTCAATAACTTTTAATGTAACCCTATTTACACCAATATCAGAACAAGTAAAATCTACAGAAGCTGCACCATTAACTTCCATGTTAGCAATGCCGCAGGCGTCACCACTACCGTTATCGATCATCTCCGGTGTCACCTTCACGGTTCCTGAAGGAGTTAAGGCAACTGTAATATTTTTACAAACTACTGTTGGAGGCGTAATATCGGCTTGAGCACTTGTATTCCGATGGAAACGAATGGTATTACTACTAATACCACTCGTTGCAATATCCGGAACAAAATCCCCATCCAAATCACCAATAACAATACCGCTCACCTCCGCTTGGGCAGAAGAAGTATAATCTATACGGGAACTAAAGGCAGCATTTCCTGGGCCTGTACTTATATTTGGATACACAGAAAATACATTCACGCCTAGTGATTTGGTCACAATATCAGGAAAGCCGTCGCCATTAACATCGCCTACACCAATCCGGTAATTATTAACCGGAGCCGGTAGATTTACCGAAGGGGCAAAAGAAATATCACCTACAACGGATGTATTTCTAAAAATAGCAGTATTAGTTTGAGCGGGATCAGATGAGCCATGTCCATAATTTGGAGTGGTAAAATCAATTTTACCGTCTTTATCAAAATCAGCAATCATAGCTCGATAAGGATATACACCATTTGAAGGCCACGACTCATAGGGCTCAAAAGCGAAAGAAGTTGCATTAACTGGTGTTGTATTCCTTAAACTTATCATTCTGTTACCATTCCCTTGTGAGGCCATAATATCTACCTTCCCATCTCCATCCACATCACCTATTTGTACGCCATTGTTTCTATGTCCAACATTCATCAAAAAAGCTTGAACAAAAGAAATTGCCCCTGGTCCAGTACTAGTGTTCCTATATAAAATGATATTATTAGAACCATCCTGCGCTAGTATATCTATTTTACCGTCACTATTAAAATCACCGGCTGCTACCTGATAGCCACCGAAGGAACTAAAAAATTGAAAATTTATATTTCCAGGACCAGTACTGATATTTCTAGATATTCTGTTGGGACTAACAATATCAACTCTTCCATCACCATCAAAATCTGCTAATGCTATACTATTTCCTCCGGCACCAGCAAAATTATGGGCTACAAAATTTAAGCTACCTGGTGTACTTAAGTTTCTTGCGATGGTTAAGCCTCCTGAATTAGATGCTGAGATAACATCTGGTTTACCGTCTAAATCTAAATCCATTAACAGCATGTTATATGCTCCATGTATTCCAGTTAAGGCAAATGCAGTATTCTGGTAGGTAGATGCATTGATGGGAGTAGGACAAAATATACCATTAAATGATGTAGAAGAATATCCAATTAAATTACAGCCATTCTTTACAAAAATAGGTGCCGTACTTGCCCCAACAGGCACTTTTACTGTTAAAACACCAAAACTTGCCGTTTCCACAGCAGCCTTTGTAGCACCAAAGAAAACCTGATTATTGGCTGGAATCGGGTCAAAATTGGCTCCTGTAATTGTAACGGTACTTCCAATAAAGCCAGTATTGGGGCTGAAGGAATTGATAACAGGTGCATTGCACCCTTGACCTTTAACCGTGCCAGCATGAAGCATTGCTAAAACGCAAATTTGGATTGTAATAATTTTTATCATATCATCAGTTTGAAAATGGTTAATGAAAGTTCTTAAATAGGGTATGCTAAAGACAATGAATAAGGAATTAACAGCGATGAGCAACTCATGCAATAATTAGCTTTTCCAATGTTAGCTGAACTCCTAAGTTCAATCGCAGTTGAGGCAGTATTCTGTAACTTTAGGAAGTTGTGCCTGCAAATCATAATAGAGTACCCTTTCATCCTCTGGTAACTCTGACGGGTTGGAATCTTTCAGGTAAGTTGAAATTGCAGCTTTATATTTTTTTACTTCTTCTGGAAATGACAATGCCCATTGCTTTACAAAGGATTCCTCATGTTCAGTTAAATAAGCAGTATACCTTAATCCATTCGTGTTACCACTAAACTTAAAAACGGTAGGCAAATTTGGGGCGGCAGTAAGAACTGGATGATTAATAGGTAAAGGATTATTTTGACTAATAGCAGGAAGAGAAGAAAAAAAGACAAATGCAGCTATTAATGAAAATTGATTCATTGATAATGTTGTTTTGATATATTTTCTCATAATTTAATAATTACATTTATTTAGATTTGAATTAACAAAGGCAGGTATTCTACCAACCTTACAGGCGGGTAACGGTAGGACCAGAGCAGTTCTGCAGTAACTGCCTTACTCTAAAATAAGCTGTAATTAGGGTTGCTGGTAATAATAGCAAGGAATGTGAACTTGATTAGGCATGCATTCCATACCAAACTCACAGTAGAATAATTATAGTTTTATTGAATTAAAAATTTAGATTTAACTAATATAAATATTTTAATCACATTGAACTTTTTTTATATTAATATAAGGATATAAATGTATAGGTGTACTTCAAAACAACATTAAAGTTACATTTATAATTGAAAAATTAATGATAATTTCTATTATATTTTGAATGAATTCTTAAACCTATTTTCGATCACATTACTAGTTATTAGTATATTACATACTCTTTAGCGCCTATTTAAAATATACAATTGCGTTAAGTATATTGGTTAAAATGTGAGTTTGCCTATTTCCTTCATGATTAGCACAATGAAAAACTTTGTTCTGTTGAAAGTTGTAAAATTCTTTATAAGTGACATTGGGGAATAAGGATGAAGTTTTAAATATTACAAATAGATTTCACTTAAGCCCTTTAAAAGCCATTCCACGGGAAGCATTAAAATATGAGGGTGATAAATAGAGGGTAAGGTAAAGCGGCAACCAGTATTTTAAATTTTAGATTTGCTTTATGCTTTAATTGCTCTTTTGTAACAATTTTTTTAATAAAAAAAGTAAACTATAGGTAAAAGTAAGAAAATAAAGAGTATAAGCTTATTTTATATAAGCCTATTTTTTGTAATTAAAGTACAAATATTTTACCCTACACTTGAATCGCAAGTTGTGATCTGCCGCGGATTGAATGTGCCCTAATTCTAGACAGGCTTTAGCTGAGTACTATATGTCCGTGTTGAATCTTATTAGTGTACTTATGTTTATAATCGCTTATTGATAGTGAAGGCTGAAGCAGAGGCTGCGTTGTCTTGGCGGAAGTGTGACCTGTTTGAAAAATAAAGTACATTTATAAAAAGCCTGTACTTTTACGTTCAGTTTTAGTAAAATTTAAGATAGAAGTAGATTTTAAATCTACTTCTATCTTAGTTGCATATATTACCTTATAACCGCTAAATAATTGTGGATTAGGTTTATAATTCCATCATCAGAGGCACTCATGGCATTCCACTATACTATGAACTGCATATGTGGATTTGGACAGAAAATCAGCTTGGAATATCCGCTAATTGGAATCCGGAAATAACCTTTAACTGAGCTTCTGCGAAAAGCTCTAAACCAACGTACTAGTTCAGAGCTTTTCGATCTAATCCTAAAACTAGGCACATGCTATGATAGACAATTCCTACAAAACCTAATTATTTGCTTCCGCCTTACCGCAAAAGTGAGATTACTCAAAAATTGCAAAGGAACCTAAATTAGCTCCCTTTGAGGATTCATGTTACCGTAAAATACTGTAATGTAGTACTAGCGTCGCTAAAGTATTAACTTATACCTATCTTAGAAACAATGCCAATGCTGACAAATCATTGTGGATAAGGTTCGATAATTCCATCCTTTGGTCTACTAAAAAGCCCCTCAGTTAACGATGAGGGGCTTTTCTTATGCCGTTCGGACACTATTCGGACGCTAATGCATTCTCCTCTCGCCTGCCAATCCTCCATTCATACCTTAAGCGTCCTTTGTGACGTGCTATTATATCTGCTGGACAGCCTTTTTTTTAAGAGTTCCTCCCCTTCTATCAGAATTAAAGTGAGCATTGCATAAAGTGTTAACATTGCTCTTTCCACACCATCGGTGGTGTCTCCCCTACTCATCTAATAAAACAAAAAACTGATTTGATTTATGAGATGGCTGAAAGGGACAGAATAAGGCCTATTTTCCTGAATATTTCCCCATACTGCTTAAACGGTCGATTTCTGGGACAAAAGCAACAACCAGCAACAATAACCAACACAGAGCAACAGAAGAACAATTGCCAGCTAAACCGGAAGTGCAAGCGCTGCATTTGCGTAAATCATGCTCTCAATTACGTTACTGCATTATTTCAGATGTATTGGGAGCGTTTTCAGGGCGGTGCGGCAAGATCTTAGGGCCCTACAGCAACAAGAAAGCAACATTTGGCAACAAAGTCCGATGCCCCGCACTGCTGTTTAATCTTAGCCTGTACCTACCCCTTCTCCGAATTATATACTGCTAAAACGGCCATTGTTTGGGACGAGAGCGACTTATTCTTAATGACTTTGTATCAACCTACACCAGGACAAGACAACTTTTTAAGTAGCAATGCTTTGCCTTCATACAGAGAAGTGCCGATGTGCCCGGTAGTAACGTTGTCAGATAAACAACCGGTACATCTTTTGAGCACACTGTATAAAGGTCTGCTAACCCATCAAGAGCAATTCCGTTTAGCAAAAAGAACTAATTCTACCAGCCTTTCATGAATGTTTTATTTTTCCTTGGAGCTCTAATTTTTGCCCTCACCGCACTGGATATCATCAAAACCACCTTCTCCTCCAACGGCGGCGGCATGATTACGAGCCTTGTATCGAAAGCCGTGTACAAAGCTATTTTCCTGGCAGCAGAAAAAAAGGGGAAGTCCAAACTGCTGGGGTACGCGGGTCCTGCTGTGCTCGTTTCCATCCTTTCGGTTTGGATAGCGGGATTCTGGGTCGGCTTGTTCATTGCCTTGCTGTCCGACTCGGACTCCGTCGTTCACAGTGTCACAAAAACCCCTGCCGGCACGTTGGAGAAACTCTACTACGCGGGGTTTACCCTCTCCACGCTGGGAATAGGCGACTATGTGGCTTCGAATGATTTCTGGCGCATCGTGACGGACGTAGCGGCGTATTCGGGGCTGGTGTTCATTACCACCTCCATCACCTACTTTTTGCCGGTGCTTTCTGCCGTGGGCCTGCAGAGCACCCTTAGCCTGTACATCAGCGGCATGGGGAAAACCCCGCAGCAGATCCTAACCAAGAGCTGGAACGGCAAGGACTTCTCCTCCTTCTTTGACAACACCTCCGATCTGTGCCAGATGCTGATGAAGCATGCGGTGAACCACCATTCCTACCCCGTCATCCATTATTTTCACAACAGCCAGCCGAAGCACTCCATTACCCCGGCCATTGTGCTGCTGGACGAGGCGTATCAGCTGCTGGCAAACGCCCTACAGCGGGAGGTGGCTGTTGATGAAACGAAGATGTCAATGCTGCAGACCGCGTTGGACGCTTACCTGGAGGTGGTCAGAGAGGGCTTTCTCAAGAACGCCTCCCCCAACGAAAAGGCCCTTGTCCCTGACCTAAGGCTGCTGGAGGAGAAAAGGGTGCCGCTAAAGGGCAAGGAGGCCATAAGGCATTATTTCGAGCAGGACCTACGGGAGCGCCGCAGACTGCTTACGGCACTGCTGGAAATGGACGGCTGGTCCTGGAAAGAAGTGTACCTTCCTGAATAGGAGCCGGAAACGCTCCTTACCAAGACCTTGCTTGATTTTACCTTAGAAAGTTTTCACGCAAAGCAACGGATAATCCAGTGGGTAGGCATGCTGTTCACCCCAGAACTTCTGGTGGTGCGCCCGGCTGCCGGAGACTTCGGTGAGTGGCTTAGTCCATTAAGGTAAAACAGCGCCGTGCGCGATGACGAAAGCCATCACGTCTAAACATTTGCCCGTGCGAAACACAACGAAGGCGGAAGTTAGAATCAAAGTGCAGTTCAGCACGGCCATCAGTTAATCCGATACACCTTCCCTGTGTTGCCATGGGGACCGTGCTCGTCGTTGACCAGCAGGTACACTTCCCCGCTGTTGTCCTGGCCGAAGCTTAGCAGGTAGTGCCCCAAGCCACTCGCCCTGTCGCGGAAGTGAAGCTTCCTGTATGCCCACGGCCCCTGCTCTCCAGCTACGCTGGCAGCAAAAATAGCGCCGTCAGGTTTCCCATGATGCTGCGTCCATACGCCGAAAAGATAGCTCCCGTTAAGCTGCGCCTGCCGTTGCCCTCTGTACACATAGCCGCCTATACCTACAATCCCCAACCCCTCCTCGGGGTAGGTCATACTGTTTTTAAACTCTATGACGGGGTCTATAAAGCTGTGACCAAGGCTATCCGCATCAGGACAGTCCGGAAGGGGGGTCTTGTTATCGGCGGCGTTGAAGCACAGCGTGCCTTCCTTTACGTTCCATCCGTAATTGCCCCCCCTGGTGATGACATCTATCTCCTCCCGCAGCACCTGCCCCGCATCGGCTGCTATCAGCATACCCGTCTCCCGGTCAAAGGAGAAGCGGAAGGGATTCCGAAGGCCGTAGGCATAAATCTCCTTCATGCCGTTGTTGCCAGTGGCAAAGGGATTGTCGGCAGGCACCGCGTAAGGCGAAGAGCCGTTGACATCGATGCGTAGGATGCTGCCAAGCAGGTTGTGCTTGATGTCCTGCCCATTTCCGCCATCGTTCTCCTCGTACCAGTCCCGCACGTGGCCGGTTCCGATGTCATTTTTATTTCCCCCGTCGCCTATGCTGATGTAGAGGTAGCCGTCGGGTCCGAACATCAGGGTGCCGGCGTTGTGGTTGTACTGTGGCTGGTCTACCTGCAGGATCACTTTACCGGACGCTGCGTCTCCGCTTTCCAACCCGGCTCCAGTAGCCCTATACTCGGCGATGACGGAGGTATGGTCAAAGTCATTGGGTGCTGACGGCTGTATCGGGGCGCTGTAGTACACGAAGAACCTGCCGTTTTCCCGGAAGTCGGGGTGGAAGGCCAAGCCCAGAAGCCCGCGCTCCTCATGCTCGTGCTTGAGCGCTACAACTTTGCTCCTCAGGTCCATGAACGGCTCAGGCAACAGGCTTCCCTCTTTGACGACCCGTATGACCCCGATCTGGTCCACAATAAACAGCCTCTCGTCGTTGGGTGGTTGCGTGAGGAAAACAGGTGACACCAGGTCTGAGGCTATCAGCTGCAAGCCAACCGAATCGACAGGCTCCGCAGACAAGGCAGTGCTCGCCTCTCCTTTGTTTTCAGATGCTGTTTCTGAACTGCACGAGACACACAGCAGCAGCAACACACACGGCACTAAGAATATTTTCTTCATAGCTTAAAGTTTATTGGTACATAAAGGTTTCCCTTGGCATGCCTTGGGCAGCAGGAAAGGGTTTCCTATGTTTTGTTTCCTTCGTATGCTGCTACCACCGGAGGCTTGCCTGGTTCAGGCGCGTTCTGTGCTTGTTTTTTTGTTAGCAGCGCTTCTGCCACCTCTCGTTCTGTGATGCCTTCTCCCCAATAGGCTTTGTACTTCTCCTCATCCTCGGCATGCTGCGTAGGTGCCAGTTCCGGGGCAACCTGCGCCAAGGCCTGCAACAGTGCCTCGTAGGGCCTGTAGCCCACAACCATCACTCCTGCCGCACCTATCTTGGAGGCGCGTGCGTTGAACTACAATTCTTTTACGTGGTAAAACATCTGTTTTCATACTTATAGTGAAACATAGAATTTTAAAGTAGTTTAAACGGCGTGCGGACGAAGAAGGGTACGCCATAATGCCGTGTCAACCGTTTCTGATGATTAGTGGCTTCACGCTGCAATGCAGACTAGCAGCCTCCCGTCTGTACCCCTTCTCCAGCAGGTGCATAAACCAGTTAAAACCCATCCAGGCAGGTCAGTGCCAGCTATACAAAGACGCATCAGGGTAGCCTAAAGCTTAGGAGATAACCCAAAAGGGCCTCTGACAACATGCCTATCGCCTTATGCCAATTAAGACCCGCATGGCGCCGAAGCCCCATATGATGGAAAAGGAAGTAAAAACAGGAATGGCATTGCAGTCTACCATAGCGGACAGTACCCCATCCGCGTCCGGCTCAGAGATGAGAGAAATCCAGCTTCGACTATTTCGTGCCTGTATGCGTATATTCACGTTTAGCGATTATTCAGCTGCCATACTTGATAAGGCAGAAGTATGTACAATTTTAAAAAATGACAAATGGACAACAAGCAGGTCATGAGCCAAAACAAAAAGAAGAAATACCCCTACACTAGGTTTATTCTGATGCTAGCGGGGTCCTTCATAGCCATGTACATCACCATGTACTTCAACACCTACGCCTTTGATCACGTGTATTTCAGTTTGACTCGGTTTTATATGGCCTGTTTAGGCATTGCAGCAATGGCCGTTATTATGCTGGCCTTTATGCAAAGCATGTACAAGAACAGGAAGAAGAACATTGCCATCGTACTCGGAAGTCTCGTTTTGTTTGTCGGTGCTTTAACCTTGGCAAGAACACAAACTCCCGTAGGGGATGTGCTGTATATGAAAGCGATGATTCCACACCACTCCATAGCGATTCTGGCAAGTAAAAGGGCAAACCTGGAGGACCCGGAAGTAAGGAAGCTGGCGGGTGAGATTATCAAGGCACAGGAGGAGGAAATTGCTGAAATGAAAGCCCTGTTGAAAAAATTAGAATCAGGGGAAGAGCCCTTCCAGACGGATAAAGTTTCCCTGGGAAAGGAGGATCCCATGAATCAGGTAAGCCGCTCCCATCTTATTCGGGTTTATCTTTTACCTGCGCGTGGTTTAACGCTGCCACCAGCACCACTCCCCTTGTCACGTTACCAACCAAGGCTGGGAGGATGTAGTTTGCAAGAACGTCCCACCAGGCGGCCTGGCCCGTCGCAGCCAGTGTAAAGGTTTCAACGGCGCCCGCTATGATATGGCTGAAGTGCCCGATGCCGACTACGTAGGTGATCAGGATGATAACCCAAACCCGGGCAGTCTGCGCGTAAGGCAGGAGCCAAACCATCAGCGCGATGAGCCATTAGGCGAATATCCCCCGCACCAGCACGGCGCCAAAGTCAGGCTCCATGACTTTGCGGCCAATCTCCGTGAAAGTTTTGTGCACGTGCGCGTCAAAGGCAGCTGTGCGAGCGGTAACCATGGCAATGAGAAGCACGCCCAGCAAGTTGCCCCCCCAAAGGCGTAGCACGTTGAAGAATGTATCTGCGTTCTTCCTACGGAGGAGCGGCAGGATGGGCGTCAGTGTGTTTTCTTTGAAGAGCTGCTGTTTGCCGAGTATGACGATGAGGAAACCCATGCTGTAGCCAAAGTTTGACACTAGGATACTCCACTCTGCATCCGGCAGGTAAGCCATGAGCAGGCCTTCCGCGATCATGGAGAAACCCATAGACAGGCCGGCTGCCAAACCCGACCAGAATAAGACCGATGTTGGGCGGTCGAGCTCAGATTCAGCTTCCTGGTAGATGGTGTTATGGATGGATTGTGCCGACGGTGACTGAGGCAGTTTCTCTTTCTGATGGCCTTTGTCGGGTGTGTGCTCCATGGTGTATGACTCGAATGCAAATGCTTAAAGTTCTGCTATACGGATGTGAGCAGCAGCGACTAAGGCAACCCGTTAAAATGATGCCTTTTCTCTATCCTACAACTGTTATGTAAAACAATGGCTTTTATTTTGATTCTAAGAACTACTAAGTTTTCTGAACCTCTCCTATCGCCAGATAATCACTTAGGGCGGTTAAATCCCTGTGGATAAAATTCGATAATTCCATCCTTTGGTTCTACTAAAAAGGCCTTCAGTGATCACTGAAGGCCTTTTTTTTGGACACTATTCTGACACCACGAGAGCATCCACAACTAAAATAGGCTTCCCTGCTCTAGCGCTGGCTCCAGCACTTCAGACGAATGCTGGTAAAAGGAACTCCCGTTCTTTTACCAATACCTTTTAGTCCAGTTCATTGAGCGTAACTAGTTTTAAAACAGTCTATAAGTGAAGCTACTTCTTTGATAGCAAGCAAAATCATAGTTCAACAAATCTGGAAACTATCTGATACACCAATTTTGTCATCAAACTGGAAGTGACTCCATCTAGCATGGACTGGCTTATATGGTAGGATACAGACCGCTTTGGATCACGCTCCTCTTCAACATCCCCCACTCGAAATTTACCCCAGGCTGACGGGTTATTGGATTTGATGATAAATATATTTATTAATCTGGTACCAGCCTTTAAAACTAAACCAGGGTTATCGGGATCATGTTTGTTCAGTAGTTGTACCTTCAGGTCATTATATGGGAAGTGTACCTGGCCTGTGGCTTCATTTCCGGTAGCCTCTATCTTGAAAGTCGCTTTATGTATCTGGCCGCTTTTTATCCGAATAAATACCAAGTTCTCTAACAAAGGGTTTAAAGCTTTAAAATCCATTGGTTCCAAGGTGCCTTCGTAGGTATACCGGTCTTCCGGATGGTCCAGCTGAAACTGGAAATGAGCCTTTAAAGAACTGACGCCCATAAAAAGTGCGGAAGCATTTACTGTTAACATATTGTTCCTCCGGATGAGCGCCGTATCGTTGGTGATATTATAGGCTTGCATTCGAATGTTATCCAGCACAAACTCCGCAGGTTTAATACCATCTATGGCGATAACAGGATGGATAAAGTAATTTTTTTCCACCCGAATAGTGTCTAGTTTAATGTATACTCCCGCACCGCGTAGTGCACTCTGCAGGGTTGGTGGCCTTAGGTCCGGGTCAATCCCTAAACGGTTATCGCGGTAGATCTCCACAACCGGGTTCTGGATCAACATGTTGTGCGCAACTATATCCTGGTTATTGAAAAGCGCCCGCAAACTGATGCCCTGCAACTCAATATCAGGTACTGTCAAGTCAATACGGTCACGGGCATACCTGAACAGACTAGCATATTGTTCTTTACTGTAGAGTGGCCGCAGGCGAAGACTATCTACAGAGAGGGACCTGTTACTCATCGAAGCCCTCATTGCTTTTACCTCGAGCGCATACAGGCTGTCGCGCGTGAAGAAGGTATAGCCTCGCACTTGTATACTTACGTCATCCACATCAAAAATTTCAAGCGGATCAGAAGACTCCAGCGAAACCAACCGGAACTGATCTATTTCCAGCGCTACGTGCTCCAGGGTCTGGCTTATGCGAATCGTATCTTCCAGAATGTGAAAATCAAACGTGCCATCATCTATCTCCAGTCGTTCCACACGGAAAGTCGTTTCTCTATCAGTCAGCTGTTGCATAGATTCACTGGTTGTCTTCGTATCCTGCCAGACCGAAACTTTGTCATTTGACAGGTTCACACTGTGGTCCTGCAGAATAGTTACCCTTGGGCCTGAGAGCAGCAGCTTGATCATGTGGTATTGACCTGTTGCGTAAGCATGGATCAGGTTAAAACCGGTTATTCGGGACCTCTCCGATGAAATATCGATCAGGTTACGGCTGGCAAGTTCCGGGTGTTCAGCTTTCAGTCGTTCGTTTACTTCCCTGTCAGCGCTTACCGTGAAGGTATGGGCGACAACCTCCTGTTGCCTGCTGGAATAGTGCAGGCTGTCCAGCCGGATGGTGTAAAGGCTGTCGGTTGTCCTGTAAGTATAGTTTTTTGCCAGCAGGGTCATCTCCTCCATCGGAAGCGCTTGGCTCAGGTTCGCAAAACTGGCAGATGTCAGCTGAAATCCTGTAATCGTGGCGGTGGCGTGCTCCAGCAAATGCGTCCGCATAACCGGTTCAAGCTTTTCGTTAAAGGTAAAGGAGCCATCTTCCAGCCGGACAGTTTTTACGGAAACAATATCTAAATATTTAAAGAGCCCCTCCCCTGCACCTTGTTTACCCGATTCTGAAACTGCCACCTTACGGTCCAGCAGGATAGCCACATCCGGTTGACGGAGCAGCAAATGGTCTGCCTCCAGCCGCCCGGTATTAAATGCCTTAACCAGATTTAGACCGGTTACTTGTAATGTATTAGCGGAAAGGTCGTAGAGACTGCGGCTGGCGTTTTCGTAGAGTTTCTGCCGGTCGTTTTCCCTGATGCTGGAGATCACATCTACCGAACGGGCAGAAAATTCCTTCTGCCTAGTGGAGTAGCGCAGATCAGCCAGGGCAAAGATGTAGGTATTGTCGGGCATCTGGTAGCGGTAGTTACGGGCAGTTACGACCATATCCTGCAGGGGCAGTTTTTTATCCGGATTGAAAATGAAGGCAGAATCTACCACCAGACCAATGGCTTTCAGCGAGGCGTGATCCAGCTGCTGCAGGAGATGGATAGCTCTGTTTTTGCTGTGCTGTGTAAGTGAGGCATCCGTAATGTTTATCTCTCCTACTTCCAATTTGTTTATAAAACCAGAAACCTGCCGGTACAGCTCCTGCAGACCCGGCCCTGTATCCTGCATTTTCACCAGCTGGTCGGTACGTATATCAATGACAGGTTGCACAGCTGTTATACTTCCTATTGCCAGGTGGGATGTTTGTAAGGCCTGTAGCAGGCTTATATCACCAAACCGCAGATGAGGCAAGGAGATGTTGTAAAAAGTGCGTTTGGCCGTGTTCAGGCTTTTCAGCTTATTGTTTTTATCCCAGTCACCACTTAAGCGCAGAGCATCTACCTGCAAGGTTTTGTCTCGGGTAGATAGCTTCATACTTCCTACCTTTGTGGTATAAGGACTGTAGCGTGGGCTGTAGGTATAGTTTTTTGCGGTTGCTCTTATTGCTGCTGCAAAAGACTTTTCTTTCGGTGTAAAAAGGGTTGCGGAGTCGAGCTGCAGCGCCTGCAGGTAAATGTTTGCCTTATCAAGGTTATGTACAGTATGAAAGCCACCATTTTTCTGGCCATAACTGAAGCTGCCGTCAGTCAGGCGAAGCTCTTTAATGCCTACTTCTCTTAGGTAAGGTGACAGCTCAGCGTAAAGTTCAGCCAGGCCAGGAAATGAAGCAGCATCAGGTACATTAAGATCTTCGGTTAAATGCAGGGCAGTACGGTTCAACATTAACTGGTCGAGGTGCAGTTGCTTTGTACGCCAGGTTTCTCCTATATCCAGACCTTTTATATGTAGCTTATGTGCATGAAGCTGATACACTACCTGGTGCGCCAAGTCTTTAGAAAGGGTCGAATTTGCCTTAATGTCCGGCTGCACCTCCAGGTCTACTGCTTTCAGTACTTGTTGCCTGTAGGAGTAGGAAAGTCGACCAAGCCGTACTGAATACACACTGTCCGGGGAAAGATAAGTATAACTATTTAAACGGAGTTCAACCTCATCTGCCTGAAGCATCTCTGTAATATCCTGCTGTTTCTCTAAGTTCAGTTGCACGCCCTGAACCTGTAGCGACAGGTGATGAATTTGATGTTTAGGTCTGCTTTGTAGTCCCTGTGCCAGGTAACGATAGCTTGCATCCTGTACTTCGAGCTGCCGGATGCGCACAGCGTCCATAGCCCCCCCTTTGCTTCTATACTTTCTATTTCTCTGTACAGACTTATTCAGCAGCTGCGTGATCTCCGGACGTTCTGCTACAACAGTATTCATATTAAGCTGATTGTTAAAAATCAGATCAATTAGGTTTACGTTTCTAATTTCCAGCCTTGGAACACGAATGTCGAAGAGACTAGGGCTCGCCAGGCTGTTTTCCTTTAGCTGATTGTTCACTGTTGTGTCCGGGTAGAAGTGCAGTCCTTTTAAAGCGATGCTTCTAGTGCGAAAGTGAAGCTGAAGATCACTTAAATCAATTTGATACAGTTCATTGGTCTGATAGGCAACCTGCTTTTTTATATAACGCACTACAAGTGGCTCGGCCAGGAAGTAAAGTGCCACCAACACAACCAATAAGAAACCCATCAGGCTTGCAAGTACAATACCAGCAGTCTTTAAGGCTTTTCGGCTGCTGCCGGTTGTAGCTGGCTTTGCCATTGCATATGTGCTTTAAGAGTAAAAAATATAATAAGGCTTGTCTTGATGCCAGTATATAGTTTTACGGTTTGTATAAGCTTGAGGTATTACTGCACTACCTATGCTAAGTGCTTCGTATAACCTATAGTATTTAACTCCATTACCATGAAAGAGAACAAATTGGAAAAACTCGAACGCAAGCTGAACTTAGCTGCACAAGAATGCATGAATATGTTTTCCAAAATGGGGAGCAGGACAATGCTGTTGTTTGGATGAGAAATGACACTACCGGAGAGATGCTGTGCCTCACCAAAGGAGGCTATACCAAGCAGCTTTCAAGATTTTTATCGAATAGGCTCCGGTGAGTGCGAGCCTAGGGCATTTTATCTTACACTGTAGCTATTTAAACCCAATATTAAGATAATACACATCAGAATGCTTTGATCTGCACTTGCCAAACGTAAATCATGCGGATTAAACACTCTTGACGCTTTATGGACAACTCAAATCACAAGCTAATCTTATTGCTAAATTTGCTGAGTCGCCTTCTCTATTACGATACTCTGAATCTCAATCACTACATTTAAGGTAGTATGCCCTGGCAGTGTTGCCTCTATCCTAGTGCCATAGAGGGCTACTGGCACAAATGTCCTGATCTTAGCCTCCTGCGCTGCCAGTTCCTTTATAAGTGCCTTTTCCTCAGCTGTATTTTTGTCTGCATTTTCCTTGTTCTCAGCAAAGAGCTTCAATGAGTCGAACCCCACCTGCTGCTCTTGTGTCTGAGCAGATTCTATAGCTTGGGCATTTCTGCGAACAAGATATGTCTGCTCAATCTTTTCTCTCAGTTTCAGGATTCTACTAAGGCAATAGTAAAACTGTTCTTGTTTCATTGTCTGCAATTAGTCTAGGTCATATAAAATGGGGCTGAAGCCGAATACAAGGTCCTCAATTGTTATTAGCCGAACTCCCGATACCAGCATGATGACACAGCCGCTAAGGAGGATGATCTTTACCTCTGCATCTAACATCAGGTAATGCCTTTCTTCAACGCCGTACTCTTCAAAGAAAACAGAATAGAATCGGTGTCCCTCTTGCTGGCTGTGTAGCTGAATAGCACCACCTTGCACTACCACACCCTACACCATTTCAATCTCTGTACAGTTGGTAAAAGTAATGTGGTAGGCATCATTCTGTATCTTCCGTTTAGTAATACGCAACAAATCCTGATTACGCTCAAAGACGAGTAGCTCCAGAGGGTTTGGCACCCTACCCAGAAGCTCCGACAGGTAATCTTGATAGTCGCTACTGGTGACATTGTTTTTTTTCATATGTGAAGAAGAAGGAGCGGGATGGATAAAAGAGCAGGTCGCCCTTAGCGGCTAGTGAGTTCTGGCCATCGGGCCAAGATAAAACTATATACAGCTACAACATGTGCTTTGCAAGTAATAGTTTATAAGTTAATAGTTTTCTTTTTCGGCTCAGGACTTATCCTCTGCTCAAAAAAGTAATATTGACCCGTCCTAAAATATGTTGACCATGCTCTATATAATGATTTCGCTCAAACACAGCGCTTGTAACTCCAGTTTTCAAGCTGTTGCTCTATCTGTTGCTCCTGTCTCAATGATCTCCGGAATAATGAGATTAGTAAAATGTAGCGTTCAGACCGGCTTCGGCCACTGTGTGGTCATTTTCGACAGTGCTGCCCGACACGCCAATAGCAGCAATAACTTCTCCACTGGAATCTTTGATCGGGTTAGGGCCCTGGTTGTTTACTTTAAAAACGCGTTCTCAGCAAAAGGAAAGCGCCTGTGCAATTACTTGCACAGGCGCTTTCCTTTTGCCTTCTTTGGGAATTAAAAATCAAAGAAATCGCTCAGAAAAGATTCCTTTTTCTTGTGTGGATGCTTTTTGTGAGAACTGTGGCCATGATCGCCATAGCCGTAGCGTTTAGAGTCGGCCTCGTAGTTTTCTTTTTTGGAGTAATGGTCGGCGGATCGCTCCATGATCTTTTCAAGTTCACCACGGTCCAGCCAGATGCCACGGCAATTAGGGCAGTAATCAATCTCAACTCCGTTTTTATCGCTCATCAAAAGCGTTTCGCTGCAGTTAGGGCATTTCATAATCGTAATTGCTTTGGTATATTCTTCAATATAGGCAAAAGGTCGCAAAGCACCGAATCGTGGCAAGCCATTGAACATGCAGGTTCCCGCTTGACACAGGCTGGCATATTGGCTATAAATAAAGGAAGGTTCCCCGTAATTAAGGAGCCTTCCCTGTTCTACAATGTCTATTATGATCAGCAGCAGAGCACTATCAATAAAGAACAAGACTGATTGCTTTATGTTGCCCCTTTGTTGCTTGTGTCCCAGAAATAGGGCCTATGCCGAAAAACATGCGAAAGCGCAGCGGATCCGTGCACAGGCTGACAAACAGGTCAAGAAAGTAGCTAAGGCAACAACCACTAATCTATACTTTCACCTTCCTTCACCATGGAAAATAAATTTCCCGAAGGGGGCCATTGTGCACGCTAAAGTCAACCCTGGCTGGCGACGAGGCGGTACGTGGCACGCATTTGGAGCATCCCCTGGAAAAGATCTCATTTACTACGAGCGTGAGTTAGCGATAAGTGAGGAGGCGCAGCATGAGTAAGAGTATGAGGGGCAGAAGTCTTTAACCATATTAAATATTGGTAGGGGCTACGTGCCGTCAATGTGCAAAATCCATCCATCGGCAGGATATACAGTGAAGAAAACGTGATGTCAGTAAAAAGCGGTTTGGCCGAAAGCATATAAAATAAGTCCGATAACGCTGCTGAGCTGTCAGCAACGGTACCTTTTTCCTTCCCGGAGGGCAAACTTCCTGACTCTCCCAGGCTAAGCTCCGGCACTCTGAATTCCAGCCCGACGATGCGGCTTGAAAATGGGTGTTATAAAACAATGCCCTCCTGCGTCGTCTGCTTAACAGGAAAGTCTTGGTCGCCCCACTGCTCCTTGACGTTGGTTTCTATGGTGAGGCTGAGGGCCGTGAGTGGTACATCCTCTAGCTTGTTCTCGAATGGGTCCTCAATACGCTCACCCACCAAATCCAGCGCTAAAAACACGAAAGAAATCATAACGGAGACAGGAATAGTGGCCAGGCCCATCTCACTCACGAAAGCGAAGGGCAACAACGAGGCATGTATAAACACAAAAACCCGGGAGAAGAAACTGTACTGGCGCGGGAAGGGGGTATTCTTGATTCGCTCGCTCATGCCCTGGATGTTGTTGAACTCCACCAGCGTGTCCTCCAGCTTTACAAACCGGTAATCCGAGACCCAGCCTCTCTTGAAGGCCTGCCGCAAGTCCTCGCCCTGCAGCTCAAGCAGGAAGTTGGGAGGGTTGTTCTTGTGGTAGAAGGCCTCAAACTCATCTTTCTGTAGGAAAGCCTGTATATCGGTGTATATGTTGGTCTCCTCGTATATTTCTTCCTGGGCCGTTATGTTGTAAGCATGCTTTAACCGCAGAAACACGCGCAGCGCATGCACAAAGGCAATGTGCCTGTAGACCATACGGCGCTGCAGTTCCTTTGCCGCTGCGGCCTCCGCCTCTTCACTTGGAATGACCATCGTAATCACCTGGCGGGTCCAGGCGCGGCTGTAGTTAACCAGCAGGCCCCATATCTTACGGCCTTCCCACCACCGCTCATAGGCACTGTTGCTCTTGAAGCCCAGAAAGATAGCCAGTGCCGTGCTCAGGGCGGTAACGGTGTTGAAAGGAATGCTCAGGTAGGCCACCTCAAAATGGTCATGTACAAGGTAAACAACAACTGCCAGAACCAAGTAGTAAAGCAGGCTTTTCCATGCGTAATGGAGGATCCCCCTCCAGCTCAAATTTCTCCGGACTATCATTAAACATTATAGAGTATGAAGCTTTTAACTTCAGGCGAGGGGAAAAGTTTTGAGATTTGACCTATTAGCCTGTCCTGGCTTAGCGACTGGCACCCACTGTATCATACCGGCATTAGCACTTCGTCAGCCGGTTCATTGGCAAGTGTCTGTTAGCGGCAGATCACTACCAGCGGTATAGTATGCGGTTTTGTGTTCCAATGAGAAGCTAGGTATCTCAAATTTTTTACCCCGTTGGGCTTAATTCCGAATTTTGGGGTGTGTTTTGACTATATGTGAAGCAACATTCTGTGCAGACCAGTTAAACATCTGAACGTTCTTGTAAAAAGGAAAAGGGGCGCTAGGGTGAAAGAATGGATTTTGCAACGGTTGATACTTTAGGCAAAACGTGAAATCCATTTTGGTAATCTGACCTCTAAAGAAATAGCATATAGGCTGGGATTCTGTAAAGGATGTACTCAGCTAGTCAAGGGGGAAAAAGGACTACCTGCAGGGCTAGCATTGTAGGCACCTGCTGTTGATGATTAGCGCACGAGGGAACGAGGGGAGTGTGCGTAGCGCTACATTGTAGATCTGACAGGATTCGGAGGAGGAAATTTTAGCTTGCCTAGAAAGGTCGTATATGTCGGGAACAGGGAGAAACCAGCAGAGGGCATAGTAGCTGAGGATAATAAGCTGCACCACGAGGACTACGGCAGAGTTTGGCAATCTGAACATGCCTCTTCTTTAATCGGCATGGAGGTCAGTCCTTCTTGGGCGAAGGTGCACAGTTTACACTATTCAGCACTTCTAAGGGTCAAAACCCCAAGCGTGCCTGAAACAACGGATGCCAAGAGTATGCCGTATTTCGCCTGTTCAATCATATGTGGGTCTTTGAACGCCAGGGCGGCAATAAAAAGGGACATGGTAAAGCCCACACCGGCTACAAAAGCAATGCCCACAATATGCCTCCACGTAACTGCCTCAGGAAGGGGTACCACCCTGAAATTTACCAGCACCCAGGTAAATAACAGGATTCCAGTCAGCTTTCCTAATACCAAACCTGCAAACACCCCTATGCTGATGGGATGTAAAAGATCTGAGAAGAAAGTTGAACCGATTGCAACACCGGCGTTAGCAAGGGCAAAGAGGGGAATAACCAAAAAAGTGACCCAAGGGTGTAGGGCAATTTCTATTTTCTGTAAAGGCGTCTGAGCTTCGGCACTCTTATTTTTTACTTTCTCAATTACCTGATGTTGCTTTTGAGTCATCAGAGGGCCCTGGTTCGGGATCTCCTCATCAAATTCTGCCACCAGCACTTCCAGACTAGCGGAATAAGCCGACTCATCTATCTTCGTACGTGCCGGAATAGCGAACGCTACCAACACCCCTGCGATAGTGGCGTGCACGCCGGAAAGCAAAAAGGCAAGCCACACTCCTCCAATGCCGATCAAAGCATAAAACAGCGTATTTCGGACTCCTGCACGGTTCGCTACCCAGAGAATGCTTAACAAAGCAAACCCGTAAGCAAGACTTTCAAAAGACAAATTTGAGCTATAAAAAAAGGCTATAACCAGTACAGCCCCCAAATCATCTATAGTGGCCAGAGCAACCAGGAAAACCTTTGCGGAAACAGGTAATTTTTTGCCTGCAAGGGACATGAGTGCCAACGCAAAGACAATATCAGTTGCCATGGGAATGCCCCAACCACTTAAGGAAGTTCGGCCTATATTGATGATAAAGTAGATTAAGGCCGGAAAGATCATGCCTCCCAAGGCGGCAGCCATCGGCAACAGCGCTTTCTTGAAAGATGACAACTCGCCAGCAATAATTTCACGCTTTAGTTCCAGCCCCACCACAAAGAAGAACATAGCCATAAGCCCGTCATTTACCCAATGGTGAAGAGAATAGGTTAAAAGGGAACCTTTTAAACCTATGGAAAACTCTGTTTCCCATAGGTGATGGTAAGCCTCACTCCAAGGCGAATTCGCCCATAGAATAGCAACAAGTACTGCTAACATTAAAACCGCACCTCCTGAGTTTTCATAGTGCAGAAACTTATTAATAGGCTCTATGGAGCGGTCAAGTATTGTTCTCTTCATCGTATGGATTTTTCTCCTTCGCCGTGTCTGCAACTAGAAGCAAAGCGCTCGTACAGTAAATCTGGATTCTACTAGCGTTATTAACGCCAAAGCGGGCTGCCTTTTGCTTTTACGTGATAATACCATGAGCCCGTAAAAGTAAGGTAAGTACAAGCGTCAATTCCTAGACTAGGGCCACCTTATTCGCCCCAGATAAGCAAGAAGCTGCACATTGCCGCATAACAGACAGCAAATCCATATTAGGGTTCATGTTTTTTATCAGTTCCACCAGTATTATGCTTACGCATATTCTGGAATTGCAACGGTTTACTGTAGGGTTTTTCTCAGGCAGCCATTCTTTGTTTGTATAGTCTTTCCTCATACTGGCAGGGTGTGAGGTAGCCCAGCGCTGAGTGTCTCCTTTCCCGGTTGTAGAAG
>NZ_JAHYXK010000008.1 GCF_019443125.1 Pontibacter aydingkolensis | reverse complement strand
CGGCTTCTTCCCCAGGAAGATCCATGCCGTCACAGCCGAAGGATTCATCCTAAAGCTAATCCTCTTTATCTTCGCCTACACGCTAGCTCAAGTAATTGAGTAGCTCGCAACTTGAGTTAATTAAGTATTTCACCAAAGTATAAGTTATTGCTTGTAACTGATAGGGTATGTAAAAAATAAAAACCGCAGCCAGATTAGTTCTGGCTGCGGTTTTTTGTTGGCTCAACTTATAGTGGTTGTTAATCCTCTGCTATATGGCCACCACCTGAAGCAATTGTTGTTCCTCTTCTTTTCTCTCCGCCATTCTCAATCTCTCTGTTTATCTCGTGGATGTCAACAGGTTGTGAGAAGTCACCTAAAAGATGCTTGGTAAAGTAGTCGCCCATTAGCCAGAAGAAGTACTCCGTCATGTCGCCGAAGCCGTGGCGCTGGCCCGGCATCAACATAAAGTCGAAGCGCTTGTTTGCTTTGATCAGGGCGTTTGCCATACGGATAGTGTTGGCTGGGTGCACGTTGTTATCTACATCGCCGGTTACCAGCAGCAGGTTTCCTTTCAGGTTCTTTGCCAGGTCCGGGTTCTTTTCGATGTTGTACACAAAAGTAGTGTCGCCTTTAGGAGTGATTAGCTCTTTTACACCATGGTGCTTCTCGCTCCACCAGCGGTTGTAGATGTTGTTCTCGTGGTTACCTGCGCCAGACACAGCTACCTTAAAGAAATCAGGGTAAACCAGCATGGCTGCCGTAGACATAAAGCCACCACCAGAGTGACCTGTAATGCCTATCTTGTTTATATCTATGAAGCGATGGCGGTCTGCCAACTGTTCAATGGCCGCTTTTTTGTCTGCTAGTCCATAGTCGCGCAGGTTGCCGTAGCCATAGGTGTGGTACCACTTAGAACGGGCAGGGTGGCCACCTCTGTTACCCACAGTTATCACCACAAAGCCAAGCTGCGCCAGGCGGTCAATGCGATCCATGCTGCGGCCAAACGATTTGTTAACGGCCTCTGTCTGCGGGCCAGGATACACATAGGCAATGACAGGGTATGTCTTGGTCGAGTCGAAATCAAACGGCTTATACATTACACCATAAATGTCGGTGATACCATCATCAGCTTTTACCTTGAACGGCTCCGGAAACTTGTAGCCGGTTGTCATCAGGCGACTCAGGTCAGCAGTTTCCAGGTCCATTACTTTGCGGCCTTTGTTGTCGAAGAGCGCAGATGTAGGTGTCGTATTTACTCTGGAGGCAGTGTTTGCAAAGTATGAATTGCCATCGTTTAAGTTTACGTTGTTGTCGAAGTTGCCTTTGTTTAGAAGGGTAAGTCCGCTGCCGTCGAAGTTAATGCGGTACAGGTGCACCAGGTATGGGTCTTCGCCAGCTTCGCGGCCATTGGCTGTAAAGTATAGCACGCGGTTTTTCTCATCAATGCCTTCTATACTTTCGCAGTGGTAAGAGCCCATTGTAATGCGGTTTTTCAGGTTTCCGTTACCATCATATAAATAGAAGTGTCCCCATCCGTCGCGCTCAGACCAGTGTATAAGTTCTTTGCCGCCATTTACAAGGCCCACGCGCTGTACTTCTACATAGGTGTTAAAACGCTCATTAATTACAGGTGTAACAGTGCCTGTAGCTACATCCAACTGGCAAACGTCTATCTTTTTAAGGTCGCGGCTGGTGCGGGTAAAGTATAGCTTGTTGTTGGTGCCATGCCAGATGTCAGGGCGGTGCTCATCATCGCGGTTCTTCTTCAGGTCCGGGGCCCCCCACAAACCTAACTCTTGGTCTTTAAAGGCGGCTGTATTTATCTTTTTTGATGATTTGTTGGCAAAGTCAAACACCATCAGGTCTCTTTTTGGGGCTTCCTTCTCGCCTGGCATCTGGTATTTGTAAGTTTCCAGTTCCGGACGGCCTTTAGCAGTGTTGTGGATCACCCACAGGTCTTTTACTTTACGCTCATCCGTACGGATAATGGTAAAGTACTTGGAGTCCGGTGACCAAAGTATACGTGCCGGCTTACGGGTGTTCTTGTTCTTTTCGCGCTCTACGTTTGTTTCGCCTCTGGTGTCGCCGTAGCTGTAGTGCTCTATGCCATCTTTGGTAAGCTGATGCTCTACTATTGTAGTGTCCTTGTCATTTTTCAGGGCTTTCTGGTAGTTGGCCATATCCATCCAGTACAGGTTGTGTTTGCGGGCAAAAACAACTGCTTTCTGGTCTGGGGATATAGAGGCCCAGCGTGCCTTGGCTTTTGGTTTTTCATAATCCTTTAACTCCTGCAACTGCTCAGTAGACAGGTTATAACGGAAGTGGAATGTTTTTTTCTGAAGCGAGTCCGGGGCAGATTTATCGGTTCTGTCTTTCTTTACTTCGTCGATAGAGCTTTTTACCTCGAACTGTATATGCTGCTCGTCTGCCAGAAACTTCAGGTTCTCGATAGGCAGGTGCTGCGCATCAAACGGGTCCTGCACAATCATGGTGATGGCAGAAGCAAGCTTGTCTTTATCAAAGAGCTGCTTTTTAGATTTGGTAGCAGGATCTACAATGTACCAGCTCTTGCCGTTGCTGGTCTCATACTCGTACCAGAACCTGTCAGACTGTTTAAGCCAGTGCGGGTCTATACTTGTGCTGAAGATAAGCTTTTGCAGCTTTTTAGGTGAAAAGCGCGATGCCAGCTGGTAGTTGCCCTTGGCCGGCGCAGGAGATTGCGCTTTAACCCCAAAGCAAAGCAGCAGGAGCAAAAGCGGCAGGTAAAGGTTTTTCATTTTAGGCTAAAAGTTTAAAAGAAGATTAGTTTAAAGATTAATGTAGTTATTTAAGATTAGTAAAAACACACCCGGTTGTAGGCAGAATCAATGGAGCGCTAAATGACCATTTTTTTCATAAAGCTGCCAGCCAACAACCATACTTACCAGCTATAGACAGGTTAAATAAGCGAAAGTTTAAAACAAAGTATACTTAAATGGTCTTCTTATTTGTTTGCATAGGTACAAGCGGTATGCATATAGCGTTCAAGGGCAAAACTTTTTGGCATCTTGTATGGATATAAGAGATTTATCCATTAGTTTTGCACCCTGAAATAACTCCGTTACAATAGTTAATCAATATAATTAAGTCAGATGGCGAATATTGGCAGAATTACCCAGGTTATCGGTCCGGTTGTGGACGTTAGCTTTGCAGGTGAAAACTCTAAGCTACCAAATATCTTGGATGCCCTTCAAGTGACGAAAGACAACGGCCAGGTAGTAGTACTGGAGTGTCAGCAGCACCTTGGCGAGGACCGTGTACGTACCATTGCGATGGACTCTACAGAAGGTCTTACGCGTGGCGCTGAAGTAGTTGACCTGGAAGGCCCTATCAAAATGCCAACAGGCGAAGGCATCAAAGGTCGCCTTTTCAACGTAATCGGCGAGGCCATTGATGGTATTCCGCAGCCTGTAAGCACAGGTGGTCTGCCAATTCACAGGTCTGCACCTCGTTTCGAAGATCTTGCTACTTCTTCTGAAGTATTATTCACAGGTATCAAAGTAATCGACCTTATCGAGCCTTATGCAAAAGGTGGTAAAATTGGTCTTTTCGGTGGTGCCGGTGTAGGTAAAACTGTATTGATCCAGGAACTGATCAACAACATCGCGAAAGCACACGGTGGTCTTTCTGTATTTGCCGGTGTGGGTGAGCGTACTCGTGAGGGTAATGACCTTCTTCGTGAAATGATCGAGGCTGGTATCGTGCGTTACGGTAAAGAGTTCTTAGAGTCTCTTGAGCACGGTGGATGGGATCTATCTAAAGTAGATCAGGAAGAACTGAAGGAGTCTAAAGCTACCTTCGTGTTCGGTCAGATGAACGAGCCTCCTGGGGCGCGTGCACGTGTGGCGCTTTCTGGTTTGACTATGGCGGAGTACTACCGCGATGGTGAGCCAGGTTCTAGCGACGCTGGTCGTGACATCCTTTTCTTCGTGGATAACATCTTCCGTTTCACGCAGGCAGGTTCTGAGGTATCGGCACTTCTTGGCCGTATGCCATCTGCGGTAGGTTACCAGCCAACGCTGGCAACTGAAATGGGTGCTATGCAGGAGCGTATCACGTCTACAAAGCGTGGTTCAATTACTTCGGTACAGGCCGTTTACGTGCCTGCCGACGACTTAACTGACCCAGCTCCAGCGACAACGTTCGCTCACCTGGATGCAACTACAGTACTTTCACGTAAGATATCTGAGCTTGGTATCTACCCTGCGGTAGACCCTCTTGACTCTACATCACGTATCCTTACGCCAGATGTAGTAGGCGAGGAGCACTACAACACAGCGCAGCGTGTAAAAGAGATCCTGCAGCGTTACAAAGAACTTCAGGATATCATCGCCATCCTTGGTATGGACGAACTATCTGACGAAGATAAAATGGTTGTACACAGAGCGCGCCGTGTGCAGCGTTTCCTGTCTCAGCCGTTCCACGTAGCAGAGCAGTTTACAGGCCTTAAAGGTGTTCTTGTAGATATCAAAGACACTATCAAAGGCTTTAACGAGATCATGGAAGGTAAGTATGACCACCTGCCAGAAGCAGCTTTCAACCTTGTAGGTACTATTGAAGATGCTGTTGCGAAAGGTGAGAAAATGCTTGCTGAAGCAAAATAAGTTTGAATTAGTTAAAAGTTAAGAGTTGAAAGTTAAGAGTTGGTTTCGCCAATGATGACTTTTAACTCTTAACTCTAAACTCTTAACTAATAAAGATGTATTTAGAAATAATCACACCTGATAAAAAGGTTTTTGCCGGTGAGGTAACATCAGCTCAGTTTCCGGGAGCCAACGGTTCGTTCGAGGTTCTGGATTCTCACGCGCCACTCATCAGCACCTTGGAACAAGGCAGAATCCGTGTTACTACCAACAAAAGCCAGGAATTTTTTACCGTTGACGGTGGTGTGGTAGAAGTACTGAACAACAAGATCATTGTACTTGCTGAGTCGGTAATCGAGTAACTGCAAGTATAACAAGTATAAAAAATCCTCTCCTGTTTGTAAAAGCAGGAGAGGATTTTCGTTTTAGGATAACTAAGAAAGTATAGTTTGAGATAAAGCTTTACTACTCTTTAACTACTGAGTATCACTGACTCAATAATTAAAGTGATATTATCAATCATTTTCAATCAATGGTATCTCTGCATTAATATTTACGGTGCTAGGCCCTTTATTAATCGTTTTTAGAGCATAAGCAACTTGTCAAGTATATTTTCCAGGGCAACAATCAAACATGCACCTGCTATTAATTTAAGTAAGGCTAAACTAACACCCTTTAATGTAAGGCTAAAGTATTGACGATCTCTCTTATAATCCCAATAATAGCCAATGCCTATAAAAACGATTGGTAAAAGTATAATAATGGTAAATACAGTAACAGATGTCATGGCAAAAGTCAGGTTTGATGTTGTGTAGGATATTTAAAATTCATGAGTCTAAACCTGCGAAATAGACTGTCATTTATAACATTTAAGCAATTGGGAGCGACAATTATTCAATAAGCTTCAAGCAAATTAATCAAACTAACATTAACATCGAGCTTTTCTATAACGTGTGCGGTTAGGCCTTCTAAGTATTTTATAGTAAATTCACGATATACCAAAACATCACACATGGCAGAGCCTAATTACCAGATGCAGTACTACATGTACCTGCTCAAAAAGCATTTCCGGAAAATACTCCTTGGTTTATTCGTGCTGATACTTTTACTCACATCTATAAAAACAGTAGGGCCAGAAGAAGAAGGAGTAGTGATACACCTGGGGCAGTATAGCCGTACGGTGCAGCCAGGACTTAACTTTATTCTGCCGTTTGGTATTGAGGAAATGAGAAAGATACCTGTAGAGCGGCAGCTTAAGCAGGAGTTTGGCTTTCGTACTGTTGAGGCGGGTACCAGTTCACAATACTCAAAAGAGAACTTCGGAGATGAGTCGCTGATGCTGACAGGTGACCTTAACCTGGCCAATGTAGAGTGGGTGGTGCAGTACCGTATCGTAAACTCCTATGACTACCTGTTTAAGGTAAGAGATGCCGAGAAAGCGCTTCGGGATATGTCGGAGGCAGCTGTACGCAAAGTAGTAGGAGACCGTACTGTAAACGAGGTTCTAACTGTAGGCCGTCAGGAAGTAGCTTCTAGCGTAGAGGTACTGTTACAGCGTATGTGCGATGAGTATGAAAACGGCATCCGGATAGACCAGGTAGTGCTGCAGGATGTAAACCCGCCTGAGCCTGTAAAACCATCCTTTAACGCTGTAAACCAGGCGCAGCAGGAACGTGAAACGCTGATCAACCAGGCAGAGTCGGAGTATAACCGAATTATTCCGCGTGCCCGTGGCGAGGCCGATGAAACCATACAACTGGCAGAAGCCTATTCACTTAAAAGGGTGAATGTAGCAACCGGTGAGGCTGCTCGGTTTAATTCCCTTTTCGAAGAATATGTAAAAGCACCTGAAGTAACCAAAAAGCGCATTTACCTGGAAACTATGGAAAGACTGATGCCTAAAGTCGGCAATAAGATCATAGTAGATGAAAGGGGAAACAATGTGCTCCCTCTGCTAAACCTGGACCAGTCTAAATCTGATAAGAAATAACCCGTGAATACAAGAAGAATATTATTGCTCGTAGCCGGCATTGTTATACTTACGCTTGCCTTCTCCAGTATTTTTGTGCTGGAGGAAACACACCAGGCTATTGTAACGCAGTTTGGTAAACCAGTTGGTAAAACACGCACAGAGCCGGGGTTGCACTATAAGATCCCTATCATACAAAAGGTGCAGTTCTTTGATAAGCGCTACCTCGAGTGGGATGGAGATGCTAACCAAGTGCCTACCAAAGACAAAAAGTTTATTTTTGTAGATACATATGCCCGCTGGCAAATCACAAATCCGCTTCAATTCTTTATCCGTTTGCGTGACGAACGGTCAGGCCAGTCGAGGCTGGATGATATTCTGGATGGCGAAACACGAAATGCAGTAGCCAGCCACGATCTGCTTGATATTGTACGGTCCAGTAACCGTGACCCCGAGATATCTGATGAGGTTATGGAAGACCTGGAGAATCTGGATAAAATAAGTGTGGGGAGAGCAAGAATTGAAGCACTTATACTTAAACGCGCTAATGAGAGAACATCTGACCTGGGTGTGCAGATACTGGATTTTCGCTTTAAGCGAATGAACTATGTAGACGAGGTGCGGGACAGAGTTTACGACAGAATGAAAAGCGAGCGGAATCGTATTGCAGACCAGTTCAGATCAGAAGGGCAGGGAGAGGCTAGTAAGATTCAGGGTAACAAAGAACGTGACCTGGCCAAAATACAGTCTGAGGCTACCCGCGAGGCAGAAGTAATACAAGGTAGAGCTGATGCTCAGGCTACCTCCATCTATGCGTCGGCGTATAACAAAAATGCCCAGGCCAGAGAGTTGTATAGTTTTCTTAGATCTATGGAGGCTTTGGAAAACTCAGTGGATACCAAAACAAGTGTGATCATTTCTTCTGACTCTGAACTTTACAAATACCTTAAAAAGTCTAATTAGAGTCTTTTGACTTCAAAGTATGGCAACTCCGGCAGCAATTATGTAGCACCGGAGTTGCCATACTTTGTTAAGTTTTACTGTACTTTACGATAGCATTGGCTTTCATACTTTCGAATTAACTCTGGAGCGCTGAAATATAGCAGATCATCATTCAGTTAAGAAAGTCTCTAAGCTGAGAGCAGCTTATTTTTATACTTACAGACTTTAAATAAAGCATAAATTTTACGCATTCTATATGCAGCACATCCACCCGAAAACCACACCCATTTACCAGACATCAGTATTTACTTTCGACGACCTAAATGCGCTGGAGTTATACTTTGCAGAACCGGGACAGAACTACATGTACACCCGTTACGGCAACCCTAACACCGACGAACTGGCACAGGAGATAAACAAGCTGGAAGGCGGAGCAGGAGGGGTGGTAACCTCGTCGGGCATGTCGGCAATACTGGCGGCAGTGCTGGCTATCTGCAAAGCAGGTGACCATGTGCTGTGTGCTGAGGAAATTTACGGAGGCTCTGCTGCCCTGCTAAGCCAGGAACTAACCCGCATAGGTATAGAGGTTACATACGTGCCCTCTGTTGATACTTATACTTTAGACAAGTATACCAGGCCAAATACACGCCTGATGCTGGCAGAGACCATGAGCAACCCTTTGCTGCAGGTGCTTGATATTGCCAGGCTAGCACAGGAAACGAAGAAGCAAAGTATAAAACTGGTGATTGATAATACGTTTGCCACGCCTGTACTTACCAAACCATTGGCCTTGGGTGCTGACATGGTAATGCACAGCGTTACCAAGTATCTTTCCGGGCACAGTGATGTAACGGCTGGCGTGGTAGTATGCAAGCAGAAAGATGACCTGCGGCGTGTTGAAGCAGTGATGAGAACCTATGGCCTGAACCTAAGCCCATTTGAAGGTTGGCTGGCAGCACGCGGCCTTAAAACACTGCGCCTGCGCATGAAACAGCATTGCAGCAATGCCTTGGCTATAGCTCTGTTTTTACAGCAGCACCCGAAGGTAGAGCAGGTTTGGTACCCAGGCTTAAAGGAACATCCACAACATGAGTTGGCAAAGGAACAGGGGCAAAGTATGTTTGGGGGTATGCTCAGCTTTAGAATTAAGGATGATGTAGAGGCTGTCAACCGCTTTATGCAAGGCCTTACTACTATACCTTTCGCGCCTTCGCTGGCAGGAGTTAGTACGTCTATCTCTTACCCGTTAGGTACCTCGCATCGCTCTTTAAGCCCGGAGCAACAGCAAAAGTTAGGTATTACGACAGGTGTGATTCGTTTATCGGTAGGTATAGAGGAGCCGGATGCGTTGATTACTGAGTTGGAACAGGCTTTAGAGCAGGTGTAAGGGCTGCGTTTTATAGCTGCTGTGGTCCAACCACCCCTGCTCCTCCTTGTCTAAGGCGGGGAACTATGGCTTAACCAAGGAATGAATTCTGCTAATGCTTTCGCCAAAGTATAGATTCTGTAGCTGCGGCCATAGCGCGGACAGGTCGCGACCTGTCCCTACGGAACAATCCTCAGGTATGACTTTCCCTTTTGTCATTTTGGAAAAATCCTGGTATAAGGGAGGTTTAGCCGTAGCTAAAAGCTATGATCCTAGCTCTGTAGGGACAGGTCGCGACCTGTCCGCGCTATGGCTGATACAATGAAATTTATATTTTTAAATGAGCAACAGCTGAACTCACTCTCCTGTTCTTAGGAGAGGGCTGGGGTAACTACACCACCTCCAGTAACTTCTTCAGGTTCTTCACCACTTTCTCCAGGTCTTCTTCTTGCAAACTGCTGCTGCTTGGCAGGCAAAGGCCACAGTTAAACAGGCGTTCGCTCAGGCCATCTCCAAAGTATAAATTGCTGGCGAACAGCGGTTGCAGGTGCATTGGTTTCCAGAGGAAACGGGTTTCGATGTTCTCATCTTCCAGGGCCTGCCGTATACTTTCGGGTTTGTGGCCCTCTGGTAAAAGTATGGTAGTAAGCCAGCGATTAGCGAAGCTGGTTTTAGGTTCGGCTACAAATTCAATCCCTTCTATACTTTCCAGCTGGTTACGGTAGTAGTTAAATATCTCGCGACGCTGCTTTACACGCACTTCCAGCATCTCCATCTGTCCACGGCCAATGCCTGCGCTAATGTTGCTGAGGCGGTAATTGTAACCCATTTCGGAGTGCTGGTAGTATGGAGCCGGGTCTTTGGCCTGGGTAGACAGAAACTTCGCCTTGTTTGCCAGGTCTTCTTCAGCGGTTATAATGGCGCCGCCACCAGAAGTAGTGATAATCTTGTTGCCGTTAAACGAGAATACTCCGATACGCCCAAAGGTGCCCACCTGATGGCCGCCATATCGAGAACCCAATGCTTCTGCGGCATCCTCTATTACAGGTATTCCAAACTCATCGGCAACAGCCATAATTTCTTTTAATTTGGCCGGCATGCCGTAAAGGTGTACCAAAAGTATAGCGGCTGGTTTTTTTCCCTGGTTTAAGCGGTCTTCTACGGCAGAACGGAGCGTATCCGGGCACATGTTCCAGGTTTCGGCTTCGCTTTCTATAAAAACAGGGCTTGCGCCTAAGTATAAAATCGGGTTGGCCGATGCTACAAAGGTAAAAGTAGAGCAAAGCACTTCGTCTCCTGCACTAATGCCAACCAGTCGTAAAGCCAGGTGAATAGCTGCTGTGCCAGAACTTAGGGCAACTGCATGGCGGGCATTGGTATGCTGGCAGATGTCATGCTCAAAACCAGGCAGGTTGGGGCCGGCAGTTGTTACCCAGTTATCTTCAATGGCTTTCTGTACATAGTTTTTTTCATGCCCACCCATTTGCGGAACAGAAAGGAAAATTCGCCCTGGCCTGTATATCATGTCTCTACTTTTTTTGAGGGTGACTCAATTGCATCTGGTTTACGCTAAGGTTTATACTTGAACGGTAATCCAAAGTATAGCGTATGTGCTTTTCGGCTTTTACGTATGCTACATCAATATAGCAAAAAGACTTTACTCAGACAGGGCCTTTTACGCAGTAAATGGGATTATGCTGCAAGGCTGCGCTGGTTTCCTGTCATTTTTATAGATTGCAGCTTTTATAGAACATTATCGAACATATATAATGCTTGACTTCCCAAACGCCAAGATCAACCTTGGTTTATACATAACTTCCAAAAGACCTGACGGCTTTCATAATCTTCAGTCTTGTTTTTACCCAGTAAAGTGGTGCGATGCGCTGGAAATTTTACCGGCTGCGGCAGAGCAATTCGATATGACAGGGCTGCCCGTGCCCGGCAACCCGGAAACAAACCTGTGCCTGAAGGCTTATAAGCTGCTGCAGAAGGACTTTAACTTACCGCCAGTACACATACACCTGCATAAGGTTATACCCATGGGGGCCGGCTTGGGAGGAGGCTCTGCCGATGCTGCTTTCACTTTAAAGCTACTAAACAAGCAGTTCGAACTTAACCTGACAGACGATGCCCTGGAAGCATATGCCCGCCAGTTAGGCAGCGACTGCGCCTTTTTTATTCGTAACAAGCCTGTTGTAGCCACCGAAAAGGGAGATGTGTTTTCACCAATTGACCTGAACCTTAGCGGCTATACTTGTGTGATAGTTTACCCAGGCATACATATAACAACAGCAGAGGCATATGGTAATATTAAGGTTGAGCATCCTGATTGCCACATTGATATGCTCCTCAAACAGGATATCCAAGTATGGAAAAAGGTACTTAAAAATGATTTTGAGGAGGCGCTTTTTCCAAAGTATCCGGAACTGCCGCAGATCAAGGAAAAATTATACGCAGCAGGAGCAGTGTATGCCTCTATGACGGGTTCCGGATCGGCAGTTTATGGCCTGTTCAAAGACGAGCCTGGCCAGTTAATCTTCCCCGACCACTACCTGCTCTGGAAAGGTCTGCTTTAGTTTTTTGCGGCGCTTGTCATAAGAATCCAAAATAGGGTAGATAAATACACTCAGCAAAATAATGGCTGCGCCCAGGTAAAACCCGGAAGACATCTGCTCATCTTCCTTAAAGATCATGAGGGCAAGTATGATTCCGTAGATCGGCTCCAGGTTTACAGTCAGGTTCATGGTATAAGCCGTTATGCGCTGCATTAACCTTACAGAGGCAGTGTAGGCGTATACTGTACAAGCCAGCGCCAGCACCATTAGGTATACCCAATCCATGGAGTTCATGCTAAAGTTAAGCGTGCCACCCTCAGCAAAGTAAGTTGTGTAGATAGGGAAAAACAGAACGGTGCCCAGGCAGGCGCCTGTCATCTCGTAAGTGGTGATGGTAGTAGAAGGTATGTGCTTTACCAGCTTGGCGTTGATAATGGTAAAGATAGAACCCATCAATGCCGAGCCTATTGCCATGGTTATACCCAGTATGCTGTCGAATTCTGTTTCGTGCTGGAAAATAATGTACAGGCCGAAGATCACCAGCAGCGCTAGTAGAATCTCGTGAGGCTTTATTTTGGTTTTGCTAAAGAGCGGGTCCAGCAGGGCGGTCCAGAGGCTGCAGGTGGCAATGCCTACCAGTGTAATTGAAACCGACGATACCCGCGCAGCGGCAAAAAACAGGATCCAGTGGGCGGCAATAATAAAACCAACGCCCAGCAGTTTTATCGCCTGCACCCTGCCCATCCAAAACGGAGTGCCGCGTTTGTAAATAATAGCCCCGATGGCCAGTGCCGTGATAGACGTGCGCAAAGCTACCAGTTCTACAGCTGGTATCGTGATAAGCTTACCAAGTATAGCTGTAAAGCCCCACAGGAACACAATGAAGTGAAGCTCTAAAAAATCTCTTAAACGAGGCATATTAACGCGGAACGTATCGGTATAAAATAAACCCTATGCCTGTAAACACAATCGTCGGTATCCAGGCAGCCACAGATGGGTGAATATCGCCTACCTGTGCCAGGCTGCGGCTGGTTATCACGAAAATGATGAAAATAAAGGCTAGTAAAAAGCCAAGCGCTATCTGGAAACCAACACCCCCACGCGCCTTGCGTGCACTTACAATTACACCAATAACGGTAAGTATAATGATGGCAAAAGGATAACTGAAACGCTCATACTTTTCAATCAGGTAAGTTTCCAGGTCGTCGGCACCACGAGCTTTTTTCTCGTCTATGTACTCGTTCAGCTCCGTTAGCGTCATGGTCTGCTCAAGCTTGTAAGTGCTTTCAAAATCTTTAGGCGAAAGCCTCAGGGTTGTATCCAGTGCACCGCCTTTGTAAAGTGTTTCTTTCTCGCCATCGAAGGTGCGCAGGGTATAGTTGTCCACGTGCCACTTCTGCTTTTCGTCGTCCCAGCGTACGTTATTGGATGTAAGCTTGCTTTTCAGGTTTGTGTCTTCAATCGTTTCCAGTGCAAAATTATACCCAACCTTAGCAGTGACGTTGTAGCTTTCCATGTATACGTAGGTCTCGGGGGCTACTTTCACGTGTATGTTGCGGCTATCGTAGGTAAAGGAGCTCTTTGTATACTTTATCTGGAAGGCAACGCTTTCTTTATTCGCATTGGGAATAACCCAGCCTATAAGCACAAAGATTACTACCGCAATAATTGAAGAACCCATCAGGTAGGGCACCAGCAGCCTTCTAAAGCTTACGCCGCTGCTAAGTATGGCCACGATCTCGGTATGTGAAGCCAGTTTGGCTGTTACAAACACCGTGGCAATAAACACCGTTATCGGACTTAGCATGTTGGCGTAAAACGGGATCAGGTTCAGGTAATAGTCGAAAATGATCTCACTGGCAGCCACATTATGCTTGATAAAGTCGTCGTTCTTCTCAGTAAAGTCAATTACCAGAATTACCGACACAAGTATAAGCACCACAAACACGAAGGTGGTCAGGAACTTCTTTAATATGTACTTATCGAGGAGCTTCAAGCTTTGCTTAAGTTAAAAAGTTAAAGAGTTAGAAAGTTAGAGAAGTAGAAAGTTTAAGAGTTTATACTTTCTACTTCTCTAACTTTCTAACTATAAACGTGTCATTAATTTCTTTACCATCACATCTTTCCAGTCGCGGAAAGTTCCATTCAGGATGTGCTGGCGTGCCTGCCTTACCAACCACAGGTAAAAAGTAAGGTTGTGCACACTGGCAATTTGCCCGGCCAGGTACTCACCGCTATGTATAAGGTGGCGCAGGTAAGCCTTGCTGTAGAACGTGCTCACATAGCCACCCAGTTCCGCATCGATGGGGGTGTGGTCGTTCATCCATTTCTGGTTTTTTATGTTGATGATGCCCTGCGTTGTAAACAGCATGCCGTTGCGGGCGTTTCTGGTTGGCAACACACAGTCAAACATATCTACACCTAAGGCAATATTTTCGAGTATGTTAGCCGGCGTGCCTACACCCATCAGGTAGCGTGGTTTATCTGCCGGAAGTATGTCGCACACCAGATCGGTCATCTCATACATCATTTCGGCTGGTTCGCCTACCGATAAACCTCCAATGGCGTTGCCTTCTCGACCGAAGCTGGCAATGGTCTCTGCAGACTGTATGCGCAGGTCTTTGTAGGTGCTGCCCTGCACAATCGGGAAAAGCGTTTGGTTATAGCCATACTTTGGCTCGGTGCTGTCGAACCTATCCACGCAGCGCTGCAGCCAGCGGTGCGTGCGCTCCATCGAGTATTTGGCATAAGTATGATCGCAAGGGTAGGGGGTACACTCATCAAACGCCATAATAATGTCGGCGCCAATGGTGCGCTGCGTATCCATTACGTTTTCCGGTGTAAAGTTTAGCGTAGAGCCGTCGATATGCGACTTAAACTTAACGCCCTCTTCTTTTATCTTACGTGTGCCTGCCAGCGAGAAAACCTGGTAGCCGCCGCTGTCGGTAAGTATGGGCCTGTCCCAGCCGTTGAATTTATGCAAGCCACCAGCCTGCTCAAGCACATTGAGGCCCGGGCGCAGGTACAAGTGGTAGGTGTTGCCAAGTATGATTTCGGCATTGATGTCATCTTTTAGCTCGCGCTGGTGCACAGCCTTAACTGTACCGGCTGTGCCAACGGGCATAAAAATGGGTGTTTCGATGGTGCCGTGATCAGTTTGTACTACACCGGCACGCGCTTTAGACTGAGGATCCTTGGCTACTAATGAAAATTGCATATCTCTGATTAACAGCACTATCTCTTGCGGAAATAATGCCTGCCGCAGTTGCCGTAAACAGCTAACCAGCAGCGTTTATTTATACTTCTAAAAGAACCGGCAAAGATACAAAGAGTAATGCCACAAACCATACAATTTTTTTAATGCGGGTATGCTTCGGAAATGGCTATTTAATGGCTATTTTTGAGGAGGCTTTAGGTAAATTGTTTAATTGCTGCATGGCTGAATTGTTGCTTCCTGTTAAATACAGATAGCATTCAGCAGTTTTAGAGTACTACAATTGACCAACCCAACCATTTAACAGTACAAATTTGATTACAAGTATACTCCTGGGGCTGCTGGCGCTCTGTGTGCTGGTGCAGCTTTATTTTGCGCTTATTTACTTCTTCCCCCTTACAAAGCACACAGACCCGCAGTCTGATGTAAGGCGGCCTGTTTCCGTTATTGTGGCAGCCCATAACGAGCAGGATAACCTGTACGAACTGCTACCCATGCTGCTGGACCAGGAGTATCCAGAGTTTGAGATAATTGCTGTAAACGACCGCTCGGACGACGATACAGAGTTTTACTTGTATGAGCTTGAAAAACAGTTTCCGTACTTCAGGGTAGTAACGGTAAAAAAGACGCCGGATTATTTAAACCCGAAAAAATATGCCGTGGCCCTGGGTATAAGAGCCGCGAAGTACGAGCATATGCTTTTTATTGACGCCGACTGCCGCCCATGCAGCCCAAATTGGATCGATAAAATGCAGGCAGGATACGAAACCGGGGCAGAAGTAGTACTTGGCTACTCTCCGTATGCACAATTAAAAGGTTTTTTAAATCACTTGATCAGATATGAAACCTTGCTTACCGGAATTCAGTATCTGTCTCATGCAAACCTAGGGAAACCCTATATGGGGGTTGGTAGAAACTTATCCTATACAAAAACTTGTTTCTTTAAAAACAAGGGGTTTGCATCTCATATCAAAACGATGGGTGGCGACGATGATCTTTTTGTACGCGATGCCGCCAACAATAGTAAAGTTAGCATTGTTATTAACAAGGAGGCGCAAACACTTAGCATTCCTAAAAAGACGTTTTGGGAGTGGATTGTGCAAAAACGTAGGCATATGTCCGTCGGCGGGCGTTATAAAGCGGCAGACAGAAGAAGGATAGGAGCATTTGTAGCATCGAACGTTTTTTTCTACATCCTCTTAGTAATTCTTCTTATATTTCATAGCCATTTAGCTATATTAGGCGCGCTTGCAGGTATTCGTTACTTATCGGTGTTTCCGGTATATGTAATGGCTGCACGCAGACTCGACGAAACGGTATCCCTGCCACTGTTACCTGTGCTCGATGTAGTTTATTTTTTTAGCTACGTCTTCCTTGGGATATCTGTATTAATGTATAAACGACTCAGATGGAAGTAAACAAACAATTCTCTGCAAAAGCAAAGCACGATTTTAAACTCATACAGGCAGCGGTAGAAGACAACGACGAAAAAGCTTATGCCGAGCTGATGAGTATCTATAAAAAGCCTGTTTACCATGTGGTTTTAAAGATGGTGCGCAACGCTGACGATGCAGAGGACTTAACGATAGAAGCCTTTGCTAAGGCTTTCCGTAACCTGCACAAGTTTAACCCGGAGTACGCGTTCAGTACCTGGCTTTTCCGTATCGCTACAAACAACTGTATCGACTTTATCCGCAAGAACAGGATCAAAACGATGTCTATCGACTCAGCCATTAAGATTGATAACGGCGACGAGATTACCATCGACTTTAAAGATAAGAACCTGAACCCGCAGGAAGAAGCGATCAAAAACCAGAAGATCGAGATCATGCAGTACGTGGTGGCCAAGCTGCCGGAAAAGTACCAGCGCCTTGTTACGCTGCGTTACTTTAACGAGCTTAGCTACGAAGAGATTGCCACAGAGCTTAACGCACCGCTAGGTACTGTAAAAGCCCAGTTGCACCGTGCACGCGAGTTGCTCTATGACATGGTAAAAAATAAGAAGCACCTTATTTAATCGTTGATTGCTAAACTGTTAAATTGTTGATTATACATGAGAAAACATTTTACGAAGCAACCATTAAACAATACAGCCATTTAACAATTAAGAGATATTGATTACGTTAAAAGCCCCTGTTGCCCGTAAGCAGCAGGGGCTTTATACTTTTAGTGCGGATGCCGTACTTATTTTATACTTTTGCACACTGTTGATTTATACTTTAAGTGATGCTTTTTTCGAGAGACAAATGGATGGAAAAAATGGGGAGGTTATACTTAAGACTAAGATTGCACCATCCTGAAAAAATAAACCGGGAGCTAAGTATAAAGTATGAAGGCCAATACCGCAATGCCGGACTAACGCTGCTGTTCGATGTGTTTATGGCTGTAGCAGTAGTTGCTGCTGTGGCTTTAATTGCCGGTGTTGTATACTTATTAGCTGCGTAGCCCATTATTTGTAATTCATAATTAAGATATATGCCTCATTCTACTGCCATCCGCACACTCTTATCGGGTTACTTTCCGGAACTTACCGAAGACCAGTTACAAAAGTATGAGCACATGGGAGAGTTGTACCAGGAGTGGAACCAAAAGATTAACGTGATCTCGCGCAAAGACATGGACCAGTTGGGCATACACCACATCCTCCACTCACTGGGCATTGCCAAAGTAGTATCTTTTCCGGAGCATACCTCTGTGATGGATGTGGGCACAGGCGGCGGCTTACCGGGCTTGCCTTTAGCGGTGATGTTTCCGGAGGTTAAATTCCATTTGGTAGACTCTATCGGTAAAAAAATACACGTGGTGCAGGAGATTGCTCGTGAACTGCACTTGCATAATGTTACTGCCAGCCATGCCCGCGCCGAGCAGGTACGCGACAAGTATGATTTTGTAGTGAGCCGTGCCGTAACGCGCCTTGCCAACTTCTGGCCCTGGATCATGAACAGCTTCAAGAAAACCGGACTGCCAACTGAAGGCTTGTACTATCTGAAAGGCGGCGACCTGGAAGAAGAAATTGCAGAATCAGGGTTGATAACGAAAACCTATAACCTGTCGGATTACTTTACAGAGGAGTTCTTTGATACAAAAAAGGTAGTATACGTGCCGCTGAAATAGGACCAGGATTCTTAGGATGAATAGATTTTAGGGTTTAGTGAATTTACTGTAGAGACGCATTACTTTGCGTCTCTTTTGTTTTGTAGAAAACAAGCCCGTCCAAAAGACCTCACAGAGTCTACAAGACCTGTGAGTGTCTTGGTTGCAACGGGGCAAAGGCTACTGGCACAGACGCTCGCAGGAGCTGCGCGCACTGCGAGGTCTAAAACAATCCTAAAATCTATTCATCCTGAAAATTCTAGTCAAATCATAGTCAGTCCTCAAGTATAAACCGCACGGCCCTGGTTTCAGAGTAGTAGTAATCCTTCCTGAAGTCTTCTGTAAAACCAACATGTCCGCCTTCCTCGGGCATCTCCAGGAAAAAGTATGGGTTTTGTTCGGCCTCCAGTATGGGGTAGCAGGGCTTTCCTAAAAAAGGATCGTTTTTAGCGTTTACCAGTAGTGTTGGCACCTTTATTTTAGGGATAAACTGCTTTGAGCTTACGCGCTTGTAATAGTCTTCGGCATTTTCAAAGCCATGCAGGGGCGCTGTGTAACGATCATCAAACTCAGGAAAAGACCAAAGTATGCTATAGTCCGTCAGGTCTACCTCTTCGGGATACATTTGCCTTTTCTGCTCAAGCTTGGCGCCTAAGGATTTTAAGAACCGTTGCGTATATATTCTGGAAATCTGTTGTGCCGATGATTTAAGATCTACAGGTACAGAAAACACAGCAGCTCGCTTAACTTCTGAGGGTATCAGTTCCGGAGCCTCTCCCAGGTATTTAAGAGTGATGTTGCCACCCGCACTAAAACCTACCAGGTATACATTGTCATAGCATTCTGTATCCAGGACATGCTTTATTACAAAGTCCAGGTCATCGGAGGCACCCAAGTGGTAGGAGCGGAGCAGTTTATTAGGCTCGCCGCTGCAGCTGCGGTAGTTCCAGGCAAGTGCATCCACGCCACGCTGGTTAAAAGCCTTTACCATACCCTGAATATAAGGCCTGCCAGTGTCGCCTTCCAGGCCATGCGAAAGTATAACCAGATCGTTTGATCCGGTTCTGGACCAATCTATATCGATAAAATCGTCATCGGGAGTAACCAGGCGTTCGCGCTCGTAAAGCACGCCGTCCACTTGCCTGAACAAACTGGGTATTATGGTTTGCAGGTGGCCGTTAAAGAGGTAAAAGGGCGCTTTGTGTTTAGAAGGAACAATAGGCATGGCTAAATAATTTATGGCTACTGTTATAGTATTTCTGTACGTAATTCGTGCGAAAATAAACTATTCTTTGCAGCTTATATATCAATATTTATTCTTTTCCGTAATAGATGCTGTAACTAATAAATACAACTATGAAAATTACATCAAAGTTTAAAACGATAGGATTCGCACTGGCTATTGGTATGTTCACTTTTGCCTGCTCGCAGGAAACACAAAACGAAACCAATGAAGAAATAAACGAGGCACAGGCCGAAATGACTGAGGCTGGCGATGAGATGAACCGTGAGTTTGACGAATTCAACTCCTGGGTTACCACGAATACTGAGCGAGCAGAGACTGTAACTGCTGATGAGTACCGTGAGATGCGTACAGAGTATAACCGTCGTTCTGCTGAATTGGAGGCAGAAAGTAGCACCTGGGATGAGGAAACACGCAGAGAGTGGGAAGAGACTAAAGCCGACTGGAATGACTTTGAGAACAAAGTACAGCAACGTTTAGGCAAGATTGATGATGTGGATGTTGACGTTGACGTGAACAAAAACTAAAAGTATAGCTTAGTAAAGCAGAACGGCCCCTGAAGTTTGGCTTCAGGGGCCGTTCTGCTTTAGATGCGTGTTCTGTTTGGTGATAGCTGCCCTGAATGCCTGCTTCAGGAACAAACAGGAAATACTAGGACTAAAGAGTTCTGTTTGTTACCTTTGCAAACCCTGAGGTGCTCTAAAAAAATATAGAAGGGTACTTTGGAAATTAATTGTAAAGGGTTTACCTTTGCAAACTCATTACAGAACGGATACAAAAAGATTTAATAGTATAAAATAATATGGCTAACCATAAGTCGGCATTAAAGAGAATCAGAGCGAATAACGCTAAACGTCTTCGTAACAGATATCAGGCGAAAACTACTCGTACTTTTATCAAGAGATTAGAAAACCTTACTGATCAGGCCGAGGCGCAAGAGCTTTACAAGACAGTTTCTTCTATGCTTGACCGTCTTGCCAAGAAAAACATAATCCACAAAAAGAAAGCAGCTAACAACAAGTCAAGACTTGCTAAGTTAGTTAACGGCCTGGCCGCAGCTTAATTTCTGCTGGTATAAAGTATCAGAAGCCTTACATGTAATGTGTAAGGCTTTTTGTGTTTTTTATACTTTCCTGATTTATACTTTAGACCGCTCTTTCAGTTTTGCAATCCGAAAGTATGGAAGTGCGGACTTGCAATCCGCAACGGGAAAGGTAGTAACTATAGCATCGCGGTTAGGTTGCAGATTAAGTGCAATAAGTGTAGTTACAACTTCTATAATCAATAACCAACAACTACTAACCTTATCCCTGTAGTTAGCAAGACGCAAAATATTGCGCCTCTTCGTTCTGGTGATTCAGAAGGATGAATACTAACCAAAGTATAAAACCTCTAAAAAAGGAATGGCCCTGCTATAAAGTATAACAGGGCCATTCCTTTTATGCTAAGTATTACTAAGCTATACTCAACTTGATCATGTTGGTGCGTTTCTGTTCGTTAATTGGCATGCTGGCTGTGTTAATAAACACATCACCTTTGTTAATATACCCGCCGTTCAGAAGCTCCTGCTTGATATCAGCAATGGTAGCATCCGTAGATTCAAACTTATCATAATGGAAGCCACGCACGCCCCACACCAGGTTAAGAGTACTCAGAAGTTTGATATTCTCGGTAAAAATAAAGATATCCGACTTAGGACGATACTTTGCCAGGTGGAAAGCAGTGTAACCAGACTTTGTCATTCCGATAATAGCTCGTGCATTTGTGTCGCGGGCCAGGTTAGAGGCATTGGCTACTAAACTATCACTGAAGAATGTATCAGAGTGCGGGTTAAGTATAAATGTCTTGTTAAAGATATCTGAGTGCGTCTCTACAGTTTTAATAGTAAGGCTCATACTTCGGATAGTCTCGATAGGGTAGGCGCCTACAGCCGTTTCTGCGCTTAGCATCAAGCAATCGGCACCGTCAATCACTGCATTGGCAATGTCGTTTGTCTCGGCACGTGTAGGGCGCGGGTTTTCGATCATACTTTCCATCATTTGGGTGGCGATGATAACCGGTTTGGCGGCCTTGTTGGCTTTCTCTACCAGCATTTTCTGGATCATCGGCACCTTCTCCATACCAACTTCCACACCAAGGTCTCCGCGGGCTACCATCAAGGCATCGGCTGCATGTATTATCTCATCGATATTTTTAATAGCCTCCGGTTTCTCGATCTTTGCAATTACGCGTGTGTCCTTGCCACGTTCCTGAATAATGCGCTTGATCTCCTGTATGTCTTCTACCTTACGAACAAAAGAAAGGGCCACCCACTCTACATCGTTGTCCAGGCCAAAGTGCAGGTCGCGCAGGTCTTTTTCGGTAAGTGAAGGAGCTGATACTTTGGTGTCGGGCAGGTTGATGCCTTTGCGTGGCTTTACCACGCCGCCATACCTTACCCTTGCCTCAATAGAGCAGTCCTTGTCGGTGGTTAGTACAGTCAGCTCCAGTTTGCCGTCGTCCAGCAGTATGGCATCGCCTGGATTTACGTCACGGGCAAGTTCGGTGTATGATGTGGCAAGGTGATCTGTATTGCTAACCGATCCGTCGCATATCAGCTTTACAATCTGGCCTTCTTTTATCTCTACGCCGCCATTCTCAACTTCTCCTACCCGAATTTTAGGGCCCTGTAAATCTTGTACCAGGCAAATGTTTGTGTTATGCTGCCTGTTTATTTCACGTACATGGTCAATAACCTGCTGGTGTGCAGCATACTCCCCATGCGAAAAGTTTAACCTGAAAGCGTCTACGCCTTCTCTTATTAATGCCAGCAAGCGGTCGTGTGAGTTGCAGGCCGGGCCTACAGTAGCAAGAATCTTTGTCTTGTTAAATGAAATTTCCATGATCAGAAAAGTAGATTCTCCTTAAATTTAAGTGTTAGTGGATCAAATTGTTTAACGTACTGTACCAACTGAGTTTTGAGAATCCTGTTAATAAACTCTTGTGGGTATAACTGCTGCATAGCTCCGGCGATCTGTATCACGTAGTCATACTCTTTTATATCGGGCAGCAGAAACGGTTTTTTTAAAGTTGTGGCAACCAAAGCCTTGTTTCGGAATAACCGCACAACATTATGGTCTGTAATGTACTGATAATTTGAAATAATTAAACGGTCCTTCCCAAAAAGATCGTAACATAGGTCTTTCTGTTTTGATAAGCGCAGGTCGAAAATAGTGTTCAGGGCCCATGCCAGCTTGTAATCTTTAACAGGAGATACAACGCCGTAAAGGTGAAAGTCGTACTCGTACTCAATATCTAACCGTAGTGTTTTCATTAGGTAAGGTTGGCTTTGTCAAAAGTAAGAACCTATTGCAGTAAAAGCGAAAGCTTAGCATTAAAACTTTTGATAAACTGCTAATAGCATAAATTTTTTTGACATTGTCTGCCTAATTACATTTCTTTGCACAGTGTTTTAATAAACTATAAGAAAAATGTCAGAAATCGCAGAAAAAGTAAAAGCTATCATCATCGATAAGCTTGGTGTTGAAGAGTCAGAGGTTACACCAGAGGCTAGCTTCACTAACGACCTTGGCGCTGATTCATTGGATACAGTTGAGCTTATCATGGAATTCGAAAAAGAATTCAACGTATCTATTCCAGATGATCAGGCTGAAAATATCTCTACTGTAGGTCAGGCGGTTAGCTACCTGGAAGAGCACGCAAAGTAATTTTTGCATTAACCTATTGTATAAATCTCTACTATCTATCCTCTACTAGCAGCTTATGGAGCTTAAGAGAGTTGTAGTTACTGGGCTTGGCGCACTCACGCCACTTGGAAACTCTGTTTCAGAATACTGGGACGGTTTGATCAATGGCGTGAGTGGGGCTGCGCCTATAACCCGCTTTGACGCGAGTAAATTCAAGACTCAGTTTGCCTGTGAAGTAAAAGGATACGACGCAGAAAAATACTTCGACCGTAAAGAAGCCCGCAAAATGGACTTATTTACACAGTTTGCCATGGTAGTTGCCGAGGAGGCCGTTACCGATGCAAACCTGGTGGAAGGAAATTACGATCCGGATCGCGTTGGTGTGATCTGGGGGTCTGGTATCGGCGGTTTACGCACGTTTCAGGAGGAATGTGTGAATTTTGCCCACGGCGACGGTACGCCACGTTTTAACCCGTTTTTCATCCCAAAGATGATCGCTGACATCAGCGCGGGTCACATTTCTATAAAGTATGGCTTCAGAGGGCCAAACTTTGTAACCGTTTCTGCCTGCGCGTCTGCCACAAACGCTATTCTGGACTCTTACAACTATATCCGTTTGGGTATGGCCGATGTAATTGTGACAGGTGGTTCTGAGGCTGCCGTAACAGAGGCTGGTATTGGTGGTTTCAATGCCCTGAAAGCCCTTTCAGAGCGCAACGATTCACCTGAGACCGCTTCCCGCCCGTTCGACAAGGACCGTGATGGCTTTGTGCTGGGAGAGGGAGCAGGTGCCCTTATACTGGAAGAGTATGAACATGCAAAAGCCCGTGGCGCAAAGATCTACGCCGAGGTAATCGGTGGCGGTATGTCTGCGGATGCATATCATATTACTGCTCCACACCCTGAAGGACTTGGTGCCCTGAACGTAATGAAGAATGCGCTTCGCGATGCTGGTATTAAGCCGGAAGACGTAGATTACATTAACGTGCACGGTACATCTACACCACTGGGCGATGTGAGTGAGGTAAAAGCGATCCAGACAGTTTTTGGAGAGCATGCCTACAACCTTAACATCAGCTCAACCAAGTCGATGACGGGCCACCTGCTGGGTGCTGCCGGAGCTATAGAAGCAATTGCCTCTATTCTGGCTATCAAAAACCAAATGGTGCCGCCAACAATTAACCACTTTACCGACGACGAATCTTTTGATCCGAAGTTAAACTTTACGTTTAATAAGGCACAGGAGCGTGAGGTAGAGGTTGCTTTAAGCAACACGTTCGGCTTTGGTGGCCATAATACATCTGTTTTATTCCGTCAATTCAAAGATTAGTGTTTGGGCCTATTAAACCAGTTCGGCGCGTTTATCACAAGCTTTTTACCAGAGACAGAGAATTACTACGCGCTATTGCTGGAATAATTGGCATTACGCCGGATAACATCCGCCTGTATAAACTTGCTTTAACGCATACCTCTTTTGCACGCCAGAATGCTACTGCGGGCAAACACGAGACAAATGAGCGTTTAGAGTTTTTGGGCGATGCTATACTTGGCTCCGTTGTGGCCGAACACTTGTTCAATAAGTTTCCTTACGAAGACGAAGGTTTTCTTACGGAGGTACGCTCGCGCATTGTAAACCGGGAGTCGCTGAACCATATTGCCCTGAAGATTGGCTTGAACCTGCTTGTAAAAGTAGATACTTCCAATAGCAGCATGCGGCATAAATCAGTAAACGGTAATGCCCTTGAGGCTTTAGTAGGCGCTGTTTACCTTGATAAAGGCTATGACAGAACGCGCCATTTTATACTTAAGAAACTCATAAGGCCACACGTAGACCTGCATAGCATTGTAAATACCACCGCCAACTTTAAGAGTAAGTTGATCGAATGGGCACAAAGTCAGAATAAAGAGATTCGGTTCGAGATTATCAATCGCAAGCAGCAGGGCAATACGACAGAGTTTACCTCCGAAGTATACGTTGATGACAAACCAATTGCTGTGGGGGTGGGTCTTTCCAAGAAAAAGGCCGACCAGGCTGCCGCCGAAAAAAGCCTTAACGCTTTGAATATTGCTTAACTGTTAGTTACTGGTTATTTGTTATTGGTTGTTCGAAGTGTAGAGACGCAATATTTTGCGTCTTTTTTGTTTGTGAGCAGTATGTTTCGTTATCAGTTATTTGTTGTTGATTGATCAATGTTGGTTTTTGGGATGCTGGTTGTTTGTAGAGACGCAATACGTTGCGTCTTGTTGGCTACAAAGCATTGCATCTAAAAGTTGGCGCTAGCAGACACATCAAAGTATGTCTTACGGCTCACGGAAGTCTGAAGACTTCCCATCATGTAAAGTCACAAGTGACACTTCGTTTAACACTTGCGCCAGGAAAGGGTTATTACTGAAGCAAAAAAGAGGCAACGTATTGCGTCTCTACATTCTCCAACAATCAACAATTTAACAATTCAGCAATTAGGTTTAACTTGCCTGCTGTTACTTGCGTTATAAAACTCCATGAAAGAAACCAGACTACAGTTGGCAGCAGCTGCGCTCAACCAAACGCCAATGGATTGGGACAACAATCTGCAGAATATAAAACAAGCCATTACAGAGGCAATTACAAATAAGACCGATATTCTATTACTGCCTGAGCTTTGCATTACCGGTTACGGCTGCGAAGACATGTTCCTGAGCCCATGGCTCTCCGAGGTGGCCTTTGAGAAGCTGTTGCAAGTAAAAGAGTGGTGCGAAGGCATTACAGTAGCCGTTAGCCTGCCTGTTTTTCTGGATCGTAAAGTATACAATACCGCCTGCGTTATCAAGAACAAAGAAATACTGGGCTTTACGGCAAAGCAGTTTTTGGCAAACGATGGTATACATTACGAACCGCGCTGGTTTACGCCTTGGCCTGCTAACGAGGTGCAAGAGTTTGAAATGATGGGCGAAACTTACCAGATAGGAGATATCATTTATGAAGAACAGGGTGTAAAGTATGCCTTTGAGATTTGTGAGGATGCATGGCGGCCAAACCGACCTGCTGAGCGCCACATGCCTAAAGGTGTGCAACTTATACTTAACCCAAGTGCCAGCCACTTTGCTTTGAGCAAAACCGATGTAAGGTACAGGCTGGTAGTTGATGCCTCTAAAAAATACCAGTGTGCTTACATGTACGCCAACCTGCTGGGCAACGAGGCCGGCCGCGTTATTTACGACGGAGAAGTTTTGATAGCTCAGAACGGTAAGCTTATCCGTAGAAATGAGCTGCTGTGCTTTAAAAACGTGGATATGGAGTGCGCTGAAGTATGCTTTTCCGATAGTCCTGAAATTGCTGAGGTAATAGAGTACCTGCCACCGATTGATGAGAACAAGGAACTGATTGCTGCCCTCAGCCTGGCTTTGTTTGATTACATGCGCAAAAGCCGAAGCCGTGGGTTTGTATTGTCGCTGAGTGGGGGAGCCGATTCGTCGCTTTGTGCGGTAGCTGTGGCTGAGATGGTTCGCCGTGGTATAGAGAGTCTGGGATTAATGGGTTTTACAGCCAAATTGCAGATGTTCTCTGTGCGCGATGCAGCCGCTATCGATAACCTGACGGCAGAACAGGCCCAAAAAGAACTCGTGAACAGGCTGCTTACCTGTGCTTATCAGGGCACTGTTAACTCCTCGGACGATACTTTTAATTCCGCTAAAGGCCTGGCAGAGTCTATCGGGGCCAGATTTTATAACTGGACCATTGACGATGAAGTGCGCGGTTATACTTCTAAAATTGAGGCTGCCCTGGAACGACCTTTAACCTGGGAGCAGGATGATATTACGCTGCAGAATATACAGGCGAGAGTGCGTGCTCCTGGTATCTGGATGCTGGCCAACATAGAGAATGCCTTACTGATGGCAACCTCTAACCGCAGCGAGGCCTCTGTAGGCTATGCTACCATGGATGGCGATACGGCAGGAAGTATATCCCCGATTGCTGGTATAGACAAGGCGTTTATACGTCAGTTTTTAATCTGGGCGCAGCAGGAACTGGGGTATGAGGGGCTACAGTACGTAAACAACCTGCAGCCAACTGCCGAGTTACGTCCAGCCAAAGAGGCGCAGACAGATGAAAAAGACCTGATGCCTTATCCGGTACTAAACCAGATTGAGCGCCTGGCATTCCATGACCGTTACTCTCCTAAAGAAGTATTTGACATACTAAGTGAGCAAAATTTAGCTGAGCCGGAGCAACTGCAAGCCTGGCTAACGAAGTTTTACAGCCTGTGGTCGCGTAACCAGTGGAAGCGGGAACGGTATGCACCGTCTTTCCACCTTGATGATTACAACGTAGACCCACGCAGCTGGCTTCGCTTCCCGATACTGAGCGGAGGATTTAGAGAAGAACTGGCAAAAATGAATAGCTAAAATTATAAGAAGGCGTTGCACCACAAGCAACGCTTTTTTATTTTCTAATAGTCCCCAAATTTCCGCTTCAGGTGTTCGTTGGTCAAAAGTATACTTAGCATAAAAAGTATGAGCATGATGCCAACCGGAACCAGAAGGCTTGCCAGCAAGGGCAGAAAAATGAAGCAGACAAGGCCTGTGAATAGTGAAAAGAAGCCAATCCCAAGTATGAATTTAGTGTAGTAGCGGTTGCCTTCCTTCCAGTTCTTCTGGTTGCGCATCGAATAGTGCGTTCTAAATCCCCAAATCCAGTTAATGTGCTTGGGTGGCCGTTTGTAAAGTATAAATCCTATCAGGAGTACTAACAAGCCCGGTAACAGGTGGAGGAACAGCATCATATTTTTGTGTCTAGTCTTAATTGTATATACCTGTATCAGGAGGTGTCGTTTTTTACATACCCGATTTATTGTAACTTTGGCTTTATGAGCATCACCCTAATTAATCTACTAAACTATATAACCTGGAACGTTGATCCGGAAATATTCAGCATTGGCCCTTTAAGTGTACGCTGGTATGGTTTGCTGTTTGCCCTGGCATTTATTTTCGGGCAGCGCATACTTACCAAGATATACGTAGCCGAAGGCCGCACCGAAGGCGACGTGGACGTGATTACCCTATACATGATCATTGGTACGGTAATAGGTGCACGCCTGGGCCATACGTTGTTTTACTCGCCGGAGTATTACCTGAGCAACCCAATCGAGATACTAAAGATATGGGAAGGCGGACTTGCCAGCCACGGTGCCACTATCGGTATACTCTTCGCCCTGTGGCTGTTTAGCCGCAAACAGAAATTTGATTACATGTGGGTACTGGATCGCATTGTAATTGTAGTAGCCCTGGGTGGAGCGTTAATACGACTGGGTAACCTGATGAACTCTGAGATAATCGGCCACCAGACAACTGTTCCCTGGGCCTTTTTGTTTGAGCGCCTCGGCGAGAACCCAACTGTGCCACGCCACCCTACGCAGCTGTACGAGTCGCTGAGTGTGTTTTTCCTTTTTGTGTTGCTTTACTGGCTCTGGAAGAAGTATAAAAGTGCGCTGCCAAAAGGATTGCTGTTCGGTATTTTTGTAACAGCCCTGTTCACTTTCCGCTTTTTGGTAGAGTTCTTAAAAGAAGACCAGGTAGCAAAAGAAGCGACTATGACGTTGAACATTGGGCAGATTTTAAGTATACCTTTAATTCTGATCGGTTTGTTTATACTTATTAAAGTATGGCAAAATCCCAAGCCAGCATTACCCGGCGGAAGACTTGAAGAAAATTCAAAAGCTTAGCTGAAATAAAATTAAAGTATAAAAAGCCTCTTTGCTGATAACAAGCAGAGAGGCTTTTTTATGGGTATGAATTATAACAGTACGTTTTTGGCGCAAGTCTTAAGCGCAGCGGTGACTTGCCATGATAGGAAGTCTCCCCGAAATACTCCGGGACAGGTCAGACTTCCGTAAGCCATACTTTATACTTTGAGATATCTGCCTATTGCGAACTTTAAAATGCACTGCCCTGTAGCCAACAAGACGCAAGGTATTGCGTCTCTACATTTCCAATAACGAACAACTACCAACCATTAACTAGCAACTAATAACCAGCAACTATAAACCAAAACGGTACAGACTGCCGCCTTCGCTGGTGATGATAAGTGTGCTGTCGTCTTCAAAGGCTACTCCTTCTGTTTGCCCGGCCTCTTTAATGTTTATAGCTTTATACTTTCCTTCATAAAATGAGGCTGGCGAAGTATAGCCTGTAAAAATATGCAGTTTCCCTTCGCTGATCAGCGCTACGGTTTCCTCGTCGGGGCTGATGGCTGCACCGGTTATCATGGTGTTTATGTTATGTTTCCCGATCAGTTTAGCCACATAGGTTCCGGGTTCGGCAGGCAGTTGGTATACTTTGGCGGTTTTTTCCTGGCCCCTGTCTTTGGATATCAGGTATATGTTATCATCGTGCCAGAAAATAGCCTCACAATCAAAGTTCCTGTCTTTTTTAGATGGCGGGTACTCCTTCTGGTCTTCGTAGGTAAAGCGTATGGCCTGGGGCTTTTCAGTATCTTTAAGGTTTATTTTATAAATCGCTAATTCTTTGCGCCTGTTGTTATTGTTGCCGGTATCTGCAATGTAAATGTTGCCGTCCTTGTCCATGGCCAGGTCTTCCCAGTCAACGTTTGGCAATTTAAGTTTGATGGTTTGTGTTATCTCGGCTTTACTGTTGATTCTATAGAGGTGAGGCTGATTGCCGGCATCGTTGTGGGTAAGATAATGCCCATTTTCTGCCAATGCTATTACGCCGGAGCTTTCGTTTATTTCTCCGGGTAAGGCAGCTATCTTTTGTAAACTTCCGGCAGTGGTATTTCCTGAAGCAGAGGCGGAATCAGTGGTTAAAGAACCCGGACGAGTAAAGTAAAACATAGCAGCAATTGCTACTATAAAGAATGCTAAAACTTTTACCATAAGCTTCATAAGTTTGTTTAAAGTGGTTGCATACGTATCAGTATTATACTTAACGAGAAGTTTTAACAGACGTTAATAGATTTAAGCGCCAAAGATGCATATAACTGTACCATTTATCACCTCCAGAAGTATAAAGCAGCATGGTTATCAACAAAATTAAAGAGACGTGCCTGTACGTTAGTAGCCTGCAAAACTGCAAGGCCTTTTACAATGGGAAACTGGGTTTTGAGGTGATAGGTGAGGTGCAGGACAGGCATATTTTCTTCAGGGCCGGCGAGTCGGTGTTGCTGTGTTTTATTGCAGAAGCCTCGCGCAAAGGAGGCAATTTACCCCCACACTACGGATCCGGGCAATTACACCTGGCCTTTGAGGTTAGCAAAAAAGATTACAACGCCTGGAAAGAAAAGATCAGCAGCCTTGGCATTGCCATTGAGCAGGAATACGACTGGGGTGGCGGCTACCTGTCTTTTTACTTCCGCGACCCGGATAAACATTTGCTGGAGGTGATTATGGAGGGAATGTGGGAGCGCGGAAGCTGATCTTTGAATGTACTATCTCTTATAAAACAGAAACCCTCAGTATAGCTGCTGAGGGTTTCTGCTGTAAAGTATAAACAATGCTACTGTAGCCGTGACTGGATCTCTTCTACAATGCCGCCGTAACGTTTAAGTAACCTTCCCCAATCCGTGAAAAGCTGGTCGTCTTTCACGCTGGTTACGCCATCGGCTCGTTGACTTACAATTTTAACTACATAGGTTAACTCATCGGCATTGCCGCCGCCACTCACAATCATCCTGGTCCGGATGGTGCTCATGCCGTTAAAGTTCTGCACCTGCCACGCTGTTGTAAGATAGCCGGTGTTATAGTCCACAGTTTCCAACACATCATAACTTCGGGTAATAATAGAGCTTAGTATTTTCCAGGCACTTTCTGATGAGATGGACTTATTCACCGGTACCGTTATTCTAACATTTGCCATATCTGTAGAGATGGAGGAATTATAAGCTTCATCTTCCACCATTTCTACAAACTCGGTTAAAGGCGGCTCTTGCATGTTGAGCTGGTTGCAGTAATTTTTAACGTAGCGTATAAAGCCATCTTTTGTAACACGAAGCTCTACACAAGAGTTTTTAGGCACTTTAAGGTCATACTTGCCAACACCTAATACTTTGCCTGCCACCTCTATATTGGCATCTGCGGGTGCTGTGGTGATCTTAATCAGGCGGTCTTCCAGTGCGGCCCTGAACCTGATAGGAGGAGCCGGATCGGTAGCTGGTTTGTTGCAAAATACCTGCACTACTTCAGCAAAGCCCTCCCGGTTTACGCTAACGGTAACACATTCGCCAAAAGGAACGGTTACGTCGGTAGTGCCTCTGCCAGTGGCGGCTCCGTTTAAAAACACGCTGGCATCGGCAGGCGATACTTCAAGGCGAACCTGTCTGTCTTTCATCTCGAAGAAATCCTTTACCGGTGGTACCTCGCGGTCTGGCGAGTTATAGTATACTTTGGTAATAGGGGCGAAGCCTGGCTTTTTAACTTCCAGCGTCAGGAACTTGCCTTTGCCTATTACCATGTTTATTCTTTTGGTGCCAATCATGCGGCCATCTACATAAATCTCTGCATCGTAAGGCTCTGCGCTGATCTCTACCAGGCGGTTTTCAAGGCTTACCTTTTGTTCTTTGTCCCATTTTACCGTTTTAGGATATTCTTTGATCAGGGGCTCATATCCTTCCTTTATAACCTTGATTCTGTTCCTGGAGTTTTTGTCCAGCTTCAATTCAATGCCGCCTACTCCCAGTTCGGCAACTTCAGTATTGTCAGCATCTCTTAGCAAGAAGAATTTGGCATCGGGGATGTTGGAGGTGATATTGATTTTACTCTGGGCAAAAACTGCAACCGATACAAAGTATAAACAGAGTAGCGCGTAGAACTTTTTTCGCATGATCTTAAGGGTTTTGAGAATTATAATGAAACAAGGGTTTTCGGAATTCGGGGCTGTAAGCTTATTTTTAGTATCTACGCAATAAAATATATGAATGTTTTTATTTTTGTATATAGCGTTTATGCTTTGTGTTGAGATGAGTTTGATTAGGTAAGAAGGGTTGATGCTTTATTGCAGGAGAGGGGAAGATAAGTGTCTATCAGGTGGTTGCAGTCTGAAGGATGACTGTTAATTCTGAGTAACGTGAAAAGGTGATGGAGTTAAAAGTGTTGTAATGGTTCATATTCCCACAGGGTTCGAAATGACAGGATAGGGAACCTGATAAGCAGCTAAAGTATAAATGGTGGCTAATTTTATACTTTGGAATTTGGTTTGGGTAAGATTGAAGGGGGAGATTATTTAATGTGAGTTGTTAACGGCTCTGCTATGGTGCGTTTATGCACTATAGGTCTTGTTATGTGTTTGTTTTTCTTTCTACTATATCTTTTAACACTGTGCTAACTTTTTCACCGAAGCAATAATCAATGAAGTACATCCCTTTCCCCTTTTCGTCAACAGCTTCATCTGCTTCTGATGTTAACAGGAACGATTCAGATGCTTTGTCAATGAATTTTTCAAACTTTATTTTCCAATTCTTCTTTCTTACATCATCTACTATTTCAAGTGTCAATGATTTTGGAACGTATAGTACTTCTGACACACTATAGGCAGCCAGTTTATAGTAAAGCTCTTTAAAGGCTTGCTGGTTTACAACCTTGATAAGTCCAGCTTGTCCAGGAATGAAAGAAAGTATAGAAGACCATTTTGGTCCAGCCCAACCAGTCCAAAGAACTTGATAGTCTGAATTTTGCTGAAGATTTCTGTAAAAGCTTTTACTCTGTCCACCCCCACCATAAAGAAGTAAATCATAGTTATTAAGGTCGATACTCTCAGAGAGGGAAATCTCTGAGAGCATTTTTTCATACTCCTTAATTTCTATCAATTTATACTTCTTCATATTTTTAAACACCACATAACTACTTCATAGCAGGAGTACCTACTCCCACTATCTGCAATATAACTGGAGATAAGCAAACTCTATTACTGTAACACGTTTTCTCTCATAGATTTACTGCAGAGACAATCTAGCGAAATCTATACTTTAAATCTACAACTGCTCATTTACTAACTGCAGTGTTTCAGGGTGTATCGTATGGCCGCCATCAAAAGTATAGATTCCAGGAGAAATGCCAAGTTGATTCATTAATTTCCGCTTGCGCTCAAGTGTTTCGGGAGTAATAAATTCGTCGCGGGTGCCATAAACCATAGCAACGGGTAAGTTGGCAAAAGCTGCCTTACTGGTGGCAAAATCAATGTCTTCGGGAAAAGAGGCGGCCCAAAGTATAAGCCGGTGTACTGGTGCATGTTCGGTGGCAAGCCAGCGGCTAACCGTAGCACCACCCTGAGAGAAGCCCAGCACTGTTACACGCACATTTTGGGGGAGTTGTTTTAGCTGCTCCTGCAGCAGCAGGTTTAAGTATGCCGCCTGGTCTTCAATTTCGGAAAGGCGATCTTCCTTGGTCATCCAGGTGGCGCCGATTCTTCCGGAAAAGCCGTCGAGGTAAAATCGTGATAAGGCTTCCGGAGCCACCACAACCGTTTTACTGTTATCAAGCGTGCTGAAGTGGCGCAGAAAGTACCGCGCCAGCTGACCGTAGCCATGGCACACAATCCAGAGGTCTTGCACATCAGCAGAGGGAGTTCCTAATGTATAGTAGCGGGCAGTTCGGGGTACAATCAGGCTGTGTTCCTGCATCTGTATAGGTGATTTAATATTACTGATCTTGTTCGTTAGGAGTTGAGATTACTGCTGAAACCCATCCATGGCCACTCCTGCGAAGAGTGAAAATACTCAGGATGTAAACATCCCCCTACGCCCCCGAATCAAGTCCGGGATCTGCGACTTCGAAGGGGGACTTTCTGCCATTACTCTAATCCGAATATACATTTCATAGCTAACACCATCGCGCGGACAGGTCGCGACCTGTCCCTACAAGAAGCTGCCTATTGAACAGTGGCTATTCCAGAAAGTTACTCTTTAACTCTCTACCTTTCTACCTCCCTACAAGCTTTCGCGGTTAAACTGGAAAGGCAGCAGGTCAGCTACAGATCTGAAACGGTAAAAGTTACCATCGGGGCCTTGGAGCAACACAGGTATCGCTTCGCCTTGCTTGTGCTCGTATTCGGCCATTACCTGGCGGCAGGCACCACATGGCATAGCAGGTAGAAATTCGGCATCTTCGCGCCTACGTGCTGTTACAGCCAGCATTTTAATTTTTTCGTGAGGGTGGTGCGCGCTAAAAGCAAAAAGCGCGGTTCGTTCTGCACACAGCCCTGAAGGGTAAGCAGCGTTTTCCTGGTTGCTTCCTTTAAACATAGTGCCATCTTCCAGCACCAGGGCAGCGCCTACCAGAAAATTAGAGTAAGGAGCGTAAGCGTCGCTGGCGGCTTGTTGGGCCAAGTCCATTGCCTTACGTTCCTGTTCGGTTAGTTCAGTTGGTTCCAGCACATCGATGCTGATATTTATATTAAGTTCACTTGCCATTTCGTCGTGAATAGTTCTAAAAAATAGAAAAGGGCTATAAATTTAAGCTAATATTCTGAGAAAACCATGTTTCTGGTTGGCCTTACGTAGAGTAATGTTTAATTTAAAGCAAACTATAGCGCCACTATGAAAAGAATTCTGTTGCTAGGGGCTGGCCGATCTGCCTCTTCTCTCATTGCCTACTTACTGCAAAACGCTGTCTCCGAAAACTGGCAGCTTACCATCGGAGATATTTCGGTTACCCATCTGCATGTTCTGCTGGAGCCATATAGTTACGCAAATGCCATTACATTTGATGTGCACGATGAGACACAAAGAGCCGAAGAAGTTGCCAATGCTGACTTGGTTATTTCATTATTACCGGCAGTTTTTCACATTATAGTGGCTAAAGAGTGCCTGGCCCAGGAGAAAAACCTGATAACCGCCAGCTATGTGACACCTGAATTTTTAGAGCTACACCAGGAAGCTCAAGATAAAAGCCTGACCATTTTAATGGAGTCTGGCCTGGACCCAGGCATTGATCATATGTCGGCCATGCAGATTGTAAGGCACATTAAAGCTGAGGGAGGCAAGTTAACTTCTTTTAAATCGTTTACAGGCGGATTAGTGGCTCCTGAGTCTGATACCAACCCGTGGCGCTACAAGTTTACCTGGAACCCCCGCAATGTAGTGCTGGCAGGGCAAGGCACGGCAAAGTATATCAAAAACGGAGCCTACAAGTATATACCTTACCACAAGTTATTCCAACGCACCGACGAATTTTATGTAGAAGGCTACGGCCATTTTGAGGGCTATGCCAACCGCGATTCCCTAAGTTACCGCGAACCCTACGGCCTGCTTGATATACCCACGATGCTGCGCGGAACCCTCCGCCGCCCCGGCTACTGCGAAGCTTGGAACGTGTTTGTACAACTTGGCCTAACCGACGACAGCTATACTTTGGATAGCTCCGAAAGTATGACTTACCGCAGCTACCTGCAAGCTTTTCTGCCACCTGCCACAGATGGCCAAAGTATGGAAGAGTGCTTAAGTTTATATTTAGGAATAGACCCGGATGGTGAGGTAGTGCAGAAGCTGGCCTGGCTTGGCTTGTTTGAAGATTCGCCTGTAGAACTGGCTGGTGCCACCCCTGCCCAGGTACTTGAGAAGATTCTGAAGGAAAAGTGGACGCTAAGCCCCGGCGACAAAGACATGATCGTGATGCAGCACCTCTTCGAGTATGAACTAGATGGAGAGAAGCGTGAAATAACTTCCTCGTTAGTAGCTATAGGCGACGACGAAGTACAAACGGCCATGGCTAAAACCGTAGGATTGCCAGTTGGTATACTTGCCAAACTAATGCTCCAAGACCGTATTTCGCATCGTGGTGTAGTTATCCCAATCTACCCGGAACTGTATGAGCCGGTGCTGGAGGAATTAAAAGAGTTTGGGATTGATTTTGTAGAGCAGGAGAGGAGTTTGGTGAGTTAGGGAGTATTGTTTGAATCAGGATTAGTAGGATATACAGGATTACTTTTTATTTGTGTTTACCATGCCACAAGTTTAGCGGCAGCGCAACTTGTGGCTATGTATGATGCCAGTTTGCAACTGGCTTTCTGCGCGAGCAGAAAAGTATACTTTCTGAGATTCCCCTCTTGAGAGGGGTAGGGGTATGTTAACCTACAATACTGAAAGTATAGAGTATAGCTGCGGCCATTGAACTCCTTGCTTTTTCAAAGCAAATCAGTTACAAACTGCTGCTAACTCAGCCACAAGTTACGCTGCCGCTAAACTTGCGGCATTGAAAGTTTAAAAAATTAAATAGTAATCTTTTAGCAATTCCACAAAAGCAGCAGTGTAAGCCACGCCATCAATTTCTCTGATTGCTATACTTTCTACTACAGCAGGCGAAGCCTCAAAAGTATAGGTTTGAATATGCCTGATGCACTTGCCATCAACTTTAGTGTAAACTTCCAATGTATGAGCGAGGTGCAAGCCATACTTCTGCGCCAGCTTCTGAAAAAGTATAGCTTCTGGTGGCGGTAACAGCAAGTGTAATTTTCCTGTTTTATCCAGGTGGTTTTGGGTAAACTGCAGTATCTCTTCAAAGAAAACCTGCTCTACATGGCGGGCTGCGTTAATGGCCGCATCAGGAGATTTAAGCGAAGAAACGAAGAAAGGAGGGTTTGAAAGTATAACGTCGTAGGTCTGCTGGTTATGTGCAGCAAACTCCTGCAGCGACTCGGGGTACAGTTTTAACCTGTCTGCCCAGGGGCTGATGCTAAAATTTTCCTTTGCCTGCTGTTGCGCTTCCGGGTTTATCTCTACAGCATCTATACTTGCACTGCTGCGCTGGGCTACCATCAGCGAGAGCAGGCCTGTGCCGGCACCAATATCAAGTATACTTTTTGCTTCCTTAACATCCATCGCAGTACCAAACAGGCACGAATCGGTGCACACTTTCATGGCGCACTTATCCTGCTCTACCCGGAACTGCTTAAACTGAAAGTATGAATTAGCCAAGGTTCAATTTTGGATGATTGAATAAGTGAATGGGTGAATGAAAGTTTGTAAAATATCCCAATTCATAATTAAAGCGAATTGTACATCCCAGACTCAAAGCCTTCGTCGATGAGCAGGTTAGGGGAGAGGGCGCTGGCAACGGCAAGTTCGTCGCAGCGTTCGTTCTCGGGGTGGCCTGCGTGGCCGCGAATCCAGACGAATTTTACCTTGTGATTTTTATACACACGCAGGAACCTCATCCAGAGGTCGGCGTTGGCTTTGCCTTTAAAACCTTTTTTCTGCCAGCCAAACACCCAGCCTTTTTCCACTGCATCAACCACATACTTAGAGTCAGAATAAACTGTAACGGGTATGCCGGGCTTTGTGATTGCTTCCAGGCCCACAATTACAGCCAGCAGCTCCATACGGTTGTTAGTGGTTTTCCTGAAGCCTTGGCTTATTTCTTTCTCGTGTTGCTTCCAGCGAAGTATAGTACCATAGCCTCCAGGGCCTGGGTTTCCACGTGAAGCACCATCGGTAAACAGTTCAATCATGAATCTAAATGAGTGACTGAGTGCTTGAGCGAATGAGTGAATGTATAATATAAAACTCACTCATTCGCTCAAGCACTCATTCAAAATTATAAGTTAGTCTTAAACAATTTTATGGCAATGGCCAGCAATATGATTCCGAATACTTTCCGGAGAACGTTGGCGCCGTCTTTGCCCAGTTTGCGTTCTATCCACGACGAAGCCTTGAGCACGATGTACACAAACACCAGGTTTATCACTATACCTACCAGCACGTTTGGCAGCGAGTAAGCTGCGCGTAAAGAAAGAAGTGTGGTCATGGTGCCGGCTCCAACTATAAGCGGGAAAGCAAGCGGTACAATAGAGCCGCTTTTTGATTCAGGATCGGAGTGGAAAAAATCCTTTCCCAGGATCATCTCCAGGCCAATCAGGAATATGATAATGGCACCGGCCATGGCAAACGACTGAAAATCGATGCCAAATAACTTGAGTATAGACTGCCCCAGGAACAGGAAAGCGATCATCAGGATACCAGATATAATCGTGGCCTTCTCTGATTCTATTTTGCCTTCGCGCTTGCGCAGGTTTATGATAATGGGAATAGAGCCTAAAATATCTATAACGGCAAAAAGGGTAAGCGTAACAGAAGCTATCTCTTTTAAGCTAAACATGGTGGTGAGTTAGAGAGTTAGAAAGTTAAAGAGTTAGAGAGTTAACTGGAATAATCTGTTTAATCAATCAAATCCTGTTAATCTGCGGTCTTAGGCGTAATAGTGCAGGAAAAAGCGTTTTAGTTCTTCGTACTCTTCATCTAGTATAGCCGGGAAGTTGGCTATCCGGAAGGTGTTGCGGGCCCAGGGGCCGTAGCCGTTGCCCAAGCGCATGTTATGGTGTAGCGCGCGTTTCTTTATATCGTCTACCAATCGCTCCGGGGCCTCAATAGTAATTACGGTTTTAGAGCGTACCTCCTCATTTTCTATCAATAGTTTAAAATCGGTAAACTGGCTGAAGAAAGTATAAAGATCCTCTGCGCGGTCTGATAACTGCTGGTCTATGGTTTTGATAAACTCCCGGTCTTCGAGCATGCGCTTCAGCAGGTAAATATCCAACACATTGGGTGTGTGGGTAGTCTGATAGTTCAGCATTTTCTCGTACATACTTACCAGGCTGTTGTAATGCCCGCGCTCGTTCATTTGCTTAGCCCTGAAAATTGCCCTCGGCGAACATGCCATGATGCCCAGGCCGGCCGGCAGGCCAAAACATTTCTGCACCGATGCATACCAGATGTCAGCCTTTATCAGCTTCAGGTTTAAACCCGCCATAGATGAGGTGGCATCCACGGCAATTAAAGTATCGCGGTAGCGGTTGTGCAGGTTAAGTATGGTGGTGGCGGTTACCTGTGTGCCGTTAGAGGTCTCGTTTTGTGTAAAGCAAATAAGTTCGGTGTCAGTACTAATGTCCAGCTGGTCTACTGGCATCGGCTCATTCACATCAAACTTAAAGCCTTCTGACTTTGGCCTAAGGCTTTTGGCGTACTGGCACCATTTTTCCCCGAAAGAGCCGTTGTAAATATGATAGCTCTTGTGCTTTGTAAGGCTTTGGATCAGGATTTCCCAGCACTCTGTAGCCGAAGAGGTAAAGAAGATAGTATAATCCTGGGGGATATTGAGCTTGCGCTTGATAGAGCCCACCACAGCCCGCGACAGCTGCACAAACTGCTCACCTCTATGGGGAATACTCAGAATATCTTCGTCGTACGCATCTTGTAAATACGTGCGTATTTCTGTATAAACTTTAGACGGCCCTGGATAGAAGTTAAGCATAGAGAAATATCGTAAATATATAGCGCTTATACTATACTTAGGTTTAAAAATTAAGTTTGTAGATAACGGGGATTTATACTTTTGTTACATGTTAAAGCCGATTTGTTTTGGCTTAAGGCGCTCAAAGTACTGTAATGCGAGGCGGTAGCTTTCTAGGCCAAAACCTACAATTACGCCATCACAGTAAGGGGCCAGCATACTTTTATGCCTGAATGCTTCGCGCTTGTATACATTAGATATATGCACCTCAATTACAGGCGTATCAATGGCCTTTATTGCATCCGAGAGGGCTACAGAAGTATGAGTGTAAGCCCCGGCGTTTAATACAATGCCTTTGTAGCTAAAACCTACCTCGTGCAGCTTATCAATCAAAGTGCCTTCTGTGTTAGACTGAAAGTAGGTAAGCTCCAGCCCCGGGAATGCTTCTTTCAGTTCATCAAAATAATCTTCGAAAGAGCGGCTGCCGTAAACAGCTTTTTCGCGCACGCCCAACAGGTTCAGGTTAGGGCCGTTCAGGATGAGTATTTTCATAGAAGAAGCAAATTGATTTTTCCGGTAAATTTCCGAGTTAGCAAAGGTAAGGATTAACTATATTTGCTTTACATAATAATTGTTGAATTGTTGGATGGTTAAATTGTTTGTTGATAAACTAACTTTTTAACTTTCTAACTCCAAAACTCTCTAACTCCCAACAATGTCCTGGTCTATCACAACAAAGCAATTCGGCGAATACCTCAAACTGGAAAAGTCGCTGTCGAAGCATTCCGTCGAAGCTTATTTGCGTGATGTTTCCAAGCTAACCGACTTCCTGGGTTTGAAGGGACTAAAGGTTACACCCCAACAGGTTAAGCCAGCACAGATACGTGAGTTTCTGGAATGGGTGGCGGAGCTGGGTATGACGCCGCACTCGCAGGCACGCACTTTATCCGGCATCAGGGCTTTTTACAAGTTCATGATCATGGAGGATATGCTGCAGACTGACCCTACTGATACTGTGGAGGCACCAAAGCTAAGCCGTAAGCTACCCGATACGCTAAATTTCCATGAGATTGAGCAGTTACTGAGTGCCATTGATATGTCTACCCCGGAAGGTGCACGAAACCGCGCCATGCTGGAAACGCTTTACAGTTCAGGTTTGCGTGTATCCGAACTACTGGATCTGCGCCTGAGCAACCTATACGAGGACATGGGTTTTTTAAAAGTAGCTGGCAAGGGAGACAAGGAACGCCTTGTGCCGATCGGACGTGATGCGCTAAAGCACATAAAACTCTACAAAGAAGGTGTACGCTGCCATCTTAACATTAAAAAAGGCCACGAAGACATTATTTTTCTCAACCGCCGCGGTGCCCAGCTAACGCGCATTATGGTATTTACCATTATCAAAGATTTGGCGGCCAAAGCTGGAATACAGAAAACGGTTAGCCCCCATACTTTCAGGCATTCCTTTGCAACGCATTTAATTGAAGGCGGCGCTGATCTGCGCGCTGTGCAGGAAATGCTGGGCCACGAATCCATCACCACCACCGAAATTTATACCCACCTAGACAGGGATTACCTGAAGCAGGTGATCAAGGATTATCACCCGCGCTCTTAAGCAGACCTCACAGGTTTGGAAAACACTGTGAGGTCTTTTGAGCAAACGCAATGGACTTTGAAAATAATCCTGCCAATCCTCGAATCCTACCTAGTCCAGACTAATGTCCAGCTAGATTTATACTTTCCGTTTCCTTTATCTCAACCCGCTTACCCATTTTCTTCTGAATGATCTTGAAGTGGTGCTGGTCTTCGGGGGTGATAAGTGAAATAGCCTCGCCAGTGGCGCCTGCGCGTCCGGTGCGGCCAATGCGGTGAATGTAATCTTTGGGAGAGCGCGGCAGGTCGTAATTTACAACGTGAGACAGCTGGTCTATGTCGATACCTCTTGAGGCCAGGTCGGTGGCTACTAGCACGCGTAATTTGCCTGCTTTAAATTTTTGCAAAGCATCGGTTCTGGCACCCTGGCTTTTCTTACTGTGCATGGCTGCGGCTTGTATACCATTCTTACTTAGTTTATCCGCGACATTGTCAGCAGTACGCGTAGATGATACAAACACCAGTACCTGCTGCCAGTCGCCTTGTTTGATGAGGTAACGCAGGAACGGACCTTTCTTCTCAGGTGCAATATTATAAGCTACCTGGTTTATCTGCTCCGGACTTATACTTTCGGCCTCTATTTGTACAATAACCGGGTTGTGCAGCAGCCTTTCGTTTATACTTTGAACATCGGTGCTGAGGGTGGCGGAGAAAAGTATACTTTGGCGTTTAGCGGGCAGCAACGAAAAAATTTTGTCCATCTCTTCTTTAAAACCCAGGTTAAGCATTTTGTCCGCTTCGTCGAGCACCAGCACCTCTACCTGCGATAAATGCACCGCTTTAGATTCTACCAGGTCCAGTAAACGGCCAGGCGTGGCCACCAGCACATCGGTACCTTGCAATTGCTTCATTTGCGGGTTTATCGATACACCACCATACACGGCGAGCGTTTTTACTTTTCGAGGCAGATCTGCGCTAAAAGTATGAACTACATCCTTTACCTGGGCTGCCAGTTCGCGGGTGGGCACAAGTATAAGCGCCTTTACAAACCTGTTGCGCGATGGCTCGGTTTTCTGGAACAACTCCAGTATCGGTAATACAAAACCTGCTGTTTTACCGGAGCCTGTCTGTGCAATTCCCAGTACATCTCTTCCCTTAAGTATGGCTGGTATGGCCTGCTGCTGAACAGGGTAAGGTTTTTCGTACTGCTGAGCAGCTATACTTATAACAAGCGGTGCAGATAAACCAAGAGAGGCAAAGGACATAAAGTATAGATTAAGTATGAGAAAGTACGTTTATACTTCCTGTTCGCTGCAAAGGTATAGCTTTTATACGTGTAATGCTGTGGTGGTAAAGTATGGCCGCGCACAGTGTAGCTATTCTGTAAATCTTTACTTAAGTTTAGTATGATATAAACCTACCCATTTAACTATGGCTGAAGCGCATGATACAGGTAAACTGCTGGGTATTAACAAAGATTTTTTACCAGAGTTTGTTTATGGAGGCATAGATGGCGCCATTACTACGTTTGCTGTGGTGGCCGGAGCTACAGGTGCCAACCTCGACATACCCGTAGTGATCATACTTGGGTTTGCCAACCTGATTGCAGATGGCTTCTCTATGTCGGTGGGTAATTTCTTTTCTACCAAAGCCAGTCTGGATAACTATGAGAAACACAAAGCCACAGAATACTGGGAAGTAGAAAACAAGCGCGAAACAGAGGTAGAGGAGATACGGGACATTTACCGGAAAAAAGGCTTTGAAGGCGACTTGCTGGAGCAGGTTGTAGAGGTGATAACTTCTGATAAGGAAGTATGGGTTGAAACCATGATGAAGGAAGAACTGAACATGACCAAAGATGATAAATCGCCTTATCAAACCGCCGGCATGACTTTTTTCTCTTTTCTGCTGATCGGATTTATACCTTTGGCGGCTTATGTATATGCATTGGTTTTTGATACCAGTAAAGCGAACCTGTTTATCTACGCCTGTCTGCTAACAGGTTTGGCAATGGTAATAATCGGAATACTTAAAAGTATAGTTACCCAGAAAAAGATTGTAAGAGGAATTGCCGAAACACTGTTTCTGGGTGGTATTGCAGCTATATTGGCTTATTATGCTGGCGCTGTATTGGAGGGTTTGTTCAGGTGAAACATATCAAGTTAATTTAGCATCTCGACAGAAGGAGAGATCTATCTGGAATTCTATAGAGATTTCTCGCTGTGCTCGAAAAGACAAATTATTCTTTGTTGATGATGCTGGTTTATACTTATTGCGTCTTCATCTTCTTAAAAATCACTATACTTCCTGCTTTCCTAAAATTCTGACCTTATATTTGAAGCAGCAAACCAACCCAAACCCTGCTGCCGTGTATAAAAGCCTCATCCGTCCGCTGCTGTTCCAGCTAGACCCCGAAAAAGTTCATTATCTTACCGCTGATGCCGTTAAATTCGGTTACAAGCTGCCCCTGGTAGAAAGTATAACCCAAAGTATATTTCAGGTGCAGGACCAACGGCTGGAGCGCGAGCTGTTTGGCTTAAAGTTTCCGAACCCGGTTGGCCTGGCAGCTGGCTTTGATAAAGATGCCAAGCTGATAGATGAGTTTGCCAATTTCGGATTTGGGTTTATTGAAATTGGTACGCTTACTCCTAAACCACAGGCCGGTAATGAAAAGCCACGCCTTTTCCGCTTGCCAAAAGATAAGGCCATTATTAACCGCATGGGCTTTAACAACGAAGGCGTTGATGCAGCAGTCAGAAGGCTTGAGAAGCGTAAAAGCAACATTATCGTAGGCGGAAACATCGGCAAAAATAAAGTTACACCTAACGAAGAGGCTACCAGCGATTACCTGTACAGCTTTAAAGCTTTGTTTGATGTAGTAGATTACTTTGTAGTAAACGTAAGCTCGCCCAACACCCCGGATCTGCGCGCCCTCCAGGACAAAGAACCGCTAAAAAAGCTTTTGCTGACGCTACAAGAAGAAAATAACAAGCACGCCAAACCAAAGCCGCTGCTGCTCAAGATCGCCCCGGATCTTAACATGGACCAACTCAACGATATCATAGAAATAGCCACAGAGGCAAAGCTTAGTGGCATTATTGCTACCAATACTACTGTGAGCAGAGCCGGATTGCATACTTCTGCAGCAGAAATTGAGAAGATCGGAATGGGTGGCCTAAGCGGAAAGCCACTTACACAGCACGCTACCCAGATCATACAGCACCTGCGCACCTACCTGCCAAAAGAAATCAAGTTGATCGGTGTAGGCGGTATCATGACGGCTGAGGATGCTGTAGAGAAAATGCAGTCTGGCGCCGACCTGGTGCAATTGTATACTGGCTTTATCTACGAAGGCCCATCGTTGGTTACCCGGATAAATAAGAAGTTGCTGGGAAGTTAGTTATTCGTTATTCATATCTGTAGAGACGTAACACTGTTAAGTTTTAATGCTGCTTCGTCTTGTATAGTATTAAGAATAAACGCAAAGACCTCGCGGCGTCTTTATGACCCGCGAGCGTCTAACCTGCCTGCTAAAAAGTAATAACCCCTCACAAGCAAATGCCATTCCAACCCAGACACTCGCAGGACCTCCGGACGCTGCGAGGTCTTTATCATTCAGTAAAACAAAGACAAAGTTCATCGTTCAACCAACAACAATTTAACAATTAAACAATTTAGCCATTCAACTATCAGCAATCAACAATCAAATTATTTCACAAATTTGAGTAAAAGCCTTCCCTTTTGCTGGGTGCATCTATCCAAAAAAATGTAAATTTGAAATCTTAATTAGTCAGAGGGTATGGCCAAGAACACTTACAGAAACGATACGCTTAATGTTGGGCGGCAGAATGAGGTGCGGGGTAAGAACGAGCCACGCAGGGCAAATGTGCCTAAAAGCGAGATGGGCAAGAAGGATAAGAAAAAATGGTCTTTCAAAATGCCATCTTTTTCGCTACCATCGCTGCCAACTGTTAATATAGCTTTTTTACAAGACCGCCGTTTTAAACTTTCGGTAGGCTTTACGTTTTTGTTGATATCCTTCTGCATGACCATTGCATTCGTGTCGTACCTGTTTACAGGCAAGGCCGACCAAAGCGTGGTAGATTATGTAAGCGGCACTGGTTTAAAAGAGTCGGGCAGAGAGGCTGAGAACTGGTTAGGCTTATTTGGAGCCTGGCTGTCGCATATCTTTATCTATAAACTGGTAGGCCTCGGCGCCTTCTTTATCATACCTGTTTTCTTTTTTGCAGGGTTGCGCATCGTTTTCAAGCGCGTTAACATCTCCATGTCGTACATACTTGGCCTTTGCAGCTTTAGCACGCTATGGCTTTGCCTGAAGCTGGGTTATGTGGTGTTTGCACTGGATGCTGTGGGGCCTTTAGGCTTTTTAGGAGGTGGTATTGGCATTGAGTCAGCTATCTGGATGAACAGCCTGATTGGCTGGGGTTCGTGGCTGGTGTTAGGCTTTTTGCTGCTGGTGTTCCTGGTCGGCTTTTTTAACATAACAAGTATAAACTGGGGTTCGAAGGCTAAAGAAGTTGAAGAAGAGGACGAAGACAAGCCACTTGGTAACTACGCTTCTGCGCAGTCCCTTGGCGATGTGTTGGGCAACGGCAGCCGCAGCATAAACCATAACGCAGACCCAACGGCTTCGCTGGAGTATGAGGAGGAAGAAGAAGAGCTTTACGACGAGGACGACGAGGAAATCAATCGTGCCCTAGAAATGGAGCTGAGTGCCCTCACTACCATTGAAGAAGTTCCTGCTAAATCAGCTGGCCCAACCCTGGAGCTGGATATAGACGAAGCTTTACTGGAAGAAGAAGAGTTTGACAATACCGAAGAACCTGAATTTGAGCCAGAGATGGAACTGGAGATCAAGCAGGTGCCAGAAGAAGCCGAGGCTGACGTAATCTCAGGTGAAAACTACGACCCAACCCTGGACCTTGCCCGTTACCAGTACCCACACATCGACCTGCTGAACGATTACGGCACAAGTAAAATACAGGTAACAAAAGAAGAATTAGAAGAAAATAAAGACAAGATCGTAGCTACGCTGGGCCATTATAACATTGGTATTGCCAGCATTAAAGCCACCATTGGACCAACTGTTACACTTTACGAGATAGTGCCGGATGCCGGTGTGCGTATCTCCAAGATCAAAAACCTGGAGGATGATATTGCCCTTAGCTTAGCGGCCCTGGGTATCCGTATTATTGCGCCAATTCCGGGTAAGGGTACGATTGGTATTGAGGTGCCGAACACGAAGAAAGAGATGGTTTCCATTAAGTCCATACTTTCTACAGAGAAGTTCATGAAGAGTGACATGGACCTGCCAATCGCCTTTGGTAAAACCATCACCAACGAAGTATTTATCACCGACCTGGCTAAAATGCCGCACTTGCTGATGGCCGGTGCTACAGGTCAGGGTAAGTCAGTTGGACTTAACGCTATACTCACTTCTTTACTGTACAAGCGCCATCCTTCGCAGCTGAAGTTTGTGTTAGTCGACCCTAAGAAAGTGGAATTATCGCTGTTCAATAAGATTGAGCGCCACTTCCTAGCTAAGCTGCCGGATAGCGAAGAGCCTATTATCACCGACACCAAAAAAGTAGTGAACACGCTGAACTCGCTTTGTATGGAGATGGATATGCGCTACGACCTGCTGAAAGATGCTGGTTGCCGTAACCTGAAAGAGTATAACCGCAAGTTTGTAGAGCGTAAGCTGAACCCTAAAAAAGGCCACCGCTTTATGCCGTTCATCGTGTTGGTGATAGACGAGTTGGCCGACTTAATGATGACTGCCGGTAAAGAAGTAGAAACCCCGATTGCGCGTCTGGCACAGCTGGCCAGAGCCATTGGCATACACCTGGTAGTAGCTACGCAGCGTCCGTCGGTAAACGTAATTACGGGTATCATCAAAGCTAACTTCCCGGCGCGTATCTCCTTTAAAGTAACCTCTAAAATCGACTCCCGCACTATTTTGGATGCCGGCGGAGCCGACCAACTCATAGGCCAGGGTGATATGCTCTTCTCTATCGGTTCGGATATGGTGCGTATTCAGTGTGCTTTCGTGGATACCCCGGAAGTTGATAGAATCTGTGACTTTATTGGCGAGCAGCAAGGTTACAGTGATGCTTACCTGTTGCCAGAATTTGTGGGCGATGAAGGCGGCAACGAAAAAGCAGACTTCGACCCAAGCTCAAAAGACCCATTATTTGAAGAGGCCGCCAGAATTATTGTACAGCACCAGCAGGGAAGTACCTCGCTGCTGCAGCGCCGCCTGAAGCTGGGCTACAACCGCGCAGGCCGTTTAATTGACCAATTAGAGTCGGCTGGTATTGTGGGTCCGTTTGAAGGAAGCAAGGCCCGCGAAGTTTTAATTCCGGACGAATACAGTTTGGAACAGTTATTGAATACAATGGGGTAGATATACCTTACAAGTAAATTTTGAACATGAAACGATTATTCTCTCTATTGCTGGCGTTGGTGCTTTTTGTAAACCTGGCAAATGCGCAGCAGGACCCTAAGGCAGGCAAAATTTTGAATGCCATGAGCCAGAAGTATAAGACTATGAAGGCCTTTAAGGCAAATTTTAGCCAAACGCTGGAGAATCCTTCTGCCAAGGTTAAGGAAACTATGAACGGCGATATACTGGTAAGCGGCAACAAATACCGTTTAGGCGTAAGCGGCCAGGAGATCCTTAACGATGGTAAACTAATGTATACTTATCTGAAGGATGCCAACGAAGTAACGATCACAGAGACTGACGCAGAGGCAGAAGCTATGTCGCCGAGCAAGATCTTTGAGATGTATAAAAAAGGCTACAAGTATGCCCACGCCGGTACCGAGACGATGGATGGTGTAAAGTATGATGTGATCGAGATGGCCCCTGAAGACCGTAGCAACCCGATCTTTAAAGTACGCCTGTTCATCAACCAGAAAGACAGCACCCTGAAGAGCTGGCAGATGTTCCGTAACAACGGAAATCGCTATACTTATACTATTAAGAACTTTCAAGCTAACCCAACCCTTGCTTCTGATGCTTTCACTTTCAACAAGGCAAAGTATAAAGGTGTGAGTGTGGTTGACCTTAGATAGAAATACCAACCTTTTATGAATTAGAAAGGCTGTTCCCGGTTTGGGAGCAGCCTTTTTGTTTTATCTCACCCCAGCCCTCTCTTAATAACAGGAGCTTTTCTGCAGCACCGGGTCCAACCACCCCTGCCCCTCCTTATCTAAGGCGGGGAGCCTGCTATTACTTTAGTTAAAGTATAGGTTTCATTGCTGCAGCTATTCCTCGGACAGGTCGCGACCTGTCCCTACAGGAGGTTATATGACAGCTACTATTTTGATGGCGTGAAATGCAGTAAGTAAAAATTCCCCGCCTTGGATAAGGAGGGGCTAGGGGTGGTTGGACCAAGCGCAGCTGAAAACAAAGTATACTTCAACCATACCTCACCAAAAAATCAGTTTTTGCACCATCGCTTATTCTTTTACTTTTGTATAAACCTTTCCTGCAAAGCCCCATGACCAGAGAACATCTTTTCGAGCAAATCCTGCTAAAGAAATCATACTTGTGCGTTGGCCTTGATACTGACCCTAAAAAATTGCCGCAGCACCTCCTGGACACAGAAGATCCTGTGCTGGAGTTTAACAGGCAAATTATAGAGGCGACTGCTGACCTGTGTGTGGCTTACAAACCAAACATCGCTTTTTATGAGGCGCAGGGGCCAAAAGGTTGGGTAAGTCTGGAAAAAACGCTGGAGTATATCCCGAAAGAGATCTTTACCATTGCCGATGCCAAGCGCGGCGATATTGGCAATACCTCTGAGCTTTATGCCCGAGCCTTCTTCGAGACGATGAATTTTGACTCAGTAACCGTAGCGCCATACATGGGCTCTGACTCAGTGAAGCCATTTTTGATGCAGGGTGGCAAGTGGGTTATACTTCTGGCGCTTACCTCTAACCCAGGCAGCAAAGATTTCCAGATGCTACGCCTTTCTGATGGCAGCGAAGAATACCTGTTTGAGCAGGTGCTGCGCGAAAGCTCTGAATGGGGCACACCAGGCCAGCTGATGTTTGTGGTAGGTGCTACGCAGGCAGAGTATATACAGCGCGTGAGGCAAATTGTACCGGAGCACTTCCTGTTGGTACCGGGTGTGGGAGCACAGGGCGGTAGCCTAGAAGAGATCTCAAGACTGGGCATGAACCAGCGTTGCGGCCTGTTGGTAAACTCATCCCGTGGCATTATCTACGCCTCCTCTGGCCGCGATTTCGCCGAAAAAGCAAGAGAGGCTGCGCTGGAAATTCAGAAAGAGATGGAGCAGTACCTAGAGCAGTATGTGCAGCATGTGTAATGGTGATTATCTTAATATTTATTAACATTTTATAAATGCTTGTAGTATGATTTCAGCTCATTTCAAGAATATTAAAAATGAACTTATAAAAGAGATTTCATTAGCAAAGTATTCTATTAAAATTGCTGTTGCCTGGTTTACAAATGCTGAAATTTTTGACGCACTACTTCTAAAATGTAAAGCTGAGAAGATAAAAGTAGAGCTTATTATTATTGGTGATTCAATCAATATCAGACCTTACGGTATTGACTTCAATTTACTAATAGAAAATGGAGGTAATGTTTTTCTAAGTGAATCTGATACGTTAATGCACCATAAATTTTGTGTCATTGATGATAGAGTGTTGATCAATGGGTCTTATAATTGGACTTATTTAGCAGAATCAAGTAATAACGAAAATATTACAATCATAAAAGATAATGCTCATCTCATTAATTGCTTTAATTCAGAGTTTGGTAGGCTTATAGTGAATAAACAACCTGAGAACTCAATTAATCAATTCTCTAGAAGTCAAGCTACTGACTTTGGAAGAATAATGAATTATGATGATATTAAGGTAGAAGAATATGTGGCTAGTGCTAATTATCTCCATAAAAAGGGGGATGTAGCTGATGTATTAAATATATTAAAGATTGTTAATGCAAAGGATACTAAAACTGCAAACAGTTTTCTAAGTGCAAAGATTAATGAAGGAGATGAGTTATACTTGGAACTGTACAAATCAATAACATCAAATTCTGAAGAAATATTAAATAAGAAAAGCTATTCAGATTATTGTGAAGTAATAAAAAGGTTAATTAATAAAGAGAACTATATAGATGCTATTAAAGAAGCAAATGAATGTATAAAGAAATATCCATATCGTTTTTCTGTACATGTGTATTGTGGTGATGCTAAAATGCAACTCAATGATATAGAAGGGGCCAAATTAGAATATAAAAAAGCACTTAAAAGTAAAGCCACACCTGGAGCTAACTTAGTTTATTATGGAAAGACTTACAATTATAGATTTTTTCCTTATGCCGACATCTACTTAAAGTTAGGAGATAAAGATGGAGTAATAAGCCAACTAAAATCTGCAGTTAATACATACAGATACAAGAATATAACTAAAGGTGTAGAAAGGGCACAAGATTATCTTAGACGTATCGAAAACAACGAATCAATTACTAGAATATTTTAAGGGAATTTTGAAAATGCTCACCCTAACTCACACCACTTCCGACAACCCCGATTTCCGGAGCCTTATCGTTTTATTGGACCAGGACCTTGCCATCAGAGACGGTGAAGAGCATGCTTTTTATGCGCAGTTTAATAAGATTGATAGTATAAAGCATGTAATCATGGCGTATGTAGACGGTAAAGCTGCTGGTTGCGGTGCTATAAAACAATATGCCGATGGCGTGGCTGAGGTAAAGCGCATGTTCGTGCACCCGGATTTCAGAGGGCAGGGTATTGCTAAAAGTATACTGGCAGGCTTAGAGGCATGGGCAAAGGAGCTGAAGTATAAAGCAACTATCCTGGAAACAGGTACAAAACAACCGGAGGCCATAGCATTGTACAGGAGCAGCGGCTACAGGCAAATACCAAACTACGGCCAGTACGCCGGAGTAGTAAACAGTTTGTGCTTCGAGAAGGTGTTGGAGCAGTAGGAATAAAATATCTTTTCATTCACGCTTTTTACTTTCTGCATCCACATCAGTATAGTACGTAAAATGCTTACCCTAACCCGAACCGATTCCAGCAATCGCGACTTTCTATGCCTGGTACAACTGCTGGACAAGGAGGTACAAGGCAGGTACGGGGAGGAACATGCTGCTATTGCGCCATTTAACAAACTGGATGATATTAAGCACGTAATCGTAGCTTATATAAACGGGGAGCTTGCAGGTTGTGGAGCAATCAAAAAGTATGATGGCGAAACCGCAGAGATTAAGCGTATGTTTGTGCATCCACGTTTTAGAGGGAGTGGCGTTGCGAAAGCAGTTTTAGAAGCGCTGGAGGCATGGGCTATAGAGCTGGGTTATACTTTTTCTATATTAGAAACAGGCATTAAGCAACCGGAGGCAATTGGCCTGTATTCAGGTTTAGGCTATAAGCAAATACCGAACTTCGGACAGTATGCAGAAATAAAAATCAGCCTTTGTTTTAAAAAGGAATTAAAATAAAGTAGTCTGATAACTGCCGTTACGGACATTCTTGTCTGTGTAATGTTAGTAAATATGGGGACAAGGAAGTCCCCGGCAGAAAGCTTCCGGACTTGGAAGTCCGAAAGAGCAGAAAGAACTGCAAAAGAATATTTTTTAAGAACTTAACATCATGACTAACAACGACGTACTTCGCCGCATCCGCTATACTTTCGACTACAACGACGCTCAGATGATTGAGCTGTTTGCCTCTGGGGGTATGCAGGTAACACGTGCCGAGGTAAGCGACTGGCTTAAGAAAGAGGACGACCCGGAGACAAAAGAGATAGGCGATGAGCACTTGGCGGCCTTCCTTAATGGGTTTATCAACGAGAAGCGCGGCAAAAAAGAAGGAGAGCAGCCTGCACCGGAGAAGAAACTGAATAACAATATTATACTTCGCAAGCTCAAGATTGCCCTTAACCTGAAGGATGAGGACATTATAAACATACTTGAGCTGGTAAGGTTTAGAGTTAGCAAGCCTGAGTTAAGTGCCTTTTTCCGTAACCCGAGCCAGAGCCAGTACCGTCCGTTAAAAGATCAGATACTGCGCAACTTCCTGCACGGCATGCAGCTGAAGTACCACGGCCAGGAAAGCTAATCATACTTCACCAACCCATTTCCCATCGTGAAAGAAGATTTCCTGCACTACATTTGGCGGCATCAGTATTTCGAGAAAACGGAGGTAGCCACCACCGATGGGGAACCTGTGCAGGTAATCAGAACCGGCTTTTACAACACCGAAGCCGGTCCCGATTTTAAAGAAGCCATCATCAAAATAGGTGGGGTAGAGTGGTCGGGTAGTGTGGAGATCCATTTAAAAGCGTCTGATTGGCAACGCCACCAGCACCACACCGATGGCAAGTATGACCAGGTGGTGCTGCATGTAGTATGGGAGGCCGATAAACCAGTTTACAGGCAGGACGATTCGCTAATACCTGTGCTTGAGCTTCAGGGGAAGGTGAATCTTCAGATGCTGCATAGGTACCAGCAACTACAGCAGGCGCATCATGCTATACCTTGCGCTGCTTTCTGGCCAACGGTGCCGGAGGTTACCAAACTCGCCATGATGGAGCGCGCCCTGATCGAACGGCTTGAGCTGAAAGGGGAGGAGGTGCTGCAAACTTACCATAGTACCGGCAACGATTGGGAACAAACGGCTTACTATACTTTGCTTCGCAGCTTCGGCTTTAAAACGAACCAATTAGCCTTTGAGCTATTGGCCAAGGCTCTACCTTTTAAAGTAGTGCGGCAGCATGTGGCATCGCAGCATCAGTTGGAGGCTTTGCTGTTTGGGCTGGCAGGTTTTCTGGTTGAGCCTGAAGATGATTATGCGGCGCAGCTGGCAAAGGAGTATACTTTCCTGGCGTATAAGTATAAGCTGCAGCCCATGCAACCGCATCAATGGAATTTCCTGCGCATGCGCCCCGGCAACTTTCCTACGGTGCGGCTGGCACAACTGGCGGCTGTACTTCATAATCGGCCATCGCTTTTTGCTACTTTGCTGGAGCTTGATACTATTAAAGCCTATGAGATACTTTTCAGGGCGCAGGTGTCGGAGTACTGGCAGCAGCATTATATGTTGGGCAGAAAGGCCAAGGGCAAGCAGCAAAGTATGGGTAGAAGCAGTGCGCATAACCTGGTAATTAATGTAGTGGTGCCCCTGTTAACTGCTTACGCTAGGCATACCGGCAACAGACAATACCAGGAAAAAGCCATTGCATTGCTGGAGCAAGTAAAGGAGGAAAGCAATAAGTACACGCGCCTTTACGAGGAACTAGGCTGGCAGGCAAAATCTGCGTCAGATAACCAGGCGGCGCTGGGCTTGTTCAGGTTCTATTGCGAGCCGGTAAACTGCATGCAGTGTGGCATCGGGAATAAAATCATGAAACAGCGGGCAAGCTAAGTATGGAGGTGTTTTTATACTTACTAAATGCTTTGCTAATCTGTGGACTGATCTCGCTACTGTACAGGAATCCAGGCTTACAAAGTATAAAAAAACACCTGTTGCCGGCGTTGGTGCTAAAGTTGCTGGCTGGTATACTTTTGGGCCTGCTCTACCACCACTATTACCACGAAGGCGACACACTTACTTTCAAAAATGCCTCTCTTATACTTTCTGAGTACGCTCTACAAAATCCAGCGGGTTATGTAAAACTCATACTTTTCAACGAGTTCGAAAGTGAGGCTTTCAGGGCTACTGTGCCTTTTTCGAGATTACCTGATTTTTCAAACTCCTTCTTCTTTACAAAACTCCTGAGCCTGCTCAACCTGCTTACCAACAGTCAATATTACCTCAACTCACTGTACTTCTCTCTTTTTAGCTTCTGGGGCACGGCAGCACTGGTTGCTACACTGGTTAAGCACTTCCCAAAGTATAAATCGGCTGCTATGCTGGCGTTTTTATACTTTCCGTCGGTGGTGTTCTGGAGTTCCGGTGTGCTGAAAGATGCCATACTTTTCGGGAGCATGTGTTGGGTATTTGCTGTGGCTGTAGAACTCTCAGAAGGTAAGCGCCTTCGTATACTTAACTGGTTGCTGCTGCCATTTATACTTTACCTGTTTATTCGTATCAAGTTTTTCCTGGCGCTTATCCTACTGCCGCTACTGGTTTTATTCTTATTGATCAGGTTTATAGCAAAACGATCAGGTTCCTTAAAGCAAATAAAAAGTCAGATAGCGGTGCTGTTGATTGGCTTTAGTGCACTAGCTTTGGTGGGTTTATACCTGGCCGTGAATATTAATGATGCTTTCTTCTTACGTAACCTGGTTTATACTTACGAGGGCATTCTGGAGCTATCACAAGAACGGCCACACATTTCCTTTAGTAGTCTAGAGCCTACTGTAGGAAGTATACTTGTCAATGCACCAAAGGCTTTTTTAAGCGCTGTGTTCCGGCCATTTATCTGGGAAGCGGTAAATGTTTTATACTTGCTCATGAGCCTGGAGAACCTGCTTATACTTGCACTTGCTATACTTGCCACTTTCAGCCTGTTTAAAAACGGCTTAAAACAGATTACCCTTTTGCAGGTGTGTTTTGTGCTGATGATTATCTGCTTTGGGGTGATCATCGGGCTAACCACACCTAATTTTGGTACGCTTAGCCGTTACCGCATTGTATTACTGCCTTTCCTGGTGTACCTGCTCCTGCAGAACCAATATATCCATAAGCTGCTGGCTAAACTGCGGTTGTAAAATTTGTGTGAAGCATAGGTATGCAAAATTAATTCATAGCTGCTGTAGCCATTCCCTTCGTAGGGACAGGTCGCGACCTGTCCGCAGATTGGCAGAGGCTATAAAACGTATACTTCTACTAAAGCAGTAACAGAATTCCCCTCTTGAGAGGGGTAGGGATGTGTTATAGCAAAGGCCGTGTTAACAGAAACACGGACAGGTCGCGACCTGTCCCTACAAAAAAATGCTCCCGACAATACAGCAGGTTCTGATAAGCTCTTGCTGAATAACCAACAACCAAAAACTAGCAACCAACAACCACAAACCTGTCTATTTTCAAACTCCCGCGCTTCTTCGTACCTTTGCGCTTTATTTAAGAGAGCTATGCAAAATCCTGTCATCATACTAGGTGCCCAGAAGTTGGGTACCGCAGCATTAGATATTTTTAACAGCAACAACGTGGTGGTGTACTGCTTCCTCGACGATAGCAAAGACCTGCAGCAGCAGGAGGTGAACAACGTGGCCGTAATGAGCAGCACAGAGGATAATGAATTCCTGAAGCTTGTTGGCAAAAAGTGCGACGTATTCGTAGCCGTAGAAGACTCAGCTGCACGCAAAGGCCTTATCAAAATGCTGAAGGACGAGCAGAAAGTTGTACCTGTAAACGCTATTCACAAATTTAGTGCGGTATCTGAATCTGCCTGGCTGGGCCACGGTAATATGGTTGCCGCCGGTGCGGTAGTAAACAACAATGCGAAGGTCGGAAACTATACGTTGATCCACTCTAACGCTGTGGTTGATACATATGCCGAGATCGCTGATTTTGTGCAGGTAGGTGCAGGCGCTGTGATCAACTCAGAAGTGAAAGTGGAAGAAGGAGCCTTTATAGGGTCTGGTGCCGTAGTTGTTTCTGGCGTTAAGATTGGTAAAAATGCCCGTGTAGGTGCAGGTGCCGTTGTAATTGCCGACGTGCCAGCCAAAGCCACAGTTTTCGGAAACCCTGCTGCACAGGTAAAGTAAACTTTTATACTTGCTTAAGCTGTTACAGAACTGATAAAAATTATTTTCAGGTATAGGAGCAGCTTGTACTTTTGCAGAATAATTTTGAATGAGTGATTGAGTGGATGAGTGAATGATATATGAAGGTCATCCTATTTATCCTTTAATCCTGAAAATCCTGATCAACAATTAAAATTTAACACTTAGCGAGAAACTAAGCAGTTATGAACAAACCATACAGCATACTACTTTACTACTGCTACGCGCAGATTGAGAACGCGGAAGCTTACCGCGACGAACACCACCTGCTTTGCCTGGAGCTTAACCTGCTGGGCCGCATCATTGTATCCGACGAGGGCTTAAACGGTACTGTGTCGGGCCTGAAAGAGGACTGCGACGAGTACATGAGACGCCTGCACGCAGACCCGCGTTTTGCCCACACCGACTTTAAAGTTGATCCGGCTGAGGAACATGCCTTCACCAAGCTGCATGTGCGTTATAAGCCTGAAATCGTACACTCTGGCCTGCGACACATCAACCCAAATGAAAGAACCGGTGTGCATCTTTCGCCTCAGGAGTTCAAAGAACTCAAGGACAAGGAAGATGTAGTGGTGCTGGATGTTCGCTCTGACTATGAGCACAGCGTGGGCCGTTTTAAAAATGCCGTTACGCTGGATATCGAGAACTTCCGTGAGTTTCCGGAGAAGGTGGGCGAACTGAAAGAGAAGTATAAGGACAAGAAAATATTAACCTACTGCACCGGTGGCATTAAGTGCGAGAAGGCAAGTGCCTTTTTGCTGGACCAGGGGTTTGAGAACGTGTACCAGTTGCACGGAGGCATTATCAAGTATGGCATGGAAGCCGGCGGCGAAGATTTCGAGGGCAAATGCTATGTGTTCGATAACCGCGTAGCTGTGGATGTGAATAAGGTGAATCCAACAATAATCTCTACCTGCCACGTGTGCAGCACCAAATCCGACAGAATGGTGAACTGCGCCAACCCGGTTTGCAACCTGCATGTGCCTATCTGTGAGGAATGTGGCGTAAAGCTAGACGGAGCCTGTTCTGTAGAGTGCCAGGAGCACCCGGAAAAGCGCCCTTACGATGGCACCGGTTACTACCAAAAAGAGATGAATGGCTATAATCCGTTAAAAGGTTTCAACCGAAAGAAGAAAACTGACGTACAAGTATAAGTATTCTCTAAAGCTCAAGAAAAGCGCAGCCTTTGTATGGCCGCGCTTTTCGTTTTTTATGTATCTTGTAAATAACAATTACATGAGATTTCGTCATACTAGCAGATCTTGTACAAAAAATAGTTGAGCACCAAAGCATAACGACAAAATAACAACACCAGAAACGAATGGCTGTAATCCCGGAATCAGAACTGATCATAAACAAAGATGGTAGCGTGTATCATCTCAACCTGCTACCAGAGCACATATCAGATACCATTATAACCGTAGGCGACCCGGACAGGGTAGAACGCGTAAGCAGGCACTTTGATGAGATGGATGTGCAGATCGCAAAGCGTGAGTTTGTAACCCACACAGGCTACTACAAAGGCAAGCGCATTACGGTTATCTCAACAGGTATGGGCACTGATAACATCGATATACTCATGAATGAGCTGGACGCGTTGGTGAACATCGATTTTACGAGCAGAGAAGTAAACGAGGAAAAGATAAAGCTGAAGATCGTACGTGTGGGTACTTCCGGAGCTTTGCAGGATGATGTGCCCTTGGGTAGCCTGTTAGCGTCGCATTATGCCATTGGTATTGATAGCTTGATGGAATTTTACCCGCTGGAGCAGGATGAGAACGAGCAAAGTATAACAGAGGCTTTGCAAAAAGACCTGGGCCTTAGCTTCAGACCTTATTGTGTAAATGGTTCTCAGGAACTGATCCAGAAGATCGCTTTTGACATGATACCGGGGAATACACTTACCTGCCCAGGATTTTATGCGCCACAAGGGCGTGTGCTACGTGCCGGGTTAAAAAATCAAAATCTACTTAAAACCTATAACGAGTTCAGGGTATGCGATTTCAGGCTGACTAACTTTGAAATGGAGACAGCAGGCTACTACAGCATGGGCCGCCTGTTGGGCCACGAGGTGCTGTCGCTTAATGCTATTGTTGCTAACCGTATCTCGCAAAAGTTCGCCGAAAACGCCGAAGCCGTGATCGATGACCTGATCCTGAAAGTGCTGGATAGAATTTAGAATGTATAAACCATAAAAACTGCCCCCTTTTCAGCAACAGCCGGAAAGGGGGCAGTTTTTATACCTGGTAAGATAAACTTTTAAAAGAACTCTACACCAACAACAGAGGCAATAGGTATAAAGCAACCGGCTTTAAGAATCATGTATTTGTCATCTACAGCCCAAATAGTTGTATCTACGCGCTTTAGTTCTCCCTCTGCCGTTCTGAATGTTATTTCAACTTTTCCGCGGTAGCCGTTGCCCAGTATAGAAGCGCGGTTTAAATCCCACAAGCGCTTTTTTCTGGCTTCTGTGTTCTCCAGCACATCGTCGTGGGTAAAATGGAAGAACGGAATCATCTCCTTCTCCACCATGGGTATTCTGTTTACCTGAGCTTTCATGAGTGGTGCATTTTAATGTAAAACACCTAAGACTATACTACTTAAGTACGAAAGCTACAGCGGTACGGAATATAGATTGACTAAATTTTTTGAAGGAAAGCCATTGTATCTACCCCATCTGTATAGTCCCATGGCATGGGGTATTGCGCTTCGCCAAATGGGATGCTACCCTCCAGCCAACCGTGCGCCGACACAATGCATTGTGTCTTGTCTTTTATTGCCGCCAGTTTTTGCCTCAGGTCTGCCAGTGAGGTAAACGTCTCGTAAAAGAGCACCGAGATAGGAGAGATCAGGTTTTCGCTTTCCTGTACCAGCATAAAACCGTTGTCGAAATGAGGTACGCGGTTAACCAGCAGTATAGATTTGTTGTAATCGTAATTGTTCTGGTACTTGTGCAGGTCCAGTATGTTGCTGCGGTGGGCATTTGCCTCAAAAAACTTATCAAAAGTATACCCTTCCGGCACAAATACCTTTGATACGTTTCGGCAGTTAAGGCCAAAATATTGCATTACGTCGTTGCCTAAGGCTTTCAGGTCATCTGTTTCTTCGTGGCCGGTAAGCACGCCAATGCATTTGGTGGTTTTGCGTATAATGTGAGGGCGGTTATCAAAGTACTGCTCCAGGTAACGGGCTGTGTTGTCGGCTCCTGTTAGGATAATGGCATCCACGTTGTTTAACCTATCCACAAATTCTATCTGGTTGGCAAAGGCAGGCTCAATGGCGATCAGCATGTCAGCCAGTCGTTTCATCAGTACTTCATCCTCAGGGCTCAGTTTGGCCAGCAGGTAGTGTCCGCTTAGTAACACCGCCATAAAATCGTGGAAGCCTGCCATCGGCACATTCCCTGCCATTACAACACCAACTTTTTTGGGTGTAACCTGTTTCAGGTGGTACGGGTAAAGCCATTCACGGACGTACTGCTCGTTCAAGAGCGTGGCAACACCTTTAATGGCAGCAGAAACGTTTTGCTCATCAAACCAAGTATTACGCGATGCAGCCTGGTATGCCCACGTTTTGCGGTCTTCTGGGGTAAGGTTCTGTATCTGCTGGCCTAGTTTTATAAAGGCTTCTATGCGGTTCTCTAACGTCATGGCAGTAGGTATAGCGAAAAATTATTTGATAAGGATACCGATTGTTCCTAATTTTGTTAATTAATAAACGAAGAAGTACAAAAGTATAAAATATACAGGAGATACGACTATGGCGATAATGATAACTGACGAGTGTATTAACTGCGGTGCCTGCGAACCGGAATGCCCGAATACTGCCATTTACGAAGGCGGTGCGGATTGGACCTGGGGTGGAGGTACAGCGCTGAAAGAGGTAGAGATCGACGGCGGAGAAGTTATTCCCGGAGATGCTGCTCAAACGCCTATTTCAGATGAGTTTTACTACATCGTGTCAGATAAATGTACTGAGTGCATGGGCTTCCATGAAGAGCCGCAGTGCGCCGCCGTTTGCCCTGTTGATTGCTGCGTAGACGATCCTGACTACCGCGAAACAGAGGAAGAACTGCTGGCCAAGAAATCCTGGCTACACCAGGAGGCCTAAGTATAAAAGCACCAGCAAAGTATAAACCTGTCTGTAAAAGGGCAGGTTTTTTTGTTTAAAGTATAGCGCAGGGCATAAGACAATGGAAGAGTTAACTCACGAAGGCAAAGTTTTTGAAAAGATCGTTTACCCGGTTAAAGAGATTAAAAATAGGGAGTTTGAGAAATGTGCTTTCAGGCTTTGTGATTTTTCGGGCAGCAATTTTTCGCAGAACCGCTTTACCGACTGTACTTTTATAGGCTGTAACCTGGCCATGCTAAAACTCAACCATACTTCGCTAAACAATGTGATTTTTAAAGAGTGCAAGCTTACAGGTATAAACTTCAGCGAGTGCGAAGACACGTTGTTTACAGTATACTTTGAAAACTGCCTGCTGGATTATGCGTCGTTTGCCAGGATTAAAATGGCTAAAACCAGGTTTATTAAATGCACATTAAAAGGCGTTGATTTTTCTGGTACAAATTTAAGCAACGCTATACTTGACGATACAAACCTGGAGCGGGCAATCTTCCATAACACCAACCTGACCGGTGCAGACCTTTCCACAGCCTTCAACTTTGACATTGATCCGGAGATCAACGCCATCAAAAAAGCAAAATTCTCGCAGTATAGCTTGCAGGGCCTGCTTACAAAGTATAACCTGCAAATAGTCTGAACCACAGATTAATGGGGATTTGATTGATTAGTAAGATTTAAAATGCACCACAGCAGGGCATTCCAGTATCTTCAAGAAAGATTTCATTGAAAACGATTTTAAATGGGTTAGATGATGCTGATCCACAGATTAACCAGATCATTTACGATCATAAATCCTTTTAATCAATCAAATCCCCATTAATCTGTGGTCAAGATAACAATCAACAATTAACGATCAACAATTTAAGGTAAATTGCCTATTTTTGCTTTTTAGCGCGAAAAGCAGCAAAATAAAGTATTAAGATGTCGATTTCAACAAAATATAACCCTAAGGAAGTAGAGAAGAAGTGGTACGATAGCTGGATGCAGCGCGGCTTCTTCCACTCAGAGCCTAACCCGAATAAAGAGCCATATACCATTGTAATTCCGCCGCCAAACGTTACAGGTGTGCTGCACATGGGCCACATGCTCAACAATACCATCCAGGATGTGCTTATCCGTCGTGCGCGTATGCAGGGCAAAGAGGCATGTTGGGTACCAGGCACCGACCATGCTTCTATTGCTACGGAGGCAAAGGTAGTGGCTATGCTGAAGGAAAAAGGCATTAACAAAAGCGACCTTACCCGCGAGGAATTCCTGAAGTACGCCTGGGAGTGGAAAGAGAAGTATGGCGGCATAATTCTGGAGCAGTTGAAAAAACTAGGCGCTTCCTGCGACTGGGACCGCACCCGCTTTACCATGGAAGACGACCTAAGCGCGGCTGTAATAGAGGTGTTCGTAGACCTGTACCGCAAAGGTCAGATTTACCGTGGCGTGCGCATGGTAAACTGGGACCCGCAGGGCCAGACTGCTCTTTCTGACGAAGAGGTTATCCCGAAAGACACGATGGCTAAAATGTACCACCTGAACTACGAAGTAGTAGCAAACAGTGCAGCAGAACCAACTTATATAACCGTAGCTACCTCACGCCCTGAGACTATTATGGCCGACGTAGCAGTGGCCGTTAACCCGAACGATGAGCGTTACAAACACCTGCATGGCAAGTCTGTCCGCATTCCGTTGCTGGGCAAGGAGATTCCGGTTATACTGGATGAGTATGTAAGTATAGATTTTGGTACGGGAGCCCTTAAAGTAACCCCTGCTCACGACCTTAACGACTACGAACTGGGCCAGAAGCACAAGCTGCCAACCATCGACATCCTGAACAACAACGGTACGCTAAACGAACAGGCACAGCTGTATGTAGGGCAGGACCGTTTCGCGGCACGCCGTAATATTGTAAAAGATCTTCAGGAAGCCGGTTTACTGGTTAAGGTAGAAGAGTATGCCAGCGTACTGCAGACATCAGAGCGTACCGGTGCTGTAATAGAGCCGCGCTTGTCTATGCAGTGGTGGTGCAAGATGGACAAAATGGCTGGCCCAGCGCTGGAGTCGGTGATGAACGATGAGATTCGCCTGCATCCGCCTAAGTTTAAGAACATGTACCGCTCCTGGATGGAGAACGTGCGTGATTGGTGCGTTTCTCGCCAGCTATGGTGGGGCCAGCAGATTCCGGCTTATTACCTGCCGGATGGCTCTTATGTAGTGGCAACAACCGCTGAGGAGGCTCTGGTACTGGCCCGCAAAGAGAGCGGCAACGAGAACCTGCAGCTATCTGATCTGCGCCAGGACGAAGACGTTTTGGATACCTGGTTCTCGTCGTGGTTGTGGCCTATCTCTGTATTTGATGGCTTTAAAGATCCCGACAACAAGGATATTTTATACTATTACCCAACCAACGACCTGGTAACTGCCCCTGAGATCCTGTTCTTCTGGGTAGCGCGTATGATCATGGCAGGTTACGAGTTCCGTAACGAGATGCCATTTAAAAACGTGTACCTGACTGGTATCGTGCGCGATGCGCAGGGCCGTAAAATGTCTAAATCGTTGGGTAACTCACCAGACCCGCTCGATCTGATAGAGCAATACGGAGCCGATGGTGTGCGTGCGGGTATGCTGTTCAGCTCACCGGCTGGTAACGACCTGCTGTTCGACGAGAAACTGGTGGAGCAGGGACGTAACTTTAGTAATAAAATCTGGAACGCCTATAGGCTGATTAAAGGATGGGAAGTAGACGAGAACCTGCCATGCCCGAACGAAACCGCCATCAAGTGGTTTGATTCTCGCTTTAACGAGGCTTTTGTTCAGATAGAAGACCACTTCAGCAAATTCCGTATTTCAGATGCGTTGCTAACAGTTTACAAGTTGGTGTGGGATGATTTCTGCTCTAACTACTTAGAGATGATCAAGCCTGCTTACCAACAACCAATTGATAAGCAAACGCTGGATACAACAGTTGATTTCCTGGAAGATGTGCTGAAGGTGCTGCACCCGTTTATGCCGTTTATCACCGAAGAAATCTGGCACGACCTGAAAGAGCGTAAAGAGAAAGAGTACCTGATTGTAGCGCCTTGGCCTAAGAAGGATAAATTTGACAAGCATATTGTCGAGCAGATGGAGAGTGTGATAAACATTGTCGGGTCTGTTCGTAATATCCGTAATTCTAAAAATATCCCTAATACCAAGCCACTCGAGCTGTTTATTAAAGTAATGAGCCATGATCAATATGAGCCATACTTTGGTGTTATGCGTAAGCTGGCAAACCTTAGCGAAGTGCAGTATGTAGAGGAGAATATCGAAGGCGCTGTCAGCTTCATCGTTTCCGGCGACGAGTTCTTTATTCCGATGGAAGGAAACATTGATGTTGAAGCAGAGCGTGAGCGTTTAACCAAGGAACTGGAGTATACTAAAGGCTTCCTGATCTCAGTAGATAAAAAGCTGAGCAACGAACGTTTTGTTAGCGGTGCACCAGAGTCTGTTATCGCCAACGAGCGTAAGAAAAAAGCTGATGCAGAAGCTAAGATCAATGCCATTGAGCAAAGTTTAGCATCGCTGTAAAGTATAGTTTTTAAGTATGGGAAAGGCCGCTGCTGTAAAAGCAGTGGCCTTTTTTTGTTTTTTGCAGTACCTAATACAACCACCCTTGACCTCCTATGCCGTCAACACTAGCAAAAGCTGTCATCTCGACGAAAGGAGAGATCTTTTCAAAGCTCTTTCTGTACTAATTCTAAATAGATTTCTCACTGTGTTCGAAATGACAACACGGATACTTGAATCCTAAAATTGACGGCATTGAGGCAGGGGCGGTTGGGCAACTTTTACAGAAAAATGCTACTTTATACTTTGCTTTAAAATAGCCTCTACCTCGGCATGATACTTCGGCAAAAGGTGGTTGAGCCCGTTTTTAGATGAAGTATAGCTTATGTGTGCCTGTTTTTCTTCAAGGTGGTAAGCCAACAAACCTTGCTCTGACTCTGTCAGGTAAAAAAGCTTTGCCGGCTCGGTAGCAGTAGAAACCTGGTACGCCCTGAATACAAAGTTGTTGGTTATGCGATGCTGGGAAGGAGGGCGGTTCTCCAGGTAATGCTGGGTAACTACCGTATCAAGAGCAATGATGCTTTCCAGTTGAGTTATACTTTTGATCTGTCCCTGGTCAAATATCCATTGCTGTATCTGGTGTGGCCCTTGCTGGTGCTGGCTATACTTTGCCTTGCTAAGGTCCAGGTTAGAGACCATGCCGAATAATTGCAGGTCGTTGAATATACTTTGCAGCGATGCTGTTTCGGAAGTATTGTCGCTGATAAAGTAACTATTGCTTTGCTGCAGCTTGGCAACATCTTTCTGTATGTCCTGCTGCAGTTTAAGTTGGCTGGTATCGGCAAGTATAAATGCAAAGAGCAGGGGAAGTATAGCGTGTAGTAACATCATTTTAGTAAATGGTTTATACTTTATACTTCTCCTGCTCAAATGTTGTGCTAGAAATTTACAGTTTAGAATGATCTACTACCTTCCAGTTGATGTTGCCGTTGTTTACTTCATACTTTAGCAACAGGTAACCGCCGTTGTGGCCGTCTTCATAGTAAGCCATAGCGTAGCGGTCATTTAAAATGCGGCTGTCGCGGATGGCCATGGTGCCACCCATGGTACCATCTACAGGAATAAGCTGGCTTTGCTTGCGGTTCAGGTCATTCATCAGGTCCGACTCCGGGTTGCGCAGGCCCTTGCGTTTCAGACGCTGCATGTCGCTTTGGCTCAGAGAGCCCAGTTCATCTACAAAAGCGGCACTCTGCGGAGTAGTCATCTGCATGGTGTCGGGTGGTAGCATCATACCTTCCAGTGAGTCTGCCTCAGTTCGCTCCTGCTTCAGCTCCCTATCTATCTCAGCTACCTTGTTATCGGCAATGTTCAGCCTGCTTTCGGCCTCGTTTTTCTGCCAGTAAAAGTATAGGGCCAGAAACAGGAAAGTAGCCACTAATAGCCAGGGAAGTATACTTTTCATAATTTTAGGTTGTTTATACTTGCTGCTTTAGGTAGCAGCTTTAGCTTATACTTTTAATATTAGGAAAAAGATATTTGTAAAGCTATAGTTGGGGAGGTTGTAGTAAGAGCTTAACCTCCCTTCGCACAAGATTCTTCCAGGATAACAGGAAGAAAAGTAGTAGAAAAACTGGGGACAGCTTTTTATGATCATCTAAAAAGAAAGCCTGCCTCGATAACCGAAGCAGGCTTTTATACTCTAAGTCCTTTGTCCTAAATTCAAAAAACTCCTTTGTCAAAAATTAGATCGTCTGGTTTACGTCAAAGTTCTCCAGGTAATCAGCCACGCGACGCACGAACATGCCACCCAGCGATCCATCTACAACGCGGTGGTCGTAAGAGTGCGACAAGTACATAAAGTGACGGATACCGATCAGGTCACCTTCCGGAGTTTCGATAACAGCTGGCTTTTTCTTGATAGCACCAACGGCCATAATAGCCACCTGCGGCTGCATGATGATAGGCGTACCCATTACGTTACCGAAAGATCCAACGTTAGAAACGGTATAAGTACCACCGGCAAGATCGTCTGGCGTAAGTTTGTTCATACGGCCACGGTTTGCCAGATCGTTTACTTTCTTGGTCAGGCCGTTCAGGTTCAACTGGTCAGCGTTCTTGATGTTTGGTACGATCAGGTTACCACTTGGCAACGCTACAGCCATGCCAATGTTAATGTCTTTGTGGCGAATAATGGTACCACCGTCTACAGACACGTTGATCATTGGATAGTCTTTGATCGCTTTGGCAATGGCATCAATAAAGATAGGAGTGAAGGTTAAGTTCTCGCCTTCGCGCTTCTTGTACTCATTCTTCCACTTGTTTCTCCAGTTCACAATGTTCGTAACATCTGCCTCTACAAACGAGGTAACGTGCGGCGAGATGCGCTTGCTGTCAACCATACGGTCAGCGATCATTTTACGCATGCGGTCCATTTCAATAAGCTCTACGTTGCCGCCGTAAGAGGCAGCAGGCTTAACCTGAGGCGCAGCCTGTGGCTGGGCAGCAGGAGTTGGTGCAGCGGCAGAAGCTTGTGATTGTGCCTGTGGCGGTGCCTGCGGAGCAGCTGCCTGCTGAGGTTCAGCGCCACGGTTCTGTAGGTAAGCCATGATGTCTTTTTTAGACACGCGGCCTTCGCTACCAGTACCTGGCACGTACTCCAGTTCCTGCATCGAGATACCTTCTTCGCGGGCAATGTTCAGCACCAGCGGAGAGTAGAAACGGCCAGATGCAGGCTGATCTAGTTTAGCAGCAGAAGAGGCAGTTGCAGCAGGAGCAGCTGTTTCCTGTGGCGCAGTGGCCTGTGGAGCAGCAACGGCTGGAGCTTCGGAAGCAGCAGGAGCAGCAGCGCCTGTGTCTTCTCCGTTGGTAGAAATGATGGCGATAGGCGCACCCACGGCAACCACATCACCTTCTTGTACAAGTATCTCCTTTAAAACACCACCCTGTATAGCAGGAACTTCAGTGTCAACTTTATCTGTAGCAACTTCCAGCACCGACTCATCTTGCTCAATGGTATCACCCACGTTTTTGAGCCATTTAAGTACAGTACCTTCCATGATACTTTCGCCCATTTTGGGCATAACCATTTCTACAAGTGCCATATTTTGTTGTTGATAGTTGATCGTTTTTTTTGTTCTTTTATGATAAAAGATAAAGGACAAAAGACAAAGGAAGCAAGCAGTAAATGAGTCTTTTATCCTTTGTCAAATACTCTTTTTTCTTAAAAACCCAGACAAAGTTAAGGATTTTAGCCTATTCCTCAACGGTTGCGGTTAAACTTTGGCGCACCAGGTTAAGTAAGGCCAGCGTTGTATACTCAATGTTCAGTAACCTGTCTTTGTTAAATTGCAGCAGTTTTGTTTCAGTTTTATACTTGTCAGCGTAAGCTATCCAGATCGTGCCAACAGGTTTATCGGGTGTGCCGCCATCAGGGCCGGCAATACCGCTGGTAGCCACCCCTATGTCGGTGCCGAACTTTTTCCTAACATTTTCTGCCATTTCTTTTACAGTAGGTTCGCTTACGGCACCATGCTGCTGCAGGGTTTCAGGTTTTACATCAAGTTCACGGGTTTTTACTTCGTTGTGGTAGGCAATAACGCTACCTTGGTAATAGGCTGAACTTCCGCTTATACTTGTTATTTTGTGCGCCAGGTAACCTCCTGTGCAACTTTCGGCGGTGGCAATGGTTAAACCTCGTTCTTTTAGCATCTGTCCCACGGCTGCTTCCAGACTTATCTCGCCAAAGGCAAAAATATAGCCCGGAATGATCTGCTGTAGTTTGTTTACCTCTTCCTGCATTTCTTGGTCCAACACCTTTGCATCGCTTCCATGGCCTGTAAGGCGCAGGCGCACAGTACCCAGGTGCGGCAGGTATGCCAGCTTGAGGTGTGGCGGTAGGCTTGTTTCCCAGTTCTCCAGTTTAGCGGCAAGTATGGATTCGGCTATGCCAACAGTCTGAACCACTTTATGGATTATCTCTGGCGTTTTAAAGTATGCTTTTAATTGCGGCAGCACAATATCCGTCATCATGTGCTTCATCTCAAAAGGCACACCCGGCATAGACACGTATACTTTGCCTTCGTGCTCAAACCACATGCCCGGGGCAGTACCCAATACATTTCGAACAGGGGTGCAGGCGGCTGGTAAGTATGCCTGTTCACGGTTTAGCTCTGTAAGTTCGCGGCAACGGTTTTTAAAGATCTCAGCAATATCTGCCAGCGAAGGCTCGTGTAACTTTAAAGTGGTGTTAAAGTATGAAGTCAGAACGTCTTTTGTCAGGTCGTCTTTGGTTGGGCCTAGGCCTCCTGTCATAAGTATAATATCGGCCCTGGCTCCGGCATTATCCAAAGCCTCTGTAATATGATCGGCATTATCTGAAATGGAGGTAATCTGATTTACTCTAATGCCCAATTTAGAGAGTTCTGCACCCATCCAGGCGGAGTTTGTGTCCACTATCTGGCCGTAGAGAATTTCGTCTCCGATGGTGATAATTTCGGCAATAACGGCTTTCATATATATTTTGGTCTGATTTATGCGTAGGTCTGTTAAACTGATTCAAGTTAAAGATGTTCTAGCGATATGAAAAAACTACTTTACACTTCTTTTATAGCTGTAGCCCTTGGTGCCTCTGCCTGTACGGTAACTGATATACAGCGCACTGTAGATGGCGTGCTGGCCGGAACCACCGGAGGCCCTGTAACCCAGACGGAAGTTGCTTCCGGTTTAAAGCAGGCTTTGGAAGTTGGCATTAAAAATGGGGCGAACCAGGCTTCGCAAACCGATGGCTTTTATAAAAACTCTCTTATCCGGATTCCTTTTCCGAAGGATGTACAACGCGTGGAGAACACCTTGCGGCAGGTTGGCTTGGGTAACGAGGTAGATAAGTTTATACTTACCCTTAATCGTGGGGCGGAAGATGCGGCCAGAAGCGCTGTGCCAATTTTCGTGAGTGCCATTAAGCAAATGACCATTGCCGATGCATGGGCTATACTTAAAGGCGACAGAGATGCAGCTACGCAGTACCTGAAGCGTACCACATCGCAGCAATTGTACAATGCATTTAATCCGGTTATGGTAAAGTCGCTGGAGAAAACCAATGCCACCAAGCACTATGCAGACCTGGTTAACCAATACAATAAAATCCCATTGGTACAAAAAATTAACCCGGACCTGGACGACTATGCAACGCAAAAAGCGATTGACGGACTTTTTATACTTGTAGCCCAGGAAGAGGCAGAAATTCGTGAAAACCCCATTGCACGGACGACAGAGCTATTGCGCCGCGTTTTTACAAAAGAAAATCAGTCTTAAGATATAGAGGCTTTTACAAGGCTATGCACCCGTTTTACTCAGAAGTAAGGCGGGTGCTTTTTTTTGTGGAACATAAACTGTTGAATAAAAGTACAATACAGCAAAATTGCCATTTACTAGATTGCCTGAATACCAGCTTATTATACTATGGAAAACAAATCTATAAAGTACAGTCCGATCACGAAGGAAAGAGATTTAGATATACTGATTGAGGAGATCGGGGATGCACGCATTGTAATGTTAGGAGAGGCATCGCATGGCACCTCGGAGTATTATACATGGCGCACAGCCATTACCAAACGCCTTGTGCAGGAAAAAGGCTTTAGCTTTGTGGCTGTAGAAGGCGACTGGCCGGAGTGTTATGCAGTAAACCGCTTTATTAAAGGGTATCAGAAATCAGGCAGTAAGATAGCCGATGTGCTGCAGGTGTTCAGGCGATGGCCAACCTGGATGTGGGCAAACTGGGAAGTAGCAGCGTTAATAGAATGGATGCGGGATTTTAACCACCTGCGTAATGGTAGCGAGAAAATCGGTTTTTACGGTCTTGATGTGTACAGTTTGTGGGAATCACTGGAGCAGATTCTCAAGTTTCTGGAGAACAACGATGGGCAGGCTGCTGAAGCTGCCAGAATGGCCATAAACTGCTTTGAGCCCTTTAACCGCGATCCGCAGACCTACGCAAGGGCCACAGCCTTTGTACCTACTGACTGCGAGAACGAAGTGGTTGAGATGTTGCAGAAAATACAGCACCACCGCACTTTTACCGACGATCCCGAAAGTGATTTTAACACCCGGCAGAACGCACTGGTGGCAGTTAACGCCGAGAAATATTACCGTGCCATGATACGGGGCGGCGGCAGCTCCTGGAATGTGCGCGACAGCCACATGATGGAAACCCTGGACAGGCTGCTTGAACTGCATGGGCCTGATTCCAAAGCTATAGTATGGGAGCATAATACCCACATAGGGGATGCCAGCTTTACCGATATGGCCGACGATGGGATGTATAATATAGGCGAACTAGCACGTAAACAGTATGGGCAGAATCAGGTGAAACTAGTTGGCTTTGGCACTTACCAGGGCAGTGTAATTGCAAGTAAATCTTGGGGTGCGCCTATGCAGAAAATGGAAGTGCCGCCAGCTGTTGAGGGTAGTTGGGAGCACATGCTGCACGAAATAAGCACAGAAGATAAGATCATACTTTCAAGAGACCTGGCAGATGTACCCGCATTGCGGCAGAAAATTGTCAACCGTGCCATAGGCGTAGTGTATGATCCTAAATATGAAATGTTCGGTAATTACGTGCCTACTGTTATACCAGGTCGCTACGATGCCTTTGTTTATTTTGATGAAACCGAGGCTGTACATCCACTCCACATGAAGAGCACTTCAGGCAAAGAACCTGACCTGTATCCGTGGAATTATTAAGAAAACACAAACTCTTTTCCCGATTAAGAAAGAAGCCTGCAGCGACAAAGTCCTGCAGGCTTCTGATCTGTTAAATGAGAATACTATTGGTGATTTATACTTACAAAAGCTGCTATCTTATCTTGTAAGCCAATATTCAGCTTAAGGGCTATACTTCAACGCTAGGGTCTACTTTCTCTACTCTCGAGCCCGCAAAACCATAGTATACAATGTATAAATAGCAAATAAGGGGTACGATGAATGATAACTGAAGACTACCTGTTACATCCGCTACATACCCCTGCAGTGGCGGAATGATTGCACCACCTACTATAGCCATTACCAAAAGCGAAGAGCCTTGGCTAGTATGTACGCCTAAGCCTTTAATGGCAAGCGTGAAAATTGTGGGGAACATGATTGAGTTGAACAATCCTACCGCAATTACAGACCACATAGCTACAGCACCTGTAGTAAGCATCGTGATCAGAAGTAAGGTGATTACAGCAGTGGCAAAGAAACCCAATGTTCTGTTAGGTAAGAACCTGCCAAGCAACAGCACCAGGAAGTTTATAGCAATAAGACCTAGTACGATCAACGCTTCCTGCTGCCCATAAATGGCAAATATCATCGTAACCACAATGGCAGTGATAGCCCCGATAATCATGTATTTGCGGTTTTTGTTCTTGAATTCGGCAAGCGCCACGGCTCCGAAGAATCTTCCGATCATAGCACCACCCCAGAAAAATGCCAGGTAATGTCCGCCTTCCGCTTCCGAAAGACCGGCAATCTCAGGTAAGCTGAAGAAATTGATCAACATGCTGCCAATGGCTACTTCGCCGCCTACATACATGAAGATACAGATCACGCCAAGCACCAGGTGACGGTATTTAAGAGCTCCTGCATCTGCTATAATGCGTCCTTCTCCTTTGATATGCGGCAGGTTGGCAAGTTTAATTAAAACAGCAATAGCTAACAGCGTAGCGGCTAGCCCTAAGTATGGAAGCTTTACTGATGCTGCAGTGTCAGTATCCATAGTTTGCACAGTCTCAAAGATCAGGTAACCGCCAATTAGTGGAGCCACCGTTGTGCCAAATGAGTTTAGGGCTTGAGTCAGATTTAGGCGGCTTGCTGCTCCTTCTGGTCTTCCGAGTACTGTAACGTAAGGGTTGGCAGCAATCTGAAGTATGGTAATGCCTGAAGCCAGCACAAAAAGCGCCATTAAAAAGAAACCATAACTATGGAAATCGGCTGCCGGATAAAACAGCGCACACCCAATAGCAGCAACTAATAAACCTACTATGATGCCGTTCTTATAGCCTATCTTCATGATCGGGTCTCCTTTTGTCATGGAGAAGACAAAGTATAGCAGCGAAATGATAAAATAAGCTCCGAAGAAGGCTGTCTGGATTAGCATTGCCTGCCAGTGCTGCAATACAAATACCTGTTGCAGTTTTGGTATAAGAATGTCGTTCATGCAGGTAATAAAGCCCCACATAAAGAACAGCAGCGTTACGACGATCAAAGGTCCGGTAAAGCTTTTGCTATTATCCAGATCAGTACCTGACGAGACAACAGTAGGTTTGGATGAAGGTGAGGTTACAGCCATAGTATAAATGTTAGTCGTGGTTAGCGTTTAGGTTAGTTTTTTATGCTTGATTCATATTTTACGGATCCATCCTTCAGCAGCGTAAAAGACACTTCCTGCACATCACGTGAGTTAGGACCTACAAACACCTTAAAATCACCAGGCTCTGTGCCATAAGTAAGGTCAGCGCGCCAGAAGGCAAGATCTTCCGGGGTTAAAGTGAACATGACGGTTTTTTTCTCGCCAGGAGTAAAGGTCAGCTTCTGGAACTTCTTCAGTTCTTTAACAGGTCTTGTAATGCTGCCAACCAGGTCGCGGGTATACAGCTGAATAACTTCTTCGCCGGCATACTTTCCTGTGTTAGTCACATCTATACTTACCTGCAACTGTCCTGCCGGAGCAAGCTTATCAGTGCTTAGCTTTAAGTTGTCATACTTGAAAGTTGTATAGCTTAGTCCGTAACCGAATGGGTAAAGCGCAGTGTTGGGCACATCGCGGTACCTAGATTTATATACCCGCTCAGAACCCGGCTCTGAATGGTCGCCTTCGTAAACACGGCCTGTGTTTTTGTGATTGTAGTATAAAGGCAACTGCCCAACTGATCTTGGGAAAGAAACCGGTAATTTGCCAGATGGGTTATATTCGCCGAACAACACGCTTGCCGCAGCGTTTCCAGCTTCAGATCCTAAAGACCAGGTGGCAAGTATAGTTGGGATGTTCTCATCCAGCCAGGTAAGCTCCAATGCACGACCACTGCTAACCAAAGCGATGATTGGCTTACCTGTAGCATGGATTGCTTTTACAAGGTCCAGTTGCACACCTGGTAAACTAATATTAGCTCTGGATGCGCCTTCACCGTTCATCACAGCGCTTTCGCCAATCGCCATTACTACTATATCGGCCTTTTTAGCGGCAGCCACAGCTTCATCAAATTTTGCTCTAGAGTCGCTGTACAACTCACAACCTTCTGCATAGGTTATTTCGGTGCCTTTAGCATACTTCTTTATACCTTCCAGGAAAGATACAGGGTGCTGCGCTTCTCCGAAGAAAGACCAGGTGCCGTTCATGTCTTCTTTATTATTGCCCAGCGGACCGATAACGGCTATTTTCTGCTTTTTTGATGCGCTAAGTGGTAGCAAGGTGTTTTCATTTTTCAGAAGAACGATAGAGCGTTGTGCTACTTCAAAGGCTGCCTGCAAATGTTCTTTGGAGCGTACCTGCTTTTTCTCTGTTTTAGTGTTACTGTATAAGTATGGGTTGTCGAACAGGCCAAGCTTGAACTTCAGCCAAAGCACTCTACGCACTGCATCATCCAGGTACTTTTGTTCTACTTTACCAGACTTCACCAGTTGCGGAAGCTCTTTGAGGTAAATTTCAGCCATCATGTCTAAATCAGTTCCGGCTTTTAAAGCAAGTTCTCCGGCATGAGCATTGTCCTGTGCATAGCCATGCGATGTCATTTCCCAGATGTTCTGCCAGTCTGAAATAACCAAACCATTAAAACCCCACTCATCACGCAGTATCTGGCGCATTACTTTCGTATGGGCTGTGGCTGGCACACCGTTTAGCTCGTTAAACGCAGTCATGAGTGTGGCAGACCCAGCATCCAGGGCAGCTTTAAACGGGGGTAGGTAAGTGTTACGAAGCTCATATTCCGACATGTCTACTGTGTTGTAGTCGCGGCCGGCTTCTGCTGCGCCATAAGCTACAAAGTGTTTTACGCAGGCTGCTATCGTTAGCGGATCAGAAAGGCTGTTGCCCTGAAATCCTTTAACGCGGGCAGCCGTTATCAATGACACCAGGTATGGGTCTTCGCCGGCACCTTCTGCTGTTCTGCCCCAACGTGCATCACGGGCCACATCGGCCATCGGGGCAAAGGTCAGGTTAATGCCGGAAGCGGCAGATTCCTTGGCAGCAACCCGGGCACTCTTCTCTATGGCTGTAAGGTCCCAGCTTGCAGCTTCGCCCAACGGAATTGGAAACACAGTTTTAAAACCGTGAATCACGTCAGCGCCAATCAGTAGCGGAATTCCCAGACGAGATTCTTCTACTGCTAATTTCTGTAACTTTCCGGTATAGGCTGCGCCATGTATATTGAATATCCCGGTGATCTCACCTTTACGGATAGCTTCGTTAAACTTATCAGACTCGGAAGTGCGAACGGTGGGACCGGTGTTAAAAAGGTCGCCTACTACAAAGTTCAGCTGTCCGGCTTTTTCCTCCAGCGTCATTTTCGAGAGCAGGTCTTCTACGCGCTGTTCCGTTTTATCCTTTTTATCTCCTGTCTTAAAAGAAGAGAAGAGCATGGCAGAACCAAGTATGACTACCAGAAGGATAGGGATAAATGTCTTTCTCATATTATTTCTTTTTAGTAAACCCCTTGCTTAAAGTATGGCGAAAGGAATTAGCTAGTGAAAATTAAATAATCAGTATCCGTTTAATGATGATGCTTTCCTGCGTGTGCAGATGGCAGAAGTATAAACCCGGGGCAACATCTGTTTTTATTCGCAGCAAATTGGTAGTGTCTTGCGTGATGTTGGCAGCTACCTCTTTGCCAAAGGCATTGTAAAAGCGGATATCCTTTACATTTAAAGTATAGTTGAGCTGTATGTTAAAATCTCCTGTGCAGGGATTAGGATAAACCCGCACTTGTTGATTGTCATATTCTTGTTTTATACTTAGCAGGCCAGCATTGCTTGCAACCAGGTTAGAGAACGTGGAAGTGCCATTGCTATTCACTGACTGTACTTTGTACACGTAACCATTTTCAGGTATAACTGCATCCGTATATTCCCGTGCATTGGCTACGACGGAGGCTATTTCGGTAAAAGGGCCATTTTGTGATTGGGAGCGGAATATTCTAATACTCTCTTCATTAGAAGCATTATCCTGCCAATTTAGCGTAACCGAATTTGTTGATTTTGTTAGTTTCAGGTGCGATGGACGATTAGGAACAGTGGGGGTATTTTGCAGTACTTTGAATTGATCAATCCAGAAAACATCATTTCCTGCAGAGCCTAAGATGCCATAATTAACAAGTATCCTGATCTTCTTTACTTTGGTTCCGTCTATTTGCCCGGAGCCTGTACCATACAGGTTTTTATAATCGAAATGGTAAGTATAAAATTCATTGTCGTCGATGAGTGGTGTGAGTGTAAAAACATTGTTTGTCCCGGTAGTTTTCCCGGTTTCATCTACCAAGTCGATGCGGAGCAACACGTTTTTACTTTCGTTGCGGGTTTTTATGGTGGCTGCTAAAACAGGATAGCCGCTCATATTGAGCGGCTCTGTTAGGGTATAAATTATCTGCGGAAGAGAATTCGGATTCGTTACCTGGTAGCTGACTTTTAAGGCGCTGTTCTCATGACTGAAATCAAAAGTGCCGCCACTGCTGTTTAGTTTAGTAGCCGGCAAAGTATTGAAGTCTTCTATTAAAAAAGCATCGCCTACGGGTGTCTTGGTGGTGTTCACGTTCAGCTCCTGCTGGTATGTTTGTCCGTTCAGGTTCATCTGTACCTTAACCTGCCCGGCAGTTGTACCCCAGTTAACTTTTATTTCAGATGTACCTGCTCCAGATGTAATCGTGGCTCCGTTTGGTATGGTCCAGGTATATGTTGCACCAGTTACGTTACTGGCTTTAAAAGTTAAATTCTGTGCACCCGGGTTTACCGATGCAGGTCCAGTCAGTTTTAACTCAGAGAATGTTTGATAAACGCGTACATAATCTACTTCGAAGCGTGCAGTGTTAAGGGTTGGGTCTATGCCGTTTTTCAGACCATTGGTTTCATACCTGGTGTCGCTGCCCCAGTTACCACCCATAGCCAGGTTGATAATGATAAACTGTGGATCATTAAAAGGCCATGTCGCGGCATCCTTGTTTACAGGTGCGTAAGTATAAAACAGGTTATTATCCACGTAAAACTTTATGGCTTCGGGAGTCCATTCGGCAGCATATACATGAAAGCTGTCGCCGTAATCACTAACTGTTGTAGAATTGGTATTTACAGTGTTGCCATAGCTGGATGGTGTATGCAATGTGCCGTGTATCTTTCCCGGATCACGGCCTACATGTTCCATCACATCTATTTCCCCGCAGGCAGGCCAACCTTTAGTAGTTATACTTTCACCCAGCATCCAGAGCGCAGGCCATGTACCAGCGCCTTTTGGTAGTTTAGCCCTGAACTCTACCCGGCCATACGTAAAGTTATACTTGCCCTGTGTTTTAATGCGGGCAGAAGTCCAGGCGCCATTGGTTTTGTTAGCTTCAATTACTAGTTTACCGCCGCTACGTCGTACGTTGCTGCTGTTGTTTGTGTAAGACTGCACTTCATTGTTACCCCAGCCGCCCTGGCCGGTTCCAAGGTCGTAGCTCCAGTAAGTTGGGTCAGGCGCACCTTCGCCTTCAAACTCATCGTGCCACACCATCTCGTTAAAGCCTGTGCTTTGGGCAAGCAAAGGCAGTGACGAGCATAGCAGCAGTGTAAGTGCTGTTATGGTTTTATATAAAGTATTCATTGAAATAGGTTTAAGGCAGCAGCGCTTCAGAGTGTAGACTGAAGTGCTGCTGCTTAGAAATTAATTAGGGATAAGCTGAAAATCATCAATATAGAAGATGCCAGAATTAAAATGACCTTCGCCACCGATCTGTATCACAATACGGTCAAGGTCTTTACGGCTGGCAGCGCTGCTAAAGTCGAAGGTTAGCTCTACCCATTTGTCAAGCTGTGTTACCTGCTGTTTTACTTCTACCTGCGTCACCCATGGCTCGCCACTTTCAGCGTTCTGCAATTTCACAGATACCTGCTTCAGAAGATTTTTAACAGCCCAGTCATAACCTGCTTCCTTAGTATAATCGTTGTAGCTAGGCATGAAAACCTTTAATTTGATTTTGTTTTTTGTAGTCAGATCTATTTTGTGATCCAGTGTATAGAAAAGGTTTGCAAACGCAAAGGCTTCACCTTCTTTCTTTATATACTGAGCTACTTTAGCAGAAGTATTAATTGGTAGGGGAGCAGGGTTGTCGTAAGTCTCGTTAAATGTAAGATTGTCTGTTTGCCAAACCACATTGCCTGGCGTGTCAAAGTCATCTTTCAGATCAATTGCTTCTTTGTAGGGCTTAACTACCACAGGTGCTTTATATCCTTCCGGCACAAGTACATAGTTTCGTACGCCGCCGCCGCCGCAGCACACTTTTCTGATATGTAACCGGTTCTCAGAAAGTTCCATTACTTCATAGGTTCCTTGGTTATCATCCCAGGCAATAGTTTCGCCATTACTAACAGAAAGCATGGTTTTGCCATTTTCCTGATAGATGCTCCAGGTGCTGGCTACTGGGGTTTGTGGCACACAAACATTTTCCTGCCCGCCATCAATACCCCACATAGCGCCCCCACTCTTATTCTCAAACTGGAAACCAATTAGTTTAAAGGTGTATTTATCGTCTTTCATGCAGTCGTTCTGAGAAGCAAGCGTCTGATTCCACCATGATGATGGGGCTTCTGGTGGACCGCCAAAATTCATTGGACCTACCGGATCAAACACCCATGTCTTGCCTTCTAAGGCATTGGCGCCGCCTGTCAGAAAATTATAATCATCACGGTCCAGCATTAAAGGGTTTGTATTCGCGATAGTTACCTTTTTACTGTTAGATGCAGCTCCACCACTTGTGTACATGGTGAGTGTTACAATATACTCACCTTTTAATGGATAGGAACCTGTTACCTGCATTCCTGTTGCAGTTTCCCCGTTTCCAAGGTCCCAAACCGCTTTAAAGCCTGGGGCATTTGCTTTGAAATTGATAATGTTCGGGTTAGTGGCGTCAGCCTGGGCTGTAAATTGTATTTCATCGGAAGTTGGTGCTGGCCCTAAGCTACCATCTTCTTCTTCACAGCTGCTGAAAGTAAACGTTAGCAGCAGGAGCGCAACGATATAGGAAAGATATCTTTTCATGATATAAGTCTTTTAAATGATTAATAACCTGCGTTTTGCTTAAGGATACCATTCGAAATAGCAATTTCGCTTTGTGGTATCGGGAAGAAGCCTTTTGTGGCAGGTTTAAATGTCACGTTGAAATCTACCTGGTCGCCAACGTACAGCGGTCCGCGTGAGCCGCTAACTGTAATTCTTTGCTCGGTAACGTTTAGCCCTTGTCTTAAAAGATCCCAGTAACGGTGGCCTTCCAAAGCCAGTTCTACCCGTCTTTCTTTGTAAATATTATCCAGTGTAGCTGGTACAGGTGTTAAACCAACCCGGCTGCGTACCATATCAAAGTATTGCTGTGCATTACCACTGGTTTTTACTGCCAGTTCTGCTGCCATTAACAACACATCGCTAAAGCGAACAGAGCGGTAGTTGTTACCCCAGTTCAACTCCGGCTGACCGGCTCCTGGTTTATAATCTTTAGATGTAGTATACTTTTGGCTGAAGTAACCTGTGTGCTGATAACCCTTATCCAGTTCACCGTTTAGCTCTGCTTGTTCCAGAATAGTGGCATCTCTGCGTGGGTCGTTGGCTTCGAAGGCATTATATAAAGCTTGGGTTGCTGTTGCAAAGCTCCAGCCACGTTCGTAGCTCTCTATAGCAGGGCTTACAACACGCGGGCCCTGCATTTGCGGCTGCATGTTGCCTTCACCACCCTGTATATAGCCCCAGTCCCACCATGGATTTTTGTCTGAGTAAGAAATCTCCCAAACTGACTCCAAGCTGTACTCTCCGCTCTTTTTAAAGTTATCTGCATAGTTGGCCAGCAAGATGTGACCACTTTTGTCGATGATATCCTTTAAGTGATTAAGAGCACGTGAAGCATCTACGGTGGTGCTACCAGCTTTTAGCTGGGCATTGTATACGCCATTGTAGAACAGGTAAGTACGAGCTAACAAAGCTTTAGCAGCCCATTTGGTTACGCGCCCCTGGTTATTGCGAAGCGTGCTTTCCGGTAGGTTAGGAATTGCTTCTTCGAGGTCTTTGGCTATTTGGTTGTATACTTCTTCCGGCGAAGCTTGTGGTTGGTTATACTCACCAGGATTTACAAGTGTGTTAAGTACAAGTGGTACATTTTCATACATGCGAACCAGGTCAAGATAGAAGTGTGCTCTTAGGAATTTAGCCTCAGCAGTAACCTTATCTTTAAATTCCTGGCTTGCATTCACACCATCAATTTTCTCCAGCAGCAGGTTAGCGCGGTAAATACCGATAAAGTGCTTTTTCCACATGCCCTGTATTTCTGGGTTTGCTACTCTAATGTTGTGCATGTCCACTTCAATGATGTTCGGGGCATCTGTGCGGCTGGCACCACCTGCAAAGGCATCATCAGAGGCAATGTCCAGAAACATCGGGGTAGGATGGAAGCCTACTACCGTGTTCCATTGCAGTACATCGTAAATGCTTACCAGTGCTTCCATGGCGTCAGCTTCTGTCTGGTAGAAGTTAGATTCTACACGGGCATCTTTAGGCTGAAGATCCAGGAAATCGTCGCAGCTTGTCGTGCTTAGAGCCAGTGCGGCTACAAAAGCAATTCTTGCAGTATTTTTGATTATATATCTCATAAAAATCTTGTCTTTAGAAAGTTGCGTTTAGACCAACTCTGAAAATGCGGGCTTGCGGGTAAATACCTCTGTCCACGCCAATATCCAGTGTGTTACGGGCGCCAATCTCTGGATCAAATCCAGTGTATTCGGTAAATGTCAGCAGGTTGTCAGCCGAAACATACACGCGCATATTGGAAAGGTAGATTTTAGACAGGGCATTGTTTGAGAAGTTGTATCCAACCTGTAAAGTCTTCAAGCGAACGTAGTCCCCGTCTTCAATATAGATGTCAGAGATCCTGGTGTAGTTACCGTTCGCATCATTCCAGGTAAAGCGTGGATACTTGTCTGATGATCCTTCTCCAGTCCAGCGGTTCAGGAACTTGGTCTGCATGTTAGAAGTAACCAGGTCATGGCGGCGTGTACCGTTAAAGATCTGGTGGCCAAAAGCGCCGTTAAAAAAAGCGCTAAAGTCAAAGTTTTTATACTTCAGATCCAGGTTGTAGCCCAGCACCATCTTTGGAGTAGGATTGCCGATGTTAGTCCTGTCAGCATCTGAGATTACACCGTCACCATTCAGGTCTCTGAAGCGAATATCACCGGGCTGTGCGTTTGGCTGAAGCAAAGCTCCTGATGAATTTTTGTAAGACGCTACCTCTTCTGCATTCTGGAAGATTCCGTCTGTTTCATATCCCCAGAAATAAGCAAACGGCTGGCCTGGGATACTTCTGGACACAATGCCATATGTTGCGAAGTTAGCACCGATCAATACACCTTCCGCGTTATTTATACTTAGTACTTCGTTGCGGTTAAAGCTACCGTTGATGGAAGTTCTATAGCTGAAGTCGTTGATATTGCCTGTGTAAGTAAGCGCCAGTTCTATACCTTTGTTTCTTACTTCACCGCCGTTTACCGTAGGGGCATTGTTACCTACTGTGCCTGGTATAGGTGCATCTACAAGTAAACCTTTGGTAGTCTTGATATAATAGTCTGCTTCCAGTGATAAGCGGTTATCAAAGAAATAAAGGTCAAGACCAATATCTGTCTGCTCCGAAGTTTCCCACTCCAGGAACGGGTTAGCTACTTTCACCGGAGAAGCTCCGCTTATATAGCGCTCATCGCCTTCAAAGAAAGTATAACCACGACCCACTCCGATTACAGAAGCCCAAGTGTAGTTTCCAATGTTCTCATTACCATTTTGCCCCCAGGAAGCGCGCAACTTGGCAAAGTTTACAATGCTCTGCTCAGGAAAGAAGCTTTCATTTGAGATGATCCAGCCGGCTGAGATAGAAGGGAAGGTAGCAAACTGGTTCTCACGGCCAAATCTGGAAGAACCGTCTCTTCTTAGTATACCTGACAGCAGGTATCTTTCATTGAAATTGTAGTTTACCCGGCCAAAGAATGAAAGAAGGGCATTTTCTCCGAAATATCCTCCTGCTTGTGCACCAGTTGCATCAGTCGCCAGGTTTAGGTAAGCCATGGCAGGGTCATTGGTCACTAAGCCGGTTTTAGAAGCAAAAACATTATCTGCCTCGCTTCTCAAGGCTGTAGTACCCAATGTTAGCCCCAGGTCGTGCTCGCCAAAAGCCTTTGAGTAGTTAAGTACATTTTCTGCCTGCCAGGTATAGTATTTAATGGTCTCTTTAGAAACCAGGGAGTTTGTATTTTGCTGGGCAGAGTTTAAATAGTATCTGGGATTAAAGTTATTGTTGGTAACATAAGCCAGGTCGATACCAAAAGTAGATCTGAAAGTAAGGCCTTTCGTTAGCTCCACATCTGCATAAGCGTTGGCTACCAGTTTATCTACTTTAGTTGTCCCGTTCATCACGGCCAGCCTGGCAAGTGGGTTTACTACTTCCTGTGCTACATAAGGAGAAATGCCATACACATTACCATTAGCGTCTCTAACAATATAAGGAGATGCATAAAGAGACGATCCTAGTCTGGCAGGGTCTGTTTCAAAAACCGGAGTAAGAGGGTCCAGGTTGATCGCGTTGCTAAGCAGACCCCCGAATTCCTGGTTAGGGTCTATGGCCCTGCGGTTAATGTTAGTATAGGCTAAGTTAGTACCTACTCTCAAGAAGCTTTTAACCTGGTTGTCTGCATTTAATCTTAACGTATAACGCTTAAAGTTAGACTTATCACCTCCTACAATACCATTCTGGTCGAAGTATGAGAAATTGGTGTAGTAGCTGGTTTTGTCGTTGCCGCCGCTTACAGCGATCTGGTGGTTCATGATCTTTTCATTTTCTCCGAAAAGCTCACTTTGCCAGTCAGTGCCTCCAGAAAACTTATTTACATCAGAATATGGTGGTGTAACGCCTGCGTTGGCAGCGCCTTCATTCATCATGATGGCATATTCGCGGGCATCCAGCAGGTCAAGCTTTTTCCATGGGTTCTGAACACCAACATAACCTTCATAAGACACATGCATTTTGCCATCTTTAGAGCCACTCTTGGTTTTAATAAGAACTACACCATTGGCAGCGCGGGCACCATAAATAGCAGCAGAAGCCGCATCTTTAAGCACCTCCATCGACTCAATATCATTTGGGTTAAGGTAATCGATACCACCAACAGGAAAGCCGTCCACTATATATAAAGGAGCAGCGTTGCCAGAAGTACCTATACCCCTGATGCGAACTGTAGGAGCATCGCCTGGCTGACCAGAAACGTTTGACACCTGTACACCTGTTACTCGACCCTGTAGCGCCTGCTCCACGCGTAACACTGGTGTTTCTATAATATCTTCTGGCTTAACTGAGCTTATGGCACCTGTCAGTTCGCTACGGCGCTGCGTACCGTATCCAATCACCACCACTTCTTCCAGTAGTTTAGTGTTTTCAGCTAGTTTAATGTTGATCACTGCCCTGTTGTTGATAGGCACGTCTTGCGAAACATAGCCGATAAAGGAAAAGCGTAGTACTTTACCTGCTTCCGGCACACTGAGGGAGAAGTTTCCTGCCGCATCAGTTGTAGTGCCTATAGTCATGTCTTTTACCACGATACTTACCCCCGGCAGTGGTATGCCTTCTTTAGCGGCTGTTACCCGCCCGGTAATGGTAGTTTGTGCGTATGCCACTCCGTAAAGTTGAAGTAACAGTAAGAGTATTATTTTCCTCATAATAAACGCTTATAGGTGAGTGATCATTTATTTGCTTGAAGTACTAGATTTATTCCAGTAAAAACCAGAAATTAGCTACATCAAGAATACATCAACAGGGTTTTTTATATACATCAATAATACATCAAATAGACAAAAAGGCTTATTTAATGCTTGTAAATGAAGAATTATAATTTCATTTGTGCGGCTTTTGTTATAAATTGAATACATCAATGTGAAATTGATAGCTTTATGTTATAAGATAGGTAATTATGAAGTCTGTTGTAAAGTTTTCCCTCATTTATTCGGTTTTGTTTGTGCTATCATCCGTTTTTCCGTTGCTGGCACAGTCACGCTATTGGGGTAATCCGTTTGTCAGGAACTTTAGTACAGAAGACTTTAAAGGGGGGATACAAAGCTGGGGCATTGCACAAGATGAACGCGAAGTGATTTATGTAGCTAATAACTTCGGTCTTCTGGAGTATGATGGTGCTGAGTGGAACAGGTATCCTGTCAACAACGGTACAAAAGTCAGATCGCTGTATACTTCCAAATCGCAGGGAAGGGTATACGTTGGAAGTCAGTCAGACTTCGGGTACTTTGAGACAGATAAGCTTGGGAACCTACAGTATTTCTCTTTGAAGGACCTGATTCCTGAGCAGCATAGAAATTTTGATGAAGTATGGCGCATCTACGAGATTGACGGGAAAATCTGCTTCACTACTTTCAAGAACATCTATATTTATACTCCTGATAAGAAAATAACTGTTGTTGCGCCCAAAAATCCTATCGAGTTTTCCTTTAAAGTAAAGAATAAACTCTATACAATGGAGTGGGGGGTAGGACTGACAGAGCTTGAGAGTGGCAAGCTAAAACTGTTGCCCGGTGGCGACAAATTTGCCAAAAGTCGAATTGCTTCCATACTTCCTTTTGACCAGGCCAACCTGCTTATCTTCACAGTGCAAGACGGCGTGTACCTGTACAACGGCATCAGCCCTGTTTTGATGAAAATGGATGACGCAGCTGTTTTACAGCATCTTGTCATAAATCAGGCCTTGCTGTTAAAAGATGGTACTTATGCCATAGGTACACAGAATGATGGGTTGTACATCATGAATAAGCAAGGCGCCCTGTTACTGCATCTTACAAAAGCTGACGGACTTTACGATAACACTATTCATACGCTTTACCAGGATGCTCATGAAAACCTGTGGCTTGGTTTAAATAATGGTTTATCCTTAGTAGAGATTAGTTCACCTTTTAGCAGGATTGACGGTGCCATGGGGGTATCCGGGGCTGGTTATGCCGCCCTTAAAATAGATAATAAGCTGTACTTAGGCACCACAAGTAGTTTGTATGAAGCCGAGATAGGACAAAACCACAGCTATAAATCAGTACCGAATTCAACTGGGCAAGTGTATAAGCTACGTCACTATCACGATAAACTGCTGATGGGGCATCATACCGGACCATACATCATCAAAAATGGGCAGGCTCAGAAGTTTGCGGCTGGTAACGGGTCATGGGACTATATTCCGGTTCCCGATAAACCAGGATACTTTATACTAGGCTCTTATGACGGCATCAGTCTTTTAAAGGAAGATGGTAATGACTTTCAGTTAGTTCGCAAGTATAAAGGCTTTGAGGAGTCATCTAGGGTACTGGAGTTTGATGAAAAGGGAAATCTCTGGATAGCGCACGGTTATAAAGGAGTGTTCAGGATCAGGTTTGCGCCGGATTATAGTAAAATAAAGACTACTAGCTTTTTTAACTCTAAAAATGGATTGCCCTCAGACCAGCTTGTAAATATGGAGCGATTGCAGGGGAAATTATACTTTCCTGCTCTTACCGGGATTTACCGCTTTGATTATAGTAAAGAAATATTTGTGAAAGACAGTGTGTTTTCTTCATACTTTAAGCCGGAAGAGCACATCGCAGAAATGGAAGAGGATGTACAGGGAAACATTTACTTTATATCAGACCAACGTGTAGGTATCCTGACCCTGAATAAATTTGGTGAGCCGGAGATAAGGAGCAAAGAGTTTAACACCATCAGTGACAGATTGAACGATGACCTGCCTTACATTAAGATACTCGACCTGAACAATGTGCTCCTTGGGGCCAAAGATGGCTTTATACATTACGATGGTTTAAAGAACAAAACGCTTTACCCTTTCAACACACGTATCACAAAAGTTATAAATACGTCTTTTGATAAAGACTCCCTGTTGTTTTCTGAGCGGGCATTTAAGGAAGGCGAAAAGTTAGACCTGCCCTATAAACAAAACTCACTCAGCTTTACCTATTCCAGCTCATTTTATGAGCGTCCGGAAAAAACACAGTATCAATATTACTTAGAGAATTTTGACGAAAGCTGGTCTAACTGGACATCAAAAACCGAAAAAGAGTATACCAACTTGCCGGAGGGCAGTTATGTGTTTCATGTTCGTGCCCAAAACATTCATGGCAATATAAGCGAGGCAGAAAGTTTCGCTTTTACCGTTGCGCCGCCTTTTTACCGCAGCAGATTAGCCATTGTAGTCTATATCATTTTAGGTTTGTTATTACTAGGTACTTTGCTGTACTACCTTGAAAAGCGATACCGGCGAGAAAAACTAAAGATCATTGAAGACAAAGAGCGTGCTCTAAGTGAAAAGGATACTGAAGTAAAAGAGGTAGCTAAACTAAGCGAGAAAAAGATTTTGCGCTTAAAGCACGAAAAACAGCAATCTGAGATTGAACACATGAATCGCGAACTTGCATCTTCTACTTTTCACTTAATAAACAAGAACGAACTGCTAAATAACGTGAAGCTGGAGTTGCAATCCATTGTGAAACAGGGAGAACTGCAACAACACAGCGAGGAAGTAAAGCGAATCATTAAGAATATTGAGCAGAATATAACCAGTGATTCGGATTGGAAGCAGTTTGAGCTCCATTTTAACCACGTGCACGGAGACTTTACCAAACGCCTGCAGGACAGTTATCCGGAAATGACCCCGCAGGAGGTAAAGCTTAGTACGTACCTGCGCCTTAACCTAAGTACAAAAGAAATTGCACAGCTTTTAAGTATATCAGTACGCGGTGTCGAAATTAGCCGTTACCGTCTGCGAAAGCGCCTGGAACTGGATCGTAGTGAAAATTTAACTGATTACATTTTGAGATTTTAAAGCTAAAATCGCCTCTTTTTACCCTCTCTGAACCAGAAATACGATATAGCCAATATACACTGCCAGGAAGAGTACTCCGTTCCAGCGATCAATCGTGTTTTTCTTTCCGATTGGCATGGTGATGATCAGTAAAGTACTTGCCAGGATCATCATGACAATGTCGGAATTGCTTACCACATCAAAAGGCAGCGGGTTGATCAACGCACTTATTCCTAATATCCACAGCAGGTTAAAGATATTGGAACCTACCACATTGCCAACAGCTATATCGATGTTACGGCGGTATGCGGCCATGGCAGAAGTAACCAGTTCCGGAAGAGAGGTGCCAATGGCAACAACCGTAAGGCCTATAAAGGACTCGCTTAAACCAAAGTTCTGGGCAATATCTACTGCACCGTCTACTACCCATTTGCCACCCAGAAAAAGCCCTGTTACGCCAAGTAGAATGTATATAATTGCTTTACCAATTGGCATATCCTCATCTACATCGTCAGGTATAACCTCGTCTTTATTAGTGCGGGCAATGTTGTAGATATAAGCCATAAACAGCACGAAGAAGAAGAGAAGTATAGCACCGTCTGTGCGGCTGATGTATAATTCAGCTCGGTTATCAATAAGTGTTGCATTCGCTAAAAAGCCAACGAGTAAGGTAGCTATTAGCGAAAAGGGAATTTCTGTAAGTATAGTGTTACGCTTAATTGGCAAAGGGCAAATGAGAGCTGTTATACCCAGTATCAGCAGTAGGTTAGCAACATTGCTTCCGAACACGTTACCAATAGCCAGTTCCGATTGTCCCTGCAAACTGGAAAGTATGTTAATGATAAGCTCTGGCAAAGACGTACCAAATGATACGATAGTAAGGCCTACCACCATATCGGAAAGCCCATAACGCTTGGCGATGGAAGAAGCTCCCGAAACTAAAATATCAGCGCCTTTGATCAGGAAAATAAAGCCTACTATAAACAGAAAGTATAAAAGCATAACTAGGATTGGTGATTTTTAGAAATGATACGGGTAATAAGGCCAATAGGCTATAAAAGAATATGGCTGCCCATTTGTCTGAGCAGCCATATTTTATAGTAACCTATTGACTTAAGCCATATTATGATATACGGCCTGTACGTCGTCGTCTTCTTCGAAACGCTCAATCAAGCCCATTACTTCTTCTTCCTGCTCTTCGGTCAGCTCCGTTCTGGTAGTAGGTATGCGCTGCACTTCAGAGCTGATTACCTCAAGCCCTTTTTCTTCAAGGCCTTTCTGCATGGTGCCAAACTCTGTAAAAGGGGTTTCAATGATAATCTCACCTTCGTGCTCATAAATATCTTCTGCACCAAAGTCGATCAACTCCAGCTCAAGGTCTTCCAGGTTAACGCCTTCGGCAGGTATTTTAAAGATACCCTTGCGGTCAAACATAAAGTCCAGGGATCCGGTTTTGCCTAGTGAGCCGCCGCCTTTAGAAAAGTGCATACGCACGTTGGCTACCGTTCTGTTCAGGTTATCAGTAGCACACTCTATTACCACTGCAATGCCGTGAGGTGCATAGCCTTCGTATACAATTTCTTCGTAATCTTTTTCCTCTTTAGAAGATGCTCTTTTAATGGCAGCCTCTATACGGTCTTTTGGCATGTTAACGCCTTTGGCGTTCTGTATAGCCGAACGTAAACGTGAGTTTGTCTCAGGGTTTGGACCGCTTTCTTTAACGGCCATTACTATCTCTTTGCCGATGCGGGTAAATGCCTTCGACATTTTGTCCCAGCGTTTAAACTTGCGGGCTTTTCTAAATTCAAATGCGCGTCCCATAGTGTGTGTTATGTGGTATACAAAGTTAGGCAGCTTCTGTTTAATTTGGTAGTCTTTTTGGTTATTCGTTATTGGTTGCTGGTTATTCGTTGATCGTTATTCGGGAATGTAGAGACGCAATATTTTGCGTCTTGGTGACTACAGGGTGATGGGTTTCGTTATTGGTTGTCGGTTATTCGTTGTTGGGTGTATATTATTTCTGGCACAAGTCATAAGCGATAGCGTGACTTGTGGCTTGCAATAATGGGAAGTCTTCAGACTTCCGTGAGCCACAGGTTATACTTTAAGATAGTGCAAAGTATAAGTTTATACTTCTAAAAGCCATACTTTATACTTTTAGAAAGATTACCCCATAGCAAACAAGACGCAAAATATTGCGTCTCTACATTAACAATTAACCAATAACTACTAACCAGCAACTAACGAACACGCGGTGCTAAGTGGTAATCTGAAATGCGTAGGTGCTGATCACAGAAGGCATACTCGTGATTAATGTTAGAGCCTACAATTACCAATCTATCAGCTCTGTTTTTATCCACATGCTCCTGGTACCAGGCTACACCTTCCTGGTCAAGGTTTGTGGTAGGTTCATCCAATAGCAGCAGTTTTGTGTCGGAGTATAGGGCAAGGCCCAGTTTCAGGCGCTGCTTCATGCCTGACGAAAAATCTTTTACAAATTTGTTTTTAGACCGTTGCAGGCCCATTCTGTCTACCAACTCTAGGTTGGTCAGGTTGTGGCGCAGTTTCTTAAAGCGGGTATGGAATTCTAGCATCTCCAACAGCGTAAACTCCTCTACCAGTTCTAAGTATGGTGCTGTAAGGGATAGGTGGCGATAGGCTTCGTCGGGGGCAATTGTTTTGGAGCCCAAAGTATAGGCTATGTCGCCTTCGCTATGCAGGTTGTGCCCGGCTATTACAGTAAGAAGAGTGGATTTACCGGAACCGTTATGCCCAAGTATGGCATAAGAGGTGCCTGACTCAAAAGTATAAGTCAGGTTCCGGAAAATCCACTCGTAGTTGTATCGTTTACCTAAATTGCTTAGGTTAATTTGCATCTTTTGAGAAATAGCTTCTGATAACGCCACGGCCGGAATTACGCAGGAAGTTAACCACTTCGTCGCGCTCTTTACTTGGCGGTAACTCCAGTTCTATCTTATCCAGGGCCTGAGAGTTGTTTAAACCGCTCATAAACAGGATACGGTAGATTTGCTGTATCTCGTTTATCTGCTCGCTGGTAAAGCCTCTGCGGCGCAGGCCAACCGAGTTTATTCCTGCATACGAAAGTGGCTCGCGGGCTGCCTTTACAAACGGAGGAACATCCTTAAGAACAAGAGAGCCACCGGAGATCATGGCATGTACACCGATCTTTGCAAACTGATGTACCAACGTAGCTGCGCTGATAATGGCATGGTCGCCAACCTCTACGTGGCCGGCCATTTGCACGGCATTGCCTACAATGCAGTTATCTCCTACAATGCAGTCATGGGCTACGTGTGCGTAAGCCATAATGAGGCAATTCTGGCCGATTACGGTCTTCATTTTATCAATGGTGCCGCGGCTGACCGTAACACACTCCCTAATAACCGTATTGTCACCAATGTGCGTGGTGGTAACCTCACCGGCAAACTTCAGGTCCTGTGGTACAGAAGAAACTACCGCTCCAGGAAAAATCTTGCAATTTTTGCCAATGCGGGCACCTTCCATGATTACCGCGTTCGGGCCAATCCAAGTGCCTTCGCCAATTTCCACATTTTTATGAATGCTGGCAAATGGCTCAATTACAACGTTTTGTGCAATTTTTGCCTCTGGGTGTACGTAAGCTAATGGCTGGTTCATACGTCTTTCTTTACTATACTTGCCGACATTTCAGCTTCCATCACCAGCTGGCCGGCTACAAAAGCCTGACCGCTCATTTTGGCAATTCCACGTTTGATTGGAGCCAGCAGTTCACATTTAAATACTATGGTATCGCCAGGTATAACCTTGCGCTTAAAGCGGCATTTATCAATGCCCAGGAAGTAAGTCCAGTAATCTTCAGGGTTCTCAACAGTGTTCAGAACAAGAATCCCGCCAGTCTGGGCCATGGCCTCAATCTGGATCACGCCAGGCAAAACCGGGTTCCCGGGGAAGTGGCCCTGGAAGAAAGGCTCGTTCATGGTCACGTTCTTAACGCCTGTAACCGTTGTTTCGTCTAAGTGTATGATTTTATCTATCAGCAGAAATGGATAACGATGCGGCAAAGTAGCCGAAATCTGATTGATATCCATCACCGGTTTTTTCTTCGGATCGTAGTTAGGCACGTTTTTGATCGTAGCCTCATGGATCATTCTCTTTACCTTCTTGGCAAAGGCAACATTTGCTGCGTGGCCAGGGCGTGCCGCCAGTATCTGTCCTTTAATCGGGCGTCCGATCAGGGCTAGGTCTCCCATCAGGTCAAGTAGCTTGTGGCGTGCCGGCTCGTTTTTAAAGCGAAGCTCAGTATTGTTAAGTATACCTTCCTCTTTTACTTCTACCTTCGGTTTCTTCAGCAGATCAGACAGATAGTCCAGTTCTTCATCCTGCACTACACGGTCCACAATTACGATGGCATTATCCAAATCTCCGCCTTTGATCAGGTTTTGCTTGTACAGGGCCTCCAACTCGTGCAGGAACACAAATGTGCGGCACGGTGCGATCTCATCTACAAACTGGTCCATGTGCGTGATAGAAGCATGCTGGCTACCAAGTATAGGCGAGTTGTAGTCTACCATGGTAGTAAGGCGATAATCATCCAGCGGAAGTGCAGCAATCTCTACCCCACGGCTATCATCTTTGTAGCTAAGGCCTTTGGTGATCTCGAAATAGTTGCGAAGCGCGTTTTGCTCCTCCAGGCCAACTTCCATTAGAGGCTTTACAAACTCAATAGAAGAACCATCCATGATCGGAGGTTCAGGTCCGTCCAGTTCAATCAGCACATTATCTATCTGTAAACCAACCAGCGCAGCTAAAGTATGCTCAATAGTATGCACTCTGGCTCCGTTCTGCTCAATGGTAGTGCCTCTCGAAAGATCCACCACGTTATCAACGTCAGCGGCTACAATAGGCTGGCCGGGTAAATCAATGCGCTGAAACTTGTACCCATGGTTGATAGGAGCCGGTTTAAACGTCATGTTAGAAACCACACCTGTATGCAAACCTATACCGGATACAGTTACCGGGGCCTTGATAGTATGCTGTTTATCGTTCATTCACGTATCTGTAGTCGTATTTCTCTCTTCTGTTAACGGGAGCCGGCTATGGGGCTAACGCTTTGTTTCTATTTGTAAGCCGCTGAGTTTAACCTTTTGCCGCTGCAAACTTAAGACATAATCCACCACCTTGCCAATTTATTTTAATGGGCAACGCGTGTTACCAAAGTATAAACCGGCTATACTTTCTCTTTCAGCAATTCCAGTTCGCGCTGTAGCTCCGGCAGTTTGCGGAAAACCGTCATGGCACGCAGGTTTTGCTTGTAGTCGAATGCCGGAGAGCCTTGTATAATGTTACCTGATTCTTTTACTGATTTTGATACACCGGACTGTGCACCAATGGTGGTTTTATCTGCTATGGTAATATGGCCCACAATACCAACCTGGCCGGCAATCACGCAGTTGTTTCCAATTTTGGTAGAACCCGAAATTCCTGTTTGGGAGGCAACTACGGTGTGCTGGCCAATCTCCACGTTATGGGCAATCTGCACCAGGTTATCTATTTTGGAGCCTTTACGGATGATAGTCGATCCCATGGTAGCACAGTCTATAGTAGTGTTGGCGCCAATAGAAATATCGTCTTCCAGCACTACATTGCCAATTTGCGGCACAGCTTTGTAGGTGCCGTCTGCCTGAGGCGCCCAGCCAAAGCCATCGCTGCCAAGTACGGCACCGCTATGGATGGTGCAGTTGTTGCCAACCACGGTGTTGGTATAGAGCTTGACACCTGCAAAAATGGTGGTGTTATCGCCAATAGTAACGTTATCGCCAATGTATACCTGCGGGAATATCTTTACATTCTCACCGATTTTGCAGTTTGCGCCAATGTATGAAAAGGCGCCACGGTAATAATTATCGCCTACAACAGATCCCTGGCCGATAAAACACGGCTCTTCTGCGCCTGCCTTAGAGGCAATCACAGCTGTCTGGTAATACTGCAGTAGAGTAGAGAAGCTTGTATAAGGATCTTCAACACGAATAAGGGCAGCAGTTACAGGTTGTTTAAGCTCTAGATTATGGGCAACTATAACTGCACTGGCCTGCGTATTGTAAAGAAATGGTTCGTATTTAGTATTGGATAAAAAAGCAAGAGCACCTTGTTTGGCCTCCTCTATTTTAGCTAATGTGCTGACCTTTATGGTATTGTCTCCTTCTACTTTTCCCTGCAGAAGGTCAGCAACCTGTTGAACGGTAAATTCCATTTTGTAAAATTATAGCAAAAACTTAAAAGTGCTAATGCTTCAGGGATGCAAACTTAACAAAAAAGTAAACTTGCCTATACTCATTGGTATCAACTTGTTGCTATAGTGCCATTCATTATTTGATATATAACTTTCGGATGAAGAGGGAGAGAGTTGCTTGAATACTATTGTTGCCTGCCAAACGCTAGCAGGAGCTGCGCAAGTTGCTAGGTCTAAAAAGCCGCTGCTTCGGATATTAGTTTTGAAAATCTCGGTGATTAAATGATACCAGTTGATTCCTTCCGCCAGATTTCAGCTAGCGGAAGGATATATTGTGCCTTCTGCCCGCAAGCAGGCTGCATTACTGAAACTGTATCATCAACGCAACCTCTAATTGCATCTGGTGGAATCAATGCGCCGCCTCCTTCGGGTAGCACACGTAGTATTTCTCTACCTTATTGCTTAGTGCCCGGATGTTTGGCAGATCAGAAGCCTCAGCTACATCTATCACATAACCTGACTTGGTCAGCATATCAATAGTCTGGCCTTCTACATCATAGGCATTATTGCCTATCTTCCCGGCTATCATCAGGTATTTAATTTCTTCCTCTCCAATATTAAACTGCGATTGCACCAGTTCGCTTATGCCCAGTTGCAGTTCTGCATCAATAGGTTGGTTAGAGATAACCACTTTAAACAATTTGCGATTAAGTATACTGTTGGCCAGGTAAGAGAGTATCTTGTCAGGGTGGTAGGCCCATTCTTTGATGCCACTCCAAACATCATGGTCGTCAAGGCTAACGAAACGCTCCAGAATGCTGCTGTCTTGCTGGAAATCCTGCATGGTTACATCAGAGGTCAGAAAAAATTTAAGGCAGGGGCTGGCAGGTACGTTGATGCCTTTCTGTACCAGTTCGCGGGCACGCTGCACTACACGCAACACCATGTTCTCGGCGCTGATAACCGTTTTATGCAAGTATACCTGCCAGTACATCAGGCGACGGCTTACCAGGAAGTTCTCTATACTATAAACACCTTTTTCCTCTACCACCAGTTTATCGTTGGCAACATCCAGCATTTTAATAATCCGGTCTGCGCCTATCTTTCCTTCGTATACACCAGTATAAAAGCTGTCGCGGTTCAGGTAATCCAGTCTGTCAACGTCTAGCTGGCTTGAAACCAGTTGGTGGAAAAACTTACGGTGGTAATTGCCTGTAAATATCTCAATCGCCAGACTCAGCCTCCCGTCAAATTGCTCGTTAAGTAAATGCATAATGTGCAGCGATAGGTGCTCGTGGTGCACATTTTTAAATATAGCCGTCTCAAGTGCGTGCGAAAAGGGGCCGTGGCCGATGTCGTGCAAAAGTATGGCAATAAGCGATGCCTCAAATTCTTTATCGGAAATTTCGTTATTTTTACTCTTTAGAGTATTTAAGGCGGTGTTCATCAGGTGCATGGCACCCAGCGCATGATGAAAACGCGTATGCAGTGCACCGGGGTAAACCATTTCAGTTAAGCCCAGCTGTTTAATGCGGCGGAGGCGCTGAAAGTAGGGGTGATCAATGATGTCGAAAATAAGATCGGTTGGAACAGTTATAAACCCGTAAACAGGATCATTGAATATTTTCTTTTTATTCACAGAGCAGGTGGTTGAGTTGTTTGATTGTTAAACTGTTAATTTGGTTAATTGTTAGCTGGTTAAGCATCCGGATTTAATCTTTCATAGCATTTTAACCGGCTATCTATACTTTTACGATACAGGTTTATACTTTAAAATAGTGTAGCCAGATTAGAAAGAATAAAAAAGCATGTTTAGTATTAAAAGTAACCTAAGTTATACTTTAAAGTAAATCTATTCGTGTATACAGGTATAGTTCTTAGAGATCCGCCAACCCAGTACTTTATGAGAATATAACTAAGTAAAAACTAAACAGTTAAGCCATTTAGCAATTTATTCAGATAAAACTATGCAAAGATATAACATTTTATGGGCCGATGATGAGATCGACCTGCTTAAGCCACATATTCTCTTTCTGGAGGATAAGGGCTATGACATTACCCCGGTTAACAGTGGCGCAGATGCCATTGAGGAGTTTCGGGAAAAGAATTTTGATATTGTTTTTCTGGATGAAAACATGCCAGGCATCAGTGGTCTGGAAACCCTGAATGAGCTTAAAATCATCCGTCCGGCAGTGCCTGTGATCATGATCACCAAAAGTGAGGAAGAGCACATTATGGAGGAAGCCATCGGATCTAAGATAACCGATTACCTGATAAAGCCTCTCAATCCGAACCAGATTCTGCTTTCAGTTAAAAAAGTGCTGGATAACAAGCGCTTGGTGTCTGAAAAGACGAACATGAGCTATCAGCGCGATTTCAGGCAGTTGGGCATGGCTTTTGGCGAACGCCTTAGTCCGGGAGAATGGGCCGACATTTACAAGAAACTTGTTTTCTGGGAGCTGGAGATAGACGAGACAGAGAATAAAAGTATGGCAGACGTAATAAACATGCAGAAAGACGAGGCTAACTCCAACTTTGCTAAGTTTATTATGGATAACTACGAAGACTGGATAAACGGCGACAGCGACGATGTACCGCTTATGTCGCATCAGCTGTTTAAAGAGCGTGTTTTTCCGATCATGAAAGAAACGGACCGGCCTGTATACTTTGTGTTGATCGACAACCTGCGCTACGACCAATGGAAGATTCTGGAACCGCTGATCTCTGAATACTTTAGTGTAGACTCAGAGGAAATGTTCTACTCTATACTTCCTACTACCACAGCCTATGCCCGTAACGCTATTTTCTCTGGCATGATGCCAACCGAGATTGCGAAGAAGTACCCGAATATGTGGGTATATGACGACGAGGACGAAGGCAAAAACCTGCACGAATCCGAATTCCTGGACATACAGTTTCAGCAGAACAAGGTTACCGACAAGCACAGCTACCATAAAATTACCAACGTGCAGGCTGGCCGCGACCTGCTGAACAAGTTTAGTAACCTGGATAGCAACAAGCTTAACGTTATCGTTTACAACTTCGTGGATATGCTTTCGCATGCCCGCACAGACAGTAACATGGTACGCGAACTGGCCCCTGACGAGTCGGCTTACCGTTCTATTACAAGGTCATGGTTCCTTCACTCGCCGTTGTACGATACCCTGAAGATGATAGCCGATAAAAAAGGCAAGCTAGTAATCACCACAGACCATGGTACTATTCGTGTAAAAAGGCCTTTTAAAATCATCGGAGACCGCAACACCAATACCAACCTAAGGTACAAGCACGGTAAGAACCTGGGTTACACCGATAAAGATGTGTTTACAGTGCGCAAACCGGAGAGATTTTTCTTGCCAAAAGCAAACGTTTCCACTACGTTTGTGTTCGCAATAGAGGATTACTTTTTTGCGTACCCCAACAACTATAATTACTATGTTAATTATTACAAAGACACGTTCCAGCACGGAGGTGTGTCGTTGGAGGAGGTGATCATTCCGTTTATCACGCTTACACCTAAAAATGTATAATACAGGAGTAGAAAGAAAAACTATCACGATGTCGTCGTTGGCTGATCTGCCAGCGGCGGCTTCTGTGCTTATAGAGGAGGCTAAAAGCGAGCCGATCATACTTTTTGAGGGGCCCATGGGCGCTGGCAAAACAACCCTGATAAAAGAAGTATGTCGCCAACTAGGTGTAAAAGACAATGTAAGCAGTCCTACTTTTTCGCTTGTGAACGAATACGCAGGTACTGACGGGAAACTAATTTACCATTTTGATTTTTATAGGTTAAATCAGGAGCGTGAGGCACTGGACATAGGCGCGTTGGAATATTTCGACTCAGGCAGGCTCTGTTTGATCGAGTGGCCGTCTATGATCCCGAGTTTATTGCCGGAGCACTACCTGCTTGTAACGTTGCAGCCTGATGCCGATGGCCAGGTGCGTACCATGACCATAAACGAAGTATAGCATGACGCAAAAGTTTGCCGTAGACCTGGGAAAACTTGCCACAAGTCCGGCTCTTTACCCCAAAGAGTCGATGATGGCTGTAGAGGAACGTCGCCGAAGCCTTTCTATCGGTATACCTAAGGAATCATCTTTCCAAGAAAACAGAATTGGCCTGACACCTGATGCCGTAAAGCAACTTACCGACTACGGGCACCGCATCCGCATCGAAGCAGGAGCCGGTGGACCGTCCAAATTCTCAGATAACGAGTACTCAGAGGCAGGCGCCAAAATTGTTTACTCTACCGAAGAAGTATACGAAGCAGATATTATACTTAAGATAGCCCCGCCAACCTACGAGGAGGTTGAATACTTCAGACCGGGACAAACACTCATATCCGCCCTTCAGTTTGGCAGCCTGACAGCAGATTTTGTGAATGCGCTGTTGCGTAAAAAGATAAATGCCATTTCGTTTGAGCTAATCCGTGATAAATCAGAGTCGAAGCCGGTGGTAAGGGCTATGAGCGAGATCGCGGGTAGCACCGTGATGCTTATTGCTGCAGAATACCTGAGCAGCAGTAACGAAGGCAAAGGGGTTATACTTGGCGGCATAACCGGAGTGGCACCAAGCAAAGTAGTTATAATGGGGGCTGGCACTGTAGCAGAATACGCCGCACGCGCTGCTCTGGGTTTAGGGGCTGAGGTAAAGGTTTTCGACAATCATATTTACAAGCTGCGTCGCCTGAAGCATAATATTGGTGCTCCGCTGTTTACTTCTACTTTAGATAAAGCCGTTTTGTATCACGAGATCAGGCAGGCAGACGTGGTAATAGGGGCACTGGTAGCCGATGAAGGCCACATGCCATGCATGGTAGAGGAGGGTGTTGTGGCTCACATGAACCCGGGGTCTATTATTATAGATGTGTGTATTGACCAGGGTGGTTGTTTCGAAACCTCCGAAATGACTTCTCATAGCAGGCCTGTTTTCCGGAAGTATGATATCATCCATTATTGCGTACCCAATATTGCCTCCAGGGTTCCCCGCACCGCTACACAGGCGCTGAGCAATATCTTTACACCAATCTTCAACGAATTCTCAAAGTATGGCGGCATCAACGAAGTGCTTTTTATGAACGAGCATTACCGAAGCGGCGTGTACATTTACAAAGGCAGCTTAACCAATTCCCAGATAGCTAAGAAATTTGGTATGCGCTATAAAGAGTTAGGGCTGATGATCGCAGTACGTAACTAGGACCGGTGATTAATGGGATTTTGACCGCAGATTAATGGGGATTTGATTGATTAATAGGATTTCTCCGCAGTATTTATACTTTGCTAAACTTGCTGAAAGGAATGTAGAGACGCAATATGTTGCGTTTCTTTTTTTGTCTGAATCAGGATTTTCAGGATTATAGGATGGACAGGATTGTTCTGCAGTATGTTGTCCAACCACCCCTGCCCCTCTCCCGGACTTGCTTCGGGAGAGGGGCAGGGGTGGTTGGAGCCAGTTTATACTTTCCCACTCAATAGCAGCACTTTCCAGGCTTCCTGTACCTGGTTGTTCTCCAGTAGCTTTTTACCAAGCAATTCCAGTTCTTTCTTTTGCGAGGCTTTGTCATTTCCAAACTTATTAAAAGTATAAGCCACCAGCGGGTCAGCTTTAAACTCAGCTACTTCCTCATCAGTTGGGATAGTTTCGGAGTTGCCGAGTCTGGCTAAGTTGTTTCCGGTAAGTATGGCGCTGTTGCGAATAAACTCCGGCAGTTGGTCTATACCGATACCTTTGTTACGGATTGGTTTTGGAAGCTCAAAAATGCAATCTCCGTTGGCGCGCAAATAATAATCACCTCCCATTCGGGCTACAGCGTCTAATTTAAACGGGTCTATCTTGCCTTCCTCGTTCAATATACTTTCATTTATGTGCATCAACAGCACTTCACAGATAACCAGGTTGCCTGCACCGCCTTCAGGACCAAGGCTGATAATGTCGTTTACTTTACACTCAAAGGCAACAGGCGCCTCTTTTACACGCGGAGCTTTGACCAGAACGGATGCTTCCGGAGTTAAGCCGGCCTTTATAAACTCATTTATACCCTTATCATACTCTGTGCTGGCCAGCGACATCTGCTCTACAATATCAAAATTGGTGATGTTAATCACCACTTCTTTCGTGAGCTCTACATTCTCTAAAGTATGCTTGCTGGTGTTGTCGCGCACGCGACGGGCAGGGGAGAAGACCAGAATTGGAGGCTTGGCACTGAACACGTTAAAAAAACTGAAAGGGCTTAGGTTAAAGTTTCCTTCCAGGTCGGTGGTGCTGGCAAAAGCAATGGGCCTAGGCGCTATGGCGCCTAAAAGCAGTGCGTGTACCTCTGCGGTTTTCGTCTCTTTAGGATCTATGGTTTTAATTGGCATGGCTGCGTTTGTATTCTTGATTTGCAAAATTAGGTTTAAGCGACAAGTTACTTTTTTATCCCTTAGATAATCAACTTAAGCTTCATTTTTCCATTTATCAGTCTGCCTTACTTAACAATGTACGATAGTAATGTTTAAACGCTAAACCGCACACTGTTAATAACGTCTCCACTTAATCACTGCAATAAAGATTGTCTGGTTAAATGCCACCCTGTTAGAGGAAACATAGAAACTATGATTGGAATAGTTATATAATATCGTTTTAAAAATCTCTGCTAAAAGGAATCATTTAGCTGAAATTGAAGTTCTGCACTGAATATAAATGAAAAGTATGAACCGTATTACCACACTTTTTTTATAATTTTGCAAATCCATAGTATGCGTTATACTTTGGAAGCTGCTTTTACTGTTAAGTATAAATTAGTATAATAAGTTGGCTTAATTTTGATGTGCCGGAAATGAACAACAGATTCTTTTTATTTATCCTAAGCCTGCTCTTTTTTGCTTCGTGCAGCTCTCCCAGAAACCTTGCCTATTTCGACAACCTCAGAGAAGAGGCAGTTGTTACCGAAAAAATAGCCAATGCGGCAGAGGCTAAAATCCAACCCGGCGACCTGCTAAGTATAAATGTGACCAGCCTGAGCCCGGAATCAAATGTGTTGTTTAACAGGGGTGCTTTACCAACCGCAAGCAATACCAATGTAAGCGGTGTAACATACGTTCAGGAAACAGAAGGCTACCTGGTAGATAAGTCTGGTTCAGTGGTATTGCCCATACTTGGCAGGGTAAAGGTAGAAGACCTGACAAGAGAAGAAGCAGAAAACCAGTTAACATCCAGCCTACAAACTTACCTGAAGGAGCCGGTTGTAAACGTTCGCTTCAGAAATTTTAAAGTAACAGTGATAGGTGAGGTAACCAGACCATCTACTTTTCAGATAACAGATGGCAATGTGAATATTTTAGAAGCCCTTGGCATGGCAGGCGATATGACTGCCTTTGGTAAAAGAGAAAATGTGCTGGTGATACGTGAGACAAAGGACGAAAGAAGTATGGTACGATTGAATCTCAATGATAAGGATGTTCTTAAATCACCTTTTTTCAACCTCCAGCAAAACGATATAGTTTATGTGGAACCTGATAAGGCTAGAGCTGTTCAGGCAAGCAATAGTAGTCGGAATATATCAATTATAGTTGCCACTATGTCTGTCTTAACTTTAATACTTTCAAGGTTCTTGTAATTTCAGCAAAGCATTTCCATGTCAGAGAAAGAGGTTTTTATGCTAGAGTCGGAGCAGATTGATATTAAAAGTATAGTTGGAAGGTACCTGCGTTACTGGTATCTGTTTGCTATCGGTGTAATAATAAGCATGGTAGTGGCGCTTTTATATTTGCGTTATACCACACCAGAGTATAGCATTAGCAGTACATTGCTGATTAAAGACGATAAGAAAGGGGCTGACCTGTCTGGTAACGTGGCTTTTAATGATCTGGAGATTTTTCAGTCCAGTAAAAGTTTGGACAATCAGATCCAGATTCTGAAATCGAAAAGCCTGATGCAGCGTGTGCTGACAGACCTGTCGTTGTATACAAGTTTTTATACTGAAGGACGTTTAAAGACTACAGAAGTATTTGGGCGCTCTCAGCCGATTAAAATTGTGGTAAGTGAATTGGACTCTGCTGCCTTTAATAAAACGATTTTTGTTAACTTAAAGGATAATAATAGTTTCGAGATTGAGGACGGGGAGAAACAGACTACGCACCAGTTTGGCCAGCAGATTAAAACAGACTACGCTACCTTTACAGTACTGGTGGCTCCAGCATTATCGAGAAAAAGTAGAGATCAGGTGGCAGTTAAATTCCATGACATTCGTAAACTGGCAAACAGTTATAACAGCCGTTTAACCGTAGCCCCGGTAAATAAAGAAGCAAGTGTGCTCAACATTAGTCTTACAGATGCTGTACCAGACAAAGGTGTAGCCATTATCAACAAGCTAATTGAGGTTTATGATAAGGAGGCTGTAGAAGATAAGAATCAGATTGCTGCCAATACCATACAGTTTATTGACGACAGGTTGAAGTACCTGACAGAGGAGTTAACTGCTGTTGAGAAAGATGTAGAGACTTATAAACGCAAGAATGAACTTACCGACGTAAGCTCAGAGGCTAAAATGTACCTAGAGCGAGCCAGTGAGTACAACAGGCAATTGTCTGAACTTGAGATACAGATCGATGTGCTGAATTCTATTGAAGCATACCTAAAGGAACAACAAAATCAGTACGAACTGGTACCAAGTACACTAAATATACAAGATGCTACCTTACTAAATCTGATTGCTAAGTTTAATGAACTACAGCTAGAGCGCCAGCGCCAGTTACATATTATGCAACCAGGTAACCCGATTGTAATGAACATTAATGAGCAACTGGGGAATCTTAGAGTTAACATTTTAGAGAACTTAGGAAATATAAAAAGCAGCCTCACAATTACACGTAACAACCTGCGTGCTAACTCTTCACAATTCGAATCAAGAATACAGAAAGTGCCAGCCATTGAGCGCGAATTGCTGGAGATAAACAGGCAGCAGGGAGTTAAAGAAGAGTTGTACTTATACTTGCTTCAGAAACGTGAAGAATCTGCCCTTTCGTTGGCAGCCACAGTATCTAATTCAAGAGTTATAGATCCAGCCATGGCCGGTGATGCGCCAGTAAAACCTAAAAAGCAATTAATATACCTGCTGGCTTTCTTTTTGGGGTTAGGCGTTCCTTTTGCTTTTATTTATGTGCGCGAAATGCTGGATGATAAGGTAAAAGAAATCAGAGATATCGAAAGTGTTACTGCTACTCCTGTATTAGGAGAGATCTCTCACAACTATAGCGGCGAAACCATGGTAGTAACGAATGAAAGCCGTGGCCCGGTAGCTGAATTATTCCGACTGATCAGGGCTAACCTGCAGTTTGCCGCAGCCGGTAAAGAAAATAAAGTTATCCTGGTAACTTCCAGCATGAGCGGCGAAGGCAAAACCTTCTTTAGTATCAACCTGGCCGCCAGCTTAGTGCTGACAGGTAAAAAAGTAGTGGTGATAGGCTTTGACCTTCGCAGACCAAGACTTTCGCAAAGTCTTGATATTGTAAACGATATCGGTGTGTCTAATTACCTGATCTCAGATTACCTGCCGGTTGAGGACATCATTAAACCTGTACCTGGTCTGGATGGGCTGGATATTATCGGTTCCGGCCCGATACCACCAAACCCTACTGAGCTGATGCTATTGCCCAAAGTAGATAAGCTGATAGAAGAGCTAAAAGCGCTGTACGATTATATTATTATTGATACATCACCAGTTGGTCAGGTTGCAGATGCCCTTGCATTAGCCCCATACATCGACTCCAGTATTTACCTGGTGCGTTATAACTACACGCACAAAAACCAGATCTCCATAGTCGACGACATTTATAAGAATCGCAAACTGTTACATCCGATGATTGTGCTAAATGATGCCAAAAAAGAAAACGGTTATGGCTATGGTTACGGTTACGGAGAAGATATGACAAAGGGTAAAAAGGCTAAGAAGAAACTAAAGCTTGGTGTATAGTATAACACCGATTAACTTAAAAGTAAATAAGAATATAAAAAATGGCTCTTAACGCAAGGTTAGAAGGCGCACGAATAGCAGTTATCGGCTTAGGCTATGTTGGCCTGCCATTGGCAGTAGAATTTGCAAAGCAGTTTAAGACAATTGGGTTTGATATCAACGAAGCCAGGGTGAAGGAGCTAAGCAACGGTCATGATCACACGCTGGAAGTGGAGGATGAACAACTGAAAGCAGTATTAACAGATGATTGTTCTACGGCTAAGGGTTTATATTGTACAAATGACCTATCGAAGATCGAGAGCTGCAACTTCTATATTATTACTGTACCTACCCCAGTAGACAAATATAACCGACCTGTGCTTACGCCTTTATACAAGGCAAGCGAAACGGTAGGCAAGGTGCTGAAGCGTGGCGATATTGTAGTATATGAGTCTACAGTATACCCAGGTGTTACGGAAGATGAGTGCGTGCCTGTGCTGGAAAGTGTATCTGGCCTGAAATTCAATATAGACTTTTTTGCAGGTTACTCACCAGAGCGTATCAATCCGGGAGATAAGGAGCATACCGTTGCCAAGATCCTAAAGATCACTTCGGGCTCTACACCAGAGGCTGCAGAGAAAGTAGATCAGTTGTACAAAGCAGTAATCGTTGCCGGTACGCATAAAGCTACTTCTATTAAAGTAGCAGAGGCTGCTAAGGTAATCGAGAATGCACAGCGCGATATAAATATCGCCTTCGTTAACGAGCTAGCCAAAATATTTAACCGCCTAGATATTGATACGGATGAAGTATTACAGGCAGCTGGTACCAAATGGAACTTCCTGAAATTTAAACCAGGTTTGGTTGGAGGCCATTGCATTGGTGTTGACCCTTACTACTTGGCTCAGAAAGCACAGGAAGTAGGTTACCACCCGGAGATCATCCTGGCTGGGCGTAGGTTAAATGATGGCATGGGCGAGTACGTGGCGCATGAGGTGATCAAGCTGATGGTGAAAAAGGACATCCCGGTTAAAGGAGCTAACATCTTGTTATTGGGCATCACCTTCAAAGAAAACTGCCCGGATGTACGCAACACCAAAGTAGTAGACATTTTGCATACGCTGAAAGATTACGATACTAACATCACGATCTACGACCCATGGGCTGAACCAGCTGAGGTAAAGCACGAATACGGCTGGGATTCTGTAAAAGAGCTAAACGGCACAACCAACTGCGATGCTATTATACTTGCTGTTTCTCACGAAGAATTCAAGTCATTAGACTTAAGCAAACTCTGCAAAGAGAATGTCGTGATCTATGATGTAAAAGGCGTTCTTCCAAAAGAATCTGTAGACGCGAGATTGTAACATCAAACCGTCATTTCGAACAAAGTGAGAAATCTGAATAGCATGTTAGAAAACTCTCATACTTCTCGACATGATATAGCACAAAGTTCCCTCTTGGGATAAGGAGGGTTAGTTTGATTCCCACGTTCCATGATTAATTCCTAATTCATCATTCATAATTCTCCTCAGTAGTGTACAAAACACTTTACCATACCGAAGATCTAAGACAACACAGCTTTTTAATAACCGGAGGTGCAGGCTTTATAGGCTCTAACATTGTGGAGTACCTGTTAAAGTATGGCGCAGGAAAAGTACGTGTGTTAGATAATTTCTCCACGGGTTCTTATGCTAATGTGGAAAATTTTGCATCTAACCCTGCGTTTGAACTGGTTGAAGGAGATATAAGAGATCTTGAAACATGCAGAAGAGTTGTAGAAGGAATTGATTATGTAACACATCAGGCCGCACTTGGCTCCGTACCACGTTCCATTAATGACCCTATTACCAGTAATGAAGTAAATATCAGTGGCTTTCTGAATATATTGGTTGCTGCCCGTGATGCAGGCATCAGGCGTATGGTTTATGCTGCGAGCTCAAGCACCTACGGTGACCACCCGGATCTACCGAAGGTAGAGGCTAAAATAGGTAATCCGCTCTCGCCTTATGCTATCACAAAGTATGTAAACGAATTGTATGCCACTGTTTTCTCTAAAACCTATGACTTCCATACAGTAGGACTTCGATACTTTAATGTGTTTGGGCCAAAGCAAAATCCGAATGGGCCCTATGCAGCCGTTATTCCCCTTTTTATAGAAGCTGTTCTTGCACAAAAGGCCCCTGTTATTAATGGAGACGGGGAGACCAGCCGGGACTTTACATTTGTAGAGAATGCAGTGCAGGCGAATATTAAAGCCATGTTAAGGCAGGATTTAGATAAACATGAAGTAGTGAATATAGCTTTTGGTGAGCGAACTACTTTAAATCAATTGTGGAATAGAATTACAGAGATAGCTGGTATCAGTTTATCTCCGGAGTATAGGGAAGAGCGAAAAGGAGATGTAAGGCATAGCCTGGCAGATATTAGTAAGGCTGCAGATTTAATTGATTATAAGCCGGAATACTCTGTAGTGGAAGGCTTAGGAATCGCTTATGAATGGTATAAAAAGAGAGCAAGTGAATCTACTTTTTAATAATCTGTTAACAAAACCAGTGAATTTAAATGGCTGAGCTAAAAAATAAAAGAGTATTAGTAACAGGAGCTGATGGTTTTATAGGTAGCCATTTGGTGGAGAGTTTATTAGAAGAGGGTTGTAAAGTAAAAGCCTTTGTCTATTATAATTCTTTTAACAGTTGGGGATGGCTGGATTCCTTATCTAAAGAAAAGCTTTCTCAGATAGAGATTTTTGCGGGCGATATAAGAGACCCTAATGGGGTACGTACGGCAATGAAAGATATAGATGTTGTCTTTCACCTGGCTGCATTAATTGCCATTCCTTTCAGCTACCATTCTCCTGACAGTTATATAGATACAAATGTAAAAGGAACCTTGAATGTGGTACAGGCTGCCAAAGATCTGGGTATAGAGCGGGTACTCGTAACATCGACTTCAGAAGTGTATGGTACTGCTCAGTATATTCCAATAGATGAAAAGCACCCACGACAACCTCAGTCGCCTTACTCTGCATCAAAAATTGGCGCGGACTGTATTGCCGAATCCTTTTACCGAAGTTTTAATCTGCCGCTTACCATTGTTCGTCCTTTTAACACATATGGACCCCGGCAATCTGCCCGAGCTGTAATTCCTACCATTATAACACAGCTGCTGCAAGGTAAAACAGAAATCAAATTGGGCGATCTGACACCAACACGCGATTTGCTTTTTGTAAAAGACACAGCTAAAGGCTTTATAGAAATTGCAAAGTCAAATAAACTGATAGGAGAGGACTGTAATATCGCTACAGAATCTGAGATTACCGTTGGAGACCTGGCCCAGAGCTTAATTGATCAAATAAATCCGGATGCAAGAATCATTCAGGATGATATTCGCTTGCGCCCCGAAAAGAGCGAAGTGTACAGGCTGTATGGTGCTAACAGCAAAATTAAAGACCTTACAAACTGGGAGATGAAGTCTAGCCTGGAAGAAGGGTTAGCAGAAACCATCGCATGGTTCCGTAACAAAGAGAACCTGAGACAATACAAAGGTGATATATATAATATCTAGAAAACTAAGTAGGGCAACTTTTATCTATAGAATTCATTATGGGGCAAACTTCAAAGTACAGCTACATCACAAGCTTTATTAAATCGCTCTTCCCGGATCAGGATTTTATTCCTTTACATGAACCAAGGTTCATGGGAAATGAAAAGAAGTATGTTGCAGATGCTATAGACTCAACTTTTGTCTCTTCGGTTGGCGCTTATGTAAACCGCTTTGAAGAAATGATGAAAGACATAACCGGGGCAAAATATGCAATAGCCACTGTAAATGGTACTTCAGCATTGCATATGGCACTTATAGTTGCTGGAGTAAAGCAAGGGGACGAAGTACTGTCACAGGACTTAACGTTTATTGCCACAGCCAACGCTATCAGTTATATCGGAGCCAAGCCTGTTTTTTTAGATGTTGATAGAAAAACACTGGGCTTATCTGCTGACAAACTGGAGCAATTTTTACAAGAATTTGGAAAAAGAGTTGATGGCCAGACTTTTAATACCAGAACCGGTAACCGAATTGCGGCCTGTGTACCAATGCACTGCTTCGGGTTTCCGTGTGAGATAGATCGTATTGCTGAGATTTGCGCTGAGTGGAATGTTCCCCTAGTAGAAGATGCAGCAGAGTCATTAGGTAGTTATTATAAAGGAAAGCATACAGGAAGCTTTGGTCTCTTGGGCACGTTTAGCTTTAACGGGAATAAGACGGTGACATCTGGTGGTGGTGGTGCAATAGTTACCGATAATGAAGCTATAGCCAAACTTGCCAAACACCTGACCACACAGGCAAAAATGCATCATGCCTGGGAATTCAATCATGATCATATTGGCTATAACTATCGCATGCCAAACCTTAATGCAGCTTTAGCCTGCGCCCAGTTGGAACAGTTAGCAGCATTTGTTGAAAACAAACGAGAACTGGCTGCAGCATATAAAAGCTTTTTTGCAGGAGTAGAAGATGTAGAATATGTAGCTGAAGAACCTGATGCAAAAGCGAACTACTGGCTTAATGCAGTTTTATTAAGAGATAGAGAAGAACGCGATTCCTTCTTAGCAGAGCTGAATTCGGGTGGGGTAATGACAAGACCTGTATGGACTTTAATGCACAAGCTGCCCATGTTTCAGGATTGTGTACACGAAGATCTAACTGTAAGTAAATGGTTAGAGGAAAGGCTTGTTAATATACCAAGTAGTGTCAGGCTATAACTATGAGAATTATACTACTAGGTTATTCCGGTCATGCATATGTAGTGGCAGATGCAATTAAGAGAGTTGGAGGAGATCTGATAGGATATTGTGATAGAGCAGAAGCTAAGTTCAACCCATTTAATTTGAAATATTTAGGGGATGAAAAGGACGAGAATACCTTAACAGAAATAAAGAGTTCTGGAGCAAGTTGCATTGTAGGTGTAGGTGACAATGATATCAGGAAAAGGATTACAGAACACCTGATAGGGAGAGGGCTTCATAATGCTTTGATCATACATCCCACAGCTATAGTTTCAGATTATGCTACAATAGGAAAGGGTTGTTTTATTTCTGCAGGTGCAATGGTAAATCCTTTGGCTAGTATTGGTAAAGGAGTTATTATCAATACCGGAGCTGTTGTGGAACATGAATGTCAAATAGGAGATTATGCTCATATAGCCCCTGGAGCTGTATTAACCGGTAATGTAAAGGTGCTAGAAGGATGTTTTGTTGGAGCGAATGCGGTAGTTAAGCAGGGAATAAAAGTTGGGGAAAATGCTATTATAGGTGCAGGAGCTGTAGTTATAAATGATGTTGCAGCAAACCAAATATGGGTTGGAAATCCTGCGAAGCAAATCAGATAATTTCTCAAGTATTAGTATAAAGGTTAGTCTGGTAGCATAAAACAGAAGGTATTAAATCGCTTTGCAGTAAAGATTATAACTGGTAATGATTTATTCAAAAAGAATTGAAGATCGCATAATTTCGCCAAATGCAACTATATTGGATGCAATGAAACAAATGGACGTGCTGGACAAGAAGCTTTTGCTGATTGTAAGCAATGAAAAATTTGTAAGCATTATAAGTGCAGGCGATATACAAAGGGCAATCATCAAAAAGGTAGATCTTGATACTCAGATATCAACTATCCTGCGAGAGCAGATTCGGGTAGCATCCCCAAACGATACAATGCAAGCTATCGAGAAACTGATGCTTTCGTTTAGAATGGAATTTTGCCCTGTTGTAAGTGACGATAACGATTTAATGGATGTTCATTTTTGGGAAGATATATTTAAAAATACTAAACCCAAGCCTGTTTTTCAATTTGATTTACCAGTAGTGGTGATGGCTGGTGGTTTTGGAACCAGGTTAAAGCCATTAACAAACGTAGTTCCTAAACCATTGATCCCAATCGGCGAGGGCACTATGCTGGAAGAAATTTTCTCCAGGTTTAACGGCCATGGAGTAAACGACTTTTTCTTATCAGTAAACTATAAAGCTTCCCTTATTAAGTTTTACCTGAATGAATTAGATCTTCCTTATAACATTCAATTTGTAAAAGAAGAAGAGCCGAGAGGCACGGCCGGTAGTCTGAGCCTGCTAAAGGGTAAGATAGATAATACGTTCTTTGTTACTAACTGCGACATTATTATAGACCAGGATTACTCGGATATTTTAAAGTACCACAGAGATAATAAAAATGAATTAACAATTATCGCAGCGCTTAAGCATTATCAGATCCCTTATGGTACGCTTGAAACAGGAGATAACGGAGAACTTCTGGAAATAAAAGAAAAACCTGATCAGTCGGTATGGATCAATACCGGGATGTATATTTTAGAGCCAAACCTTATAAATGAGATTCCAGAGAAAGGGTTTTTCCATATAACTGAGCTGATCGGTAATCTTAAAAAGGAAAATCGTAAAATTGGTGTATATCCGGTAAGCGAAGGCTCCTGGATGGATACCGGGGAATGGCAGGAATACGATAAAACGGTTAAACGTTTAATGGACAAGTAATCTTAAGATTTTAATAAATACTTTTTAGAAGCGCACAGGTACAGTTTAGCATGAGCAAACATAGAAGCAGGATCTTCTACTTTTGCTATTGTAGCTTCCTGTTTTAAGTTATATATGCTACAAGCTAAGGTTAAAAGCGGTCTAAAATGGAATGTAATTAACCAGGTAGTCACCCAACTGATCTTTGTTTGGTTTGGTATCTATCTGGCAAGGCTACTTGGGCCGGAGGCGTACGGACTGGTAGGTATGATAACTGTTTTCTCAGGATTTGCTAACCTGTTTGTTGATTTTGGGTTTGGCTCGGCTATTATTTATGATCAAAACTTAACCAATAAGAAAACATCCAGTGTTTTCTGGTTTAACCTGGCTATTGGTCTGTTTATCTACCTGATATTCTATTCTCTGTCGCCACTTCTCGCCGAATTTTATAAGGAGCCAAAATTAATAAACTTAACCCGTGTTGTTACCTTAAGTTTATTAATCAATTCACTTGCCGGAATCCCTAATACGCTTTTAAGTAAAAATATAGATTTTAAGCTCAAGATTGTGGTTGCCTGGGTTGCTACTTTCCTGAGTTATGGAGTTGCTTTCTGGATGGCCTATAATAATTGGGGAGTGTGGAGCTTGGTATTTCAGGGAATTATCTTTTCTGTTATTAACTTAATGTTTGTATGGAAAATAGCGAAATGGAGACCTATGTTTTACTTCTCCTGGAACGAAATAAGTGGATTGTTTAGCTATGGTTCCGGAATTGTAGGAACAAATATGCTAGGTTACTTAACGCGAAACTTAGACAATTTATTAATAGGTAAATTTATAGGGAATGCTTCCCTGGGTATTTATACCAGAAGCTATAGCCTGATGATGTTGCCTATTTCAAATGTTACCAGTGTTTTTGGTAAAGTGCTGTTTCCGGCATTCTCCATTATCCAGGATGATAAAGATAAGATCGCATTTCACTACCTAAAGGTAATTAAGTTCATTGCTTTAGTTACATTCCCTTTAATGGTAGGTTTATTTACAGTGGCAGAAGAGTTTGTGCTGCTGGTTTTAGGAGTTAAATGGATAGAAGCAATTCCCATTATTAAGATGCTTAGTATTCTGGGTGCCGCTCAATCAGTACTTTCTTTAAATGGAGTAATTTATAATGCTACTGGAAATGCGGGTAAGGCTTTTAGAGTTACGCTATACTTAAATGTTGTTCTAATTCCTTCGTGGATATTAGGGCTATATTTAGGAGAACTGGATGGATTAGTATTGGCCTATTTATTGGTTGGTACTATAGGCGCCATTCCAATTTTGCATGAAGCCATCAAGATTATTAATTTGAAGTTAATAGATGTTTGGAAGCAACTGTACGCAATATTCTTAGGTTGTATTTTTATTATACTTGTAGGGTTTTTAGTAAATACTTTTAATCTAACTCTAGAAGTAAGCCTGTTATTTAAAATAATATTAAGTATTCCAGTGTATGCTTCAATTATATTCTTTTTTGACAAGAACATATTGAATGATCTTATAAAGGTGATAAAACCAAAAAAAGAGAAGAAAAGCACGAATAATATAAAGTTGTGATCTGATTTGAGAGTATTATTTATATTTAATCTAGCCGTTACTAACCCTTTGTTTTTGGAGTTGGTACAGCGTTTACAGAATGAGGGACATAGCGTACTTGTCTATGATTTTATTAGTGCAAAAATCTATGATCCGCTTACAGAAACAACATCTTATTTAAACTCTTACTGGTGGGCACCCTGGGTTCTAAAGTTAAAATATATAAGAAGGTTATTTATCCCTATCATTAACAGAAAGTGTATCAGCAAAGAATTCAAACCTGGTGATGTTGTGAGTGTGCATTATGTACATGAAGAGTATTCGCTGTATGCTGAACAAATTAAGCAACAGGGATGCAGATTGATAACAACTTTCTGGGGATCAGATTATTTTAGGGCAACAGACAAGCAGAAAATAGCTTATCAGCCCCTTTTAATGTACAGTGATCTCATAACGATGGTTGAAGGTGTTCAAAGCATCTTTAAAGAAGAGTATCCTGAATATAAACATAAGATAAGGACAACTTATTTTGGCTTAAAACTGCTGGATGTAATAAAGAATGTAAAAGAAGAGGATATAGCTCTGTTTAAGCAAAAATACCAGATACCCTCTAACAAGATTATTATTTCAATTGGATATAATGGAATTCCTGAACAACAGCATTACAAGTTAATAGAAGCTATCAAATCATTAAAGGACGAACATAAATCTGCAGCCCATCTGTTTGTGCCGCTAACCTATGGAGGAACCTTAGAATACAAGGGGCAAGTAAAGGCATTAGCCAAAGAGTTGGGTTTATCAGTTACTTTTTTTGAAACCAGACTAACAGATATAGAACTGGCAACTATGCGTTGTGCATCAGATGTAGTTGTCAATATTCAAAAAACAGATGCATTCTCAGGTGCCCTTTCAGAATCTCTGGTTGCAGGAAATATAGTTATTGTAGGAGATTGGTTACCTTACGATGTTTATGACCAGTGGGGGGTGAAGGTAATCAGAACTGATGAAGATTCTGTTGCGCTTCATTTGAATAATGTGTTGGAGTGTATTAATGGCTTGGAAGAAACTTGTGAGAAAAATAAGCAGCTTGTATTAGGAAGATTAACTTGGGATTCTACCCTGAAACTATGGATTAAAGTTTATGAAAATTTAAACTAATAATAGCGCAAATTACATATTGTCATATAGTAACATACTGAGTGCTAAGCAAATTAGTATAATATTTTAATGGAAAAGAAGAGAATCTTAATAGTAAGTAAAAGCTTCTACCCTATGAATTCACCTCGTTCTTTAAGAACTACTGAACTTGTGAAAGAATTAGCAAATGAAGGACATGATATAACTGTTATTACACCCAAAAATAATATTGCACATTCAATATTTGAAAAAGAATATAATGTTCATATAAAAGACTTGGGACAGTCGCAGTGGAAACCTGTAGCAGTAAAAGGAGGAGAAGTTGAAGTAAAAGTGAGACGAGTTTTTAAGCGCTTATCTGATCTTCTTTTCCAATACCCGAATAGTGAATTTATATTTTCTGTTAAAAAAGCATTAGAGCAAGAAAGAGGTTATGATTTGCTTATATCAATTGCAGCACCTCATACTGTGCATTGGGGAGTGGCATGGGCATGGAAGGAGCAAGATCCAATAGCGAAAATATGGGTAGCAGATTGTGGAGATCCTTTTATGGGTTTGAAAAATGATACATTTAAGAAGCCATTTTATTTTAAATATATAGAAAAATGGTTTATGAGAAAAACTCATTTTGTTGCAGTTCCTATTGAAGAAGCTTTATCTGCCTATTATCCTGAATTCAGACATAAAATCAAAATTATTCCTCAAGGTTTTTCATTCCCAAATATTGCTGAGTATAAAGAGAACAAAATAGTTACCTTTATTTATTCTGGTTCTGTTGGCCCTTATATGCACTATGCTGTACATTTTTTTAATTTCCTGAAAGGTATAAACAGAGATTTTAAATTTATTATTTATACAAAGGAAAAAGATATATATCAGAAAGAGTTGTCAGGGATTAAGGATAAAATAGAAGTAAGAGGTTATGTTCCAAGAGAAGAATTATTGTTAGAGTTGGCTAAAGCAGACTTTTTAGTGCATTATCCTTATAAGGATAACACACAGCAGTCTCTCAAGTTAATTGATTATTTTTACTCTCAAAGGCCAATAATTTCTTATGAAGGAGAGAAAGATAATGTAAAGTTATCTAATTTCTTTAATAAGAATTATGAGCAAAGATTAGAGCCAAAAAATATTGATATATACAAGATAAAGAATGTCTGTAAAAGCTTCTTAGAATTGGCACCTTAAATATTTTTTACTTTGGCAAGATTTGCTAATTTTTTATAGAATGTCTAACATCAGTAGCAATAATAAAATATTTATTTATTGTATATATTTTCTGTCCCCGTTGCTTTCGTTATTGATCGCTATCAAGAACTATAAGGCTTCCTGGTCAAAAAATGTATTGTGGTTATTTGTCGCTTTCTACGGATATACTTTTGTAATATCTAATGAAGGTATGGATGCGAATAGGTACAGAGATCAATTAATATTAATGGGACAATCTGAGTTGTCTTTTGATAATTTTACCTCTTTACTCTATAGTGAAGAAACAAAATATGTGGATATACTGCAACCACTAATCTCTTTTACTGTTTCTCTTTTCACGACCGACTATAAAATTCTCTTTTTGGTTTTTGCTATAATATTTGGATTTTTTTATTCAAGAAATATCTGGTATCTAATTAGGATTGCTGATTTTAAAGTAAAAAAAGAATATATACCGTTAATCATAACTTTTGCATTTATTATAGGATTCTGGCAGATTAATGGGTTCCGTATGTGGACTGCGGCTCATATTTTCTTTTTTGGTACTATTCAATATTTTTTTGAAGGCAAAAGTAAAGGATTGTTGTTAGCAGCATTTTCAGTATTAGTGCATTTCTCATTTGCTTTACCCTTACTAGTAATTATAGTATATATTCTTTTTAAAAATCGTGTGCATTTATACTTTGTACTGTTTGTATTAAGTTTCTTTTTGACTGAAATCAATCTTGGTGCTGTTCGAAATGTTTTAATAGACATAGTACCTAATATATTTTCTGCTAGTATTGAGTCTTATACAAATGAAGATTACGCTAATAGAATAAATGAAAGCCTCCAGAGCAATAATTGGTACGCGCTATACTATGTGCAAGCTTTAAAATGGGTAATAGCTTTATGTTTTGGTATAGTGTACATTAAAAGTATAGTTTTCATAAAAAATCATAAGTACTTATTTTCTCTCTATAGTTTCACTTTATTGTTTTTAACAGTAGCAAATGTAATGAGCTTAATACCTTCAGGGGGACGTTTTATTTCAGTAGCGAATCTGTTTGCAATCGCATTTATAATTTCTTTTCTGCATCAGGTACCAAAGGAGCATTATATGAGAAGGCTACAGGTTTATATGATTCCAGCACTGGTATTTTATTGCATTGTGTCTTTTCGTTTAGGCTTAGATACAATAGGAATGGTAACTGTTTTAGGTAATCCTGTAATCTCCATATTTTTTGAAAATGATTCAGCACTTGTTGATCTAATTAAATAATACAATTTAAGTAATACAGATAATTAGGTGGATATTATAAAGGCAGATTTATATAGGTATAATAAGCTTTCAGGAGTTAAAGGTTTGCTACGTGGTCTTATGATACCAGGATTTAGGTATATGTTCCTTATGAGACTTGCAACTTCGCACAGTAATAGAAAATCTATAAAAAGAATTTTCTATAAATTACTCTTAAGAAGATATGTGTACAAATATGGTATTCAAATACCTGTTTCTGCGAAAATTGGTGAAGGATTTTATATTGGCCATTTTGGGAGTATAGTTGTTAGTGAAAATGCCGTAATTGGTAATAACTGCAATATTGCGCATTCCGTTACAATAGGTCAAACCAGGAGAGGAAGCAGGAAAGGTGCTCCGGTAATTGGGAATAATGTTTGGATTGGCACAGGATCAGTAATAGTAGGTAAAATAACAATAGGGAATAATGTTTTGATAGCACCCTTAACATATTTAACTATTGATGTACCCGATAACTGTATGGTAATGGGTAATCCGGCAAAAATAATTGAAAAAGAAAATGCAACTGAAGGTCATATTAATAATGTGTTAAGAACATTTTAATTAATGAGATTACCTCAAAAAAGTTATCGCAGTATGTAGGTGAATAAGCTCTACATACTGCGATAACTTTTATAAAGAAATTTAAGAATGGCATTTAAATGAATAGGTAACCAGACATGTTTTCTAAAATAAAGAGGTCTGTTAGTAAGAATATTTCGAATATACCAGGATGGTCAACAAGTCGGAAGATTATAGTTTTTCTGGTTGATGATTGGGGTGCTGTTCGCATTCGTAACAAAGCAGCCTGGAATGCTTTAAAAAATGCAGGTATTGATGTAGAATCTAGTAGATTTAATCGATACGATACACTGGCTGGTTGTGATGATTTAACTTCACTTTTTGATATACTAGCTAGAGTAAAGGATAGAACGAATCGATCTGCAGTTTTTACTGCTGTGGCAGCAGTTGCAAACCCGGATTTTGCTAAAATCAGAGCGTCTGATTTCCAGCAGTATCATTACGAAGCATTCACTACAACCCTACAAAGGTACTTTAGTACAAATCAAGCTTCCCTACTTTGGCAACAAGGTATAGATCAGCGATTATTTGTTCCTGAATTTCATGGGAGAGAACACTTAAACGTGAAGTTCTGGTTTAAAAGCTTAATGACAGGTGATAAGAATATTAGAACTGCCTTTGATTATGAATCGATAGGAATAAAGGCTTCGGGCAAGTCAGATTATAAAAATGGATATATGGCTGCCTATGACTTTGAAAGTAAAGAAGATATTCCTGAGTTGGTTAAACTTTCTGAAAAAGGGATAGATATCTTTAAGGAGAGTTTTAATTATAGTCCATCATTGCTTGTAGCTCCTTCTTTATTACATAATAGTGCAATTGAGCCTGCTTTAGCAAAAAAAGGAATAAAATTTATTGATAGGGCAAAGGTAAGCCTGGAGCCACAGGGAAATGCAAAATACAAAAAGAAGCATTTTTATTTAGGAGAAAAGAATAAACATGGGCAGCTATATTTTACCAGAAACTGTCTATTCGAACCTACCCATCAGGCAGATAGTGTAAATATGGCAATGGGAGATATTAGCATTGCGTTTAGGTGGAATAAACCAGCTATCATAAGTTCGCACCGTGTAAACTTTGTAGGAGGTTTAGATGAAGCTAACCGTAAAATAGGCTTGAACAAATTGGAAGAATTGTTAAATAGAATTATTGATAAATGGCCTGAGGTTGAATTTATGACCGCCTCAGAATTAGGCGAAATTATGCTAGAAGGAGGTAGATGAAAAAGATAAAGGATTTAATTTTTCATAATTTTGTTAATGCGCTAGGATGGCACACTGATCGAAAATTATTAGTTATTGAATCAGATGATTGGGGCAGTCTACGGATGACCTCTAAAGAAGCTATAATTAGACTTGAAGGATTAGGAGTAGAAGTAACAAACGACAGGTTTAATTGTTTTGACGCATTAGAAAATTCACAGGATTTCTCAAGGCTATTTGAAGTATTAGATAGAAGAAGAGACATGCATGGTAATCCTGCGTGCATCACGACCAATACAATTATGGCTAATCCTGATTTTTCTAAAATTGAAGATTCTGGATTTCAACACTATCACTACATAGGACTAAAAGAGTCTTATGAAAGATATTCAGATGGAGAATCAGCTATGTCAGCGTTATCTAATGGCGTTAAGCAAAAGTTTATATATCCACAATTTCATGGTAGGGAACACCTAAATGTATCTATGTGGATGAATGCTTTGCGAAATAATAGCAAAACAATAATGCATGGGTTTAAAGAGCACGTGTTTGGGCTAAAGATAAAGGATAAAGTTGCCAACAAAAATAATTATATGGCTGCATTTGATACAGTAGATGATAAGGATATACAAACTAATGAATCTGCTATTCTGGATGGCCTAAATATGTTTGAAGATTTTTTTGAGTTCAAATCTAAGACATTTATAGCACCCTCCTATATATGGGGCGATTCAGTAGAAAAGACAACTGCTGATACCGGTATTAAAGGCATTCAGGGTATATCTTTTCAATATATACCAACCGGCAAGAGCCTGAAAAAAAAATTACATTATACAGGTCAGGTGAATAAATATGGGCAAAGTTATATTGTAAGGAATGCTTTTTTCGAGCCTAGCTTGGAGTTTCGTAGTGATGTTATTGACAATTGTCTTGCAAGAATTGAGACTGCGTTTAAATGGAAGAAGCCTGCAATAATTGGTTCCCATAGAATTAATTACATAGGTTCTTTAGTTGAATCTAATAGAGAAGATAATTTAAGACTTTTAGATCAACTATTGGTAAAGGTCTTAAAAAAATGGCCTGAGGTTGAATTTATATCAAGTGCACAGCTTATCGATATAATGAAAAGCGCTAAACAATAATTTTATGAAAATTATTTTTTTAGCTGGCTCTCTTAACCAGGGAGGGGCAGAATATCAGATTATTGCTTTAGCTAAGTTGTTTAAAGATAAAGGTCATGATGTAGAAGTATTTGCACTAACAGATTATGATTTTTATCTTCCATTGATCAATGAATATGCCATAAAATATTCATGCCTTAGAAATGATCAGTCTAGAATAAAAAGGATTTTGCTTACAGTAAAAAAAATAAGAGCGAGTAAACCTGACTTAATAATTTCATATTTAAAAGTAGTAAGCCAGGTCGCAATTGTTGCGAAGCTTATAAGCTTTTCTAAAAGTAAATTGATAATAAGTGAACGCACTTCACTTTTAAAGCCTTTACAAGATCAATTTCACTTTAACCTTGCACTTTTGGCAGACCATGTAACGGTAAATTCAGTATCTAAATTTCATTATATTAAACAAAAATTCCCGTTACTCGCTAAAAAGTTAAGCTTTGTTCCAAATATAATAGATGTTATGTATTATTCACCTTCAGCTGTTGCTAATACTGAACCTCTGTTAAATAGACTTACCTTTGTAGGACGAATTTCACCAGAAAAGAATGTAGTTGAACTAGTACAGGCAGTTGCTAATTTGTTGTCAGAAGGGTATGACTTAACATTGGATTTATACGGATCAATTATTAATAAATCTTATACTAACCAGGTAGCCTCTCTAATTGAAAGCAAGTCTATCGGTGATAAAATAAAATTAAAAGGAAAGATCAGCAATGTAAAAGAAGTCTATGATACATCTGATTTAATTTGTTTGGTTTCTAAATATGAAGGATTCTCGAATGTTTTAGCTGAAGCCTTGTCAAGTGGTATTCCTGTCGTTGCAAGTGATATTGAAGAAAACCGTTACTTAATTGAAGATAGTACTAATGGATTTTTAGTGAATCCTAACGATGTAACAAGTATAAGTACTGGAATAAAAAACTTCTTAACTCTTAACAGGAACGAAAGGCAAATACTAAAATTAAATAATAGGAAGAAGGCGGAAGCTCTTCTTGATAAAGAAAAAATATATCAGCAGTACATAGATATAATTAAGTTTAGAAAATAGATTATAAACCATTAAATAATTCATATCATGAAAAAACATTGGAACTTCTCTTATTTTTTTTCTAAAATACAGAATAAGTATTTATCTAAAAAATTGGGTGAAAGTCCATGGCTTCCTTACAATTGTGTACTGTTTTTAAAGCAGTATTTAAAGAAGACAGATGTTTTTCTAGAAACAGGGTCTGGAAATTCTACTATATGGTTTTCTAAACTAGTACAAAAGATTATAAGCATTGAGCATAATTCAGAGTGGTTTAATCTCGTAACAAAAAGAATTGCCAAATCAGGAAAAGATAATATTGAATATTATCTGGAAAGCAATGAATTTACTGATAATACGAATAATGTACCTTACGTTAAAAGAGTGGCTTCTTTTCCAGATGCAAGCTTTGATGTAATTCTAGTCGATGGTAAGCACCGTTCACAAATTGCACATCTTGCTTTAAAAAAAATCAGAAAACCGGGCTTAATAGTGATTGATAATGCTGAAAGATATTTAGTAATTGATTCTAAGTTACCCGAAGGAATTCGAAATATATCACAAATGACACCTGACTGGAAAGAATTTTCAGAAATAACACAACAGTACAGAAAAGTAGTTTTTAGTGATGGTATATCCAGTTCCATTCTATTCTTTATACATGCTGATTAATGCATTTTTTTATTCATATTTTACAGCCTAACATATTTTATGCATCAAGATAATACGGCTGTATGCTGCATCTTTAATTTTGCACCTCATTACAGGGCTGAAATTTTTCATAAAATGGAGGCTGAACTAAATTGCAAGTTTTATTTCGGAAACTCTACTATGGCTAACCTTAAGAAAATGGATTATTCAGTTCTTAAAGAAAGCCCCAAAGAGCTTAAGTTTATTAAATTAATCTCTCCTTTTAACTGGCTTAAGGGTTCAGTACCTTTAACTTTTAAACCATATAAGAATTATTTAATTACAGGAGAGCCTTATTGTTTGTCTACTTGGGCTATACTTCTTATTAATAGAATGATAGGTAAAAAGACTTATTTATGGTCTCATGGCTGGTATGGTAATGAAGGAAAAATTAAAGCTGGCATAAAAAAAGTATTTTTTTGTTTATCTCATAAGGTCTTTTTATATGGCCATTATGCGGAATCTCTTATGAGAAATGAAGGAATTGATGCCAAAAAGCTATCTGTAGTTTATAACTCTCTTCATTATTCAAAACAAAAAAGTCTCAGAGAAAACTTATCTTATTCAGACATTTATCAAAAGCATTTTAATAATAGTAAACAAACAATCATTTATATAGGTAGAGTTGAAGGTAGAAAAAGACTGGATATAGTTATACAGGCTTTGCATCTGGCTAAGACAACTAATCAAGTACTTTTTAATTTCTGTATTGTTGGTGATGGTAGCGACATAATTTACTTAAAACAGCTAGTGAAAGATTTGAATTTAAATGCTGAAGTGTGGTTTTATGGAGCCTGTTATGAAGAAGAAAAAATTGCAGAACTTATATTTAATGCTGCACTCTGTGTATCACCTGGGGAAATAGGCCTTGCTGCAATACATGCTTTAAGCTTTGGAACACCAGTAATAACTCATAAGGATTTTACTAATCAGGGGCCGGAATTTGAAGCAATACAGGAAGGTATAACAGGGAGTTATTTTGAAAAGGGTAATATTGATAGCCTTTTAGAAACACTTAGTGAGTGGTTACGAAAGCATCCTGTAAAAACTAATGATATAGCTCTTAATTGTTTTAAAATAATCGACGAGAAGTATAATCCTGAAATTCAAGTTAAAATTTTAAAAGATACCATTGAAAGTTCTTCAAATTAATACAACTGTTAATACAGGTAGCACTGGTAAAATTGCAGAGGAAGTTGGTAAATTACTTTTAATAGATGGGGATGAGAGTATAGTAGCTTTTGGTAGAGAAGGTAATTCAAGTGAATCTGAAAAAATAGCTATTGGAACGAAAATAGACTTTTATACACATATTCTTAAGACTCGATTATTTGATAGGCATGGGTTTGGTTCATATCAGGCTACAAACAAGCTGATTTCTTCAATAGAAAAATTAAACCCTGATATGATTCACTTGCATAACATACATGGGTACTACCTTAATATTGAAATATTATTTTCCTTTTTAAAGAAGTTTAATAAACCAATAGTTTGGACATTACATGATTGTTGGGCATTTACTGGACATTGTGCTCATTTTGAAGATATTGGTTGTGTAAAGTGGAAAACTCACTGTAACAATTGTCCAAAGGTGAAAAGATATCCGAGTAGTTGGTTTATTGATAATTCATTCAGCAATTTCTCTGATAAACGTAGATTGTTTACCTCTTCAAATATCCATATAGTTGTACCTTCGAGATGGTTAAGTAACTTAGTTTCTGAATCTTTTTTAGGGTTATTTCCTACTACTGTTATTTATAATGGTGTAGATACTACTATATTCAACCCTTTATCAGATGCAGAAGATACATTTCGTGGCTACGTTAGAGGTAGAAAAGTTATTTTAGGAGTTTCAAACGTCTGGCAAAAGAGCAAAGGTATTGATGACTTCATTTCTTTAAGTAAAATTATATCAAAAGACTATGTCATTGTTTTAATAGGCATGTCTCCAGAGCAAAAGGGTAATTTACCTGAAAATATTGTTGGTATAAGTAGAACTGAATCTCCTATGCAGTTGGCTAAGTGGTATACAAAGGCAACTGCTTTTCTAAATCCAACCTGGTCAGATAACTTTCCAACTACAAATATTGAGGCTTTATCTTGTGGAACACCTGTTGTCACTTATAATACAGGTGGCAGCCCGGAAGCAATAGACCATAAAACAGGTTTTGTAGTTGAAAGAGGAGATGTAGAAGGTATGTGGTTAGCCATTCAGCAAATCGAAAAAAAAGGACGAGACTTCTATATGGATATTTGTAGAAAGAGGGCATTAAAATATTTTAATAAAGAAGACCGGTATCAGGAGTATATTAACTTATACCAAAGTTTACTAAAGGAGTACAGGGGTGAGTAAGAATATAGTATTTATAAACCAGGCGACGGGCTACCTTACAATTGACATTATCAATGAGTTTACAAGGTCCGAGGAGTTTGAGAAGGTAGCTTTAATAGCCGGGAGTATCAGGGTTCAGAATAAGGAGTTAGATAAAGAAGTAAGCTGGACTAAAATTATTACTTATAACAGAAGTGCACTTTGGAAAAAAGGGCTGTCCTGGATGTTAGGAACAATACAAATCTGGTATTTGCTCCTGACAAGGTATAGGAATTATGAAGTCTTTTACTTTTCGATTCCTCCTACTGCCTACCTGTTGTCCTACTTCTTTAAACAGCGTTTTTCTATATTAGTATATGATATATATCCTGATGCCTTAAAAACTTATGGTATTTCTGAGAGTAATATGTTATACCACTTGTGGGTAAACTGGAATAAGCGGATATTACCCAAAGCCTATAAGGTATTTACTTTAAGTGAAGGAATGGCCGACTTGCTTTCTAACTATTTGAGCAGAAATACAATTAAAGTAATTCCAAACTGGTCTGATGTTACCTTATTTACTCCAATACCCAAAGATCAAAATCCTTTCATAAGAGATCACGGGTTAGAAGGTAAATTTTTGGTCCAGTACTCCGGTAACATTGGTTATACACATAATGTAGAAGTATTGGTAGAGTTAGCCAAAGAATTAAAAAGCCATAATGATATCATTTTTCAAATAATAGGAAGAGGGGAAAGAACAGCCGCTATAAAAGAACTGGTTGAGGAATACCAGTTAAACAATGTTAGGTTACTGCCTTTTCAGGCAGATGATATTTTACCTTATTCTTTGGCTGCAGCAGATCTGGCTGTTATTACGTTGAATGATGAAACTGCCTTGGTGAGTGTGCCAAGTAAAACTTATAATTTACTGGCAGTCGGAGCCCCCTTATTATGTATCTCTTCTGCTAATTCGGAGTTAAACCGCCTTGTCAAAATATATCAGAATGGTTCTTCCTTTGAGAGTAGTAGTATTAAGGAAATGGCAGATTTTGTATTAGAATTAATGTTAAACTCAAATACTCTTAATCATTATAAAATAAATTCAAGAAAGGCATCAGAAAATTTTACAAGTAAAAACGCAAAGGTTTACTTAGATACTTATGTATATAACCTGGTTTAAGAGAATCATTGATATTGCGATATCAGTTCTGGTAATTAGTTTTTTAATGCCGGTATTTGTTGTATTGATCATATTATTATGGTTTAATAATAATGGTAAACCATTCTTTTTTCAGCAGCGACCTGGTAAAGGAGAAAGAGAATTCTTTATCATCAAGTTTAAAACTATGACAGATGAAAAGGATGCGAAGGGGAGCCTATTGCCAGACAATCAAAGAATAACAGCCATTGGCAAGTTTGTAAGAAAAACATCTTTGGATGAGCTGCCTCAGCTAATTAATGTTCTAAAAGGAGACATGAGCTTAGTTGGTCCACGTCCATTACTATATAAATACATACCTCTTTATACTGTTGAGCAACGGCGCAGGCATGAGGTAAAACCTGGGATAACAGGATGGGCACAGGTAAACGGCAGAAATAGTATCAGCTGGACTAAGAAATTTGATTACGATATAGAGTATGTCAATAATGTCTCATTTAAGTTAGATGCTAAAATATTGTGGCTGACTTTCCAGAAGGTTTTGAAGCGGGAGGGAATAAATCAGAGTGCAGAGAGGCCGATGCAACCATTTAACGGTAATAATTAATGTATCATAAGCGAGTACTATATTTAGGTTATTACCTAAAAGAGCTTGATTGGGTAAAGCTTAGAAATTTCCTTAACTATGTTTCTGTTAATGAAAAGAAAAGCAAACTTCAACTTGTTAGTGATATGTTTACTTCTAGCTTGAAGTATAACATTTCCTTGCTGGAGTATTTTCAATTTCGCTTCTATAAGCTTAATAAAGTAGAAAGAGAGGAATACGCTGGTACGGGGTTCATGTATGAATATCACTTACGTATGAACCCTAAAACTTCTCGAAATGTGCTGGAGGACAAGCGACAGTTCCTGAACCATTACGGGGAATTTGTTAGACATAGATTTGCATCACTTCAGGACTTGGAAAAAGATCCGGAGTTAGCTACTTTATTACTTTCTAATGCATCTGGAAAGGTTGTATTGAAGAGTTCATCCGGACAATGTGGCAATGGGATAGAGATTAGAGACAGTAAAGACTTTACTATTGAAACTTTAATAAGCAGGCTTAAAAGTACAGAGAATGATTTAGTAGAAGAGTTTGTCCTTCAGCATACCTCTCTAGATAAACTGTCACCTTCTGGCTTGAATACTATTCGTATTTTCACACAACTTACAAGTGATAATAAGGTGGAGATACTTGGATCAAGGCTTCGTATTACGGTAAACTCTTCAGTTGATAATTTGGCAGCTGGGAATATTGCTGCTCCGATTAATGTAGAATCTGGCCAAATAGATGGGCCAGCTGTATATAGCGACATTACAAAAAGGGAAGAAGCTGTTCACCCAATTACTAATGTAAAGATAGTTGGATTTCAAATTCCTTTTTGGTCTGAAACGATAAGGATGGTTGAGCAAGCGGCCCTTAAAAATGTAGGCAACAGATCTATAGGTTGGGATGTTGCTATTACAAATTCTGGCCCCGAATTGATTGAAGGGAATCATAACTGGTGTAAATTATTATGGCAGTTACCGGTTAAAAAGGGTTTAAAAAAAGAACTATTAAAGTATATATGAAGTCACCATTACTCATAATAGGTGCAGGAAATGTTGGTGGATTTTTAGCCTATAATATTGAAGAGTTTGAAACAGATTTTGAAGTTCTAGGCTTCTTGGATGACAATCCAAATAAAATAGGTGAGGTATTATATGGGCATAAAGTGCTAGGACCTGTTGCGGATATTAGGAACTATGAAAATAAAGGGATAGCTGTTGCTATTGGCATTGCAAATCCAAAAATCAAAAAGAACATAGCTGGTTCGCTATTAGCTTCTAGCTTTACATTTCCATCGTTTATTTCAAAACACGCCTGGCTTTCAAAACATGTAACAGTAGGGAGAGGTGTTATACTTTACCCAGGAGTGTCGATAAACTATGAAACGCTGCTAGGTGATTTTGTAATAATGAATATGAATTGCGCTATTGGGCACAACTGTTCTATTGCTGATTATTCTACATTAGCACCTGGGGTAAATTTAGCTGGTTTTACTTTTATTGAGGAGTCTGTAGATATAGGTATAGGGGTTTCTACGCGTCAGAATGTAAGAATAGGAAATAACTCCAAAGTTGGTGGTCAGACTATGATCATACATAATGTACAGCCTAATTCAGTGGTTGTTGGAGTACCAGGCAAGCCTATTAACAATTAGTCGTTATCGTTATTTAACTTTATCATTTTCTTTGCAGATGAAAAAAATAGCCGTATTTGGAGCCGGAGGATTTGGCAAAGAAGTAATGATGCTTATAGAGCAGATTAATGCGACTAATCAAACGTGGCACATACTTGGTTTCTATGATGATGGAATCAAAAAAGGAACTGTAATAAATCAGTATGAAGTCTTAGGTGGCGTAAATGACTTAAATGCGATAACCGAGGAAGTCTCTGTTGTAATTGCTATAGGTGATTCTGGAATTAGGGCAAATGTAAAATCTCAGTTGAATAGTAGCTTTATTAACTTTCCTATACTTATTCATCCAAATGTTCTGATTGGTAACTATGTGACTATAGGAGAAGGTACGATCATTACTGCTAACAATATTCTTACGATTAATATAAATGTAGGTAAATTTGTGATCCTAAATCTTGCCTGTACTGTTGGGCACGATGCTGTTCTAGAGGACTTTACTTCTTTTATGCCCTCTGTAAATATTTCGGGTGGCGTTATAGTTAGAGAAGGGGTATATGTAGGGACAGGTGCTCAGATATTAAATCATTTAGAAATAGGAGCTCATACTAAGATAGGGGCTGGCGCTGTAGTAAAAGAATCATTACCAGCAAATTGTACGGCTGTTGGAGTGCCAGCAATTACAGTAAGATACCACGATAATAAAAACTAATGAACAATAAAATATGGCTCTCTTCCCCGCACATGGGAGGTACGGAAGAGAAGTACGTTAAAGAAGCTTTTGATACCAACTGGATTGCGCCACTTGGCCCGAATGTAGATGGTTTCGAGAAGGACCTGGAAAACTATTTAGGTAATGATGTGCATGCAGCGGCACTAAGCTCTGGTACAGCTGCCTTGCATCTAGCCCTGATCATACTTGGTGTAAAGGCCTGCGATGAAGTGATTTGCCAGTCCATGACTTTCTCGGCTTCTGCTAACCCAATTGCCTACCAGGGAGCCACGCCTGTTTTTGTAGATAGCGAAGAACGCACCTGGAACATGTCGCCGGAATACCTTGAGATAGCTATACAAGATAGAATCAGCAAAGGCAAAAAGCCGAAGGCCATTATTATAGTACACCTGTATGGCATGCCAGCCGAGATGGACCGTATCATGGCAATTGCCGATAGGTATGAGATTCCGGTTGTAGAGGACGCTGCGGAGGCATTGGGCTCGAGCTATAAAGGCCGGAAACTGGGTACATTTGGTGCCATGAGCATACTTTCATTCAACGGTAATAAGATCATCACTACCTCTGGTGGTGGAGCGCTGGTTTCTACAAATGAAGAGTGGATAAAAAAAGCCCGTTTCCTAGCTACACAGGCAAGAGACAATGCACCGCACTACCAGCACTCGCACATTGGCTATAACTACCGAATGAGTAATATTTGTGCCGGTATTGGTCGTGGGCAGATGGAGGTGTTGCAGGAAAGAGTAGATGCACGCAGAGAGAACTATACTTTCTATAAAAATGAACTGGATACCAATTTGTTTAAGTTTGCGGATGAGCCGAACCCAGACTACTACTCAAATAGATGGCTGACTACTGTACTGGTAGAAGACGCTGAAGGAACTGTAGACCGTGAAGTGATTCGACTGGCCCTTGAGAAGGATAACATCGAAACCAGACCGCTTTGGAAACCTATGCACCTCCAGCCAGTTTTTGCCGATGCACCTTTTTACGGAGACGGTACCAGCGAGAAGCTGTTCCAAAATGGCCTCTGCCTTCCTTCAGGCTCTAACCTTACCTCAGAAGATAAAGAGAGAGTTATCAATATGATCAATAACGTTTGTACAACCCACTCTGTCTAATAGAAAGGCCCCGGACTAAAGAAATCGATCTTAAAATTCCGGGGCTTTTTCCTTTCATTTCTATTCTTCCCCTTAATCCACTTTTCCCCTTATGAAATTTTTCTGTTATCAAAGAAGGTTTATAGATTTCTTGTTTTATTTTGTCTATTCAATATTGAAATAGTTATAATGTATTTTATTTTTTTTGTAAATCTCATCAGGATTAAACAGCACAATTTTGCTAAGTAAACATCGTTAAACCTCTATATGTTAAACTCAAGTTCATGTAAAGGTTAAGTTAAGTTTTTGTTATGCTACGAAGTGGTTTGCGCTCAGTTAGTTATGTAATTACCTGTTGAGACTACTATTGATATGCAAAAATATTACTTTACCAATATAGTACTTGTTGTAACAAAGAAAATGCTTTTTGTGGACATAATTACTTTTACTAATATCAAAACTGTGCAATTTTATTTATAATTTTATGCGAGCGTATGGCTTGATGAAGTATAAAATCAAAGCGTACAGTTTTCAACCTGATATGAAAATATTCTTACTTAATAAATCATTACCTAAGAGCCTTGTTTTACTTGCAGACCAAGTAATTACTACCTGGGCTTTTATCTTTACCTACTTTATTATTGCCCACTTCGAGTTTCCTCAAATGCTGAGAGGGCACTTCTTTATACATGTAGGCATTTACGCTATTATCAGTCTGAGTACTTTTTATGCCATGCGTATTCACACGGGACTTATCCGGTATTCGAGCACGCAGGATGTGATAAGGATCTTCTCCGGTGTATTTGCTACAAGTATACTATATGCCAGTGTTGCATACTTCCTGCTAAATCCGGTTTATCGCATTAACTCGGTAAATGTATATGTGGTATTGCTGATAAACTTCTTTATCTCGTCGTCTATACTTGTGTTATTGAGGATAGGTGCTAAAAACCTGTTTCACTACATCAAAAGAAACACTACAGATAAAAAAGAGCGGGTGTTGATCTATGGTGCCAACGGTTACTCTATACTTGTGAAGCATGCCTTGGAAACCAGCGGCATGGGCAAGTATGTAATAGCTGGCTTTGTGGAAGAAAATCCTAGCAAAGTAGATAAAGACATTCAGCAGAAACGAGTTTACCATATCAATGAGATTGAGAAAGTAACGCAGCGCTGCAAAGTAGATAAGCTGGTTGTGATGAGTGAAGACCTCAGGTCAGAAGCGAAAAAGCAGACAATTGAGCGTTGCGTAGAACTAGGTATTAAGGTATTGACTGTTCCTCCAGCCGATCAGTGGATGTCGGGCCAATTAAAGGCAAACCAGATTCAGGACCTTAAGATTGAGGACCTGTTACAAAGACCTCCTATCGTAATCGAGAACGACCGTATTTCTGCTGACGTTAGCGGAAAAAGGGTGCTGATAACAGGGGCTGCAGGTTCTATCGGTTCCGAGATTGTGCGCCAGGTACTGGCTTATAATCCGGCATCGGTTATTATTTTTGACCAGGCAGAGTCACCTTTGCACGAGTTGCAGCTGGAAGTAGAAGAGCAGTTCCCTGATGCGAATATCATTGTTAGCATTGGTAACATACAAAACTTTAACAGGATGTACATGCTCTTTAAAGAGACCACACCTAATATTGTATACCATGCTGCTGCCTACAAGCATGTGCCCATGATGGAGAACAATCCATCGGAAGCCATACTTACCAATGTACTGGGCACTAAGAACCTGGCAGACCTTTCGATGACTTTTGATGTAGAGAAGTTTGTGATGATCTCTACAGATAAGGCTGTGAACCCTACCAATATTATGGGGGCTTCAAAGCGCATTGCTGAGATCTATATACAGTCGTTAAACAACGTTGGCTTAGAAAAGCTGCAGCGAATCTCAGCAGGCGGGCAACGTTTGCCGCAGACGAAATTCATCACTACCCGATTCGGAAATGTGCTTGGCTCCAATGGTTCTGTTATTCCAAGGTTCAGGGCTCAGATTGAAAGGGGAGTGCCGATCACGGTTACACACCCGGACATTACCCGCTACTTTATGACAATACCGGAGGCGGTGCAACTGGTACTGGAGGCAGGCACGATGGGTAATGGCGGTGAGATCTTTATCTTTGATATGGGTGAGCCGGTTAAGATCGTGGACCTGGCTAAAAAGATGATCAAACTTGCTGGCTTAACGCTGGGAGTAGATATTGATATTGTTTTCACAGGCCTCAGACCAGGTGAGAAGCTTTACGAAGAGTTGCTGAACGAGGAAGAGACAACTATCCCAACGCATCACAAAAAGATCAAAATCTCAAAAGTAAGAAAGTATAGCTACAACCAGGTAGTGCAGGACATTAACGAACTGATCGGTATGAACAAGAACAGCGATGATTACCATGCCGTTAAAAAAATGAAAGACATCGTGCCTGAGTTCCTGAGCAAGAACTCAAAGTATGAAGAGATAGACGAAATGAAGCGTAGCGCTTAACACGCGCATTTTATAAGCTAAAAGCCCCTGCAACTTATACTTGCAGGGGCTTTTGTTTTTGATGCATAAACAGAGTGTGTTTTTGTAGGGGCAGGTCGCGACCTGTCCGCGAGACAGGCTTGGCTATGTAATAAGATTGTTAGAACAGAAAAGGCATCTATAAAGGCAATCCTGTCAATCCTTAAATCCCAGTAATCTTAGTTCTGACAAATAACTCGTGCACGATTCGGGCAGGTCGCGACCTGTCCCTACGAAACCTGTACAAGCTATAATTTACAACGCTGGCAATACCTTACCTCTTACCTCACCGAAGCCAATGCGGATGCCGTTTCGTTCGCTGTGGCCGCGCATGATTACCTCATCAAAGTCATTGATGAATTTACGTTCGGTGCCATCTGATAATTGAATAGGATTGGTGCCACGCCAGGTTAACTCCAGCATCGATCCATAAGAATCTTTTTCAGCGCCGCTGATAGTGCCGGAAGCATACATGTCGCCGACCTGCAGGTTACAGCCGTTGCTGCTCTGGTGCGCCAGTTGCTGGTTCATGTTCCAGTACATGTATTTATAGTTAGAACGGCAGATGCTGTTTTCTTCTCCGTCTTCCGGCTTTATGAGCACCTCCAGGTTAATGTCGTAGTTATGGTTGCCATGAAACTCCAGGTAAGGAAGCGGTTTTGGGTCCTGTACAGGGCCTTTCACTTTAAATGGCTCCAGCGCATCCAGGGTAACAACCCACGGCGAAATAGAAGAGCCAAAGCTTTTAGCCAGGAACGGGCCTAAAGGCACATATTCCCAGGTTTGTATGTCGCGCGCAGACCAGTCGTTGAAGAGCACCAGGCCAAAAATGTAATCGTTGGCTTCGTCGGGGGTTATACTTTGGCCAAGCTTGGTTTCTTTACCTGTGATAAAAGCTACTTCCAACTCAAAGTCCAGCAGGCGGCTTGGGCCAAATGTAGGGGCATCAGCGTCTGGCGCTTTGGTCTGACCGTTAGGACGGTGTACAGGTGTGCCCGAAACTACAATAGACGAGGCACGGCCATGGTAGCCGATCGGGATGTGTTTCCAGTTAGGGAGCAGCGCATTTTTAGGGTCGCGGAACATTGTGCCAACGTTAGTCGCGTGCTCTATGCTGCTGTAAAAATCGGTATAGTTCGGTACTTTTACAGGCATCAGCATTTGAGCTTCATCCTGGCGTACGAGGCACTCCCTTATCATATTGCTGTTACCGCTTATCTCTTCGTTGTCGTTTCGTAGCAAAGCAGACACACGATTTCTTACGGCACGCCAGGTAGGTTTACCCAATGCGATAAAATCATTTAGGTAGGGCCTGTGAAAAATAGTAGGATCAATGTCTATCAGCTCAAAGAGATTGTGCTGTGCCACAACACACAAATCCAGTATATACTCGCCAATTGCCACTCCAACCCGCGGGTCTCTGTCAGGTGTTTGGAAAATACCGAAGGGCAGGTTCTGTATCGGGAAGTCGCTATCAGGCGCTATTTCTATCCAGGAGTGCAGGGATGGATCGTTCGCTTTGATCATAGTATGAGGTTTATTAATGCAGACAAATATAGTTTTTTTTGAGCGGAAGGTAAAGCTTGAAGCCGAAGCTCACTTGTGCTAACGAAAGCTGGAGCGTCGCTGTTTTTGCGGAAAGGAAATAAAAAGCGGAAGCCTCTGCTGATGCAAAGGCTTCCGCGCTAATAAGTTAAAGTATAAGTACTGTTAAAGCGTAGGAGTTACATTTACCGCTTCAACAGATTTAATTTCAGGGACAGCTTTTAGGACAGACTGCTCCACGCCAGCCTTAAGGGTCATGGTGGACATAGGACATGTACCGCAGGCGCCTAAAAGCTCCAGTTTCAGAACCATTTCATCTGTTACTTCCAGCACTTTTACATTGCCTCCGTCAGCCTCCAGGTATGGCCTGATCTGGTCGAGGGCACTCTCTATGCGGAGCATGAAATCTTGATCTATGTTTACAGCTGCCATGTATAATTAGCTTTTAATTTCTACGGGTTTAGTTTTACCAAGCGTGGCATTACGAACAGATACCTGCTGTGCTACAGCCTGGGCTAACTCTTTGAAAACACCTGAAGCCGGAGAATCGTTCTGTAAAACCACGGGAGTTCCGGCATCACCGCTCTCGCGTATACTTTGTACAATCGGAACCTGACCTAAAAGTGGTACATCATACTTCGCTGCCAGGTCTTTACCTCCGCCTTCGCCAAAAATGTAATATTTGTTATCCGGAAGCTCGGCAGGTGTAAAGTACGCCATATTTTCTACCACGCCCAAAACCGGTACATTGATCTGTGGCTGGCGGAACATCTGGAGACCTCTAACGGCATCGGCCAAAGCTACTTTCTGAGGAGTAGTTACAATAACAGCACCCGTTACCGGCAGTGCCTGTACCATGGTCAGATGAATATCCGACGTGCCCGGAGGTAAGTCGAGTAGCAGATAATCCAGTTCACCCCACTCCACATCTGAGATAAACTGGCGCAGCGCAGAGCTGGCCATCGGCCCACGCCATACTACAGCTCCGTCAGCCGGGGTAAGAAAACCAATCGACATCATTTTAACGCCATGATGCTCTACTGGCATAATATAGTTTTTGCCGTGATCGCCCTGCACCATGTGCGGACGTTCCTGCTCTACACCAAACATAGTCGGGATAGAAGGGCCTGAGATATCAGCATCGATTAAGCCTACTTTTGCGCCAGACTGAGCAAGAGCAATAGCCAAGTTACTCGTAACCGTAGACTTACCCACACCGCCTTTACCGGATGCAATAGCAATAATATTTTTAACACCACGTAATACCTCAGAAGTATCGCCGCGACCGGAGGTAACACGCGAGGTCATGTTTACTGTTACTTCTGCTTCTTTATCTACCATCATATGGATGGCATTAACACAGGCGTTGCGGATAAGGTCTTTAAGCGGGCAGGCAGGTGTGGTAAGTATAACTGTAAAGCTTACGTCCTTGCCATTTACTTCTACATCCTCAATCATATTGAGCGTAACCAGGTCCTTGCCAAGGTCCGGCTCCTCTACATAGCTCAGGGCTTTTAATATATCTTCTTTTGTGATCGCCATAATAAAATGAGCTGCTTTTGCAGTTCGCCTGCAAAGATACGAACAAAATTTGCCAATCGCATAGGAAAGGCTCCCAGTCTTAAACAGATGTGAATAAGATCAGTTTTTGAGATTACCGCGTATCTTTAATCAGAGTATGAATAAGTATAAAGTATGGAGCAAGTAAAGCTAAACGTAATAAAAGGGGACATAACAAAACAAGAGGTTGATGCCATTGTAAATGCTGCTAACAATAGCTTACTGGGCGGCGGCGGCGTAGATGGGGCAATTCATCGTGCAGGCGGACCAGCCATACTTGAAGAATGCAAACAGATAAGCGCCAATCAGGGAGGTTGCCCTACCGGAGAAGCTGTGATAACAACAGCTGGTAACTTACCCGCAAAGTATGTGATTCATACAGTTGGCCCTGTGTGGCATGGCGGCAACCAGCACGAGCCCGAACTATTGGCCAACTGCTACCGCAACAGCCTGCACCTGGCCACTGAAAAGCAGCTGAAAAGTATAGCTTTCCCCAATATTAGCACCGGGGTGTATGGTTACCCAAAGTATAAAGCCGCTGAGATTGCGGTAGGCGCAACCAAGGAGTTTCTGCAGCAGCATGACACCAGCCTGCAAAGTATAACTTTCGTTTGTTTTGATGACGAGAACTATGAGCTTTATAGTAGAATTCTGGATGAGTGAATGGCAGATTCCTGTCATCTCGAACGCAGTGAGAGATCTATCCGGAATTATGAAAAGATCTCTCCTATCATGGAGATGACAAAATGTGACTCCTGTTCATTCAAAATTTATTCACTCATTCACTCATCCGCTCATTCAAAATTGAGCATAACTCTTATCTTTGCTATCCGCTTATACTTTTATGCATGTCCCTGATCCCGAAAGAAACCGTTGACCAGATTTTAGCCCAGGCCGATATAACAGAGGTTGTAGGAGATTTTGTGTCTTTGAAGAAAAAGGGGCAAAACATGTGGGCCTGTTGTCCTTTCCACCACGAAAAGTCTCCGTCTTTTTCGGTTTCGCCGGCGAAGGGTATTTACAAGTGTTTTGGCTGTGGCAAGGCGGGCAACTCGGTGCAATTTATTATGGATGTGGAAGGCACCAGCTTCCCGGAGGCACTGAAATACCTGGCTAAAAAGTATGGGATTGAAGTACCCGAGGATAACCCAACGCCGGAGTATGCCAAAGAGCAGAGTGAACGCGACAGTCTTTTTATCGTTTCAGATTTTGCAAACAAGCATTTTCAGGAAAGGCTGCACAAGCACGACCACGGAAGTATAGGCCAATCGTACTTAAAACAGCGCGGGCTCAGCGGTAACACCATCCGTAAGTTTGAGCTGGGTTATAGTTTAGATGAGTGGACCGACCTGACTGATACTGCTTTAAAAGCAGGTTATCAGCAGAAATATCTTGAAGCTACAGGACTAACTATTGTAAAGGAAGAAGGTAAAAAATTTGACAGGTTCCGTGGACGTGTCATGTTTCCTATCCACAACGTGTCGGGCAGGGTGATAGGCTTTGGTGCCCGTACGCTAAAATCAAACGATAAGAAAAGTCCGAAATACCTTAACTCCCCCGAGTCTGACATCTACCACAAGAGCAATGTGCTGTATGGTTTGTACCAGGCAAAGCAGGCGCTGCGCATGCAGGATATGTGCTACATGGTGGAGGGTTACCTGGATGTGCTCTCTTTGCACCAGGGTGGCATTGAGAATGTGGTGGCTTCGTCGGGTACGTCGCTTACCGAAGGGCAGATAAAGCTGATTGCGCGTTACACCCAGAACATTACGGTACTCTACGATGGTGATGCGGCAGGTATAAAAGCCTCATTGCGCGGTATCGACCTGATACTGGAGAATGGCCTGAACGTAGATGTGGTTACTTTCCCGGAGGGTGAGGACCCAGACTCATACATACAGAAGGTTGGGGATACAGCTTTTAAGACTTATCTGAAAGAGCATGCCCAGGACTTTATCTCTTTTAAAACCAGCCTATACGCCGCTGAAGCAAAGGGCAACCCAGTAAGGAAAGCTGAGGCTATTCGTGAGGTCGTTACCTCTATTGCCAAGATTCCGGACTCTATTAAGCGCACCGTTTTCTTCCGTAGCTGCAGCCTCATTTTTGATATTGATGAGCAGGTACTGATTTCGGAGTACAACAAAATGCAGCTCCAGGAGAGGCAGCAGCCAAAAACAGGCAGCCCAGAGCTTGACCAGATGCACTTCCCTGAGGAGGTTGAGCCGGAGAAGCCTGCATCGGATACTGATGTGCTGGTAAGGTATGAACGCGAGATTGTGCGGATGCTACTAAATTACCCGGACCGGATGCTGGAAGAAGGGATGACCACCTGCCAGTATATGCTGGAGCAACTGGAAGATGTGGAGTTCCGAACGCCACTGTACAGCCGGTTTATGGAGCTGATCAAAGAAAAACTATGTGATAGTGTAGTGCCAACTGCAGAAGACTTTATCAATTACCCGGACCAGGAGATCAGGACAGAAGCTACCAACCTGCTTTCTGATCCGCATGAGCTTAGTCATAACTGGGAAACCCACTCTATTTTTGTACCTACGGAGTTGGATTTGCTACCTTACGGTGCAGAGCGTGCTGTGCTGCGTTTAAAATGGCGTAACGTTGAACTGCTCATGAAAACCGAGATGGAGAAGCTACGCCTCGTTACCGACCCACAGGAGCAGGACCGCCAGTTAAATACTATCCTGATGCTGAAAACGCTGCACAGCCAGTTGGGGGATATGCTTGGGATTGTTGTGAATAGGTAGTATCCGGCATTTATATTTAACCCTTGATGTTGAAGGGCTACAAGTGTCTAGTCATGTTTGTTTCATTATTTCTCTCTTACTTTCTTTCTTTCTCTGTTATCCTGTAAGATCTTGGTAGCAGGGAGTTTCAGCAAATGCCATGAAAAGGCAACGTCTCTTTCAAGAAACTTACCTGCTCTTATCCAGCTTTTCGCCTCGCCGGCTGGGCCCTACTTTTTGTCCCCGAATCAAGTTCGGGATATTCTACTTGACACAAAAAGTAGGCAAAAAAGTCAAGTGGCACATCCCGAACTTGATTCGGGGACGCTCCCAACTCGCTGAACGCTCGAACAGTGGACCGTCGTTTGGTGCACCTGGCCAAAGCCGTGGTATCATAGCAAGGGTATTAAACCCTATTCCTCTCTTGTTGTCATCCTGTTAAGGATCTTGGTGGAAGGGAGGTTAAGCGGTGGCTGTCATGGAACCCACCGCTGACCCCTCCGAGGAGGGGAATTGCTGCTACTACTTTAGGGGGGACTTAAGTTTCATTGCTGGTGCCATTCCTCGGACAGGTCGCGACCTGTCCCTACAAATCCTGATTTATACTTGATTGCATATCGCAGATGGCGCTAACTAAGAAGTGTCCATCTCAGTCTTTGTGTTGAGCGCCTTCTAGGTTTCCGGTGACGAGCGCAAGCGAGGCAGCCCGAGGCACGAGGGCAGGAAAGATAGACAGCGCGATGCGCAAAGACGAGGCCTTCCGGCCATGAGGGCACCAAAGCCAGATATGAAACTATAGGTACATAAGACTGAGGACGAACATCTATTAGATAAAAAGGCAGAATTAAGTATAAGTATAAGCTGGTAATGCCAATTTCAACACCACATCAACTAAATCCTCTTCAAAAGTGTTACCCAAATAAAAAGGGATTGCGGTATAAACTTTATACTTTTGTATCGCTTTACAAATAATAAACAGTCCCTCTTAAAAGTATACTTTAGGGAGACATAAAATAAATAGTATGGAAACCAATACAACTGGTGATATCAGACCATTGGATACAATAGAAGCTGCTATTGAAGACATAAAACAAGGCAAAGTAGTGATCGTAGTAGACGATGACGATCGTGAGAACGAAGGCGACTTTGTTTGTGCAGCCGAAATGGTTACGCCAGAGATCGTGAATTTTATGGCAACGCATGGCCGCGGACTTATCTGCGCCCCTTTAACCGAAGAGCGTTGCGATGAACTTGGACTTGAATTGATGGTGGGCCGAAACACTGCGCTGCACGCCACCCCATTTACCGTATCCGTAGACCTTATTGGGCATGGGTGCACTACCGGTATATCAGCATCAGACAGGGCTAAAACCCTGCAGGCGCTGGTAGACCCGAATATAGATCCGCATTCGCTTGGTAAGCCAGGTCATATCTTCCCGCTTAAGGCTAAAAAAGAAGGCGTGTTGCGCCGTGCAGGCCACACCGAGGCATCTGTAGACCTGGCGCGTTTAGCCGGACTTGCACCTGCCGGTGTGCTGGTTGAGATCATGAACGAGGATGGCACGATGGCACGCCTACCTGACTTATTTAAAGTAGCAGATCGTTTCGATCTTAAGCTTATCTCTATAAAAGACCTGATCGAGTATCGCCTGAAGAAGGAAAGCCTGATTGAACGTGAAATTGCCGTGCAGCTGCCTACCGATTTCGGTGTATTTGACCTGTATGCTTTTACTCAGCGCAGCAACGAGGCAAAACACCTGGCGCTTGTAAAAGGTACCTGGGAAGAGGACGAGCCGGTACTGGTACGTGTGCATTCGTCATGCGTAACCGGTGATATTTTTGGCTCATGCCGCTGCGATTGCGGACCTCAGCTACACGAAGCCATGCGCATGATCGAGAAGGAGGGCAAAGGCGTAATAGTATATATGAACCAGGAAGGCCGTGGCATTGGCCTTGTTAATAAGTTGAAGGCATATAAACTGCAGGAGCAGGGCCTTGATACTGTAGAGGCTAACCTGGAGCTGGGCTTTGGAATGGATGAGCGTGATTATGGCGTAGGAGCACAAATTCTGCGCGATCTTGGTGTTACTAAAATGAGGCTGATATCAAACAACCCGAAAAAACGCTCTGGCCTTATGGGCTATGGCCTGGAAGTGGTAGAACGCGTTCCCATCGAAATAGTACCCAACGAATATAACCAAAAGTACCTGACAACAAAGCGCGATAAACTAGGGCATGATATTTTGAAGAGTGCCACACTGGATAAATAGTATAATTGCATACTAAATAAAGCACATAATCGTTTGTGCAATTTTTAACCCGTCTGCAGGGCCATAATTAGGCTCTCAGGCGGGTTTTTTACTTAAAAGAAGTTTAAGACACTAAAATCCTGAAACCTTTTGTTTTTAAAACAATACAAAAGTATATATGGTTGATTACTAAGAAGCTAAGGTATGTGGTGCGAGGTGATGTGATTTCCAAAATTTAACTGTTTTAACTATGAAAAAGAATTTAACCCGTCTTGCTGTAGTATGTTTATCAATTTTGTGTGGAGTGGTTTGGGGAGGTGTGGCCCAGGCGCAGCAACGCACGGCATTAGATGTACAGGAATGGGCAGAGGGCAAAGTTGTGCTGGTAACTGGCGATACTTTATACGGTGCCTTAACCTATTATCGTACTCCAGACATCGTAAATGTACACCATGCAGATGGCTCCATGTCTTCTGTGTCGCCTGTTAATGTAGAGTACTTTATCGCTCAGGAAATGCCAAGCGGAAGATCCTATACTTTCAGAACACTAAACTGGGATCTGGACAAACCTTACTCCAACTTTAAAAAACCGACTTTTTTTGAGGAACTGAATCGGGGTGCGCTTACGCTTGTCGTGCGCGAATCATACGTCCAAAGAGACGGAAACGGACAAGCAGCCAGTAGCTTTTATAGCGATAATGCGCTTAGCAATAATGAAATCAGGTTTTCGGGCCAAATAAAAGAGCAGTACTACGTTTTGCTTCCGAATAATGAGTTGATACGCTTACGCAACCTGCGCAAAGACCTGCACACGCTGTTTGGAGATAAATCCAAAGACGTTAAATCTTATATTAAGCTGAATAAGCTGGAGTATGAAAAGCCACATGAGCTGATTGCCATTATCAACTACTTTAACGTGATCACAAACGCTACAGGTCACGTATTTTAAGTATAGCATAAGAAAATAGAAGCAGCAGGGCAATGTAGCCGATAGCTAGTGTAGCTGCATATGGTTGCGTTAACAGTTCTGTGGGAGTTGTTAGCTGATCTAAAAGGTTTTGGCCAGGCATAGGTGTCAGGCTTTTAAACACTTTAACCGGCATAAATTTATCGGCTGAGTCGGGCAGGCGCAGATGAACTAGTGGCTCTATAACCTGAGCATAAGCAATAAAGGCAATAATGGATAAGCCGCTTTTTTTGATGAGTATCCCAAAGAACAAGGCAAGTGCCATATAGCCTGTTGCCTGTACAAAATAGTAAGCCAACGCATCTATCTTTCCGAAAGCAGCTGCCGGAGTAAGGTCAGAAGTGTAAAGCAGGCCAAAGTATAAACCCAGTATAAGTAAAAAGATCGTACTTAAACTACCTAGCCCAAGTATAACGTAAAACTTTGCCAGTACCAGTTCTGCTTTAGATAAACCATCTATCACCTGTTGCCTGAAGGTTCTGAAAGTATATTCATCTGTTGCCAGCACGATAACGAGAATGCCGAAAAGCAAGTTGAAAAAGCTGGCTGTGTACGTAAGTGTTTGCCAGAACCCAGGCAACTTGTACATGTCGTAGCCCAGTTCGCGGCCATTGATGGTTACCTGGCTGCTGGAGTAAAGTACAAGCAGCATTAATACGGCATAAATAGCCAGTATAACCCATACGGTGCGGTAAGGTAATATTTTGTGGAGTTCTATCCGGAGCAGGTTCATCTGTTCTCGCTTTTAATAATTTCCAGGAACTGGGCCTCCAGCGATTTGCGGTGCAGCGTTAACCGCGACAGAGTGACACCTGCTTCAAACATCGCTTTGTTTAGCTCTTTGCTGCCAAAGCCTTCGTGCAAAGTTACATGCACGGTATCGCGCTCCGGTTGAAAAGCCTCTACAAATGGCAGCTTCCGAAGCACCTCTACTACTTCCGGAATGCTGTCTGCCCCTATAATAAGCTGGTCTTTAGCTGACAGTATCGTATCTACGCGGCCTTCGGCCCTGAGCTGTCCATGCTGCAGTACAGCTACGTGCGTGCATACTTTTTCTACTTCATCGAGCAGGTGGCTGGCAAGTATAATGGTTTTGCCCTCAGCTGCAATTTTAAGTATAAGTTCACGTACTTCGGCAATGCCTTCAGGGTCAAGTCCGTTGGTGGGCTCGTCGAGCACTAGTACCTCGGGGTTGTTAAGCAGCGCGGCAGCAATAGCCAGCCTTTGTTTCATGCCCAGCGAAAAGCCCTTAAAGGTAGTGTGTTTGCGTTGCTCCAGCCCCACCAGGTTCAGCACCTGTAAAATGCTTTTATAGTTTGAGCCTTTTACATCGGCCACAATCTGCAGGTTTTTACGGGCCGTTAAGTATGGATAAAAATTGGGCGTTTCGAGTAGAGCACCAACGCGATGTTTGGTTTCTTTGCTAATGGGTTGCCCAAACCAGGTGTAAGTGCCTGAGCCAGGTCGCACTACATCCAGCACCATGCCAAGGGTAGTGGTTTTGCCACTGCCGTTCGGGCCTAGTATACCATAAATGCTCCCTTGGGCTACTTTTAAAGAAAGCCTGTCTACCGCCTGTATAGAACCGTAGCGCTTAGAGAGATTATCAATATCGAGTACATCTACCACAGGTGCATGCTTATACTTTGCTCTGCCATTATCGGCCTTAACAAATATAGCATTTCCTGATTGCTTTGCAATAGGATGCAAGAGGTACTGTAATTTAACTTACTGCTTCCTGAAATCGATGTTGTAGGTTAAGCCAACCTGCAGTGTATGGTTGTGCTCGAAGACAATACCGTTTGCTTTTTGCACTATGTGGTTCAGGTAACCCACCTCAACAGCGGCGGCATCGCTTAGTTTATATCCAAGCGCCAGGTAGGCCCTGTTTTGGTCGAAGATGTTGCGTTGGATGTTATTGCCAAAGCCCACAAATATTTCGTCGTAGGCAGCCAGGTAAGGCTCTTTAGCCTCGATAGTAGTACCCACAAGTGGCAGAGTAGCACGCAGCATGTAACGGGCACGGTTAAGGTAAGTATACTCTGATGTAACCGGCGACTGTACCCAGCGCTGCTCCAGGCGGTAACGGTGAGTAAGGCCAACCCGGGCCAGGTTTCCCTTTAACTGCAATTGCTCATAAATTCGGTGCTCAATAAAATCATCGGCAGCCGGAAACTCGCCATAAGGGTAGGTCTCTATAAAACCATAGCCCAGCGTGAACATGGCATTGTTGGTAAGGTTGTAGTTTACTCCTGTCCTGATCAGGAGTTGCTGCGGATCTTTCAGGTAATTGTAGCGTCGTACCTGCAACTCCGTATGCACCCCCCATTTGTCTGAGAATTGGTGATCGCCAAAGTACATGTACCAGCCATTCTGATTAAAGTCTTTTATGCGCTCGCTTTGCGCTTTAGCAGTATGTGGTAACAGGGAGCTTATACTTAGTAGTACCCCTAAAAGTATATAACTTAACGTAAAGAATCTCATGCCTTAAAGTTCGGGTGCACAACTTTAAAGTGCAAGTTTAAAGTTGCAAAACCTGCTTAAAAATAGTCTTATGGTATCTACTTATAAAATAGTGTAATATTTTAGATAGCTTGTAAAATAATTCTTGTTGTCTGTATTGTGAGTTTAAATAAAGTTGTAGCTTTAGGTTAGAGCGAATTAATATAAAGCCTAATCTCCTACGGGTTCTATGGTTGAGATCGAAAAAGATTATTTACGGGGGTGGGTTGACAGAAGTATAATGTTGATGTACTCGGAGTGGCTCAGGCCGGTTAACAGCATAGAATACCGTGAGGGAAGCCAGCAGTTGCTGTACCTACTGCAGCAATACGAAGTACTAAACTGGATATCTGATTCTGAGAAGCTGGGTGACATTACTGTAGTAGATGAGCAGTGGACGCTCATGCATATAGTTCCAGCCATGACGCAAACAACTTTACTTAAAGTTGCCCGAGTAAGCGGAGAGGATAAGTCCAGTTACTCCAAATTTGAAAACTTCGTTATACGTGCCGAAGAGATACACATTGGGAATATAATGGTTCGGCAGTTTGTAACCTATAAAGAAGCCGCTGACTGGATAGGAGAGATACCTGTTTAGTTTAATTGATTAGCATTTTTTTATAGTGCCAGTTAAATTAAACAAACTTTTTTGCTACGCGGGATTACACTTATTTTGCCGGAAGCATGGATGAAAAAGCTACACAGGGCGGTGGTTACAGTAAAGTAGAACTGACAATGAGTGCAGGCAAAGCCAATTTGTATGCACTCTTCTTTATACTTCCGATACTTTTACTTTACATACCAGCTTACATACTTGCCTGGCCCGAGCAGTTCAGCTTTTCGAATTTAACCAGTTTAGTCGCGGCCTATAAAGCCTGGCTGTTGATCTCTCCAGTTATCATGATGGCGGTATTTATTTTAGGTGCCGTGGTGCACGAAATGCTGCATGGCTTTACCTGGGCAGTATTTTGCAAGCGCGGTTTAAAGTCTATCAAGTATGGCGTGTATTGGGCTATGCTAACGCCTTATTGCCATTGCCAGGAAGTTTTACCGTTGCGTGCTTATATTTTGGGTGGAATAATGCCCGGACTGGTAATGGGCCTGCTGCCTGCTATAGCCGGATTGCTCTTAGGTAATTTCCTGGTATTCCTGTTTGGCCTCTTCTTTTCTATGGCCGCCGGCGGTGATCTGCTGGTGCTCTGGATGCTGCGCCATCAAAAGAAAAAAGACCTGGTGCAGGACCATCCCGATAAAATTGGCTGCTTCGTGCTGGAGAAAATATAAAAAACATGAAATCAACTTTAGATAGCATCATATTCGACCTGGACGGTACGCTCTGGGACTCTACTGAAACTATAGCCATTGCTTGGCAGAAAGCCTTGGACCAGTTGGGGATGTCAGACAAAAGTATAACGGCAGAGACTGTGCGGGGACTGGCTGGCATGCCTTACGATGCTATTTACGATAAACTTTTCCCGGACCTGAAAGGTGAGAAGCGCGAAAAGCTTAAACAGCTATGTGCCCGTCTTGAACTTGAAACACTGCAGGAGCGGGGAGGAGTGTTGTATCCGGAGGTAAAGGAAACGCTTGAATTTTTAAAGGGCAAGTATAAGCTGGCTATCGTGAGCAACTGCCAGAGTGGCTACATCGAAACGTTTCTGGAGCATCATAGTCTGCACGCATACTTTACCGACCACGAGTGTTATGGTAACAAAGGCATGTCGAAAGGTGAAAATATACGGGAGGTAGTCAGCAGAAACAACCTGCAGCAAGCGGTTTACATTGGCGACACTACCGGCGATTATGAGGCCAGCCAGATAGCGCAGGTGCCTTTTATACTTGCTGCCTACGGCTTTGGTACGGTAGAGGTAGAAGTAGAAAGTATAAAACAGTTCGCTGACCTTAAACATCTTTAACATGCAGCACAACAGCGCATCCTTATCCCTGCACTGGCACATATACTTGCTAACTTCTTTGCTTTCTCTAACCTGATTGTGGAGAACAACTGGGTGAGGTAACAAAAAAGGGCAGGTACTCCGTTTGGAATACCTGCCCTTATTAGCTTTTACATTCTTAACTACAATTGCACCGGTACAAGCCTGTAAATTATACCCGGCTTCTCTACAGCTACATATAGGTATCCGTCAGGGCTCATTTTCACGTCACGCACGCGGCCTATGTTCTTGAGTAGTTTCTCTTCCTTTACAATCTTGTTTCCATTCATCTCCAGCCTGCTCAGGAACTGGAAACGTAGCGAGCCAACCATCAAGTCGTTTTCCCAGCCTTTGTAGCGGTTCCCGGTTACGAAAGCCATACCCGACGGAGCAATAGAAGGTACCCAGTACCACAGCGGCTGTTCCATTCCTTCTTTCTTGGTAAGTTCGGTTAAAACAGTGCCGTTATAGTTAATGCCGTAAGAGATAACCGGCCAGCCGTAGTTCTTTGCTTTTCCAGAAATGTTTACTTCGTCGCCTCCTCTCGGGCCGTGCTCGTGTGTCCAGATGTCGCCTGTTTTGGGGTGTATGGCCATGCCCTGTATATTGCGGTGGCCGTAAGAGTACGTACTTGCCACAGCGCCGGCTTTGTTTACAAACGGGTTATCAGCAGGTATACTTCCATCGTCTTTAATGCGGTGTACTTTTCCCGGGTGGCGCTCCAGGCTTTGCGGGTTCTCGTCGTGGTTGCCCCTGTCACCAACCGACAAGTATAAATAGCCATCGCGGCCAAACTCCAGGCGGGAGCCGTAGTGGTGGCGTGTTCTGGCATAAGGCAGTGCCTCAAATATCACCTTATGGTTTGTAAGTTGGTTGCCGTCCAGTTGCGCACGCATAACGGCAGTGGTAGATAAGGTGTTTGTTCCCTCTTTTTTGATAGCAGAGTAAGACAGGTAAACGGTATTGTTCTTTTTAAAATCCGGATGCAGTTCAACATCGAGCAAGCCTCCCTGCCCCTGGGCCAAAACCTCAGGTGCGCCGCTTATCTTCTGCAGTTGCTTGTCGTTGGTTAGGCGGTAAAGTATACCCAAACGCTCCGTTATCAGCATATCGCCGTTTGGCAAAAAGGCCATGCCCCAAGGCACTTCCAGGCCGCTTACTACTGTATCAAGCTTAAAACTCAGCTTTTCTGATCTCTGAATAGCTGCCAGGGTGTTTTCATCGCTAAAATCGTATTGCTTAACCTGCTTTATACCTTCTTGTATGTAAGCTACCAGTCCTTTTATTTGCTCGTCGGTAAATGCTTTGTCAAAGGCAGGCATTCCCTCATCGGGGTAACCATGTTTTATGGCTTTAAAGAGGTCCTCATCAGAGCTGCCATGCTTCCATTTTCGGTCTGTAAAAGCCTCCAGTTCCTCGCCATGGCAACCGGAACAGTAACTTATATAGGCTGCCTTAGCGCTTTGTAATTGCGGAGAAGCTGTGCTCAGTGCCTGCCCAGTTGTTGTGCTGGCAGAAGCTGTAGTGTCAGTACTGGTTGGAGTGCTTGGCGTAGAGTTAGTGCAGCTTCCGAAGCTGATAAGTGCGACAGCTATATAGGAAAGCAAATGCTGTGATTTGATCATATGTATAAATTAGGGTGAAGTGCTTAGGCTAAAGTATAAGCCTGGTAGCAAATATAAGGTTTAGCCATTAATTTTTTGAGGCGTTTTTCCTGTGTTGCAGAATGGCCTTGCCTGCGCTGCGTATGATGTGCCTGCATAGGTTACTGCGCTTTCCAGTATTCTGTTAACAGGCCATGTTCTCCGGCAACGGGGTCAGTGGTTGGTAAGGGCACTTGCTGTATGTTCTTTTGTTTTGCCTTAATGTCGTCATCTTCTGTGCAGATGTCGTAGTTTTCCTGGCCATTGGGGTAAGCGCCTACCACTTTAAAATCTGGGGAAGCGCTTTGTAAACAATGGCCTGTGCCGGCAGGCAGCACCACCATGTCACCGGCCTTTACTTCAAAAACTGTTCCGTCAGGGCCTCCAAGTATAAGTTCTGCAGAGCCGCCTGCCACGCCCAGCACTTCATGCGATTTGCTGTGGTAATGGTGGTAGTCAAAAACGCCATTTACCCAGGTTCCTGTCCAGTTATTCTTCGCAAAGGATTTTTTGAACTCCGATGTCAGGTTATGGCTATCCGTGTATACTTGCTGGTAGTATAGCACAGGCAGCGTTTGGTTGTTAGGAATATGCCTGCCGGGTTTGAGCAGGTGTTGCGTTACATATAGCATGGTTAAAGTATAGTTTAGGCTCTGGGTTATACTGGTGTATGGCAACGCAGGTTTAAATGTGCCGGCTTACATATTTTTACTATTTTGCGGGAGCCAACGCAGGCATTATTTATACTTTAACATCTATGCAAAATATAAAACTATACCAGATAGACGCTTTTACAGATAAGGTTTTTGGCGGCAACCCGGCTGCTGTTTGTGTGCTCGATAAGTGGCTGGAGGCTGAGAAAATGCAACATATAGCATCAGAAAACAACCTGGCCGAAACAGCTTTTGTAGTGCCTGCAGGCGATGGATATGAGATAAGATGGTTCACGCCAACAGTAGAGGTAGACCTTTGCGGACACGCCACGCTGGCCGCGGCCTATGTGCTGTTTAAGTATTACAACCATCCAACAGATCGTATAGTACTCGATTCCCGGAACAGTGGCCAGCTGGCGGTAACCAGAAATGGCGAAGAACTTACCTTGGACTTTCCGGTTGATACCCTTACTCAGATTGAAGTGCCACAGGTGCTCGTAGAAGCGCTTGGGCAAAAGCCAGAAGCTGCCTATAAAGGTAAAACAGACTTTATGCTTTTGTTCCCGTCGCAACAGGATGTAGCGGCACTTAACCCGGATTTCAGGATGGTGGAGCAAGCTGGGGGCAGGGGTGTAATCGTGACTGCACCGGGTGAAGATGTTGATTTCGTATCACGCTTTTTCTGTCCGCAGGTAGGTATAAACGAAGACCCGGTAACAGGCTCTGCGCACACCACACTTACTCCTTTCTGGAGCCAGCGACTTGATAAAACTATACTTAAGGCCAGGCAACTATCGAAACGACAAGGCAATCTTACCTGCGAGCTTGCCGGCGACAGGGTTAAAATTACCGGTAAGGCAGTGACTTACTTAACTGGAGAGATAGAAGTATAAAATAAAAAAGGCCACCTTATGGGTGGCCTTTTTTATTTTATACTTCTATTTTAAACATCTAATTAAACCTTAACGGGGCTACTTTACTATTGCTTTAAACACCAGATCTGTTAAAAAGTCTTCCAACTGTCCTTTTTTGCTATCGTCTATGTTTGTTAGCGATGGCAGGTGCTTCGAGAAAAAAATCTGGTAGTGGGCACTTTCTGCCACAGTAGAAACCAACGAATCAGGGTATTTGTACGCAGGGTTTATTTCCTGAATAAACATGGAAATGCGTTTGCACAACCTCTTGTAACTAAAAAAGAATCCTTCCTTGTTATCGGCATCTACCTCTTTAGTTAAATAAGCCTTCGCAGATTCTGCCACCACGATCCTTTGCAGAACCACTTCGCTGATATGGGCAAAATCCATATCGTTTTCAACCTTGCCGGATAAGAGCCTGATCGCGATCCTGAGTTTTTCCTCTGCCGAAGCAATGTTGCTGGTAGAAAACACCAACCGGTACTCCAGCCAGTTCCAGTACCACGATATCAGGTAAACAAGCAGCATGTGCTTGCTCTCAAAATACCTGTAAATGGTGGCTTCGGTGGTGCCTATTTTTTCGGCAAGTTTTTTAAAGGTAAAGGATTCCAGACCTAACTCATCAATAAGCAAGATACTGTTCTCAATGATCTGCTGCCCTTTTGTCGTGCTTTCAGGATCTTTGAGGTATACCTTCTCATCAACGGTTATTCTAACGTTTGCCAGCAAGCTCCTCATTTAATGCGCCGCTCTTATTAAAGGTTTGCTCGTAAAAATCAACTTCGCCAGTTTCAACATCATACATACCTCCTATAATGCCAATCTCTCCCTTTTCAATCATTTCTTTAAGAATACTGCTTTTCTCCTGAATCTCATCAAGCATTCTGTGCACGTTGGCCTCAGCTACTTTTTCTACAAACTCAGAATTTGAAGAATTTTTTTCACCTTCTGTTTCAACAGAATTTACAGAAGGCTCGATCTTTTTAACCAGACCTGTAAGGTTACCCAGTTCTACGTGGTCGCAGGCGCCTTTAACTGCACCGCACTTAGTATGGCCCAATACCACAATCAGCTTAGAACCTGCTACTTTACAGGCAAACTCCATACTTCCCAGGATGTCTTCGTTTACGATATTGCCCGCAATTCTGGCGTTGAAAATATCACCCATTCCAAGGTCAAAGATCAACTCGGAAGATGTTCTGGAGTCGATGCAACTAAGTATGATGGCGAATGGGTACTGGCCAGTAGATGTTTCTTTTACCTGCTGTAACAGGTTTCTGTCGGCTTTTTGGTTGTTAACAAAGCGCTTGTTTCCTTCTACTAATATTTCTATTGCTTTAGCTGGCGTAAGTTGAGCCTGAGTTTCTTTCGTTTGGGTTCTCATATGTTTTTTATGATTTATAAGTTTAGGGATTTTTACAAAGAAGACTCTAGCTTCATGTCTTCTTTTTGTATTTCATGTATAGTTAACTTAATATTTTTGGTGTGAGCTGTTTCTTTAAAGTCTTCGATCAGCTCCTTTACATCGTGATCAACTACAGCAGACTTTGTATAGTCTATTTCCAGTTCAGCTCCCTCAGGTACCTTTCGCAGGGTCTGTAAAATGTTGCCCTTATTAAGGAAAGTAACTTCTTCGGCAAGCACCATATGGTACTTTACTGTGCCTTCCATAGTCTTCTCCTTACGCATAAAGTGAGACACCTGGTAGCTATTCTTAAGTATGAAGAAGATCGCAACAGCCATGCCTATACCAATACCCGTTAAAAGATCGGTGAACACGATGGCGATAATGGTGATAATGAAAGGCAGAAATTGCATCATGCCGTTGCGGTACATACTCTTAAACAGGTCTGGCTTAGCTAGTTTGTAGCCTACCATCAACAGGATAGCAGCCAAGCTTGCCAATGGTATCATGTTAAGGATATTTGGTATGGCAATAACAAAAGCAAGTATAAGCACCCCGTGTATAAAGGCAGAAAGCTTTGTTTTACCACCAGATTGTATGTTGGCAGAGCTTCTTACAATAACCTGTGTTAGTGGTAAGCCACCAATCAAACCTGAAACGATGTTACCCACACCCTGTGCCTTTAACTCGCGGTTGGCAGGGCTTATGCGCTTGTAAGGGTCCAGTTTATCAGTAGCCTCAAGGCAAAGAAGCGTTTCTAAACTTGCTACAACGGCCAGTGTGCCAGCCATAAAGATTACCTCATAGCTAAGTATGCGGCTAAAATCTGGCGTTGTGAACTGGTTAAAGAAACCACCAAGGCTGTCAGCTACAGGCAAAGTTACCAAATGATTATCGCGTAAGGCCAGGTGCGGGAAAAAGTTCTGAAACACTACGTTTAAGGCGATTCCAAGCAGTACTACTACCAGAGGGCCTTGTATCAGCTGAAATATTCTGCTCTTTTTAGAAAGTACCTGGTCCCAGAATACAAGTATGAATAACGACAGCACACTGATAATAACAGCTGCCGGAGTAATATAATTGATAGCTTTAAAGATTTCTGAGAAAGTTGTGCCGCCCTGTGGCTCCAGGAAATGCATATTGCCCTGGAAATTCTCGTCGTAGCCGAAAGCATGCGGTATCTGTTTCAGGATAATAATAACACCGATACCAGCCAACATTCCTTTGATAACGGATGTAGGAAAGTAATAGCCAATACTACCAGCCTTCAGAAAGCCAAGTACAAGCTGAATAACGCCAGCTAACACTACTGCAGAAAGGAAAACTTCAAAGCTTCCAAGGTCCTGAATGGCGTGTAACACAATCACAGCCAGGCCTGCCGCAGGACCACTAACGCCTAACTGAGAGCCACTGATCAGGGTAACCACAATACCCCCAACTATACCTGCAATAATTCCTGAAAAAAGCGGGGCGCCAGATGCCATGGCTATGCCTAAACACAGCGGTACGGCCACCAGGAAAACCACTATGCCTGCTGGCAAATCACTCTTGAGTTCTTTAAAGCTGATCATAAATATACATGCTGATAATTTCTAAAGTAATATCTTTTTTAACAATAGTATTACTATTGTGTTCCAAAGTAATGCAGAAATTTTGTTAGCTGCAACTATTTTCAGGTTAATGGATGCTGTACGATGGAAAATGTATAAATGTATAAATGACTTAATCTGGAGACAGATTTACTAACAAGTATAAAGTATAAAAGCCACCTAATCAGGTAGCTTTTATACTTTGTACTTGTTTCAGTAATTTATAGCGGCAGCTTTATATCCTGCATCAGCCTGCCTACAGGGTACATGTTGTGGGTAAACTCATAGTGTGGCGAGTTGCGGTACACAAAGTCTAGTTGAGCGCGGGCACTTCTGGCAAATTCAGGGTCTTGTTTCCTGCGTTCTTCCAGGCGCTTTTTTAGTTTAGGGTCCTTTTTTATGTAATCCGCTGCCAGGTCCTCAAACACGTAACTTGAAAAGTATTCTTTCTGCATCAGTATAGAATCGAAGAAATTCCAGGCAAAGTATGAATCGATGGCCTGCGGCTCCAGGGTTTCCACTAAAAAGCGATTGGCTGGCTGGTTTAAGTATACTATATAATCGCCTTTCAGGAACTGGCGTTGCATGGTACGGGCTTCCACTTTTATATCCGAATGCAGGTAGTGACCTTCATAGGCACGTTGGCCTGTTTTGTAATCTGTGATGTAGTAGGTTTCTACCTGCAGTGTTGTGTCCCGCTTAAGCTGCTTCATTTCTACCTTATCTGTCTTCAGGCGGTCAATTACCTCACGCCAGGCAAAAGGTATGATGTAGGCTACAGGTTTCTGTACAGTAGTGGTAGGCTTAAACTCGTTGTAGTAGTTTAATTTAGTGCTGTAGGGAGCCTTGCGGTCATAGTATAAACGCTCCAGGCCGCTTACCTCGCTAGGTTTATACTTTGCCGCATACCCCAGAAAAGGGATCTGCTCTACCTTAGTCGTGTCCAGTTTCCAGTTCAAGGCAAAACTTTGCTGCGTTAGTGTTTCCTGCTTTGCTTTGGCTCTCAGTTTTCCTATCTCATCGGCATCGCGGTGCACTGTTTTGATCATGTTTTCCATGAGTTTATAAGTTGCCTGCACCCGTTGGTTAAACGGTTTTAGCATGTGCGTTTCAGGTACAAAGCCTATGGTGTTGTATAGCGCAGTATAACCGGTAGCATACCTCGGCGACTCCATAAAACCAGTAATCCCTTTTTCCGGTGTCTCGCCAATTGTGTTCATGTAAGGCACCATCGGGAACTTGTCTTTCTGCATGCCATCGTAAAGTGCTGGCAGCATTTTTTGCTTCAGGTAACCGGCCAGGGTTGGGTTTAACTTGTTGTGCTGCGTGGCGATCAGTGTCATTACGTGCTGGTAATCTGCCCCGTTTGATGTATGGTTGTCCATAAAAACGTCAGGATCCCAGTCGCGGAAGATCAAATGGAACAGCTCCGCATTGCGGGAGTCAGTTTTGATGTAGTCGCGGTTCAGGTCCAGGTTGCGGGCATTGCCCCTAAAGCCATACTCTTCTGGCCCGTTCTGATTGGTGCGGGTGTGGCTGTTGCGGTTAAGGGCACCGCCAATGTTATAAACTGGTATAATGGCCAGCACTACATTGTCAAGCTGTTTGCGCTTGTTCTTATCCTGCAGGTAATCACGGGCAAGCATCATGGTAGCATCAATTCCTTCCGGCTCACCGGGGTGAATACCATTTTGTATCAGCAGCACACGTTTGTTTTTCTGCTTTACTGAAGCAGGGTCAAAGTCTTTGTCAGTAGAAACAATAACCAAATGCAGCAGTCTGCCGGAATCGGTGTAACCGTAAGGCACCATCTTTACCTCATCGTATACTTTGTCGAGGCTGCGGTACCAGTCAATGGCTTCGTCGTAGGTGGCGGTTTGGTTGCCGTTGCCTTTTTCGTAGGGTGTTTTAAGGTCGGGGTTGCCTTGTGCAGGAGCACCTGCGCTAAGCAGAGCCGCCAAGAGTAGAGTAGCTAACATGTTTTGTTATTGATGTTGGTAATGAGATTGTAATGTTAGTTATTTCTGCTTAGAAATGGTAGTGGGAGAGGGGTTAGTTGCTGATTGCTGATTGTTAATTGTTCTGAAAAAGTTGTTCCAACCACCCCTGCCCCCTTGTCATCCTGTAAGGATCTTGGTAGAAGGGAGGTTAAGCTAAAGCAACAGAGTTTATACTTTTGCTAAAGTAGTAGCAAAATTCCCCGCCTTAGATTAGTGAGAACGAGAGTTCGATACTAACGAGCGTAGCTCTGAGGGGCAGGGTGGTTGGACCTATTGAGCAACAAAAAAAACCCAGCTTATACCAGGGCTTTCCATCATATCATAAAGTTAGTTTAGCTATAAATCCTTCTGTTCTTCTTTTCCGGGAAAAAGGCTTTATCAAGACTATACTTACCGGGTCCTATAAAAATGAGGGAGAAAAAAAGTATGGCAGCTTCCAATGCGTGGGAGTAGCTTCCAAATCCGTCGCCGGCGGTTATATGCCTTGTTGTAGCAACCAGCATAGTAATTAGAAGCAGAATGCAGACAGGCCTGAAAAACAAACCCAACATAAGCAGTAAACCACCTGCAGTTTCGGCAAAAGCAGCCATAAATCCCCAGAAAACCGGAAGAAAGTCTGCGCCGAACAAAGCCATGTTTTTGCCAAGCATTTCCCAGCGCTCAGGGCCTCCGGTCATTTTAGGCCAGCCGTGTAGTATGAACATAAAACCAATACCAACGCGTAGCAGCAACTGGCCCAGGTTTTTATAAGTATAGCGTGATCGTAGAATTGCCATAACAGCAATAATACAAATTCATGCTAAATATCACAACTATCTAATATATTAATATGCGCTTTACAAGCGTGTTGGCGGGTACTGTTTCAGGAGTATAACTTGCTATGCGGTTTTTCGGCAACTGCGAAGTGTCCAAAACAAACGATAGGCCTGCTACTTTTGATACAGCCACAAATCCGCCGTCGGCTAATGTTACGGTGCTTATAGAGTGCTGCTGCTGCACTTCACTGTACTTTGATCCTACGCTAATGCCTTTGGGTGTTCTAAAGTCTTGGTGCTGTGCATTTATGCGCCATACTTTGCAATCAGGGTTACAGGTCTGTTCTATCAACAGGCCTTTTGTTGCGTTTTGAGGCTTTAAAAGATAAGCTGTTGATTGGCTGCCCTCCAGTGTTAGTGTAGTGTCGGCTATGGTGTAGCCGGCAGGCACCTGATTGCGCAAACTGTCTATGGATGTTCCTATTGTTATATCTCCCACATGCCCCTTTTCTATTACAAAGGTGGCAGGATCCGGAGAAGGGGTGGTTTCGGACACTTCTGCTTCTGTTGTAGCTGGCTGGTCAGATTCAATACCTGTTTCATCCTCCCGCTGCGACAGGCAGGCAGCCATACCCACTCCTAAAAGTATTGCGTAAATTATGTTTCTGATCATTCTTATTAGCTATATTTTCTTATTTAACTTTGATGTGCTGCGGCAGGTTGTCGTATATTAGCATCTGATAAACATTCGTTTGTTTAATTATACATCAACTAAAAATAATAGAATGGCCAGACCTTTAATCTTAGTTTCGAACGATGATGGCATTACAGCGCCAGGCATAAGAACGCTTGTTGAAGTTGCAAAAGAAATAGGAGAGGTGGTGGTGGTGGCGCCAGACGGACCACAGTCAGGTATGGGCCATGCCATTACAATTGGTAACACACTTCGCTTAGACAGGTCCATAGCTTTTGATGATATGGGCATTGAGGCTTATGAATGCTCAGGCACGCCGGCCGACTGTGTTAAACTTGCCAAGCACCATGTGCTGAAAGACCGTAAACCCGACCTGGTTGTAAGTGGCATTAACCATGGCTCTAACTCCAGCATCAGTGTTTTATACTCAGGCACTATGTCGGCAGCCATAGAAGCGGCCATAGAAGGCTTGCCATCTATTGGTTTCTCGCTGTGCGATTACGGCCATGAGGCAGATTTTTCACATACCAGGCCATTTGTGAAGCAACTAATCGAGCAGGCCTTAAAGCACCGTATACCAGAGAACACAGCCCTTAACGTAAACTTCCCGAAGAGGAGCAATGAAGCTATAAAAGGTATAAAAGTATGCCGCCAGGCGCATGCCAAGTGGCAGGAAGAATTCGACGAACGCCTTGATCCACGCAACCGCCGTTACTTCTGGATGACCGGTAGTTTTGTGAACTTTGATAAAGGCGAGGATACCGATGAGTGGGCACTTGTAAATAATTACATCTCCGTGGTACCTTGCCAGTTCGATATGACTGCACACCATAACATTGCCATACTTAACGAGGGGTGGGAGTTGTAGGGAAGCTGGATATGTAACTGCTTACACTGCATTTAACACCTGCTGTCATTTCGAACAACGTGAGAAATCTATCCGGAATTCTGTAAAGATCTCTCACGCTGTTAGAGATGACAGTTTTTATAGACAAAAGATCTGTGCAACCGTACTTTATCCAGTATGATTGGCCACAATTACTTTGTTTACATTACAACTAATCCGCGTAAGACCACCCTTTATGTAGGTGTTACAAATGATTTGCCACGCCGGCTCCATGAACACTTCATGAACTGCGGCAACTCAGCCACTTTTGCTGGAAAATATTACTGCTATAACCTGGTTTATTACGAAAGGCACACTCGAATTGGGCATGCAATTGAACGGGAAAAGGAAATTAAAAAGTGGAGCAGAAGCAAGAAAGAAGAACTTATAGAAAGTATAAATCCTTTTTGGGAATTTCTAAATCAGCAGGTACAGGAAGAATAACCAAGCTGTCATCTCGAACAGCGTGAGAGATCTCTACAGAATTCCGGATAGATTTCTCGCGGTGCTCGAAATGACAGATTAGAGTGGGGTTATACTCCAGCTTACTTATACCTGGTCACAATTACATCCGGATTTTTATCAGATGCGGCTGGCTTTTTACTGCCATCATCAGTCACAAATCTGATCATAAAGTTGTAGGTAACCGGTACCGCCTGACCATCCACTTTCCCAGGGTTCCATTTGCCATCCATCAGTTTAATTACCTTTTGTATCTCCTCGTGTAAAAGGTAGTGGTCTTCTTTACTGATATTTGCATCCGGGGACATAAATGGACCAATCACAGAACCATCCGGCTTCACAACAAAACCTGTTTTATAGTCGCCCTCAAAGGTCAGGCCTTTAGGTGAACGCAGGTTTTTCGCCAGGAACTTATTCAAAGGTCCATCCTGCAATGTAGGTTTCACATCGGCCTCATCATAAGTATAAGAGTTCTTGGTATACTTGGTCATGGATGGGGCTAAAAGCGTTTGTCCAACTCCCTTACTATTTGCGCTGCTGTAGAACTGTACAGGTAATATTATCTCCGAAGCTGCAGGCTGGCCTTTCTTTAAAGCAGGTTCCCAGTTACCCGAAGTGGCTTTTACCGCCGCGGCAGCCGCTTCTGAAAGTTTTGCAAGTACAGCTTTATTCTGCAGGCTGAAGGTAGAAGCATCCATATAATCAAGTTTAGAATCTGGGCCAACCGTTTTCTTTAGCTTGGTGCCATCTAACCTGATGTTGGATACGTTACCCTGCTGGTCCACATAAAAACGTACCATTACGCGGGCATCCAGGTTTTCCTGTTTTGCCTCGGCTGGCAGTTTAAGATAAGTACCCATGGCTTTCAGCATAGCCTCCTGGCCGCCTTTATACTGTGGCATCCTGTTGGCCACTGCGGCTGTGGCGGTTCTTTCTTCCTCTGTTAGAGTAAAACGGATTGGCATGGTATAATTTACCCGAACAAGCTGTCCGTTTTGCCTTCCTGCTGTCCATTGCCCGTTCATCGATTTAATTACTCGGATGGCTTCTTCGTCGGTGCCGTGGCCCAATTTCTTCACGGTTTGTACATCTGTAATAGCCCCGTCTTTCTCAACAATAAACTGCACCACTACTAGTCCTTCTACACCACTGCTCCTGGCTTCGCTGGGATACTTGATGTTGCTGGCCAGGTATTGCAGCATTTCTTTTTCGCCACCCTTAAAAGTGGGCATCTGCTCTACATAGGCAAATGGTTTCTCTTTAGTTTGGGCATGTACATGGGGTGCAGTTGCTAGTGCTATACTTAGCAAAGCTGTGGCTGTTAATCTGGTAAAGGTTTTCTGTTTCATGGTTCGTTTGTTTATAGTTTGGAAAAGGCAATAAAGTTCTGGCCCGGCTAAATGTTAGCCGAAAAAGGTGTTTATGAGCTAAAAAGTATACTTTATTTTATCTGAAAACGCACTGGCAAAGTATAACGGACCTGCACTGGAACACCATTTTGCTTTCCTGGCTCCCAACTGCCGTTCATACTTTCCACCACACGCCTGGCTTCAGCATCTGTGCTTTCGTCAAGTGATTTTATAACCTGAATATCCTTCAGCGATCCGTCTTTTTCTACTATGAAACCAAGCACTACCAAGCCCGAAGTTCCTGCCTCCTGCGACTCTTTTGGGTATCGGATATTCTTGGCCAGATACTTCAACATCTCTATTTCCCCGCCTTTAAAACTTGGCATCTGTTCTACATAAACAAAAGGTTTTTCTGGTTTAGCGGCACCGGAAGTAGCTTTGGTATCAGGCTTATTTGCTGTTTCAGATGATGGAAAGGCTTCTCTTACCTTCTCCTCCTTTAGCGGCTCTGGCTTTATACTTGTTTTGGCAACAGCATTTATTTCAGGCTGCTCAGTTGTTGGTTTTGTTTCTTGGGTAAAGTTATCTTCTGTTAATGGTTTGCTGCCTGCCAGCATACTTACTTCCTGGGTTAACTCAGCCAGGATACCGGTTTGGGCATCTACCTGTTGTACCGAAAAAATGAATAGCAAACCAAGTATAAAAGGTAAAACCAACAACTGGCGTGTCCAGGCGGGTTTTTGGCCGCTTAGCTGCAGCATTTGCAGGCGTTTTAGTACCTGCGGTTTCTGAAAGTAGCTGCCAATGGGCAGACCCATGTTAAGTAAGGCCTCTTTAGATAGTAAGGAAGTATAGTTCTGAGCCTTGTAAGTGCTTATTACGCGTGCATCGGCCTGGTACTCGTGCACATCGCGTAGTTCCTGCTTTAAGAGCCATACCACTGGGTTCGCCCAAAGTATAGCCGATAGGATTTCATAGTAAAGTACATCCCAGGTATGGCGAAGTTTTACGTGTGCCAGTTCATGCTCCAGCACCTGGTCCTGGTCTGATTTGCTTAAATGTGACTGTTTGCTCAAGAAGATATTGCTTCCAAAGGCAAACGTTGGGATATGGGCAGGCAGTTGGTAAAGGTGTATTCCATCAGAAAGTGATGTGGCAGATTCCGCTTCCGCTTTTACCGATTGTACCTGCCACAGCTGTTTAACTAGTTTGGCAAGTACTAATAATATACCTACGCTGTAAGCAACTGCCGCCATTGTGGCCAGTGAAATGTCGCTGGTTTCGCTCACAGCCTTTTTGCCTGTGCCATAGGCAGTAACGGTAACCTCGGTAAGCTGAATAGCCTGCAAGGCTACGCTAATGGCATTTTCGGGTGCAAAAGCAACAGGCCATTTTAGCAAAGGTAGGACTAGGGCTACTAATGGGGCCAGCAACAAGTATAGCCGGTTAAACGAAAAGCTGTTCTGGTTTCGCAGCAGGCTGTAATAAAAGAGGTACAGCGCGAGCAGTAACAACACTGTTTTAAGTATGTAGCTAATTGTGAGTTCCATCTTTTTCCCCCTTGTCTTCAGCGTTAATGTCTTTGCGTACGTGCTGCATCAGTTGGTCAAGTTCCTGCACATTCAGGTTGTTGTCTTTGGCGAAAAAAGAAACAAGCCGTTCAAAAGATCCACCAAAATAACCCGACATGAAGTTCTTCAGGAAATCGCTTTTATACTTGTCCTGCGGTACAAGCGGATAGTACTGGTGAGACTTACCGAAGGCCTCATGTCCGACAAACCCTTTTGTTTCCAGAATCCGGACTATGGTGGAAACAGTATTATAAGCTGGTTTGGGCTCAGGGAGCTGCTCTAATATATCCCGCACAAATCCGCGCTCTAGCTGCCAGAGTACCTGCATTATCTCTTCTTCAGCTCTTGTTAACTCTTTCATAATCTATTTTTAGCAATTAACTATACTAATATATAACTAAATACTTAGTAATAAAACTAAAAGTTTAGTTAATTTTTATTAAATAAAAAAAAAGCGCCTCCTGATTTCAGGAGGCGCTTTTTTTATGATATAATTGGTATTAATAGCCAGGGTTCTGAGGTTCCAAAGCTGGGTTTACCTCTAATTGCTGTAAAGGTATTGGCCATAAGTTACGGAAAGCCTCGTCATCGCAGAAGCCAAGAACTTCACAAGTCAGGTTATAACGTTTCAGGTCCATAAAGCGCAGGCCTTCTCCGATAAACTCCAGGCGGCGTTGCTGTAAAATCTCCGTTAGCGCCTGGTTATTAGTTAAGGTAAGCACTGGCTGTAAACCTGCTCTTGTTCTGATTCTGTTGATGTCAGCTATTACCTGAGGGTCAGCTGGCAAAGCTCCTATACTTTGTCTTGCTCTTGCTTCAGCACGTATCAGGTACATTTCAGCCAGGCGTATGATGATCACGTTATCGGCATTGTTAGCGATGTCTTCATACTTTAATAACCTTCTGCGCGAGTTCTGAATACGTGTAGTTGCAGCAAAACGCTTATCTCCGTTATTTGCAGAGGCTGCCAGCGTATTATAAGCTTCTGTTCTCAAGTAAAACTTCTGTCCGGCAGATGTCGGGTCGGATGCAGAGCCAAGGCCATTAGCATCGTTCAGCGTGAAATCCAGCTCAAAAATAGACTCCGTGTTCGAGATGCCTTCATTGGTATAAAGGTCTGCAAAGTTAGACTGTAGCGCGAAAAGGCCACTCTCTATAACTTGGTTTGCTTTAGCTTCGGCGGCTGCATTGTTACCGCGCTGTAACTGAACACGAGCCAAGAGGGCTGCTGCAGCTAAACCAGAGGCACGTCTAGGGTCTCTTCTTGCAGCTGTACCTAATAGCGTCTCGGCCTGTTGCAGGTCAGCTACTACAGCGTCGTAAACCTGGGCTACAGGAGTCTTACCTAAGAACTGAATTTCCTCGATAGTAGTAGTAGGAGTTGAAACATAAGGTACTGCTCCAAAAACTTTTACCAGGTCGAAATGAACCAAGCCTCTTATAAATAACATCTCACCTTTAATCTGGCTACGCTGTGCGTCAGTAATATTAGTAAGACGGTCCGCGTCGCGTAGCACAATGTTAGCACGGTTAATGGTGCTGTACATAGTAGCCCATGTGCTGGAAAGCTGCAGGTTAGATGCATTTATACGGCGTGAAGAAACTTCACGGTCTGTTGTGAAGGTACCTGTATGAGCCAGGTTATCAGTATATACATCCTGGTACATAAGGTAACGCAGACCATAATAGTTAGTAGACTGCATGATACTGTATACACCTAGTGCAGAGCGGTTAAGGGTTGTGAAGTCCACTACAGCGCCTTCTGCTTCTATGGCAGTGGTTGGCTCTACATCAAGCACATCGTCGCAGGCCGTAAAAGTGCCAAAGCTTAGTGCTGTTAATAATATAATCGAATATTTTTTCATGATTGCTTTTCCTTTTGCTCGTTAGAAACCTACGTTAACACCAAAAGTTATTGTGCGCGTTTGCGGGAAAGTATAGAAGTCGACACCTAACGTAGTGTTCGAGGTTCCTGCAAAGTTCACTTCCGGGTCGAAGCCTGGGTAATCTGTGAATGTAAACAGGTTCTGGGCTTGTGCATAAATACGCACACTTCTCATTTTCGCGCGTTCTGTTATACTTGTTGGTAATGTGTAACCAAGTATAACGTTTTTGAATCGCAGGTAAGAGCCGTCGTAAATAAATCGGGATGAGTTGCTGCGGTTGTTGTTGTTAAGGTCAAGTACAGTAGCTCTCGGAACGTCAGTAACATCACCTTCTTTCTGCCAACGGTTTTTCACTAATGCCAGCATGTTATCATCCAGGAAGTCGTTGCCCAGGTGCTGCTGATACTGGTGGGCTGGGTTGGCAATGTCGTTACCCTGAGAGAACTGCAGGAATATGTTCAGGTCGAACCCTTTGAAACGGAAATTGTTAGTTAAGCCACCTACATACTTAGGCTGTGCACTACCAATAATAGTCAGGTCATCGTCAGTGATCACACCGTCGCCGTTCACATCCACAAATCGCACGTCGCCGGCCTGTGTTCCCTGTGCCTGTATAGAAGCCGGTATCTCAGCGGTTGTGCTGTAAACACCGTCAGTCAGGAAGCCATAGAACGTACCGATAGGCTCGCCTTCACGCAATACAAGTGAGTTGCCGCCAAAGCCGTAGAAAATGTCCTGGCCTTCGTACAGTTCAAGTACCTTGTTTCTGTTAAAAGCAATATTAAAGTCTGTCGTCCAGCTAAAGCCGTTGTCTCTGTTATCGATGTTCACAGTATTGATGGCTAACTCAAAACCTTTGTTCTCGATAGAGCCTATGTTAGACTGGTAGCTGCCAAAACCATTCTGAGTCGGGATTGGGCGGTTGAAAAGCAGGTCTTCAGTCTTCTTGATATAATAGTCTGCAGCAATGTTCAGGCGGTTGTTAAAGAAACCAATGTCTGCACCTACGTTAAACTGCTGCGTTTCTTCCCATTTCAGGTCCGGGTTAGGAATTTGTATTAGTCCGATACCAGGCTGATCAAGGTAGTTAGATCCTGCATACAGAGCTCGGTAAGCGAAATCGCCAAACGACTGGTTACCGGTGATGCCATAAGAGGCACGCAGTTTCAGTTCGCTCATGAAGTCAAGGCCAGACATAAATTCTTCTTCTATCACTCTCCAGCCTGCAGATACAGACGGGAAGTAACCAAAGCGGTTCTTCTCACCGAAACGTGTAGAACCGTCGGCACGGAAGTTAACACCCAGCAGGTATCTATCGTTGTAGTTATAGTTAACACGGCCAAAGTATGACAATAGTGCGCTCTCGATAACTTCGTTAGAGCCTGAATTTACACGGGCTGCACTGGCTACGTAGCGGAAACGCTCACCCGGGAAACCAACACCTGTTACAAAAGCAGATTTTCTTCTGTCCTGCTCTGTACTGGCACCAATTACACCTGAAATGCTGTGTACATCATTAAAGGTTTTGTTGTAGCTGGCTGTAGATTCAAGCAGAACTTTGGTAACAGTAGCTGTTGCATTGGTAGCAGAACCACCTACAGATGTGGCAAAAGAGCCAGGGTAGTTTGTTGGTGTATAACGGCGCTCATCAACATTTAGGGCGTCTATACCACCTTTTACTTGGAAGTCAAGGCCAGGGAGGATAGTGTAACGGGCAAAAGCGTTACCGATAGCACGCAGGTTCTGCGTAATATCATCGTTTTCTGTACCTTCGGCTACCGGGTTAGTATAAAAGTAATTAGGGCGAGTGTATTGTTTTGTCGCCTCATCATAGTAGATCGGCCATATCGGAGATGCAGCCAATGAGTTAGCAAACGGACCATAAAGCGTATTATCACTTACGATACGGTTGTTGTCAGAGCGGCTAAGCTGCACGCTTGTACCAATTGTCAGTCTATCATTTGCCTGGTGGTCCAGGTTAAGGCGAGTGGAGTAGCGCTCGTACTGGCTACCGATAACAATGCCCTTCTGATCGAAATAGCTGCCTGAAAGGTAATACCTTGTTTTTGCATCACCGCCGCTCAGGGAAATTTCAAAGTTGTTAATTCCTGCATCTCTGGTTACAGCGTCGATCCAGTCAGTATCAGTCGGCTCAAAATCAATACCACCATAATACCAATCAATAAAGTCATCAAAATCTCCATTAGCAGGGAAATCAAGCGGACCAGCGTCAGCTCTATAAGCTTCTGCCATAATCTCACGGTATTCAGCCGCATTCAGGAAGTCAGGCTTTTTCCACATGCTCTGCGTGCCAGTGTATGCGTTAAAGTTGATCTGAGTTTTGCGGGCAGAGCCACGCTTTGTAGTGATTAGTACCACACCATTGGCTGCACGCGAACCGTAGATGGCCGCAGCAGAGGCATCCTTCAATACGTCAATTGACTCAATGTCATTTGGATTAAGGTCGGAGATAGCGTTAACAGACTGACCACCGTAGCCAAGCTGTGAATAATCGCCTGATGTAAGCGGTACACCGTCAACTACATAAAGCGGCTGGTTGCTGGCCGAGATAGACGAAGAACCACGCACGCGCACGCTTATACCAGCACCTGGCGTACCAGAGTTCTGAGATATCTGTACACCGGCTGCACGACCCTGTAGCGCTTGGTCAACACCAACTACTGGTAGGTCTTGTATAGTTTCAGAAGTTACCTTAGCGGTAGCCCCTGTTACCTCACGACGCTCCTGCGTACCATAACCTACAACAACTACTTCTTTCAGTAGTTTCTGATCAGCTTCCAGCGCGATGTTTATGGTAGACCTGCCACTAACAGGAACTTCCTGTGTGGTCATGCCTATAAAACGGAAAACCAGCGTTGCATTTGGCTGTACATTTAAGCGGAAATCGCCATCTACTCCTGTAGTGACGCCATTGGTAGTGCCTTTCTCGAGAACAGTAACACCAGGGAGTGCCTGGCCGTTTGCTGCCGAGGTTACCCTACCTGTAACTGTTTGAGCTTGTGCCCATGCGCCGGATACCAGCACGAAGAACATCAGAAAGCTCAATAGTAAACCTTTCTTCATAATCATTTGTGAATTTTAGGTGGATAATAAACTCAATATTAAGTGTGTAATGAAAAGTTAGCTGTTTCCGGATTCTAACTGATAATAACCGGAAATTTCAAATTTATAACAAAATACTGGAATTTGGGGGGAATGACAAAAACATTGTTTTACTTCAAGCCCAAAGTATAAGATAATGAGCTGATTAACTTTAATTAAAATTATCTACAGTTTTTATCATTTGCTTATACTTACAAAATAGAGTTCATGTTGCATAGCGGCACTAAATCCTTAAAGCAATTAGAATTCTTCATTATTCAAGTAGCATCAGGTATATTGTAAGAGTGTTACAGCCAGGTAGCCGTGGCCGCCGTTAAACTTGGTTTCCCAACCCATTTTGGATAACTCTCTCCGGATAAAATTGTTTAACAAACCATGCGCTACCAAAACAGTTGTGTGATTTGTGGCGGCATCTGTAGCCAGTGTTTCGGCGCAGAGGCGCGCCCTTTGTTTTGCCTGTTTAAAGGTTTCTATCTCTCTGCTGTTTAAACCCATAAACCAAAGTATGCGTGCACTTACAAGCCAAAGCTTAATAGGAAGACGAAACAATGGCAGCGAAAATATTCTGCGTTCAAATTCACGAAATACACTATCAACCTTTAATTCTACTTTGTTTCCAAAAATAGCTTTGGCGGTTAGTTGCGAGCGGGGAAGGGTACTGCAATATACTCTGTCTATCTCTTCGAATGGGATGGTCTCATGCTCCAGCACAAACTCCTCCACGGCAGCCGCATCGTAGTCAGAAATATACTTTCGTGCATCCTCGTTACTAAACAGGCCGCTTTTAGGGAGGTCGGGCCGGGCATGCCTTATCAGGAAAATGCGTTTGGGAAGTATAGGCTTATCAATAGTTGTATCCACCGTAGAAAAGCAAAAGTATATTTTTGCTTTATACGCATACTGTTACCTGCCCGGATTTGTTATTTAGCCAGTGCGCGATGCGAATTAAAGTCGCTGAAGATCGTGTTTCTGATTTTCTCCCATTCCGGCTTAAGGATGCTGTAATAAATGGTGTCGCGGCGGCGGCCATCGTGCATTAAAGTATGGCTGCGCAATGTGCCCTCTTCCGTTGCGCCGATCTTCAGCATAGCCTTACGTGAACGCATGTTTAAAACGTCTGTCTTAAGTTCTACCCGCTCATACTTCAATTCCTCAAAGGCATACTGCAGCAGCAAAAATTTACAATGTCGGTTTAATCCGGTTCCTCTGAAGTCTTTCGTAAGCCAGGTCCAGCCAATTTCCAGACGTTTATCAGCCGCCGAAATATTTCCGAAACTGGTACTACCGGCGATCTTCCCACTTGCTTTGTCCACGATAATGAAAGTATAGCGGGTGCCGGTGATGTAGCCATTTTCTACTGTTTGTTGCCAAACTTCAAGTTCTTCCTGGTTGCTGATTTTAGTGGGCATAAAGCGCCAGATATCCTCATCGTACATTATGTTTTGAAGCTGCGGCATGTCGAAGGGGTGGTATCTGCGGAGTAAAACGCGGCTGTCTTCCAAAACAATATCTGAGTTAAAATCCATGGGCTTTATAAATTAAAGGTGCGATTAGCAATAGCATAGCAAATTAGCGATTTCTCGGTCAAACAATAACAGCATTCTAGCTAAAATCTGCTATTAGCAAATTGGTTGGTAATTCGATTTTAAGCTTCTATGCAGTGAGAGAATCCGGACAGGGTTAAAAAATTCAAAGAAACCTACCAACGTAATTAGCCATGCACCCGTAATAGTGTGCACCGGCTATATATTACGACAAAGTCCTACCGGTTTGATCTGTGCCAGATGCAGTTATGAGAGAGCATAAAATGCTACCCTGCAAGCGCTGCATTAAGCTTATACTTTATAAAAGACCTAAATAATCTGATTTAGTTGTTAACTAACAAACGACAGGCAAAGTATAGCAGTGTTATATACTATAACCGAGTAGTACGCATATACATAAAAATATTTTATAAATTTTTACTGAATAAGTATGGAAGCACATCACCCTTCAAAAGTCCTGATGACTGCAGATACAGTAGGAGGCGTCTGGAATTATTCGCTGGAGTTGGTTAGAGCTCTTGCGCCATTTAAAACAGAAGTAGCGCTGGCAACTATGGGTGCACCGCTTACAGAGGAGCAGCGCAGACAAGCTGATGAAATAGATAACCTCACTGTTTATGAAAGCGATTACAAGCTTGAGTGGATGGAAGATGCCTGGAACGATGTTGAAAAAGCAGGGGAGTGGCTGCTTGAGCTAAAGGATAAAGTACAGCCGGAACTCGTGCACTTAAATAGTCTGGTGCACGGTGCCTTAGATTTTGGTGTACCTACTGTTGCGGTTGTCCATTCGTGTGTGCTTTCGTGGTGGAAAGCTGTAAAAGACGAAGAGGCCCCGCAGGCATGGAGTAAGTATAAAGAGTTGGTAACAAAGGGGCTGCAAGCTGCTGATATGGTGGTTGCTCCAACGCAGGCTATGATGAACCAAGCCTCTGCACTTTACGGGCCATTTAAAAGAAGTGCAGTGATCTATAACGGACGAGGACAGCATGGTTTTCAGTTTGGTAAAAAAGAACCTTTTGTGTTTAGCATGGGCCGTGTATGGGACGAAGCCAAAAATATATCGATGCTGGCACACATTGCCTCCGATCTAAGCTGGCCGGTGTATATTGCCGGCGACGATAAACATCCTGCAACAGGTAAAACCATAGAGCTCGAAAACGTGCATTTCCTTGGGCAGTTATCCGAGGATGAAGTATCAGACTGGTTATCGCGTGCATCTGTGTACGCTTTGCCTGCCAAATATGAACCGTTTGGCCTCACAATTTTAGAAGCAGCCATGTCGGGTTGCGCATTGGTGGTTGGCAAAACTGAAAGCCAGGCCGAAATATGGGGAAATGCTGCCAGGTACGTAAACCCGAACAGCGCTGATGAACTCCGCGATACCATCAACAACCTCATAGAGGATGAGTTTGGGCGTAATATTATGGCCTGCCGCGCAGTAAAACGTTCTCATGGCTACACTGCCAACCCAATGGGCCAGGACTACGACCATATTTACCGCCAAATAATGAAACAGACGGTTACAGTCTGATAAAATTTAAATGATTTCATAATGGCCACACTGCTGAAAAGTATGTGTGGCTTTTTTTCGCCTTTAAAGTATAACTTGCACGCATGCCCGAGAATAAACACACGCCTACTGCTAAGCACTGGAAGGTGCTGAAATCTGAACTGGTTTTTGATGAGAAATGGTATACCCTGCGTCGCGATGAAGTAGAGTTGCCAAACGGTAAAGTGCTGGACGATTATTATGTGAGTGTTCGTCCTGATGTAGTGCTCACTTTCCCGATAACCGAAGACGGTGAGGTGATTTTTGTACGGCAGTATAAGCACGCTGCTGCTGGTGTTTTTATTGAATTGCCCGGAGGAGTGATAGATGCTCACGAGAATGATCCAAAAGAAGCTGCCCGCCGCGAAATGCTGGAAGAAACAGGCTATACTTCTAACGACATGGAACTGCTATCCGAGGTAATTGATAACCCTACGAAAGATACCAACAGAATATACTTTTACCTGGCCCGCAATGCTTACAAAATAGCAGAACAAGACCTCGATGAAACAGAAAGCATTGAAGTGCTTAAAATACCGATTAACGAAGTGGAGAGTATGGTGCTGCGCGGAGATATTTGTGTGTCTGGGTCTGTTGCGCTTTGTCTGCTTGCTTTAAGAAAGCTGGGGGCTTAGTTGTTGGTTATTTGTTACTGGAGATTGTAGAGACGCACTATCGTTCTACGTTATTGGTTAATCGTTGCTCGTTGATATAAAGACGCAATACGCTGCGGCTTGCTTGCTACAGGCCTAAGTCTTACATTTACCAAAGGCGCTTTTGCTGCGCGCTATAAGCAGCTGCCGAGGCACAAGCGGACGCTTGTGGCAGATAACATCATTTCCTGTGATAGAATCGACTTTGTCTATTTTGATCCTTTTACACTTACCATATAACCTACCCAAAGTATAAATCAGGAACTACTGAAACAAAATTAGTGTTATGTTTGTACATTAAATGTATGTACATTAAATTTGTGATATAGATATTGCACATCATAAGTGGGTGAATTAAACGGAACTATAAACATGACATCAACAGAAAATAAAATAGCAGTACATAACCTGATCGAGAAACGCTGGAGCCCGAGAGCTTTTGCAGCTACCCCAGTAGAGCAGGAGCAACTGGAGGCACTTTTTGAGGCAGCACGTTGGGCACCATCGGCCATGAACGAGCAGCCATGGCGTTTTATCTACGCTACCAAAGATGATAAAGAAGCCTATGACCGTTTACTAAGCTGCCTTGTGGAAGCAAACCAGGTATGGGCAAAAAAGGCACCGGTTATTTTCGTTTCAGTAGCTAAAAAAGCGTATGCCTTTAATGGGAACATCAATGGCCACGCATGGCACGATGTGGGTATGGCTACAGCCAACCTGGTGCTACAGGCTACAGAACTTGATTTGCATGTGCATTTGATGGGTGGTTTTAGTGCCGGTAAAGCCCGTGAAGTACTGGATATTCCGGAAGGGTTTGAAGCTGTAACAATGGGTGTAGTTGGGTATGCAGGCGACCCGGAAGGATTACCGGAGCAACTAAAGGCGAGAGAACTGGCACCACGGCAGCGCAAACCTTTAAGCGAGATATTGTTTAACGGGAAATGGGAACAGAAATAAGTATAAAGCTATGAGCAAAAAAGTAATCCATAAAGCAGATACACGTGGCCACGCCAACCACGGCTGGCTTAACTCTTACCACAGTTTCAGCTTTGCCAGCTATTATAACCCGGAGCGCATGGGCTTTGGGTTGCTGCGCGTGCTAAACGACGATACTGTGGCACCTGGAATGGGCTTTGGCGCACACCCACACGATAACATGGAGATTGTTTCGATTCCGTTGGCAGGAGAACTAGCGCATAAAGACAGCACCGGCAACGAGAAAACAATCCGTACAAACGAAGTACAGATCATGTCGGCGGGAACGGGACTAACGCACTCAGAATATAACCACTCCAAAACGGATGAGGTAAAGTTTCTGCAGATATGGATTTTCCCGAAAGAGCGTGACATCAAACCGCGTTATGAGCAAAAAAACTTTAACCCCGAGGACCGCCAGAACAAGCTGCAGACAGTAGTGTCGCCTGACAAGGACAATGGTGCCATCTGGATCAATCAGGATGCCTGGTTTACTTTAGGTACTCTGAAGCCGGGTTTCTCTGAAGAGTATAAACTGCACAACCCAGAGCACGGTGTTTATGCTTTTGTGCTGGAAGGCGAAGTGGAAATTGACGGTGAAAAGCTTAGCAAACGCGATGGCATGGGTATTTCTGACACAGACAGCTTTAACATTAAAGCGGGTGCTGATGCAGAGCTTTTGCTGATGGAAGTGCCGATGAAATAAAAGTTTGATTACATCATTTGGGCAGCCCGGTAGCAACTGTTGCCGGGCTGCCCAATTTTATACTTTAAGCTATCACTTGCTTACGCTACTCAAACCTAAGCACTTGCCAGCCGTTACTGCTATACTAGAACGAACTTAAAAGCTATGGAACAAGAACAAACAGTATTGCTGAAAGACTATACTAATGAAGAAAAGGGAGCTTACCTGGGTGCACTGGCAACTATCGCGTCAGCAGATGGTAACGCCTCTGAAGAAGAGCTGGAGTTTCTTAGAATTTTAAGCGAAGCAGCAGAAATGCCAGATAATGTAGAACAGGAGGTGGTGCAGATAGCTCAGAACCCATCTCAGATAAGCCTGCAGAAATGCCTGGATGTGCTGAAGAAAAGCCAGCTGCGTTTTCCTTTTGTAACCGACATTATCTCATTTGCCAAAGCAGACGGCCAATACTCTTCGGAAGAACAAAAGCACATACAGCATATGGCGGAATGCCTGGAAATAGACCAGAAGCAATACAGTATTCTGGAGCAGTATGTGGATAAGGCCGAAGACGCACAACAGCATGGCGAAGACCCGACTTCAAACTCATTTCTGAATAAGAGTGGATTTGGCGACATGTTTAAAAATGCTGGTATATCACCGGGAATGGTGAAAGGTATACTTGGAGTTGCAGCCCCGCTTGTATTGGCAAGTATGATGCGCCGTGGTGGTGGACGCAGAGGTATGATGGGTGGCATGGGCGGTGGCTTGCTGGGTGGCTTATTAGGTGGAATGATGGGAGGAAGCGGAGGCATGCGCAGAGGCGGTGGCCTCGGTTCCATGGCTTCTATACTTGGCGGCCTTAACGGCAGGAGAGGTTATGGCAGCATGGGCTCAGGCGGGCTTGGCGGTTTGTTAGGAGGTATTTTGGGAGGCGGCAGCCGGAGAGGCTCTGGCTGGTAACGTTTTCATTTTATAAAGCTTGAGCTGGTAGTGCATTACGCTTCCAGCTCAAGCTTTATAAGTTTCCGGAGGTCTTCTTCCCGCAATAGCCCACGCACTACTTTATTACCTATAATAAATGTTGGAACTGCTTGTACTCCCATTTCTTTGTAAGCGTGCTGCAAAGCCTTTTGATGTTCGGCTTTATACTTTCTGCTTTCCAGCGCTTCTTTAAATGACTTTTTATCCAGTCCAATTTCTTCTGCCAGTTCTATAAGCACATCAACCTTTCCGATATTCAATTCCTCCTGAAAAAAGGCTCTGAACATCCTGTCGGTATACTTTTCACCTAAGCCTTGTTCTTTTGCAAACTGGTACCCTTCAAAAGCAAGGTGTGTATAAGGCTGCGGCGATACATCAGGTAGCACGATATGTATGTCCAGTTGTTTTGCCATTGGGTACACTGAATTTTGCCAGGTAGTTTGCAGGTAATCTTCTTCAGGCTTCAAAGTTGGTGTTGGCTCTGGGCGTAATTCAAAAGGCATCCATTCAACAGAAACTTTATGACGAGCGTTAATTCCTGCTAAAGCGCGTTCCAGCACCACCTCCCCGAAAAAGCAGTAAGGGCACACAAAATCGGAGTATACTTTTATCTGTAGCATAGTCTATACTTTTGTTTCAATCATGTAGTACAACCTGCCTTATACTTTTGTTTTAGAACCTATGCTTTTGTAGATTGACAAAGTATTACAGAAAGTATACTTATGCTTAAAAAGACAACTTTAGCTTTCTTACTGGCTCTTGGTTTACTCTCTTGCCAGCAGCAACCACAGCAGACAACAACTACTGCTCAAGAGACATCTGAAGGTAAATACTATTACCCTGGCAAAGGCGATAACTGGGAGAAGAAAAACCCTGAAGAACTGGGCATAGATGCCACGCTTTTACAGCAGGCAGTGGAATGGGCCAAAACCCAGGAAACTAATCAGATACAAAAAGATTTCTCAACTCAAAAAGAGATATTCGGTGAGCCGCTTGGTCCTTTGCCCGAGAGCAGAGCTAACACAAACGGCATCATACTTAAAAACGGTTACATCGTAGCAGAGTGGGGCGATACCAAAGCCGTGGACCCGACCTATAGTGTGGCAAAAAGTTTCCTGTCTACTTTACTTGGCCTGACGATAGACCGCGGCATGATTCAAAGTATAAACGACCCGGTGGCAAAGTATGTAAAAGACGGTGGCTACAACTCGGAGCAGAACAGCAAAGTAACCTGGGAGCATCACGCCCGACAGACAAGCGAGTGGGAAGGTGAGATGTGGGGCAAAAAGCACGACTTTATTGGCAAGGACGCCTTTGGCCGGGGAGAGCGCAAGCCGCGCGAACTGCAGGAGCCAGGTACTTTTTACGAGTATAACGACACCCGCATCAATCGTTTTGCCTTATCGATGCTGCGCCTGTGGGAAAAACCTCTGCCTGAAGTGCTGGAAGACGAAATTATGGATCCGATAGATGCTTCCGATACCTGGAAGTGGGTGCCTTACCGCAATTCTGTAGTGGAAATAAACGGAAAGCAGATGCCATCCGTGAGCGGCGGTACGCGTTGGGGCGGAGGCCTCTGGATTAACACCCGTGACGAAGCACGTTTCGGTTATTTGTTCCTTCGCAATGGCCGCTGGAAAGACAAACAATTACTATCTGAGGATTGGGTAAAAAAAGCGACTACTTCCCGTGGACCGGTTGGCCCGGATTACGGTTACCTGTGGTGGCTGAATACCGAAGGCAAAGCCTGGCCTGATGCCCCTACCACCAGCTACGCAGCCTTGGGTGCCGGCCAGAATACCGTTTGGGTAGACCCAGAGCATGATATCGTAATAGTTTGGCGCTGGCATAATGGTAACCCAAATGAATTGATAAAGCGTGTACTGGGGGCGGTTAAATGATTGCTGATTGTTAATTGTTGAGTAAGTATAGATCTGTATATGGTCTGTATATGGCGCGAGCGTCTACGCTCGTGACTTGCTATAGTGGGGCCTCTGGCCCCTTTACTGTTTTATACCTGATAACATCTTCTTCGTACTTACGGTCATGTCTGAAAAGTATAAAATTTACCCTGACGGCACTTTCTTCATTACACTTACAATTGTAGGCTGGATTGATGTCTTTACCAGAAGAGAATATACAGATGAAGTAGTTGCTAACTTAAATTATTGCAGCAAACAAAAAGGCTTAAAAATTTACAGTTACTGCATTATGCCCAGTCACCTGCATATGATCTGCTCAGTAGATAACAGTAACTTAAGCGATGTACTTCGTGACTTTAAAAGTTTTACAGCTAAACGTATCATTTCGCTCATAGAAGCTAATCCTATGGAAAGTAGGAAGGAATGGTTGTTATACTTGTTCAAGTTCTTTAAACAGAGTACTAAACACAATAAGGAGTTCCAATTCTGGCAGCAGCACAATCATCCTATTGATCTAACAGATGCTAAGATGTTTCAGCAGAAGGTAGATTATATCGAGCAGAATCCGGTAGTAGCTGGCTTGGTGACAGACGCTGCTTATTATACATTTAGTAGTGCTAATCCAGATAGTTTGGTAATGTTGGCTGAAGCATAATTTCACTTTAAAGTATAAAGGGGCCAGAGGCCCCACTATAGCAAGTCACGAGCGTGGACGCTCGCGCCATGTTTACAGTATTATAAAAACAAAAAAGCGGCTGCTCCGATGGGGCAGCCGCTTTAATATACTTTATACTTCTAAATTATTAGTGGCGGCAAGTGCAGTGCTCACCGGCAATACCTTCAAAGCGGGTGTCGGTGCCTTCGTGCCAATCAAAGGCAGTAGCGGTGCGGCTGTTTTCCCACCAGAACTTGCCTGGCTTGGTGTTATAGTTACCCATTTCTGCCATCGTAGCGGCATCGTACAGGCGGCCATTTACCATCGTATACTTCACGTGCTCGGTGTTCTGGATGTTCTCTAGTGGGTTCTGGTCCAGTACGATCAGGTCGGCAAGTTTGCCGGCTTCTAGTGAGCCAATTTCTTTGCCCATACCAATGTACTCGGCACCGTTTAAGGTAGCGGCACGAAGCGCCTCCAGGTTTGTCATACCACCTTGCTGCAGCATCCATAGTTCCCAGTGTGCGCCTAAGCCTTGTAGCTGTCCGTGTGCACCTAGGTTTACTTTCACGCCGGCATCTGTCAGTATCTTACAAGACTCTGAAGTTAACACGTGGCCATTGTCATATTCTTCGTCAGGCACTAAGGTAACGCGGCGAGAGCGACCATCAATCACAGAACGTGGCGTAAATTTAAGAAGGCGCTCTTTGTCCCAGGCGTTGGTCTTTTGGTACCAGTAGTACTCGCCGGAGTTACCGCCATAGTTCACGATCAGGGTAGGCGTGTAACCGGTTTCTGAAGCCTTCCATACTTCCACCACATCTTTGTAAAGTGGCGCAACAGGTATGTTGTGCTCAATGCCAGAGTGGCCGTCCAGAATCATGCTCATGTTATGGAAGAACGTAGAACCACCTTCAGGCACCACCGTCATGTCCAGTTCGCGGGCAGCCTGAATTACCTGCTGGCGCTGCTCACGGCGTGGCTGGTTGTAGCTCTTCACCGAGAAACCACCAACAGCTTTTATGCGGCGCAGGTGCGAACGGGCATCGTCCAGGTTGTTGATCACGGCTTTAAAGTTACCATCGGCACCGTAAAGAATGGTACCTGTAGAGTAAATTCGCGGACCAACCATAGCACCGGCTTTCACGGCTTCAGACTGGCTGAACACCATTTCGGTAGTAGAGGACGGGTCGTGGGTAGTAGTTACGCCATAAGCCAGGTTGGCAAAGTATGACCATTGCTTCTGTGGGCTCATGCCATTACGGAACGTGCCCAGGTGCGCGTGTACGTCCACTAAACCAGGCATAATCGTTTTGCCGGCAGCATCGATTACTTTAGCATCTTTTGGTATAGTTACGCCTTTGCCAACAGCCACAATACGGTTGCCTTCTACCACAATCGTTCCGCCTTCAATTACTTCGTCGCCTTTCATGGTAATGATGCGTGCGTTCGTGAAAGCTACTTTACCTTCTGGCGTATCTGTTTTCAGCACCAGGCCGATCTTTGTACCAGTGGTATCAATAGCAGGAAGTTTATCCGGAGCACCTTCTACAAATGCAAAGCGGTTTTTGATGTCGTTTGAGAAATACTCATCCCCCAGTACCCAGTTTACTTTCTTGCTGTCGGCAGACCAATGGATGCTGGTACCGGCGTCGCGGGTAAACCTAGCAACCGGAACAGCCTTAGTTTCTGCGCTTAGCTCCATACCTGAACCGTTAGCAGTAAACGGAACTACATAACCGTTGAACAGCTCCACAAACGCCAGCCACTTATTATCGGGACTTGGGTAGAACTGATCGGTATACTTTGATGTATAGTGTGTCTGCTCTTCTTTGCCGTTCAGGGCAACACTTTTGAAAGCCACTTTACCGCCTTCGTAACCCGTAAAGAAAATACGATCTGATGTAGCGTTGAATTGTGGCGAAGAACCGTTTTTCTGCACGAAAGTAGGATTCTTTCCTTCTGAGGTCATGTAGTAAATACCGCGCTCGTTGCCATGCGCATAACCCATGTGGTTATTGCCGCCTTCTTTGTTGTAAACGATAAACTTACCGTTTGGCGAGAATGATGCATTGGTATAGAAACCTTTCTCAGATGTAAGCTTTGTTGGTTTGGCGTTCTTCTTACGAATGTCCAGCTTCATCAGGGCACTATAGTTGTCGTCGTTCCAGGTTGAATAAACGATGTGCTTACCATCAGGTGAGAAGGATGGATAAAACTCGAAATCAGCACCTTTCGTAATGCGCTCCGGTTTGCCGTTTGGTAACTCTTTTTTATAGATATGTCCGGCAGCGTTGAACACTAAAATCTTTCCATCCGGAGACGTTACAGCATGGCGGATTGCTTTGGCTGTAAACTCTTTCGGAGAAACACCACCGTTCTTGCTGAAATCGTGGCGAACTACATCAGCGATATAATGCGTAGCAGTAGCCTCGAAAGGGATGTTGGTTACCTTCTGGTTGGCAACATCTATCTTATTGATTTTACCTTGAGCCCAGTAAACTATACTTTTATTGTCCGGGGTCCAGGAGAAGGACGGATATACACCGAAGATAGCCCATGATTCCTGCTGATCTTTGCTCAGGTTATCAGTTAAAGGCCACTGCTCGCCGGTTTTAAGGTCCTGCACAAAAAGTACAGATTTAGTTCTTACACGACGCACAAAGGCAATATACTTACCATCGCGGGAGATAGTTGGACGAACAGAGCCACCGTTTCCGGTTACGATATTCTCAATTTCTCCTGTGTTACGGTCCACTCTGCGGATAACATAGATCTGGCCGTTCGGGTCTTTGTTGTACTCAAACGTAGAGCCACCGCTCATGTCTTCAGAGTAATATACATACTTGCCGTCTGGCGATACAAATGGCTCACCGGCATCCTGCTGGTCGTTTTTGCGCTTTGTTAACTGAACGCCTGCGCCACCTGAGCGATGGTACATCCACATCTCACCGGCACCCAACGAGCGGGTGTTGGTAAAGTGCTTGCGCGCGATCAAATACTGGCCGTCCGGCGTCCAGACAGCATTGTTTAGTAATCTGAAATTCTCGTTAGTTATCTGCTTTGCATCAGAGCCGTCACGCTTCATTATCCAGATGTTGTCGCCGCCACCTGCATCAGAGGTAAAGGAGATAAACTGACCATCCGGACTGAAACGAGGCTGCACTTCGTAAGGACGTCCGGTGCGTAATAGCTTAGCCTTGCCACCCGAAATCGGCATGATGTAGATGTCGCCGAGCATGTCAAACACGATTTCTTTGCCATCCGGACTTACGTCCAGGCTCATCCAGGTGCCTTCGTCGGTGGTTAGGGTTATTTCTTTTTCGGTGCTGTGGGCCGCGTCCACTTTCCACTTTTTGTCATCTTTTTTGTCCTGGGCTTGGGCTATTGCTGTGCTTAAGGGTAAAGCAAGTGCAGCAGCCAGGAACATACTTAGATAAGTACGTTTATTCATGGTAGGGTGAAATTGATTGGTTAGTAGTTACTCAAAGTTAAGCATTTGACTACAGATTAAAGATGATTTTATGGATAAAGTATGATTTATACCTGAGGCTTGGGCTTTTTTGTTTTTTAAATTTATGTGTGAAGAGTTTTGGTTAGGCTTTGGAAGCCAGGTATATAGGAATGGCTAAAGTATGAAATTCTATAAAATCATGCTGCCATACCTGTAAAATTTCGGTCCCATGCCTATTATGATATACTCAGAGCCTTTAACCTTATACGCTGAGCAGGGACGAAGATAGAATCCCTGGTCCTGACCAGTTTGGGTATTGTGTAACAGTTTTACTTTTTGATCGCCATTGGGACCTATCGTTAACAGAACTGGCGTTTTAAAAGAAGACCTGGGACTGTACATTGCTATTTTGTCTTCAAAAGTCCTGTTATGGTCAAAGTTAAGGTAAATGATTTTAAGCGTATCACCCACAGTAGTGGCAAAGTATGAGCGTATAGTATTTTGCTTGTTTGTTCCGCTTTGCAATTTTGTTACGCTTGTGGTAAAAACAGGCGATCCATTCCGGTGCAGGCGTGTTATAATTATGTCGTTGTTATGGTAAACAAAAGTACCGGCCCTGTTTTCGTCTTCACATACTTCTCCGAGTAAATAAATGCTGCCGTCCTGTAGCGGTATTATTTTATCCAGTTGCAGGTTGCGCAGGCGCTGGCTGTTGTCGTTATCGGGTTTAAAGCGTTTATAATCTCTTACAAATTTTTTGTTAAACGGCGTATAAACAGCGAACCGGTCCTGTAGATTATGCTTCTCTACCCGGTACAGAAACGTTCCCACAGGTTCGGGATGATGACTTGCGACTGAATTAGACGGAGACACATAGCCACTAACAATAACATGCCCCTTAGGCGTAACAGCAAGCTTAGCTTTAAGTGGGCGGTAATTTGTGTGCCCCAGTTCTATTTTGGAATGTGATCCTGCTTTGCCAAGCAGTTGATGCAGGTAAAAAGCAGAAGTAGAAGGCGCTGCTGCCGTAGACCTGATAAGTACATAAGTGGTGCCGTCTTGCTTTACAAGTAACTCTTGCACTTCTCCATCCGAGGTGATTGATTGTGTCCAGCGGGTATTAAGTTTAGCGGTGAGCAGGGTAACAGTTACAAGCATGCCAGGCCCGTCAGATACTACAATAGAGATTGCGTTCTGATCAGGTGATTTGGCCATGTGTATGTTACTGCCAGAAGCATCCTGTACAATTTGAATGATTTCAGTAGTATAGTTGCCGTTATGGTTGATCTCCTGTGCATAAACCTGCGTTTTGCCGTTACTTTCGCTGCTTGATATCATATACAGGTTGCCCTTAAGCATTTGTACGCATTGGAAAGTGGCGTTTTTACCTTCAGGAGTTTTGGGAAGGAGGGCAGTAGCCCAGAAGCGTTTGCTTTCTGGGTTGTAGTGTTCCAGCGAGATTTGGCCTTCTACTTCATATGTTGAAAAAAAGCCATCATCGTCAACACCGATTATTTCCATATTCTCGATCTTACCAAATTCCCGGTTTATTTTATTGCCCCATACAAACTGAGGTTCTTGAGAATTAACAGGTGTTGCGCAAAGGAGGAGTAATATATATACTATATATAATTTCATTTTACGTTTCCTTATTATTGTACGAGTATAAGGAGACAGAGTATGGATCAATGGTTCAGAATTGATTTATTAGATAAAATGTAAGTGGTTTATTTACATGTATTTATAAAAAAAATAGGCGCTTAAAGGCGCCTATTTTTATAGTATAGAATTTGTTGTGTTAATTATTGTACCTGAGATTTGTCTACCCTTGTCGGAGTTTCTTTACCGCTTACAACACCCTTAGAGGCTATCGCAATGGCTTTGATCATACTTGTCATGTGGGGCATATCTAACATCTCAAACTCATCATTTACTGTATGGTAAGTTTTATCCTTATCTATCTGAACCGATGAGATAGTATGAGCCGGCACCCCTAAACGGGCCAGTGTGGCATTATCAGAGCGGTAAAACAGGTTCTGCTCCGGATATGGGTCCGGGTGCAGGCTATACGTGGTTCCCTGTAGGTTGTGCTGCATCAGTTTACCAAGGTCAGATCTTTCAAAGCCAGTCAGGTAAGCACTATTAGGGCCAAACTTAGACGGCTTGCCCACCATTTCTATGTTAAACATGGCTACAATCTCATCCGGGTTAAGCTGCTCAGAAAAGTGCCTGGAGCCATAGCCTCCAATCTCTTCTGCCGCAAAGGCCACAAACAAAATGCTGCGCTCCGACTTGCCGTGCTTTTTATAATGTTTTGCTAACATCATCATAGCTGTTATTCCCGAGGCGTCATCGTCGGCGCCGTTGGCGATGCTGTCGCCGTCTATTGGTTTTTGAATACCGATGTGGTCGTAGTGGCCAGAGAAAACGACAAACTCACTTTTGCGCTTTCCCTCTATCATGCCACCCACGTTAGTTAGCTTCTTACCGTCAATTTTGTTTTCAGCTTCCACAGTAAAGTCGGAGGCTGTGCTTAGCCCGGTTAGTGCAAATACCCTGCTGTAGCCATTGCCTGTTTCTTTTAACACCGAGCCCCTGCTCAGGTGCTGGCGGTAAGCCTCAAACATTTTCTCATGTTTGGGATGCACCAGTACCAGCGTGTTTTTCTCTAATTTATTTACCTCGGTAAACGCTTTCCTGAAGTCGTCGCTTTCGGAGATGGTGACTATCTCAGCGTCACCGGCCTGCGTCCAGTTTATACTTTGGTAGTTAGTTCTGGCAAACAGCTTATCAGCGGGTAGTGTTTCGCCGTTAAGCGTTGCCTTAATTGTGGAGGGGGTTAAGTGATAAATCTTAAACGTTTGCTTAAAGTCAACTTCTCCTGGCAGGGGCTTTAACTTTGTTTTCTCAAATTCACTGGAGATAAAATCAGCCGCTTTCTCGCCTCCGGGCGTAAAAGAGGCACGGCCCTGCATGTCATCGGCGCTCAAAGTTCTGATCAGGCGCGTAACCTCGGGCTCATCGATACCCTTTAGTTTTTGTGCCTGTGCCATTCCACCCCAGCATAAGGCGGCCAAAGCAAGCGCAGTAATTTTAACTTTAGTCATAGGAGATAAGATTTGAAGATTTTGTGTAGTTTCAGGTGTAGTAGCTTGTGGCTGATTAAGTAGTGTAAGTATCTTATTTAAAAACTCTAATATACCTGATTTTTATGGATACCCAATCCAAAGTTAACTGGTTAAAATTGCTGTTAAGTAGTGTGCTGATAGCAGTCTTGTTATACTTTGGACGCAACCTGTTTGTGCCCCTTAGCTTCGCCCTGCTCATTAGCTTTATACTTTACCCGGTCTGTAAATGGCTTGAGCAAAAAAAGTTGCCCCGTTGGGCTGCTATAGCATTCTGCCTGTTGCTGCTCCTCATCGTTATAGGCCTGCTGGTTTGGCTGTTAGTACGGCAAATGGTGAGCTTTGCAAAAGAGTGGCCTGGCGTAGAAGCCAAACTAATTGACACCTGGGACAAACTAAGCACGCACGTAGAGCACACTTATAATATTGATACCGACAGACAAAAAGTATGGCTCGAAAGTATGGCCTCTGATATAGCCTCGTCAGCATTTGGCATGGCGCAGGGAGTACTTTATACTTCTGCTGTTAGTCTGGTGCTTCTGTTGCTCATACCTATTTACATTGCACTTATACTTTACTATCGGGAGCAGCTTGCCAAGGGGCTTTATTTGCTTTTCCGGAAAGATGAACAGAAAAAAATACGGCTTATACTTCAGGAGACCATCACCACGTACTACAATTTTATAAAGGGCATGGCCATTGTGTACCTGGTAGTGGCTGTTCTTAATAGTGTCGGTTTGTTGCTGCTAGGTATTCCGCATGCCGTTTTCTTCGGGATTGTGGCTTCTGTCCTAACATTTATACCTTATGTAGGCATTACTATTGGCGCTATACTTCCGATGGCCATTGCCTGGGTGACATACGATAACATCTGGTACCCTATTGGGGTAATCATTGTGTTTGGAGTGGTGCAATACCTCGAGGCAAACCTTATTTTTCCGTGGGCAGTGAGTTACAGGCTGCGCGTTAACATGTTGTTTACCCTGCTTGCAATAGTGGCCGGTGGCATACTTTGGGGGGCATCCGGCATGATTCTCTTTATACCGTTCCTGGCTATCCTGAAGCTCATCGCAGACAAACACGAAGCCATGCGTGCGGTATCAGTTTTACTTGGGAATGGGAATGATTGATATCTGAATTAAGTTATTATTAACCAATGGTTTTTGGATGTGATGATATGCGCCACATGGTGATTAGTGGGTTACACTAAATTAAAAGCAGCTTACCCGTTTTTTATACTATAATTACAAACGAAGCCTTAACTGTAAATGTTGATAAAGTATAGGTTAAGCAATTCATCACACTTATACTTTATCGCCATGAAAAAACTCTACACCATACTTTTTTTCTTAGCTTTTATACTTGTTTCCACAAGTGTGCAGGCGCAGGAAAACAGGACAAATCTTAAACTGGGTGCCAAGGCTGGCTTGAATCTGTTTTTCCTGAGCAGCGATAATTTTGTTCAGGAGTCTGATGCCGCTTTGGGCTCTGAGTTTGGCGTTTTTGCCCGGATCGGGGATAACATATTCGTGCAACCTGAGCTAAACTTTGTAAGCCATACCCAAAACCTGATAACAGAGGAACAACCAACAGCCGGTGAGCGCGATAAATTGGTGGTTCGCTACCTGAGGGTTCCGGTTTTCCTGGGCTATCGTACAGACTATGATGGGTTCATAGCTTCGAATATCCGGTTTATGTTGGGGCCTTCTTTTGCGTATGCGGTAAGTGTAAAAGATAATAACCTGGATATAGCACGTAAAAACGTGAAAAATGCGCAGTTTGCCTTAAACGGTGGTGTAGGCTTTGAGCTATGGATGGTTAATCTTGATTTGCTATACCATCACGGCTTTACCAACTTTTTTAACAGGAGTGACTCCGATAGCAAAGGTAGAGCTGTGTCGCTTAATGTAGGTGTCGGATTTTAAAGTACAGCGGTATCTGCTTTTCGTTCCCACTCTCTTCTCAGCAGGCTGTATACTTCCAGGTCGTGAAACTGCCCGTTTGCCAGTAATTCGCCGTCGCGTTCCATGCCCTCAAAGGTAAAATGTAGTTTTTTGGGGATGCTGCTGCTGCGCTTGTTAGAAACGCCTACTTTTATCTGCACCCGGTTCATCTGCATTTTCTCGAATGCATACCTAAGCAATGTAGCGCAACTTCGTGTAATAATGCCATTATGCTGCTTATTTTCTGCAAGCCAGTAGCCAATTTCCAGTTTCAGGTTGGCTAGGTCTATACTTTTAAAACCGATAACCCCCACGTGCTGCCCCTGGTACAGCACCGCGAAAACCAGGTCCGTTGTATTGGCTTCTGCCGTTACTGATTTGATAAAGGCCTCCGTGTCTGAAACAGCTTTGCTATAGTCCACAAAAGGAAGCCATTTGCGCAGGAATTCCCTGTTCGTGTCAATCAGGCTGAAAATTGCAGGTGCGTCGTTTATGGATACTTCGCGGAGCTTTAGGTCTTCTGAAACAGGTATCTCAATGGCCAGGGCTTTAGTTTTCATAGTATCAGCAAGTTGCAAAGTATAAATGCAAGGTAAACAAAGTTTTACGCAAAGGCCCTAATCAAGGTATGCTAGTTTATCTGCTTCCTGAAACCACCTTTGCTTCCCGGCTTTTTACCACTGCCTTTACTCTTGTTTCCAAATGTAGCCGACTTTCTTCCGCTAACCGGCTTTGGTGCTTTTTCTGCTATACCTTTTAGCTGAGTTATTTCTTCTGGCATAAGTTCGCGGTACTCGCCGGGTTGCAGACTGCCTAGTGTAAGCGGACCAATAGCCGGCCTTATCAGGCGAAGCGTTGGGTAGCCAACAGCAGCTGTCATGCGGCGTACCTGGCGGTTCATGCCTTGCGAGATTTTTATCTCAACCCAGGAAGTAGGTATGTTTTTCCGGAAGCGGATAGGGGTAGAGCGTTCCCAGATTTCGGGCTCATCGTCTAGTAGCTGTACTTTGGCCGGGGATGTTTTCGTGCCTTTTACCAATACACCCAATCGTAGTTTTGTAAGTGCATCATCTGATGGTATACCCTCTACCTGCACCCAATAGGTTTTCTCCACTTTAAACTGCGGGTCGGAGAGGCGGTGCTGCAGGGTTTTGTCGTCGGTTAACAGTACCATGCCTTCGCTGTCGTAGTCTAAGCGGCCAACGGGGTAAATGTTAGGTACCGGCACATAATCTTTAAGCGTTGCTCTGCCGGCTTCGTCTGTAAACTGAGTTAATACCTCGTAAGGTTTGTTGATGATATAATACTTCAATGGATAATTTTTTTTGGACTGTGTTTTATAAAGGTTGCTCTTGCAAACCCCAGTTGCTTTTTAGCGCTTCATACTCCGGTAATAGCAAAGATACCATAAGAGAATCTTCGTTAACACTATTTACAATGTAATGTCCCCGAACTGTGCCTTCTTCTTTAAAGCCGTAGCGTTTTAGTAATTTGTACGAGGGTATGTTATAATCAGCAAGTAATGCCTCTATGCGGTAAAGGTTCATCTGCTCAAAGCCATACGCCAGTATTGGTCCGAGCGCTTCTGTCATAAGGCCTTTGGCTTTATCTTTATCATGAAAAAGATGATACCCTAGTTCTGCCCTGCGGTGCTTCGGTATCCAGGTGTGGTAGCCGCATCTGCCAAGCACTTTTCCGGACTGCTTATCGAGGAGATGAAAATTATGGAAGGAAACAAACCAGGTAGATATCCCTTTCTTGAAATTCTCTTTTTCTTCAGCCAGTTCTTTTTCAGACTGTATTCCCAGGAACTCGGTTATCTCTGCATCGGAACAGGATGCAAAAAGTTGCTGGCATACTTTGGGAGTATACTCCCGCAAGTAAAGCCGGTCCGTTTCGAAAATGGCAGGAGTGGGGATGATGTCAGTAGTAATCATAGTTTTAGAGGTTGTGTAGCTGGATTATTTAATTGCTGAATGGTTAATTGTTGACTGGGCTGCTCATACTTTGTTGCTTCGTTGTTGGCAAGTCGCAACGAATTGCGTCTCTACATTCTGCCAATTGCTCTTACCAGATGCCTGTTCTTACAGGGCCTTTCAAACCTGTGAGCATCTTAAGTAAAGCAATTTAGCAATTTAACCGACAACAATTAAATCAGTAACTACCGTTATACTTTCTGATAAACCACTCTACACATACAAAGCCCAACAGCAGGAAAAAAAGCCATTTCATGTCTACAAGGTCTTTTAGTTCTTCGTTACTATAGATTTTAGCTTTATGATCAGCGTTAAGTATATCTTTCTCCAGTTGCTGCAGTGAGGTTGGGTAGTATAGCTTAGAGCCGGTGTTGCTGGCCAACTGGTAAAGCAGGTTATGGTCGGCTACAGAGTTCAGGGCTTCCAGTTGCAGTTCTTCTACTACAAACTTGCCTTTGTCCTGCTGCATTTGTCCGTTAATTCTGGCAGAGGCAGTATAAGTGTAACGGCCCCCGGCTAAGTTGCCGATGTTTACGCCGGCCTGGTTTTCGCCGTTGGCAAAGTTAAATCTCCTGGTTTCACCATCATCGTTTTTTATGTTTAGCGTAATGTTCTGGCCATAGATCGGTTCCAGCGCCTGGTTGTAGGCTTCGGCGTTAAAACGAACATCGTCGGAGCTGGTATACTCTGTCTGAACCGGATATACATTCAGGCGCTTTTTATTGCGCGGTGCACTTAATAACTGAATCAGGTTTGTGATGAGCTTGTCGTATACTTCGGGCTGCTCGTTATTGGCGTTCTCCATAATGCGCCATTGCCAGATACCAGATGCCAGTAAAGTGGCATTGCGCTTGTCGCCGGAGGTTTGCACGGCCAGCATGGGTTTGTTGGTTTTTACACGCCCCACCTGCTGGTAAAGCACTACCTCGGTATTAGGGTTAACGCGCACATCTCCAAAAGGAACTCGGGCAGGTGGATACTGTAATAAACGCTCAGTGGCAGCCTCTGGTAATTTAAAGGTGGTAAAGTTAGCGTTGGCAACGGGTGTTACTTCGTCGGTTTGCCCGTTACTGCTGATGTTCAGGCCCACGTTCAGGCGGTTATAGTCGTTCAGGTCGCTTTGCGGACCAAGTATGTACAGGGCTGGCAAACCTTTCTGGCGTACTAAATTTAGCGCAGCCTCGCCACCAGAAACGCGCCCTGGCAGCTGGTGGAGCACTGCCACATCGTAATCTTGTTGCTTTAGTTGGGTAAGGCCCGGTATGTACAGTTCGGTTTCGTAGTTCTCGTTCGACTCAATGGCAGCGCGTATGGCTTTGATATCAGGATGCGGGGCAGCTGCGGCAACCAGTATCTTTATCTTGCCTTTTACTACATCAATGTAAGCGTGCTTGGTGTTGTTAAGTGTGGTAAACTCACCCTGAATTGGCCGTACTTCTATCTCGTAATGGCGCTTGCCTAAACCAGCTGCCAGCACTTGGAAAGGCACCTGCTGCACCGGCTGGTTCGCCTGCAGCGTTACAGTTTTGTTAGCAATGGCTTTACCGTTCTCTTTAAGTATAACGTTTGCCTGTCTGCCTCCGAAGCCTTCCTGCTGCAATTCTACCTCCAGCGGAAAACGGTTACCACTGTAATTTACCTTGTTGTAGCGCAGCGAGGCTATCAGCACATCTTTTTTAGGAATGGTATCTCCTACGGCTACAGGGTATAACGTATAGCCAAAGTTGCTGTAAGTAGGCGACATGCCCTGGTTTACGATGCCATCAGATAGCAGCACCACACCCGCCAGGTTCTGCTCGGTATACTCTTCCTGCACCTGGCTGAGTAAGTTACTCAGGTTGGTAGTTTCTGAAGTATAATTCAAGTCACTTATACTTTGTTGCGGCTCGCTGGCAAGCGTTCTGATCTCTGTTTTGTAGCCTGCATCCTGCAGTCTGGCAAGTATACTTTGCAAACCCTGCTCTGCCTGTTGCAACTGCGTTGAGTCTGAGAAAAGCTGTACCGACTCGGAGTTATCCAGCGCAAAAACAATGGTAGGCTCTTGAGTAGTATTGGATATATAACGCACCAGCGGGCCGAGAAGCAGGAAACAGATAAAGCTCACCACCACAAAACGCAACGCTGCCAGGGCATAGTTTATACTTTTAGGCCAGGGCGCGCGCTTGCTGTACAGCAGCCAGGCATAAAGCAAGCCCACAGCCAGGCAGGCAAGTATAAGCCAGGGAGAATAAGTAGTTATAAGTCTGAAACTGGTCAAAGTATAATTTATAGTGTTGAATTATGAGTGATTGTACGGCTGATTCTGAAAAGCCACCCGTCCGAACTTGACTTTTGTATCGACAACATCAACGCATTTGCCATTACCGGCAATGATTACTTCGTTTTCTGTAAAGCTTATGCTTGCCTCTTCTGTTCCGAAGCGGTTACCTAACCATCTTAAAAAACTGCTTGTTGGCTCTAGTACTGTCTGATTTTGATGTTTACTTTTAATGCGCATGCCATTCTTTTGCAACAGACCTACTGCCCAGTTAGCCACATAGGCCGTATCATCAACCTCCGTAATTGTAAACGTATGTGTGCGACCATTTAATGCACCAATGATCCCATTTATCAGCGGTAAGATAAAAAGTATAAGTCCGGAGGACTTTAAATAGTCCGTTAACGGCTCCCCCTGGTTCAGAAACAAATAGAAAATTGCACCCATCAGCAGCATCACAAAAAGTATCAGAAGCCAGAATTTCAGGAATATGGTGAACTTAGGGCTGTGCGCGATAGTGTGGGTTTTCATTGTTAACTTTTAGCAGGGTAGTATATAGATCAATAAAGACTAAATATAAAACAAAAAGGCCAATGCTGCTAACGTATACGCTGCAACATTGGCCTTTTGAGTTACGAAGTATAAATTCAATTCATACTTTCTGATTACTAGGTTAGCATTCCGCCGTCTACCTGTAGGGTCTGGCCGGTAATGTAAGCCGACTCATCAGACGCCAGGAATACTGCTGCCTTGGCTACGTCTTCAGGACTGCCGCCACGCTTCAACGGAATTGCCTTTCTCCACTCGTCCACTACTTTCTGGTCAAGCTCGCCAGTCATTTCGGTTTCGATAAAGCCAGGGGCAATAGCGTTGCAACGGATATTTCGTGAGCCAAGCTCCAGCGCCACAGATTTTGTGAAGCCGATGATACCAGCCTTAGAAGCTGCATAGTTCGCCTGGCCTGCGTTGCCTTTGATACCTACAACAGAAGTAATGTTGATAACAGAACCAATTTTAGCACGCATCATGTGCTTGGTGGCCGCCTTGGTCACGTTGAACACAGATTTCAGGTTGGTATTTATCACAGCATCCCACTGCTCTTCGTTCATGCGCATCAGCAGGCCGTCGCGGGTAATGCCGGCATTGTTCACAACGATGTCGATCTTGCCGAACTCTTTTACCACATCCTCTACCAGCTGCTCTGCCTGAGCTGTGTTAGAGGCATCAGAACGGTAGCCTTTTGCTACGCCACCGTTAGCTGATAGCTCCTGCTCCAGGGCCTGGCCTTTTTCTACGCTAGACAGGTAGGTGAATGCTACCTTGGCACCAGCCTCTACAAATTTCTCTGCAATGGCGCGTCCTATTCCTTTTGATGCTCCCGTTACCAGGGCTACTTTTCCTTCTAATGCTTTCATGGGGGCCAAAGTTATAAAAAGAAATGTTTTTTGCGAAGGTACTTTAAAATCTATCTGAAAGCGGGGCTCAGAAGTATGGTTAATAGTCACTTACCAGATGCATATTGAAGCTGTAATATAATTCGAACAACCGGTATGAGTTGCCGGAATGCTATATTGACTTTTGCTAAATGTATTGTAACATATTTATAATCTGCTTATTGTGTTGTTGTAGATTTTTATTTCTATCGGTTTAAGCCTATTTTCGTGACGATTTTTCAACCAAAGGTATTTTTTTAGTCATGTACAAACGTAGTAAAGGACTTGCCACCCTGCTCGCTTTGGCCCTGCTCTTCTGTATTATTGCAGCGCGGCTTCTAACCCCAAGCTCAGATGAAGTATTAGCTCGTCAGAATGAGTTAAAGCCTAACATTAACCTGGTAAAAGCGGAGAAAGCCCCAGCCCCTGTAGTTTATGGTATACCTACCGATACGATGGGTACAGTAGAAGATGAAGTAAAGCGCGGTGAGAACCTTTCTGAGATACTGACCAAGTATAACATCTCCCCGACACAGGTTCACGCCCTGGCACAAAAGGCAAAAAAAATATACAACGTTCGCCGCATCGCAGCTAAAAGCAGTTACACTATACTTCACTCACTGGATTCTGCCCAGACTGCACACTACTTTATTTATGAGCCCAACCCGATTGAGTATGTGATCTACGACCTGAGAGGCGAAACTGCGGTAACCCATATCAAACGCGACATTGAAGTAATAGAACGTACTCTTGCCGGTGAAATAAAAAGCTCTTTGTTTGAATCGATGGTAGAGGCTGGTGGTACGGCACAACTGGTAAATAAATTTGCCGATATCTATGGCTGGCGCCTTAACCTGAACCACCTGCAGCCCGGCGATAAATTTAAGCTGATATATGATGAGAAAGTAGTAAACGGCACTACCATTGGCTATGGGGAATTAAAGTCTGCCGTATTTGAGCATAACGGGCAGGAAGTATACGCCATCGGGTTCGACCAAGGCAATGGCATGGGGTATTACGACGAAAAAGGCCAGAGCCTTAAAAGAGCATTCCTGAAAGAGCCGCTGGAGTATAGCCGCGTAAGCTCACGTTTTTCTAAGCGCCGTTTCCACCCGGTGCAGAAGCGTTACAAAGCACACCTGGGTACTGATTTTGCTGCGCCACGCGGCACACCTATACGCACCGTTGGCGACGGAAAAGTATTAGAGGCCCGTTATACAAGAGGAAACGGATACTATGTTAAAATTAAGCACAACAAAACCTACACTACGCAATACCTGCACATGTCTAAGTTTGCAAAAGGCATTCGCGCCGGCGCACGTGTAAAGCAAGGCCAGACAATAGGCTATGTTGGCAGCACCGGTTTAGCAACTGGCCCGCACCTTTGCTACCGCTTCTGGAAAAATGGCCGCCAGGTGGATGCACTCCGTGTAAAACTGCCTACTGCAGATCCTATCCGGAAAAAAAACATGGAAACGTTTACAGCTTTAAAAGAGGAAACTATGCGCAGGATGGAAGCGATTGACATGACCAATACAAAACCTGCTTTACTGGCTTCTGAAAAAGGTAAGGAGCCAACGGATGCATAAAGTATAAATTAAGTTTATACTTTGGGAAGGGCGCTGCATAAGCGCCTTTTCTGGTTTTATACTTTCATGGCATTTGAGCTCCTGCTATCCTAGCAGCTGCCAGGTCCAACCACCCCTAACCCCTCCTTATCCAAGGCGGGGAATTTTACTTACTGCCTCAACAGTCTTCACCATAGTTCAAGCCATCCCATTTTGTCATCTTGGAAAGATCTTGGTAGAAGGGAGGTTAAGCAAAAGCTACAGCGCTTATACTTAAACAAGAGTAATAGCATAATTCCCCGCCTTAGACAAGGAGGGGTTAGGGCTGGTTGGATACAGTGCGACAAAAAAAAGACGCAAAATATTGCGTCTCTACATTTTATAACTCTTTAACTACTAGACTCTATTGGCAGTACTTCTTCAAATAAGGCTCCGCTTCTTTCAGGCCCAGCGATTTTGCTTTAGTCCAGTCGGAGCAGGCACCTGTTTTATCGCCGAGGTTATACTTTGGGGCACCACGGTTGTAGAAAGCCTCTTCATACTTTGGGCTTAGCTCAATAGCTTTAGAGTAATCGGCAATGGCGCCGCTGTAGTCTTTAAGCCCGTAGCGTACCAGGCCGCGGTTATTGTATGCTTTGGCATCTTTCGGGTTTAATTCTATGCCCTTGTTATAGTCCAGCAAGGCGCTGCGGTAGTCTTTTAAATTATACTTGGCGAGGCCACGGCTTAAATAGGCTTCAGTATACTTTGGGTCGGCAGCAATAGCCTTTGTAAAATCATCAATCGCATCACGGTACTCATGTAGCCTGTCTTTGGCTACGCCGCGGTTGGTAAGGGTAGGGGCATGCTTGGGTTCCTGTTTCAGTACCTCGTTGTAGTATTTAATAGCCTCCGTGTACTTACCAGCCTTAAATTTATCATTTCCGCTTATAAAGTATTCCTTAGCCGACTTCTGGGCCAGCGCAGAAAAAGAGAGAAGAATTAAAAGTATAAAAGGTAAAGTTCTCGTCATGCAACAGGGGTAATAGTTTACTTCAAAATGTAAAGAACAGCACTACAGCACAATCTTAAAAGCTATTTCTGCATTTTGTGACTTTTTCGCCTCATCGTACAATTCATTTCTTCGCATCGTGCAATTGGCAAGTATGGCTGTAGCTGTTTTGCTAAGTTGGGATTATCCGTTAATTTTGTCCATCAACTTTAACTAAGAGATTATGGCATCAAAATACGATTTAGTAGTGCTTGGTAGTGGCCCAGGCGGATATGTGGCGGCTATTCGTGCGTCGCAGCTGGGTATGAAAGTAGGTGTTATCGAGCGTGAGTCGCTTGGTGGTATCTGCCTTAACTGGGGCTGTATCCCAACAAAAGCATTGCTGAAGAGCGCAAACGTATTCGAATACATCAACCATGCATCTGACTACGGTATCAACATCGGAGAGGCTTCTGTAGACTTCAGCGCAGTAGTTAAGCGTAGCCGCGGTGTGGCAGACGGCATGAGCAAAGGCATCCAGTTCCTGTTCCGCAAAAACAAGATCGATGCGATTATGGGCACTGGTAAAATAGTAGCCAAAGGTAAAATAGAAGTAACAGACGCAGACGGTAAAAAAGATACAGTAGAGGCCACTAACATCATTATTGCAACAGGTGCCCGCTCACGTGAGCTTCCTAACCTGCCAATCGATGGTAAAAAGATCATTGGTTACCGCCAGGCTATGGCATTGGATAAGAAGCCAGAAAGCATGATCGTAGTAGGCTCTGGTGCTATCGGTGTGGAGTTTGCCTACTTCTACAACGCTATGGGTACTAAGGTAACGATTGTAGAGTACCTGCCAAATATTGTTCCTGTTGAGGACGAAGAAGTATCCCGTCAGTTAGCCAAGTCTTTCAAAAAGGCCGGCATCGACATTATGACAGACGCTTCTGTGGAGTCTGTGGACACAAGCGGCGACATCTGCAAAGCAAAAGTAAAAACTGCCAAAGGCGAAGTTACACTTGAAGCCGAGATCGTACTTTCTGCAGTTGGAATCCAGACAAACCTGGAGAACATCGGTCTTGAGGAACTTGGCATTAAAGTAGAGAAAGGCCGTTTAGTAGTAGATGAGTTCTACAAAACAAACGTTGACGGCATTTATGCGATCGGTGACATTGTTCCTGGTCCGGCGCTGGCACACGTTGCTTCTGCTGAAGGTATTATCTGCGTAGAGAAAATGGCAGGCCACAACCCGGAGCCGTTAAACTACGGCAACATACCTGGCTGTACATACTGCTCTCCTGAAATTGCCTCTGTTGGTTTAACCGAGAAAGCTGCACGTGAGCAAGGCCTTGAGATCAAAGTTGGTAAGTTCCCGTTCTCTGCATCTGGTAAGGCAAGTGCTGCCGGAGCAAAAGATGGTTTTGTTAAGGTAATCTTTGATGCGAAGTATGGCGAGTTCTTGGGCGCGCACATGATCGGTGCCAACGTAACGGAGATGATCGCAGAAGTAGTAGTTGCCCGTAAACTGGAGACTACCGGCCACGAGATCATCAAGTCTGTGCACCCGCACCCAACCATGAGCGAGGCTATCATGGAGGCAGCAGCAGCGGCTTACGATGAGGTGATCCACTTGTAACTAAAAATATTCAACTGTTTAAAGCGGCGGAAAGGAAACTTTTCGCCGCTTTTTTTTGCCCGTTAATGGTTATTCGATGTCCTTTCTCTTTTGTTTCTAAGTAATATAACATCGGTTGTGCGCAAGTGATCTATTTTGTTAGGAGAGGCTGTAATTGCTAATAGTTATGAAACCTTAGAGTATAAACTTGCAAATGTGTAGAGGGTAAAATTTGTTTATAGTGGTTGTAGTTGCTATAAATGTGTAATCAAGATAATTAATATTATGTTTATTGGCGTTATTGTTATAGTTGCGTTTTTGGATAGATATTGCTTTGTATAGTGTGAGTAGTTTAATTTCTTGCATCACCTGAGATTGGGTTGATGCAACATCTTTATTACCCTTTCCTGCGTAAGTTTAGCATTGTGCAAATATTTATCTCACCTTAAACATACTATTTCATGCGTAAAACTTTTACCCCCTGGGTACGGCAATTACTATTGTTAGTACTCTTCATTCCGTCCATTGCCTTTGCCCAATCTGCGGAAGAGTCGGCAAGGCAATATATAAGTACTCATCGGGACTCGTACAAGCTTACTGAAGCTGACATTTCCAATCTAATTGTAAGAGACAAATACCTTTCCTCCAAAAGCGGTATCACCCATGTTTATTTTGCGCAGGGTTACAAAGGTATAGAGGTGTTCAACGGCATCATTAACGTGAACGTAGGGCGCGATGGCAAAGTGATCAGTATGGGAAGCAGGGCAGTTTCTAACTTAGGTGCTGCTATCAAAAGCTCCACCGCTTCTCTTACAGCTGTTCAGGCAGTACAGGCGGCGGCAAGTTCTCTGAGTCTAACAGTTACACAGCCGCTTTCAGTAATTAAAACGGTAAGTACAGGCCCATCGCAGGAAGTGGTACTCAGTAAAGGAGGTATCTCGCTTGAGACTATTCCTGCCAGATTGGTGTACCAACCATTAGAGAATGGGGATGTGCGCCTGGCTTGGGATGTGGCGATTTACCAGCTGGATGCGCAACATTGGTGGAACATGCGTGTAGATGCTGCGAGTGGTGCTATCCTGAGCAAAAATGACTGGGTAGCGCAGTGCCAGTTCGATTCTCCTGACCACGACCATGCGGCTCACGTTTCTCAGGAATCAGTTGCAACAGTCAACCCTTCGTCTGCTGAGACAACTGCTACATCCACTATTTCTGCGTCTCTTACTACAGTTAGCCCGAAGTACAGGGTGTTTAATATGCCTCATGAAAGTCCGAGCCATGGTGGCAGAACATTAGTAGATGCAGCTACAGTAATAAACAAAGCAGCCTCACCATTTGGCTGGCACGATGTAAATGGCATTGAAGGACATGACTTTAACATTGCAAGAGGAAACAACGTGCATGCTTACTGGGATGGCAATAACCTGAATAGTGCTGCGCCTACGCTTACACCTGCGGATGGCGGTCTGGACGATGCCAGAGGCACAAACCACACGTTCGATTTTCCTGCCGACCTGAATGGCGATCCGCTCCTTTACAGAGATGCGGCTATCACAAACCTGTTTTACTGGAGCAACCTGATTCACGAAACTTTCTACCAGTATGGTTTTGACGAGGTAAGTGGCAATTTTCAGCAGAACAATTACGGCAAAGGCGGTTTAGGTGCCGATCAGGTATTTGCGGAAGCACAGGACGGCAGCGGTGCCAATAATGCTAACTTTGCTACACCACCAGATGGCCGAAATCCAAGAATGCAGATGTTCCTTTGGACAGGTAATCCCAGAAGAGACGGCGATTTCGATAACGGTGTAATTGTGCACGAATATGGCCACGGCATCTCCAACAGGTTAACTGGTGGGCCATCCTCAACAAGCTGCCTTAGCAATCAGGAGCAGATGGGAGAAGGCTGGAGCGATTGGTTTGGCCTGATGATGACGATGAAGCCTGGTGATTTTGGTGCGCAGCGCAGAGGTATTGGCACGTATGTGCTGTATCAGCCTACTGATGGGAAAGGTATCAGACCAGCACCATACAGCACCGACTTTGGCGTAAATAACTACACTTACAAAGACATTAAAGGTCTGGCGGCTCCTCATGGTGTAGGCTTTGTGTGGTCTACCATGCTTTGGGAAGTAACATGGGCTTTAGTAGATAAGTACGGATTTGATGCTGATATCTACAATGGCAAAGGAGGTAATAACAAAGCGCTGGAGCTTGTAACGCTTGCACTTAAGCTGCAGCCATGCAGCCCGGGCTTTATTGATGGCAGAGATGCTATCCTGAAGGCTGACTCCGTGTTATATGGTGGTGCAAACTATGAACTTATCTACAGAGCCTTTGCTAAAAGAGGACTAGGCTTTAGTGCTGATCAGGGTTCCAGTTCAAGCAAAACAGACGGAGTAGAAGCCTATGATATGCCAACTGTAGGCATGCTGGTATCTGTAGACAACGCGTCTATTGGCAACGGTGGTACCTTAACCTATACCCTTACAGCCATTAACCGTAGCGTAGCCCCTATTACAAACGTAGTTATCACCAATTCGCTTCCAGAGAATACAACTTTTGTATCTGCTAGTGATGGTGGTACACTTGCAGGAGGCGTAGTAACGTTCCCGGCTGTGAATTTAGGTGTGGGAGAGCAGGCGGTGAGAACACTTAAGGTAAAAGTGAACAGCCCGGTTGTAACGAAAACACTGGTGCTGGACGATATAGAGAATGATTCTACGAACTTGATTGCATGGAAGCGTGCAGGAGCCGGAACAAACGTCTGGGGTATTGATACAACCAACACATTCAGCGGAGTAAAGGCCTGGTTTGTAAGAGACGAAGGCGTATTAACTGATCAGTATCTCATAAAATCATTCGCGCTGAATGCAACAACAAACAATCACCTGAGCTTCTGGCATGAGTATGATACTGAGGTAAATTACGATGGTGGTGTGGTAGAGCTTTCGCTGGATGGGGGCGTGAATTACACAGACCTGGGACCTTTGATGGTGAAGAACGGCTACAACAGCGGTATTGCCGGCCCTATTCTGGGAGCTGTGCCTGCTGGTCCGCTTCCTGGCAGAAGGGCTTTCTCCGGACAAAGCGGTGATTTCATCAATACTATTATTGATCTATCGCAGTATAGCGGCCAAACAGTTACTATTCGTTGGAGAATGGGTACTGATGTTGAAGTAGGAGGTATCGGCTGGTGGCTTGACGATGTGGCTACACTTGATGTGGTAAGCATTAAGAACGAAGCACATGTTACAACAGGCGAAGGCTATTCAGCATCTGCGGACCTGGGTAAGTTAGGTACGATTGTATTTGAGGGTAACCTACCTGAACCAATCAAGCTTGCTAAGTTTGAAGCAACAGGCAAAACAAAGCATATTGCCCTGGAGTGGATCACAAGTGCAGAAAGTAATAATGCCGGATTTGAGCTACAACGCAGAGAGGCGAATACATCTTTCGCTAAAATTGCCTGGATAGACAGTAAAGCCGAAAGCCGCTCAAACATTAAGTACAAGTACAATGATAATGCGGTAGTGGCAGGTACTACTTATTTCTACAGATTACGTCAGGTAGATATCTATGGCAATGAGCGTTTCTCTTACGAGGTTAGCGCATCTACTTCCAAGGAGTTTGCAGTTACTACTACCTCTGCCTTGCAGGCCGAAGATGGTAGGAAGTTTACAGTGTATCCTAACCCGGCACAGTCTACTGTTACCATCGCCTACGACCTGGAAGAAGCAGAGCCGGTACTGGTAACGATTTACAATGTGCAGGGGCAGAAAGTATATACTGAGCAGGTAAATGCAAAGGCACAGCGTGGCCACATTAATGTAAATCTGAACGGCTTCAGCAGCGGTATGTACATTATCAAAGCGAAGACAGGTACTTCCACTTCAACACATAAGATCATCGTGAATAAGTAAGTGGGTTAGTTTAAATCTAACAGAAATAGCCCGGCATTTGTCGGGCTATTTCTGTTTATAACAAGTAAAAAATGTAGATAATAGCTGCCCTTTAGCTTAAGGTTGAATTTATACTTTAGCTGTAACAAATTATTGACTGACCCTTGAATAAGACAGGATAACCATTTAACTTAATAACTATAAAAGAATGTTTTGTTTGCGCATGTTATACTGGTATTTTCTGCATGCGACAGATACAAAGAAATTGAACATGTTGCTGTTGTACACAAAGAAATCAATGCCTCTATCGAATATACCTCTCCATTACAAGTAAACATGAACAACGACGGGGAAAACGATTTAATTTTTAACAATGTACCTGTGCCTGATAGCAGAGGTGCACATAAACTGATTTTTAAAGGCCGCATGAGCACATTCAGGTCTTATTAAATATAAGTAAGTAATATCTGTTGGCAATTGTGTATCGGTACTGCAAAGTAATCAGAATGGTGAGGACTGCTGGCAGTTTATGTATAAGTATACCCCCTTTTAAACCTGCTTCTGAAACCTTAATACTGCATTTGTCGGAACTTATACGTATATTGTTAGCTTGTATGAATGACTCGCCGACGTTCTTTTTCAAAATTTAAAGGTTTTGTAATCAGTTAAGGCAGCATTCTACATAATCTGATCACAACCTCCTTTAATATGAAGCCCCAAAGTAAAATCAAATTCGTTTCAAAAGACAGAAATCTCTTTTTCGCCACACTGCGCAAAAGGGTTGACACATACTTCACGGAAAACAACATCTCGAAAAACGCTAATTCTGAGATGATCGTCAAAAGTGTGGTGCTATTAGCCTGTTACGTTGTTCCGTTTATTTACCTGTTGGCGTTTCAACCGTCTTTCCCGCTTAGCCTTATACTTTGGTTTATAATGGGCTTAGGTGTGGCTGGCATAGGCATGAGTGTGATGCATGATGCCAACCATGGCGCATATTCCAGTAACAAGCGTGTAAACTTTTTGATGGGCCATACTTTGAACCTGGTAGGAGGCTCGGCTTTTAACTGGAAATTACAGCACAACATCCTGCACCATACTTACACCAACGTAGTAGATATGGACGAGGATATTCAAGACAGGCTGGTACTAAGATTTTCGCCGCACACCAACGTGAAGTTTTACCACAAACTGCAGTGGCTGTACGCCTTCTTTTTCTACGGTTTGCTTACGCTTTACTGGGTTATCGCCAAAGACTTTGTGCAGTACTTCCTATTCATTAAAAATGGTGTTAATTCTAACTCTGACAAAGAGAATAAGAAGATGCTGCTGAAGATCATTGTCATGAAAGTTTTATACTTCCTTGTGATGCTGGTGCTGCCGGTAGTAGTGTTTGGCATACCATTTTTACATGTACTGCTAGGCTTTTTACTCATGCACTTTGTAGCGGGTATTGTACTTACGGTAGTATTCCAGCTGGCGCATACCGTAGAAGGCACTACCCACCCACGACCGGATGAGAACGGTACAATAGAGAATGATTGGGCTATACACCAGATGCATACCACTGTTAATTTTTCGCGCGATAACAGGTTTATAAACTGGTATGTAGGCGGCCTGAATTACCAGATCGAGCATCACCTGTTCCCACGTGTTTGCCACGTGCATTACCCGGCCATTTCGCATATCGTGAAGGAGACTGCAGAGGAGTTTGGTATACCTTACATGGAAAATAAAACGTTCTGGCAGGCCCTGCGCTCGCACATCAATACGCTGCGCCGCTTTGGTAAGCTGCCAAGCCTGAACGAGGCCATCGGCTAAGACTAAGATTTTAAGATTTAATGATGGGTAGGATTCTGTTAAAGGATGCTACCCATTTGATTTTGCAGGATTCGAACAGGTCGCGACCTGTCCAAATCCTGCAAATCAAATACCTAATCAAGACTTAATCTGCACCGTCTGCATCTACTCAATCCATCCTGAAAACTAAATATAGGAAGTAACCATACTTACGGCTACCTTTGTACTAGTATTATCTATACTTTAATCTTTAAAAGAACCTTTGTTCTCTTTTATAGGTTAAGGGTGGAAAGGATGAGCAAGAACACGCATGGTGTTGTACTTTCAGTTGAAAGCGCTTGTTCATCAGAGCTTACGCTGCGCCGGCGATAAATTTACTGTACGGCCAGCCTTTCATACTGAAAAATCAATTAATGACATTCGAGAATTTAAACCTGATAGAGCCGATCCTAAACGCTCTTAAAACAGAAGGATACACCAAACCAACTCCCATCCAGGCACAAGCAATCCCTTACATACTGCAGCAGCGCGACATCTTAGGATGTGCACAGACAGGTACTGGTAAAACAGCCGCTTTTTCTATTCCAATTTTGCAGTTGTTGCACGCGCAGCCTCAGAACGGACCAAAGAAAATTAAGGCGCTTGTACTTACGCCTACCCGCGAACTGGCTATACAGATCGGGGACAGCATGAAAGCCTATGGTAAGAACACAGGCCTGAAACATACCGTTATTTTTGGTGGTGTGCCGCAGCGTCCACAAACTGATGCGCTTAGAGCCGGAATAGACATACTGGTGGCAACACCGGGCCGTTTACTTGACTTGATGGCGCAGAAGTATATCAACCTGAGTCACCTGCAAATGTTCGTACTCGATGAGGCGGACCGTATGCTGGACATGGGTTTTGTGCACGACGTGAAAAAGGTGCTGAAGGTAATACCTGAGAAAAGACAGTCATTGTTCTTCTCGGCTACTATGGCCCCTGAGATTATGAAGCTTGCCGATACCATTCTGGTAGATCCTGCTAAAGTAGAGGTAACGCCTGTTTCGTCTACGGCCAACACCATTCAGCAGAAAGTATACTACGTTAAGAAATCAGACAAGAAGAACCTGCTGATACACCTGCTAAAGGATGGTGAAATTGATCGCGCACTTGTATTTACCCGCACCAAGCACGGTGCTGACAGAGTAGCCCGTGACATGACCAAAGCTGGCGTGCAGGCAGAAGCTATACACGGCAACAAGTCGCAGAATGCAAGAGTACGTGCTTTGGATAACTTTAAAAAGAGCCAGACACGTGTGTTGGTAGCTACTGATATTGCCGCCCGCGGTATTGACGTGGACGACCTGAGCCATGTAATAAACTACGAACTGCCAAACGAGCCTGAAACGTATGTGCACCGCATTGGCCGTACAGGCCGTGCCGGAGCCAACGGTACTGCGCTTTCTTTCTGCGATGCAGAGGAAACTACTTACCTGGTAAGCATACAAAAGCTGATCTCAAAATCGGTGCCTGTGGTGGATAACCACCCTTACCCGATGACGGCCAAAGACTTTGCCGAAGCAGCTAGTACTGTTAAAGAGAAAAAACGCAGTGGCGGCAACGGTGGCAGAAGCCGCTGGGGCAATAAGCCATCTGGCGGCGGTAATGCTGGAGGTAACTCTGGCAGCGCAAACGCTAACAGACCAGCCGGCGGACCACGCAACGGAGGTGGTAACAACAGCAGTAGCAGAAGCCAAAATGGTGACGGAAACCGTCGCTGGAGCAACAATAAGCCAAAAGCCAACGCATAGTTTGCTTAAAGTATAAAGTATAAAACCCTGCTGGTATTAATCAGCAGGGTTTTTTGTTTGTCTGAATCAGGATTAGTAGGATTTGAAATGATGAACAGGATTGAACAAGCATTGACCTCACAGCGTCTTTCAGACCTGTGAGCGTCTTGTTAGCTACGAAGCAAAGGCCATTGGTACAGATACTCACAGGTTTTTAAAACGCTGTGAGGTCTTTTGAGCAACTGCTTTAAAAGATAAGAGACGCAGAATATTGCGTCTCTACATTTCTGATGATAGCTAAAGCTACCTGTAATCTTGTTTTTTATCTCTGTACCTGTCGTGGCGCTTTTTGTCTTTCTTTTTGTCTTTTTTACGGCCGATGGCACCACCTGCTACCGTACCGGCAGCGGCACCAACCACAGCGCCCTCAGTACCACCAACAGCTGCACCGGCAGCAGTACCAGCAGCGCCGCCTATGGCAGCGCCTTTTGCTTTTCGGCTCCAGCCTTCTCCTGTACAACTACCTAGTAGAAATACAGTTAATAACACAAATATAGATGCTCTTAAGTTTTTCATGGTTTTAAATATGTACTACATGTAGTACGTTTGTAAGTTGCTGTTGTTAAGCGTGTTAATGATTATTTTTTGGATAATAGAATATCTGAATTACAACCATACAGGAAGATTGGGCTTTTTTACAGTGCAATTGGCTATAGTAAAGGCTGCTAAAATGTTACAATGCCAGGAGGCAGCATCAGTTAAAGTAATTGCCTAACTTGCATCCTCAAATTTTCCTGCATTCGAGCAACGCTCCGCGTCTGATCTAAGGGGGACAATTCAGTTTTTCGAAGTATACTTACATTACATGTCAGGCATAGAAATTACACCCTGCACCATAGCAGACCTTTATACTTTACAGGATATCGCCATTAACTCCTACGGCGACCATTATTTATACTTGTGGCACGACGGCGGCATGTGGTACATTGACAGGTGTTTTAGCGATGCAGCCCTTAAAAAAGAACTCAAAGATCCAAATGCAGCTTTCTTCCTGATACATGCGCAGGAGCAATTGGTGGGTTTCCTGAAACTGAATATCAACGCAGAATTTGAAAATTATACCGCAGAGGAGGCGTTAGAGCTGGAACGGATTTACCTGCTTAAAAGCGCCTCCGGACAGGGTATAGGCAGAGCAGTAGTAAACTTTACAAAGGCGTATGCCCAAAGCCTGAACAAAAAAGTTATCTGGTTAAAAGCCATGGATAGCAGCAAATCAGTAGACTTCTACGAGCAGAATGGGTTTGAGAAATGCGGTACCTATACCCTGGATTTCGAGGTAATGAAGGAAGAATACCGCGGCATGTACGTAATGAGGCTGGAGCTGTAAATAACAGCTGAAAAGAAACAATTAAATACATATTGATGTTGGTACATTGTTATCTTTGTGTCTGGTTTCCCTAGCCTGAAAGAACTAAAAATAGTTAAGGCAGTAAAATTGGGAGTAGCAGGAGGCATAGAAGTTAAAGTCGCAGACCAGAATTTCTGACCGGTCTGCTTTTTTGTTTTGTATGGCTACTTGTGTGGTTAAAGAATAATGGATAAAAAACAGCAGAACGTAATCATACTTATACTTGGCGCACTTGCTGCGCTGGGGCCTTTTGCGATAGACATGTACTTGCCTGGTTTCCCGGCCATAGCTAAAGACCTGAATACCGACATCTCGCATGTTGCCCTTTCGCTTACAAGCTACTTTATAGGTATTTCGGTGGGGCAGCTTATCTATGGGCCACTGGTAGATAGGTTTGGACGTAAGAAACCTTTGTTAGTGGGGCTTACCTTGTTTATTGTTGCCGCTATTGGTTGTGCCTTTGCACCTACTGTGGAGTGGCTTATTGCATTGCGTTTGTTGCTGGCGTTAGGCGGCTGTGTGGGTATGGTAGCCAGCAGAGCTGTTGTGCGTGATGTGTTCCCTGTAAAAGATATCCCGAAGGTATTTTCGATGCTGATGCTGGTGATGGGCGTAGCGCCAATTATTGCGCCAACAATTGGTGGCCTTGTAACAGCACACTTAGGCTGGCGCTATATTTTTGCGGTATTGTCAGCCATCGGTTTGGCAGTAATGCTTTTGATCATTTTCCTGCTGCCCGAAAGCAAAGGCCCGGACCCAACCTTATCACTTAAACCAAAGTACGTGCTCGCTGACTTTTTTAGCGTACTGAAAAACCCCGTGTTTTTAACATATGCCTTTGCAGCCAGCACAGCACAAGCCGGTTTGTTTGCCTATATTACAGGTTCTCCTTTTGTGTTTATGGAAATATTCGGCCTCTCGGAAACTCATTACGGGTGGGTGTTTGGTATGAACGCTTTTGGTTTTATTGCCGGCAGCCAGTTCAATAACCTGATGCTCCGTAAAAGAACTTCGGCACAGATAACGCTTGGTACCGGCGTGATCCAGTTTATGGCTGGTACGCTGTTGCTGCTGGGCAATTACTTTGGGTATCTGAATCCGGAAGGCTCCCTTATACTTATCTTTTGTTACCTTTTCTGTCTGGGGGTGTTGTCTCCGAATGCCTCGGCGCTGGCACTGGCACCTTTTGCCCGTAATGCAGGTAGTGCCTCTGCACTGATGGGGAGTGCGCAAATGGCTATAGGTGCGATTGCCTCTGTTATTATCAGCGCGTTGCATAATGGCACCGCAATCCCGATGATGGGTGTTATGGCAGGCGCAACGATAATAAGCGTTAGCCTGCTTTTGGGCTTCCGAAGCTACTCCAGGAGAACATTAGCAATAACTCCGCGGGACCAGGTTTAAAGAGCCAGTTATTTATACTTTGTAAGAAGATTTGGTTTAAATAGCAGGAAAGCACGTAGGGAATTCTAATGTTCTTCACAGTACGCGTTGCTTCTGGAGCTGTTGATAAAACACAAGCAACTCAAAGTATAAAACATACATTGATAGACCATACGTGAACCAAACTTTAGACATACTGATAGTAGGAGGCGGACCAATTGGCTTAGCCTGTGGCATAGAAGCGAAGAAGGCAGGGCTTAGCTATATAATTGTGGAGAAAGGCTGCCTTGTAAACTCACTGTTTAACTATCCGCTCCACATGACTTTCTTCTCTACAGCCGACAGGCTTGAGATTGGTGGCTATCCTTTTCCATCTATACATCCAAAGCCCAACCGCATGGAGGCGCTGGAGTATTACCGGCGTGTGGCTGATGTAAGTGAGCTGGAAATCCGGTTGTTTGAGGAGGTGCAAAGTATAAAACCAGATGTGAACGAAGAATATAATGTAAGTACCAGCAAAGGGAAGTATAAAGCACGGCACATTATTATAGCCACCGGCTTTTACGATATCCCCAACCTGCTGAACATCCCCGGCGAAGACCTGCCAAAAGTAAAACATTACTATTATGACCCGCACTTTTTCTACAAGCAAAAGGTACTGGTGGTGGGAGCCAATAACTCCGCTGCCGATGTGGCCCTGGAAACCTGGCGCAGAGGAGCGGAGGTAACCATGGTGGTGCGTGAATCAGAGCTGCAAAGTATAAAATACTGGGTAAAACCGGACTTGCAAAACCGCATTGATGAGGGCTCTATCAAAGCATACTTCAACTCAACTTTAACCGAAATACGCGAACCGGAGGTAGACTTGCTTACACCCCAAGGCAAGGTAACTATTGAGAACGACTATGTAATGGCCATGACGGGGTACCAACCAAACTTTGCTTTCCTGGAGAAGATCGGTGTCGAGCTTTCCCACGACGAGAAACGCCACCCAACGCATAACCCCGAAACCATGGAAACTAATATGCCGCGCATGTACCTGGCCGGAGTAGTATGCGGTGGCATGGATACAAGGGTGTGGTTTATTGAAAACTCTCGGATACACGCTGTAAAAACTATAGCGCATATTCTGGAGCAACAAAAGGTTAATGCCTAAGCCTGCTTTGCAGGCAGCGGCTGTTTTGTTCGGCTTACAAGGTATACTCCTGCAAATATGAGTAACGCGTACAGCGCCTTCTCCAATGTGAAAACATCTTTGCCTATCCCTACTGCTATAAGTATGGCCATAACAGGCTGCAGGTAAATATAAGCACCCACCAGTGAGGGATTGGCATAGCGCAGCGCCCAGGTATTTAACAGGTAAGCAATGATAGTAACCGCAAAAATCATAAAAATTATAGCCAGCCAGATAGATACCGGAAAACTGCCGTAGTCGGGAGTAAGCAGTTGATTAAAGCCAAAAGGCACCACCAGCACAGCCCCAACTGTAAAAATGCGGCTCACAATGGTGATGGCTTTATACTTCTGCATCAGCGGTTTTACCAGCACTAAGTATAAACCAAACGAGGTTGCATTCATGATGATCAGCAAGTCACCCCAGATGTTACCTGTTGTAGCTTCGCTGCGTGAATTGTAAATTAGCAGCAGAGCCCCGGAACAAGCTATAAAAATACCTGCTACTTTACGTTTGCCCACACGCTCTTTTAAAAGTATAGCCGAGAACAGGAGCACCACTACTGGTACAATCACCATTAGTAAAGCCGCGTTAATAGGAGCCGTAAGGTTTAGTCCGGCAAAAAAGCAGAGTTGGTTTACGGCCACGCCTGTTATGCCGCAAAGTATAACGCGCAGGTTATCAGCCTTACCCACAATCTTCTCCTTCGTCACCATTCTCGAGAAAACCCCGAAAAAGAGCGCCGCCGACACTACCCGAATCACAATCAACCCAAAAGGCCCTACGTAGGCAGGCATTACTTCTTTGGCTATGCTATAGTTACTGCCGTAGATCAATGCTACCAGAAACAAGGCCCCATGCACCTGTACCTGTCTGTTCATGGTGCAAAGGTACGTGCTTATTTGCTTAGCTCCGTATAAGGATGAGAACAAAAAAACAGACAGCAGTATATGGATTTTTTACAAAAGATGCCGATTACGGTAAGAAGGGCAATAGAGGTAATGGGCCTTTTCTTTCTGGGCTGGATAATTGTGTTGGGCAATGGGGTGTTAGCGCCTATACTTATGGCTTTTTTCATTAGTATTATGTTGCTGCCGCTCTACCGTTTCTTCCGGAAGTATAAATTTCCGGAGATGCTGGCCATTTCAATAAGCTTACTAGTGCTACTGATAATCGGTGGATTGATCATATGGTTTTTCTCTTACCAAATCAGCATGCTGGTTCAGGACTTTCCGGTTATTCAGAAAAACGTGATGCGTCACCTGAGCGCCCTCAGTGCATGGGTAGAGCGTCATTCTCCTTTTTCTACAGCAGAGCAGATGGAGCTAATCCGGACACGAAGCAGTGGGCTTCTGAATTATGCAGGTAACTTTTTAAGCGGCGCGGCACTGTCGGTAACTTCTGTATTTGTATTTGTGGCCTTGCTGCCTATTTACATTTTCCTGATGCTGTTCTACAGAAACCTGTTGCTGCGTTTCGTCTTTTTATGGTTCCCGGAAGAGATGCATGCAAGAGTAGGGGATGTATTACGGGAGATGCAGGTAATCATCAAAAGCTACTTGTTTGGATTACTTATCCAGGTAAGTTACATGACGGTTTTACTCGGGGGGATTTTACTGATCATAGGTATTAAACACGCCATACTTATCGGGTTGATCTTTGCTTTCCTGAATTTGATACCCTACGTGGGAGCCTTACTGGGAAATATTATTGGTGTGTTGCTGACGCTGGCCTCATCCTCGGAACTATGGCCGATTTTTGCAGTGCTCGGCACCATTGCTGTAGTTCAGTTTCTGGATAATAATATCCTGATGCCGCGCATCGTAGGCTCCAAAGTGAAGATAAATGCCATGGCTACGATTGTGGGCGTACTCATAGGTGGCGAGATTGCCGGTATTGCCGGTATGTTCCTTTCACTCCCTATCATCGCTGTACTCAAGATCATTTTCGACCGCAGCCACACGTTCAGGCAGTGGGGTGTTTTATTTGGCGACGAACGCCCTGATAGAAGCCCTATGAAAGACCCGGCCCTGCGAGATAAAAGCGAAGCAGTACATAAAGAGTTGAAGCGAGAAAACAAGATTGAGCCGCCACATGAAGATGAGTAATGGGTGGAGGCTTTGAGGAAGTATAGCAGCAGACACACAAATGGAATATTGACAATGGACTTTGTAACAAAAGATTTTTCAGAACATTTCTTCCTAATTCTCTTTGTCCTTTTTCAAATGGTCCTTTGTCAGAACTTATTTTTACCTGCTGATGACCGAAGCAGGCTTTTCCTCTCATTTTAGTATCTTTGTTAAGAACCGTTTCCGGAGAAAGTATAGAGCAGATGAACCACCCGAACATACCTTTGGCCGAACGCATGCGGCCGCACAATTTAGACCAATATTACGGACAAAAGCACCTGGTAGGCCCGACAGGAATTCTGCGCCGCTACATAGAAAGTGGTGTTATTCCTAGTATGATCTTGTGGGGACCTCCGGGAGTAGGCAAAACCACGTTGGCTAACATCATTGCCAACCAAATGAAAGTGCCCTTTGTGGCCTTAAGTGCTATTAATTCAGGTGTAAAAGACATACGCGAAGTAATAGACCAGGCCAAAAAACGCCAGGGAACGGTGCTGTTCATCGACGAGATTCACCGCTTTAATAAATCGCAGCAGGATGCCTTGCTTGGTGCCGTAGAGAAAGGCACAGTTACACTGGTAGGCGCCACTACCGAGAATCCTTCCTTCGAGGTAATATCGGCGTTGCTGTCCAGGTGTCAGGTGTACATACTTAAGCACCTTACCAAAGACGAACTGATAGAACTGGTGGACAAAGCCCTGGAACAGGACGAGTGGATGCGACACCGAAATGTACGCATAGAAGAGTATGAGGCACTGCTGACCATTTCGGGAGGGGATGCCCGTAAACTGCTGAACCTGCTCGAGATAGTGGCAGAAGGTGTAAAAGCCGACGAGGTAGTAGTTACAAACGAACTGGTGAAACAGGTAGCGCAGCAGAATATTGTGATGTATGATAAGTCCGGCGAGATGCACTATGATCTGGTATCAGCTTATATTAAATCTATCCGTGGTTCTGATCCAAATGCCGCAGTGTACTGGCTTGCACGTATGATCGAGGGCGGCGAAGACCCGAAGTTTATCGCGCGCCGCCTGCTTATTGCCGCCTCTGAAGATATCGGCCTAGCAAACTCCAACGCCCTGCTGATGGCTACATCGTGTTTTCAGGCGGTGCAGATGATTGGGTACCCGGAAGCCGAGATCATACTTTCGCAGTGTACAGTGTACCTGGCCACATCTCCAAAAAGTAATGCCAGCTATAAAGCTATCAAAACAGCACGCCAACTGGTGCAGCAAACCGGAAACCTGCCAGTGCCGTTGCACATACGCAATGCGCCAACAAAGCTGATGAAGGAAATAGGCTATGGCAACGATTATAAGTATGCCCACGACTACGAAGGTAATTTTGTGCAGCAGGAGTTTATGCCACAGGAGCTAAGCAACACTGCTCTCTACAAACCCGGCAATAACGCCCGCGAACGTGATATGCTAAAGCAACTGCAAGCGCAATGGGGCAAGAAGTATAGGTATTGATTGTTAGTTGCTAATTGTTGATTGTTGTTCGGGAATGTAGTAACGCAGAATCGTTATTGGTTATTCGTTGTTCGAATGTAGAGACGCAATACTTTGCCTCTTGCTGGCTACGAAGCGGTAGGTTTCGTTATTGGTTGCTGGTTAATCGTTGTTCGACCCCGGTTTCATTATTCCCATAGCGCAAGTGTTAAACGAAGTGTCACTTGTGACGTGCAATGGCGGCAAGTCTTCAGACTTACGAAAGTACGAAGTATAGATTTATACTTTGCAGAAATTGAAAGTATGGCTCACGGAAGTTTGAAGACTTCCCTCCATTGCACGTCACAAGTCACCGCTTCGCTAAAGACTTGTGCCAGTGTAGGCCAGTGAAGTAATTTAGACGCGAAATATTTCGTCTAAATTCCCGAACAACAATCAGCAACCAGCAATCAATTAGTCTATAAAATGCGGAGGTTGGTCGAGAAGGGAAGAAGGGGTTGAACTATATGTGTTAATTTTGTTTATTGTAGTGTGAGCTTACGTATAGCTTCATATTTTGTAAAGTATAACAAACACTAAAATTATATGTTGAATTTCCTGAAATATGTGCTGGCAACCATTGTGGGCCTGCTCGTATTCGCTTTCATCAGTATGCTTATACTGATAGGAATTGTTGCCAGCGCAGCTTCCAAAGACGAAGTTGAGATAAAGGAAGGCTCTGTGCTGGAACTGAAACTGGATAAAAAGATTCTGGAGCGCGACCCGAAAAGCCCGTTTGCCGAGCTCGGATTCTCTTTTGGCTCTTTCTCCAGCTCCGACGGCCTGGACCAGATAAAAGCAGCTATCCGCAGAGCTAAGACCGACGACAACATCGAGGGTATTTTCCTGAACATGACCTTTGTGGATGCCGGTATGGGCAAGCTGGAGGAGATCCGAAATGAGCTGATTGACTTTAAGAAGTCCGGTAAATTTGTGGTTTCGTATTCTGATCTGTCTTTAGAGAAGGCTTATTATGTATCCTCAGTAGCCGACAGAATCTACCTGAACCCAATGGGAACGATAGAATTTAATGGCATGAGCTCAGAGATGTTTTTCTTTAAGCGCATGCTGGATAAACTGAACATCGAAGCCCAGATATTTAAAGTGGGAACTTACAAGAGTGCCGTAGAGCCGTTCTTCTTAGAGAAAGCCAGTGATGCCAACCGTGAGCAGCTGAACTCTTTCCTGAACTCTATTAACAACTACCAGCTGCAGAATATCGCCAAAGCCAGAAACACGGATGTAGCAGAACTGAAGAATGTACAGGACAACCTGCTGGTGCGTGACCCGGAAGATGCAAAGCGCTACAAACTGATTACACACATTGGTTACTACGATGAGGCCATCAGCTTTATGAAAGAAAAAGCCCGCAAAGAGGAGAAGGATAAGCTGGAGCTGGTGTCGCTTTCAAAGTATAAAAAAGTAAAGGATAAAGACGTAAGCACCTCTAAAAACCGTATTGCGGTTATTTATGCCGAAGGCGATATTGTGGATGGCGACGGCGACGAGGATAACATTGGTGGCCGTAAGTATGCCGATGCCCTGCGCGATGCCCGTATGGATGACAACGTAAAAGCTGTTGTGCTGCGCATCAGCTCTCCGGGTGGTAGTGCCCTTGCCTCTGATATTATGTGGCGCGAGATCCAGCTTACTAAAAAAGTAAAGCCGGTTATTGCCTCTATGTCTGATGTGGCTGCCTCTGGTGGTTACTATATGGCCATGGGTTGCGATACCATTGTGGCGCACCCGAACACGATAACGGGCAGTATTGGTGTGTTTGGCGTAATCCCGAACATACAGGGCTTCCTGAACGAGAAACTGGGCATTACCGTGGACCATGTAAGCACAGGAAAATTCTCAGAGGCGCCTACGATTACACGCCCTATGACGGCACAGGAAAAAGAGATCGTTCAGAACCAGATAGACCAGATCTACGAAACCTTCACCAGCAAAGCTGCACAGGGCCGTGGCATGACGCAGGACAAACTGAAAGAGTATGCCTCTGGCAGAGTATGGTCGGGCACTGAAGCAAAGCAGCGCAACCTGGTAGACATGCACGGCGGACTGGAAACAGCTATTGCCATTGCCGCTAAGAAAGCCGGTGTTGCCGATGATTACCGAATTAAAGAACTTCCTGCCCGCAAGTCTTTCTTCAGCGAGTTGCTGGGCGATATGGGTGCTCAGGCTAAAGAACAGTCTATCAAAGCTGAAATGGGCGAGCTTTACCCATACTATAAACTGTACAAGAAAGTAGAGAACATGAAAGGTGCACAGGCCCTCATGCCATACGAACTGAATATTCAGTAATTAAGAATGAGTGATTGAGTGAATGAACTCAATAGCTCCCTAAGTATAAAAACCGCCTTTGGGTATTTACCTGAAGGCGGTTTTGTTTTTAGGGCAACCTATTTTTTTGCAACTTGCCGGCCTATACTTTCAGGTGCGGAGAATAGCTGCTTACAAGTATAGCTTAGTAGTCAATCGCAAAGTATAAGCATAATGAAAGTCATTTTAACTAAGCGTTTGAACACGTTACTTTGCTCAGCTAAACACTAAAATTAAATTCACTCATTCACTAAATCAGTCATTCAACATTAAACATATGATGCAGTTATTACAGGAAACAACCAGCTACTTACAGCACCGCATTGGAGATTTCGCACCGGAATTTGGAATTATACTTGGCACCGGCCTGGGTGCGCTTATAAATGATGTAGAAGTGGAGCACAGCATCTCTTATGCAGAGATCCCGAACTTTCCGGTTTCTACAGTAGAGAGCCACTCCGGTAAACTTACCTTTGGTAAACTGGCTGGCAGAGCTGTGGTGGTAATGCAGGGCCGTTTTCATTATTACGAAGGATACACCATGGACCAGGTAGTGTTTCCGGTTCGTGTGATGAAATTGATGGGCGTTAAAAAGCTGTTTGTGTCAAATGCTGCGGGTGGTCTTAATCCAGCCTTTAACACCAGCGACCTGATGGTGATCACAGATCATATTAACCTGCAGCCAAGCAACCCGCTAGTAGGCAAGAACCTGGATGAGCTGGGCCCGCGCTTTCCGGATATGAGCGATGCCTATAACGAGGAAATGGTGCGCCAGGCTATGGTAATAGCCGAAGATGCAGGCTTTGACCTGAAAGAAGGCGTATATGCAAGTGTGCCAGGGCCAATGTTGGAAACACCAGCCGAGTATAAGTATATCAGTATCATCGGAGGAGATGCCGTAGGAATGTCTACTGTGCCGGAAGTAATTGCCGCGCGCCACATGGGTATGCCTGTATTTGCCGTGTCGGTAATCACCGATATGTGCACACCGGACAGAATCAAGAAAGTAGTGTTGTCGGATATACTGGTAGCTGCAGCCATCGCCGAGCCAAAAATGACCGCACTTATCAAAGAATTGGTAAGAATACAGTAAGTAATTCTGGCAAAGTACAAAAGGGCGGGGAGATATCTTCGCCCTTTTATACTTTGCCAGAAGTTGCTGAGCCAGGAAACTTAAATTTGGGAAAGTACTCTTCGTTAAAAATGTTAGCTCCTTAAATTTATTTACTTGCCAACGGTGTGGCTAAAGCACGCCTTGGTATGTTTTAGGTTGTGTTGGGCCAGGCAATTTTATTTCAACAGTGCTTCTATTTCGAGTTCAAGATTTGGTAGTTCCCGGATTACGATAGCCCATATAATATCTTAAGATACGGTATCATAGCCGTGAATTATTCTATTTCTAGTGTCTACAATTCTGCGAGCATGTGTTATCTGTATGGCAGGCTCAACTTTCAATATCCTGTTGATAGCTTCACCAATTATTTCCAGATTGCGCTCAACTGCCCTTATTGTCTTTAGGTCTTTTTGAAAGAGTAGAAAATTCTTCTGGGCGGGTAAAAACTGATTTATTTCAGAAATTGCTTTTTTGATGTCAGCCAGCCAAATGCGGATTTCACTTTCCATAAACAAGTATCTTCGTCTGATCAATCTCCTGTTTGAGAAACGGATTCCTGATTGCTTTCTGCTCTAGAAGGTCGATCTCCCTTTGGAGTATTTGTTCTAATTGAAATTTTAATGCAAAGTAATGGTCAGAGTATTCTATGGGATCATCAGAAGCAATGTCCACAACTAGATCAATATCACTGTCAGGCTTAAATCTATCCGTTGTTACAGAGCCAAATGCAAACAAAGAGCGAACACTATGCTCATCGCACAGCTTCTTAATTTGCTGTATATGATCTCTGATAGCTTTCATGGTGTCACAATTTACGCTTATTTTATTATACTGTTGTTATTGGTTTTTGTCTCGCCCAACGGACTGGTGTAGACGAAGCCAGTAACGGAGTGAAGGTTTAAGCAGCGCTGTGTTATATGCTGTTTTGCTTCTTTTCCCCAAGGGTTATAATTTGATTGAAAGTTCTAAATGTCCTTCTAAACCTAGCTCAATGATTTTTTTTAAGGTCGATAAACGCACTTCCTTGATATTATTTTCAATTTTGGAGATATAGGATTTAGAAGTACCAACTTTTGCAGCTAACTCTTCTTGAGTTAAACCTTTTTCTAATCTGGCTTCATGGATTAAGGCGCCAATTTTGAAGTTTTCATATCCTTCTTCCAGATCATCACGCTTTCGGGTTCCTACTTTACCGTAGTGCTTATCTTTGAACTGGTCGAGTGTCATGATGTTATTATTTCTCGCTTTCATACTCTCCTTTGATTTTTAATGCTCTTTCTATTTCCTTTGTCGGCGTCTTCTGGGTTTTCTTTTGAAAGCCATTAGCTAAAACCACTAATTTCCCTTCATCAAAAAAACAGAAAATCCGAAAGATATCATTTCCTTGCTGTACCCGAATCTCATAGAGACCGTGAGTATTTTCTAAATGCTTGAGATAGGCTTCAGGTATCCTTTCAAGTTCTTCAATTAAGTCAAGGGTCCAGATAATTTTATCTCTCACCTTATCCCTTTGCTTAAGAAAGAATTCTTGGAAGTACTCTTTATAGAAAATTATTCTCCGATGTTTTCCTTTATCATTCACGAAGTAAAGATATAAAAAGTTGCCCTAAAGTGAAACTTTGTTGAAATAGCAATTCATATTTTGAAATCGCATATAACGGTTTGTGCAGCCGAAGCCTTTAGCATAGCAAAGGGTTACGGCTGCACTGGGTTACGGGGTATTAATTCTTCTTTTAAAGCTCAATAGAGATTTTAACTTTTCCACCCAACCCTTTTTCAACAATATCGAATAAGGTTTTGAGCGTTAGGTTACTCCCGTCATTTTCAACTCTGGATATGTAAGTTCTTTTCTTATCAATGATTTCCCCTAACTCCTGTTGGGTAAGATGTCGAGCTTCACGGGCCTTTTTCAATTCAAGCCCGATTTTGAAAGATTCAAACTCTCTGTCAAGGTTATCACGTCTCTCTGTTCCCTTCACCCCGTATACTCTGTTCTTGATGTCTGCCCAAGAACTAACTTCTCTTTGTTTATCTTTTCCCTTCATAATATTCAGCCATTAATTGTAGTGCCTTGTCAATTTCTTTCTTTGGTGTTTTCTGTGTTTTCTTCTGAAAGCCGTTCAGCAAGATGACCAGCTTGCCTTCGTCGAAAAAACAGAACACCCGCCAAATGTTCGAAGCAAGTTGTACACGTGCTTCATATAATCCGTCTGTGCCTGTCAAGTGCTTCAGGTAATTCTGAGGCACTCGCTCAAGTGTTTCTATCGCTTCCAAAATCTTGAATATCTTGTCCTGCACCTTAACGGGCTGCTCTTTCAAGAAATCTTCAAAGTAGTTTTTGTAAGCAATGATTTCTCTGATTTTCTCCATCTGCTGTATTTTCAACAGTAAATGTAACTTAAAAGTTACTATAATCTATAAAAAAATATTGCCCTTTTATAATTCTTTATTTCCCGTAACGGTTAGTATAAAGGGCGGAGGAGGCTGGTGGCCGAGGCTGGCTTTTATATAATGTTATGGGCTTTTATAATTTCTTTATGTCAGTTAGTAAGTTTTTCATCGTATTCCATAATTTGTCTTGCGTTTCAGGTCCACTTTGATTTGTAATTATGGATACACCTAAATTATAACTAGGAATAATTAAAAAGTAGTTTTGTGTACCAAATGCGCCACCGTGAATGCTGTAGTAGATACCATCTTCAGCGTTATTCATTATTGGCCACAGATACCCCATTTTTATTCCGTTTCCAGAAAAAATTAAATGATGAGATTCTGTTGCTGCCAAATTGGTGCTATCAAGTTGAAACTTCATATAATTTACTAAATCAGAAGTGGTTGATTTTATACCACCATCTGCTCCCCATAAAGTATTTGCGAAATGAGGGACTAGTTCATTAGTTTCCCCATAGCCATTTGCTAATCTTTTTGATTCTTCTGCTGATAATTTCACTTTAGTATTTTTCATTCCAGCTGGTTTACAAATAAATTTTTGTAATAACTGGTCATAAGTCATTTTATATACTTTTTCTAAAATGTGAGCCATTACCTCTGTATCAGCATTTGAATAGTTAAAGCTAGTTCCAGGTATAGCAGCAATCTTTACAGTTTGTAAGTCACCCAAAAATTGAGTTTTACTATAGTTGTTTTCTATCTCATATATTTTAAATGGAAGTTTCTCATCAATATTATCGAAGAGAGCATCTATACTGGTTGGTAAGGACCTTGGAAGTCCAGAAGTATGAGTAATAAGGTGCTTTATTTTTATAGGACTATTATTGTATTCTAAATTCGGAAAAGCTCCCTCAAGATACATTCGAATATCATCGTCCAAATTAATTTTCTTATCGAGAATAGCTTGAGCGACCAAAGTCCCTGTGAAAGATTTGCTAACAGAAGCAATTTCATATATTGTTGCATTTGTTGGTTTATTCCCTATTCCCTTATCCAATTCTCCAAAATGCTCTGTGTAGATTTTTCCATCTTTATAAATACCAATTGAAACTGAATTTATTTTAGGATCAAGAAGCAGAGAATCGGCATTTTTTTCTATTGAAATCTTAACACTATCAATTTTGCTATTTGTAATGTTTTTTGAATGTTTATTGCAGCTTGAAATTGTAATTCCAAGAATTAAAAGTATAATCAACTTCATTTTTTTAGTTTTTTTATTGCCCATAACGTCTTGGCTAAAATGAGCCTTGGTTCTTTTTAGCTCTTGTTGAGCTAATTAGTTTTTCATTCAGAACATCAACTATGCTCTGTGCTTCCTTTTTACTTAGAGTCTGCCCAAAGACCTTGTTGTTTCCATAGTACCCGAACTGTATTTGCCCACCAGTAATCCCATACATTCTGAATATCAAAGGGGACGTTTGTTTTGTCACCACTCTAAAATTGTCTATTTGGCTTAATTCATACTTTCTTTTAGAAGTCAGGATTGTGCCAAGCTTTTGAACTGTTAGCTCCTGAGCATTTAAATCAATTCTTTCTTTTCCATTTAGGTGCCACAGGAAGTATTTGATTACAAACACTCCTGCCAGTAGAATGAGAGTTGTGAAAATAATTAGCTCACCGTCTATTTTTTCAGGATTGGTAGCTAAGCCATAAAGTATCGTCAATGTGATGCCAGCCCAAACAAGCGACCAAGCCCCTGTAAGAAATAGAATCAGGTAGTTCGCTTCTCTTTTAAGCGTTACTACAAGACTACTATGCTCACCAGAGTCTATTCTCACTTTCTCTTTTATCATTCCTATTAAGCTCAACGGCTTTGCTATGGTGCGTTTATGCACTATAGGTTTTGTTGTGGGATGTAATTATTGATAGTCTAATAAATTCTTAGAAACAATCTGACCCTTATGGTAGGTTATAACTTTTGCAGGTAGTTTGTTTTTCCCGTATTCTATTCTAAAATCATCTTCTGCTAAAATATCCCCTTTCAGCTTAGACGGGTCTACAACTTTTCTTTTTCTTCGGGTTAAATATCCATCACTATTGTACTCATAATAGATACTTTCTATTTCAGCTCCGTCCATGTCTGTATACTTTATGGAAACAGGTTTTCCCTTAGCATTGAGTGTGATGTATGAGTATCTGCTTTTCTCACCATTCTCGTCTATATCTGTAGATTTTACTAAATTCTTAGAATAGCTGTAGGTAGAAATTGTTCTGACAGCTTCTCCCTTGTTGTATATTGAATCAATAACGACAGAATTGCTTGCAAAAGCTACAGCTATGCCTTCGTATAAGTCTGTGTGCGTTTCTTTTATCTTTCTTCCCTGCTTATCATACTCATACTGATGTATAGCATCAAGAGAACCTGTGCCTTTGTAGTAAGTATACTCAGACTCTTTTGAGAGCTGATTATTGTTGTATTCCATCAAAGTAAGAAAGTAAATATCTTCACTGACGGCAGGAACATGGTCTTTTACCTTTTCATCGTATGAATAAACTTGGTTGTGATTCTTAATTGCCGTTAACTGCCCCTTTGAGTTGTAAGTGTGACTCCCAAAGTGAACCTTCTCTCCGTTCTCAAAAGATTCTATGATGGTGATTCTGCCTGAGTTATCAATGTTGTACACTGTCTTCAGTTTTAGACTATCCGTTGGTGTGGAACGCAGAGTGCTCGTAGAGACAATTTTCTTATAACCTTTCAAGTGATTTGGACTGTAATCAAAACCATTCACCTGTCCAAGACAAGTGAAGTTGACCAGTATCAGAAGAAGTACGATTAGAGTTATACTTTTCATAAATTTTTATACCCCACAACGTTTGGTCTAGATGGTGTTTCGTTGGAGGGTCGCTGTGCTCTGCGTGTACCTCCAATGGCATCTAGACATTGTTGGTCGAGGTTGTTCTCCCTTTTTCCAAGTAAGGACTGCGAGTA
>NZ_JAHYXK010000007.1:177762-235068 GCF_019443125.1 Pontibacter aydingkolensis | reverse complement strand
CTTTCACACTGTGGCAGTAGGGGCAGTTTATCTGGATAGTTATCTCGCACATAACTTCCTGTAAACACCCTTGCTGTCATACTTATTCCAATATCATACATTGTAGACCACAACCAAAAATTAAACTAAAACAAGATGATTACACATACACAAAAAGATTTAATAACTGGTAAGTCATGGAATAGCAAAACAGGAAAATGGGTAAAAAGACTTCGAGAAACAGCCAAAGGAAAAGCAAAAGGAAGTACTTACGATAGGAAACTGAATATCATTAAACAAACAAACCCAAACTCCTACAGAAGTTTCGGCTGGCTACCCATCCAAGTAGATATAAATGACTTAGTGGCAGATGCTGCTCAATACTGGAACTATACTCACCCCTTTGATATAGACAAAGCGGTAGCAGTCTTTACCCTAATTATTGTAAAACGGTGCAAAATAGCAGAGTTGAAGAAGCAGAATTACTACTTTGGTGAAGGCTATGTGGGAATTCACTCTGATGATTTCCGAAAGTGGGTTGACCATCACAAATACCCTGACTACCTTCAATTCTTAGAGGATAGGGTATACATAAGGACGTTTAGGACAGCGTTAGACACTAAGTCCTTCATCCATGGTCAGATGCCATGCATGTACAAGATTGCAGATTACAGGCTAAAAAAAGATGGAGATGCCAGGATGTTCTACAAGGTTCCCTATACGACATCTAAAATGCTTGTTAAGGTGTTTAGCTATAAGCAGAACTATAAGCTGACGTTACTTCAACAACAGGTAAGAACAGAACTGGTAGAAAATGTTTATAAAATCACTGAACAATTGGCATCAGATGCATTCACTACTTGGGCTTTGTCTAACCCTAAAAAATTTAAGACTAAGAAAAAAAATGGATTAGAGGAAGCCAACAGAATGATTGTAAAGGTGGAGCAGATGAAAGAGGGCAACTTCACCATCAATCCGTGTGACCATTATTCTGGTAGGTTCCACTCTCCTTTTACCTTCAACAGAAAGTGTATAAGGAACTTCATACGCATAGATGGGGAGCCATCCATAGAAATTGATATAAAAAATAGCCAGTTCTTTCTGTTCAGTCTGTTGCGTAGTAACAGTAAAGAGGTTAAGCCAATTTTGAAAGGTCTGACAGCAGCTAATCCAGGCAAGGATAATCTATCCTTAGTAAAAACTTTGAGTCTAATACAGGACTTCTATGACAGGTATGAAGACGTAAGAACATTCTTGGATGCTTCTGCGGATAACTCAATTTACCAAGTAATGATGTGCCAGTACGGGAAGAAAAAGAAGTTCGTCAAAGACCTTTGCTTTAAAGCACTTTTTAGTGCCGAAGAGCAATGCGTGAAAAGCAAGGAGAAGCTAATGCGGTTTTACCCAAAGGTAGTGGAGTTATGCGAAACTATAAATACACATGGAAGATACCCCCTGCCGAAAATATTGCAAACTCTGGAAAGCAGGGTTTATTTGGACATGGTAGCATTAGAAGCCATTCAGCAAGGTGCATCACCCTTTATCACGATTCATGATGCCTTTTATGTAAAACCCTGTGATGCGCCTTTATTTACTTTCTTGATAGAAGATACCTTTGCTAAATTATGTTTGCCATCTCCTAAGGTAGAGGTCAAGTAGAAAAATGCTTTACAATGTGTTTTTACAAAACAGACCTATGCAACTGTTGCATAGGTCTGTTTTGCTTCCCACTTCCATACTTCCACTTCCAGTAATAAGGTTAGAGATAGGTTATGATGTCTTAGTAAGCAAAGTTTGTTTCTCACGTACCTTCCTCAATAAGTCCTCTGTGGAGTTCTTAATGTATTTCCGAAGTATTTCAGAAGTAGTACTACCAAGCATCAGAAGTACATCTCTCTCAGTATATCCAGCTTGCCAAAGTCGGGTACAAAAGCCTCGTCTGCCTGAGTGACTTGTTATCAATTCCCATTTATAATAGTATTCGACAAACTCTTCTGCCAGCTTTTCCTTACGAATCGCAATTTTCACCTGATTGATTTTATGTTTTTCGAACAGGTCTTTCAGTATCAGTTTGATGTACTTGTTAAACTTTACTTCAGACACCAGGTTGAGTTTATAGTTATAAGTTTTAAGTATTATCTCAATTCGTTCATCTAACAGGAGCGGTATATTATAGTTCCCTTTCGTCTTTTTGGTAATGCCTTGTAGAATCCCGTTCTCAACTTTCCATAGGCTGCGCTTAACATCTGAATACCTTAATCCTGTAAGATTTTGAAAAACACATATATCAATATATTTCACAAATTCTGGTTTAACACTTCTTCTGTGTTCCCAAAGCAGATTAAGTTCTTCACTCGATAGGTAGACTATTTCTTTCTCTTCCTTCAATACTTTGAACTTCTTGTATCCTGAGTTTACAGCAATATTCTGCTCATTTTCACACCACCTCAAGAACCCTTTTAGTTTCTTCACATGGTTACCGAAGTTGTTATTGTAGTAATTATGTTTAGGCGAATAGAGTAAATATTTAGCGTAAGCGTTATAAAAGTTATAATCAAAAGCATCAAATCTCAACGGAGTATTTGTTTCGCTTCCAAATTCCATTAGAGTCTTTGCCCAAGTTTTTAGTTGTTTGATTGTGTTCTTATTCGGTGTTATAAACTTCTTAGGATACTCTTGTAACAGTCGTTTAAACTCCATTTCATCGTAAGACTCAATCTTTACTTCAGTAAGAGTAAATTCCTGCTGCTTAGCGACCAAATCATTTAAAATCTGAGTATGCTTAGCAATAAGTTCTTGTGTCTGTTGTGCAGACAGTAGATTAAATTCATCAACACCATATTGGGTTTCATTACGCTGTGAAGGTTTAGCCTTCAATTTTTCAACTCGTTTAAGATACCGTTCCTTGACAATTTTAAACTCAGGGTTAGTTAAAGAAGCAGCTATATCCTCTACCATTGTCTGAGCAGTTCTTATAGCATTATTAATCGAGTTACAGTTAGGGTAGCTTGGCTTCACAATGCCTTTCTTACTATCGAAAAACTCAGGGTTAACGGTTAACCCCAATCCTATGCCATTAGCTTTTCTTTTATAAGTATAGCGAAGATAAATAGGGGCTAAGCCATCTTTGTTTTTTTGGTTTGTCTGTAAATAAGCTTTTGTAGTAAACATATAGTTATGGAAATAGTGTAATCTCAGTTATTCACATAGAGGCTAACTTTTGACAAAAACACTATACAACATACTATACAACATTTTCAAACACACTGCATGCATACCACCTCATTCATACGCCCTCTTCCTGCACATTTTTGCTTTTAAAATTTCCTTTTTAGCGCATTGTTCCTATTTTTGCAACACGGAAAGCACCCGTAGTTCAATTGGATAGAATATCGGATTTCGGCTCCGAGGGTTAGGGGTTCGAATCCTCTCGGGTGCACCAACAGCAGCAAAGCCCTGTAAGTATAAACTTGCAGGGCTTTTTTATTTAGTTCTGGTTAGATAACATGAGATATAATAGTAAAAGCTTATGAACTAAACAACCTCCAACCTGTTTCTAAATAATAACTAGACCCACATGTCATCAGGCAGTTAACCATTTCAGGTATCTGACCGCAGCCAACTACACTTACCAATATTCTTAGAAATACATAATAATTAAGTACTAAACAAAGTTCTATTAGAAGTTCGTGCAGGCCAAGTGACTGTATAAACCATTAGCTTTAAACAGCCTCTGAAGGCCAAAAAATGCTATAATAATGGTTAAACCTCTGTTACAGCCACACGTATTCTTAGCTATTTTAAATTTTTACCTATGAAAAAATTACTAATAATCCCCACACTACTTTTCCTTTTAACATCGTGCGATAAAGACAACGAAAATGAAATGACTACCCTTAATCAAAAAGCTGAAATAAAGATGCAGATGCAGGGCGAATGGTCTAACAACTATAAATCCGTACACTTTTATAACATGGCCGGAGAAATAGCCCACAAGGATATAGATTCTCTTTACCTGGATGTACGTCATACTTTTGCAGGAGACAACATGCACATCTCGCACCCAACCAGCGGTGGAAAAGAGTCTTTCACGTATGTGGTGCCAGATTCCAGCACAACCAATTATGTAGTACTTTTCAAGAATAATATGCGGGGAGATACTTATGAGATCACCACGATGAACGATACGGCAATGGTTTGGCAGACTACTGTGGATTGGGCCGGTTACAGAGATGTAAATGCCAACGGCGACAGTATTACCGTTACATCCAGGAAAGGTGTTTATACTTACAGATTCAAAAGACTTTAAGTATAAATAGCTTCTGAATTTTAAAAGGTTCTTAGAAAATAACAACCGATAAATCAATAAAAGGAAAGACCCTGCAGTATAAATATGCAGGGTCTTTCCTTTTATTGACATTAAATAAATTCTTATTAAATTCTAATATATTGTTTTATATATACTATTCCTGTAACATTAAAAGACGTTTAGTAGGAAAGGTAGCTTGCCTACAAATTTCTTAAATCCTACTTATTAAAAAATTTCACAATTGTACATATTTCATTGTCTAAGCCATTTTACTTAATTTAATACATAAAGATGTTTTAACATTGTAAAATACGCACTACTAAACTTATACCTATAACAATGGTTTAACTTTAACACCCAGGGACTATGAACATTGCGGAAAAAATGCTAAAATATTCTCCAGATATGTTCTGTTGTATAAACAAGCAGGGGTGCTTTGTAAAGGTAAGTGAGGCAAGCAAAAAAATTCTTGGATACGAGCCTCATCAAATGGAAGGAAAGTCATATACAACCTTTTTACTTCCAGAACATAAAGAAATTTCATTAGCTGCAGAGGCAACAATTGTTAAAGGCAACCCCTTATCTGCTTTCGAAAACAGTTATTTTGCTAAAGATGGCAGAGTAATTCCGCTCAGGTGGACAGCAGAATGGAACGATGAAGAACAGCTCATTTTTTGTTCTGCCCGAGATGCTACGGAACTTGTAAAGGCAAGGCAGCAACTCGACGAAAGTGTACAAAGGTACAAAGCCCTATTCGAGAATAACCCTGACGTAGTTTTCCTGGAAGACAATACGGGCTTAGTAACCGATGTAAATCAGGCTTTCTGCAATACTTTTGGCTTAGATAAAACAGATGTGATAGGTAAACCGGCCTCGGCGTTTCTATCATCTGAAATGGCTGGTGTTAATCTGATGTCCTTTAACGAGGCACTGGCAGGCAGTACCCTCCGGTTTGATATTATACACCAGTCAGCTACCCATGAATCACTTACTTTTGATGCTATAAAATTTCCTGTAATCGCATATGAACAGATTATAGGTGTACAGACAATAGCGAAAGACATCACTGCTATTGTACGCTCTTTTGATACAATAACCCGGCAATCACAAAAGTTAAACACCATATTCGAAAGTATAACCGATGCTTTCATCATGCTGGATGTTAACTGGAAAATTGCTATCATAAACAGCACCGCAGAAAAAATTCTTTGCTTGGATCGTGAAAAGCATATTGGCACAGATTTTAGAGAAATTTATCCGCCAGCCGACTTCGGGGAATTCTATGATCAGTATAATTACGCTATTACCACAGGCAGGTCTGTACATTTCGAAACGCCTTATAAAGAAATGGATTTATGGTTGGAAGTAAAAGCGTTTCCATCTAAAGAGGGTCTGTCGATATACTTCGACGATGTAACTGAAAAAGTAAGGGCAAGGCAGGAACTTGAAAGGCTATCGTTGGTGGCAAGCAAAACAGACAATGGCGTAATTATCACCGATGCTCAGGGGACTACAGAATGGGTAAACGAAGGCTTTACCCGCATGATGGGCTATACCCTTGATGAATTAAAAGGAAAAAAACCGGGACAAGTTCTTCAGGGATTTGAAACTGACCAAGATACAGTACAGGTAATCAGCAAAAAACTTCAACTTGGCCTTCCTTTTAATGCCAAGCTTCTCAACTACACAAAAGCCGGCGACAAGAAATGGGTATCCATTGATATTACGCCTATCCGTAACGAAAGCGGTAAAATTAGCCAGTTTGTAGCTCTACAGCGTGATATCACCTTTAGAATGAAGGCCTTCGAAAAACACAAGCAAATGACACAGGATCTCTACCGGCAAAACAGAGATCTGCAGCAATTTACCTACATCGTTTCGCATAACCTGAGGGCTCCGGTAGCAAATGCGCTTGGTCTTATCAGTATGCTTACAAAGTCCCAAAAAGACACAGACTTATTTGATTATGCCTTTGCTAACCTGAAAAAGAGTGTCGTGCAGATGGACACCGTGCTCCATGATGTGAACCGGATTTTATCAATAAGAGATAAACAGGATGTGATAGATACAGAAATGGTAGAATTACCGGCTGTGTTTAATCAGGCCTACTCTATTCTGCAGGGCGAAATTTTAAGTTGCGGTGGTACGGTTAAAGTAGAAATGGATAAATGCCAGAAGGTAAATACCAACCGCTCATACCTTTACAGTATTTTCTACAACCTACTGTCAAATGCTATTAAGTTTCGCTCTGAGGAAAGAAAACTGCTGATAAAAGTGAAGTGCTTTAAAAACCAGGATGGCAGTACTGTTATCAGTTTTAGCGATAACGGCAAGGGATTTGACACAGCAAAAGCAGGCAATGATGTATTTAAACTCTATAAAAGATTTCATACAGACGCTACTACTAAAGGAAGAGGTATAGGTTTGTTTTTGGTTAAAACGCATGTGGAGGTGATGGGAGGAAAAATAGAAGTCAGGAGCCACATAAACCAAGGAACCGAATTTATGATCTGCATCCCACAAACACCATGAAGACATATAGCATTGACGACGACCACATCAGCAATTTTCTGACCGAGAAAGTTTTAGAAGAAGCTGAGTTTTCGACAGAGATACAGTCCTTCCTCTCAGCAGAGGACGCCCTTAACTTTATAAAACAGGATTATGAAGCCAACGTGCCGGATATAATTTTCCTGGACTTGAATATGCCCATGATGAACGGTTGGGATTTTTTGGATGCTTTGGCTCCTTATAAAGATAATTTGCTGGGCAAATGCCATGTTTACATACTTACTTCATCCCTGGACACCTCAGATACTGCCAGATCTAAAGACTACGACCTGGTATCCGGCTTTATACACAAGCCGCTGACTTTGGAAGATGTACAGGTTATACTTGCAGAAATTGAGGATAAAGCCTAGCCCCTTTATGATGCAGGCGGCGTTTAATGTCGCGTAAGTATAAAGGCATAAATCAACCTTTTGGTATCTCGATGTAAAACGTAGTCCCTTTATTTTCCGCACTCTCAAACCAGATGCTACCTTCATGCCACTCGACTATTGTTTTTATGATAGACATACCGAGGCCTGTAGATGGCTCACCTCTTAAGCCCTGGCGCCTGGCTTTGGTAAACTTATCAAAAAGTTCATCGTGGTATCGTTCTGGAATGCCAATGCCATTGTCTCTGATCGTGATCAGTATCTTACCGTCATTATCGGCAATCTCAGTGTCAATTTCACCGTTGTCGTGGGTAAACTTAATAGCATTTGATATCAGGTTATTGATTACCTGCATAAACTTACTCTGGTCTATATATGCATACATACGACTACCAGAAGTTGTAAGCGTAAACCTCTTACTTATATGGTCTTCCCCTTCTTTATACTGTTCAATTATCTCCCCTATTTTACTGACCAGGTTAACCCTTCTTTTTACCAGCCCTGCATTAGATGACTCCAGAAACTCCTGCTGTACAAAGTCACGTATCAAATGAATGCTTCTGGCACTGCTTTCGCCAATGATCCGGATAATATTTTTCACTTCCTCATTCTTATACTCTTTCGTACTCTCTGACAGGAAACCGGCTAGAGCCTGAATATTAGCCAATGGGCCAGCCAGGTCATGCGACAGGATCTCCAGAACAGAGTTCTTTTTTGCTGCAAACTTCTCCAGATTCCTGATATCGTCCTTTAGTACGGTAATATCTTCTACAAGTCCTGCAATGTATTGTTTCCCATCCCGATCTGTTATAAGCTGGGGGTTAAGCAACAACCACCTAAATGACTTATCAGGTAAAACTATACGAAACTCAATATCTTTTTTTAAGATCCCGCTTAAGAGCTCCTGGTATTCTTTTGTGATGTAATCCTTATCTTCGGGGTGTACAGTATCCAGCAACAGGGAAGGCTTCGCAATGATACTTTCCCGGGTGCGGTTCCAGATAAGATTAAAGGCTTCGTTCAGGAAAGAGACCGATGCAGTTTCTGTGTCATAGGCAAAAAGAACTTTATTTGTTCTCCTGATCAGCTTTTTAAAAATCTCGTAACCGCTGCTTTCTTCCATTTATATATATCAATAATTTCTATACACCTCATTACTTTAAACACCCCTACAATGTTATAAGGGTTTACTGTAAGTATCCGGAATCGTAGTATGGCAGATTCTCACAAAAACAGGACCTATATACTTTACCACACTTTATACTTATAACAGCAGGCAATACACCTCTGATCATGTTACAGTAAAAAACTTTGTAATTTTAATGCGGTACTTTATTTTGCCTATACTTTTCGGGGTGTAGCGTAGCCTGGTATCGCGCCAGCATGGGGTGCTGGAGGCCGTGGGTTCGAATCCCGCCACTCCGACGTAAAGGTTCTGGGTTAGTGCTCAGAGCCTTTCTGTTTATATACCTGCTCCTGTAACTGCACTCTAATAGCCTCAGCAGTTAAAATCAGGAAATATACCACGACATTTAACTTTAAAGTTTTATATCCTTTCCACCTACATGCCTGGTTATCAAATTAACTACCATCATTAGCCTTTGTATAAATCCCCTGTTATTCCCCCTAATTTTTATACCCGGCTTAATACTCAACTCCAACAATCCAACACTGAGATCGGAGAACTGTTAACAGTGCGCGATAAAAAAAAGAACAAGTTGTTACAGAAGATAAATGATGAGTTGGATAACTTTGCGCGCACCGTGTCGCATGACCTGCGTTCGCAACTAGAGAACGTTAATGGCTTAACCACAGCGCTGGAGGCATGCATAGACAGCAACCACCTGGAGGAAGCTGTGCAGCTGCTACCTATGCTTAATGAGCAAACCTTTAAAAAGGACAGGCATATTACTGGCAAATGGCATATTGGCTCACTCACTGGCAGGGCACTACGAGATCAGACGCCGGTTTGTTGATATGACTGTGCTGTTACACCAAATCACTTCCTCACTTCGTGTTCCTGCAACCTTTGTGATAGACATACAGCCTGGCATACTTAACTTGTAAACCCAGGAAATATATATGCAGCAGGTGTTAAGCAACCTGATTCGCAACATCATTAAGTATCACGACGATCCAGAGCACGCTGTAATCAGGATAAAGTGTGAGAAGCACCCGGACAGGCTTTTGTTTTCTGTGGAAGACAATGGGCCAGGCATTTCGCAGAATATCAGCAGCATATTTTTGACATGTTTGAGCGCGACCTGTACAATCAGCGGGAAGACAGTACAGGCCTTGGCCTGTCTATCGTTAAAAAGATAGTAACTGAAAAGGGCGGCAATGTTTGGCTGGAGTCGCAGGGCCGTGGCAGCAAGTTTTATTTACGTGGCCTGCTGACCTGGTAAAGGAAGAAGACAAATAAAACGGGCTACTGAGCAGCCCGTTTTATTTATTATGCTTTTGAGGAAAAATACTCGCTCATTATTTGGCGGATATCGTGCTTGGTTAGCGCCTTTGAGAAATGCTGTTTTACTTTGCGGTAGTTTCTCAGCCTTTCAAGGTCGTAGAAGCTGGCAGATGAGGTTAGCATAAGTATAATAACCTTATCCGACATATCTAATCCCTCCTTCTGGTAAGCGTCCAGAAAAGAAAAACCATCCATCACAGGCATCTTAATATCAAGAAAAATAAGGTCAGGTAACTCTAGTCCTTCATTACCTGCTTCAGCAGCTTTCAAGTAATCAATCGCCTCTCTGCCGTTATTCATGATGACTATTTGCTTGGCAACCTGCATTTCCTTCAGCAGGCGTTCGTTTAAATAGTTTGTAGTGCTGTCATCATCAACTAACATCACCAGATCAAGCGGCTCCTTATAAATATCCATAGCTGTGCTTTCGATTTTCCTGATATAGCTTCACAATGTTACCAATAGTTGTACTATATCTGTTTAACGCCTGCAAATATCATCTTTTATTAGCTGGAATTAAATTAATACAAAAACTAATAGCATTTAACTTAGTATCAGCATGATAAAGTCTATAGTATACCAAACTGCATATCAATGAAAATATTACCTGTTTAAACAAGAGTTTTAAGCCTGCTGCCCCACCCTGCAACTTTGTTTAAAACTTATCCTTGTCATCCTGCTCTTTGCCTATTGCAGTGCCGCAGATATAGCTAGACATACTTTATTTACTATATCCTTTTTAAGCTTTTATCTGTATTTAGAGTATGGTTTGCCCAATCGGGCATTAATTCGAGCTTAAGAAAGTATAATAGTTATGGATACATACCACTTAAACCCTGAGCACATGAGAGCCCCTGACCACCTGACCAGAGAAGAAGTACAGAAGAGCCTTGCTGAGCTGGACAGTAAAATAAAGACGCTTCGTGGGCGCGTAAATGCAACTACTGCAGACTCTAACCATACTTACCACGAGCATATTGCTGCTCTGGAACGTAAACGTGAGTTAATTGCAGAAAAGCTAAATGACTCTGAAGACAGCCAAAACAAGTGGAAAGACCTCAAGAGCGGCTTGGATAACCTGAAGGATGATATAGGAAAACTATTCAGCTGATAAAACAAAAAATGCCGTTAACAGATGCTAACGGCATTTTTTATACTTTATACTTTTATACTTAGCCTGCAACCGGCTCACGGAAGCCCACCCAGGTAAAACGCTTGATCACAAATTCAGGGTTGGTGAAGGACGCATTACCAGCAGGGTTGCCGCCAGTTACATGAAAATCAGAGAAGCTTGCATTCTGATTCACGAAAATACCCCCGGTCAGGTTAAAGGATACCGGCGTACCGGCAAGGCCCATCTCGTCCATTATCTTTTCCTTTATCTCCGGATTTGTAGTATAGGCACCGCATGAGATTGCGCCATAGTTCATCGCCATTTCTTTAGCCAATTCAATAGACTGATTTGTGTCTTTAGTTTTGATCACCAGCATGATCGGGCCAAACAACTCGCGGCTGTAGCTTTCTTTCTCAGTGGCGTCTACCTCATAAATTACCGGTGTGCAGGTGCGGGCATTGGCAAACATCGGGTTAGCAAGTTCACAAGTACTCAGTACTTCTTTGCCTTTAATAGAGGATGCATCTTTTACACGCTCGGTTGTAGCTGGGTTTTGGATAGCTCCCAGAATATGCGGTCCTGCTTTCGGGTTATTAACCAGTCCGGATACGGCATCAGATATCTTTTTAACCACCTCATCAAAAGAAATAGTATCACCGGCAGCAGTTTTAACACCGCCTTCCGGTATAAAGAAGTTCTGTGGAGCTGTGCACATCTGGCCAGAGTATAAGCTTACCGAAAATGCCAGGTTTTGAGCCACTTTATCCATGTCCTCTACAGAGTCGATGATAATAGAGTTAACACCAGTCTTTTCTGTAAACGTAGTTTTGCCTGGCAGGCTCTCTACATAATTACCGAATTCAGTGCCACCGGTGTAGTCAATCAGCTTTACTTTCGGGTTTTCAGCCAGTTCCTTCGTGATCAGGTGGTCATCGGCATCTACTGCCAACTGGCAGATGTTCGGGTTAAGACCGTTTTCCTTCAGCACCTTTTGCACCTCGGCTACCACAATGGCAATCGGCAGCACAGCTTTAGGATGTGGCTTTACAATAACAGGGTTACCTGTAACCAAGCTTGCATACATGCCCGGCACGGTGTTCCAGGTAGGGAAGGTAGAGCAGCCGATTACCAGGGCAACGCCTTTTGGTACGGCTTTCCATGTCTTGTTCAGTTTCAGGTTATACTTGCCCATCGGCTTTTCCCACTCGGCTGTCTCCGGGAAACGGGTTTGCTCTTCAAAGCCTGCAGCCACTGCCTCCAGTGCTCTATCAGCAGCATGCGGACCCGATGCCTGGAACGACATCATATACGCCTGGCCTGTTGTGTGCATCGTAGCATAAGCAATCTCGAAGAAACGCTCCTTCATGCGCTCCAACGACTCTACAAGTATAGCCGCGCGATCTGCAGGCTTTACCTTGCGCCACTGGTGGTAAGCTTCTTCTGCTCTGCTTACGAGGGTTTCTGGTGCAAAGTATGGGTATTTAATATTAAGGGGCTGCTGCTCGAAAGGAGATTCCTCCTGCCCTACCCATTGCTCCGGGTCTTGCTGCAGCAGTTCGCTGAACTTTTCATTAAGGTATGATTTATACTTTTCACGGCCATCCTTATCAGCATTTTCGCCGTAGATCTCAGGCGATGGGTTCTCAGGATAATGCGCAAAAAAAGTTCTTTCGTGAAGGGCCTTTATAGCCGAGTTCAGGGCATCTTGATGCTTGTTAAGCAGGTCCAGTTTCATAGTTTGAATATTATATATAATTATTTTACTATATTTTTCGACTTTATTCTGGAAAGTTACGTAAAAATAATTAATGGTTTGATGGAGGTAGTAATTTTCATGACTAACTTTGAGTATCAATTAGCCCCATCTGCCAACGCGCGAGTCTATCTTAATTTTAACAAGAAACCCTAAAGCCCTTGATGAAATGTTTACAGACAACCCGATGCTGAGGCGGATACTTTTATTTGCTTCTGCAGTTGCACTACTAGCCTCCTTCAGCTATCAGGTTCATGCCCAGCGTCAGCTTATTGGCTCCGACACCAGGCCTTATACTTTAGTTTATAAACTAAAGCAGGCACCTCTCAATGGCCGTGTTACAGATGCCCCGCTAAAGGAGGCATTGCAAAAGATAGGCGCCCAAGGCACTAAACGCAAATTTCCGGATTCTGCTGTACAGGCCAATGCCCGCAGAGCTACCGCACCTGAAATCACCAGAATCTATGAATTAACTTATTCTCCGACGCTAAGTTTCGAAAAAGTTAAAAATGTGCTGCTTGCCACAGGCCTGGTAGAGTATGTAGAGCCGCTGTACGAGCGTGTCCCCTTCCATCAGCCCAATGACCCTGCCGCCGACTCAACCAAAACTACCCAGTATTACCTAAAGCTGATCGGTGCTTACGAGAGCTGGGCAGTAGAGAAAGGAGATACCAACGTGGTAATAGGCATATTGGATACCGGCTTCCGGCTTACGCACCAGGACCTGGCAAAGAAAGTAAAGTATAACTACAAAGACCCTGTTGATGGCATCGACAATGACGGCGACGGGTATATTGACAATCATGCAGGCTGGGATTTTGCCGACCAGGACAACAATGTGTTTGACGACACACGTTATGCCGGCCACGGCACAAACGTGGTGGGTGTAGCCGCCGCAGCAGCTAATAATAACGTTGGGCTTGCAGGGGTTGGGTACAATATTAAATTCATGCCGCTCAAGGTTTTCACATCAACATCGTCGGGTGGCTTTGGCGGATACGAGGCCATTGTATATGCCGCTAACAAAGGTTGTAGCGTTATTAACCTGTCGTGGGGCGGCGAGGGCTACTCACAGTATGAGCAGGACATCATTAACTACGCAGTGCTGGACAAAAATGTAGTGGTAGTAGCATCAGGAGGCAACACAGCTGGTAACATCAATTTTTACCCGGCCTCCTACGCAAATGTGCTTTCTGTAGGCGGAACCGATGCTAAAGACATTAAATTCTCTTCTTACACACACAGCTATAACATTGATATCGCAGCTCCAAGCCGGGGCATTTATACAACAGCCTTCGGGTCTAACGAGGCTTATGGCAACGGCAATGGCACTTCATTTGGATCTCCGATGGTTGCAGCCTGCGCTGCGCTGGTAAGGTCCAGATACCCGGACATGAATGCCAGGCAAGTAATGGAACTACTACGGGTGAGTACCGACGATATTTATACTTTACCCGAAAACCAGCCATTCCTCGAAATGCTCGGTAGAGGGCGTATTAATCTTAAAAAAGCCCTGAAGCAACAAGGTCTTAAGTCTGTTAGAAGCACTAAGTTTGAGTTGGCAGGTAAATACGTGCCTCCAGCAGGTGCCTCCGCAGGTATAAAAGCAGACTTTACAAACTTCTTATCGCCAACCTCCAGTCTCGAGATCACCCTTACATCACCGTCTCCTTATGTTACCATCACCAGCAACAAGCTTATACTTGGTGCAATGGGTAGTATGGCATCTGTTAATGCCGGCACTGAACCTACTTTTAGTTTTAAGATTTCAGATGATGCCCCGGCTAACCACCTCGCGGTGTTCAGGCTGAGCTTTAAAGATGGTAGCTACGAAGATTTTCAGAACTTTGTGATAAAAGTTAACCCGGATATTCTAACATTGGATGCCAATAACCTGAAAGTATCTCTTAACAGTAAAGGCAACCTGGGTTACAACGGTTTTAAATTTAACGAGGGGGAAGGCGTACGGTATAAAGGCGGCAGTCCCATGCTCTTTGAGGGCGGCCTGCTTGTAGCTGTTTCCAACACGCGGGTATCAGATAACCTGAGGTCTAAGATGTGGGAAAACGACGGAGACTTTATTCCAACCAGCATTACAAAACGCCACCTGAACACTCCGCTTGCCACGCAGGAGATCCGCAACGTAATGCACGACAACCACAATACCCCAAACGAGCCAAATGTAGGAATACAAGTTAAACAGATTACCTATGCCTGGAACACTCCTGGCCACGAAGATTATGTGGTGCTGGAGTATCACATTAAAAACACCAGCTCAGAGAACTTTGAAACCCTGCATGCCGGCTTGTTCGCTGACTGGGATATTGGGGAATATTACCTGAATGCCGCTAATTGGGACGACGAAACGGAACTAGGTTATGTACACCATGTTTCTTCAGCCAGTTTACCGTATGCCGGCATAAAACTGCTTTCAGGTACAAATCCCAGCTACTATGCCATTGATAACATAGGCGCCCAGAATGATGACCTGGTTATTGAGGATAATTTCACCTCAGAGGAAAAGTATAAAACACTGGCAAACGGTATTGCCCGCAAAGCGGCAGGTGGCCAGACAGGTAACAATGTATCGCATGTGGTTGGGGCCAAAGTAACGAACCTGGCCCCCGGCGAAACCAGGATTGTTGCCTTTGCCCTGCTCGCTGCAAATAATCTGAACAGCTTAAAAACGCATGCACGCGCTGCCCATCAAAAATACATTAGCTTCAGAACCAGCCAGTTGCCTGTTGCTTTGGCAGATACTGCATGCGTGGGCCAAAGTATAAACTGGAAACCTCGGAATGGGCAGCGGTTCAACTTCTATGCCGATCAGCAGAAAACCACCCCGCTTGGCAGCGGAAACTCCTATACTTTAGAAAAGCTTAACCAGCAAACAACTATTTATGCAGCCGGCATAGACTCTGTATTTGAGAGTGCTGCTGTGCCTGGCACTTTCTCTTTGCCTAAAACGCCGGTAGCGGATTTTGATATTCAGGAAGAAATTTATGCCGGATCTCCGGTTACCTTTATCAACAAAAGTATAAATGCGAAAGACTGGCGCTGGGATTTCGATATAGTTGCCCCCTTCACAGAGAAAGACCTAACCTATACTTTTGAACAACCCGGCAATTATAACATTACCCTTACTGTGGCAGACCGGTTTAACTGCACAGAAGTATCTGTAACTAAAGTGGTAGAAGTAAAAGCCGCCAAACCTACCGCTCTGCCTAATGCCTTAGCCAGCCAACTGCAACTTTATCCAAATCCGACAACTGGTTTGCTGCATTTAAAACTGGAGGGTACCGGTTTTCAAAGTAAAGGCCTTAAAGTAGCCATAACAGATGTACTGGGTAAAACAGTAGAAGCAAATGTAACAGGCGGAGATGCTGGTGCAGTTGTTACAGACATTTCTAAACTGGCAGCAGGCGTGTACTTGGCCCGTATTAGCTTCGAAGGTATGAGTGTAGTAAAGCGGATTGTGGTTTCAAAGCCTTAATATAAGACCCAAGTTGTGAGCTACTAACTCTATGCAGGTGCAAACCCACCCTTACCCATCCTCGGAGCAGGGCCGTTTCATTCTGATAAAAAGAGGTCAAAAACTTCTGTCATCCTGAAAGGATCTTGGTTGCTGGGAGGATAGCTTAACCTCCCAGCAACCAAGTTTCTTTACAGAATGACAGAATAAAAGAGAATGAAACGGCCCTGCTCCCAAGAGGGGAATTTCGCAAAAGAGCATTGATTCCCCTCCTCGGAGGAGTTAGGGATGGTTTAATCGCAACTGAAAGTATAAACTACTCTAAAACTATACGCAAACAAAAAGGCCTCTCTGAAAACAGAGAGGCCTTTTAAATTTATGCTTTCAGCAATTAGGCGTTAGCGGCCTGCTTTTGCTGTAAACGGATCAGGTTAAGGGCAGAACCAGCCTTAAACCAGGCAATCTGGCCTTCGTTGTACGTATGGTTCACTGTAAAGCTGTCCTGGCTGCCGTCTGAGTGTGTTAACACCACTTTAAGCGGCTGGCCTGGTGTGAAGTTCTCCAGACCCAGGATATCGATCGTGTCGTTTTCTTCGATCAGGTCGTAATCAGCTTTGTTGGCAAACGTAAGCGCCAGCATACCCTGCTTTTTCAGGTTAGTTTCGTGGATACGCGCGAAAGATTTCACGATAACTGCACGAACACCCAGGAAACGTGGCTCCATGGCAGCGTGCTCACGAGAAGAGCCTTCACCGTAGTTTTCGTCGCCTACTACTACTGTTCCAATTCCCTGTGCTTTGTAGTTACGTGCTGTAGCTGGTACTGCATCGTAGCCGCGTGTCATAGAGTTGTATACCTTGTTTGCCTCACCGTTAAAAGCATTGATGGCACCGATCAACATGTTGTTAGAGATGTTGTCCAGGTGACCACGATACTTCAACCATGGGCCAGCCATTGAGATATGGTCAGTAGTACACTTGCCTTGTGCTTTGATAAGAAGCTTCAAACCTTTCAGGTCTGTACCTTCCCATGGCTTAAAGCCTTCCAGCAACTGCAGTCGGTCAGACTTAGGGTCAACCACAACCTCTACGCTGCTTCCGTCTTCAGCTGGAGCCACATAACCGGCATCTTCTACAGCAAAGCCATTAACTGGCAACTCGATACCTTTTGGCTCGTCAAGCTTTACCTGCTTGCCGTCTTTGTTTGTTAAGGTATCAGTAAGCGGGTTAAACGTAAGATCACCGGCAATTGCGAAAGCAGTTACGATCTCTGGCGATGCCACGAACGCGTGTGTGTTCGGGTTACCATCGTTACGCTTGGCAAAGTTACGGTTGAATGACGTGATGATAGAGTTCTTACGAGTCGGATCGTCTGTATGACGTGCCCACTGGCCGATGCACGGACCGCAAGCGTTAGCCAACACAACACCACCCATCTGCGCGAATGTATCTAACAAGCCATCGCGGGCAGTAGTATAGCGTACCAGTTCAGAACCTGGCGTGATAGTGAATTCAGCCTTAGCCTCCAGGTTCTTAGATACAGCCTGCTCAGCAATAGACGCAGAACGTGTGATATCCTCGTAAGATGAGTTGGTACAAGAACCGATTAAGCCTACCTCTAATTTAGCTGGCCAGTTGTGCTCTTTTACAACAGCAGCAAACTGAGAAATTGGCCATGCCGCATCGGGCGTGAATGGTCCGTTTACGTGTGGTTCTAGTGTGTTAAGGTCAATCTCGATCAGTTGGTCATAGAAAGCAGCCGGGTCAGCGTATACTTCATCGTCAGCGCGTAGCAGGTGTGCTACTTCGTCGGCAAGTTCTACTACTTCTTCGCGCTTAGTAGCGTTTAAGTATGCGCGCATGCTGTTATCGTAAGCAAATACAGAGGTAGTTGCACCGATCTCGGCACCCATGTTACAGATGGTACCTTTACCAGTACAAGACATAGACTCTGCACCATCACCGAAGTACTCCACGATAGCACCCGTACCACCTTTTACAGTAAGTATACCAGCCACTTTCAGGATAACATCTTTCGGAGAAGTCCAGCCGCTCATTTTGCCAGTCAGCTTCACACCGATCACTTTCGGGAATTTAAGCTCCCAAGGCATTCCAGCCATTACGTCTACGGCATCAGCACCACCAACTCCGATCGCGATCATACCCAAACCACCGGCATTTGGCGTGTGAGAGTCTGTTCCGATCATCATACCACCCGGGAAAGCGTAGTTCTCCAGCACTACCTGGTGAATGATACCCGCGCCTGGCTTCCAGAAACCGATACCATACTTGTTAGATACAGAAGCAAGGAAATCGTAAACTTCTTTGTTTTCAGTATAAGCGTCCTGCAAGTCAGCGTCAGCGCCTACGCGTGCCTGAATAAGGTGGTCGCAATGCACTGTAGAAGGTACTGCTGCCTGCGCCTTACCCGCCTGCATGAACTGAAGCAAGGCCATCTGTGCCGTCGCATCCTGCATAGCTACCCTGTCCGGAGCGAAATCTACGTAAGATTGACCACGCTCGTGTGCTCCTGTAGCCGGGCCTTCGTAAAGGTGAGCATACAGGATCTTTTCTGTCAGGGTAAGCGGTCTGCCAACCTTTGTGCGGGCAGCAGATATGCGCTCTTCCATGCCGGCATAAACTGCCTTGATCATTTCTAAATCAAATGCCATAGTTTTGCTATTCTTAACGTTTTTAATTCTTCTTGTTGAAGTTTACAAATGTACAAATCAATGGGGTTCAGAACAACATTCGTCAGGATGAATATACTGTGTGTCTAATCTAACACACTTGTATCCTACATTTGTAGTTTTTACTAGCCTTAACCCCTAACTTTGCTGTATGAACAGATACCTTTCTAATACCCCTGCCAGGCTGATTTTGTTTTTGGCGTTGGCATTGACTCAGGTTATAACCTCCTGTACTTCTTCCACATCTACGGATAATACGATAAAGGCGGGCCCATGGCGTGTGGCTTTGCAAGCCCAGGGCCAGGATATTCCCTTTATCATGGAGGCCGAAGCAAAAGGCGACAGTACCGTATTATACCTGATAAATGGCGAAGAGCGCATTCTGGTGGATGATATCAAAACAGTAGGCGATTCGGTAAAGATCAGGCTACATATTTTTGATGCCGACCTGATCGCGAAAGTAAACGGCGATAAGATGGCCGGACGCTTTACCCGCAACGACCTGGATAAGCGCTACTCTGTCCCTTTCACGGCAGAGCATGGCAAGACCAATCGCTTTAAAGAAAAGCCGGCCCCAGCCACTTATGATTTTAACGGGAAGTGGGAAGTGACCTTCACGAAAAAAGACGGCAAAACCTACCCTGCCATTGGCGTTTTCGAGCAAAAAGACAATTATGTAACCGGCACTTTCCTGACCGAGACGGGTGATTACCGCTACCTTGAAGGACAGGTAGAGGGCAACCAACTCAAACTATCGACTTTTGACGGTAACCATGATTACCTGTTCACGGCTACACCGGCTGCGGAGAACACGCTAAAAGGTGAGTATTTTGCCGGCCTCTACGACTACGAAACCTGGACAGCCAAACGCAACGAGAATGCCGAACTGGTCAAGGCAGATGAGCTAACTTACCTGAAGCCGGGTTACGAGTCACTGGAGTTCACGTTCCCGGATGTAAACGGTAAGCAGGTATCGCTGTCTGATGACAAGTATAAAGGCAAAGTGGTGCTGGTGCAATTGCTAGGTTCGTGGTGCCCTAACTGCATGGACGAGACCAAGTTCCTGGCGCCATACTATGCAAAGAACAAAGACCGTGGTCTGGAGATAATAGGCTTAGGCTTCGAGAGAACCCCAGGATACGAACAGGCCGTGCCAAGGCTGAAACGCATGCAGGAACGTTTCGATATTGAGTATGACCTGCTTTATGGTGGTGTAGCGGACAAAGAAGTGGCTGCCAAAGCACTTCCGGCCCTGAACCACGTACTTTCCTTCCCGACAACTATCTTTATTGGCCGCGACGGTAAAGTGCGCAAGATACACACCGGTTTCTCAGGCCCCGGCACTGGCAAATACTACGAAGAATGGGTAGCAGATTTTAACAAGACGATGGATCAACTGCTGGCGGAGAAAATTTAATTGTTGATTGTTAGTTGCTGATTGTTGGATTGGCAGAAGTATAAAGGGAAGGCCGCTACTTTAAAAGTAGCGGCCTTTTTTGTTTTGCAGTCACGGGTCCAACCACCCCTAACCCCTCCTTATCTAAGGCGGGGAACTCCGGTTCTACATTAGCAAAAGTATAAGCTATGTTGCTTAAGCTTAACCTCCCATCAACCAAGATTCTTCCAGAATGACAATAAGGGAATACTACAGCTATTATGACGTCAGTCGAAGCAGTAAGTAAAATTCCCCGCCTTAGATAAGGAGGAGTTAGGGGTGGTTGGCCTCCTTCTGACAACTCTCTAATATTTTGAGGAGAGCCAATACAATTTTAATCTGGTATCCTCAACCTCACCAACCTAAATGTGCCCCCCAAAGCCGCCGGCTCATTCAACTCCACTTGCAGAGAAGTATGGCTCACAATACTACCGATGCTGCGGTTGATGTCGGAGAAAAGCGTGCTAGCAATCTGGTTGAAGAAACGACGAAGTATAGATGGCCTCTGCCCATCAGGCAAAAATTTATCGAACACCATAACAGTCCCCCCTGGCTTCAGCACCCGCTCTACTTCTTTTATGCAGGCCACAGGATCCGGGATAACGGCAAGTATAAGGTGAAGTAAAACCGCATCGAAACTGTTATCTGCAAAGGCAAGTTGCTGCCCGTTCATCACTTGCGCGTTAACTGGTATGCGCAACTCTTCTGCCCTCTCCTTCAGCTTTGTGATCATGCCCGGTGTGATGTCGATGGCAGTCAGGTTGGTGTAGCCTTGCAGGTAAGGTAAATCAAGACCGGTGCCGGCGCCAAGTATAAGTATGGCATCAGTGGGCTTAGAAGCCAGTAATTCGACGGATCGTTTTCTATACTTTCGGAATATATGATCTGCAATCAGGTCGTAGATGGGCAAGTATAAAGTATACCGCAGGCGGTTCCAGGTGTTAGTGTTCAGGCTCATTTTTTCATAGATTATTTTGCAAGAGCAAAGCTAGCTACTTCACCAGTTAACGCTGTTGCAAAATTTTGGCTGTTTGTTGCAGAATCTTGACCACAGATTAATGGGGATTAGACGGATTGAATTGATTTTTTCCCAGCAACTTAAGAATTTAGATCGATTTGTTATAGCAACAGACCTCACAGCGTCTTTAAGACCTGTGAGTGTCTTGCCAGCTACGCAGCAACGACTTCTAACGATCAAACGCTTTTCCTACTCCAGACACTCGCAGGACCTCCAGACACTGTGAGGTCTTCAAAACCTTTTAATCTATAAAAATCCAGAAAATCCTGATTCAGAAAAGAATCATTAAAATCTATAATAATCCCCTTAATCACCGGTCTATTTTTCCCGCTCTATGGTATAAGCGATCAGGTGCTCCAGGGAACGGCGCGATGGGGAATCCGGAAAGGTATGCAGTATGGCCAGAGCTTCGGCGTGGTATTGATTCATTACCTGTATGGTGTACTCGATACCGCCTGTGCTTTTAACAAAATCGATTACCTGCTGCACGCGCTTGCTGTCGCCGTTGTTGTTTTTTACGTTGTAGATTACCTTACGCTTCGTAAACCAATCGGCTCCGCGCAGGGCGTGAATCAGCGGCAGGGTCATCTTCTTTTCTTTGATGTCGATGCCAACGGGCTTACCGATCTCGGCTGTGCCGTAATCAAACAGGTCGTCTTTTATCTGGAAGGCAATACCAACTTTCTCTCCGAACAAACGAGCTTTCTCCACATCCTCTTTACAGGCGCCGGCTGATGCAGCACCTACTGCACAACACGATGCAATAAGCGAGGCAGTTTTCTGGCGGATAATGTCAAAGTATACTTCTTCTGTTATATCCAGTCGGCGGGCCTTTTCGATCTGTAGCAACTCCCCTTCGCTCATCTCCTTTACCGCATTCGATACGATCTTGAGTAGTTCGTAGTCGTCGTTCTGCAATGAAAGCAGTAAACCTTTAGAAAGCAGGTAGTCGCCTACCAGTACGGCAATCTTGTTTTTCCAGAGGGCGTTTACAGAAAAGAAACCACGACGGTAATTGGCATCGTCTACCACGTCGTCGTGTACCAGCGTAGCCGTGTGCAGCAGCTCTATAAGAGCCGCGCCGCGGTAAGTAGGTTCGTCAATAGTTTCGTGGAAGAGTTTGGCCGTGAAGAACACGAACATAGGGCGCATCTGCTTGCCTTTGCGCTTCACAATGTAGCTCATTATCCGATCAAGAAGCAAAACCCTCGTTTTCATTGAGGCTCTAAACTTCTTCTCGAACAGCTCCATTTCAGGCGCGATGGGCGCTTGTATTTCCTTTAGGCCGATGCTCATGTGTTAAGTCTGCAATATTACTTCCTCTGTGGGTGCTTTCCAAACGTGTGTTAGCAAAACAATGATTAATTGTTAAATTGCTGCTATACTATTTGTTTAATTGTTGAATGGGTAAATTGTTAACAAGACAATTGCTATTACCGCCAAATCTTCGTAGAACAGGCAATCAATCAATTAGAAATTTAGCCATTAACCCTTATAACAGATGAAAGTCGATTTTGTAGTATACCCTGAACACGAACGCCCTTTTACTGCCGATGCATCCTTTACAGAAGATGGCAAGCCTAAACCTGTGGTAATCTTTACCCATGGTTTTAAAGGTTTTAAAGACTGGGGGCACTTTAACCTGCTGGCACACTATTTCGAAGCGCACGGTTTTGTGTTCATCAAATTCAACTTTTCTTACAACGGCACCTCTGTAGAGGATTACTCCGACCTGCACGACCTGGAAGCCTTTGGTCAGAACAACTTTAGCCTGGAACTAGACGATATGCAGGCGCTGATAGACCTGCTGCACGACCCAGAGGGTCCACTGAACCAAAACGAACTCGACCTGAACAGAATTTACCTGATGGGGCATAGCCGTGGCGGTGGTGCCGTTATACTTAAAGCCGCAGAGGAGCCTCGTGTTAAGGCAGTAGCTACCTGGGCAGCTGTAAGCAAATATGATAACCGCTGGGAAGAACTGCACATGGATAACTGGAAAGAGGAAGGCGTGCAATGGGTAGAGAATTTCAGAACCGGCCAAAAGATGCCGCTGTACTACCAGATTGTAGAAGACTTTCAGAAGAACCGCCACCGCCTCGATATCCCGAAAGTTATCCGGAACATAGACCAGCCGCTGTTACTTTTACATGGCGAAGAAGACGAAACGCTTCCAATACAAATGGCCCACGACCTGAAAAGCTGGAAACAGGATGCGCACCTGGTGCTGCTGCCACAAACAGACCATTCGTTTGGCGGTATGCACCCCTACGAGGAGGAAGAACTGCCAACGGCCGCCAAAGCAGCAGCTGATTTAACCATCGAGTTTTTCAGGAAGCATGCCTAAGGTATATTTATTGCTGGGCAGCAACCTGGGCAACCGTACATTATACCTGCAGCAGGCCCGCGAAAGTATAAACCAGCGTGTGGGAAGTATAGCTCATACTTCTAAAGTATATGAAACGGCAGCCTGGGGCAAAACAGACCAGCCTACCTTCCTGAACCAGGTACTGGAGGTAGAAACTATACTTTCTCCTGAAGAGGTACTGCAAAGTATAAATGCCATTGAGCAGGAACTGGGCCGCATACGGCAGGAGCATTGGGGTGCCCGTGTTATAGACATCGATATACTTTTTTACGATGACCTGATGCAGCAAACGCAGCGTCTTACCATTCCGCACCCGCAACTGCACCTGCGTAGATTTACATTAATGCCTTTGGCTGAGATTACGCCTGACCTGGTGCACCCGGTTTTAGGGCAAAGTATAGATGTGTTGCTGGAGAGTTGCCCGGATAAGCTGGAGGTGAAAGTATATGAGGAGGCTGCTCCTTAGTAAGCCGAACTACCATGGCGCGAGCGTCCTCGTCCCGAAGCAAGTCCGGGATATGCGACTCGTGACTAGCTATAGTTGGGCCTCTGGCCCAGTTGGATTGCAAATCCAACATTATAAGTAAGACACGGGTTGCAAACCCTCGCCAGCGAAAGATTAGAGTTTATGAACAAGCTGCAACTTAGGAAAATGATGTTTAAGTAAATGTTTCATTAATTTGATCATCCCCTGCCCCCTTCAAAAAGAGGCTGGGGGTGGTTGGATAAGGAGAACGAAATACCTTTTGCTACTGCACAGTTACTCGAGCGTCATTATCAGGTTTATAGCAATCAGCATTAAGATACATGCTCAGGTAAGCTCCGGTCCTGGTCCATTCGGCCTCGCTTTTTTCTCTGCGCACATACCTTTTCGGGACAGTCAGCGCGCCCGACAAGGTCATAAACTTCTGATCCGGCTTATGTTGTTTGCTTTCCAGCCATTGTATCGTAACAGCCACTTCCTCCATGCCCTCCATAGATATGTTGTACTTTTGCAGGTCCAGCGTAACCCAGCCTTTCTGTTTATCTCCGAGCTCAAAAATGATGTCCTGGTTAAGTATACTTTTGTCTGGCAGGCCATCCACTACAGCGTACAAGTTAAGCCGCAGCTTGATCCTCTCAAACTGGTTATGATTAATATAAAAGTTGAAATCTTTTACCAGACATTCCTGTCCGCTAAGCTTGATAATATTGCCAAGTTCCCGGCCTAACTTATCATCCACTTCATCATATACAGTAAAGAATAAGGTAGAGGTAAGGTATTCCCTGTCGTTTTTGCCGAGCACTTTTTTCTTTAATTTGCGGGGCTTTATACTTACCTCTGCTATGTTAAAACTTTCCTGCTTCAGCTCAACTAGGTAAGGTTTTGAAGCATTTATGTTTATTGGCAGTTCTATACTTTCATAGCCGACACAAGACACAATTATACTTCCGCTGGATGGCAGGTCTTTAGTATCAACCTTAAAGGAGAATTCCCCTGAATTATTAGCGACAGTACCAATTTCTTTACCGGCTATTCCGATGTTGGCATAAGGCACGGGCTGTTGCGTTGTGGTGTCGAGGACTTTACCAGAGATTTTTACAGCCTGAGCAAACGTATAAGTGGTGTTAAGGAGAAAGGCTATGGCAAGCAGCCAGAAATGTTTGTAGTGCATGGTTTGTTTTCAAATATAGTTGTGGGATCAAAGTATAAACTGAGGAAGTAACTTAATATTGCAAAACAGCTATACTTTAAACAGCAGCCTAACATCATCAAAAGTATAAATCGCTAAGTGCTCGCTTTACTCGTTCCTAATAAATTTTACCAGCTACTAAAAACCAATCTGTTACAAAACAAGTATGAATAGGTGGTTAGATAATTGGAATAGCCCACCTGAGCCTTCAAGTGGGCTATTTCTCTTTAAGCTGGACACCTTAGAGAGCAAGAAGTCAGGTATTTATAGACAGAAAAGAAAAAGCACTATAAGGCAGCAGAGGAAGTACAAAGATTACTTAAATCAGAAAAAGTTATCAGCTGCTTACTATCTGACTTTAATTCATGAGGCCGTTATGAAAAACATAAATCATACGGAGATATAAAACAAAAAAGCCCCTCTAGTTAAACTAAAGGGGCTTTTCGTGATCCCGTTTGGATTCGAACCAAAGACCTACTGCTTAGAAGGCAGTTGCTCTATCCAGCTGAGCTACGAGACCATGGCAACGATACGGATACCGTTTCCTATAAATAAAAAATTCCGGAATTTCTTCCGGAATTTTTTGTCGGGGTGGCAGGATTCGAACCTACGACCTCCACATCCCAAATGTGGCGCGATACCGGGCTACGCTACACCCCGAACTATGCTTTCAACTCCGGAAGCACTTGTGGTGCTGTTATCGTTGAACGCGGTGCAAAAGTAAGCGAAGATTTTAAATAGTCAAAACATTTTTAAAATATTTTCGCTTGCGGAGGAGGGGGGATTCGAACCCCCGGTACCCTTACGAGTACGGCAGTTTAGCAAACTGCTGGTTTCAGCCACTCACCCACCCCTCCGGGGCTCTTTCTGCTAAAGAGAATGCAAACATACAACATTACCCTTAACAGCGCAATAGCAGGTCCTAAAAAATAAGTATGAAAACAGTCCTCAAACCACCCTTTTAAGTATAACTAATTGATAATATTAAGATTGCCTGAGCTTATTTCTGCTAATTTTTTTTAATCTTTTTTGCAGCATCTGATCCACATCTGCTAGTTTTCTGTCTGCTACCGATAAAATATGCCTTTTAAGAACATAAACGCATCATTTAATACCTGCTCTTTTAGTATATTTGTAATTGGCAGCCAATGTAAATTCTAAGGCTCATGCCAGTTTCTTTTAATACATGACCTGGTACCAAACCATTACCATACTCGAAATCCTGTTCGGCTCACTTTTTTTTGTGCTGTACATCGGGTATTTGCTTCGTGTAAGAAAAGTAGCTGCTTTTTTTAACCAGCGCCCCCATGTGGTTTGGTTTAAATTCCTGCTCCGGCATGTATATGTAGCCCTCATCATTATTGCCATACTTGGTCCCTCGTTCGGGGCCATGAAAAAAGAGATCAAGACAATAGGCAAGGACCTCTATATTGCCATTGACCTTTCGAAGTCGATGGATGCGACAGATGTACAGCCCTCCCGCCTGGAGAAAGCCAAACGCGAGGTGCAGCGCCTCATTACCCGGTTCAACTCCGATAAAATCGGTCTTATCGTGTTCTCAAACGAGGCTTACCTGCATAGCCCCCTCACATACGACCAAAACGCTCTGCAACTATATACACAAACCCTGCGCACCAGCCTTGTACCCTATTCCGGCACCGATTATGCACCGGTATTACAGCTAACCCTGGATAAGTTCAGCAGTGGCCCAGCGGTGGAAGAAGTGGAGCAAAAAGCAAAAGTACTTGTGCTGATAAGCGATGGAGAAAACTTTGCCGGTAACGCAGAGCAGCTGGCCGAGCAACTGCGCGAGCAGAATATACGCGTTTATACTTTGGGCATCGGCACGCAGGAAGGTGGCCGCATACCTGTTGGCCGAAGCTACAAACGCGACAAGCAGGCCCGCTTTGTTACTACCACACTTAATCCCGGGCCGCTGAACCAACTGGCCGAGCTAACCGACGGGCAATACTTTGAGATAAACAACCGCGTTAGTGAAGTTAGCAGGCTGATAAGCGCCATCAATAACATTGAGGGTGAACTGCGTGAGAGCAAAACCATTGACGTTACGGCCAACAAATATATTTACCCACTGGCCCTTGCCCTGCTCCTGATACTGCTCGATGTGCTTATCACTGTTAAAGTTGTCAGGATATGAAAAGCGTACTGATCACAGTGTTGCTGGTAAGTATACTTGGAGGTGGGTTGCGCACTATCTCACAGGTAAACGAATATGCAGCTACCGCGGCCAAGGCCTATAATAATCAACAGTACCAGGAAGCCATTGTTGCCTACGAGTACCTGTTAAACGACCTGGAAGTAAAAGACGACCAGATAAGGTTAAACCTGGCGCATGCCTACTATAATGACAACAGGCTTACACAAGCCTTGGAGCAGTATCGCCTGCTAGCCGATCACCAAGCCATGCATTTACGTTCGGTGGTGCACTTGCAGTTGGGCAATATTGCCACTAAACAGAAAAAGTATAAACAGGCTCTAGCCCTGTACAAACAAGCTCTAATCGCTGAGCCTGAAAACGAAGCCGCACGCTATAACTATGAACTGCTGAAAAAATTTCTGGACCTGAACCCCGATATGGCTGAACTGCCAGAAGAGCAGACACCGGAACCTGAACAGGCGCAAGCAGATAGCACTACCCTTCCTCCTCCTGCTCAGGAAGAGCCACAGCCAGGAAAAAAACCTGATGCCAAAGGTGAACAGGAAGAAGAAACAGAACAGCCTCAGCCCGATGAAAAGGGACAGCAACAGGAAGGCGGCTCAACGTCTAAACCAAATGAACAGACACCGCAGCAGCAGGACAAAGAACAGGCTACCGGAAAAAGCCCTGGCGATACAGAAGGTTTGAACCAGGATAGCCAGTTTGACCCTAAGCAGCAGGAACGCAGCGGCAGCAGTGAAAACATATCAGAGGCAGATATACGCGCCCAAACACAGCGAGCACGCCTTCAGAAAGCTAATATCAGCCCGGAACGTGCCAAACTTCTGCTGGATGCCATGCGCAATGCCGAAATGCAGTACATTCAGCAGCTGCCTAAGAAAGCTACTAAAAAACCCGATAGGTCTAAACCCGACTGGTAATTTACTCTGAGAACCAAGCTCAAAAAAAGTCATCTGTTTATACTTTATTTGCACATTTGATCAGACTATTCCTCCTTTTAAGCTACTATTTACTATTGAGGAGACTTTCTGTTTACGCTCATTAACCTTCTTTTATACTTAGGCCTGATAAATTAATAAGCACACCCTTGCAAATCACAAACCGATCGGTTTATTTTACGTAACAGTAATTATGGAAGCAGTTATATCCAAGTCAGAACGTACTCGGCAACTGATCGTTGAGAAGTCGGCGCACCTTTTTAACCAAAAAGGCTTTGCAGGTACCTCTATGCAGGATATTATGGTAGCCACTGGTTTAACCAAAGGCGGAATTTATGGCCATTTTGATAGTAAGGAAGAAATTGCCTTAGCTGCATTTGAGCATGCCACCAGCTACCTTATCAGGTTAATTGCTGATAAACTTGCTGCTCATACTTCTGCATTAAACAAGCTTGCAGCCCTTATCAGTTTCTACCGGACATATCTGTTCACACCTCCAATTATAGGCGGCTGTCCGGTTTTAAATACTTCTGTTGAGGCCGACGATACCAACCCACAATTGCGCGTAAATGTAGTAAAGGTTTTAGACAAACTGCATAAAGCCGTAGCCAATATCGTAAAACAAGGCATAGAGCAGGGAGAATTTAAAGCAACCGCAGATGCCGAACGCTTTTCTGTTTTGTTTATCATCATGGTAGAAGGCGGCATTATGGTCTCAAAGGCGTACGGCGATACAAAACACATGAACATAGTGCTGCAGCACCTGGAGCAGATCATTGAACAAGAACTTAAAGTATAAAATTTTTTACCCCAAAAAAGACCGAACGGTCTAAAATATAATATGAAATCAGAAACCATTCTACCAAAATATCTTGAAAGCGATGTACTGATCCGGTTCGAAGACTGTGATCCGTTTGGCCACCTGAACAATGGCCGCTACATTGATTACTTTCTGAACGCACGTGAAGACCAGGTGCGTGAAAACTATAGATTAGACATTTACGGGCACATAAAACAAACTGGTAACGCCTGGGTGGTGGCCTCTAACCAAATTGCCTATCTGCGCGAAGTTAAGTTTATGGAGTGGGTAAAGATTAAAACCTGCCTGATGCATTTCGATAGCGCTAACCTGGTAACCGAATGCCAGATGCTGGACAAAGAAACCGGCGCCGTGCAGGCTGTAATATGGTCAAGGTTTGCTTATATCTCCATCAAAAAAGGACAAAAAACAGAGCATAGCCCTGAACTGATGCAATTGTTCCAATCTGTTGCTACACAGGGAGAAGGCCGTCCGGCTATATACTTTGAAGAACGCGTGAAAGAATTAAGAACGGCGCCAGCAATAGCCTGACCCAAACGTGCATAAAAGCAAGGCAAACAACAGGTTTTACAGGATATACAGCAGCCCTTGTAACTTTATACTTGGCTACAGTCTAATTACATTTGTAAGATCTGAACTACGAAAAAGCTTACATAAAAAATCAACCATGAAAAATGAGCTTAGAAATGTTTTAGAGGTGCTCGCCCTTGCCGAAAAACTGAAGTGTGAACTAAGGCACAGTTGGCTATCTAATGGCAGGCAGGAAAGCGTTGCCGAGCATACGTGGCGCATGTCGTTGATGGTAGTGTTGTTGGAACCTTACCTGGATAAAGAACTGGACACCGCACGCACTCTGAAAATGGTGATTATACATGACCTTGTAGAGGCCGAGGCGGGTGACATTCCGGCATTTGAGGTGACTACAGCAAGTGCCAGAGAACTAAAGCAGGCAAAAGAGAAGCAGGCAATCGAGAACCTTCGTAGCCGCCTTGGCAGTGGCATTGGGCAGCATGTGTACGAGTTGTGGCATGAGTTTGAAGACAAGCAAACCTACGAGGCTAAGGTTGCCAATGCGCTGGACAAGCTGGAAGTACAGATACAGCATAACCACGCCTGCATTTCTACCTGGCTTGAGGTGGAGCAGGAGCTATGTATGCTAATGGGCACCCATACCGGTTTCGACAAGTGCTTGACGCAGCTAAAAGAACTGATAGAAGAAGCTGCGCTGCATAAAATGGAGCAGGCCGGAATTGACGTTGCAGCAGTTAAAGAGCGTGTTGCTGCTAAGTATATCTCGGCAGTTTAAACTGTTTAAAATGTAGTGCGCAGACCTTTTATCTGCCATCATAAAGTATAAATTGAATTACTTGTTTTCATAAAGGCAGCAGCCCAGGCTTTAAATGGTCCGGGTTGTTGTTTTTATAGCCTGGCCTCCGGCATATATGCCACCTCCAGCACAAAACCATTTGGGTCTCTGAAGTCTACAGTGTAGTAGCTGTGGCCATACTGCGGCATGAGTTGCGGTCCTCTGATAACATCTGCATTTATACTTTGCAGCCACTCTCCTACTTTATCAACCACCTCAGTGCTTGTAGCATGAAAACAGATATGGCGTACACCCAGACTGTCATGAAAACCTATAGGCACCTCTTTGAAGTATAACTCGTGTACACCGCAACTATAAGAAGTTTGGTTTAAAGCATACCACCCGATAAGCGGAAAAAGCTGGCTATAGAATTGCATGGACTCTTCCATATCTTTTACCCAAAATTCCAAGTGTGCTATTCCTGCCCCGAATTTATAATTCATCTTTTTTGCTTGATTAACTGACGAAGTTACTTCAGAGAGTATAAACCAGGAAATTGCCACTCGCTATTGAAGATCATTCCCTATACTTGCCATTAAAATAACATTATACTTTATCATGGATCCAGAGCAACATTACCATGCATTAGAGCACCTTTACCAGAGCGCCAGCATTCAGGAAACAATAAGTGGTAGCACCATCAACATAAGCCACAGCCGTGCCGAGATAACATTGCCAGTCATCCCTGCTTACCACCATGGGGCAGGTGCCATGCACGGTGCTTTATACTTTAAGTTTCTGGATGATGCCGCATACTTTGCTGTAGCCTCTGTGGTGCGCGATGTGTTTATTGTAACATCATCTTTTCAACTAAACCTTTTGCGCCCGGTAAGTAGTGGAGAAGTAAAGGCTGTTGGCATACTTAGATCTATTGGCAAAACATTTTACATTGCTGAAGCCACCCTCTATAACGATAAAGGAAAAGAGGTGGCCTTTGGCACCGGGCAATTTGTACGCACAGCACAGCAACTTACAAGTTTACCCGATTATTAGACTTAAGAAAATCATGGTTCTGAAATACTGGATTTTTCGTTCACGTAGTAATAAGGTTTATTGGCTGCAAAATTTTGAATGTTAACCAGTATATTCTTACCGCGTTGCGGGTTAGCAGGTTGTAAGTCGTAAGTAGTTCAAATCATTAAAAAAACATACTATGAAAAATTTCTTACGAAGTGCTACTTCTGTTGTAGCCGCCTGTTCGCTATTAGTTTTTACAGCCTGCGAATCTGAAAACATTTCTCCAGATGCTTCGCTAAATGCCCAGGGCAGCCAGGATGCACACCGTAGCAAGTCTTATAACCTCAACAAAACCTATACTGCTGATATCATGTCTTTAAACGGCTCTGGTGTTATGGGTACCGCCACGCTAACGCTTAAGGGTGATATGCTTACTGTAAATATTATGGCAAGCGGACTAGAGCCTAACCAGCCACATCCGCAGCACATCCATGGTTTTATGGATAGTAACAAAAACGCTGTTTGTCCTCCAATGTCTGCTGACACGGATAATGACGGGCTAATAGAATTGGCAGAAGGCGCACCTTTCTATGGTCCGATTCTTCTTTCACTTACGCCATTCCCAACTGCACCAGACGGTACTATTAATTATACAAAGACATTTCCAGTTACTGCAGGAATGCTTCCTTTACAGAATAATGTGATAGTATTACACGGTATGACAGTAGGCAACACTTACTGGCCAACACTACCAGTTGCCTGCGGCGCTATAAAGCCAAGTAACAACGGTAAATAACAGATTGCATTTCTCATTAAAAAGCCCCTGTAGAGTTTTCTGCAGGGGCTTTTTAATGTTTTGCCTGAATTAACCTTTACTGCACGAAAGGAGTTAATGGCACTTTGTAAATGCTGAATACCATCTTATTTATTGGCCCATCTGCTTCGTTTATGCGGGAGGTTGTAAAATATAGATTGTCCTGGTATATGGTAAAGGTATCTGCCCATCGTATCTGGTTGCCTTGTATGAGCTTCATTATTTCGCCTGCCGGTGTGCGGTAGACAATCGCGTTCTTTTCCAGGTCGGCCATGTACAGGTTGCCACGCTTATCAAAAATCATCCCATCCGGTGCAGGTGTTTTACCCAGATTTTTTACCTGGTTGCCTATTGCCTCGCTGCTTAAGCTGCTGTTGTTTAAAGCTGCCGTAGGAATACTGTACAACGTATAACCCGTTAAAGCATGAAAGTATAGATTGCCCTCTGCTGTGTTCAAAGCGATTCCGTCGGAATGTATCTGGGGTTGTTTCCCGTTCTGCAACCACTTTTTCCCGTTTATCTTCAGGGTAATGTTCTCTGCTTTGGTTGATGGATGCTGATCCAGCACTCTCCTGCTCTTTCCTGTAGCAAGGTCAAGTATAACGATGGCTCCCATCCCGGAATCTGTGATGTATACCTTTTTGTTCTGATCGTCTACACGCAGATCGTTCAGGTAAGATTTTTCAGGGGCCACTGTTTTATCAAATTCCCACTTGTTTTTTAACCTGTTTGTAGAGAGATCAAACTCATACAGTGCTGCATTGCCTACCACACCTTCCATCATGGGGCTTGCCGGGTCTAGCACAAACAAAGAGCCATTATGCGCCACCACTGACTGCACACAGGTAAACTGGTTAGGTTTTGGCTCGCCGGTCCACGCGTTCCAGTCAGGGTTTGGGTATTGCCTGAATGTGCCGTCGCCCTGGATTTCAACTACCGAAAACATCACCCCTTCTCGCCACCTCGGGAAACTTGCAAATAAACGTCCGTCTTCACTCATCGTAACCCCCGTTACCTGTGCGCCCTTAAAGGAGAAAACTTTTGTAATGGAATCAATGGGAGCAATTTCACCGTAGTCAACGTTCTCTAATGGGTCTTCTGGCTCCTTGTCCGGGAGGTAAGGTGTGCATGAGGCAGCCAAAAGTATAAGGCAGGAAAGCAGCAGGTGCAGACGGTTCATAGATTGCTTATCTAATATAGTGTTTACCTTATACTTAATTAGGTTAGTCAGAGTTGTATAAATAAAGAGGGAGCAAGTATACACCTGCTCCCTCTACTGTTTTTAGGTAAATAGAAATTACTGTTTCGCTTCTCCGGCAACTTCCGGCTGTGGCTCCACCAGTTCAAAACCATAATCTTTACCTTTAACTACGGATGGCACACCCTGCTTCATCCATACCGGCATTGGCGCGCCTTTCAGGTGATGGTCGAAAAACTGCGACATGCGTACCGAAAGGTCTTTGCGGTTTTTGCGCTGCACCAGGTTATGGTCTTCGCCGTTGTACACCAGCATCCAAACAGGCTTGTCTAAGCGGCGCAGGGCCATAAAGTATTCAATACCCTGGTACCAAGGCACAGCACCGTCCTGGTCGTTGTGCATGATCAGCAGTGGCGTTTTAACACGATCTGCAAAGAAAAGCGGCGAGTTTTCTATAAACTGCATCGGCTTCTCCCACAGCGTACCGCCAATACGGCTTTGCGTGCGCTCATACTGGAACTGACGGCTCATGCCTGTGCCCCAACGGATGCCGCCATAAGCACTTGTCATGTTTGAAACCGGAGCACCGGCCATGGCAGCCTTAAACAAGTTTGTACGCGTAATCATGTAAGCAATCTGATAACCGCCCCAGCTCTGGCCTTGCAAAGCCATGTTCTTGTCGTCTACAAATCCTTGTGCCACTAAACTCTGCACACCCGGTATAATGCAGTCCATGGCGCTTTCGCCAGGGTAACCGTCGATGTAAACAATATCCGGCACAAACACCAGGTAACCATTACTTACATAGTAAGAGATGTTGATCGTAGAAGCACTTGGCGCAGGCGTACGATACGAGTGTAGGCCATCAGAGGAACGCTCATAGAAGTATACCAGCATCGGGTACTTTTTCTTAGGGTCAAAGTTCTCTGGCTTAAACAGCAATCCTTCCAAAGGCACACCGTCTGTAGATTTCCAGTTCACCAGCTCTACATCTCCCCACAGGTAATCTTTCATTTGTGGGTTCGCCTCGCTTAGTTTCTCCACTTTTGCGAAGCTGGCATCAGCTGAGTAGATATCGTTATACTCTCTGAAAGAACCTTTGCGGAATGTAATACGGTCAGCATTTTTAGCTTTGCTCAATCCGCTGTAAGCGTGATCAGAGCCGATAAGCTTTTCAGGGGCTACCTGCTTGCTGATGTGCTCACGGAAGTATGAATCTGCTTTGGTAGCATAGTTAAATCCGCTTACATAAAAGGCAGCATTCTCAGGGATAAACTTCTCTTCTCTATCCAGTTGCTCGTAGCGCAGGCGCATGTTGTTCTGGCGGCCATACTTGTCAGTTAGGTTTACAGGGGCTTTTTTGCCGCTTGGGTCCAGTTTCCAGATGTCGTGCTTGTCGTAAACCAGCATGTAGCTGTCTTTCTCTACCCAGGCACCAAAACCGTAGCTTCCTGGCAAGGACGGCACATCGTTAGTCTCATCGTAGAACGGCAGTCCAATGCGCTTGGTCAGGTTAAGGTTAGCGCCGCCTTTGCTGCTCATGGCGTGCCAGCTGCTATCAGTTGGCTCGTACCAGTAAACGTAGTTACCTTGTGGTGATAATCTAGGATAGCCGCGCGTTTCGGTTAGTATCTGCTTTCTTGTTCCTTTTTTCAGGTCGATCAGGTAAGCATCTTTGCGTGTTGGCGTATCGTAACCGATGGTAATTTTATACTTCTCATCGCTTACACCTAGCGCCACATCACCTTGTCCGTAAGCATCCATGTATACATCGGGCACTTCCAGGGTTGCCAGCTGTTGCATGCGCTTGCCTTTCAGGTCGTACATGGCCAGGAAAGAGCGCTTCAGATCGCGATCTTTGTTTTTAAGCTGCATCGGCTGAATAAGCGGATCCTGATACGTCCAGATATCCAGGCTTACTTTTTCTTCCTCAAGCTTGGTTGTGTCTTTTTCGTAGCGGGTCGGGCGTGGGAACGTGCCAAAGAACAGGCGCTTGCCATCTTCAGAGAAGTTCAGCCTTCCAAATTCGCTTACCATCCATGCCTTCGGCATTCCTTTAGTAACAGTGTCGGCCAGCAAGGCTGCTTTGTTGTCTTTCTTGTTCCAGTGGTACAGGCTAAAGTAGCGTATCTCAGCATTCAGTGTATCCATAGTGGCCACGTATGCCATTTGCTCGCCTGCTTTGTCTGGGGTAATACCTTTATAAGTAACCTTGCCTGTATCTATTGGCATGGTTTTAAGGTCGGAGGTGCTAAATGCGTACACGCCGGCTTTATGCAGCGAGTCAAGTTCGTCTTTCACAAAGTATAGCATGTTGCCTTTCTCCGAGAAAGTATAATCTATTACGCGCGTAAAACGGTGCTCCTGGCCAGACTGCAGGTTGCGCAGAATCAATTCTGTACCGGCATACTTTTTATTCTGCTTCAATGGCTTGGCGGCAGGCTTCTTCTCTTCTTCTTTTTTCTCGCCTTCTGCTTTAGGCTCTGTGGCAGGCTTGGCAGCACCTTTCTTTTCCGGTAGTGGCTTCTCCAGCTGGTAAGCTATCCAGCCGCTGCCTTCTTTTGGCAGTTTGTAAGATTTAACGCGCGGTACTTTTACCACACTCATATCCTCCAGCTTCACAATAGCAAGGGAGTCTTTTGGCAAGTCGTCGGCTTTTTTCTTCTTCAGTTTAAGCTCGCGCACTTTCTGGTACTCCGGCTTTATCTCGAAAACGGCATAGCGGCTGTCGTTCGTAAACTCGCCTCTGCCACCACGATCGTACTGTTTGGTAGCGTTTGTAATGTAGTTCCGGATGATCAGCTCTCCGTCGCCTTCCTGTGGGTTCACGTTAAACAGCACATATTGGCCGTTATCGGAGATGTTGTCTCCTGTTACCCCTTTCCAGCTGTCGTACACATCGTGTGTGAGCGGTTTTTTTGCAGTTTGTGCCTGCGCCTGGTTAAAGGCTGCACCACATAAAGCTGCCAACAATAGAAATTTTCTCATTGCGGGTGAAATTGGTGATTAGTATGGATTAGTTGTTTAGTTGCGTGTTTTGATTAATAAAGATAGTAATTCCCTGGTAAGTCTGATTATCAGGCAAAACAATACTTCTAAAAAGGCAGTTTTATACAAAAAGGTTCTGCTTAAGTATAAAGCCTGCCGCCGGTTTAGACTGTTATAGCTGCTGTTGGTTTAATGTTGTTGGTTGTTAATTGTTAGTTATTGGAAGTTGTTTTATTGATGATCGCTGTAGTAGAGATGTAATACTATTACGTCTTGATTGCTAAAGAGCGTTACACCCTCCAGCTCCATAACTGGCAGATCCGCAGAAGTATAAAGTATGGGTGTCGGAAGACTTGCGCCCGACAGTTATAGACAGGGAACTGACATTTATTTCATTGATATGCTTATCGCGCGGACAGGTCGCGACCTGTCCCTACAAATGGTACAATAAAAGGCACAAACGCACTTAGCAACAATTTAACCATCCAGCAATCAACAATTAACCACCATATACACTTAGCTAACGAACGTTTGGTTTTAAGCGTTAAACGTGGTAATTTCACACAACGAAAATTAACCTGATTCAATACTATGCAAGTAAAGGAAGTATATATCATTTCGGCGGTTCGTACGCCAATAGGTAGCTTTGGCGGCGCATTGGCCAGCCTGAGCGCCACAGAACTGGGTGCAGCTGCTATTAAAGGCGCTTTGGAAAAAGCCGGCGTTGACAAAGAGCTGGTACAGGAAGTTATCATGGGTAACGTGTTGTCTGCTAACGTTGGGCAGGCCCCTGCACGCCAGGCTGCTATTAAGGCTGGCCTTGGTTACAATGTAGAATGTACTACGGTAAACAAAGTATGCGCATCAGGCACCAAAGCTATTATGTTTGCGGCACAGGCTATTATGCTGGGCCATAAAGATGTGATAGTGGCAGGCGGCATGGAGAGCATGAGCAACGTGCCTTATTACCTTGAAAAAGCACGCTGGGGCGCTAAGATGGGCCACGGCCAAATGACGGACGGTTTGATCAGAGACGGCTTGTGGGATGTGTATAACGACTTCCATATGGGTAACGCTGCTGAGAACACTGCCCGCGAAATGCAGATCACGCGCGAAATGCAGGACGAGTATGCTATTAGTTCGTACAAAAAATCTGCTGCAGCCGCTGAAGCCGGTTTAATGAAAGATGAAATTGTTCCGGTTGAAATTCCGCAGCGTGGCAAAGACCCGCTTGTGATTACCGAGGACGAAGAGTATAAAAAAGTAAGTTTTGATAAGATACCAGGCCTTCGCCCTGTGTTCGACAAGGCTGGTACAGTAACTGCTGCCAACGCCTCTACCCTGAACGATGGTGCTGCTGCCTTGTTATTAATGAGCAAAGAAAAGGCAGAAGAACTTGGCGTGAAGCCGATTGCCAAGATCCGTGGCTTTGCCGACGCTGAGCAGGACCCGATCTGGTTTACGACTACGCCATCGCTTGCTATACCTAAAGCGCTCAAAAATGCCGGTGTAAAACCAGAGGAGGTTGATTTCTACGAGATCAACGAAGCATTCTCTGTGGTATCTATTGCTAACAACCAGAAGCTTGGCCTGGAAGGCGGCAACGTGAACGTGTTTGGCGGTGCGGTATCGCTTGGTCACCCGCTGGGAGCATCTGGTGCACGCATCGTAACCACGCTTTGCAACGTGCTTGATAAAAAAGGCGGAAAGATTGGTGTAACCGGTATCTGTAACGGTGGTGGTGGCGCATCTGCCCTTGTAATCGAGAAAGTATAAATTACCCAAAACATAAATTGCCTTAAGGCATATAATTTGCAGGAAGCCTTACGTTAATGCGTAGGGCTTCTTTTTTATCTGCTTCAGTTAGAATCCGTAAATAAAATTCACTGGTGCAAATCTCCTGATTTATGACGCAGGGTGAGCGTTGCGTCTCTGACTCAATTGTCCCAGAGGGACAGCAATAATTAGTCACGAGCAAAGACGCTCGCGCCATTTATTAAAGCACAACAAGTCAGTATTAAACTGTTTTCTATACTTTTAGTGTTTAGCAATACGAAAGAACGAATGTCACTAGAAACTGAATTAGCTAATTTCTGGGATTGGGCCGGCATGACTCCCGAAACCTATAACGAAGAACGCGGATTAGGCGAGTGGGAAATAGAATACCCTGGCTGGGATAACCTTTACAAAGCTGCTAATGAAGTGATAACACTTCTTAACAAGGAGTTTAACCACGACCTGGCCCAGTTGCTGGTCTATGCGCTTGCCATAGACAATGAATCCGGAACAGTGCTGCAAAGTATAAACAACAAGCTGGAATCTAAGCTAAGATTTGTAAGAAAGGCAATCCATTCAGATCAGCCGCAGGCCAGGTGGCAAATGGCTGAGTTGCTGGGCAGCACGGAAGTAGAAGACCGGGAGAAACTGCTTGTCAGCCTGATAAACCGCGATAAGGATAAGTATATAGTGAGAAGGGCCTTACTAAGTCTTGCCAAAGTTAACCATACAAAGGCAGTTGAGTTCTCTAAAGGCTTCTTAAGAGACCCGGACCCGTTTATGCAACTTGTGTCAAAACAGATTATTAACCAGGAAGTATAAGTTTTTACTTTCTAAACCATCATCAACATGTATAGATTTCTTTCTATAGTCGTAGCGCTTTGCCTGGTTCAAAGTATGGCAAGTGCACAAACGAAAGTTATCACGTATCACCCGCAGGACCAGAGTGCTGTTAAGGAAGTATACCAGATGCTCCTGCCCGACTCTGTTATTGTTGGCTACTATAACCGCTATTATCTAGGCGGCGAAAAAGAGGCTACCGTAAAGTTTGTGGAAGGCAAAAAAGACAGCGTTTACACCGAATTTTACCCGAACGGACAAATTAAGCTGCAGGTAAATTATGTGCAGGGCGTGATGCAGGGTCCATTTAAAGCCTACCACCCCAACGGCAAATTGCTGCAGGAAGGCTCTTACGAAAACGACCAGCAAACCGGTACTTTTAAAACCTATAATCCCGACGGCACTACTAAAAAGGAAACAGAGTTTGTAAAAGGCTTTCCGGAAGGTATGGTGCGTGAGTATTATACCGATGGTAAACTAAAGTCGGAGATAGCCTACAAGGACAGCCAGCAGAATGGCCCGGCCAAAACATACTTCCCGAACGGTAAACTTGAAACAGAGTCTAGTTACCGCAGCGGCATGATCGAGGGCTCTTACAAAACATACTTCGACAACGGCCAACTGCAAACTGAAGTAATGAACCAGGCCGGTCAGAAAAACGGAAGCTTTAAAAGCTATTACCGCAACGGCCAGCTGAGCACCGAAGGTAGCTTTTTGGCTGGTAAAATGCACGGGCCCTCAAAATCATATTACGAAAGCGGAAGGCCCCGCAGCAGCATTACTTATAAAAACGGTAATGTAAACGGTACCGGCCAGTACTTTTATGAAGATGGTAAGCTAAAAGAAGAAGTAATTGGCAGCAGCAACGGCGAAGAGCTAAAAACGATCACCTATTACCCGTCCGGCAACCTGCAGGCGGAGGAGCAAACCAAGGCCAAGAAAAAGCATGGTAACTGGAAAAAGTATTACGATGCGCCTGGCAAACCCCTACATGTTTCCGAAAATTACAAGGATGATAAGCGTGAAGGCGAAAAACTGGTGTACCACGAGAACGGTCAGGTAAAAGAGAAGTATAAGTATGAGAAAGGCAAGATCATCGGACTTAGCTTCGAGTACTACCCATCTGGCAAGCTTAAGTCGGAAACCAACCATAAAGACGGTCTTCGCTTTGGTGCTTACAAGCAGTATTTTGAAGACGGAAAAACAGAAGTGCTGGGCCAGTTCAGAAACAATCGCGAAACCGGTACCTGGAAGCATCATAGCCCTGAGGGTAAAGTGATCAAAACACGTGTTTACCGCAATGGTCAGGTACTGGAAGAGAAAACGAAATAAGTTTATACTTTAAAGTATAGAAGGAGCACTCAGAGATGGGTGCTCTTTTTGTTTACGGATAGTAAGAGTAAAAATAAAAAGCTGTAAAACTGTAAAATATTCATCCCTATTATTGCTTCTAAATAATAAGCTTATGAAAATAAACGTATAAAGAAATGTAAGTGCGAAAATGAAGCTAAGGAATAGTGAGAGTACTTCCACTCATAGTCCAGAAAGCAAATGTTTACGCCTAGCTAAAAGTTATGCTGCATGCTGTGAATGTCCTGTACTGATATTGACAGGAAAGAGCAAACAGCTTTAAATCTCAATTTATGAAAAAAGAAGTACTTATCTGGCTGGGTGAACTTGCCATAATTCATGCGACTGGCAAAGAGACGAATGGTAAATATTGTCTTATTGAACTTTATGCAACTAAAGAAGGCAGTCCTCCATGGCATGTTCATCTTAATGAAGATGAGGGATTTTATGTCATTGATGGGGAGTTGACTATTTTGGTTGGTGAAAACACCTATAAAGCAAAAAAGGGAGATTACTTGTTAGCCCCTCAAAATATCCCACATACTTACACTGTAGACTCTTCAGGTTACGCAAGAGTATTGCTCATTTGCTCTCCCGCAGGATTTGAAGAAGCTGTTCGTGCTATGAGCATACCAGCAACATCCCTCGTGCCTCCAAAACCAGACAGTGTTGAAATTGATTATGAAAAAATAATGACTTTGGCTAAAGAATATGGGGTAGAGTTTATAGAACCTCCTGAAAACAGGTAACCTATAGTTGAGATAAATATCATACATGCTGAATAATAAATAACCTTTATATCTATCATGAAGCATGAACGCACACAGCACCTACAAGCCAGCAAGGTTTCGCGCTTCGCAGGACAGAAAAGTGCTAGATTTAAAGCTTGGTTCTTCGCAGGAAGTTCAGTGCCAATAATCCCTGCCGGCATGTAGGTGCAATCCCTTAAATGAGAACCAAATCCATCCCCAGCAAACAACTTTAACCCGACGCATCCTTTCCTTCAATAAGCGAGACACTCAGCTTCAACTTAGCCAGGTACTGCAACAAGGCATAAATAAAAAGTATAACTGCCGTCATCTCCAGTAACTCTTCTAAAGTATACATTATCCTGTTGTAGATATGGTCCAGCCCATAGTGTTTGAACAGGTAGCCTTCAATAAACTCAAACCCTAATGCCCCCAATACAAACATTCCCCCCGACAGAAAGAACAGGTTGCGTGTAGTTGCCGGCAATAATAAAACCCACCTGAAAAAGACTGCTACTACCCCTGCTACAACAAGCGTATAAGGCACCACCCAGGCCCAATGCAGCAAGCCGTTTAGATCAGACGTTAATTGTGGCCTTACAAACTCTGCTATGTGTTCGTGTATCTGCACACTTTCATCTACAGCCATAAAAACAAAAATAACAGCTAAAGCCAGCCAATAGCCATTACCCTTGTGCCTACCCGTATATTTGCTTGTCCTGTATATAAGTAAAAGTAAACAGGCTGCTGCAAGTAAAATTACCGAAGAGAAGAAAGCAGGTACATTCTCCTCTCCGTTTAAATCGAAATACCTTACTATAATGCGGGTAACACGAGACTCATACTCCAGTATGCTTTCGAGCACTACACCTGTACTATGCAGGCAGAAAAGCAAACCCACCACTAATAACAAGCGCTTTGCCACCCCTGTAGCTGATATTTTAAAGACGTTGGAAGTTTCTGTAGGCTTGGGTATAGTAGCAGTATGATCCATTGCACGAGTATTGATTATGTTAAAGCAAAACAAGTATAAATTACATACACTTCCCTTTTGTAAAAGGTTAAGCAGGCACCCGAATCATTTAATTTTCAGCTTAACATTACTGGGTTATACAAGAATTTACCATAGGCAAGCCTATCTAACCAGAAGTTAATACCTGCCATCACGGCCATTTTATACTGGAAAGATTTTTTCTTAACAAATTAACAAATCAATTTTCCACAGAAAACCGTCATAAACTGAATTACTTAAGTAATTATCCACTTAAATTGCCCTTATTTTTGATTTTTATTTCCTAATTCTTCAAATTACCTTCGTAACCCTAAACACGAGTACCATGATGCAAAACGAACAAAATACAGGCCTTCGTACCGATTGGACCCTGGAAGAGATAAAGGATATTTATTACAAGCCCGTACTGGAGCTTATTGTTGAGGCAGCCAATGTGCACAAACAGTATCAGGCTACCGGCGAGGTGCAGGTATGTACCTTACTTTCGGTTAAAACAGGCGGCTGCCCGGAGGATTGTTCGTATTGCCCGCAGGCAGCGCGTTTCCATACTGGTGTTGATGTGCACAAATTACTAAGCCAGGAGCAGGTATTAACTGCTGCGCAACGTGCCAAGGATGGCGGTTCTACCCGTTTTTGCATGGGTGCCGCATGGCGCGAAGTACGCGACAACCGCGACTTCGACAAGGTGCTGGACATGGTGAAAGGCGTAAACGAAATGGGCCTTGAAGTATGCTGCACCTTGGGTATGGTTAACGAGTATCAGGCAGAAAAGCTGAAAGAGGCTGGCCTGTATGCCTATAACCATAATCTGGACACTTCAGAAGAGAATTATAACAACATTATCACCACCCGAACTTACGACGACCGTTTAGACACCATTGAGAACGTGCGCAAGGCAGGTATCTCAGTTTGCTCTGGTGGTATCATCGGCTTAGGCGAGACTGACGAAGACAGAATAAAAATGCTTCATACATTGTCAACGCTGGTGCAGCACCCGGAGTCAGTTCCGGTAAACGCGCTTGTTCCGGTAAAAGGCACCCCGCTTCAGAACCAGCCATTGGTATCGGTGTGGGAAATGGTGCGCATGATCGCTACGGCCCGTATCCTGATGCCGAAAACAATGGTAAGACTCTCAGCTGGCCGTGAGCGTATGAGTGTAACAGAGCAGTCTCTGTGCTTCCTGGCAGGTGCCAACTCTATTTTCACTGGCGAAAAGCTGCTTACCACGCCAAACCCTGACTTCGATCAGGACAAGGCCATGTTCGAGCTGCTGGGCCTTAATCCAAGAAAATCTTTTAAAGAAGAGACACAAAACGTTTGCTCTTAAGATTTAAGCTACTTGACAAAAGAGTTCCTATTTATACTTGTAGGAGTAGTCATCCCTCTACCCCCTTCAAAGGGGGACATTCACTAATGTAGGTTCGTAATTATTACACTTACTAAAAAAGCCGCTCTTTGAAGGGGTAGGGGGATGAACAACAGCTGAGAGTTTTTAAAGCATTAAATTCTTTGTCAAATAGTCTGACACATAAGCTACAGCAAAAGCTGGCGGAACGGGAGGCGCATGGAAACTTGCGCCAACTTAAAACAACTGCCGGCCTCATAGACTTTTGCTCTAATGATTACCTCGGCCTTGCTCGCTCTGAAAAGTTGCGGGCGCTTATCCATGAGTACGAGGACAAGTATAAATATATGCCAATGGGGGCAACTGGCTCCCGACTTTTATCTGGCAACCATACTTTATTTGAGGAACTGGAAGCAACGATAGCGCAGTACCACCATGGCGAAACAGCATTACTGTTTAACTCTGGGTACGCAGCTAACGTCGGGCTTTTGTCTGCCTTGCCCCAGCGTGGCGACACCATTTTTTACGATGAGGCCATACATGCCTCTATCAAGGATGGCATGCGCCTTAGTTTTGCGAAGAGCTACAGCTTTAAGCACAACAACCTGGAGGACCTTAGGCGGAAGCTGAACCATGCAACGGGCTCAGTATTCGTGGTGGTAGAGTCTGTTTACTCCATGGATGGTGACAAGGCACCTTTGATGGAACTTGTGCAGCTGTGTGAAGAGCTAAGTATAGCCCTGATAGTAGACGAAGCCCACGCTGTTGGACTGTACGGACCCAAAGGCGAAGGCTTAACAGTTGCGCTTGGTTTAGAAGATAAAGTATTTGCACAGGTAATTACCTATGGCAAAGCGATGGGAAGCCACGGAGCAGCTGTGGTAGGCCCTAAAGTGCTGAGCGATTATTTAATAAACTTTAGTCGCGCCTTTATATATACAACAGGATTACCGACACATGCACTTATAACGCTGCAATGCGCTTATAAATTGTTGCCTGAGCTGGAAATAGAACGTCAGCATGTAAAAGCGTTGGCCAGCCGCCTGTTGGAGCAGCTGAATAAAGTAAAGGGCATACGCTGTGCCCCGGATGAGAGTGTTATACTTTCTGTATTCCTGGAGCAAGGCGATGTAAAAAAGCTAAAAGAGTTGGCCTTTTACTTACAACAAAATGGTTTTGATGTACGCCCCGTACTCAGCCCCACTGTGCCGCAAGGCCAGGAGCGTTTACGGGTGATTGTGCACGCATATAATACAGAAGAAGAAATTGAGGGCCTCGTGCAGGCCATAGCCAAAGGAACATGAAACGTTATTTTGTAACAGGTATCGGTACAGATGTAGGCAAAACAGTTGCAGCCGCCATACTTACCGAAGCCCTGCAAGCCGATTACTGGAAACCTGTGCAGGCAGGTGGTCTGGATTTCACAGACACAGACACTGTTATGAGTCTGGTGTCTAACACTGCATCTGTCTTTCACCCGGAAGCTTACAGGCTTAAGATGGCTGCCTCTCCGCATCGAGCCGCCGCCGCCGAAGGCATCGAGATTGATGTGCATGGGCTAAAGCTCCCGGAAACAAGCAACAACCTGATTGTGGAAGGCGCCGGAGGTTTGATGGTGCCTCTGAACAAGCGTTACCTTGTACTGGACCTGGTGCAGCAGCTTGGTTTGGAGGTGGTGCTGGTATCGCGCAACTACCTTGGAAGTATAAACCATACTTTACTTACGGCAGAGGTATTACGCTATCGTAAGATTCCGGTGGCTGGCATCATCTTTAACGGCGAAGAAAACCAGAGCTCTGAAGATTTCATCATCAAGTACACCGGCCTGCGCCGCCTGCCATCCATCCGCCAGGAAGCTGATTTCTGTAAAGAAACTGTTGCCGAATACGCTGCTGATTTTAAAGGTTATTTATAGTATAAGATAAAAGTATAGCTTATAGACTCAACTCTACTAATTGATTTATACTTTAAGGGTCTGAACTGGGGTTAATGGGGATTTAATTGATAGGCAGGATTGATTCTGCAGACGATTAACACACCCCTGCCCCTCTCAAGAGTATAATTTCTGCTAACTCTTTAACGGCCACCACAGTAGCCACTATATTATTTTGTCATCCTGAAAGGAGCTTGTGTGAAGAGAGTTTAAGCAAAAGCTACAGCGCTTACACTGAAACCTGAGTAATAGCAGGCTCACCGCTTTAGATAAGTCGAAGATCCCGGACTTGTTTCGGGAGAGGGGTAGGGGTGGTTGGCACCGGTACTGCGAATCAATCTACAAAGTATAGTCACTACATCGTCTTTTTATCTTCTACTCCACACCAATGCCTGGTAAAGTATAAAGCCTTACCTTTGCACCGAAATTTATACTTTAAAAGTATGGCTGAATACACTAGAAAAAAGCTACCTAAGCAAACTAAACTCAGGTATAAATCCTAACATCTTTTAATCTTAAAAATCCTAGTCATGGATTTAGCACAACGCGACCACAACGTAATCTGGCACCCTTATACGCAGATGAAAACTGCTGCCCTGCCTATCCCTATTGTTCGTGGTGAGGGGGCCTTATTATTCGCAGAAGACGGTACTACCTATATAGATGCCGTCGCGTCGTGGTGGGTGAACCTGCATGGTCACGCTCATCCACATATTGCGCAGAGAGTAGCAGAACAACTGAACACACTGGAGCATGTGATCTTTGCCGGCTTCACGCATCCGGCTGCCGTTGAACTGGCAGAACGACTAATACAAATCCTGCCTCAAAACCAGAAACGCGCCTTTTACTCTGATAACGGCTCTACTGCGGTAGAGGTAGCTATTAAAATGGCCATACAGTACTGGAATAATGTAGGTGAGCCAAAGCGTAAGATCATCGCACTCCGCGACAGTTACCACGGCGATACTTTCGGAGCCATGGCTGTTAGCAGTCGTAGCACCTTTACTGCGCCTTTCTGGTCATACTTGTTTGATGTAAAGTTTATAGACGTTCCAGTTCCGGGAGAGGAAGAAGAAAGTATAAAGCAGTTAGAAGCGATTGCCATAGCCGGAGGTGCAGCAGCCTTTATTTTTGAGCCATTGGTTTTAGGCACAGCCGGTATGGTAATGTACACACCGGAAGTACTGGACAGGCTTATGGGCATCTGCCAGAAGTATAACATCCTTACGATAGCCGATGAGGTAATGACAGGCTTTGGCCGCACAGGCCGCACCTTTGCCAGCCATTACCTGCAGCATCAGCCTGATATAATGTGCTTCTCCAAAGGCTTAACTGGTGGCACCATGGCATTGGGCCTTACCACCTGCAGCAACCAAATGTACGAAGCCTTTCTGCACCACGACAAGAGTAAAACATTCTTCCACGGGCACAGCTATACCGGCAACCCGATTGCTTGTGCTGCCGGCCTGGCAAGTCTGGATTTATTGTTAAAAGAAGAAACTCAACAAAGTATAAACCGCATTGTAGAGCAGCATACACAGTTTGCAGAAAAGGTTAAGCAACTGCAGTATGTAAAGGAGACACGCCAGCAAGGCACTATACTTGCCGTTGAGTTTGAGGCTGGCGGCACTTCATATTTTAGCAACCTGCGCGATACACTCTACAATTTTGCGCTGCAGCAGGGCGTTTTACTTCGTCCGTTAGGTAATATTATTTACATCATTCCACCATATTGCATTACTAACGAGCAACTGCAGCAAGTATACCAAACCATACTTGGCATGCACGGGTTAGTTGAGGAGGCACAATAATTTATACTTTGGCAGAGGTAAAACAATATATCGTGATCAGGGGCACAGGCGTAATCTCCCCGCTTGGGCACGATGTTGCGTCTGTTAATAGGGCTTATACTTTAGGAGTACCTGCTTTTACCACCATATTTCACAACGGAGAGCCAACACCTGTAGCGGCTCTGCCTGCCAGCGCTGAAGCAGCCTTACAAACGCTTGCTGCGTCTAACCCCAGCTACAGGCACCTCGACAGGTCTGTTTTAATGGCCATTTATGCAGCAAAGCAGGCAGTTGCAGAGGCTGGCTGGTTAAATGATGGGTATGCTTCTGACGACATGGCTGTAAATATAGGCTCATCCCGGGGAGCCACTGGTTTGTTCGAGCAGCATTACGATTCATATCAACAAAGTATAAACGGCAGCACAATGCCGGGCACCTCTCCTACTACAACGCTTGGCAACTTATCTAGTTGGGTTGCGCACGCTGTAAATGCCGGTGGTGCCCAGATAAGCCACTCCATTACCTGCAGCACTGCCCTTATGGCTATTGCAAATGGTGTTGCATGGCTGAAGGCTGGTATGGCAAAGCGCTTTTTGGCAGGTGGCACAGAGGCCCCTCTTACACCTTTTACAATTGCCCAAATGAAGGCAATCGGCATCTACTCTAAGCTTGCAGGCGATGCTTACCCATGTCAGCCTTATACAGGTAAACAAAATACCTTTGTACTTGGCGAGGGATCTGCTGCTTTTGCCCTGGAATTAACCGATGAAACAAACCTTAAAAAAGGGGACATCATAGTAGAGGCCGTAGGTTTAGGTTTTGAAAAGATCAGCAGTAAAACCGGGATTTCGGCAGAGGGTATCAACTTTCAGAAGGCCATGCGCCATGCCATTTCGCAACTTCCCCAAAATAATCCGGATATTGACCTTATTATCACACATACACCCGGTACAAAGGCCGGCGACAAAGCTGAGCTAGAAGCAATAAAGACTGTTTTTGCAGGCGCTGGACCTACAGTAACTACAAATAAATGGATACTTGGCCATACTTTAGGCGCGTCTGGTGCTTTAAGTTTACAGTTTGGCATGTTTTTGCTGGATTCAAATAAAAAACCGCAAATCCCCTACAATTTTTCAAAAAATTCCCCTTCAAAAAATACTAACGGCAGAATATTAGTTAATGCAGCCGGATTTGGAGGTAATGCAGCCAGCCTGATCATTGAAATCACATCCTAAAGTTTAGTTTCTGCCAAAATACTACTGTTTTAGTTAGTTATCAGGTTAAACAACACAAATTTCCTGTTTAAATACTACATCTGTTGTTATGCAGAAACAACTAAAAATAGTTATACCAACCTCTTAAAAACATTACTTCTCCTGCTTTTTTTATTATTAAACAGTAACAGCATCTTAAAAATTATATATTAGATTTGCGTGCAACTAATTAAACTTTAACCACTTATTCTAGCAGCGCCAGCCAAATGAAGTCATAAAAATTCCCTGTTACCTACAAATCTCACCTGCCAAACCTCTATTCTACTTATTTGTTGTCAAATAAATGAAATACATTTTCAGGTTATCGTACTATATATTAATTACACTGATAACTGATTATATCGCTAATGAAGCTATTGCTCAAACTCCGGGTTTGATCTTTAAGCCTGCTGCAAACGGCGGAAATAAAATTTTGGATCCTAATGGTGATGGCTATGTGTCTAAGACATCAACTGGCTTTACGGGGACCAACGATGAGCGAAGTACTTACAGTGAAGTTCCCTATCACCCTTTTCCGGCGATGGCATCAGAGGTTGTTGGAGACTTAGTAACTGGTACCGGCGGTGGCCATACTGACCTTGTGCCTTCTCAGTCTGCTGGTGCCACAGGCTCACCGATTGCGGCTTACTTTGACGGTAAAAACCTGATGTTCCGTATCAGGTTGGGCAAGCAGTCCACGGCCTCTAAAGGGTACAGCGTTATGATCGATTCTGACAACAGATTCGGCAACCTTATATCAGCCAGTTCTCCGTCTAATACCCCCAACCCAGGCTTCGAGTTTGAAGTGGTGCTTGCCTCCAACTTTGATGTCAGCCTGTACGACCACAGAAACAGACCAAATGGCGGCTCTAAGATATGGACCGGCTCTATAGACCAGTATTTCCAGAAATCAATAGCAGCATCGAAGGCCACCGGAGACGATGACTACTTCTATGATTTCTACATTCCCTTAACAGCATTTGCAAACGGTATTACAGCTGATACAAAGCTGCGCATGACAGGCATTACCATAACAAGTGCCCAAAGCGGTATTTCGGGTACAGTATCGGATGTTGGCGGTGTAAATTTTAGTGGCACTTACGGCGGAGAAGCCAGAAATGCCTGGTCAGATGTGATCAACAGTTTCCCGAGCGTTACCCTGAACGAACTCCAGAACGGAGGTTTTACGTCTACTACCATACTTGCGAAACCGCCTGTCATTAGTAGCACCATCTTTACCTCCAGCACAAGTATAAGCGGTACCTCTACAGAGGCGGCCGGCTCGGTAATAAGATTATACCAAAACGGTGTGTTGATCTGCGGCGGCACACTTGCCTGCCCTACAGTTAGCTCGTCTGGCACCTGGACCTTAAGCGGCATACCATTTGGCACACTTACCGGCGGCGTACAAATTACGGCTACGGTTACGGCTGCAGGCAAGCCTGCTTCTGTTGCATCGGTTGCTGTAGATGTTATACCCTTAGCCTCATTCTGTACAGCCACCGTTCCTCCAGTTATAACAGGCATCAGTACAGGAGGTACTAAGTCTTTGCGGGGAACCACGTCTTATCCTGGTTCACAAGTAATAAAATTATATCAGAATGGATCTACTGTTTCAACTATTTCCTATACAGTTAACGCAACAGGTACCAGCGCGCCTTATACATGGGATTTAAGTACAATAGCATCTCCAGTGGCTTTACCAGAAGGAATGTGGGCCGTTACCACTACGCCAACAGGAGCATGCGAATCTTTTAAGTCAAATGAGGTTTGCTATAATGGTAATGGAAATGGATCCTTTAATGATGCCGTTGTAACTATAACCAGTGTAACCTATAACGACAACACAACCAGTACCAGCCCATCTGTAAATAAAGACATCAAGATTATATCAGGTACTGTGAACCCTACAGGAGACGCCATCTATATTTACAAAAACGGGGAGCGTACTATCTACACCGTAGCTGGAACAGCTACTTGGCAAATAAACGTAACCGGATTATCTTTAGCAACAGGTGATGTATTGACAGCCCGTTCAATTAAATCGGGTGTTAAAAATGGTAACTACAATTGCGGGGATATCGCCTCCAACAGGTCAAATTTCTTAACCGTTACTGCTGTTACTTCTACACCAACCATATCGGGTACTTATTGCACCACAGGCAGCATAACAAGTGTTTCCGGGGCATGTAAAGAGCCGGCAGGCACCACTGTTCAGTTATACAATGCTGCTAACAATGCAACCATAGGCAACCCGGCCACTGTAAGTATAGGCGGCTCCTGGACTGTGAATGTTACTATAGCAAACGGCATATCATTTTATGCCATTGCCACAGCAACTGGCAAAACCCCGAGTGCGCGCTCTGCCACTGTAACACTGCGTTCCCCCGAGTCTAATGCAGGTCTGGCTATTACCTCTACTCCGGTCATAGAAGGAACCACCTCTTTGTCTGGTACAGCACCTTCAGGCACTGATAAAATCATCACGTTGTACATTGCGGGTTCTCCTTATGGCACTACCACAGCAACCAACGGCACTTGGTCTTTCACTAATATCTCGCCATTAGAGTTTTTCTCCGGTGCCGACTTGTATGTTACTGTAAAAACAGCATCTTCCTGTGAAAGTGCGCCTTCCCCAGTGGTAAATGTGCAGTGCCAGGCTCCTGCCTCAGACTTTACGGTTACTTCATCTATTGTATCGCCAACAAAAGCATGTTACGACAGCACGGTATCGTTAAATCTCTCGGATTCTGAAAACGGCATAATCTACAACATGTACATCTTCAAAGATGGCGTATATACCCGTACCGGAAGCTCAGTATTAGGCACAGGCAAACCCATCACCCTTGTTTCATGCCCCTTAACAATAGACCCTACCGTGCTGCAGGTAACGGCAACCAAGGTAGGCAGCGTAAACTGCGAACCTCATGTAGGATCGGCTGTTACTGTGGGGGTTTACCCGCAGGTGCCTAACACTTATGATATTGCTGCCACCACAACTTCCGGATGCCCGGGCCTTAGCACAACCATCAGTGTTACTAATGCGGCTACAGGCTACTCTTACCAATTGTACAACATTACAACCAGTACTTTTATAGGCACTGCTATCGAACCTACCGTTGCCGGCAATATTTCATTCCCGGCTATTACGGTACACTCCACAGCAGACTATAGTGTTTACATCAAGAGTGTATCGACGCAGTGCGGTACAGAGAATATAAACTCAAAGTATGTAAGTATAATAATTACAGGCCCAACGGTAACGCAGCAGGTAACGCAAAGTGCCTCCAAAGTATGCGTAGGCGGGTCTGCAAGCTTTAGTTTTACAGGCCAGGCCGAATACACGTACAGTTTAATTAACAAGGCTACTAACTCGCAGGTAGGCTCAAGTGTACCAGGAAGCAATGGCGGCACAGTTACACTTGCTACTGGTGCTTTGAACACAGCGGGTGTTTATAACTACAGAATTCTTGTTACAGGCAATGGATGCAGCTCTTATCTGGTGACTGAACCAACCGTAGAGGCGACAACCGGCAACCCTGCAACTGTATCAGCCGGTGCTAACGCAACAGTATGCGGCACCAGCTACACCTTACAAGGCAGCGACCCGGAACCGGGCACCGGCACCTGGACGCAGACTAGCGGCCCTTCCGGCGCTACCATTGTTAACCCATCCAATCCAAATTCTCTTATTACAGGATTGATTTCTGGTGCCTATCAATTCACCTGGACCGTTACATCTAGCTGTGGTACCTCTTTCAGTAACTCCAGCACAGTAACCATAACCATAAACTGCCCTGCAATATACAGTGTTAAGTCTACTAAGTTTGTAAATGAATATGTAAATGGTGAGGTATTGGCCACTGTATCAGATGAAGATGGCGGTGTACTTAGTGCTGCTTTGGTCTCTGGCATACTTCCGGCAGGCTCAACGCTAAACACATCGAGCGGAGAAATAAGGATTACAGACGTATCGGCGCTGGTAGCAGGAAACTATGTATTTACTGTGCGCACAACCGATGCCAGGGGTATCATAACTAATTCTGTGGTTGGCATCAGGATGTATGCTACAGAGGGATCTCCTACTCCCTTGCCTTTTGCTGTAGAACTGACCTCCTTTACCGCGATATATGCAAACAACAAGGTAAACCTGAAATGGGTAACTGCATCAGAAGAAGAAAATGACCGCTTTGATGTTGAAAGTAGCATAAATGGCAGAGACTTCGATTTAGCCGGTACTGTAAAAGGAAAAGGCTCCACTAATCATACTACACATTATACTTTTACAGATGCGCAGGTAACAGGCGGCACTATATACTATCGCTTAAAACAGACTGACTTTGACGGCAAGTATACTTATAGTAAAATAGTTGCAGTAACTGTAGCTGAGCCTGAAGTTATCAAGCTTTATGCTTATCCTAATCCATTTTTAGATCGTTTTTCGGTGCTGTACACAGCAAAGCAAACGGAACATGCAGAGATAGTGATGCTGGATTCAAGTGGTAGGCAAGTACATATGCTAAAGGTTCTGCTGGCAGAAGGTAGCAATGACATAAAAATAGTGCCTCCTTTTAACCTTTCCAGAGGCTTTTATATAGTCAAAATCTCGGGAGGATCTTCCAACATATCATTAAAGATATTTAAAAAGTAAAAATACAGAAACTTAAAAGCACGAGGGCCAGCTGTATAGTTGGCCCTCGTGCTTTCAGGCTATATGTCAATAAATCGACAGTCTGCAGTATTATACTTTAAAAACAAAGTATTGCATTTTTATCAAATTTGTACAACTGCAAAGCAGTAAATCAGTACAATCAGGTTACCTTTACTTCTTTAAGTCTAATTGCTTGTTAAAACCTCCCTTTATCTTACAAGCAATATTACATTTTTATCTGAAGGCTTATGCCTTTCGAAACAGTTATACTTCTATGTGTATTGTCACACATACTGGTGCAAACGTAGAGTTAGTGTATGAAGCTTTAGCAATAAAAGCATGTACAGTAACATAAAGTAAATAACAATGAATAAAAACTTTTACGCTTACGCATTCACTTCATTATTAATTTTTGTTCTATTTCTGTTCTTAACTTCAGTATCTTAAGCGCAAACCCCAGGATTTATATATAAGCCAGCTATAAGTGGTGGCCAAAAGGTCTTGGATCCTAACGCCAACGGATATGTATCTTTATCCACTTCAGGCTTTACAGGCACCAACGATCTTGGTCCTGCTGCAAGTGAGATTCCTTATCGCCCATTACCCACTTTAGTAACTGAGCCTTTAGGAGATCTTAATACTGGCAGTACCGGAGGGCATACTGATTTAGCTCCTCCTTCTCCCGTTCAGGCATACTTTGATGAAATCAATATTATGTTTCGCTTTAGACTGGGTGGAGCATCAACAGCTTCGAAGGGGTACAGTGTCATGATAGAATCTGATGGGCAGTTCGGAAACCTGGTAGCAGGCGGCAACCCTGCTACTACCCCAAACCCAGGCTTTGAGTTTGAAGTCATACTGGAGTCAAACTTTGATGTGGCAGTATTTGATCACCGCAACAATCCCAACGTTGGCCCTAAGATATTTAGCGGATCAGTAGATCAGTACTCGCAAAAAGCAGTAGCCGCAACTACAAACGGTGGCAACGCAGATTATTTTTATGACTTTTATGTTCCACTTTCTGCTTTGCCTGGCGTTACCATCACAAGTGCACAAAGTGGTATAACGGGAACGGTTTCAGATGTAGGAGGAGTTAACTTTCAGGCGTATGACTACAGCAAGCAACGCGCCTGGGCTGCACTTATGGGTTTGTCCCCCCTACTTCATTAAATCAAATAAGAACAAGTGGCTTTGCCCTGATAGCCGCCACGCCACCTGTTGTTAGCAGCCCTATTCTGGCTAACTCTACTTCCATATCAGGAACCTCTACAGAGCCAGCAGGGTCTGTTGTTATTGTTTATCGTAATGGTGTCGCAATTTGCGGAGGCACCGGTCAGCCTACTTGTACAGTTGTGAGTGCAACAGGTACCTGGGCTTTAACAGGGTTAGCTGCCAATGATGTGATTACTGCAACAGTGACTCCTACTGGCAAGAGTATATCTGCGGCATCTTCGCCAGTTACAGTTATTTCTGGCGTTTGTCTTTCTACACCGCCACCTGTAATTACAGGCTTAGGCGGCTCTGGCAATACTAACCGATCTTTTGTGGGTACAAGCACTTATGCTGGTCCTCAGCGAATAACTATTTATAACGCTACTGGCAATATAATTGGAACATACTTTTTTACATCCACCGGACCATCTCCGTATACCTGGACAACCCCAACCTTTGCTATATCGGAGAATATTTATTATGCAACACTTACATCGACTTAATAATTACCCACACTCCAGGCACCCGCGCAGGAGACAGAGCTGAACTGCAAGCAATTAAAACTGTATTCTCAGAAAAAGATCAATGTATAACAACAAATAAATGGATGTTTGGTCACACACTTGGCGCTTCCGGTGCTTTAAGTTTGCAGTTTAGTTTACATATATTTAATAATCAATTTGTACCATTCTACTATCCTACAACTCTCCCAATACCTAAACCTTTTATTAAGTACAAACGAATTTTAATAAATACGGCGGGATTTGGCGGAAAGGCCGCTTCAATAATTTTAAGTCAAATTTAGCACAACAATTCAAATGTTATTATTCTTAGATTATACTTAACTTACTAATTTAGTACATCTAATTACTTCTTGCCAAAGAAATAATATTAATTTCTTATATGTAATTTTTATCACCATATTTGCACCTCTATTTATAATAACATATAAAATTATACTATTAAATTAATATAATAGTTTGATTTCATAATTGATTATCTAATTATCTGGATTCGCCTACAACACAAGATAAAAGGGTGAATGCTTTAGTTATAAATTCATTTTAGCCTAAATGAAAGAAAGTTCTACTGCTTCTTTGATAAATAGCATAGCATTAATATGCATGTATATTTTGAAATTGCATGCCCTATTATTTAAAGAAAATACTAGGTTATACACTTGCAGAAAAGGTCTTTTTCTTACTTTAGGGCTATTAGCAAGTGTTACATTGTTGTCACCTGAAGCAGCTGTTGCACAGAAAAATGTTACTGTATGCTCTGGAGGATCTGTTACTCTTACTGCAACAATACCTCAATCTTATAAAAACTATGCTTGGTTTAGAAGCACCGATAACGGGCAAACTTGGGTATTTATTGTACAAGATACTAAACCTCCAGGAAATGTTGTAGTATCAAGTTTACCTGTGAGTAACATAACTGATAGCTTTAACAATTATATTTACGCAGCAGGTTATAATAATAGTGGTGGTAGTAACTATACAGACTATATAGTTACTACAGACAATCAATCTAGATTAATTGTCAATCCTACACCCGCTGCCCCAACTGCCACAGGCGCCTCGCGTTGCGGGACAGGCACCGTTACCTTAACTGCTGCTGGCGCCCCAGCCGGAGGATCTTACAGATGGTATACCGTAGCTACTGGCGGTACACCAATCAGTGGTGCAACAGGCTCTAGCTACACTACTCCAAGCTTAACTCAAACCACAACATATTACGTTTCTACAGTAAGTGATCTAGCTTGTGAAAGCTCAAGAACGGCAGTAACTGCCACTGTTAATCAGGTACTTGCGCCAACTGCTACAAACGGTTCACGTTGCGGAACAGGCACCGTTACCTTAACTGCCACGCCAGGAACTAATGGTAATATTGTCAGATGGTATGATGCATCGAGTGGGGGTAGCCATTTTCATGAAGGCACCTCATACACCACTCCTTCACTGTCAAGCACCACAACCAACTTTGTTTCAAGCTACAGTACTACCACAGGTTGCGAGGGCTCTACAAGAACTGCGGTGACTGCCACCATTAACCCTATACCTGCTGCACCAACTACTACAGGCGGTTCACGTTGCGGACCAGGAGATGTAAATTTATCTGCTGCTGGTGCTCCAACTGGAGGATTATACAGGTGGTATGACACGCAGACTAGCACAACAATTCTTCTAGAAGGCTCATCAACTTCAGTTATAGCAAGGAATGTTCAGGCCACAAGAGATTTCTGGGTATCTGCTGTAGATGCTTCTACAGGGTGTGAGAGCGAAAGAACACGTGTAACTGCCACCATTAACCCTATACCTGCTGCACCAACTACTACAAACGGTTCACGTTGCGGACCAGGAGATGTAAATTTATCTGCTGCTGGTGCTCCAACTGGAGGATTATACAGGTGGTATGACACGCAGACTAGCACAACAATTCTTCTAGAAAGCTCATCAACTTCAGTTATAGCAACAAATGTTCAGGCCACAAGAGATTTCTGGGTATCTGCTGTAGATGCTTCTACAGGGTGTGAGAGCGAAAGAACACGTGTAACTGCCACCATTAACCCTATACCTGCTGCACCAACTACTACAAACGGTTCACGTTGCGGACCAGGTTCTGTTACCTTATCTGCTGCTGGCGCCCCAGCCGGTGGAACGTACAGGTGGTACACCGTAGCTACGGGCGGTACTGCCATCACTGGTGCAACTAGTGATACGTACACTACACCAAGCATAAGTGCTACCACAACGTACTACGTTTCTGCAATGAGTGCACAGAATTGCGAGGGTCCAAGAACTGCGGTGACTGCCACCATTAACCCTATACCTGCTGCACCAACTACTACAGGCGGTTCACGTTGCGGACCAGGTACCGTAAATTTATCTGCCACGCCAGGGACTAATGGCAACACTA
>NZ_JAHYXK010000007.1:0-177662 GCF_019443125.1 Pontibacter aydingkolensis | reverse complement strand
ATCGAGTGGGGGTAGCCATTTTCATGAAGGCACCTCATACACCACTCCTTCACTGTCAAGCACCACAACCTACTTTGTTTCAAGCTACAGTACTACCACAGGTTGCGAGGGCTCTACAAGAACGGCAGTGACCGCCACCATTAACCCTATACCTGCTGCACCAACTGCCACAGGCGCCTCGCGTTGCGGGACAGGCACCGTTACCTTAACTGCTGCTGGCGCCCCAGCCGGAGGATCTTACAGATGGTACACCGTAGCTACGGGCGGTACTGCCATCACTGGTGCAACTAGTGATACGTACACCACCCCAAGCATAAGTGCTACCACAACGTACTACGTTTCTACAGTAAGTGATCAAGGTTGCGAGAGCCCAAGGACGACAGTGACCGCCACCGTTAACCCGGACAACCCAGCAGTTTATTCATCACCGAATAACTATACAAGGAATGAGCTATCAAATGGGAAAACAGTAGCAACTGTTACAGATCCTGATGGAGCTATAACAAGTGCGGCGGTGATAGGCACATCACTTCCAAGTTTTTTAACTTTGAATACAACCTCTGGTGCTATAACGGTTAATTCGGGTACACCTGTAAATGGAGTCTATGATCGTACAATTAGAATTACTGATGCAAACGGTTGTACCTCAGATGTGCCCGTTACTATTAACATTACAGAAGAGGCCGCTCCCTTACCGGTTGAGCTTGTTTACTTCACGGCATCAGTTACAACAAATGGCGCGTTACTAAAATGGTTAACTGCTTCTGAAACTGACAACGATCGCTTTGAGATCGAACGCAGCCGCGATGGCAAGGCATTTACAAAAATAGGCACTGTAAATGGTAACGGCACGAGCAACCGCTCTATCAAATATGCCTTCACCGATGTCCAGCCGCTGGCAGATGTAAGTTACTACAGACTGAAGCAGGTGGATTACGACGGCACTTCAAAGTACAGCAAGACCATAAGCATCCAGAACAACAGACTATCTACTCATGCTGTGCTGCAGGCTTACCCGAACCCATTTAACAAAACGCTGCTTGTAACGATAACTGCACCGTTAGCAGAACAGGCTGTACTTACACTTTACAACCTGCAGGGCCGCGTGCTGCTGAGCATACCGGTTGAGCTGCAGCAAAATATAAACAACTTCGAACTGGACACTCAAGAACTGCCAACCGGGATCTACATCCTTAAAGTTACAAGCACTACTACCGATATTACAACTAAATTATTAAAGCGATAATCTATAGTATATAGTTTTGTGTAAAGGCCGGCCTGCAGGGGTTGGCCTTTTTTATTTGCCCTTGTTTTAAACCATACCGAAAAGCTGTTTAGTTTTTATTAATTTTGTAGCTAATATCCATTATACTTAAGCTTTTAAATGAAAATCTTAAAATTCGGCGGAACCTCTGTAGGCTCTGCTGAGCGAATGAGGGCGGTTGCCTCGCTTATCAAGAGTGATGAGCCTAAGATTGTAGTGCTTTCGGCTATGTCGGGTACTACAAATGCGTTGGTGCAGATCGCAGAAAAGCTGTATCAGAATAAAAACCAGGAAGCAAAGGAGTTGATTGACTCTTTACAGGATAAGTATAAACAGGTGGTAGAAGATTTCTACACCTCCGCAGATATTAAGAAAAGGGCTAACGAGCTTATCACAAATCATTTTGATTTCATCCGTTCGTTTACCCTGGATCTGTTTACGATACACGAAGAACGTGCGGTGCTGGCACAGGGCGAACTGTTGTCTACGGCGCTTTTCCAGTTTTACCTTGAAGAACAGGGCATCGCTTCGGTGCTTTTGCCGGCGCTTAACTTTATGAAGATCGATGAGAACGAGGAGCCGGATGCGGAGTATATTGCCAAGAACCTGAAGATTGAGCTGGAGAAATACCCGGACACGAACCTGTTTATCACACAAGGCTACATTTGCCGCAATGCGTTTGGCGAGATAGACAACCTGAAGCGTGGTGGCTCAGATTATTCTGCCTCGTTGATAGGTGCTGCTGCAGATGCCTCTGAGATACAGATCTGGACGGATATTGACGGAATGCACAACAACGACCCGCGCATAGTAAAGAACACTTACCCGATTGCCGAACTCTCTTTTGATGAGGCAGCGGAGCTGGCATACTTTGGGGCAAAAATATTGCACCCAAGCAGCGTGTTGCCGGCCAAGCAGAAGAATATTCCGGTGCGCCTGCTAAATACCATGCAGCCTGAGGCTAGGGGTACTATTATTACCTCTGAGAGCAAAGGCGGAAGTATAAAGGCAGTAGCTGCTAAAGACGGCATCACGGCTATCAAGATAAAATCTGGCCGCATGTTACTGGCCTATGGTTTCCTGAGAAGTGTGTTTGAGGTGTTTGAAAGGTATAAAACGCCCATCGACATGATCACTACCTCTGAGGTTGCCGTTTCGATCACGATTGACAACAGCAAGTTCCTGAACGAGATCGTAGCGGAACTGAAGGAATTTGGCCAGGTAGAAGTAGATACGGACCAAAGTATAATCTGCGTAGTCGGTGATTTTATTGCTGAACGTAGTGGCTCCGGCCTGAAGATATTTGAGGCGCTGAAGCCAATACCGCTGCGCATGATCTCCTATGGCGGCAGCAAGAACAACATTAGTTTATTGATTAACACAAGCGATAAAGTAGAGGCGCTTACAAGATTAAACGATGGAATCTTTGAGAGAAACAACGGAAACCATGCTTAAGCAACACCTGCAGGAGCTACAGCAGCATCCTACACCGTTGTATGTCTATAACATGGACCTGCTGCGCCAAACATTACAGGCGGTAAAGCAGGAGGCCGGCAAGTATAACTATCATGTGCATTATGCTTTAAAAGCCAATGCCAACACACCAATACTTAACGAGATGCGCGCATTTGGCTTTGGTGCCGATTGCGTAAGCGGTAACGAGGTAAAAGCAGCTATCGAAAATGGCTTTACGCCGCAGGAAGTAGTATTTGCCGGCGTTGGTAAATCCGACGAGGAAATTAATTACGCCCTGGATCAGGACATTTTCAGCTTTAACTGCGAGTCGAGTCACGAACTGGAAGTGCTAAACGAACTGGCAGCAGCAAAGGGGAAAACAGCGCGTATTGCCTTGCGCATAAACCCAAACGTAAACGCCAACACGCACAAGTATATTACGACAGGCCTGGAGGAGAATAAATTCGGTATCAATGCCTGGGAGCTTGATAGTGTACTTTCACAATTACAGCAACTGCCTAACATCAAGCTGATCGGAATTCATTTTCATATTGGTTCTCAGATTACAGACCTTTCAGCGTTCAGAAACCTTTGCACACGTGTAAATGAGTTCCAGGACTGGTTTGAGGCCCGCAAGATTGAGCTAGAACACATTAATGTAGGCGGTGGCCTTGGCGTGGATTATTACCACCCGGAGCAGAACCCAATCCCTGATTTTGAAGCATACTTCGGTTTATTTAGCCAGTTTCTGGAGGTAAGGCCGGGGCAACAGGTGCATTTTGAACTGGGTCGTTCGCTGGTGGCACAATGCGGTACGCTGGTTTCGAGGGTACTGTACATCAAAAACGGCATCACAACCAACTTTGCTATACTTGATGCCGGCATGACAGAACTCATCCGCCCTGCCCTATACCAGTCATACCACAAGATAGAGAACTTAAGCAGCACCAAAGAAGAAGTACGTTACGATGTAGTAGGCCCGATCTGCGAATCGTCGGACTGCTTTGGCAAGGCGGTAATGCTACCGGAGACTAGCCGCGGCGACTTAATTGCCATACATACGGCAGGCGCTTACGGAGAGGTAATGGCATCTGCCTACAACCTGCGCACAAAAGCTAAGGCACTATACCTGTAAGTATAAAAAGCACAAAATAAAAAGCCCGCACTTGCCAAGCATGTGCGGGCTTTTTTGTTACAGTGTTAGGTTAGCGGGTAAAGTCTGCTTTGCTCTTTCCGTCAGCACCACGGTTTAAACCAGGCCGTGCAGGCACCAACGACACTACAAAGTCAGGCTCAGCATGTGTTATACTTTCCTGGGCTTGCAGGTAGTTAGCAAGCTCCAGCGCATTGCCATCTGAGTTCTTATCTACCTTTACTATATATACTGCATCACTCAGTTTGGCTACTACAGCGGCATTATAACCTTGCAGCAGCTGAATTAGCGCAGCTTGGCTGCCGCTTCTCACTGTTACAATAGCTTCGTTGCTTACACCCAGCAGGTTATCATCTTTTACAAAGTATGGCGCTGTATAAGATACCAGTTGGTCGTTTGCCAGCACATGAATAGCTTGTTCAGCCTGCTTGCAGTTAAGTCCGTCTACCAGTTCCAAAGTATAAAGTGTGGCAGAGTTGGTGCTTGTTGGCGAGCCAAGGCTATTAATAAAGCCATACTTTTCTACTGCTGCTTTCTGCTCATCGTAAGTGCTACCCTTTGCGAAAGACACCAGTATCTGCTTAGTATAAACCGAGCCCAGGCTAGTTTGCTCATTGCCATAGAAATAAGAGTAAGAAGCACAGGGCGAACCATCCATTGACTGGTTTAGCAAATTTGGGTCAAAACGTACGTTTCTGATCGGGGAGCCGTCTTCCTGTCTGCAAGAGGCCAGGGCAAGGATGGAGAGGGTATAAATGAGTAGGGGTATAATTTTTATCTTCATCTCGGTACAATTTTAAGGTCACTTCATTACTTAGATGTACGTGCATATTTATGTTATAGCTACAATTTATCACACCTATTTTTCGGTGTTAAAGCCATATGGTCTATCTTTAATCCATTTTATTAACATAAGTATATTTCTTAATACTAAGATTATACTATTCAACGTTATGCATTGATAGGCAATTATTTACCATTGCCAAACAAGTGCTTCCCGTACTCATTCTTTCTTATCCTGCATATCATCTGATAGAGGCATAACAGATTAGTATAACCTACTTACATATTACCCATTTACAGGTTCGTAATTTCTCAGTGCATGCACTTGGCCGTATTTATACTTTAAACAAGAAACCTTGCAATCTGTTGCAGCTAAATAGAAAGCTTCCCTTATTTAGTTAGCTTGCGTTTATATTTAATAAGATGAGAATACTCCTGACCGGCGCCAACGGCTACATCGGCAAAAGACTATTACCGCTGTTAGTAGAGCAAGGGCATGAAGTAGTTTGTGTAGTGCGTGACCCCAGGCGCTTTGATCTGCCTCAAACCCTGAACGAAAAAGTACAGGTTATAAAAGGAGATTTGCTGGACCAGGATTCTCTTGCTAAGCTACCTATTAATATAGATGCCGCTTACTACCTGGTGCATTCTATGGGCGGGGCTGGAGACAACTTTGCAGAATTGGAAACCACGTCGGCACAAAACTTTGTGAGCTACCTGAATACAACTACTGCCCGGCAATTAATTTACCTGAGTGGCATTGCCAACGTAAATAACCTTTCAAAGCACCTCACCTCCCGCCTGCATGTGGAAACTATACTTGGCCAGGCCAGGGCCAACCTTACGGTATTGCGCGCCGCCATTATTATTGGCTCCGGCAGCGCCTCCTTCGAGATACTCAGAGACCTTGTGGAAAAGCTGCCTGTTATGATCACACCAAGATGGCTAAACTCCAGGTGTCAGCCTATTGCCATACGCGATGTCATGTTTTACCTAACGCAGGTACTCGACAACCCTGCATGCTTCGGTAACAGCTTTGAGATTGGTGGCCCGGACACACTTACTTATAAAGAGATGATCCTGCGCTTTGCCAGACAACGAGGCCTGAAACGTTACATAATTTCGGTACCAGTGCTCACGCCGCGCCTGTCATCTTATTGGCTATACTTTGTAACCAGCATCAGCTTTAGCCTGGCAAAGAGCCTGGTAGATAGTTTGCGAAACGATGTGGTAGTAAAAGACCATAGCATTGAAAGTATAATTCCGCACCAGTGCCTTGCCTATGAAAAGGCGATTGAGCTTGCTTTCAGCAAAATTGAGCAGAACATGGTGGTATCGAGTTGGAAAGACTCGCTTGTAAGCGGCAACATGCACCTGAACTACATGGATTTTATCCAGATTCCGGAGTTTGGTGTGCTTACAGATAATCAGCGCCGGAAATTTAACAGGCCGGTATCCGAAGTGCAGCAGAACATCTGGCGGATTGGTGGCGAACGCGGATGGTACAAAACGGACTTTCTGTGGCGGATAAGAGGCCTGTTGGATAAGATGGTGGGAGGCGTTGGCCTGAGGCGTGGCCGGAGAAGCCCTATTGAGCTGAAGGCCGGCGATACCATTGACTTCTGGCGTGTGCTGGTTGCTGATGAAAACCAAAAGCGCCTGTTGCTCTATGCCGAAATGAAATTGCCCGGAGAGGCATGGCTTCAGTTTAAGATTTGTGAGGAAGCTGACGGCAACTACCTGGAGCAACTAGCCGCTTACAGGCCTAAAGGTTTACTCGGCCGCTTGTACTGGTATGCTGTGCTGCCTTTCCATTTTGTTATTTTCGGAGGGATGATCCAGAATATCATTGACTACCAGGAGTAGCTGCGCCATAAATTAAACTCCCGCAATATTCAAAGTATAATACAATTTATAGGTCCTTAAATATAAAACTTAAAACTTAAGCCTTAGTATACTTCAATATAAAATTCAAACTATATTTTAGTAGTCTCAAGACATATAAAACTGTTTCTTCAATAATTTTTCCAGCCCTGTAAATAATAATTAACTTTGCTCGTCTACTACACAAAACACCTGATGGAGGCTATACAAGAAACTAACTTCTCATTTGCCGGCCAAACCGGATTTTACAGGGGCAAAGTTCGTGACGTTTATTATTTCGAGGATAAAATAGCAGTTGTAGCTACAGATCGCATCTCTGCCTTTGATGTGGTGCTGCCACGCGCTATCCCCTACAAGGGCCAGGTGCTTAACCAAATTGCAAGCCTTAACCTGAAAGCCACCAAAGACATTGTTCCCAACTGGGTGCTTTCTACCCCCGACCCTAACGTGACCATCGGATACAATTGCGAGCCTTTTAAGGTAGAAATGGTGATCCGTGGATACTTGGCAGGGCATGCCTGGCGCGAGTACAAGGCCGGCAAAAGAAGCGTTTGCGGTGTAACTTTACCAGAGGGCCTTAAGGAAAACGATAAGCTGCCGCAGCCTGTTATCACTCCTACCACCAAAGCCGATGAAGGCCACGACGAAGACATTTCGAGAGAAGAAATTTTAGCGAAAGGCCTTGTTTCTGAGGAAGATTACACTAAATTAGAGCGCTATACGCAGGCACTTTTTGCCCGTGGCACAGAGCTGGCAAAGCAGCAAGGCCTGATTCTGGTGGACACCAAGTATGAGTTTGGCAAGTATAACGGCGAAGTTTATTTAATAGACGAAATACATACACCGGACTCTTCGCGTTACTTTTACAGCGAAGGCTACACCGAAAGGCAGGCCAGCAGCCAGCCACAGCGCCAACTCTCTAAGGAGTTTGTTCGCCAGTGGCTGATTGAGAATGGCTTCCAGGGCAAAGAAGGCCAGCAAATACCGGAAATGACAGAAGAAGTTGTAGCGGGAATTTCTGAGCGCTACATTGAGCTTTACGAAGTTTTTACCGGTAATAAATTTATAAAACAAGATTACAGCAATGCTCTGAAAAGAATAGAAGCGCAGCTGAAAGAAAACATTTTTAACACCAAAGATTACAAAATTTAAAGTAGATTTGGTACATTTGCTTTTAAATCCTTATAGGTAGATCTATGAAGTACACGATTGATAAGAAAGAAAACTACACAACCATCACGATAGATGAGAAGAAACTTGATACTTCCATCGCACCCGATCTTAAATCTGAGTTCGTGAAGTTGAATGCTGAAGGGATCACCAACCTGATTCTTGACTTAAACAACGTTAAATATACTGACTCTTCAGGCTTAAGCTCTATACTGATCGCAAACCGTCTTTGCAACTCATCAAATGGCTTACTAATTTTGACAGGACTACAGGACCACGTGATGAAACTGATCACAATTTCTAAACTAGAGTCTGTGTTGAATATTCTGCCTACAGTAGAAGAGGCTATTGACCGTGTTTTCCTACACGAGATTGAGCAGGACCTTACAAACAAAGAAGACTAAATAAAAGCCGCCTGTGGTGGAATTCGAACTCAGAATACTTGGCAGTTCGTCGGCAACACCATCGGCAAACAGGCACCATACCGCCCAGGTTTTAACCATTGGCAATCAGTATCACCTGATTGATTGCGGAGAAGGTACTCAAATGCAGCTGATGCTTTACAAAATAAAGCATCAGCGCATTTGTAACATCTACATCAGCCACCTGCACGGCGACCATTACTTTGGGTTGGCAGGCTTGCTGTCTACCATGCACCTGCAAGGTCGCCAAACTCCATTGCATCTCTTCGGCCCTCCGGGCCTATCCGAAATCTTAAGCTTACAGTTAAAGTACTCCGGTACCAATTTGGTATACCCGCTTATTTTTCATGAGCTGGATACTACCTGCAGCAAAAAGATATTCGAGGACAAACAACTAACGGTACACACCATACCAATGGAGCACCGCATACCCTGCTGCGGATTCCTGTTTAAAGAGAAACTTAAGCCGCGACCGCTCCTAAAGGAAAAATTGCCACCCCACCTAACGCCTCCCCAACTGGTGCGGTTAAAATGGGCCGAAGACATTAAAGACGAGCAAGGCAATGTGCAGGTATACTATAAAGACGTAACCGGCGAGCCAAAACGCAGCCGCAGTTACGCCTATTGCGCCGACAGCCGCTACAAGCCCGACATCATACCTATAGTGCAGCACGTAGACCTGCTTTACCACGAGGCTACATTCCTGGACGACATGCGTGAGCGGGCCAGTTATACGTTTCATAGCACTGCCCTACAGGCCGCTAAACTGGCCTCACAGGCAAAAGTAAACAAGCTTGTGCTGGGGCATTTTTCTGTGCGCTATAAAGACCTTACACCGCTTTTAGAAGAAGCAAAACAGGTTTTCCCGGATGCAGATCTGGCTGTTGAGGGAAGCGTGTTTAGTATAGAGGAGTAAGACCGGTGATGAAAGGGATTTAAAAGATTACGAGGATTTCTTTTATCGGTAGTACAATTGGTTTTTACATCGCCACATATCCAGCAAAGGTCAATAAGCTTGTTTCTTTAAAAAAACTTAGAATTCGCTATAAACAACCTGCTTTCTACAAAGTCAGAAATGCTGTACTTTCCCATAATCGAAAAAAGTCTGAACTTGCCCAACTACATACCAACACTCTATAATAAAATATGAAAAGCGTTCTAAGACTAGAAGACATTGCCAGGTTTATACTTGCCTATACTTTAAGCCTATACCTGGGCTATAGCTGGTGGTTGTTTTTTGCTTTACTCCTTGCCCCTGACCTAAGCATGATCGGTTATTTGTTTGGCACAAAAGCCGGAGCCTGGTTATACAACATCTTTCATCACCAGGGCTTGGCCATTGCAGTTGGTCTGGCAGGTTTATACTTTGGTGTAGCGTGGCTACAACTTGCGGGCCTTATACTTTACGGTCACAGCGCCATGGACAGAGCTTTAGAATACGGCTTGAAGTATACAGACAGCTTTAAGCATACCCATTTAGGCTGGATAGGCAAACAATCCGGTTAAGCACCTGTTCCTTTGCAGCTACATTTGTCTTTCCTAATATTTTGTAAATTAGCTTTTCAATAATGGCTTAGCTGCTAATATTATGGCTCAACATACTTCTCTAGAGAGAAAACGTACCAATTTGTTCCTGGTACTAAGCGGTATTTTTATTTCCAATGCATTACTCGCAGAACTTATTGGTGTAAAAATTTTCTCAGGAGAAGCTATTTTTGGGTTGCCAGGCGCTCAGATACCATTGTTTGGCGATAGCATGCTAGACTTTAACCTGTCTGCAGGTGTTATTATCTGGCCGGTTGTTTTTATCACCACCGATATTATAAATGAATACTTTGGTAAAAGCGGGGTTAAAAAGGTAAGCATACTTACAGTTATACTTATACTTTATGCCTTTCTGGTGATTACCTTGGTTACCGGTTTGCCCCCTGCCCCATTTTGGCTTGAGCTTAACAGTACCGATGCAAATGGTAATCCTTTTAACATCGGCTTTGCTTACAACGCTATTTACCGTCAGGGGCTGGGCATTATTATTGGCTCTGTAGTAGCTTTCCTGATATCCCAGTTTCTGGATGCTACCGTGTTTCATTGGCTGCGAAAGTACACCGGAAGTAAAAAGATCTGGCTCCGCGCCACAGGATCTACACTCGTGTCTCAACTCATCGATAGTTTTGTAGTGCTTTTTATTGCCTTCTTCCTGTTCGGTAACTGGACCATGGAATTGGTGTTGTCAGTAGCGGCGTTAAATTACTTATACAAGTTCCTGGTGGCAGTATTGCTTACGCCATTGTTATATGTGGCTCATTCGCTAATCGATAACTATTTAGGAGAGACTAAGATTCTTGTGATTAATTGATTTTTGGATTCAGGAGTTACAAATTTAGAAAGGATAACTTGTTGTGATGCGATTCGTAAATCCTGACATATCACGAAATTCAATATTGGAATTCGATCAGCTAACACACAAAATCATTGGTTGTGCCATGCAGGTGCATCGAACACTCGGAAGTGGATTTCCGGAAGTAATATATCAACGTGCTCTTGAAATAGAATTTAAAAAGCAGGCATTACGCTTTAACAGAGAGATGCAAATGACCATTTACTATGATGGCATTAATATAGGCACTCGTAAAGTAGATTTCTTTGTAGAAGACAACATAATGGTTGAGCTAAAAGCAGTGTCAAAGCTGGAAGATAACCATCTTGCACAAGCGTTAAATTACCTGGAGGCTTATAACCTGCCAATTGGTTTACTGATAAATTTCGGTGCAAAAAGCCTGGAATCCAAACGGCCGTACAATACAAAACATCTCTTATATAAGAAATCCCAAAAGCGTTAAAGAGACTATTAACGAGTTTTATAAATCCGTTACTGCCCAACGCACCTGCAATCATTAAAATCTATAAATCAGAAGCTTATAGGCTATAACCTGTAAATTCTAAAAAATAAATCCTAAAATCTTTTAATCCTAAAAATCCTAGTCTACCTTTGCAGTCCTTATGCCAGCTCATTTAGCACATACACAGATTTTTATTACAGGCTACGTTCTCCACGACTTGTAAGAGTACCCTTTCTAAGATCAGGGCTACTACAGCCCAGCTATTCCCATTTTTTGATTTAGTATTTTTTTGGAGGGACGATTGTGTTCAAAGGCAGTATTATGGTTTTTCTTGGAGCGTGTAGCTTCGGGATTCTTTCGACTTTTGTAAAATTAGCATATAAAGAAGGTTTTACCTTGGGTGACGTGACTGGCACTCAGGTATTTTTTGGGTTGATTTTTCTTTGGGTGATGGTGTTGTTGCGACAGCTGCTTGGCAGCAAAAGCAGCAGCACGTCGTTCAGGGAAAAGCTACAACTCGCAGCAATGGGCACCAGCACAGGGCTCGTTAGCATTTTTTACTACAAGTGCGTTCAAACAGTACCAGCATCTATTGCCATACTTTTACTCATGCAGTTTACCTGGATGAGCCTCGTATTTGATGCCATACTGAAGCGCAAATTACCAAAGGCGTCGCAGGTTAGTATGGTCATACTTGTGCTACTGGGCACTTGCCTGGCAGGCAGGCTCTTTTCCGGCCAGCCACAAACCTTTGACTGGGCCGGGATAGGTTACGGTTTACTGGCTGCATTCTGCTATACTATATTTCTGGCTGTAAACGGTAAAGCCGGCAACAACATGCACCCGATAAACAAGAGCGCTATACTTTTAACCGGGGCAACTATACTGGTGTTCACTATTTTTCCGCCGGTATTCCTGGTAAACGGCGCTTTATTTGATGGCCTGTTAAAATGGGGATTGGTGCTATCAATTTTCGGAACAGTGCTGCCTCCTATACTATTCGCCTATGGTATACCTAAAACCGGACTGGGTGTAAGTGCCATACTTAGCTCGGCAGAGCTGCCTGTTGCAGTGCTTATGTCGTGGGTGGTGTTGCAGGAAGAAGTATGGCCCGTACAATGGGTAGGCGTGGCCCTTATACTTTTGGCCATACTGGTGGCAAACTGGAAAACGATCTTTAAAAAGAAAAAATACGCTGGTGCACTTGCCGCATCCGGTTCATAAAATATACTTCATTACCTACTTTAATCTGATACTACTGCCTATGATGCTATAAAAGTTTTAAAATTTGAATTGGTTGATTTACGATGGTTAGGTTCGGCGAAGCGCTGTTCACTAACCATTATTTTTTACATGCATATTTAACAGAAAAGCTGCTCCTGATCAATGCTGACAACATTTTACTGACTAGGACATACAATAATACAGGAGCTGCATTGTTATATAAGTATAGTTTCAAAAATTAAAGTATTCTACTAACGCACATCCCATATCTATTAACTGCTTGCTGTAAACCTCTACTTTATTTCAACTCTTATTTTAATACATTACAGATGAAACAGTTTCTTGCAGTTATTCTCGTGTCAGCGTTTTGCACCTTTTCAAACAACAGCCAGGCAAGTAATTTACTTGACTCTGCTGCACCGGCAATTGCCAACTCCGCAACCACAATTGCAGCCTATACCGGCACATACCAGGGTACACTGCCCTGCGCTGATTGCCAGGGCATAAGTATAGAGCTTACCTTACAAGAAAACGGGAAAGCGAAGAGCAAGACGTTTGTACTTAAGCAAAAATATCTGGGCAAGTCAGCCAACGCGAATGCGCATACTATTACCGGCAAGTGGTTTTTGGCAACCGGCAATAAGCAAAACCACAAAGCTAAAATCTTACAGCTTATCCCCGACGGCAAAGAAGACCTGATGTACTTTGAACTGCTGAAGGACGGAAGTATAAAATTGCTGGATAAGCGCCAGGCCCAGATCAAATCAAAGCAGAATTATACTTTAAAAAAACAGCGGGCCTAAGGTATTTTGGCAATTTCCGGTAGATGCTTCAATAAACAGGCATTTTAACTTAAATTGCGTGCCGAACATACTTACTATATATAAATGGCACGTTACCTTACCGGAATTCAGGCTACTGGCAGGCCACATTTGGGCAACCTGCTGGGTGCTATCGTTCCAGCTGTAGAACTATCCAGATCTTCTGAGCAGGAGTCGTTATACTTTATTGCAGACCTGCACTCACTTACCACTGTGCGCGATGCAGAGTTGCTGCGTAGCAATACCTATGCCGTGGCAGCTGCCTGGCTTGCATTCGGTTTTGACACAGACAAGCACATTTTCTACCGCCAGTCAGATGTGCCGATGGTAACGGAGCTAACCTGGTACCTGAGTTGCTTTACGCCTTTCCCAATGCTGGCTAACGCGCACTCGTTTAAAGATAAGTCTTCCAGAAGAGGTCTGGCTGAGGTGAATGCCGGTTTGTTTACCTACCCGGTGCTGATGGCTGCTGATATTTTGATGTATGATGCCAACATAGTGCCCGTAGGAAAAGACCAGATACAGCACCTGGAAATTACCCGCGACATTGCCAGCTCGTTTAACCATACTTACGGTGAAACATTTGTACTGCCCGAAGCCAGGGTAGACGAATCGGTGATGACCATACCAGGTATAAACGGTGAGAAAATGAGCAAGTCGTATGGCAACATCATCGATATTTTTGAGGCTGAAAAACCGCTGCGCAAAACTATCATGAGCATTGTTACCGACAGCAGAGCACTGGAAGAGCCAAAAGACCCGGACAGCGACACGGTATATAAGTTGTACAGCCTGCTTGCCTCCCCAGACGAGGTAGCAACCATGCGCGACAACTACATGGCAGGCGGTTATGGCTACGGCCATGCAAAGCAGGCATTGTATGAGCTTATACTTAAAAAGTATGCCCACGAGCGCGACCTGTTTAACTACTATATGAATAACCTGCCCGAAGTAGACAAAAAATTACTGGAAGGTGCCGAGAAAGCCAAGGCCATTGCAGCACCTGTATTAGGCAGGGTGAGGCAGAAGCTAGGTTTCTAGTAACTATTGCATAAAACAGAAATCGCCTGCTAAACTTAAACTAGCAGGCGATTTCTGTTTTATCCTTATAGATGATTACATACCACCATAGTATTTGTTATACCTTGTGTTGTACTCATTAGCATCTAAGGTACCATCTCTGTTAGTATCCCATACTTTAAATAAACCATCCGAATATTCTCTCTGGCTTATCTTGCCATCACGGTCCATATCCCAGTCACGCATGTAGTTGCTCTTCATAAAGCCTGTTCTAAATTCGGTGTCGCTTAGGTTATTGTCTTTGTTTGTATCCCAGTCAGCCCAGCCCTGGCCGGTAATACCGTAGTCAGCTGTGGCAGTACTCCATTCCGCTTCATCTAACACGCCATCATTGTTAGAGTCCCATGCTCTGTAAAAGGTCATGTTAAACTCATTTTCATCCAGATTCCCATCTGCGTTAGCATCCCACTGAGAATACATGTTGTTAGACTCGAACGTAGTGCCAAAACGATCATTATCCCAGGTATCCATTGCTGTTGCATCTGTATCGTCAGCCATTACATCTGTTTCTGTAGTAGTTTCGGTAGTCTCCATTTCAGAGGCTGTTTCTGTTCCGTTTGTTGTACAAGCCGATGCACCGGCTAAAAGGGCCACTCCTAGCCCTATGCTTAAAATCTTATTAATATTCACAGTTTTCATCTCTCTACTATTTAAGGTTTTACACTAAAACATTACATAAAGTGTACGAACCAGGGCAGCGCTTAGGTAAAGATATTACCTACAGACTAGCAAAAGACTTATTTTGATGGGTGTAGGTGGATATTAGCATGGCAAGCATACTTACCCAAGCTTTACGAAAGGGCTGCAAATATTGTACTTTAACAATAATTAACCCAATAAAAAAAGCACTTGTACTGTTATACTACAGCGGCAAGTGCATCTCAAAATAAGGTAAAAGTAGACTTATGCGTTCTCCTGAATAATCAGGTCGGCTGAAGTGCGGTTAAGCGCAATCGGGATATTGTTGATAACGGCCGTGCGTATCAGTGTCTGGATGTCGTGCTCGTGGCCATGAGGTGTTTCGGCATCTATGAAGAAAATCACTTTCTGAACCTCTCCCTGCAGAATCTTGGCTGCAAGTATAATATCGCCGCCACTTGGGCCGTGGCCAAAAGGTTTTACATCCAGGTCCAGCATATCGTTTATCAACTGCGATGTGTTGGAGGTGCCTATCAGATCATGCTCCCGCAGAATGTTGTAGTTTACTTTTGCCCAGTTCAGCATATCGGTTTTGCGGCTGTTGTGGGCAATTAAGGCAATTGTTTTTCTCATATTATCTTTTGTTTACAAAGCCACCATTGTAGTGGCCTCCATTAAAGATAACAGAATACCGAAGATAAAACAGCCTGTTTACAATTTGATAACCTGTACTTCCGGCATCCGGACTATTTTATCACAATTATCCGCTCCTCAAGAGCCAGAGAATTTCAGCGGTTACTTCTGTCTACTTCATACTTCACAAATTCTCTTTGGGTAGTCTCGGAGCCGGATACTCTATACTTTTAGTTGATGATGACATAACTTTGGGTCTCGTTTTTATCCCAATAGCCGATCACCTGCACCGTGGAATCCTGTAGGTTTATTTGCCCGAAAGCTGTGAAAGAAATTAGAAGCGTAAGGGTGGTAAGTAAAAGTTGTTTCATACGGGTGTTTTGTGGATAGTATGAACAAGTATAATTAGAATTTTATACTTGCCGCAATTTTATCAAATAATGGTTTGTATTGGGTAAAGTTATTAAGGCAAGATAAAGCTGACTATGTTGGATGAGTTATTCCCATAAGTCGGAAAAAGATGAGAAATATATCCACCTTCCGTATTGTTATATTGTATAAACATTGAATTACCGGGATAGGCTCTTAAATAAATTCTATCGCCTGACACAAAACCTTTATCGCGGAATAGTTGAAGAGGGAGCAGGGAAGAAAATGAAGCTGCATTGCCAGTCTTCCCCCCAAAACTGCCAATATTATTCCTCATTTTAAAATTAGTGGAAGATACTTGCGAGCTTTTACTGAAGAAGAGCCAATGAGATGCTAAATACCATTCATTTGAGTTGAACTCTGTAATAATCGGGATAGAAACCTGCCCATTATGAAGGCTTGGGCCTAACAAGGAAGTTATCGCAGGGGGTAGTTCGGCTAGCTTAATAAAGTTAAGTGAGTCTGTAGCGGATTGGTGGTTATAGTTCAATGAATCAAATCCACGGTAATTATCTTTTTTAAAGTTAACAGTCAACTTTCCGTAGGCTATATCTCTGAAAGAAAACTCCCCTTTTACATTTGTGGTGGTTGATACCTTGTTGTCACCAATCAAAACTTCGACTATTACTCCTTCCTTATTGGGAAGTTCTTTTTCGAATTTGTCAAAAAGAGTGACAGTACCTACAAGATCGCCAGCTGTCACTTCTGGTGTAGGTTCATCTGATGTGCAGCCAACTAATAACAAATAAGCTACTATAACAGTACTCCAAAAATAACCTTTATGCATTTCCTCTACTAATTAAATTATTTAAACTTATGCCAACAACCTTATCTCAACAGCTACTTTATACTTTAACTACTAAGCATTTAAATTCTCGAAACACAATATAAACAGAAAACTCTGACCAAGTATAAAAAAATTGCCGCACCCACCCAGCTCAAAGCATTGGTAAGTGCGGCAAGTATAAGCCGTATAATTACAGTTCTTAATTAAAGCATGTTCTATTCAGCTGTCCAGAGCACACGCTCCTGATCAGAAAGTACAAGCAGAATGCGTGGCGGGTTAGCTACCAGCACCAGGCGCATCTCCACACCCGGAAAAGAGTCAGACTCAACCCAAACACCTTCAGATTCTTCGCCTTCTTCCAGTTCTTTGCCATCTAAAGAGCTGGCCAGGTAAGCTGTAGGCAACAGAATATCGGCGTCAGATTTTATTTTGCCATGCACATCTTCCAGGGCGTCTTCCAGCAAATCGCCGAACTCTTCGTTAAAGTCGTCCTCCAAGTCGTGCAGTTCTTCTTCAATATCATCGTAGCGGGCATCGTTATAATCCAGAGCATTCAACTCCTGCTTCTTCGCAAGTATGTCAACGATGGCACTGTTAAGGGCAATTGCATTCATAGCATTATGTATTTTTTACAAAGTTGTCAACATGCCACAGCAATTGCAAGTATTCGGTTTGATAATTTGCCTTGCTGGGGCTATGGTTTTGTTAAAACATTAAAAGCTGTATTTTTACGTAATACTTTATAACATCTTTTTTATAAACTATGACAACAGAAACCAAAGCTGCCAATACAACCAGCACAGATATCCTGCCATTAAACGGCACCGACCATATTGAGTTTTATGTGGGAAACGCCAAGCAGGCCGCCCACTTTTACCAGACTGCTTTTGGTTTTAAGCTGATAGCTTATGCAGGTCCCGAAACCGGTGTGCGCGACCGTGCTTCCTATGTGGTGGTGCAGGACAAGATACGGTTTGTACTTACCACGGCGCTGGACCCGAACTCAGAAATAGCCCAGCACGTGCACCTGCACGGCGATGGCGTAAAAGTGCTTGCCCTGTGGGTCGACGATGCTGAGAAATCCTTTAGAGAAACTGTAGAGCGCGGAGCCAAGCCAGCTATTGAGCCTAAAACGCTTACCGATGAGTTTGGTGAAGTAAAGGTAGCCTCCATCCATACGTATGGCGATACCATTCATACGTTTGTGGAGCGCAGCAATTACTCTGGTCCGTTTATGCCAGGCTACGTGGCACGTACTTCTCAGCTGCAGGTAGAGTCTGTTGGCCTGAGGTATGTAGACCATTGCGTAGGTAACGTAGAGCTAGGCAAGATGAACAGCTGGGTAGAGTTCTACGAAAAGGTAATGGGCTTTAACCTGCTGCTTACTTTTGATGACAAGGACATCAGCACAGAGTACACTGCACTTATGTCTAAGGTGGTATCTAACGGCAACGGCTACATTAAATTCCCGATAAACGAGCCGGCTGAGGGCAAGAAGAAATCGCAAATAGATGAGTACCTGCAGTTTTATCGCGGCGCCGGTGTGCAGCACATTGCCGTAGCCACCAACGATATACTTAAAACAGTAGCCGACCTGCGCAGCCGCGGTGTAGAGTTCCTGTATGTGCCTGAAACATACTACGAAGACCTGATCGAGCGCATCGGCCACATAGACGAAGACATGGCAGACCTGCGCAAACTAAACATACTCGTAGACCGAGACGACGAAGGATACCTACTGCAGATCTTCACAAAACCGGTAGAAGACAGACCAACTGTGTTTTATGAGATCATCCAACGTAAAGGAGCCAAGTCATTTGGCAAGGGTAACTTTAAGGCCCTCTTCGAAGCTATAGAGCGTGAGCAGGAACTACGCGGTAACCTTTAATCAATAATAAAAGTATAGAAACCCGTGAATATTCGGGCACTATGCTTTAGATAGAATCGCAAAATCACACCAGTTCTTTCATATGTGTTATAAGCACACAGAAAGCTGGTGTGATTTTTTGTGCAGCAGGGGTACAATTTTCATCCCCCTACCCCCTTCAAAGGGGGACTTTTTCTAATGATGTAAATAAAAATCAAATAAACGCTACAGGTGTCCCCCTTTGAAGGGGGCAGGGGGATGACCTTACACCTGAGTTCACATTATCATCAATAACATTAACACCTATAACGAGAATGATCGAACCATCTATACAACAGAAAATAGACAGCTGGCTAGCCGGCAACTACGATGAAGCAACTAAAACAGAAATAACCGGCCTGCTGGAGCGCGACGAACACGAAGCGCTTTCGGACGCATTTTATAAAGACCTGGAGTTTGGAACCGGCGGTTTGCGCGGCATTATGGGTGCAGGCAGCAACCGCATGAACCGTTATACTTTAGGTATGGCTACGCAGGGCCTTTGCAACTATCTGAAGCAGAACTTTCCGAACGAGCAGATAAAAGTAGCCATTGCCCACGATTGCAGAAACAACTCAGATGTTTTTGCCCGCATCGCCGCTGAGATCTTTTCGGCCAACGGCATTAAAGTATACTTGTTTGAAGAGCTTCGCCCTACACCGGAGTTATCGTTTGCCATACGCCACCTGGACTGCCAGAGCGGTGTAGTGGTTACGGCATCGCATAACCCAAGAGAGTATAACGGCTACAAAGTATACTGGAACGATGGCGCACAGGTAACAGCTCCGCACGACAAAAACATTATTGCAGAGGTTAACAGGATCACAAGTATAGATGATGTTAAATTCGAACCAAACCCTGCTAATATCGAGATGATCGGCAGAGAACTAGATGAGGCTTACATGGAGAAAGTACTTGGCCTGTCTATCTCGCAAGATGCGATTAAGCGCCAGCACGACCTCAAAATAGTATACTCTTCTATACACGGCACTGGTATTACCCTGGTACCGGAAGTGCTTAAGCGTTTCGGCTTTACCAATGTGCATGTTGTAGAAGAGCAGGCAGCCCCAGATGGCAACTTCCCGACGGTAGTATACCCGAACCCGGAAGAGAAAGAAGCCATGACACTGTCGTTGAAGAAAGCCGCCGAAATCAACGCGGACATTGTGTTTGCTACCGACCCCGACTCTGATCGTGTAGGTATAGCCGTTAAGAATCTAAAAGGTGAGTTTGTACTGTTGAACGGTAACCAGACCGGCGCGCTTTTAATTAACTACCTGCTGCAGGCCTGGCAGAAAGCCGGCAAACTAACTGGTAAAGAATTTATCGTAAAAACCATTGTTACCACCGACCTTATCAAAGACATTGCCGAAAGCTACGGCGTAAAGCACTACGAAACCCTGACCGGCTTTAAGTACATCGCTGAAAAGATACGCGAGGTAGAAGGCCAGGAAATATACATAGGCGGCGGCGAAGAAAGCTACGGCTACATGATCGGTGATTTTGTGCGTGATAAAGATGGTATCTCTGCCTGCGCTTTAATTGCCGAGATGGCAGCTGTAGCAAAAGATAACGGACAGAGCCTGTTCGAGATGATGATAGAAATGTATGAAAAGTATAACTTCTACAAAGAAGAACTGGTATCGTTTACCAAAAAAGGCCAGCGCGGGGCCGAGGAGATACAGCAGATGATGGCCGACATGCGCGGCAACCCGCCTAAAAGTATAGCAGGCTCTAACGTTGTAGAAGTAAGCGACTTTAAACTAAGCACGCGCAAAAACCTGATAACCGGCCAGGAAAGCAAGCTGGCCCTCGAAAGCTCAAACGTATTGCAGTACCTTACAGAAGATGGCAGCAAAATATCAGCGCGTCCGTCCGGTACAGAGCCAAAGATCAAATTCTACATCAGCGTAAACGAGCCGTTGCAAAACAAAGAAGAGTACGACGCCGTGGAGCAAAAGCTTGACGAGAAAATTGAGCAGATACTGGTTGACCTTAAACTGAAGTAACAGCATAGTAAACCGGAAGTATAAAACTGATACTTATACTTTTGGATTATACTTCTGCTTAACCCGTAACTTATCACAAATAACCCTTACCCGATCATGATCTGACTAAGAACATGATCGGGTAATTTGTTTATTAACTGGTTCTAATAAAATTACCTTTAATTCTTTCAGTACCTGAACCTGACTTATAAAACTGTTAGACATTAATCTCTTAACGAACGGACAGAGTTTACAAAGCCCAACAGAGGCGTATATGCCATACTGGAACCTGCTCCTGAAAATGCTTATCTGTTTGATCTCTGGACAGGAATTCAAACTTTAGAACAATAATGGAGTAAGGCATGGTGTTTTTAGAGGTGACCCGCCAAAATCCTAATCCTAAACTGCTTAACAGCTACCACGAACTAACTGGGCTCTGAGACTTCGCGAACGTGTAGATATCGCAGGGATAGACACTCAAATCCGTAGGGTTGGGCTTGCGCTACAAGGCTAAGCACTAGCGCCAGTCATCTGTGACCAGATGCCTTTCCTCCATTTGCACCAACGCATTGGCAACTTACTGGAGGTTAAACTTTTCGATAGCGAAGGGAGTGCATAGAACGGACTAAAGATGTTTAGTGTAAAATTACTTTACCTTAATATGATGCTTAATCAGTTAAATTACCTTAATAATACAATTTATTATAACACTAATACTATAAATTTAAACCTTAATTACTTCTCTTCTGCATACGTTCACTCTAACTTATACATTTCTAAATTGTCCAAATTCTGCTTCCACTAAAAAGTTGCTATCAAATATTATTGTAAGGTATAACATAAACTATACTTGAGAGTATACTAGTAGGCGTTGCTGTTAACAGCGACATATTTTTTTATTTAAGCCTTTATGAATACATAATATGCAATATATGTCTAAGCTGTATACTAAGGTGTGCAGAAAGTTAAGCAGAATAATTGAACACCATATACCTTATAATCAGTCATATAAACCAACAGGTATCTATAAAACACTTTCTGATTACGTAAACAATTCCAGTGCAAATCATGCAGAAGTATATCCACCGGAAAAGTCTATCTTAAAGGTGCCTCATGAGCTTTTAAAAAATAATAAAAATCATATTTTCACACCCCTTAAAGGAGTACAGCCTGCCGCCTCTGTTACGGCTATAAACCAAGGCAGGCTATGCACAGACGGCACCCATTTTGCAGCTGTAATTTCAGAAGACAATAAACTTATCGGTGATATTTCGTTACAGGTAGGCACTACTGACCCGGAGAAGAATGGCATCTTCGAGCAAAGTTATTTTACCACACCATTGGGGCTTAAAGGCAATGTTTTTAATATGCTGATAGGCGGAAGTGGGGAGAACAACTACTTCCATTGGATGGTTGATTCGCTGCCCCGTTTACATTTACTTGAAAAAGCCGGCTGGCTTAATAAAATAGATTGGTTCGTGGTACCTACACAAAGTCTGCCGTTTCAGAAGGACACGCTGCGTCTGCTTGGCATCAACACGACTAAAATTGTAGAGGGGCATAGTATAGGACATTTTCAGGCAGACACTTTATTTGCCTCTACCTTTGTGCGTAACATAGAGCACATACCCTCGTGGGCCTGCCAATTTTTAAGGGATAAATTTCTGCCTACAGCGCAAAAAATAATTAATTCACCGAAACGCATCTATATTAGCAGGCAAGACAGTGACGTACGAAATGTAGCCAACGAACCCGAAGTGGTAGAGCTTTTAAACAAGTATGGTTTTCAGCCTGTAGTCCTCAGCGATTTTACTTTTTCAGAACAGGTTGCACTATTTGCATCAGCCGAGTTTGTTGTTTCGCCTCATGGTGCAGGCCTTACAAACCTGGTTTTCTGCCAGAAAGGAACACAGGTTATTGAGCTTTTTGCCCAGGAATACACCCCAGTGCTTTATGCTGACCTGGCAAGTAAGGTTAGGTTAAACTACAGCTATTTACAAAGTTACACACACCCTGTTGCCCAAACCCTGCGTGAGGCCATGCATAAAAGCATACATGTGCAGTTAGACAAGTTAAAAGAGCTGGTTGAGGAAAGCCTGATTGCAGAACCGCAGTTATCACCTGATGACGTTCCCAGCCTGAAAGTGGTTTAAAGCATCACCAAAAAGAAAAGCCGCTGGTCCTTCAGACGCAACGGCTAATCTACCTTTGGCTATATCTTTAAGCTATTCGCCTGTTTTATACTTTAACAGAACAGCTTATACTTCTTTTTATTGCCTTGCTCTAAAATTTATACTTTAGAAAGGCGGCTCTTCCTCAAAGCTTGATGCCGGGAAGCCTCCTCCGGTACCATCGTTCATACGGCTGCCCAGGCGTATCGATCCCGGTGAGTCAGTATCAAACGTACTGTTTGGCAAAGCGTTAAAGCCTCCCATGGCGTCACCCCCGAAGTCGTGATCCAGGTTTGTAAACTTAGTAAACTTACCGATAAATTTCAACTGCACATTTTCCAGCGAGCCGTTACGGTGTTTGGCAATGATCACCTCTCCAACTCCTGCAGTCGGGTTGCCCATTTCATCCTCGGTTATACCATAATACTCAGGGCGGTAAAGGAAGCACACCATATCCGCATCCTGCTCAATAGATCCGGATTCACGAAGGTCGGATAGCTGTGGGCGTTTATCGCCACCACGGGTTTCCACGGCACGGCTTAGCTGCGAGAGGGCAATTACCGGTACGTTCAATTCCTTTGCCAGCATTTTCAGGGCACGTGAGATCGATGCGATTTCCTGCTCCCGGTTGCCGCCACCTTTGCCATCCGAGTTTCCGCTCATCAGCTGAAGGTAGTCGATAATGATCATCTGGATGTCGTACTGTGCTTTTAAACGGCGGCACTTGGTACGTAGCTCACGAATAGAAAGGCCAGGCGTATCGTCGATGTAGATAGGTGCTTCGGTTAGCTTCGCGATTTTATGGTTTAGCTGTGCCCACTCATACTCTTCCAGACTGCCTTTCTTAATTTTTTCTGACTCCAGTTCAGCCTCCGACGAGATCAAACGATTTACCAGCTGCAGCGACGACATCTCCAGGGAGAAAATTGCCACACCTTTGCCAAAATCTACTGCCGCGTTACGCATCACGGAAAGTACGAAGGCTGTTTTACCCATCGCAGGACGTGCTGCAAGTATAACCAGGTCAGATTTCTGCCATCCAGACGTAACTCTGTCCAGAGCAACCAAACCAGTTGGCACACCTGTCAGACCATCCGCCTGTTTACGTTTTTCCTCCAGTTCTTTAATGGCCATGTGCATTAGAGAGCGCATGTCGTCAAAGTTCTTACGGATGTTTGATTCTGAAACTTCGTACAGCTTTGCCTCTGTTTTATCGAGTAGCTCAAAAACGTCGGTGGTATCTTCAAAAGCACTGGAAAGCACCTCTGAGGAGATAGAAATAAGGTCGCGCTTAATGGAGTTCTCTGTGATGATACGCGCGTGGTACTCAATGTTTGCTGCTGAGTTTACGCGTGTAGTAAGCTGTGTAACATAATAGGCGCCTCCAGCCAGTTCCAGTTCGCCGTTCTCACGCAACTCATGTGTTACCGTTAAAATATCAATCGGCTCCGACTTATCGAACAGCGCAAGTATAGCTTTGAAGATACGTTGGTGTGCCTCTTTGTAAAAACTTTGCGGGCGCAAAATATCAATTACACTGGTAAGAGCATCCTTCTCCAACATCAGTGCGCCAAGCACGGCCTCCTCCAAATCAAGTGCCTGCGGCGGCTTTTTGCCTAATTCCGACACAGCAGGGGCTTTTTTCTGCCACCCGTTGCGGTTGCCCGCAGGCCTCACATTCATTTTCATCTCCTCCATAAGCACAAATTTAACAGTTACGGCCTTAAAGCAATCTTAATAACCTTGTTAATAATCCACAAGATATCCACAAAGTATCAACATATTAGTGTATAGCTATTTTATTTTAGTTAAGGTCTTCTAACTTTGCTTACTTGAGTATAAATAGTTTGGCTTATGGAGAAGGATTTTAAGCACATACACCTGATTGCCGTTGGTGGCAGCATCATGCATAACCTGGCGCTGGCGCTGCACGACAAAGGCCTGAAGGTAACAGGCTCTGACGATGAGATTTATGAACCTGCCAAAGGCAGGCTAACTGCCGCAGGTATACTTCCAGAGCAGGAAGGCTGGTTTCCGGAGAAACTCGATGCAAAGCCGGATGCCGTTATACTTGGCATGCACGCACGCCCCGATAACCCCGAGCTGAAGCGCGCGCAGGAGCTTAACATCCCGATCTTCTCTTTCCCGGAATTTATTTACGAGCAGAGCAAAGACAAGCAGCGCATTGTAATTGGTGGCAGCCATGGTAAAACATCCATTACCTCCATTATTATGCACGTGCTTAAGCACATGGGCCGTAAATTCGACTACGCCGTTGGTGCACAGCTAGAGGGTTTTGACCGCATGGTAAAACTCACTGACGATGCCCCGATCATTATCATCGAAGGCGATGAATATTTGTCTGACCCGATCAAGCGCAAACCTAAATTCCACCTGTACTATCACCACATTGGCGTGATCAGTGGCATCAGTTGGGACCATATCAACGTATTCCCGAACCCAGACATGTACCGCGAGCAGTTCCGCATTTTTGCAGAGATGACTCCAAAAGCCGGAACCCTGATCTATAACCAGGACGATGAGCAGGTGCAGTTAGCAGCCGTTCCGCGCAACCCAGCCGATATTGCTTACATTGGCTACGGCGTGCACGAGCACAGCATACGCAACGGCAAAACCATACTTCATACCAAAAAAGAAGGTGACATTGAGATACAGCTGTTTGGGGAGCACAACCTGCGCAATATCAATGCTGCCAAAGAGGTGTGCAAGAAAATAGGTATAAAGGCACACGATTTCTACGAAGCACTAAAAACTTTTAAAGGCGCTGCCAAACGACTGGAGAAATTGGGCGAAAACAGCCACTCTGTTATCTATCGCGATTTTGCCCATGCCCCTTCTAAAGTAAAAGCTACCACGGAGGCAGTTAAGGGACAGTTTCCGCAGCGCGAATTGGTGGCAGTGGTAGAGCTTCATACGTTCAGCAGCCTGAACAAAAACTTTCTGCCGCAGTATGCCGGCGCTTTAGATAAAGCCGATGAGGCCATTGTATTCTTCAGTCCGAAAACGCTCGAGCACAAGCGCATGGAGATGATCTCGGAAGAGGAGTTAAAAGCTGCTTTCAAGAACCAAAGTATAATAGTGTTTACGGATTCATCTGCTTTACAACAGCACCTGACCAGCCGCAACTGGCAAAACGCTAACCTGCTGCTTATGAGCTCGGGCACTTACAACAATTTAGACTTAGAAGCTTTAAAACAGGCTATACTTTAATTTATACTTTAAGCAGCTATGAAACTTAACTTAAAGCGCCCCATGGTTTTCTTCGACCTGGAAACCACCGGCACCGACATTTGCAACGACAGAATCGTGGAGATAAGCGTGCTGAAGATAATGCCTGACGGCGAAGAGATTTTGAAAACACGTCGTATCAACCCGGGTATTCCGATTCCGCTGGAGAGCAGCCTGATACACAAGATCTACGATGAGGATGTTAAGGATTGCCCGATGTTTAAGCAGGTAGCCAGGGATTTTGATAACTTCCTGAAAGGCTGCGATCTGGGTGGATATAACTTGCTGCGCTTCGATATCCCGTTGCTGGCCGAAGAGTTTTTGCGCTGCGATATCGACTTTGACATTGAGAACAGGAATGTAGTGGATGTTTGCCGCGTTTTTCACCAGATGGAGCAACGCACCTTGTCTGCCGCTTACAAGTTTTACTGCGACAAATCGTTGGAAAACGCTCACAGCGCCGAGGCTGACACTGTGGCTACCTACCACATTCTGATGGCCCAATTGGACCGTTACCAGAACACCCCGGTAGAAGTTACTGAAGGCGTGGAAGATTTCCCGGTACAAAACGACATGGAGGCTTTGCATAAATTCACTACCCAGAAAACAGCAGACCTTTCGGGCAGGATAGTGTACAACAATGCCGGCCAGGAGGTGTTTAACTTCGGCAAGTATAAAAATGTATCTGTTGAGGAGGTGCTTAAAAAAGAGCCTAGCTATTACGACTGGATGATGAAAGGTGATTTCCCGCTATACACCAAAAAAGTACTCACGCGGATAAGATTGCGCAACGTACAGATGTCGTAGCGTAACAAGTAAAGTATGAAGACTACTTAAAGTATGAGGCTAAATGTGGAGTTTATGATTTCCAACTGCTGATAAATATTGCATACTTTGATTTTAAGCCATAACCAAAAAGGGCCTGCCAGAATTCTGGCAGGCCCTTTTTGGTTATGGCTTTGGAAGTGGCTTCGGTTTCTGTTCCGACCTTTCTACCTCCCTTAATCTGGAGTTGGAGAGCAGGCTATTTGTTTCGGACACCTTGTGTGCGCAGTTGTTACCTGCGGCACGAGCCGAGCATTCGCAGCCGGTTATTTTATTACCTGCAAACGTAAAGTAACAGAAATCACAGCCCGGCCCGGCATGGCACATAAACTTTGGATTCTTGCTGCTTAAGTATAAACTGTTGTCAGCAGCAATATCCAGTTGTAAAGCCATTGACCGGAATGCTCCGTTTCGGATGCCAAGGCCAACAAGGTAATAAGCGGGTTTGTCAGCCTTTGTCTCCTGCACTTTCCGTATCATCACTTTATCTACTACAGTACCGTCGCCAAACTCTTTTATAAAAGGCTGTAGCAGGTCTTTGCGGTCTACGATATAATCCACGCTGTCAAATACCACCTGGGCAAGCAGCACCCCGTCATACTTTGCAGGAGCCTCTTCCCCTTCCGCTACTTCAATAGGTTCTTCGCTATCTTCCGGAAACGCTTCTCTTCGGGTACAAGCTGTAGTTAACAGCAGCACAAGCATCATAAAAAATCCGGCATGTGAAGCAGCACGCCAATTGCGGCCAAGGGTGAATTTGCTCATGTGGTTATGTTGGTTGGTTTATTTCTTATAGTACTGCAGGGCTTCCGGCATATACTTTTTAAGGTCGGCCTGGCGTGTACCTGCACTTGGGTGCGTAGACAAAAACTCAGGCGGTGATGCACCACCCTTTGCCTCCATACGCTGCCAGAATGGTATCGCCTCCTGCGGGTTATAACCAGCCATGGCCATAAAGATCAGGCCTAAACGGTCGGCTTCCGACTCCTGCGTACGGCCATACTTTAGCAAGCCCAGCTGCGAACCTACACCATAAACAGCCATTACTAAATTTGTGGCTGTGCCTGGCTGAGAACCTGCCAATGCAGAAAGTGTTTGTCCGCCGAATTGCTGCGCCAGCGCCTGGCTCATGCGTTCGCTACCGTGCTTGGCAATAGCGTGCGCAATCTCATGCCCCATTACGACAGCAAGGCCGGTTTCGTTTTGCGCTACAGGTAAAATTCCTTCGTAAACTACAGTTTTACCTCCGGCCATTGCAAAAGCGTTCACCTGGTCATCAGCTATCAGGTTATACTCCCACTTAAAACCCTGAAGTTCACTGCTCAGGTTATTGGCCGCCATATACTGCTCTACCGCATTTTTGATACGGTTACCTACACGCTTCACCATGGCGGTTGCCTGTGCATTGTTGGATAGTTTATTTTCTCTTAAAAACTGGTTATAAGCTTCGTAGCTCATAGACTGCATTTCTGCCTCGGATACAAGGCTTAGCTGGCGGCGACCTGTTATCGGAACTGTCGTACAGCCCACAAACATCACCACAGCTACTACAAAAGCGATTAATTTCTTATACATCGTCATAAAATTTTAGTGGTCATTAAAAATGAATTCAAATTTTGAACCATTTTTTTTATAACCAAACGTAAACACATTAATAAATTATCATATCACTATATTCCGAGAGGCAGAAAAACCATTGTTTACACCATAGCAGCCACTCAGCAAAGTGCAAAATACTTTTCCCGTTATACGTTTTAAGCTTAATAAAATGTTCTGGATGCCGGTAAGGCAATATTCCTGCGCTATACTTGTTGTTAAAACAAAAGGCTTAAGGTTATCAGAACTACGAAGAGAAGTATAAAATTATTGATTTATAGTACGCAGAAAGGTAAGAAAACCCTATTTTTGAGAAACAGATCACCCAAATCACCCTTTATGAAAATATTAGCCATTGGCAGAAACTATGCTGAGCACATCGCCGAACTTAAAAACGAAGTACCCGATGAGCCTGTCATTTTCTTTAAGCCCGATACGGCCATACTAAAGAACAACGAACCGTTCTATTACCCGGAATATTCAAATGATGTACACTACGAGGTAGAGCTGCTTCTGCGCATCAGCCGGGAAGGAAAAAACATCGATAAAAAATTTGCGCACAAGTATTACGATGCCATTGGCCTGGGCATAGACTTTACGGCCCGCGACCTGCAGGCAAAGGCAAAGGCAAAAGGCCTGCCCTGGACGCTGGCCAAAGGTTTTAACGGCTCTGCTCCTGTTTCAGAGTTTCTACCACTGGAGCAGTTCCCCGACCTACAGAACATCAGCTTCAGCCTGAACGTTAACGGCGACACAAAGCAAAAAGGCAACTCACAGATGATGCTGAACACGTTCGACGACATCATTGCCTACATTTCAAAATTTATCACATTAAAAAAAGGCGACATAATTTTTACGGGAACACCAGAGGGTGTTGGTCCGGTTAAGATAGGAGACAGATTAGAAGGGTATGTTGAAGATAAAAAACTTTTGGACTTCGAAGTTAAATAAGAAGCCGCTTGCATTTGCTATACTTGCTTACATGGCATTTGGCAGCGCGTTTGCCCAAATGGCACCAAACTCAGCTCCGGCAACAAAGCCACCGGCAGGCGATTTCCTGTTCCCGATAAAACCCGGGGAGCGTAATTACCTGTCGGGAAGTATGGGCGAGATACGCTCTAACCATTTCCATGGCGGACTTGATATTAAAACCGACCAGCGTGAAGGCTTACCGGTGTATGCCGCTGCAGATGGCTATATTTCCAGGGTAAAGCAGTCTACCTACGGGTACGGTAACATTATCTATATTACTCACCCTACCAATGGCTATGTAACAACTTATGCGCACTTACGCGAGTTTGCCAAGCCGCTGGCAGACCATATACTTCAGAAGCAGTACGAAAAGAAAACCTTTGAGCTGGAGCTTTTCCCGGAGCCGGATAAGTTCCAGGTAAAGCGCGGCGACATTATTGGCTACTCAGGCAATACTGGGGGCTCAGGGGGCCCGCACCTGCACTTTGAGGTGCGCGATGAGAAAGACCGTCTTTACAACCCGCTTAAGCAAAGGTTCTCCGAAATTATAGATACAACGCCACCAGATATTTACAGCATCGGCATTACTCCCCTGAACATCCATGCCCGTGTAAACAACGAGTTTGAGCGCAAAGAATTTAAAACTGTACAAAAGGGTGGCAACGTTTCTTTAACCGATACGGTTTATGCGCACGGGCTTTTGGGACTGGAACTACAGACGATTGACCGCTATGATGGCACAACAAATAAGAACGGCACACAGGAGGTAACCCTGATTGTAAACGGGAAACAAGTATACAGCCATTACATAGACCAGGTACCGTTTGAGCTGTCGCGGCAGGTATCGCAGCACATTAACTATACCCAGTATAAAAGCACAGGACGCACGTTCCAAAAGGCCTTTGTAGATTATGGTAACAACTTGCCACTGTATAAAACCAATGGGCGCCAGGGCAGATTTAGTGTACACGCAGATTCCACTTACCGTGTGCAACTGATAGCCCGCGACTCTTACGAGAATACCTCTACCCTGAGTTTTGTGGTAAAGGGTAAAAAACCGGCATTCTCCCAAACGATGTCTAAAACCGTAACTAAGCCTGCATTGCGCTACGAAATTGTAGGCAACATTCTTAAAGTGAGCGCCAGCGACACCAGTTCTACTCCGCAGAACATCGAGCTCTACAAAGGTGGAAAAGCACTTATACTTGTGCCTAGTTACGTTAAAAACTCAGCTGGCATCGGCCTTTACGACCTGCGTGCCGGAGCCCCGGATTCTATCAGGTTCTGTGGCATTTCGGCTGGGTTGGGACTGGAGCAGATGATACCGCCGGCAACAGATTATACATTTAAAAACCAATTCGTTAAAGTGCAGTTTAACCAGGCTTCGCTTTACGACACCTTATACTTCCAGACCAAACTGGAGGGCGATGTTTATACTATTGGCGACTACTTTACACCGCTGCACCAAGCCATAACAGTAACCATTACACCGCCAAACGAGATCAAAGACAAATCAAAAGCAGCAGTATATTTTCTGGGCACCGGCCGGGGCCGTGGCTACACAGGTGGCAGATGGGAAGGCAACAGTATAACCTTCAGCACCAAAAACATGGGTAAGTATAAAGTGCTGGAAGATACAAAAGCGCCAACCATAAAACTGCTCGGCAAAAGCGGTACACAAGTGAGGTTTAAGATTGGTGACGATTTGTCGGGTATTGCCTCTTTTAACTGCTACGTTAACGGTGAGTGGCTCCTGATGAAGTATGAGCACAAACAGGCATTGATTTACTCAGAAAAATTAGATAAAAGTGTACCTTTGTCCGGTGAAGTAGTTTTAAAGGTTAAGGATTTAGCCGGCAACGAAGCTACTTATACTACTAAGATTTAATTTTAGTCGAATCACGACACACGTATCAGGAATCACGATTTAGGAATCGATAGTCGTGCTACGTGATACGTGCTACTTGATACGTAACCAACTATGACCCTGAACATCGGCGACAAAGCCCCTGCGTTTGAAGGAAAAGACCAGCACGGCAATACCATTAAACTAAGCGATTACAGCGGAAAAAAAGTGGTGTTATACTTTTACCCGAAAGACAACACTCCCGGCTGCACCGCCCAATCCTGCAACCTGCGCGACAACTACAGCGAACTGCAGCAACAGGGCTACGAAGTGATAGGCATAAGTATAGACAGTGAAAAATCGCACCAGAATTTTATAAACAAGTTCGAGTTGCCTTTTACGCTGATAGCAGACACAGATAAAAAGATAGTAGAGCAATACGGTGTGTGGCAGGAGAAATCGATGTATGGCCGGAAGTACATGGGCACCATGCGCTATACTTTCGTGATAGACGAAAACGGTACTATACAAGATATTATCACCAAGGTAAAGACAAGCGACCACGCCAAACAGATACTCAACTAATAACAAGCGCAGCTGTCCTTCCGGGCAGCTGCGTTTTTCGTATCTTACGTATCTTAAGAGGATATATTTTATACTTTGTAATTGAGCATAAGTATAGAATCTGAACTTAGTAATAAAACAATTTAACAATCAACAATTAAATACCGTGAATCCACACAACAAGAGCATTGAAGAGCTAAAAGATATTGCATCGCAGGTACGCCGCGACATAGTGCGCATGGTACACGCCGTTAACTCAGGCCACCCGGGTGGCTCACTGGGCTGTACAGATTACTTTGTGTCGCTATACTTTAAGGTAATGAACTACAGCACTGATTTTAAAATGGACGGTAAAGGCGAAGACCTGTTCTTCCTCTCTAACGGCCACATCTCTCCGGTTTGGTATAGCACGCTGGCACGCGCCGGCTTCTTCGATGTAAAAGAACTGGCTACATTCCGTAAGATCGACTCAAGGTTACAAGGCCACCCGGCCACTGAAGAAGGCCTGGAAGGTATTCGCGTGGCGTCCGGCTCACTTGGCCAGGGTTTATCAGTGGCCTTAGGCGCTGCTCAAACCAAAAAACTGAACAACGACAACAGCCTGGTATATGTGCTGATGGGTGACGGTGAAGTGGAAGAAGGACAAGTATGGGAGGCCGCCATGTATGCCGCACACCACAAAATTGACAACGTAATTGCCACCATCGATAGAAACGGACAGCAGATTGACGGATCTACAAACGAGGTAATGAGCCTTGGAGACCTGAAAGCCAAATTCGAGGCATTCGGATGGCATGTATTAGAAGCAAATGGTAACAGCTTTGAAACATTACTACCCGCTTTTGATGAAGCGAAGAAATCTACCGGCCATGGAAAGCCTGTCATGATCATGATGGACACTGAAATGGGTTATGGCGTAGACTTTATGATGGGCTCGCACAAGTGGCACGGCGTGGCACCAAACGATGAGCAGTTGCAGATTGCCTTGCAGCAGTTGGCCGTACAGGTAGCTTCTGACTATTAATATCCTGTAAGTATAAAATGTCTTTGCTTTACCGCATTTAGCTATAGACGCAATGTTTAACTGGTGCAAACCTTTGGCAGTACTGCTCCTTTTGCTGATAATAACGGCAGGCGGGGATACTATTGCCCAGGAAAAAAAGCCTCAGCCTAAAACACGCATTCTTTTCTTGCTGGATGCCTCTGGAAGTATGCTGGCCAAATGGGAAGACAGCGACCGCATGAGCGTTGCAAAGAACCTGCTGGCACACCTGGTAGACTCCCTGGAAAAGTATGACAACGTGGAGGTGGCACTGCGGGTATATGGGCATCAGTCTGGTCGCGAACGCAGCGATTGTAAAGATACAAAGCTGGAGGTTCCGTTCTCAGTAAACAATAACAGCGCTGCCATCCGGAAAAAGCTGGAACAGATAGTACCCAAGGGCAATACCCCGATAACGTACTCATTGCAGCAAACAGCCACCGATTTCCCCGCTGATAAAGCGCGTAATGTGATCATCCTTATCACCGATGGGCTGGAGTCGTGCGGTGGCGACCCTTGTGCTGTGTCTCTGGCGCTGCAAAAGAACCGGATTTTTCTGAGGCCTTTTGTTATCGGCATTGGCATTGCGCCGGAGTATGAGCAGCAGCTAAGCTGTATTGGCCAGTACTTTAATGCCGCTGATGTTAAAACCTTTGAGAACGTACTGACCCAGATCGCCACGCAAACGCTAAGCGAGACAACAGTAAGTGTGGAGTTGCTGGACGAGCAGAACCGCCCTACAGAGACCAACCTGAACATGACGTTTGTAAATGCTGTAACCGGAAGCACAGAGTATAACTACGTGCACTACCAGGACAGCAAAGGTAAAACCGACATGCTGGAGATAGATGCACTGGTGCCTTACGACCTGGTAGTAAACACTACCCCTGTTGTAACGGCAAAAAGCCTGCAACTAAAGCCAGGACAGCATAACGTGATCCGGGTAAAGTCTCCGCAGGGCGAATTATACCTACGCCAGGATGGCCCCTCCCCTTACGGTGCGCTGGCAGCTATTGTAAAGCAGCAGGGATCAGACCAAACGCTGAACGTGCAGGTATTCGGCAACAGGCATAAATACCTTACCGGAAAGTATGACCTGGAGATTCTTACGCTGCCGCGCATTTACTTAAAAGACGTGGAGGTAAAGCAGAGCCAGGTTAACACGATTACGATTCCGCCTCCGGGGCAGCTGGCCATACCTTCGCAAATGCAGGGTTTTGGCAGTGTTTATACCCTCGACGAGGCAGGCAAACAGACATGGGTGTGTAACCTGCCGGAAGATAACAGCAGAGTAACTCTGGCATTGCAGCCCGGAAAGTATAGGTTGGTTTACCGCATGAAGTCGGCCCAATCAAGCAAGTTTACTGATGTGCAGGATTTCACGATCAGATCAGGCGCAACAACAAGTGTAAAAATTTTCAACAGATAAAAGAACAGGCATTCTCTCAGCATCATCAAAAAGTATGATTAACAGGAACATGCCATTTTAGACAAAAACATACAGATGAAAGAGTACACGTATTCAGAGAAAAAAGACACACGTTCAGGTTTTGGCGCCGGCTTGCACGAGCTTGGCAAAAGCAACCTAGAGGTAGTAGCCCTTTGCGCCGATCTTACCGGCTCGCTTAAAATGGATGCCTTTAAAAAGGATTTCCCGGAGCGCTTTTTCCAGGTGGGTATTGCGGAGGCTAACATGATGGGCCTTGCCGCAGGTATGACCATTGGCGGTAAGATTCCTTTTACCGGCACGTTTGCCAACTTCTCTACTGGCCGCGTTTACGACCAGATCCGCCAGTCTATAGCGTACTCTGGCAAAAACGTAAAAATATGCGCTTCCCATGCCGGCCTTACTTTAGGCGAGGACGGTGCCACACACCAGATACTGGAAGACATCGGCATGATGCGTATGCTACCGCACATGACGGTGATCAACCCTTGCGACTATAACCAGACAAAAGCAGCCACTATCGCGATCGCCGAATACGAAGGCCCGGTTTACCTGCGTTTTGGTCGTCCGTCGGTTCCTAACTTTACACCTGCTGATCAGAAGTTTGAGATTGGTAAAGCTGTGATGCTGAACGAAGGTACAGACGTAACCATAATCGCAACAGGCCACCTGGTTTGGAAAGCTATACTTGCCGGCAAAATGCTGGCAGATAAAGGCATCTCAGCTGAGATCATCAACATCCATACGATAAAGCCATTGGATAACGAAGCTGTACTGGCATCTGTTCGCAAAACCAAGTGTGTAGTAACAGCAGAAGAGCATAACCGTTTTGGCGGCCTCGGCGACAGCGTAGCACAGGTATTAGGCACTAACTTCCCGGCTCCGCAGGAGTATGTGGCAACCAACGATACGTTCGGAGAATCTGGCACACCGGAAGAATTGATGGTGAAGTATGGCCTGACAGAGAATGATATTGTTGCCGCAGCAGAGCGCGCTATCAGCAGAAAGCAATAACATATTTTTATTTTAAAGTATAAAATAGAGGGAGGTACAGTGTTATCTCCCTCTATTTTTTTATACTTGCTATCTTATTCCCATAAACCAAAATTATTATCCTGCTTAGCAAGGTTACTACCTCCTTGCCATTACCTGACCAGTGGAAGACAAAGAGATTTTAGAAAAATTCTCGAACCCGGAAAGCCAGAACCTGGCCTTTAACCAACTTGTGCGTAAGTACCAGCAGAATATATACTGGCACATCCGCAAGATGGTGATAGACCATGACGACTCTGATGACCTAACACAGGAGGTATTTGTGAAAGTATGGAAGAACCTGGGCAATTTCAGGCAGGATGCACAGCTTTATACCTGGATTTACCGTATTGCCACCAACGAGTGCCTTACCTTCCTGTCGAACAAGAAAAAACGTTTCTTTTTACCGATACATGATGTTGCCGCTGAATTGGCTGAGAAGATAGATTCATCGCCGGACATATCCGGAGACGAGATTCAGCTAAAGCTGCAAAAGGCTTTGTTGCGCCTGCCAGACAAGCAGCGGCTGGTGTTTAACATGAAGTATTATGATGAGATGAAGTACGAGGAAATGTCTGAGATATTAGGCACTTCGGTGGGCGCCCTGAAAACATCTTATCACCTGGCAGTAAAAAAAATAGAAGAATTTATAAAGCGGGATTAAACTTTATGACGAGTTCTCTATCTAACCATTAGAGTATGAATAAAATGAAAGAGGATTTTAAACTGGAAAACCTTCCAAAGCACAATGTGTACCAGGTGCCGGAGCACTACTTCGATCGCCTGCCCATGCATGTGATGGAGCGTACAGCCGGAGCAGAAAACAAGGTACCAACCTGGCAGCGAAGCCTTTGGGCACCGCTGCGTATAGCTGTGGCTCCGCTGGTTTTGCTTTTAGTTTTTGTAGGTGCTTTCTATTTTACCCTGCAACAACAAAAGCAGGACGATTATTTTGCGATGCACCCCATGGCTGAACACGAAATTATGGATTACCTTAATTACAACGAAGATCTGGAGACTGCAGACCTGGCTGAGCTTAGTTACCTTTCAAAAAATGAGTTTACAGCTGATTTTTTAAATATCAGTCCTACAGCTGCCGAAGAGGAGTTGGAATATTACCACATCAGACACCTTGAAGAATAATTCACCCATGAGAAAATACCTTATACTTTTACTTTTCTGCGTGATAGGTATGGGCAGCCCTAGTGCATTTGCCCAGGAACGCAACGAAAACGTAGAGGCTGCTAAAATTGCCTACATTACCGATAAGATTGAACTAACGGCTGATCAGGCACAGAAATTCTGGCCGGTTTACAACGAGTACGAGGCAAAGCGCCGCGCCCTGATGAAAGACTACCGAAGCGGTTACCGCAAAGATGTAGATGAAATGAGTGAGCAGGAGGCAAAAGCCAGGATGGACGAGATGTTTGATACAAAAGAGAAAGAACTGGCACTGGAAAAAGAGTATGCAGCCCGGTATCAGCGTATTATCTCTACCAAGCAACTCATTAAGCTTTACCGAGCAGAAAGAGACTTTACAAAACTGCTCTTAAAAAGGCTGGATGCCAGCAGAGCAGCAAACAGATAATAAATACTTTGGCTAAAGTTGAAAAGAGGCACTACCTTAACCGGAGTGCCTCTTTTATTTATTCAGGTTTCGTCTTAACTCTTCTTTTGCGCTGCTACCCACTCATCTATTTTCTTTTCCAGTACGGCCAGTGGCATTACGCCTCCTTTTAGTATTTCGTCATGAAAAGCACTGATGCTAAACTTACTTCCTAACTCACGCTCTGCCCGCTGGCGTAGTTCCTTAATTTTTAGTTCTCCAATCTTGTAACTAAGCGCCTGACCAGGTATGGCCATATAACGCTCTATTTCTGCAACGGCAGCCTCCTTACTTGTCAGTTCGTTATCCAGGGAGTATTGGATGGCTTGTTCACGCGTCCAGCCCTTGGCATGCATACCTACATCTACTACCAATCGTATGGCACGGTGCATTTCATCGCTGAGGCGACCAAAATACTGATAAGGATCTGTATACAGGCCCAACTCTTTGCCTAAGCTTTCGGAGTATAGCGCCCACCCTTCACCAAAAGCACCGTACCAGGCATACTGCCGAAACTTAGGCAGTCCCTCCTGCTCCTGCTGAATTGAGATCTGGTAATGATGGCCTGGAATTGCCTCATGCAGGAAAAGCGACTCCATGCCTACTGCATTATACTTGGTAGCATCCAGAATTGGAACGTAAAAGATACCAGGGCGTGATCCGTCGGGTGCAGGCGGGTTATACTCTGCACTGGCAGATGCCGCACGAAAAGCCTCTGTTTGGCGCACTTCAAATTTTGATTCAGGTGTAATCCCGAACAGTTTGTTTAACTGTGGCTGCATTTTCTGTTCTATACTTCGGTATGCCTCCAGTACCTGCTTCGGCGTTTTATATGGCATAAACTTTGGATTATCGTTTACATGCCTGAAAAAAGCTTGCAGATCGCCTTTAAAACCAACCTGCTCCTTTATCTTCTCCATTTCGCTCCGGATGCGTGCTACCTCCTGCTGTCCTATATCAAAAATCTCATCCGGTGTCATTTCGGTTGTGGTCCAGTAGCGCACCAGGTAACGGTAGTATGCATCTCCACCTTTTATGCCGCTTATGCCGGAAGTTGTCCTGCCTTTTGGTAGGTACTCCTGTTTCATGAAGTCATGCAGCTTTTTGTAGGTAGGAATTATTTCTTCCTTTATCGCCCTCGTGTAGGCCTGGCGAATGCTATCTTTCTGTGTGGTAGTAAAATTATCCGGAAGCTTTTCTACTGGTGCCCAGAAGATGGTCTTTTTTGGGTCTTCCACCACCATGGCCTGCAGTTGTGGCAACACCTTTTGTGTAAGAGAGCGCGGAAGTACAACTCCAGCAGCCATTCCCCTGCGCATGTTGGCTATAGCCGTATCTCCCCATACTGCAAACCCCTGAATACGACCCAGGAAGTCACGGTAGTCCTCTGGTGTTTTAAAAGGCTGGTTACCTGAACCAGAGCCAAGTTGTGCCATCGTAATGGGCATACTCCAGAACTGATTGATCGGCAATAGTTCGTCTGGCTGCTTGAGCGCTTCCAGCGACATCTCCATCTCATACTTAAAGATGTCGTAGCTTACCTGCTCTTGTTCTGTCAGCTTGCTTCTGTCTACTTTGTTTATTTGGTCCAGGTACTTTTGGTATAACTGCCTTACCTGTTCCTCATATTCCAGGCTCAGGGTATTTGGCAATTGATCATTGTAGCGGTTGTCGGCAATGGCTGTAGCTTCGAGCGGAAAGAGTTTGAGTCGGTCCTCAAAATAGTTATCAAACACCTGGCTGATGTTTTGCTCTGTCTGTACGGCTTCTATTGTTTGCTCACTTTCAGAGCTTCGCGTACAACTGCTTGTGCCAGACAGTATTCCTGCCAATGCTGCACATAAAGTTAGGTAATGGATTCTCATAGGTAAAGGTTATATGATTTCGTATCAAAACAAATCATTTAATCCCGGAAATAACTCAAGGGCAGATTTCTTTCAGAAAAAGTATACGCAATTGAAAACAAAACAAATTGAAGGGGCTAAAATAAAAAAGGTGAAGCAACTTATACTTCACCTTTTTTGCAGGCAACTATCCACCCTGATTAGTAATGTCTTTTAATACGCTTCTAACAGAAAGCCTATGTCATCTCCTGGTTTAAACTCAACTGGCTTCTCAGATTGCAGAAAGATGCGGGCAGTGTGTGGTCCTTTAAGTTCTATTCTATCGCCTTTAACACGCAGCATACTGCCCTCACGCAAACCTACCACTGGCTGGCGGTTAAGGTGGTGAAACTCTGCAATACGGGTTTCGCGGGTTTCTCCCATGTGGGTAGAGCCTTCTATCGGGTCGAGGTAATGCGGGTTGATGTTGAAGGGCACCAACTGTAGTGCATCAAAAGACTTTACATGCACAATAGGCATATCGTTGGTAGTGCCAATTGTTTTGCCTGCCACGTTTGTTCCGGCACTTGTGCCCATATACGGCATGCTCTTTTTCACACGCTCCTGCAAGGGCTCAATCAATTTGTTAGCGTACAGGTTCTTTAGCAACTGAAAGGTATTACCGCCGCCAATAAAAACAGCCTCGGCTTCCTGCACCGCCTTTACAGGGTTATCATACTCATGCACGCCAGTTACAGCAAAGCCCCAGGGCTCCAGGGTCTCTTTAACTTTGGCTGTATAATCTTTATGGGAAATGCCGCCCGGGCGCGCATAAGGTATAAATAAGATGCTGGACTTACCCTCCAGTAATGTCTTTACCTCTTCTTGGGCATGCTCCAGATAACCTGTGCCGTGTGTTGTAGAGGTACTTATCAAAAGTAAATTTCTGCTCATGCTCAAAAGTATAAATTTTGAAGTTATGAGACAGGTTTTGATCAACAGAATTTAAGTAAGCCCGGTACTATTTATACTTGTGCAGGTTTGTGGCTCAGGAAAATGTAATTTGTAACTACTCTTTTCTGGCAGTCTTCAGTTTAAGCTTTATAGTTTCCAGGTAGGGCTCCAGGTGCCGGTACTTGGTAAGAGCGCGCACTAAACCTATACTTTTGAGGTCGTATAGAAACCAGATCTCTACATAAAAATCATGAAACCAGTAGAGATCTATTTTGCACCAGCCTTTAATTCGGTGATAGAGGTAATGCCCCTGGCTTAAAACAAGCTCTGACTGTAAATGAGGAGGCAGCTCATTGAATTCTTCGGCGCTTATCATGGTAAAATTATACTCCTATACTACTCTGAAAGAAAAAGTTAAAAAAAAGGCTGCACTGGGCAGCCTTTATAGTTAAACGTAATTTCTCTGAATTTGGTCTAGTTCAGGTGCAAAGTATAAAGCTCGAATCGCGTAGAAGAGAAACTCCAGTGCGAAGACGATGGGTGAATTTCAATGCCATCCTCATCCATGATTGTAATGGCAAAGCCATCACCCTGGTTCAGGGGCTCTGAAAAATGCTTTACAGGGTACACCTTGCCCTCCTCAATCCACTCTTCCGGATCGAAGGCTGGCATCGACGCATCTATACACTTTGCATAAACCGCCATGTAGCTCGGTGGAACAAATAAATTAACCATATGAAGTAAACTTATCAGAAAGATAAATAATTCCTGAAAAAAAGGAAATCAAATTGCCAATAAATAAAGGCAATTATTTATTCATACTTCAAAAAACATGCCTCAATCAAATCCTGCCACATGCTCTTTAAAAAGTATTAATGTAACCAGCAGTAAAACAACCTTTAAGTAGAAGGCCCGAATATTATGAAAATTATAATTAGCCTATTTCAGCAGTCAGCCGTACTAAAAGTCTGACATTATTTCGCTAACTTTAACTAAACGCACGCCTATGGAAACATCAAAAAGACTCCACACCCCGGCTAGCCGCCAAACCTTTGCTGTAGCGCCGCGGGTGTGGGGCCTGAAAACACTTTTCGCTAACTTATACTTTGTTGCCAACCCCAATGGCTCGTGGGTGCTGGTAGATACTGGTGTAAAAGGCTACGCGCACCAGATCCGGAGTGCTGCAGATGAATTGTTCGGGGAAAACAGTGTACCACAGGCCATTGTATTAACGCACGGGCACTTTGATCATATTGGCACCGTACGGGAGTTGGCAGAACACTGGCAGGTACCGGTATACGCACACCCCATGGAATTTCCATACCTTACCGGTCAGTCAAGCTATCCCCCACCCGACCCAAGTGTAGGCGGCGGTGCTATGGCCTACCTTTCATTCATTTACCCCAAAAAACCGATTGATATACATCAGTTGTTAGTACTTCTTCCTGAGGAAGGAATTGTGCCTGCACTGGAAGGATGGCATTGGGTATTTACGCCGGGCCATAGCCCTGGGCATGTGTCTTTTTTTAGAGAAGAAGATCGCGTATTGCTGGCTGGCGATGCGTTCACAACACGCGATGCCGAATCTGCAATCGCCGTGATGACAGAAAAGCGAGAAGTACATGGCCCGCCTAATTACTATACGCCGGACTGGGGAAATGCCCACCGTTCTGTAGAAACACTCCTTAATTTAAACCCCAAAATAGCAGCCACCGGACACGGAATGCCTATGAAGGGCGAAGAACTAACCCGACAGCTGGAAAACCTGGTTAAGAACTTCTGGCTAAAAGCTGTGCCGAAACATGGCCGCTATGTGCACGAACCAGCCATTACAGATGAACAGGGTGTCGTTTCGTTGCCGCCTGAAGTTAGTAACACAGTACCCAAAGTGCTTGCCGTTGCAGGTGCCGTAGCTGTAGCAGGCTTATTCTGGATGGCGATAAAGAAACGTAACAACAGTAAACAAAAAAACGGCCAGGGGCACTACGGGTCTTATCCAAAAAACCGGCCTTACTCTCACAACCGCGTCATGACAGGTCTGCCTCCTACCATAGACCCCGATTTTGATGATCCGGATGCGCATACAAACAATTATCCGTAGTATAAACAAGTATAAAGCAAAATGGCCAGGCGTTAAATACACCTGGCCATTTTGCTTTAATTGAATAAATTTTCCTTAGTCTTTCTTGTTGTTTGATCTGCCGGAGCCGCTTTTGTTACCGCCGCCGTCTTGTTTGTTAACGGTAGCCCAGGCTCTTTTTTCGGCTTCTTTATGGCTTACGCCTCTTTTTTCGTAACCCTCTTCAATATGTTCTGCTTTTCTTTTCTGCTTGTCAGTATAAGCAGATTTATCGCCTTGTGGCATAATAACCTCCTTTTCTTGGTTTAACATAAAGCTGTTTATGAACAGCCTTTATATATTTTACGGCATAGGCCCAGCCATTGATTTAAAAAGATGTAAAAAGTAAAGTTGTTCTGATAAATAGCATTTTATCTTAACCACCCTCAAAGCTATCTTGTATTACTTTTGTCCGTTTATACTTTGTACTAACTTTTACTATACTTCCCATTATCAACTTAACCATGAAAAGTATATTTAACTGGAGTGGCGGTAAAGACTCGACGCTTTGCCTGTACCATGTGCTCAGGCAGAAAGAGTACAATGTACAGTTACTGCTAACTACCCTGAGCGGAGCTACTAACCGCATAACAATGCACGGTGTGCGTCAGGATCTTCTGGAGCAACAGGCAAATAGTATAGGTATTCCATTACAGCAAATCATGCTACCGGAAAATGCCACTATGGAGGCTTATAACAATTTGATGGAAAGCACTATGCGCCCATTGCAGCAACAGGGCTTTACACATGCCATTTTTGGAGATATTAACTTGGAGGACCTGCGCCTTTACCGGGAGCAACAACTGGCACAGGTAGGTATAAAGGCTGCGTTCCCGCTTTGGGGCAGATCTACTAAAGAACTGGTTGCGGAGTTTATAGACCTTGGCTTTAAGGCAGTAGTGGTAAGTATAAATGCCCGATTGCTGGACGAGTCGTTTGTAGGCCGAATTCTTGACCACAGCTTCTTAAACGATTTGCCGGAAGGCGTAGACCCTGCGGGCGAAAATGGCGAATTCCATACGTTTGTTTTTGACGGACCTATTTTCAAAAGACCTGTAAAGTATACGTTGGGAGAGAAAGTCCTGAAAACGTATGGTGCACCTGCCAATGCTGATGATAGCTGTTTTAAGAAAGAAGACTTACCAACCTATGACACCGGCTTCTGGTTCTGCGATTTGGTACCTACTCACTAAACATAAAAATCGCACTTCAAGAAGAAAACAAAAAGAGAGGCTATTAACCAACCTCTCTTTTTGATGTTAAGGTATGTAAGTCCTATTCCATATCAATCAGTGCTTCTACCTGGTTATAACCTGCAAACACACCAAGTCCCCCCTCTATGTTGCTGTACATAACCACTGGCTCCGCAAAGGGGTTACCGTTAGACTGAGATTGCTTGTACTGTGCGTCCTGGTACAGGTAGTAGTTTTTATCCGATACTACAAGCAGCAAGTGTAGTTGGTATTGCTTTTCTATATCCGGCGATTGTGCCCCCTGGTAATAATAGAAGTCATCGGATGTTAGAACTCCACCTTGTGCTTTATCATCCTTGTACAGGCCTGGCTTGCCACGATCCAGATGCGCAGGCTCTGCTACCCGCTGCCTATCTCCATAGTAGTTTTTATGCCAGAAAACTTTGGCAGCCAGCGTGCGGTAGTAATTGTTTACGCCGGGCGCGTCTGTCCACTTATAGGCTACTTTATACCTTTTCATTTCGCCCCCATAGTAATCGGTTTCAGTTGTGGTGGAGGTACTTACATCAGTTATCGCAATTCCCGTAGCTTCCGGAACCGAACAACTGGCAGTAGCTGCATATCCTCCGGGGGCTGTAACTTTTAAGGTGTAAGTTTTGCCTGCCACTATAGCCCATTCACGTAATTTAGAGAAATAAGCATTGTGGTCAGGGTCGTAGGTTAATGTTACAGCCGAACTACCGTCCGAGATGGTAACATTGGCGTTTGGTACCTGAAGTTGCTCCTCGCTCAGCCTTCTTCCCAGCGCCGGCTGCGACTTTTGCAGGTGCACTTTAAGCACTGTATCCTGCGGAGAGATAAAGGCGTGCACTACCAGCTTAGAGTCTACTTTGAAAGGCTTTACATTATCTGCATCTTTCTCGCAGGCAGTTAACAGCGTAATTGCAATAAGTATGATAAATGGTATGATACGATATGTTTTCATGTGCTGTACGTTTTAAAATTTAAAGCCATAAGTAACCGATGGGATAATCGGGAACAACGTGATCTGCTTTAGTTTACTTTCTGATGTGGTGCCGTTATTATCTTCTTCTATGTAATAAAAGAAGGGGTTGCGGCGGTTGTAGGCATTGTAAAAACTGATCTCCCAGGTACGCTCTCCCCACTTTTTCTGCTTATGAAACTGTATACCAATATCCATGCGGTGGTAAGCTGCCATCCGGAACGAGTTGCGGTCGCCGTAGTCAACTGCGTTGCCCCCGTAATAGGAGTATGAATTGACTTTATACTTTGATGGCAGATGGTGCTGCGATTCGTAAGTGCCTACAGGCATTGTAATGGCGTTGCCTGTACCGTAAACCCAGGTGCCAGATAAAGTTACACCTTTGCTTAGCTCGTAAATACCTACCAGTGAAATATCGTGGCGGCGATCGTAGCGGGCATAAAACTTTTTACCGTAGTTAAGCGAGTCAAACTGCAGTTGCGTCCACGATAAAGTATAACCAGCCCAACCAGAGAAGCGGCCCACCTTTTTCTGTAACAGGAACTCCACACCATAAGACCAGCCCTGGCCCGCTGTGATGTTATTTTCCCAGCTAACTTCTTCAGCTGTTTCCGGGTCGTCGATTACCATAAAGCTGGCACCCTCTTTATAACCTATAATGTTGTTTGATTTTTTATAGTATCCTTCGATTGTGAGGGCCAGGTCTTTTTTCAAAAAATCCTTAGCTATTCCTACTGCAATCTGCTGAGATGTCTGGGGCTTTAGCTTATCAGTAGTAGGCACCCACAGGTCGGTTGGTAAGCCAATACCAGTGTTGCTGATCAGGTGCACGTACTGGTTCATGCGTGCATACGATGCCTTTACAGCCAGGTCTTCTTTTATACTATAGGCAGCTGCCAGGCGTGGCTCCGGCATAAAGTAGCTTTTCTTATCTGCAGCAAAATGGCTCAGACGCAAACCGGCGTTAATTCTAAGGGCTGGTGTAGGCTTGTAAGTATCCTCCACGTAAACTGACGACTCTACACCATCCACATTTTTAGACTCCTGCTCAATAGTAGGCTGCTGTGAGTCTTTTATAACCAGCGCACTTGGCGTAAACCGATGGAATGTGCTCTGAAAACCGGCTTTAATCGAATGCTGCGGGTTAGGAAGGTAATCCAGGTCATACTTTAGGGCTACGTCCTGAATGCTGGAGAAATAGTCAAGCTTAAACTTTTCGTCTTTCTCGTCGTCTTCTTCGGATGCAAAAATATTGAAGCGGTAACGGCTAAAAACCAGGGAAGTGTTTGCAAACACTTTATTGGAGAACAGGTGGTTCCAGCGCAGCGTGCCTGTAGCATTGCCCCAGTGTATGCCTCCCTCCGACTCACCGTCATCATACTTTTCCCGGAAAAAGAAGCGATCACGGCCAAAGTAACCGCTTAAGTAAAGTTTATTCTTCTGCCCAAAGTCGTAGTTCACTTTTGTGTTCAGGTCATAAAAATAATACCCGGCCTTGCCATCTATGTCCATAAAAGGGCGGGCAAGTACATCGGCATACGTGCGGCGTCCGGATATCAAAAAAGACGATTTGCCTTTGCTTAAGGGTCCTTCCAGCATCAGCCGCGACGAGATCAGACCAATTCCTCCTTCACCATGCAGTTCCTCTTTGTTACCGTCTTTCATGTTCAGGTCGATAACAGAAGAAAGCCTGCCTCCATAACGTGCCGGAAATCCGCCTTTGGTCAGCTCCACGCTCTTAAGCGCATCGCCGTTAAACAAGGAGAAAAACCCAAACAGGTGCGATGCGTTGTACACTGTGGCATCATCAAGTATGATAAGGTTCTGGTCAGGGCCTCCGCCGCGCACGTAAATGCCGCTGTTGCCCTCGCTGCCAGACTGCACTCCCGGCATCAGTTGCAGCACTTTCATCACATCCTTCTCGCCAAGCAGCGCCGGTATACTTTTAATTTGAGAGATGGGCACTTCTATCTTACTCATATCCACTGCCTGGCTGACTTTCTCCACTCTTTCTGCTACAACTTCCACCTCTTTGAGCGTAGCCTCCGACTGTAGCTCAATATTCAACTCCAGGCTCTGACGCAATGATACTTTCCTTATTTCCGGCTTATAGCCCAGATAGCCAAATGTTAGTGTAACTGAATCTTTAGCCGGAAGTGTAAGGGAGTAAAAACCATAGGTGTTGGTAGAGGTACTAATGGTAGTGCCCGGCTGGTACACGCTTACTCCTATCAGCAGTTCGCCGCTGCCTTTCTCGCGCACATAGCCACTTAAGGTATACTTGCTTTGGGCAAAGGCAAGGCTGGTACAGCAAAACAGCAGCGCAAGCGTAAAAAGTTTTTTCATAGCTTTAATAAATTGAAATATTCTACAATAATATTGAATTGCTTTCTAACAACTAATATGCCAAGTATTAACTTTTTAAAATATTTAGTAAATGTAATACTTAGGGATTATACAGCAGCACCAGAGCCATGCAATACACGTAAAGGCTTGATATACAAAACAAACCTATGGAACAAGTAAAGTATGATTTCACAGATAAGGTAGTATTGGTTACAGGCGGCACCTCTGGCATTGGCCTGGCTACAGCTCAAAAATTTGCCCTTGCCGGCGCAAAGGTGATCATTACAGGTCGCAGCGAGGAAAAAGCCAAAGCACTTACAGGCAAGGCCGCATTTAACCCTGAGTTTATCCGCACCGACAACAGCCAGCCTGAGGCTATACTTGAGTTATTCCAGAAGATAAAGCAAAAGTATAAGCGCCTGGATATTGCCGTAAACAACGCCGCGAACGAAGCCGGAATAGGCATGTCTCTGCACGAGTTCGAGCTTACTGACTATGAGGAGGCTATGGCCGCTAATCTGCGCGGTGTGTGGCTGTGCATGCAGCAGGAGATCAGGCTAATGCTGGAGCAGCAACCAGCGGGTGGGGCCATTGTAAATGTGGCAAGTATCAATGGCTTGGGCGGAGCACCGGGAGGGGCTTTATACTCTGCCGCCAAAGCAGGTGTAATTGCTATGGCCAAGTCGTCGGCGCAGGAACTGGCCACCAGCAACATCAGGGTAAATGTGGTAGCTCCGGGGGCTCATCATACCCCTATGCTGGAAGACATGTTCAGGATGCAGTCAGGCGGCGATGCCGCCAGGGAAGAAGAGGTAAAGCAGATGTACCTTAACTTTATACCTCAGCGGCGCCTTGGCGATCCTGCTGAAGCCGCCGCTACAATTGTCTGGCTTTGCTCAGATGCAGCCTCTTATGTTACCGGAAATACTATGATAGTTGATGGAGGTATGTCGGCTATGATACGCTAGGCTTGAAAACAGCTACTCATGCATCTGCCAAACCAAACTTTATGTAGCACGTAAAAGCCGAAGCCATACCTCAATCTTTCTCCTGAAGTATGGCCTCACCCTAAGGCTTTTTATGGAAATAGCGCTTGTGCTCGCACTGTTGGTTGTAGCCATTATCCTGTTTGCAACCGAGTACCTGTCTATCGAGATTGTGACGCTGGTAATGCTGATCATTCTCGCCAGTGTGCGCATTATATCCCCTGAAGAAGCTTTTGCCGGGTTCAGCAGCGACTTTATCATCATCATTGCCTCCATTTTTATACTTAGCGCCGCCCTGCAGGAAACCGGTATATTAGACTTTGCAGTAGTACGGCTTGCCAACCTGGCCAGGCAAAGCACCAATGTTATGTTGCTGGTGGTTATGCTGGTAACTGGTGTTGTGTCTGCGTTTATGAACAATACCACTGTTACAGCCATGTTTGTTACCCCGCTTGTCGGGCTGTCGAAACGCATTAACCGCAGTGCCTCTAAAATACTGATGCCGCTTGCCTTTGCGGCTATACTTGGCGGTACGTGCACGCTTGTCGGTACCTCAACCAATGTGGCTGTAAGCGGCTATATTGCCAAAACAGGCCTCCCTCCCATTGGCTTGTTTGAGATCTCTGGCATCGGGTTTATTATTTTTGTGGTGGGCATTATATATATGATGACGATTGGCCAGCGCATGCTCCCCAGCCACGACGACCAGCAACTCACCGATGAGTATAAACTGCAGAAATACCTTACTGAAATCATTGTATTGCCAGATTCACCACTGGTAGGGCAAATCGTATTCGCCTCTGACCTTACCTCGCTTAATTTCAGGATGCTTAACATTATACGTGACCACGACAACTTTCTGCCAGACTTCAGAACCCGCATTCAGGCCAACGATGTACTATTGGTAGAAGGCGACCTGGACAACCTGATGAAGGTAAAAGAGACAAAGGGAATACAGATTATGGCCGACGCCATACTTGCCAAAGACCTGGAGACAGAAGATATCAGGCTGGCGGAGATGCTTGTTGTGAGGCAATCCAACCTGATAGGCAGATCTATAAAAGAGGTGGAATTTACGCGCCGCTACGGGTTGGTGGTACTGGCCATTTCACGCCACGGCGAAACCTTAAGATCCAAAATAGGGAGTATACGTTTGCAACTCGGAGACCTTTTGCTGGTACAGGGCGCAGCCGAAAGGCTGGGACAGCTACGGCAGTCAAGTAATGTAGCCTTGCTGGATGAATTTGAGCCTTTGCTGTTTAAAAAGCGCAAAGGCATTATAGCGATCTCCTGTTTTATACTTGCCATCGTAGCCGGCACAACCAAATTACTGCCTTTATCCATTGCTTTTCTGCTGGCTGCCATACTTACCATACTTTTCAGGTGTATTAATACGAACAAGGCCTATGCTGCTATAGACTGGCGCCTGCTGATACTGATTGGGGGTATGACGGCTTTCGGCACGGCTATGGAAAACTCAGGTGCAGCAGACTTTCTGGCGCAGGGCATTGTTAGCCTGATGGGGCCACTTGGAAAAACCGCTGTGCTGGGCGGCTTTGTGGTGCTTACGGTTATACTTACCCAACCCATGTCTAACGCGGCGGCAGCGCTGGTAATAGTTCCTGTTGCTTTACGAGCCGCCGTTGAGCTCAATGCAGACCCACGGGCCTTTGCTATAGGTATTATGCTGGCTGCCTCTGTGTCTATGGTTACGCCGTTCGAGCCGGCTTGCATTCTGGTGTACAGCCCGGGCAAGTACCGCTTCTGGGACTTTATTAAAGTAGGCACCCCACTTACGATATTGCTGATTTTGGTTATTATACTGCTGGTGCCGGTATTCTGGCCTATGTAACTGCTTTGCCAGATAGCGAGTAAGCATAAATGTAAGCTAAACCATTATGAAGAACACGTTATTCATGCTGCTTTTAATTGCCTTTTCGTGCAGCCCCAAAAACGAAGAGATTAAAGATGAACAGATAGCCCTTGGCTCTAAAGAAAAAGCTTTAGACTCTATAGCCAACACTGAACAGGACGGAGTAATAGTCGATGATACCGGTCAGGATACATATCTCCCACTGCCTCAGCCTGTATTGCAGTTGCTGGCACAAAAGTATCCCGGGTATAAAAAACCTATGTTGGCAAACGCGGCCAGAGATCGGGCCGCAGGAAACGAACAGGGTCCGTTTTTAATAAGCGGAGACTTCACGAACGACACCCATCTGGATCATGCCCTGCAATTGCAGCAAGATAAAAACATATTTATAGTGGCCGCCACAGATACAGGAAATGGCAGCTGGACTTTACACGAGTTAAAACGGGATGTGCTGTTTAACGATCGTGGTACCCTTAAAAGCCTTTATTACCTGCAGCTTACAGAACCAGGCCAAACATTACTGGACAGTGAAAGCAGATCCGGCTTTGAGTTGAAAAACAATGCGGTGTCGGTGGGCCTTGAAAACGATTTAACTACTTATGTATACAGCGACAACGGATTTAAAGCTTACCCTTCCTACAAATAAGCTATTTAAGCCAAAGTATAAAAAAGCACACCGGTCAGCGTAGCCATACTAACACCTGCAACAAAAGTAAAAGTACCTACTTTAGTTGATTGCGCTATCTCGGCTTCGGAGAAAGCGTACTGGTGCATGCGTATGTGGAATACAAAGAAAAGCAGGGCCAGTACAAAGCTCACAAACCAGAAAATTCCGAAGCGCAGCAGAAAATCCAGTGGCAGTTCGCTGGGGGTGTTATGATTCATCAAAAACCTGCCATTTAGCAACAGGAAAGAGCCCAGTAACAGTAGCAGGCAAACATAAGCGGTAATAAGCATCTTACTACTAACCTTAATTCTATACATAGGTTAATAATTTAAAAAAGCCTGTGCCTCATGTTTAATATGCTCGCGCGTTAACCCGTCTTTAACACCCATAGTTATTTTCCTGACCAGTACTCCAACAATAGACTTCTTAAACCCAAGGCGGGCAGCCATGTTAATGCAAAACTCCATTTCATTCTCGTCTACAATTCCATCGGCCAGCATCATCTCCACCAGGTCGTATATCTGGTCAAACCGATCAGAGTCGTTTGTGGGTATTTGCGGTTCTGTCTTCTCGGCATTGGAGATCAAATGACGCACTTCGTCGGCTTTCATGCCATGTTTCTTACCTATCGAAATAATAAAGTTCATTTCGTTTGGGTCAACGTGCCCGTCTATTTTAGCTAATGCTCCCAGGTTAGCGATATGGCTCTTTAACTTTTTTGTTTCTTCGCTCTCAAAAAAACCGAACATAGAGTGGCCCCTTTATAAGTATAAATTATGTTATTGATGCATCTTGCAAGAGTTGCCAAGTTGTGTTTATACAATACGAAACACAGCCTGAGAAATAATGGTACAGATACTACCGATTTTACATACGGTTTTCTCTATTTTTGGGGATATGGTTTTGCAGCTTTTTTTAAATTTATGGCAAAACAAAAGCTTAAAGTGCATAAGCATTATCCTTAAAATAACTTCCTGCGCAATAAGTTACTTAACTTGCACCTGATAACCAAGTGGGTACGGGCAAGTGCGCTATAATAAAAATAGATTAAAATGAAAAAGATTGGAGTTTTTACTTCTGGCGGCGACTCTCCTGGCATGAATGCCTGCATACGCGCTGTAGTGCGTGCTGCAGTGCACAAGGGTATAGATGTTTACGGTATCATGCGCGGCTACCGCGGTATGATCAAGGGCGAAATAATCAGGTTGGAATCAAATTCTGTGAGTAATATTATTCAGAAAGGCGGCACCATACTTCGCTCTGCCCGAAGCAAAGAGTTTATGACTAAAGAGGGAAGACGCGAGGCCTACGAGCAACTACAAAAGTTTGGAATAGAGGGCCTGGTGGCTATTGGCGGCGACGGTACATTTACCGGTGCAAACATCTTTTTTGAAGAATACGGCATTCCAACAGTAGGCGCTCCCGGCACCATCGATAACGACTTGTATGGCACAGATTATACCATTGGGTACGATACAGCTGTAAATACCGCACTGGATGCTATAGACAAGATCCGCGATACGGCAGACAGTCACGACCGCGTTTTCTTTGTTGAGGTGATGGGCCGCGACTCTGGTTACATAGCCATGCCATGCGCCATAGGCGGCGGAGCCGAGATTGTGATGATTCCGGAAACAGAAACAAGTATACAATCTGTAGTAGATACCCTTCGCCTTGGCTGGGATCGGTCTAAAACATCATTTATTGTAATTGTGGCAGAAGGCGACGAAGAAGGAAACGCTACCGAAATTGCTGCCCAGGTACAAAAAGCATTGCCTTACATGGATGCCCGCGTAACCATACTTGGCCATGTGCAAAGGGGTGGAGCGCCTACTGCTGCAGACAGGATGCTGGCCAGCCAACTGGGTATTGCCTGTGTAGATGGCCTGCAGGAGGGCAGAAAAGGTGTAATGGCAGGCATTATGAATTCAGAACTGGTGTACACTCCTTTTATCGAGACCATCACAAAGCAAAAGATCATCAACCCATACTATGCCGAGATGGTAAATATACTTTCGGTATAGTTTTAAGGTTTTTAAAAGTATAGTCTTGCAGAGGAACCAAGCATGAAAAAGTATACTTTATTTCTGTTACTTGTCATACTGCCTGCCTTATCAGGCTGCGATAAAGAATGCGCCTACATTGATTGTATATAAGAGCCATTCGTATTTAAACTAACCGATGCACAAGGCGCTAACCTGCTGGATAACGGAACTGTTAAATTAGAACAGATATACATGCAGCCAAAAGACAGTCCTTATCCTGTTAGCATTGTAACGGAAGATCGCACGGGCGGAACACTGATTATAGCTGCCGTTAATGAGCGTAACACCGAATACCTGCTTTTGGTGGAAGGATATGATCATCAGAATCTTAAAATTGACTTTGATGTAGTTACCGGCGACTGCTGCACATCTGTTACAATCAAGAAAGTATATCAGAATGGTAACCCTGCGTCAGACACAGGAAACGGCAGCGTAACCATAAAGCTCTGAACACCTGCCTTAGCCACGCCTAAAACTAAAGGCCCTTGCTGTAGTATTAAACGGCAAGGGCCTTACTATTGGCAGCAGTCTTAAAACTCGCATGCATTATCCCTTGCAGGCTACAGCATAAGCGGGTGCCTTTTGCATTGATTTTTTAAAGCGGCCACCAATTGCTGTGCATCTGCAAAGTATAAAAAATGCCTCTCTCTATCCATATTAAAACTTTCCCGTACAAGCAGTACACACGTAATTGTAACAGTTATCGCATCTGCTAAACATATCGGAAAAGGAATCCTAAAATTTATACTTTGGCTGTTAGCCATCGTAATCGGCCTTGTTATACTTATTGTTATAGCCCTCCAGTTCCCGGGTGTACAGAACTTTGTTGCTCAGAAAGGTGCAAATTACCTGGAAAACACCTTAGGCACCCGCGTAGACATAGGCAGGTTTACCACCGACTGGCGCAACACCTTTGTGCTGAAAGATGTGTACATAGAAGATCAGCAACAAGATACTTTATGGTATTCTGAACGTTTGGGGGTAGACATGCGCATTTTATCCCTGTTCAAAGGCGAACTGAACATCAGCAAAGCAGACCTCAACAATGCCACCCTTAAACTACACATCCGCGAAGACAGCACTACTAATTTCGACTTCATAATGGAGGCGTTTGCCACCGATACCACTACCGCCCAACCCGCCGATACTTCAGCTGCCATGGCCATTAACCTGGGCGTGATCAACCTGGATAATGTATACCTGGTGTTTCGGGATGATGCCGGGGGAAATTACATCAGGGGCCGCATTGGCGAAATGACAACCTCTATGGAAGAGCTTAACCTGGATGAGCAACGGTACCTGGTTGATGAAGTGGAGCTACGAAATACCTGGGTGGACTATAAGCAGACCAAAGTGCCACCACCCTCTGGCGATGAAGAGCCACTGGAGCTTGATTTTGGTATAAATCGTGTCGCCCTGGAGAACATAAGATTGAGTTATCTCAGCTACCCCTCTGACCAGCGCATTGAACTGGATCTGGGTAAGTCTGAGGTTGTTTCTGATAATATCAATTTAAAGGAAGCCCGCATAGATCTTAAGAGCTTCACCCTGCTCAATACCGATGTAGTATATGTGCAGGAAAAACTTACTCCCTCCGACTCCCTGACTATTAATCCGGAACGGACTGCAGAGAAACTAAATGAGTCGGTGGAGAAGGCAAGTGGCGAGCCTATGAACTGGGTATTGGCACTAGGTGAGCTGGATGTAAGAAATGTGAACGTTAAGTTTGATAATGCCGATGTAGCTCCCCAGCCGCGTGGGATGGACTACAACCACTTGCTGTTTACGGATGTGCTGATTGAGGCGCAGGATATTTTGTATAGCATGAACAGAACGGTAGCCGATATTAACCAACTCCAGTTAAAAGAAAAAAGCGGCTTCACACTGCAAAACCTGCAGGCCAACATTGTCTTCGACTCTACCGCCACAAGTATAACCAACCTGGATATAAAAACACCAAACAGCCACCTGCAAAACCAACTGGCCATGCAGTATCCGTCCCTGGACGCGATGGCCGAACGCCCCGAAAGTATAAGCTTAGACGTAGACCTGCGTAACAGCTATATTGGGATGAAGGATGTATTATACTTTGCACCCGACCTTGCCCAGGACCCATCTTTCAGAAGTATAGCCAACTCCACTATAAAAGTAGATGCGCAGGCCTCAGGGCCGTTAAACAACCTGCAGGTAAGAAATCTGCAACTGGTAGGTTTAAGCGGCACGAACATAGATATAAGCGGTACAATACGTAACACCCTTGACCCTGACAACCTGTACTTAGACGCCAACATCAGGCGCTTTACCACCACACGCACCGATGTGCAGGCACTGCTGCCCGCCGGTACACTGCCACCAGACATAAGACTGCCAAACCAAATGAGCCTGACAGGTAACTTTGCCGGTACCCTTACAGCTTTTGATGCCATTGCAGATATCCAAACATCTTTTGGCAACGCTGATGTAGTGGTAGATATGGGAGCCAACGAGAGTTTTACCGCCACAGTAAAGTCAGGCGGTTTTGACTTGGGACAATTGTTTACCGAAGATCTGGGTCTGGGCAAAGTGGCGCTTACAGCAAAAGCAACAGGCCGTGGCCTTACCCCGGAAACCATGCAGGCAAACGTACAAGGTACCATCCAGCGGCTAGACTACAACAATTATACTTATAACAACATTGCACTTAATGCCAATATCAACCGAAACCTGTATGCTGTTAAAGCCACATCCAAAGACCAGAACCTAAACTTTGACCTGATAGGTGATTTTAACCTGCGCAACGAACAGCAGCCTGTCTACGACTTTAACCTGGACCTGGGCAATGCGAACCTGCAGGCGCTTAATTTATACCCGGAGCCGCTATCGGTGCAAGGGCAGTTAAAAGGCAGGTTTACAGGCGCAGATGCCAGCACAATCAGCGGAAAGCTTACTGGAGACCAGGTCGTGGTACGGCACAATAATAAGGCTTACCCGATTGATTCGTTGCTGCTTACACTTGACCAAAGTGGCGAGAGGGCCAGTTTAAACCTTGCCTCAAGTGTAGCGGATGCTGAAATGCAATTTGAAAATTCGTTGGCCAACCTGCCCACTGCTTTGCAGAAGTACTTTTCTAATTACTTTGACCTGCAGCCAGACCCACCTTATCCGGCAAACGTGAATCTGAAAGACTTTACCGCCACCATCGATTTGAAGAAGACAGGCCTGATTACCTCTTTTGTGCCAGGGCTGGAGCAACTGCAAACAGCGGGGCCAATTACGGCTGTATATGACGGCAGCACCAATCAACTGAAGCTGGATGGAAATATCCGCAAAGTAGCCTATACAGACTATACTTTACAGAACATTGACCTGGAGATGCGCGGCAACAGAGAGCAGTTAGCTTATAAAATCGACCTGCAAAGGCTTATTTCACCATCTCTTAAAGTAAACAACGCTACTCTGGAGGGTGCGGCCCGGGATGATAATTTGCAGGTAAAACTAACGGTGGCAGGCTCCGACACCACCGATACTAACTTTATGCTGGGAGGGATCTTTAACAGCCTGGGCGAAGGGTACCGCTTCACGTTCCAGCCTGACGAGGTAATCATTAACGGAGACGTGTGGAATGTACCGGATGATAACTCCCTGCAGTTTGATACAGATTTTATTTACGCCAATAACATTGTACTGCAACGCAACAACAGCTCGCTATCGCTAAACAGCACGGGTCCTGTTGGCCCTGGAGCACCGTTAGAGATAAATATACAAAATTTTGACCTGGGCTACCTGATGGCATCTTTCCAGCCAAGCGATAGCCTATTGCTCGATGGTACACTCAACGGGGAAGCTACTGTACAAAACCTTCTATCAGGCACCCTTAGCTTTACCTCCGATCTGAATATTACAGATTTTACATACCAGGGAGTGCCAGTCGGTAACCTGGCTCTGGAGGCAAGCAGTGCAGGCGGCAACCGCTATAATATTGATGCCGCACTCACCGGAAACAGCAACCAGGTAAAAATAGCCGGCTTTGTGGAAACGCAGCCAAATGCCACTTTGCTTAACCTTAACGCTAACATCTCTAACCTGAACATCGCCTCGTTGCAAGGCTTTACAGAAGGTATTGTAGAAGATCTGGATGGGAGCGCACGCGGAGAGTTACGTATCGCCGGAACACTAGAAAACCCGGAAGTGCTGGGACAACTTAACTTTGACCAGGCGCAGTTTAACCTCACTACACTAGGATCTGTATTTACGCTGAAGGATGAACGACTGGTGTTTAACGAATCCGGCATCAACTTTCCAAACTTTACCGTAACCGATTCGCTGGGTAACGACCTTGTTGTAAGTGGAGATATCCTGACGCAAAACTATACCGACTATAAATTTGACCTGAAAGTAAACACCGATCGTTTTCTGGCTATCAATTCCACTGCTAAAGACAATGACTTATACTATGGCACCGTGTACTTGTCTGCCGACGCAACCATTACCGGCAATTTAGCAGAGCCTGCCATCAGCGTAAGAGCAACTATACTCGATGGCTCAGACTTTACCACCGTGATACCAGCCGAAGAAGTAGGGGCCGCTGAGCGGGATGGCATAGTAGAGTTTGTTGACCTTAACCCGGAGCTAACTGCCATACTTAGAAGAACCGAAGACTCTGTACAAACTACTGGTTTTGTTGGAGCAGATGTAGAAGCAGAAATAACTGTAACCGATGCAACAACCGTAACCATTGTGCTTGACCCAACGACAGGCGACAATATAGTAGTAAGGGGTAACGCAGATCCGCTGTACATCGGCATAAGGCCCTCCGGCGAAATCAACATGTCGGGGCGCTATACCGTTACCGAAGGAAAATATAGCATGGATTTCTACGATCTGGCCTCACGGGAACTGGCAATTGAGAAAGGCAGCTACATAAACTGGACAGGCGATCCGCTATTGGCAGATATGCAGGTAACAGCGATTTACGAGGTGCAGGCTGCGCCTATGGAACTTGTTGCCTCACAGGCGGGCGGTACCCTCGACCCTGTTCTGCGTAACCAGTTACCATTCCAGGTGTATGTTTTTGTAGAAGGTGAAATGCTTAAACCTGAGATTAGCTTTGACATACGTTTACCGGAGGAGCAACAGGCACGGGCAGGCTCGCTGGTGGTCAGCAGTCTTGGTAACCTGCGGCAAGACGAATCAGAACTGAACAAGCAGGTGTTTGCCCTGCTGGTACTTAACCGTTTCCTGGCACCGGATCCGCTTAGCAGCTCGGGTGGCGGTTTTGCAGCAACAGCCCGTAACAGCCTTAGCCAAGTAATGACCGACCAGCTTAACCAGCTTACCAACCGTTATGCCGGTGGCCTGGGTCTTGAGTTAGGAGTTAGCTCTTACGAAGATTATTCTTCCGGCTCTGCCTCTGGCCGCACTGATCTGAATGTGGCCCTGCGCCAGCAGTTCCTCGACGACAGGCTTACCGTACGCGTAGGCACAGATATCGGGCTGGAAGGCCAGAATCAGGGTCAGGCGCAAAGCAACATGAGTGGTTTTGGCGGAGACTTGTCTGTAGAGTATTCTATTACAAAAGACGGCAGGCTGCGTGTGCGGGGCTTCCAGCGCAATCAGTACGAAGGGGTTCTGGATGGCGGTGATGTGCGTGCCACAGGTGCTGCGCTGATCTATGTGCGTGACTACAACAACTTCTCCGATCTGTTCCGTAACCTGGAGCGCAGAAGAGAACGCGAGGCAGAACGTAAACTCGAGCAAGCCGAGAAAATAAATGAAGAAGAAAGAAAGCTAAGAAAAGAAGGACTAGAGAACTAAACTATGATGCCACAGAAGCCTGTCAGCAGGCAAGTATACTTTACACATATATTGGTGCTCCTGGCAGCGGTATACTTATCGGCGTGCAGCGGCACTAAACGCATACCAGAAGGTGATGCCTTGTTTACTGGTTTTACAGTGAAAGTGAAAGGCAAGAACGACAGCAGCAACCGGCAGTCTGAGATGGAAACAGAGCTTAGTGCCACTGTACGTCCTAAACCATCAGGTTCTATACTTGGCCTGCGTCCAAAACTATGGATCTACAATACCTTTTACACTGAAAAGGAGAAAGGGCTGAAGCATTTTATCATGACAAAACTGGGATCACCCCCTGTACTTATATCGCAGGTAGACACCGGTAGTGTTAGCCAGGTGATGAGTAACCGGTTGCATAACAGAGGTTACTTTAACAATTCTGTATCCAGTGCCATAACTTCTAAAAACAAAAAGGCAACCATACAGTGGACAGCCAATGTAAGCGAACCATACCGAATCCGTAAAATAGAGTATACTTTAAACGATTCCCTGCCCATCCACAAGCAAATAAAACAGGCGCAGCCGGAATCTTTGCTCAAACCCGGAGAGCCCTATGATCTGCAAAACATGACCAATGAGCGGATGCGTATCGATGGCCTGCTCAAGAACAAAGGGTACTATCATTTTACCCCGGATGCCCTGATTTTTAGCGTAGATACAATGGTAGGCAACAGGCAGGTAGATATGCTCATGCGCCTGAAACGCGATGTTGCCTCGCGTACGCTTAAGCCTTATACGTTAGATGACATTTACATCTTTGCCAATTACTCAGTTGGAGACAGTCTTTCAGTGAGCGATACCCTAAGTTACAAGTCATACCATTACATTCCGAACGAAGACTTTGTGCGTGCGCGCCATCTGCTCCGTAACGTGTTTTTAGTACAGGATAGTTTATACACACGCCAAAACCATTTACTGACGCTTAACCGCCTGGCTGGGCTATCAGCATATAAGTTCTCTAACATCGATTATAAGATAGACACCCTGAACAACGATAAGCTGGATGCCTTTATTTACCTCACGCCTGCCTTCAGAAAGTCGTTGCGTGTGGAGACGCAGATGGTAAGCAAATCGAATGGCTTTGCCGGCCCCGGTGTAACGGTATCGTTCCGGAACCGGAATGCCTTTAGGGGCTCTGAGCTGCTGAACGTAGATGTTACTGCAAATTTCGAGAGCCAGGTGGGTGGTCGCGGCACTGGAACAACTCCTGAAGGGAACAGGCAAAGCAAGCAACAGCAAGGCTTAAACTCCTACGAACTAGGCACACAGGTTAGCCTTACAATACCACGTATACTATCACCGTTTGAGTTGCCTAATTTAAGAACAGAATTTGTGCCTAAAACCAGAATAGGATTAGGATTTAGCTTCCTGAACAGGTTGGCATTTTTCAAGATGAACTCCTATAATGCTTCTTATGCTTATAACTGGCGCCCACGAAAAACCCTTACGCACGATATAACTCCCATCAATTTACAATATGTACGACTGAGCAACACCACCGAGGATTTTGAAGAAAGGCTGGCCGAAAACCCATACCTGCGCCGCAGCTTCGAGAACCAGTTTATTATAGGCTCCATCTATCAGCTTATTTATACTACCCAGGTATACCCGGACAGAACCAGTCAGGTGTTTAACAGCTTGGTTCTGGATGGCTCGGGTAATATGATAAATGCGCTCAACTCACTAAGAGGGGTCGATAAACCTACTCAGGATGCACCCCGAACCCTATTCGGACAGAACTATTCGCAATATATTCTGGCAAACAACGATTTCAGACATTACTTTAATTTTGGGAAAGAGAGCCAGTTAGTAGCCCGTTTGGTTACGGCCGTTGGTTACTCCTACGGCAACTCTAACACGCTTCCTTTTGTAAAACAGTTCTCTATCGGCGGACCGAACAGTATCAGAGCTTTCAGGGCGCGTAGCGTCGGACCAGGCACCTACAACATTCCGGACGAACTCAGCTTTTCATACTTCGACCAGACCGGCGATGTAAAATTAGAAACAAACCTGGAGTATAGATTTCCGATTTCGGGTTTCTTTAAAGGAGCCGTGTTTGTAGATGCAGGCAATATATGGCTATTGCGGGATACTTTTGATGATGAGGGAAACCTTAACAAACCCGGTGCCAAGTTCAACTCAAAAACATTCCTGAATCAGTTGGCGGTGGGAACAGGTTTTGGTTTAAGGGTTGATGTAGAGTTTTTCGTATTGCGCTTCGACCTGGGCATACCGGTACAAGTGCCTTACCTGCCTAAAGGCCAACGCAACGTGCTCAGCGATTTTGATTTCAGCTTCGGAGGTGAAACTGGCATGGTACTGAACATTGCCATAGGGTATCCGTTTTGATTTAATTTTGAAAGAGTGATTGAGTGAATGTATGTATATTTTTCCTGTCATTTCGGGCTAATCCGGAAATAACCAGAAGGCAGGTTCAACAATTCCGCAGTTTAACAATTCATTCACTCAATCACTCATCTACTCATTCGCTCATTGATATACCCTACAATCTCCTCCCACTGCTGCGGGTTAAACCAGGCATACTCATCGGGGTGTTTGGTAAACCAGGTAAGTTGGCGTTTGGCATAGCGGCGGCTGTTGCGCTTAAGCAAACGTACGGCTTCTTCCCAGTTATACTTGCCATCCAGGTAATCGAATATCTCTTTGTAGCCTACAGTTTGCAGGGCATTGTGCTGGCGGTAAGGGTATAAAGCCTTTGCCTCATCCAAAAGCCCCTGTTGCAGCATGAGGTCCATGCGCTGGTCTATGCGGCTGTAGAGTTCTGCCCGGTCGCGGTTAAGCCCTATTTTTATGATCTGGAAGGGCCTTTCCTGTTTTTCGCTTTTACGGAACGAAGAGTAAGGCTGTCCGCTGCTCAGGCATACTTCCAAAGCCCTGACCACGCGCTGTGTATTGGCTTTATCAACCTGGGCAAAGTATACGGGGTCCAGTTTTTCCAGCTGCTCCAGCAGCGGTGCTATACCTTCCCTTTCCAATTGCCCGGAAAGCTCTTCGCGTATACGTTGGTCTGTTTCCGGCATCTCGTCCATACCCTCCAGTACGGCCCGCACATACAACCCCGATCCGCCGGTCATCAGCACCACGTCTTTTTCATTAAAAAGCTTTGCCAGCAGTTGTAGCACATCGGCCTCAAAGGCACCGGCATTATACTCTTCGCTTATACTATGCGAGCCTACAAAATAATGCTTGATGCCCTGCTGCTCTTCCGGTGTTGGTTTGGCCGTACCCACATTCATTTCTTTAAAGAACTGCCGGGAGTCTGCAGAGATAATGTCGGTGTGGTAGTGCTTGGCCAGTTGTACGCACAGGTCTGTTTTGCCTACTGCTGTTGGTCCTACTACCACTACCAGGTATTTCTGTTTTTTTTTACTTGCCATAGTTCTTCGTAAAACCTGAGAAGCTTCTGCTCTTCGTGTTGCCAGTTAAGTTCCTGTTTTGCCTCTAAGCAATTTGCTGTCAGTGTCTGATAAAGTTGCTCATCCGTTAACAATAAGGCCAATTTTCCCCTTAGTTCCTTCACATCTAAGCTTGTAAGCAAACCTACTTTATACTTTTCGTTCAGTTGCCTGTACTCCGGAAAGTCTATTACCAGTTGGGGCACACCGGCATGTACGTAATCAAAAAACTTGTTTGCTAGGGAATAGTAGTAGCTCAGTCCTTTATTTTCCAGCAGCATCATCCCTACCCGACAGGTTCGGGTAATTTGCAACAAATCCCCAGGCAGTACCTGCCCTTTAAATTCCACCCGGTCTTCTATCTTCAGATCTTTTGCAAGAATTTTCAGGTTATCAAACTCATCCCCTATACCACAAATTATCAGTTTAGCATCCAGGCCTACCATGGCTTCCAGCAAAGGCTCCAGTCCACGGCCAGTATTTACAGCACCTTGGTAAAGTATAGTTCGTGGCTCTTTGCTTACCGGTGCTGATGGCTGCAGTACAGGCATGTTCCGGATCACCTCGAATCTGGTATTATACTTTCTGTAAAAAATATCGGCAATAGACTGCGTTACGGTATAAGCATACTTTGTGCGTGTTACAATAAATTTCTCGATAGCGGTCCAGGCGGCTTTTACCAGTTTGCGGTCCGTAACCTCTATCACTTCCGGAAAATACTCGTGGGCATCGTAAATAAACGGCACCTGCTTCTTTTTTGCCTGAAAGTACACCGGAAGCGCCGTATCCAGGTCTATGGCACAGAGGGCATCGTAGCGGCGGGTGCCCAGGTAAAAGTATAATCGCAGCATGTACTCCAGGTAAAAAAGTTTACCCTCGTTATACTTGCACCTTATGCGGTGCTGGGTGTAAGGTTGCTGCAACAGCGGTTTTGAGTCAGGTTTTTGTCTGCCAATCAGTTCCACTTCGTATCCCTGTTTTGCCAGCGAACCGCAGATGCGCTGCATGCGCTGGTCATGGTTAAGGTCTGTGGTAACGGCAAACAAAAGTCTCTTCATAGGTTAGGGTGTTAACATTTTGAGCACTTATAGCACTATCGGCAACCAATGTGTGTTTAAGTACAGCAGCGTTTTATGTAAGCAGTGCTTTTTTTGCTAAATTATGACGCAAATAGTAAAATTAATAATAGAGTGTAGCGTAAGGCGTAAAATACACTTAATCTAACAATACTGATTTCCCAAATGCCCTATATACCAACACTCCATCCTGACCATAAAATAGTACAGCTTGCAAACAGCCTGCTGGATGTGCTGGTGCAGCTTTCCAGCAATGGAAATGGCTTACTTGTTGCCTTACCCAACGGTCAGGTGCTTGCCACTAACCAAGAGATAAGTAAGTATACTGCAGCCCACTCTGAACAAATACAGGATGTACTGGCCATGGAGAGTGCAGCTTTTGAGGAGCTTGTAAGTGAGCTAAAGCTCAGTAAAACTGTATCAGGCAATTTCGTGGCTACAAATGGCACAACACGCACTGCTAACCATTACAGCATCAAGGTTGTAGCTTACCAGGAGCAGGAGTTTATGTGTGCCGAGCTTTCGGGTGTGGGTCAGCCTACTACTCTTGTACCCGCAGACGGTGATAGTTACCATAATATATTTGACAATAGCGTAGAGCCTTTTTTTATACTTGACTGCAGCGGCAACTTTATAGATCTGAACCAGAGTGCGCTTAAGATGATCCATAAGCCAAAGGAAGAGCTTATTGGAAAGTCTATTTACCGGAACTTCGGTTTAAATCTTTTTGAGCGGGTTGCACTCAGGAACCAGCTAAACCAGGCGCTTATCGGAAATACACAGCGTTTCGAGTGGTGGCTGCATGAAGAGAACAATGAACTTCTACCGATAGAAATATCTCTGCAGGCTGGCAGTTTCCGCGACGAACCGGTAATTTTTGGTTATGTAAAAAACCTGTATGAGGTAATTGGTGCAGAGCAGGACGTACGGTTCCGTAACCACCAATTGGAGTTTGTAAACCAGCTTATTACCAACCTTTCCTCTTCAGATAGCCAGCACCAGGTATTAAACTTTACCTTAGACGAGCTGATTGATAAAAGCGATGTGACCGGTGGAGCAGTTTATACATTTACCCAAAGCGAAAACACACTACAGCTTTCTTACTCAGCCGGCGAAGCAGGGCCAACGGTAATGCCCGAAATGCTTGCACTTCCTGCCTCCCTGGTTAATAAAATATTAAAGAGTGAAAAAAGAAAAGCCCTTGCGGATACACGCGCTTTCTTAAAAAAGGCTACTCACAAAGATCTGACGGTTGTACCTGTAACCACAGAGACCGAACTGCTGGCCCTGATCCTGATATGGCCAGGGGATGACCTGCACATGACGAAGTCGTTTGCTGCGCTTTTAGATTTTATCGGAAGCGCCATCGGCAACTATATTTCGCGCCACAGGCTGCTGCACCAACTCTCACTCTCAGAAGACAAGTATAAACTTCTGTTTGAGGCTTCGTACGATGCCATACTTCTTTTTAAAGATGGCGTTGTGAAAGAATGTAACGAAAAGGCGCTTGAGTTTTTCCGCTGCACCCGCGAAGACCTGATAAACCATACCCCTATTGATTTCTCTCCTGAATACCAGCCAGACGGCTTACGTTCTGTAGAGAAAACTGAGAAGATCATGAAAGAGGTGATTGAGACAGGAAAATCAGTAACTTTTGAGTGGAAGAACCGCCGTAAAGACGGTACCCTGTTCGATACCGAGATCAATGCAACCCGCCTGGAAATAGATGGGGAGTATTACATTCAGGTGTTTAAGCGCGACATTACACAGCGCAAACAAGCACAGCAAGCCGTACGCCGCCAGGAGATCCTGAACGAATCGATGGAACAGTTCCGAAGCTTCCTTGATAAAGTAAACCTGATCTACTTCAGCCTTGATCCGGAAGGTAACATTACCTATGCCAACGACTATTTCCTTAAATACATAGAGTATAACCGGGAAGAACTTATAGGGGAAAATTTCTTTAAGGTACTTGTTACAGAGCATGACCGTGCACAGCGAAAAGCGGAATACCTGGCTACCCTGCAATCAAGGCAGCTTAACGCATACTATGAGCGCGATGTAATTTCCAAATCGGGGCAGACCAAAACTATTCGCTGGAACAGCATGTTTGAGTATAACGCTGATGGCGAGCTTATCGGGCTAACCGTTGTCGGAAAAGATATGACCGACAAGCGTATTGCTATGGAGGCCTTAAAGGATAACAAGATACGCCTGCAGGATCTTTTCGACAACGCACACGACCTAATTCAGAATATTTCGGTAGATAACAAGTTTATTTTCGTAAACAGAGCCTGGAAAGAACGTCTCGGCTATACCGATGAGGATATAGAGACGCTAACGCTTAACGATATAGTACACCCTTACTATAAAGCCAAGCTTATCTATCAGTTGCGCAACCTGTACAAAGGCGAGAATGTAAACAAGATCGAAACCGTATTCCTGACAAAGGCCGGCAAGCCGGTACACCTTATCGGAAGTATAACCTGCAGCTGGCAGGATGGCCGCCCAGTGGCTACGCGCGGCATATTACACGACATCACAGACCGTATTAAGGCAGAGCGCCTTCAAAAAGTATACTATAGTATAGCTAACCTGGCCATCAGCAGCAAAGACCTTAACGCGCTATACTCTGCTATACACCGTGAGCTCAGTAAAATAATTGAGACACGTAATATCTACATTGCCCTTTGCGACGATGAGCGCCAGCAACTTAACTTCGTTTATCTGGTAGACCAGTATGTTGAAAAAACAGGCAGAGCACTTAGACAGAGACCTTTTTCGTCTGGCTTATCTGAGTATATCATACAGTCTGGTAAACCGCTGTATATGCAAAAGGCAGACCTCATACAACTGGCCGACCAGGAAAACCTAACTGTCCATGGTGCTATACCGGAAGTTATGCTTTGCTCTCCCCTTGCCATCGGCGACAGAATAATTGGCGTAATAACGTTGCAGGATTACCATAATCCGGACGCTTATGTGCACACTGATATCGAGATTCTGCACTTTATCTCTAACCAAGTGGCCCTGGCTATTGAGCGTAAGCGCAACGAGGAGCAGATAAATACACAGAATGCACGTTTGAATGCCATCTTTGAAAGTGGCACGCATCACATGTGGTCTCTTAACCGCAGCTACGAGCTAACATCCTTTAACCGCAACTTTGCACAAAGCTTTGAAGGCAGGAACGAGCAGAAACTACTGCCTTATGCTAAGATAGACAGCGAGAACATGCTCCCGCTGCATAAAAACTCCTATGATTTCTGGAGAGAAAAGTATGAGTTGGCATTTAAAGGCGAGCCACAGCATTTCGAGGTTCATTTACTGGACCCGGACAGCTGGCGCGAAGTATACCTGCATCCTATTTACCTGGACAACGGTACCTTTGAAGAAATTTCTGGTATTGCCCTTGATATAACAGACAAGAAAAAATCGCAGCTTGCCCTGGCAGAGAACGAAGAGAAGTTCAGGCATGTGTTCGAGTCGTTTCAGGATGTGTACTACCGTACAGCCATGGACGGAGAGATAGAACTCATCAGCCCGTCGGTTTACAATTTGCTTGGATACCGCGAACAGGAAGTGCTCGGGGAAAACGTTAAATCGTTTTATGCCAATCAGGAAGACTTTAGCGAGTTAAAGCGCCTGGTGCAGGAGCACGACAGTATTCGCGACTACGAAGTGGATATGCTTAGTAAAGACGGTGCCAGAATAAACCTCCTCATAGACTGTCGACTGGCCTACGATGCCCAGGGTAACCCGATTGCCATGGAGGGCGTTGCCAGGGACGTTTCGGAACTGAAGCGCACACAGGTAGAACTGCTTACAGCAAAAGAAGAAGCCGAAAACCTGCTGAAAGTAAAAACACAGTTCCTGGCCAACATGAGCCACGAACTGCGTACGCCAATGAACGGCATCATTGGCATGATAGATTTACTGAGCCAGATGAACATAGATCCGGAGCAAAGCGAGTACATCGACACACTTCGTAAATCATCTGACGCGCTGCTGGCCATACTTAACGATATACTTGACCTTTCTAAAATGCAGGCAGGTAAACTGGCTGTAAGCGAAAACAGCGTAGATCTGCACGAAACAATCGGTAAAATACACTCTTTGTTTGCTAACCGGGCACAGCAAAAAGACCTTACCTTTACCTATAGTATAGCTGATAAAACGCCGCGTTATATTATTACCGACGAAACGCGGCTGCTACAGATACTTTCTAACCTTACCTCAAACGCCATTAAGTTTACAAACTCGGGTGATGTTAATATAAATGTAGAAAGCGAGTGGCTGGAGTCTGACAAGTATAAACTTAAAGTACGGGTAAAAGACTCAGGTATAGGCATCAGCCCGGAAAACCAGGCACTGCTCTTCACCGACTTTACACAGCTCGACAATTCTTCCACCAAAACATTTGGCGGTACGGGGCTGGGCTTAGCAATATCAAAGCAGCTAACACAATTATTGGACGGCGACATTGGGGTTGAGTCAAAGCAGGGAGATGGCAGCGTTTTCTGGTTCTACATAATAGTGCGCAAAGCAACCGAGGCAGAAATAAAACAGCACATTAAAACTCAGCAGCTGCAAAGCGTAGAGCAGAAAGTGCTGGATTATACTCCTGTCGTGTTGCTGGTAGATGATAACCAGATAAACCAGAAGGTGGCCGAAAAACAGCTGGAGCGCCTGGGATGCCAGATCGACATTGCCTCTAACGGTTTTGAAGCCATTGAGTACGCTACTACAAAACCATACGACGTTATTTTTATGGATATTCAGATGCCAGAGATGGATGGCGTTACGGCTACCGGGCATATTAAAGAGCAACTTGGCAGCAATTGCCCTCCTATCATAGCCATGACGGCTTATTCCATGAAAGATGATGCTGAAAAGTTTATGAACCAGGGTATGGACGATTATGTATCCAAACCTGTTAAGAGCTCTGACCTGTACACTATTATCAGCAAATGGCACAAGGACGCTAACACAGTTAAAAGTGCTGCTGTAGCTGAAGAAGAGAAAAATGCGATAGCAGCATCTCCTATAATAGATAGCCAGGTAGTAGAGCAACTTAAGCAGATAGGCGGAGAGGAATTTACCAGGCAGTTGTATTTTGAGTTTGAGCAGGAAGCCGCAGAATTATTAGAGGAGGCTAAAAAAGAACTGCAGGCACAACAATACAAAAGTATTTTGAGTACATTGCATCAACTTAAGGGCACAGGCTTCACGCTTGGCATAAACCCGATCGCAGAGTTAGCTAAACAGCTTGAGCACGAGATCAAACACGATAAATTTGATACTGTGGATGATATGTTTGCTGAGTTGTTGTTACAATATGAAAATTACCGAAAAGCATATAAAGGAATTATAATATAATTTACTCTTATGGCAGATAAAACAATCCTGATCGCAGAGGACAGCTCTGTAATTCTTAACCTGACAAAAAAGATACTTGAGCTTCAGAACTACAAAATTCTGACGGCCAAAAACGGAGGGGAAGTGCTAAAGCAAGTAGAGAGTAACAAGATCGACGCGATTTTGATGGACCTGAATATACCTGTAAAAAATGGTATGGACTGTACCCGTGAGATACGCGCGCACCAAGACAAGCAAATAGCCAATATTCCGATCATAGCTGTAACAGGCAACGCCAACAACTATTCGATGGAAGATTTCAAAGAGGCTGGCATTAATGATTACTTGCCAAAGCCACTGGATTTTGATGCATTGGTGCTAACCGTTAAAAAGTATACGGCTGAGTAAATGGAGCTTAAGTACACGCGGCCATTCTTAAACAAACTGGAGGATATTTTTGCAGAGTCGGATTTTGTGCTGCGCTACGAAAAAGGCAACTTTAAAGCCGGTTACTGTGTGCTGAAGGATATGAAAGTGGCTGTGGTAAACAAGTATTTCAGCCTGGAGGGCAAAATTAACTGTCTCTACGATATTCTCCGTACCATTACAGTTGACGAAAGCCGACTTAGCGAAAAAAACCGGCAACTCTATCTTGACATCCGAAATCAGGAGAAAGCCAATTGAAAGTAACATTCTTAGGCACGGGCACCTCGCAGGGCGTACCAGTAATTGGGTGCAGTTGCGAGGTGTGCCGTTCTGTAGATTACCGTGACAAGCGCCTGCGCGTATCGGTGCACCTGCAGGTGGACGGCAAGAGCATCATTATCGACTCTGGGCCCGATTTCAGGCAGCAGGTCCTTCGTGAGCGCATTAAAAAGCTGGACGCCCTGGTGTTTACCCACGAGCACAAAGACCACACCGCTGGCCTGGACGATATACGCGCCTACAACTTTTCCCAGAACAAAGACATCCCTATTTTTGGCGAGCAACGTGTACTGGACCAACTCCAGCGTGAGTTTGCCTATATCTTTGCCGATTACAAATACCCCGGGATTCCGCAGGTAGAGTTAAATGCTATTGAAAATCAGCCATTCGAAGTAGAAGGAGTACCTTTTACACCTATTCGTGTAATGCATTATAAGCTGCCTGTTTTCGGTTTCCGTGTAGGCGACTTCACTTATATTACCGATGCCAACCACATCAGCCACGATGAGAAAGAAAAAATAAAGGGCTCTAAGGTGATTGTGCTGAATGCGCTGCGCCGTGAGCCTCATATTTCACACTTCTCGTTGCATGAGGCCGTGGACTTGCTGGAGGAATTGCAACCCGACAAAGCTTACCTCACACACATTAGCCATTTGCTTGGCCAGCACCGCGAGGTAGAACCACAACTGCCGGATTTTATCCGCCTGGCATACGATGGCCTGCAGGTGGAAGTATAAGCAACTTAACTGACTGACATTTTAAAGGACAACAGACTATTTTATCAGAGTCTCAGCATCTAACGATACCCTCCTTTGTCATCAGGTCCTTTGTCTAAAAAAACATGCACCAGAACTACTACTTTTTACGGCAATTAACCACTGAGCTTGGCTACAAGCTCGTGGGCATGAAGGCAATTACAGCTTTTACCCAAAATAAAGGGGAACTTGTACTTGGCTTTGCCAGCGATGAGAAGGAGTTCTATATCCGTGCCCTGCTCACCTCACAGTTTACCTCCCTATCCTTCCCCAGCGATTTTAAAAGGGCACGTGCTAACACCATGGAGCTGATGCAGGCTATGCAGGGACAAACAGTGCAGGAAGTAGTACAACACCAGAACGAACGCAGCTTTTACCTCAAACTTACCGATGGGTTTATACTTCTGTTCAAGCTTTTCGGTAACCGCTCCAACATTATACTTTTTCAGCACGGTGAGCCAGTGGAGCTTTTCCGGAAAAAATTCGGAGCTGATGCCGACCTAGACCCGCTGCAGATGCACCGCCCTCTGCAACAAAACTACGAGGCCTTTGCAACTGCTAACGGAGATATCAAAAAAGTATACCCCACCTTTGGCGAACTACCGGTTTTATACTTAGCAACGCAAAAATACGGGGAACAGACCCTGGAGCAGAAATGGGAACTGGTGCAAAGCATGCTGGATGTGCTTCTGGCTCCTGAGGCTTACTACATTATCAGGCTGGAGGATAAGCTGCGACTGTCGTTGTTACCAATTGGCGAGATAATTTATACTTATACAAATCCGCTGGAGGCGCTAAATGCCTATACCCGTTTATACTTATCCGAAACCGGTTATGAGCGGCAGCACACCCAGGCAAAGCAACAACTGGAGCGCAAACTGCACGTAACCAAAACTGTGCTCGAGCAATCAGAAGCGAAGATAAAAGAACTGAAGCACAACAAATCCTACTCTCAGACAGCTGACGTGATCATGGCTAACCTTACCAATATTCCGCCACGTGCCACAGAGATTGAGCTTTATGATTTTTACACCGATCAAACCCGCATTTATACTTTAAAGCAAGGCGAAACGCCACAGAAGTATGCAGAGCGCCTTTACCGCAAAGCCAAAAACCAGCACGTAGAAGTACAGCAGCTGGAAGAGAAGGCAGAGCGGAAACTGGAAGAGGCAATTATACTTGAAGATGCGCTGCAGGCACTCTTAGAGGCAAACGACTACAAAAAGCTAAAGCTGTTTTTACGGGAATATGCGCCGTTACTGGTAAGCAAGCAACAGGCGCTACAGGAAGTACCTTTCCGGGTATTTGAGACGGAGGGCTATAAAATACTGGTGGGCAAAAGTGCAAAGAACAACGACGAGCTTACCCAACGCCATTCCTACAAAGAAGACCTGTGGCTACACGCTAAAGATGTTTCCGGCTCTCATGTGATCATAAAACACCAGGCTGGCAAAACTGTACCTGCCACAGTGCTCGAGAAAGCAGCTCAACTGGCCGCATACTATAGCAAACGTAAAAGCGATTCGCTTTGCCCGGTAATATATACGCCCAAGAAATGGGTAAGAAAACCTAAAGGCGCTGCCCCCGGCGCTGTTGTGGTAGAACGTGAGAAAGTTATACTTGTAAAGCCTGAGAATCCTTTTGAGAAAAGAAAATAGCCGTAACTAATTAAAGCTACGGCTACTGTAAAGTGCGCGCGGGGAGATTCGAACTCCCACACCCGAAGGCACCACCCCCTCAAGATGGCGTGTCTACCAATTTCACCACGTGCGCAGGTAAAAGGTGGATGCAAAAGTAAATACCCGTACCGATATATGCAACAATACCGGCTACAGCTTTACTTTTTAACTTGTATTTATACAAACCAAGCCACCTTTCTGGTAGAGTATCAGCAGCTTACATCGTCATCATAAAATAATATTGGATTATTCTGTATTTCAGAAACCATCTTAGCCTAAATGCTTGTTCAGAAACTAACTACAACAAGTAATTATTGAGCTATACTTTAAACACCTGCGAAAACCTGAGTGCTTTTTCATCAATAATTAGGACAAATTGTAGCTAACCCTTAACTTTATTAAAATACAATTGTTTGGGTATTAAGGAATTGGCGTTTTAGTTTCAGAGGTATATGAGCTTAGAGATCAAAGAACTAACAAAAGCATACGGGAAGAAGCAGGTACTGCAAAACCTGAATATTACTGTTGAACAAGGACAATGTTACTGCCTTTTAGGTAAGAACGGGGTTGGCAAAAGCACTTTCCTGAACTGTATTCTTGATCTAGTACAACCAGACAGCGGCACCATTAGCCTGTTCGGCCAGGATTACCACAAAGATTCGCTTGCGGTTAAACGAAATGTTGGTGCCCTTTGCGAAGACAACCCTTTGATCGAAGAATTTACTGGCCTGGAGTACTTAAATTTTGTAGCCAAGCTGTACAAGCTTACTGCCGCAGAAGCGGAAGAGCGGATCACAAGCCTCACCAATTACTTTTTCACTGATAAGGAGTCGTTGCACAAGAACATTGCCGGCTACTCTACCGGTATGAAAAAGAAAGTGGGCATCGCCGCGGCCATACTTCATAAACCAGGTATACTTATCCTCGACGAGCCATTTACAGGCCTCGATCCGATTGCCGCGCAGCTGCTGGTAAACCTTATCCGAAACTACAGTACACCTAACAGAGTGGTGCTTATCTCGTCGCATGACCTTAACTACGTGGAGAAAGTTGCCACGCATATTGGGGTGCTTAACGACGGCCAGCTGATGTATAACGGCTCGGTGCAGGAGTTTACCATGAACGGCGAAAACCTGATAGACCAGGCCCTGTTCCAGTTACTGTTACCGCACCACACCACCGAAACCAACATCGACTGGATGCTCACTTAAGTGAAAAGTTAAAAGTTGAGGGTAGAAAGTAAAGCGCCGATCTTTCCTTTTAATAACCCTTGGCTCATGGCTCTAAACTCTTAACTAGATTACATGGATCTGATCATATTTTCTTGCCGTGCACGCATAAACAGCTTTTTCAGGCAAAAAAAGATGCTGCGTGTGCTGCTTCTTTCGCTGGGCATTGTTGGTGCTGCATTTTATGCATGGCTTTTCTCTTTTTTACTTACCAAAGCACACCATGGCGGTATAAACCCGGGGGTGCAGCAGGTATTGCAATATGCAAACCTGTTTTTGCTGGCTATTATTATACTTCGTGGCTTTTTCCCGGCTTATATTCCAAAGGCTAACATTATACAGCGCATTTACCCGGTAAAAGCGCTCCAAAAGTTCAGTACAGAGTTTATTGTAGAGTTGGTATCGCCGTTCTATTTTATACTTGTCAATTTCCTGATACTACTGTTCCTGATGTCGCCGGAGTATACTTTTCTGCATTTGCTGCAAAGTATGCTGGTTATGCTGACGGCACATGTCACGCTGCGCTCGCTACAGGTGTTTGTGGAGCGGCGCATGAGATGGCTAAGTATAAACTTTGCATCGGCAGTTGTGCTGGCAAGCGGTTTTATCGCTTTGCAGGCCCGTGTGCCAATGTATAATGCCTCCGATGAGTGGTTATACTTGATCGTGCACCTGGCAAGCCTGAGCTCTTTAATCATCGCTAATTTTTTTGTTGAGCAGGCTGCTGCCGAGCCTAAGCGACGTGAGGTATCTTATAGCAGCAACGCGCGCCGAAGCCTGGGCTGGCGCTTATTCAAAAACCATAAGCTGGCCAAGCAAATGATTCTTTTCGGGTTGGTGTTTAAAGGCTTTTTCCTGGCTGTTGATGCATTCTCGGCTTACAAAACAGGGACACACATCTTCGACAAAAATATGGTGATGTGGATCTTTGTAGGCCCTATGGTTATCTATACTTATGTGTTTAACAATGCCTGGGGCTTCTATAAAAACCTGTGGCTGTCGATAGAGCGCACCAGCGGCAACTACGTTGATTTCCTGAAAGCGAGTTTGCTGCCCCTACGCGTTCCGCTGATGATGGATGCTGTGCTTACATTCCTGTATGTGATGCTCTTCAACCACCAGAATGCACTTTTTATTGTGGCGGTGTATATTGGCTCTGTATTGCTGCTTACACCATTTGGCATCATCGTTTCCATTATTAGCCCTAAAGCGATCAAAGGCGGCTTATTCAGCTTCGAAGCAAAGTCGTCCTACTTTTATAACTTCTTGGGAATGGCACTCTATGCCATGTTATTTCTGCCTCTGTTGCACCCTATACTTTACCTGATCTACCCGGTATTGATCGGGATGATGTTCTTTGCCCTGGCAGCTGTGCTGAAGGAGTATCCAAGCTACAAGTATAAACTCTTCGAAACGCTCTTTAAAACAGAGGCATAGTATAAAATCCCTGGCTGCGAGTTTAAGTGCAACCGGGGATTTTCTTTTATTGCTGATAAAAAGGCGGCTACTAAGCTGGCATCAAGCTGAGCAAATCAAAAATATCTGCTTCCAGGTCGCCCTGAATCTCCAGTAAAACAGTTGCACGGGCTTGCTGCAGCGCAATTTCCTGCACACGTACGGCCTCTACCCTTCCTATTAGTTTAAAACCCTTCAGTTCAAGCCCTTTGTCTAGCATGCCGTTTGCCTTCTCCAGTTCTTTAGAGATGATTTGCCTTAGGTCGAATCTGGTTTTCTTTAGAATCTGGTTATAAGCAACCTTATTTGCCAGCACTTCCAGTGCTGTATTGTAGAAACCGCTGGATGTTCTGGACTCCAGTTTAAACCGCTGCACAAATAGCTGTTCTGTTGCAGAGTCGTAGTCTAGCGTGGCCTGCACATACAGGTCAACCTGGTCCCGTTTCAGCATGGTACGGAGCACCCGCATTTTAACGGCAAGTATAACATCATTGGGGCCGGTACTGCTCTTGGCAATCCCTACGTCCAGTATTTGAGCATATGGGGGCTCCTGGCTGTCTTCTTCCGGCCTGGGAATAAACTCACCAACCATCTGCTTCTTCAGCACATCTTCTATAGCCGGATAGCTCACTGATATTGGTATTCGGATACTGATTGCGTTCTCCATAGTTTAAGTGTGCGGCAGATTCTAGTAAAAGAGAGAGACTGGCATTTAGCCGCCTGCCAATTATTAAGATGCCTAAAAATAGGGAAAAGCTTTTAGAACACCTTGCCAGTTATGACTAATTCCGCCTGATTAGAGATAAGCAATGCCAGCATTCTTGCCACATCTTAGGCAGCCTGAGCGTCTTAAAGTATAATCAAAAACGTGTTTTCCGGACCTGGTTTCTTATCCGGGCTTCAGCAGCAATTATCATTTAACCGGCGAAGATCCTGATGTTATCCTATATCCTGATGTTATCCTATATAATGTGCCAAAGCAACTGATCGCAGCCTTAGATAACACACCAGGCATGGTAGTGGAGATCGCAGACGATTGGGCAATGCTTAGAGCGGAGAAGAATTTATCGGAAGATGTGATGCTGGGCCTGATCGGGCTAGGTTTAAAGATAATAAAGCAGCAGGATGGTTAGCTCGGACAGAAAGTATAAAAAGCAAGAAAGCCACCCTTTATCGGAGTGGCTTTCTTTTAGTGATCCCGCTGGGATTCGAACCCAGGACCCATACATTAAAAGTGTATTGCTCTACCAGCTGAGCTACAGAATCGGTACTGTTTTCCCGTTGTTCGGGAGGGCAAAATTAGAAGTTTTATTTTAAACTGCAAAATAAATTTTCTGGCTTTGCCTGTTGTTGTAAAAGTAGAAAGGAAAAGCCTTTCCGGTTAAGAAAGGCTTTAGCTCTCATTTGTGATCCCGCTGGGATTCGAACCCAGGACCCATACATTAAAAGTGTATTGCTCTACCAGCTGAGCTACAGAATCTTTTACTAACTTGCATTCTCAAGGACGTTTCCCTGAATTGCGATGCAAAAGTAACAACCATCTGTTTAAATGCAAAATCTTTGGTTCAAAATATCAGCGTTTGTACTAGTTTTTTTAACGCTTTTTGCAAAACCAGCTTATTCTCAGGCAGATAATTCTGCACTTATTAAAGCAGATTCTTTGTTCCTGAAGCAGCATTACTCTGAGGCACTAGGCTTATACGAGGATGTGCTGCATAACCAGCAGGTATATTCACCGCAAATGCTCCTGAAGATGGCCTATATCAAAGAGGGCTTGCGCGATTATACAGGGGCTATGTATTACCTGCACATGTTCTACACCAAGGAGCCCAGCCGGTCTACCCTCAAAAAAATGGAAGAGCTTGCCCAGGCTCACCGCTTGCAGGGATACGAGTACAACGACCTGCAGTTCTTTAAAACGCAGTTTAACAAACATTACATGCGCATACTGGAGCTGATGCTACTGGCTGCCGTCGTATCTGTAACCATCATGTTCTTTAGCTGGCGAAAAGGGCATCGCTTTTCAAAGCAATTCAAGATCGGCTTTATACTTTATCTGCTGTTTATACTTTACTACATTAACTTTCTTAACCTTGGCGATGCCGGCATTATCCGGAATAACAATGTAGCTATCATGTCTGCCCCGTCTGCCGGAGCATCATGGTTGGCTACTGCCTCACAGGGCCACAAGGTACCCATCACCGGCGAGCAGGACATCTGGTTTGAGATCAGGTGGAAAGGCTCCAAAGCATACATCCGCAAGAGCAACCTGCTGGAACTGCCCTAGTTTCGTTATTGGCTATTCTTTATTCGTATTTTGCAGAGGCGCAACGCCTTGCGTCTTATCTGCTATAGGGCCCTAGGTTCGATGGTGGTTGTTCAGTGGTACGCGCTACTCAAAACCTGTCATAAAATATTACCATATTTGCTTATCTTACATTAGCTACTTCCTATATTTACATTGTATACTTAACCTAACATTATTTAAATGAAAACAGCTTTACTCCTACTCGCATTCGTGCTCTGTATTTTTACAGCCCATGCGCAGGCTCCTACAGCTAAATTCGATAATCTTCGGGTGTTTCTGGATTGCCAAACGTACTGCGACTCTGATTTCATTAAGCGCGAACTTAACTTTGTAGATTATGTTAACGATCGCTTTGAAGCCAATGTATATGTGCTTATCACCTCCCAGTCTACAGGCAGCGGCGGACGTGAGTATAAGCTTCAGTTTGAGGGACAGGGCAAGTTTGAGGGAATAGTTGATACAAAATCTTATATCAGGCAAGCCACAGCCACCGACGACGAAGACCGCAAAGAGGCTATTGAGAAGATAAAGTTAGGCCTTCTCCCCTACCTGCTGAAAACCGACAAAGCAAAAGACCTGCTTATTTCTTTTAAGTCGGAGGAGCAGAAAAACGATATAGCAACAGCCCCAACCGATGATCCCTGGAACTTCTGGGTATTTAACCTAAACGTGCGCGGCTACTTTAGCGGCGACAAAAACTACTCTAATAACAGCCTGTCCGGTAACATCAGCGCCAACAGGGTTACAGACAAAATGAAAACCAGCCTTTCTGTAAATGCTAGTGAGAATAACAACCGGTTCGGGCAGGGAGACGAGGAGTTTAAGTATACTAACAGAAGCTACAGCTTTAACAATACAACGGTGTGGTCTGTTACGGATCGGCTTTCTGCGGGTGGCTATATTAGCGCACAAAACTCTGACTACAACAACTACCAGTTAAACCTGGCTGTAACTCCAGCTATAGAATACAACTTCTTTCCTTACTCAGAGTCTAACAACAAATATGTGGGATTAATGTATAAAGTTGGGCCGCGCTATTTCAATTACAAAGAAGAGACCATTTTCTCAGAGATGGAGGAACTCCGTTTTCAGCAGAGCCTGTCTTTAGATGTAAGTCTTAACCAGAAATGGGGACAGCTAAGCGGCTCTACTTCTTACAGCCATTACTTCCACGACTTTGACAAAAAACGGGTGTCTTTCTCAGGCTATGCAGATATCAGGCTTGTAAAAGGCCTTTCATTTAACGTGGGTGGATATTATGCCATTCAGCACGACCAGCTAAATATTATAAAGGGAACCGTTTCTGACGAAGACCTTCTAACCCGCCGCCGCCAGCTAAACTCAAACTACGACTTTTACTTTAACTTTGGTATTCGTTACAGATTCGGCTCAATTTTTAACAACGTAGTTAACCCTCGCTTTAATGGAGGCGGAGGTATGATGTACTTTTACTAATTGGTTATTGGTTGTTAGTTAGTGGTTATTAGTTCTTAAATTCGATTTTTGCTGAGCTTTTAATGATTAACCCTAGTTTTGATTGGCAAATAACCAATAACTAACAACCAATAACGAACTACCTCTTTAGCGGAGAATCTTTTTCCTTCGCCATTACATTATACACCAGCTTATCAGCCAGGCTCGGGAAGAGCTTGTTAACCCACACCGCCATTTTGCCCTGCGTGGTCATTACCAGGTCGCGCTTACGTTTTTTGGTGGCGGTTAATATTCTGTCTGCCACCTCTTCGGCGCTCATCATCTTTTGTTCTTCGCGCGGTGTTTCGCCCTGCTGCTGGCCATCTGCAGCCAATGCCGTGTTACGGATATTAGAAGCTGTAAAGCCCGGGCAGGCCAGCAACACATGCACACCAGAGTATAGCAGTTCAGTGCGAAGCGTTTCCAGGAAGCCGTGCATGGCAAATTTAGAGGCTGAGTAACCGGTGCGGGCAGGCAAACCTCTGTAACCGGCAATGGATGAGATCCCGATAATGGAGCCCTTGGCAGACTTGATGTAGGGCAGCGCATACTTGGTGCTATACACCGTACCCCAGAAGTTTATGTCCATTACCTGGCGCAATACATTCAGATCAAGATCTTCGAACAAAGCACGCATCGAGATACCGGCATTATTGATAAGGATATCCAGGCGGCCATACTTGTTCACGGTTTCCTGCACCATGCGCTCACAATCTCCCTCTATACTTACATCAGCCTGTATCGCCAGATTGTCTATACCTGCTGCCGATAGTTCTGCTGCCGTTTCGTTTAGGCCGGCCTGCTTACGACCTGAGAAAGCAATTTTAGCTCCTTCCCTGCCAAATGCAAATGCCAATGCCTTGCCTATACCCGATGTTGCGCCTGTAATTAAAACAACCTTATCTTTCATTTATACTTTGGTCCTGATGTTAGTGTAGTTGCAAAGATATATTTAATTGCTGATTGGTTTAATTGTTGAATGGTTATTCGTTGTTCGAATGTAGAGACGCAATACTTTGCGTCTTGTCTGCAACAGAGCGATATGTTTAGTTATTGGTTGCTGGTTATTCGTTATTGGGAAATGTAATCTTCCCTTTCCTGGCGCAAGTCTTAGGCAATAGCGTGACTTGTGACTTGTCATGATGTGAAGTCTGCAGACTTCCGTGAACCATACTTTATACTTTGAGATGTCTGCTATTGCGAACGTTAAAAGGCACTGCCTTGTGCAGAAAAGACGCAAAGTATTGCGTCTCTACATTCGAACAACGAACAACAAATAACCAATAACGAAACCTACCTCATATTTTCGTACTTTTGCAGCATTGTGAGAAATAAGCATAAAAAGAAATTACCGATACTCGAGAATATTAGAATCGAGGACATGGTGGCCGAGGGCAAATGCCTGGCTCGCCACGACAACATGGTTATTTTTGTGGGTGGCGTAGCTCCCGGCGACGTAGTAGACCTACGTGTTACCCGCAAAAAGAAAAGCTTTATGGAGGCGGTGCCTGTAGCGTTCAGAGAATATTCTGAGCTGCGTGTTGAGCCGTTTTGTGAGCATTTTGGTGTATGTGGAGGCTGTAAGTGGCAACACATCAGTTACGACACACAGCTGCACTATAAGCAGAAACAGGTAAAAGACAACCTGGAGCGCATTGGCAAAGTTGCCCTGCCTGAGTTCGATCCCATACTTGGTTCCGAGAAAACCCGCTACTACCGCAACAAACTAGAGTATACTTTCTCCAATACCAGCTGGCTTACCAACGAGCAAATTCAGTCGGGGCAGGAGTTTGACCGCGATGCGCTTGGCTTCCACATCCCTGGCCGCTTCGATAAGATCCTTGACATCAAGCATTGCTACCTGCAGCCAGACCCATCGAACGCGATCCGCCTGGAAGTTAGAAAGTATGCAAAAGAGCATGATCTGCCGTTTTTTGATATTGTGAAGCAGGAAGGCTACATGCGCAACCTGATCATCCGTACGGCCAACACCGGCGAACTGATGGTGATTGTGCAGGTGTACGAGGACAGACCGGAGGAAATGGCTGCCCTGATGGAGCATTTGGCAACTACTTTCCCGGAAATTACTTCGCTGCAGTATGTGGTAAACTCAAAAGGCAACGAAACCTACCACGACCTGGAGGTTGTATGCTACAAAGGCCTGCCATACATTCACGAGGAGATGGAAGGCATCAAATTCCGTGTAGGTCCTAAGTCTTTCTACCAGACTAATGCCGATCAGGCTTACGAACTTTACAGGCTTACCCGCGACCTGGCTGCATTAACCGGCAACGAACTGGTGTACGACCTGTATACCGGAGCCGGCACCATTGCTAACTTTGTAGCAAAGCAGGCCCGCGAGGTAATTGGTATAGAATATGTGCCTAGCGCCATCGAGGATGCTAAGATCAACTCTCAGATCAACAACATAACCAATACCACGTTTTATGCCGGTGATATGAAAGACATACTTTCGGATGAGTTGATTGAGCGTCATGGAAGGCCGGATGTTGTGATCACAGACCCTCCGCGTGCAGGTATGCACCAGGATGTAGTAGAGAAGCTACTGCAGGTGCACCCGAACCGCATTGTGTATGTAAGCTGCAACCCTGCCACGCAAGCGCGCGACCTGGAACTGCTATCCGAAAAGTATGATGTAAGCCGTGTGCAGCCAGTGGATATGTTCCCACAGACGCACCACGTAGAAAATATAGTACTGTTAACTGCTAAATAATCCAATATGGAAAACGATCCGGAATTAAATGGCAAATATCTAGGCACTATCTCCCAGGATTTTGTGGTAGTAGCCGAGACATTAAGAGAAGCGTCTTACCAGGTGCGTAAGCGTAAAATTTCAGATTACCCGATCTTTGTTTTCAGCCGCACGCAGGTGCCGGTTGGCTCAATTTTCCTGGCAAAAGAAGAAGTAGCCCTGGACTGGCACATCAACGCCTCCTATTTAGAGGATTTTGTGCAGCGCCAACTCGTAATGCCTGAAAAGGTCGAAGAGTTTAAATCTGCCTTTAAAGACCCCGACGAGTTCTGCTGCCTGTTCGTGGTAGACGGTGATTTCCAGAATTTCGTGTTTATACCTTTTCCGGAGGATTGATTTTTACAAGCGACTAGCTCTGCTAACGATTTCATTAGGAAAAGATAAACCAATGTATATTAAAACAGGGAAGGCAGCTGTAGTAGCTGCCTTCCCTGTTTCAGAAATATAACAATCTCCTTTGTCAAACAATCCTTTGTCAACAGAACATTAAAAGTGACTCCAGCCCTGTGCTTTAAGCGGATAAGAGTTACCATGCTTCGTAGCTAGGTTTATACCTTCGCTCTCTTCGGTAATCACACCGATGATGCTGATGTCAGGGTGGTTTTTTAGCTTTTCGTGATCTGTAAGCGGTACTGTAAACAGCAGTTCGTAATCTTCACCGCCGTTCATGATGCAGGTTAATGGGTCGATGTTAAACTCAAGTGCCGTTTGCAGCATCTGCTCATCGGCTGGCAGGTTGTCTTTGTAAACTGTTGCCCCTACCCCAGACTGCTTACAGATATGAAACAGCTCCGATGCCAGTCCATCCGAAATATCGATCATAGAGGTTGGTTTAATGCCACGCTCTTTCAGGTCGTATACTACATCCATACGCGCTTCAGGCCGCAGCTGGCGGCCCACAATGTATTGCTTGCTCTCCAGCTCCGGCTGCATTTCCGGATTGGCCATAAATGCCTGCTTTTCACGCTCTAAAATCTGTAAGCCCATGTAAGCAGCGCCCAGGTCGCCGGTTACACAGATCAAATCATTTACTTTAGCGCCGTTGCGAAGCACTGCTTCACCTTTGGCTATCTCTCCTATCGCAGTCACGCTTATCACCAAACCAGCATGAGACGACGTCGTGTCGCCGCCAACCAGGTCTACTTTGTAATTGTCGCAGGCTAATCTAATGCCTTCATAAAGCTCTTCCACAGCCTCTACTGTATAGCGAGCACCAAGGGCAATGTTCACTGTTATCTGCGTAGGCTTAGCGTTCATAGCCGCAATATCAGATACATTTACAGCCACAGCTTTGTAACCTAAGTGCTTTAGCGGGCAAAAGGTCAGGTCAAAGTGCACGCCCTCTAGCAGCATGTCACTCGATACTACAATCTGCTTTTCGCCTGGCTCAAGTATGGCCGCATCGTCACCGATTCCTTTTATAGTGGATAGGTTGTTTAGCTCGATCTTCTCGTTTATCAACCTGATCAGGCCAAACTCGCCTACTTCGCTTAATGGGGTATAGTCACTCATAGTTTCTCGTTTTGGAGGTACAAAGGTAAGTAAAAGCGTTTGTTTGTGCTAAAGTGGGTGATATAACCTCACCCCAGCCCTCTCCTAAAAACAAGAGAGGGAGTTGATTTTACTTATTTTCCTGTCATCCTTAAAGGATCTTGGTGGAAGGGAGGTTAAGCAGCAGCTACTGAGCAAAACACACCCCTACCCCTCTCAAGAGGGGAATTTCTGCTTTAAGGGATCAATCTAATTACCAGACAATACAAAACTGTAGTGCCAGGGCACCCTCTCCTGTTGTTAGGAAAGGGCTGGGGTGAGGTAAAAAGGCAGGGGTGGTTGGAAAGCTTACTCCACCACAAAAGCCCCAGCCTCCATCACATCATGAAAAGCAATACCAGCAGCTTTTAATTCCTTCCGCTTTTGCTCCCTGTACCAGAGGCTGTTAGAACCATCAAGTATAACTTTATCAAAAGTATAAGCTTGCAATGCCTCCGGTTTCACTTTCACGTTTCGCCGCAGAAGTATAGAATCCACTACAAAATTACCTGATGGCTGCACCAAAAGCGGTTTAGAAAGTATAAGCCAGCGCTTACCGTTTGCTACAAGTAGTTGATTACCGTCTGCTAAAAGCTGTGAAGAGATACCAGTTTTTATACTTTGCTCCAGCGATACAAACTTTGGTTCCTGCACTCCCCGTTGCCACAGGTGTGGCTGTACGTTAAAAGTATAATTTCCATTGTTTTGAAGTAAAGCAGAGTCAGCTACCAACATTGCCGCTTGCCCATTAAGTACCAGTAAGCCAGTACTGCCGCGCAGGGTATAAACTGCCTGTATGTTTTGCTCGCGTTGCTGTACTGTCTCCAAAACCTGTTGCACCGATAGTATGGCAATTATACTTACAGCTATACTTAGATAGCGTAGTTTCTTTAGCGCCATAAAAAGTATAAACGCCAGTAACAGCAAGTATAAAAGTATAGTCTGGAATAGGGTAATGTCGATACCATTGATAATAGATTGCGGGAGCTGCTGCACCCACAGATTAAACTCGTTCATGCACCAGATAAAGCCGAAGTGTATCTTAAACAGCAGCCAGCTTAAGCCCGGAATCCAATTTAAGGCAAGCGCTGCCACACCCGACCACAGCACAAAAGTTGCTAGCGGCACTACCACCACATTGGCCAGCCAGAAGTATACCGGAAACTGATGGAAGTAAAAAAGACCTATGGGTAGCGTAGCCACCTGCGCGGCAATAGCCACCGTAAACAGTGCCCATACTTTATCCAGAAACCAATTATTGATTTCCAGTAAATTGTAAAATCGGGGCTGCAGGTACACAATTCCCAGCACTGCCACAAACGACAACTGAAACCCCACCTCAAGCAGGTTATAAGGGTTGATGAACAGCAGCACCAGCGCAGCAATACTTACCGTGTTGTAAATATCGGTATTTCGCCGCAGGGCCAGGCCAATGGTTACAAGGCTAAACATCAGCACTGCCCGAAGTACAGACGGTGAAAGTCCGGTAATAAAAGCATACAGCCAAAGTATGGTCAGCGTAAGTATGGCTCCCAAAAACCGTTCACGGCCAGTTCGGTTAAACCGCGCCAATACCAGCATGAGCACCGAAAAGATCAAGCCTACATGCAAACCCGATACAGCCAGCACGTGCATGGTGCCTGTTTGCGCGTAGGCATTCCGAATACTGTTGTCCAGTTCGTCTTTTACGCCAAGTATAAGCGCCGACGAAATGCCATACTCCCGCTGCTTGTCCAGCCGGTTTTGCAAGAGGTTATCCATCTGCCGGCGAAGCTGTATGCTAAAGTATAAAATACCAGAACCTGGTTCGCTGCCTAATTTCTGGTATTGATACGTTTGCAGATAATGCTGGTGGTAAATGTTTTTGTTAGCCAGGTATTGGCTGTAGTTAAACTGTGCAGGGTTTGCAGGCGGAGCAACAGGTTGCGGTGCTCCTTTAATTAAAAGCCTGTCGCCATAGGCCAGTTCATACTGCCGTTCCGTATCGTGTGGCACCGATAGCTGTACTTTGCCAGATGCCTGCTGCCATTCCCCGTTTAGGTTTACATGCTCCACTTGTAGCACTGTGCTCTGGTAACTGGGCTTTTGCAGCACATAATCTTCTACCACACCCACGTAGTATGCCGGGGCTTCGCTTAAATGGATCAGGTGCTGCGCTTGATGGGTAGCCGTGCGGTAATGTGTTGTAAACAAGCCTGCAGCAAAAAAGCTGAGCAAACCAAGTATACCGGCCAAATCGGTGGCAAACCCGGATTTATACTTTTTAGAAAGTATAGCCGCTATAACGAAGGCTAGAAAGAAAAAGGCAAGCAGCTCAAGACTATACCTGAACTCCTTGCCCAAAGTAATGTAAAGCAATATGCCTGCTATAAAGCTAAGCGTGACGCGCACAAACGGATATGGCGCCCACTTCAGCATCAGCCTTTGTAAACCATTTTATAGTGATCAATAGCACACTCACTGAACATCTCGCCTTCTGTTATAAAGCCATGGCGCTTGTAAAAGTTTACTGCAGGCAACTGGGCATTCAGGTAAATTTTTTTATCAGCATGGTTTGCCAATACATCTTCCAGAACAGCTTGCAGCACGTGGGCACCAATGTTTTTGTTGCGATAAGGCTGCAGTACAGCAAAACGCTCCAACTTTATGCCCTGCTCTGTTTCGCGCCAACGGGCAGCGCCGCAAGGCACATCATCATACATGGCCAGGTAATGTTTGGCAGTAGCCTCGTACTGGTCACATTCCGCCTCGCGTGGCACGTTCTGCTCCAGTACAAACACCTGCTCTCGCACAGTATGGGCAGCTTTTAAATCTTCCTGGCTATTAACTCGTTTCAGCGTGATCATGCTGTAAAGTATAAAATAGGGTAAACGTGTACAAAAAATTTAGAGACGCAAAATATTGCGTCTCTATAAATGATACTTCAAATTTATGCTGTTTTAGATTTCTCACCAACAGCTTAATGTTGTCAGGAGTCCTGCTCAGCTTTCTGCTTTCTTTTGTAGCCGTTAACTTTGACCGGCTCTCCGTCATTAGCAGCTTCAGCGGCTTCTCTGGCAATGCGGCGCTCATCTTCCATCACGCTATAGGCATTTACGATGTCTTTAACCAGGCGGTGTCGCACTACGTCCTCGGCCTTCATTTCCACAAAGCCAATACCTTTAACATCGCGCAATATGTTCATGGCCTCAAACAAGCCCGAGCGCTGTCCGCGAGGCAGGTCTATTTGCGAGCGGTCGCCGTTTACCATTACTTTGGCATGCGGACCCATACGCGTTAAAAACATTTTCATCTGCGCAGGCGTGGTGTTCTGGGCCTCATCCAGCAGCACGAACGCGTGGTTTAGCGTCCGACCGCGCATGTAGGCCAGCGGCGCAATTTCAATGATCTTGTTGTCCTGGTAATACTTCAGTTTTTCCACCGGAATCATATCTTCCAGGGCATCGTAGATCGGGCGTAAGTATGGGTCAACCTTTTCCTTCATATCGCCGGGCAGGAAACCAAGGCTTTCGCCGGCCTCTACCACAGGTCTGGAAATGATGATCTTTCTTACTTCCTTGTTTTTGAGGGCGCGTACTGCCATCGCCACCGAAATATACGTTTTACCCGTACCAGCCGGACCAAGTGCAAAAGTAAGGTCGTGCTTTTCTACTGCATCAACCAGTTTTTGCTGGTTCGGAGTTTTGGCTTTGATAATGCCGCCCTTGCTGCCGTACACGATCACGTCCGAAGAGGTGGCAATTACTTCTTCTTCTGTAAAAGGATCAGCAGAAAGATATCTATTTACGCTATTATGCGTAATCTTTCCGAACTTATGGTAATGGTCAATTAATGATGCGAGTATTTCGTGAATTTTGGTGATTTCAGGAGTTTGTCCCTGAATTTTGATCTCGTTGCCCCTGGAAATAATCTTGCTACTTGGAAAAGCTGCGGCCAGTTGCTTGATGTTCTGGTTCTCTGTTCCCAGAAAATCGATCAGAGAAATATTCTCTAGGGTTATTACTTTCTCTACCAAATGTTTATCCTAAATATAGTTAGTTGGGTATATTGCTATAATTTAACTAAATTACATATATATTAATACAAATCTACCTAAATTATAGTTCGTAGTATGGCTGTAATTACGTTTCTGTCTGACTTTGGGTACACCGACCATTACGTGGCCGCTGTAAAGGCTAAAATAATCTCCCAAAATCCGGATGCCACCATCGTGGACATCTCGCATGGCATCGAGCCTTACAATATTGCGCAGGCCGAGTATGTGCTGGGCGCTGTCTTCCGCGATTTTCCGGAAGGCACGGTACACCTTGTGGCCGTTAACACCCATGGTAGTAAACATGGCAAATACCATGCTGCAAAGTATAAAGGGCACTATTTTTTACTTGCAGATAATGGTTTACTCTCTCTTTTAACAGAAGGTTCTCCTGAAATGGTTGTTGAACTGAACTCGGATAACCCTTATATGGCTTTTCCGGCAAAAGACCTGCTTGCACCGGCTGCGGTGTACCTTGCCAAAGGCGGAGATCTTGAGATTCTAGGGGAACAGACCCACAACTTCAGGCAATTGCTAAACCGCCAGCTGCGCCTGAACGACCATTCTATAACAGGCCATGTAATACACGTAGACTGCTACGGCAACCTTATTACCAACATAACCCGCGAGTGCGTGGACACCATAGCGCATGGGAGAACTTACACCATACATTTTGGGCGCGAAACAATAGGTCGAATCCACCCTAACTACAACCAGGTAGACGACGGCGACTGCTGCTGCGCCTACAACAGCCAGGACCAGCTTTGCATCGGCATCAACAAAGGCCACGCCGCTGAGCTTCTTGGTTTAGGGTTCGACTCGCAGGTGGATGTAAGGTTTTATCCGGGAGCTTGATTTCGTTGTTCGTTATTGGTTATTCGTTATTGGGGATGTAGAGACGCAATACTTTGCGTCTTGTTTCCTACAGAGTGGTATGTTCCGTTATTTGTTAATGGTTGCTAGTTATTGGGGAATACGTTCTTCGAGGTAAAGTCTTTACTTCTTGCTAACTTCACCAAAAATTGTCTATGGGCAGAGGAAGCTTATTTACGAATAACTAATAACGAGCAACCAACAACGAATAATTATGTTAACTCGCATCGTCCGGATGACGTTTCAGGAAGACAAGACAGCTGATTTCCTGGAAATCTTCCGCAATTCTAAAGATAAGATCAGGGCTTTTGAGGGATGTAACCACGTAGAGCTGCTGCAGGACCTGAACCACCCCAACATTTACAGTACCTACAGCCTCTGGGATTCTGAAGAGCACCTGAACAACTACCGCGATTCCGAACTTTTCGGGCAAGTATGGAAAGCAACCAAAGCCTTGTTTTCCGATAAGCCCCAAGCCTGGTCTAATGTGCAGGTTGAAGTATAAAAGTTAGAGAAGTAGAGAATTTGGGAGTTAGAGAGTTAAAAAATTTCTGCCGAAAGTTTAGCGGCAGCGCAACTTGTGGCGGTATATGAGGCCAGTTTATAACTGGCGTTCTACGGGAGCAGAAAAGTATACATTTACAGTTTTATACTTTTTGTGTAAATTCCCTTCTTGAGAGGGGCCGGGGTGTGTTAATCGCTTGCTATCAAAGTATAAAGTTTAGCTTCGGCCATGGTCACCCTTGCTTTTTCCAAGCAAAGCAGCTAAAACCTGCTACAATAACCAGCCACAAGTTACCGCTGCGTTCAAACTTGCGGGGCTAAATTTATACTCACTCCAAAGAACTGCGCACGCTGCGAGGTCTTAGGTACAAGATTAAACAATCCTCCCGCTTTTACTGTACCTTTACAAAGTATAAACTATCCTTTAGGGTGGTTTACTGACAAATAATTGAAAGCACAGACATGAGCAATTACTTCGAGTTTTATAATATCCCAGAGAGTTTTATACTTGACGAAAAGGCACTAAAGGCAAAATACTACCAGCTTAGCCGCGAGTACCACCCCGACTTCTACGCTAATGAGCCACAACAGAAGCAGGACGAGATCTTACAGCTAAGTACCCAGAATACCAACGCCTACCGCACCCTTTCCAACCCTGACCTGCGCATGCAATACATCCTTAAAGAGCATGGCCTGCTGGAGGAAGGAAAAAACGAACTGCCTTCTGATTTCCTGATGGAGATGATGGAGCTGAACGAGGAGCTGATGGAGCTGGAGTTTGATTTTGATGCCGCCAAACTGCACGAGATCGGAGAAAAAAGTAGCGGTCTGATGGCTACCATGGATAACGACATTTTACCTATGCTGCAGCGATATCCTGAGTTACACGGACTTACCAAAGAAGAGGCTCTGCAGGAGATAAAAACATACTATCTGAAGAAAAAATACCTGTTGCGTATTCAGGAAACTTTATCTAAGTTTGCAGCACGTTCCTAACAGAGGAACACCATTTGCCTTGGTGGCGGAATTGGTAGACGCGTTGGTCTCAAACACCAATGAGGTTACACTCGTGCCGGTTCGACTCCGGCCCAAGGTACATAAACAGCAAAACCCATTGATAATCAATGGGTTTTGCTGTTTTAAAACTCTAATAGGTGGCAAAGCTTAAGGCAAAACAAACTGGAAAGGTAATCTATCCTCTACCTATCTAAGAACAACCTTCTTATAAATAACCCCCTTATCTGTTTGAATCTGTAGTATGTGGAGTCCTTTAGCGTAGGCACTTACATTTACCTTCACCTTATTTTTGTTATCTCCATTAATCATAATTAGAACTTTACCCTGAGCATTATATATAGCTACACTTTCTAAAATAATATCATTTGGCAGGTCAACAAATAGAGCTTCACTTGCGGGGTTAGGATATACTTCTATAGCTTGTGATAATTCATCCTCGACTGAGGTTAGTGTATAAGTGGCTGCCTCTGACATTTCACTTAACCCGCAGCTACCACTAACCTGTACAGTATATATACCAGAGATCGTTGCTGTATACGATTGACTCGTTGCCCCTTCTATTGCTGTGCCGTTTAAATACCATTGGTTACCTGTCGGGCTATTAGAAGTAAGTTGATTTTCTTGCTGAGTTATCAAAGGTTTATCAGGAAGATTACAGATTAAAGTAGAGCTAAGCTGGAAGGCTATTGCCTCGGAAACAGTGTTTACTCCTTTGAAGGCAAAAACAGCATAAGGATTATCTGTAGCTCTCTCAGCAGTAAGGGTAAAAGTTATTTGACCTTCCTCATTTCCTTTTACTCCTGCTACATGAAGAGAATCTGAATTAGCAATTAAATCTTGACTAGCTGTAATTACAGCATCAAAAGCACTGCTCGTGTTAGCTCCATAGTTTTTGTACTTTAATGTTACATCAAAGCTTTTACCGTAATATATCGTATCAGGATACGTCACATCAGTAACTGCTAAGTATGGATTAGGTGATACACTAATAGGTATTGAAAATGCTTGCTCTAATGAGGTTACAACAGAGTTGTTTGATGCTATCAATGCATCAATTTCATTCTGGAGGTCCTGTTTGTATGCTATGTTTTCAGGATCTAACAAATAACTCATAAACATGTAATATACTGACATTCTCTTCAAAGCCGCCTTCCCAGAAATATTAATTATATTGCTATATGCTGCTTCAAAGTCAGGACTTGATAATGTAAGTGGTGCAACAGAATAAAGCTGATTCTTAACTTTTTTTACTGATTTATCCAGCTCTTCTTCTACTGATTGGATTGAGGCGGCTCTAGCAGAAACTTTTGATGTATCATTTTCTGATAATGCAAGTTTGAGCACAACTAATGAATCGTTATACCGTTTTGTAGCTATTAAGAGTTCTGTCAAGTCAACATCTATTCTATTATTTTCAAGCAGGTTGCTTCTTTGTGGATAGTAAGCATGACCTATTCCTGCTTTCGCATCAGAAGGTAATGTAAGGAAGTTATAAGTATATGTAAAGATAGATCCTGCAAGGCTTGCTGTAGATAATACATCTAATGCCTTTGCCGTACCCTTGAATAGAGGTGCAAGTGAAGCTCCTACTCCAGATATAAGCAAAATGTTAGCACCAATGCTTGCCACTTCACTCGCAGTTGAAGACAAAGCGGAAGTTTCTTCCAATGTCTCTCCTAAAACCAATGCATCAAGCACGTCTTTCTCAGAATTTTGAATATTCATATTTACCTTAACTGCTGCTTCTTTGAAAGTACCACTATAAGTGTTGCTTGCTGCATTAGCTACACTCTCATCTAATAAAGACTGGGTCTGATAGTCGATATAGTAATCTTGAGTGGCAACTGGGGCTACTGACATAACTGCTAATGTTTTAAACACATCATAGAAATCTTTCCCTGTAACAGCTTTCTTTTCTATGGTAAATAGCTGCAGTCGCTCTACTGCTTGTTTTATAGCAGCTTTAACCATCCTATATCCATCTTCATCTGGTATCTTCTCAAGTGCCGGGGTTAAAACAATTTCATTAAACATTTTAACAGAAATCTTGAGTAGTCTATTCGTAATATCAAGCTTCTCATAATAACTTTGCAGTTTATCCTCCAGTATCTTTTTTCTATGGGCAGGAGCTCTTGGAATCATTTCCCTTAAGATCTCTACTTCCATTTCCATATCTTGCTTGACCTTTGTCATCGGTCTTATCGCCTCAAAGAACATCCAAACCCCCTCCCCTATAACATTTAAGGCTTTTCCAGGAAGGGGCTCTCCAATCTCAAAGAATCTTTCTAGTGCATCTACAGTCAAATAGAGCCTATTCATTGATTCAACAGCTTTATCATGATCCCTATCAATAATCTTCCATTTATCGAGTTGTGCATCTAGAGCTGCTGTGTTGTAACTTATACCCGAGACACTATACTTTTCTTGGTTCCCCAAAAATGGTATAACAATGGGTACTCTGATAGTTCTTCCAACCAAAGAATCAGCTCTACTGTCAATCTGTTTTTTGAGTCCGAAAGGTACTCTTATCTGTAAGTCACTCTCATATGGAGGAACATTGTGCAGAATCACTGACATCTTAGTTATGTCATGCTTAACTGTGAGTTTATACTTTTTATCAGGCTGTAGTCCTACTAACAATGGATCAAACTCAAAACTGCCATCATCACCGATACGGACTATACCATTAGGCAATAATACTCCATCTAATTCTAGATGAACGTCTGTGCTACCACTTAGCAAAGGATAAGAGTTAGTTCCAGTAAAAGTATTTGCTCTAACGTCAGTTACTTTACCTTTTAATTGGAGATTAAGGTTAACTTTAGTTATACCGGCACTTGTGGCCAACCACATATCTACACCATTAAATGTAATTCCGTTAATAAAGTTTGAGGGCAGTTTGTTGTCTGTTGTATAAAGACTCCAATTGGAGCTATCTTGATAAACGTTACCTGATAATTTAAGCAATCCATTTGATGTACCTATCCAAATATAGCCTGACTCATCTTCTCTTATTGACTGAAAACCTACTGCTGTACCTAGAGGTAACTTTGTTATGGAGTTATTCATCACTGTCCAGTTATTGTTTTCATAAACAGCCACCACACCATCTCCAGAACTTAAACCTACCCAAGTCCTACCTTTGCTATCGTGGTAGATGCTTCTTGGCAGAGGCCCTCCTACAGCATTAACAAAAGGAAGCCCATCAGACACCTTTCTTATAAAAGTCCCCGCTGCAGTGTATTCAGCTATGTAGGGAGCAGTACAGGTACCATTGATGCAGGACCGATCTACCCCTACCCACATATTTTCACCTACTTTAGCAACAGACAAGACTCTTCTGTCACTTGCAGGCATTCCTGCTTGAGTGATTTTGTTCCACACGTTACCGTCATACCATCCTATTCCACCCTCATCTATTTTATCATTTGGATAGGCAGAAGTTATAGTTTGTCCATGAGCTGCCCATATGGTGTTATTATGTCCTTCAGCAAGCCCATTAACATACCTGTTTAAAGCTCCTGTAGTAGCCCCCCAATAGGTAAAGGAGCTTAGGTCGCCCTGAATAAACTTCCGAATCCCACCGCCTGTAGCCTGAATACCTCCGCTCCCGGAACCTACCCATATGTCACCATTGCTGTCTTTGGAAATAGCTCTTACCTGGTGGTTGGTGATTGCTCTTGTCCATGAAGAGTCCTCTGGACTGAACTTTACAAGCCCGAGCCCATTCGTGCCTACCCAGACATGTCCTTTACCGTCAACTTCTACTCTTTGAAATACATTGGTTGGCAAAGAAGGAGTATTCGTTTGATTGAAAACTTTTACGTTTAGCTGCTCCTGCGCGAGAGCCAGGACTCCAGAGAGTGTGAAGAGCACTGCTAGAATGCACCTGTTGAAGTGGTAAATGTTTGCTTCCATTCTTTAGTAATATTATGGGTTGATAATAATTTACACATCTTCTAAAAGCCACTGCTTTAGCAAAAGCTGTTTAAACTCTTCCGTAAATAGATTCAGTTCCTCGTTATTAACAATCAAACTAACTCTATGAGACTACTCTAATAGTTTGGTAACTACACGATTTATTTTCATAACAAAAGCCAAATAAATATACTTATATTGATAAACATATTTTAAGTTGTACAAACGTAATATTACCTTTGATATTTATGGTGAAGGAGGAGTTATTGCAGGTAAACATCCCAAATAGGGCAGTAAATTGATTCTTAAAATCAACATAAACAGAATTACAGAGATTAGTTTGTAGGTGAATAAGGTGAGACAAAATGTATTAGCTTTTACATAATGAGATAACAACCTTTATACATGCTGTAAACGCATATATTAATCCGCTCGTAGCTGTTAAAAATCTCTTTAAGTCCGGTTTAAGGTACAAGTTAAAACGAAAAGGCCCTGTAAGTTTAATTGCTTACAGGGCCTTTTCGTTTAATGCCGGAAGTTTAAATCATATTATTAAGGTTTTACTCAGTTTCCACACTGAATTCTTCTCTTTTAGAAAGTCTGTAAAGACAAATCATTACCAATTTGAAATGAAGATAAGTGTGGGTCACGCTAACACTTTTAAAAAAACTTCAGCCTCAAAAAAGCGAAGCCCGGTTTTCCGGTTAAGGCATATTATGCTTTAACCGGAAAACCGGGCTTAACTGCTATAGAGATTTTCTTACTGCTTTACCACGCGCTTGGTGACTACACCCTGGTCTGTGACAACCTGGAGCAGATACACCCCGCGCTGCAGCTTAGAGAGGTCCAGCGCCTGGTTAAATTCCCCTGATGCCATTGGGTAGAACTGGCTTAGTACTGCCATGCCCTTTACGTCCAGTAGCCTAAGCTCATGGACTGCGCCCGCTGAGGCAGAGAGGGATACCCGCAGGCTACTACTGGCCGGGTTCGGATAAACCATCAGGCTCTCAGAGAGCTGTCTGTCTACAAGGCCTGTAAGATTAGGCTGGCTGTGGAGTTTGGCAACGAACATCTCCGCTCCTAAGGACGAGAGGCTCGTGCTCCCGAAGGCAGCAGCGGAGTAGAAATAACCTGTTACCCGGGCGCTGCCAGACCCGTCAACGGCGATGCCGTAGCCTATGTCATAGCCTGTTCCACCTGCCCGCTGTGCCCACAGCGCGTTGCCCGAGGCGTCGTACTTGGCGATAAATACGTCTGCGACGCCAGAACTGGTAAGCGCAGTAGTCCCGAAGCTAGCTGTGTCCCAGAAATGACCGGTTACGTAAGCGCCGCCCTGGCTGTCCAAGGCAATGGCGTATCCGCTGCAATGGCTGGTGCCCCCGGCCCGCTGTGCCCACACCACCGTGCCCGAGGCGTTGTACTTGGCCACGAACATATCATTGCGGCCCGCGCTGATGAGCTCGATAGTGCCGAAGCTGACCGTTTCAAAAAAGTAGCCCGTCACATAGGCGTTGCCGGAGCCGTCCACGGCGATGCCCCGGCCATAGTCACTAGACGTGCCCCCGGCCTGCTTGGCCCACACCACCGTGCCCGAGGCGTTGTACTTGGCCACGAACATGTCGGTGCCCCCCGAGCTTGTGAGCGTGGTGCCCTCGAAGGTGGCCGTGCCGTAGAACTCGCCCGTCACGTAGGCGTTGCCCTGACCGTCCACGGCGATGCCCCGGCCATAGTCACTAGACGTGCCCCCGGCCTGCTTGGCCCACACCACCGTGCCCGAGGCGTTGTACTTGGCCACGAAAACGTCGGTGCCCCCCGCGCTTGTGAGCGTGGTGCCCTCGAAGGTGGCCGTGCCGTAGAACTCGCCCGTCACGTAGGCGTTGCCCTGACCGTCCACGGCGATGCCCCGACCATAGTTAAAGCTTGTACCCCCGGCCTGCTTGGCCCACACCACCGTGCCCGAGGCGTTGTATTTGGCCACGAACATGCCCCAGCCCCCCGAGCTTGTGAGCGTGGTGCTGCCGAGGGTAGTGGTTCCGTAGAAATAACCTGTCACATAAGCGTTTCCAGAGCCGTCCACAGCAATACCAAAGCCTAATTCATTACTTGTTCCACCGGCTCGCAGCGCCCACAGCACAGTACCCGAAGGATCATACTTGGCCACAAAGATATCTGCGCCGCCTGCGCTTGTGAGCGTGGTGCTGCCGAAGGTGGCCGTGCCGTAGAACTCGCCCGTCACGTAGGTATTGCCCTGACCGTCCACGGCAATGCTGCGCCCGTAGTCTGCCGTGCCCGTGCCTGTAGGATTTTTGGCCCACAGGGCATTGCCAGAGGCGTCGTACCTAGCCACGAACATGTCCCATCCCCCCGAGCTTGTAAGCGTAGTGCTGCCTAAGGTGGCCGTGCCCAAGAACTCACCCGTCACGTAGGCGTTGCCCTGACCGTCCACGGCGATGCCCCGGCCATAGTCACTAGACGTGCCCCCGGCCTGCTTGGCCCACACCACCGTGCCCGAGGCGTTGTATTTGGCCACGAACACGTCCAGAGCGCCAGCGCTGGTGAGCGTAGTGCCCTCGAAGGTGGCCGTGCCCAAGAACTCGCCCGTCACGTAGGCGTTGCCCTGGCCGTCCACGGCGATGCCCCGGCCATAGTCACTATTCGTGTTCCCGGCCTGCTTGGCCCACACCAACGTACCCGAAGGATCATACTTGGCCACAAAAATATCGTCGTAGCCAGCACTGGTGAGCGTGGTGCTGCCGAAGGTGGCCGTGCCCAAGAACTCGCCCGTCACGTAGGCGTTGCCCTGGCCGTCCACGGCGATGCCCCGGCCATAGTCACTATTCGTGCCCCCGGCCTGCTTGGCCCACACCACCGTGCCCGAGGCGTCGTACTTAGCCACAAAAATATCGTCGTAGCCAGCGCTGGTGAGCGTGGTGCTGCCGAAGGTGGCCGTGCCGTAGAATTCGCCCGTCACGTAGGCGTTGCCCTGGCCGTCCACGGCGATGCCCCGGCCATAGTCACTATTCGTGCCCCCGGCCTGCTTGGCCCACACCACCGTGCCCGAGGCATTGTACTTGGCCACGAACATGTCCTGACCGCCCGAGCTGGTGAGCGTGGTGCTGCCGAAGGTAGTGGTTTCATAGAAATAACCTGTCACGTAGGCGTTGCCTGACCCGTCCACCGCGATGCTGTTGCTAATATCATTGTTTGCGCCCCCTGACCGCTGCGCCCACAGCACATTGCCCGAAGGATCATACTTGGCCACAAACATGTCCGCACCGCCCGCGCTAGTGAGCGTGGTGCTGCCGAAGGTAGCCGGGTCATAGAAATAGCCCGTCACATAAGCGTTGCCAAAGCCGTCTATCGCAACTCCGGTCCCTACATCAGTGTTGGCGCCGCCAGCCCGCTGTGCCCACAGCACCGAGCCAGAGGCGTTGTACTTAGCGATGAAAACGTCCCAGCCGCCTGAGCTTTTAAGGGTAATGCCGTCGAATATTATCCTGTCACGGAAGTAGCCCACTACATAAGTATTGCCTTGGGTATCGCGTGCAACCGAACGACCGTACTCTGGGTTGTTTGTATCTGTGCCTTGGGCCTGCTTGGCCCACATGAAGTCGGGCGCCTGCGCCTTAGCCCTAACGCTGGTCAGCAGCAGGCATAGCAAAAGTAGTCTGTAAAGTTTGTTCATATATAGTTCAAATGGTTAGGTGCGGGAAAATCCGCTTTGGGTGGTGAAAATAATACTAAATTTTATAATATTAAATATACTATATATTAAATCCACTTTTTTGAAGACTCCTTTATTGATTTCATTTTTAAACAAAGAGGGCTACAGGCAATAACACCTGTAGCCCTCTACATTATTTCCGCTACTAGTTAGCTCTTCCCATTTCCTTGTTACCTCGTTAACCAAAGTATAATGCTCAAAAAGAAACTGCTGCCCAGGCTTGCATTGCTGATTAGTACATCTACTCTTCCTTCTGCTTTCCGAATCTGGCCAGTACACCTAACAGAATTAAATACGCCTCAAAAAAGCGAAGCCCGGTTTTCCGGTTAATGCAAAATATGCTTTAACCGGAAAACCGGGCTTAACTGCTATAGAGATTTTCTTACTGCTTTACCACGCGCTTGGTGACTACACCCTGGTCTGTGACAACCTGGAGCAGATACACCCCGCGCTGCAGTTTAGAGAGGTCCAGCGCCTGGTTAAACTCCCCTGATGCCATTGGGTAGAACTGGCTTAGTACTGCCATGCCCTTTACGTCCAGTAGCCTAAGCTCTTGGACTGCGCCCGCTGAGGCAGAGAGGGATACCCGCAGGCTACTACTGGCCGGGTTCGGATAAACCATCAGGCTCTTGGAGAGTGGTCTGTCGGCAAGGCCTGTAAGATTAGGCTGGTTATGGAGTTTGGCCACGAACATTTCAACTCCATCGGATCTAAGCTTATCGCTCCCAAAGGTAACTGATCCACTAATAGCTCCTGTTACGAAAGCATTATTAAAATCATTTAGGGCAATACCGCGCCCATAATCGTTCCCTCTTTCTCCAACTGCCTGCACCCAGAGCACATTTCCAGCGGCGTCATACTTGGCGATGAAAACGTCTTCTCCGCCGTTGCTTGAAAGCGAGGTTGCGCCAAAGAAACCTGTGCTCTTGAATGAGCCAGTCACATAGGCATTTCCAGAGCCGTCTACGGCAATGCCGTAGCCATAATCGGCTTCGGTTCCCCCAGCTTTCTGTGCCCAGAGCACATTTCCAGCGGCGTCATACTTGGCGATGAAAACGTCACCGTTACCCCTACTTGTAAGGGGTGATGTATTGCCGATGGTGACCATACCATCAAACCTCCCTGTCAAATAGGCGTTACCTAATGCATCCACAGCAATGCCAGAGCCAGAGTCAGAAGAGGTTCCCCCCACTTTCTGCGCCCACACTACATTACCTGATGCATTATACTTGGATATGAAAAAATCTAAATTACCACTTTGGTTAATTGCCTGACTACCGGTTATATAAGCGTTGCCAGATGCATCTACAGCAATGTCCGAACCAGAGTCATTATATGCTCCTCCGGCCTTCTGTGCCCAGAGCGCATTTCCGGAAGCATCGTATTTGGCAATGAATATATCATCGCTCAAGCTGTTACTGGTGAGGGTAAAAGTTTCAAAAGTAGCAGTCCCACCAAATTTCCCAATTATATAAGCATTGCCCGAGTCATCCACTGCCACGCCGTGGGCGGCAGCAAATCCATAACTTTTACCTGTTCCCCCTGCATTACGAGCCCACAGTACAGTACCAGAAGGGCTATACTTAACAAGGAAGGCATCCATATCATTTTTGCATTTAAGCGTTGTATTTCCGAAGGTAATATAACCTTGATAGTAACCTGTCACATACGTATTCCCTACATCATCTACAGCAATACCTCGCCCATAATCTTTAGCAGGTTGCCCGGCTCTCAGCGCCCAGTCTACATCATCATTGGCATTAAATTTTACAAGAAAGGCATCCTCATTGTCTTTGCTGATTAATGTAGTGCTTCCAAAAACGGCAATACCTCCAAAAGAACCTGTCACAATAGCATTTCCAGATATGTCCGCTACTACGCCATAACCATAATCATTGTCTTCTCCTCCGGCTCTCTGTGCCCAGAGCACATTTCCGGAAGCATCGTATTTGGCAATGAATACATCATAAATGCCGCTGCTAAATAGCATGGTGTTTCCGAATGAGGCCGTACCTTGAAAACGACCTGTCACGTAAGCATTACCCGAGGCATCCAACGCGAGACTATAACCATAATCATTGGAGTTCCCTCCAGCTCGCTGCGCCCACAGTGCATTTCCGGAAGCATCGTATTTGGCGATGAAAACATCACTGTTACTGCTGTTGGTCAGGGTGATATGGCCAAAGGTAGCTATACCATAAAATGCGCCTGTCACATAGACATTACCCGATGCATCCACTGCAATACCGCGGCCATTATCGTGAAAGTCTCCTCCGGCCTTCTGTGCCCAGAGTACATTTCCGGAGGCATCGAATTTTGCGATAAAAACATCACTGCTACTGCTTTTAAGAGTGATATTTCCAAAAGAAGCTGTACCCATGAAAGAGCCAGCCCGTCACGTAGGCATTTCCTGAGGCATCTACCGAAATACCATAGCCATAATCCTCAACCGAGTCACCGTACCTCTGTGCCCAGAGCACATTTCCGGAAGCATCATATTTAGCGACAAAAGCATCATTGTAACCCCTGCTCGTGAGAGAGATATGGCCGAAGGAGGCAGCACCTTGTAAAGAGCCCGTCACGTATGCGTTTCCGGAGCCATCTACCGCAATACCATAGCCATTGTCTGAGGAGCTCCCCCCGGCCTTCTGCGCCCAGAGCACATTACCGGAGGCATCGTATTTGGCTACAAATATATCATTGTTGCCGCTGCTCGTGAGAGTGATATTTCCGAAAGAAGCTGTACCCTGGAAAGAGCCCGTCACATATGCGTTTCCGGAGGCATCTAACGCAATACCATAGCCATAGTCAAATGAAGTCCCTCCAGCTCTCTGCGCCCAAATCGTGTTTCCGGAGGCGTCATGCTTAACTATAAATATATCAGTACTACCACTGCTTACATCCGATGTTCCACTACTGGTAAGCATTGTACTTCCGAAGCTGATATAATTACCGAAAGAACCGGTAGTATACGTGTTACCAGTTGCATCTCGAGCAACTGATCTACCATGTTCTATACTAGACCTGGTTGTACCAACGGATTGTTTGGCCCACATGAAGTCGGGCGCCTGCGCCTGAGCCCCAACGCTAGCCAGCAGCAGGCATAGCAAAAGTAGTCTGTAAAGTTTGTTCATATATAGTTTAAATGGTTAGGTGCGGGAAAACCCGCGTTGGGTGGTGAAAATAATACTAAATATTATAACATTAAATATAGTATATATAAAATGTCTTTATGTAAGGATGCTTTATTTAATTTATGGACTACTTTTAAAACATATAAGCCTGCTCCAATCAAAAATACCTGCAACTTTTTTTAGGCTGTAAGTTATTCAACACCTTTAAATTGCAGTATCTCTAGTAGGGACACTCCCTAACTAAATAGAAAGTTTAAATCTTATGAGAATAGATTTTTAGGAATTGCTTTGAAATATTAACGATGATCAGTGTTATCAAATCCATTAAACTCAATCATCAAAATATTTCTAAAACTCATACTTGTTTTAACTAAATACCAGAGATTTTCTTCCATCTAAATACTCTAACCTAACAACCAACTCTAATTGCCATGCCGTTTCTTTCCTTTAAATTAGGAGCCTGAAAAAGACTGCCTTTACAGTTAATCCGTATAGGGCAAGCAGCACAAACTCAATTATACTATAAACTAAAATATAAATAATGGCGACAGGTCTTCTCGCACTCTTAGATGACGTATCAGCACTGGTTAAAGTTAGTGCGGCTAGTCTCGATGATGTTCCAACGCAGGTGGCGAAAACAACAGGTAAAGTATCAGGTATTGTGATCGACGATACAGCCGTAACCCCAAAGTATGTGGTGGGCCTCGATCCCAAGCGCGAGCTCTCCATCATCTTTCAGATCGCTAAAAAGTCGCTGATTAACAAAGCTATCTTTTTAGGACCAGCAGCCTTGCTGCTTGGGTATTTTGCACCAGCAATTATACCATATCTGCTGATGGTGGGTGGGGCCTTTTTATGCTTTGAGGGGTATGAAAAAGTACACTCCATGTTCAGTAAAACCCACAAACCAACTGCGGAGCCAACAGAAGACATGGTAGTGATCACGCCGCAGGAGTTGGAAAAAGAGCGGGTGGGCAGCGCCGTGCGTACAGATTTTATACTTTCCGCTGAGATCATGGCTATTGCTTATGCTACTGTAGCCAACAGCCCATTGATAAACCAGATTGCGGTGCTGTTAAGTGTGGCCATTTTTATCACCATTGCTGTTTACGGGTTTGTTGCCTTGATCGTGAAAGCAGACGACATTGGGCTGCACATGGCGCAGGACAAATACCACCCAACTACCCAAAAGATCGGGCGCAGCATCGTTAAGTCCATGCCATCGTTCTTAACCATACTTGGCTATGTGGGTACTGCGGCCATGCTGTGGGTAGGTGCCGAGATAATTGCACATGGTTTGCCGTTTCTGCACCATCCGCTGGAGAATTTAGAACATGCCCTGTCAGGAATTCCTGCACTTGCCTGGCTGGCTAAAGTAGTTATACTTGCTTTAGGGGGTGTGCTATTGGGAGCTGTTATTGCAAAACTGGTGTCCCTGGTCCGCAGTTTATTTAAGGGGTCAACTGAAAAGGTAGCGCATTAATTTTATACTTTACTGCCCTCTACTGCCCGCATCAAAATCACCAAAGTATACTTAGGGATACAGGCCCTTTAGTTTTCCTAAAATAAAAAAACAGGAGGCAGCAAATAACCGCCTCCTGTTTAAATTAATTTTTTGCCTTAACCTCTTGTAAAAACTGTTGTGCGTCTTACCCCATTCGTAGAAACCTCAGTCACAAGCTCTGCCCCACCATTCTGGCAGGTGAAGGTAATGGAGTAGCTGCCGGTTGGTACATTGGGGCGTCCCTGGTTTTTACCGGAGCAAATCACATCGTCGGTGCGGGTATAAGAGTAAGAGATCGTGTTACCGCTTACCGTATACTTAAAGTGAAACCTGAGCGGCGTGCATATACCGTTGCAGTCTGGGTTTTCAGCAAAACCTTCGCCGTTGCTGCCAAAATTGTAGATCAGGCTGGCGGTACCATTACAGGTAGAGGTTTTCCATCTTCCTACCGGGCAGGAACTACTGCCGCCTGAGCCTCCGTCACCATTCTTAATTTTATCGGCAATCAACATAAATTCCTCTTCTGCATCGCTGGCACAGCCAGAAAAAGTAAACGTGAGAAGAGCTATAAGCAGGTATAAGATTGATCTGTTCTTCATGTTCAGGATAATTTAAAAGCTGATAGATATATTTGCGCCCAACGTACTGTTTCCGTTTGACATGAAAAATATGTCGTAACCGAGACGTACCAGGAAAGATGGCTTGCCCGATGCACCTGTCGTTAGGGCTCGCTGTGCGAACAGGCCAAGATGAGCGCCTCCACCAAACACACCCGCAGATTCCCCTGGGTTTACTTCGTTGTTCTCGTCGGCTTTGCCGCGGGTATAAGACATACCACCACCAGCCAGGCCACCCAGCGTCGCAATGTTTTTCACAGGTATTTCCTTAAACAGGTAACCGGTAAAGTAATGCCGCGAACCTGTATAGATGTCATCGCCTATAGTTTCGGAGTATCCAAAATAGTTTGTCGAAGCTAAACCGTAACCTTTCGAAGGCGCTTTAACACTGCCTTGCTTCGGCTCAAAATATTTCTCCAGCAGTACATTAAAGCCAAAGATCGGCTTTGTCTCAAAATCATAGCTATCTGTAGAGAATGTCAGGTGCCGGGAGTAGACCACCCCGATAAACGTGCGCCCTAAATTCCCTGTCGTGGTCTGTGCCGCAGGAACAGGCGGCTCTGCCAGCTTGCCCAGTAGACTACCTACCTTTGATTCTGTGTTTACAGTAGCAGGTGACCCTGTGTATGTGGGAACGGGTTCTGTGGCATTAAACTTTTCCTCTCTGCCGTTTGAGTACACAATTTTGTATACTTCGGCGCGCTTCAGGTTATAAACCGGTCCTCCCTGAAAATCAAATAGCTTGTATTTGATTGTTTCGTCCGAGATCTCGGTAACCAAGGCTTTTATCTCGGTTTTGTCGGTTTTGGTGATAATGTCCTGCGCCTGCAAAGTATATGCTGCCAGGAGTGCGAAAAAAAACAGGTAAAGTTTTTTCATTTTAGAATGTTAAGGGTGAACGATGGACTAATTCATAGCCTAGCGCCTGATTATATACCAAAGCGCATTCATACAGCAAAAACTGCAGGTTTAGATGTATTAATGTAGATATAGTCTGTAAATAAGGCGTGTAGATAACAGCCTCGAACTCCTTACAGATAGAGAACTGGGAAAACGTAGTTAGTAGATTTTTATAATAAGCGTTGGGTTAGAGTTATACATGGCTTTATGAACAAATATAACTTTTGCTGGTTTTTATTGCAATACCCCAAAATGGGTATTTTTCGTTGTCTTGTACAGCTCAAATTCGCTTAAATCAGCAGGTTAAAACCTATATCAGAAAATATGCAAAGCTTTTCTATTTCAAATTCGCATTGCTTGATAGGTGGCATCGACATCGAGGCAAAAGTAAATAGTAGCAGGGCCTTAAAACAAAACAGGCCACTCATTTAGAGCGGCCTGTTTTATCTGGTGCAAATCTAACGCTATTGCATTAAGTATACTTCTGTCTTGCGGTGTAGTTTGCCTTTCTCAACTTTCACTTCGTTTTCAAGCGTTATAACAAACTTTTTGCCAGCGAAGTACCTGTCGATATACTGCTTCACGCTCACAGCGCGATTGCGGCTCACGTAGTCCTTAGCCTCTGCAGGACCGTAGCCATCTGAGTAACCCTTAATTACAAGAGCTGTACCCTCTGGCTGATCTCTCAGGAACCTTGCAAGAGCGGAAATACCCTCCAGGCCCAGACGTACTGAGTTAAACCCATTTAATAGCACAAGCGCAGGCTCATCTGCTTTTTTCTTCACAACAAGCTCCGGCACAGGCACCTCCTCCACGACAACAGCTTCATCTATTTCCACTTCCTCAATTACCTCAACTACGGGCTTCTCAAGCACGTAAGCATAATAAAATGCCTTGTCTGTTGATGCCGAAATCCATGTCTGAATGTCTTCCTGCTTTCTGTAGTAAGCGTTGTAGGTATTGGCCATATTAATTGCCGTGCTCAACCTTACAGGATTTGCTTCAGGCTGTCCCTGGTTAAAAGGAACACCGTAAATATAGGCAGTCTCTGCATCTTTGCGTGTAAAGTACAAAGAGTCATTGGCAACAAACGGGGCAAATTCAGGCTGTTGTGTGTTCACATTCTTTCCTAAATGTTTAGGACTGGTCCAACGGTCATTCTCCCACTTGCTCAGGTACAAGTCGTCGTAGCCGCGACTCCTGCCAAGCTCTGCCGAAAGTATCAGCGTCTGTTTATCCTCTGAAAGGAACATACCCAGGGTATGGGAGTGGTTTCGCAGTTTAGGCATAGGCCGCTCACCAGTCTTCTCAAAGCTGCCGTCTTTTAAAGTATAAAAGGAAATCACCTCCTCGTTACGGCCATTCTTCTGATATACAAACAACTCGTTGTTATCTCTGTTGCGGCCAACCACTGTATTGATAACCCCGGCATTAAGCGCAGTTTCCTTCCTGGTACTTGCGCTTTCGCCACGCTGCTCAGAATAGATATATTGGCCCTTAGCCTCCTTCACGGTAAATACCAGCAGGTTATTCTCCAGGAGCATAAAGTCCGCCAGTTCTTCCTTAGACTGCTTCACCTGTGTCTGGGCCTGAACGCAAGTTCCGGTTGCCAGCAAAAATGCGATCGTGTAAACTATTTTCTTCATCTTTCTTTTCTTCAGGTTACCACATGGTTACTTTCTTGCCATACTTCGGATACTTTACCGGAATCAGGTTATAGGTGAGCATGATCTCGTTGGTGCCTCTGCTCATATGACTAGCATTGCTCACAGGCATCTCGTACACGTAGCCGATCTTGAACTGCCCTGTGCGTACGCCGGCGTTCAGACCATAGGCAAGGTCCTTGCGATAACCTGCACCCAACCAGAACATATTCTGATACACGGCCTTTACCTGACCTTCCAGTGTTTCCTCCAGTTTATCGTCGTAGCGGTACATGGAGTTAACTACGACACCTACTTGCTCCGTAACCGGGGCACGGAGACCTGCCTGCACCACATGGTGCTGGGGTACATTGTTCTGCAGGTAATCATCCCCGGAAGTCATCAGCTTGCCTTTTGTAATATCCTGCATGGCGTAACCCAGGTAGAAGTTCTCACCGGTAAGCATCAGGCCCATATTCAGGTCTATGCGGTTAACCTTGCCTGTGCTGCCAATCATACCGGCAAACTCAGGGTCATTCTCCTGGTCGAGGGTCAGCTTATTGCCGTCCAATTGCTGGGCACTGTAAGCAAGAGCGCCGCCCCAGCGCAGGCTTAGCTTCTCTGAAAGGCGAACGCGGGAGCCATAGCTCAGGTGCACCTGGGTTTCAGTAAAAGGCCCGAATCGGTCGTTGAGCACTGCAAGTCCGAATGCATGCTTTGCGCCGGCCTGCCTGCTGTAGCTATCTGTCGCGTGGGTCTTTAAAAGGTCCTCTTTTTTCCAGGAGCTCAGGTCTGCCAGGTCCAGTTCTGCGGAGGCAAAAATGGTTTTAGGGGCATCCTCAAACCCTGTCCATTGGTTACGGTAAAACGATTTGACCATGGAGCCTTCGTAACCTGTCAGCGCGGGATTAAAATACTGCTGAAACAGCGAGAAGTTGGCCACATGTTTTCTGTTCTGGGCCTGCAGGCCCAGAACAGATGCAACAAGTGCTATGGTTAATACTATCTTCTTCATGATAATTACTTACTAATAATTGTAACAACACCTTTTTTCACCAGGTTGATGTCTTTTACCTGCACAATGTAGAAGAAAGCGCCTTTCAAAACCTGTCCATTCAGGCCGCGTCCGTCCCATCCTTTCTCAGGGTCAGTTGTGTGGAACAGTCTCACGCCGGATCTGTCGAACACCTCAACCTCCACGCTATTGTAGAAGCGAAGCTCAGGTATAAACCAGTTGTCGTTGATGCCGTCGTTGTTCGGAGAGAAGGCGTTTACGATCTTCAGTTTATCCTCTGCCACACCGTAATTGCCTTTGCTTAATGTGAAGGCTTTTTCGATTGTATTCTGATAAGGATCTGTGCTTCTTACCCTGAAGGTGAACTGTGTCTGACCAGACAGGCCGTTGTTGGATTTCAGATATACTTTGTCACCTCTGATCTCAAACAGGCTATTGTCTGCATCACCTGTGCCAGCTACCAGTGTGTACACAAACTGTGTATCATCAGGATCTGTGGTTGTGAGTGTACCGATCACGTCGTCAGCTTTCGCATCCGGCTTAAAGGTAGTCGCACTAAAGGCAAGGGCTGTAGGCACTTTGTTCGGCTCTACCACAACTGTGATCTTAGCGACTTTACCACCTGTGTTTGTGGTACCTGCAGTTAATGCAAGCTGGCCGTTTAATACGTAGTTACCGGCAACAGTGCCATTGTAAGTACCCTGTGTCCATGTTACTCCAATCACCTCAGTTTTACCATCAGAGTAGGTTACCGTTACAGTAGCCGGAAGCGGAACAGCAGCATACGCAGTTCTGATCGGAACATTGATGGTGGCCGGTGTAGCAACTGATACAACATCACGTCTTACTGTTACTGTCTGTGTTGTGGTACTTGTATTTCCGGAAGCATCCGTTACAGTCCAGGTTACAGTGGTTACACCTGTCGGGAATACAGCCGGAGCATCGTTGGTTACAGAAGCTACCGAGCAGTTGTCTGCCGTTACAGGCGTACCCAAAGCTACATTAGATGCTGTGTTCTTGCCCGGGTCCACATCTACCACTACATTGGCAGGGGCCGTGATTGAAGGCGCGATCTTGTCTTCTACTGTAACTATGGTCGTGGCGGTATGCGTGTTGCCGCTGTTGTCTGTCACTGTCAGCATCACCGTGTTGGCACCTGTGTTGGAGCAGTCAAAAGAAGACTTGTCAAGCGTTATACTTGCTACCCCGCAATTATCGCCAGAGCCGTTGTCTACATCAGACGCAGCAATGGTTGCGTTACCGCTTGCATTTATTTGCACCGTAATGTTTTTGGCTTTAGCTACCGGTGCTATATTGTCTACTACAGTAACAATTGCCGTTGCCGAAGACCTGTTGCCATTAACATCAGTAACTGTTAAAGTAACTGTGTTGGCAGCAGAATTAATACAAGTGAACTCTGTTTTATCCAGTGTTATACTTGCTATGGCGCAGTTATCAGTCGAACCGTTGTTGATCATGTCAGGCGTGATGGTTGCCTTTCCGATTGCGTCCAGCTGAACGGTGATGTTTTTTGTAACTACGGTTGGAGCAACCTTATCTTCTACAGTTACAATGGCTGTTGCAGAATGCGTGTTGCCACTCTTATCCGTTACGGTTAAGGTAACAGTGTTGTCCCCTACATTTGAACAATCAAAAGTAGTCTTTGACAGCGCAAAAGAAGCAACACCGCAGTTGTCACCGGAGCCGTTGTTTATTTGCTCAGCCATAACAGTTGCATTACCAGAAGCATCTAGCTGAACTGTAATATTCTGTGCCATAGCTACCGGTGGAATGTTGTCCTCTACTGTAACTGTAGCAGTGGCTGTATGTGTGTTGCCGCTGTTGTCGGTTACAGTCAGCGTCACTGTGTTGGCACCTACTTCAGCGCATCCAAAAGTAGTTTTTGACAGTGCAAGAGAAGCTATACCACAGTTATCAGTCGAGCCATTGTCGATATCAGCAGCAGCTATCGTAGCTGTACCGTTGGCATTCAACTGCACAGTTATATTCTGTGCCTTAGCGACAGGGGCAATGTTGTCCTCTACTGTGACGGTAGCCGTGGCGGTAGCAGTGTTGCCATTGTTGTCTGTTACGGTTAAGGTAACAGTGTTAGCGCCAAGGTCTACACAAGAGAAGATTGTTTTGTCTATAGCAACAGAGGCGATACCGCAGGCATCAGTGCTGCCATTGTTTACCTGTGCTGCCGTGATAGTTGCAGCGCCGTTCCCATCTAAGTAAACAGTAATGTTTTTGGCAACTGCTGTAGGTTTAACATTGTCTACTACAGTAACAATTACTGTAGCCATAGCGGTGTTGCCATTCACGTCTGTTACAGTTAGTGAAACGGTCTTATCGCCAAGATCAGCACAGCTAAAGCTTGTTTTGTCTAAGCTGTAACCATCAGAAGCTATCGAGCAATTATCTGTTGAGCCATTATTAACCATTGCTGGCGTAATTGTAGCTGCACCAGTTGCATCCAGTTCAACAGTAATAGCTTTTGTTTTAACTATTGGCTTTTCTGTATCTGCTACCGTTACAGTAAATGAACAGGTTGTTTTATTTCCAGCAGCATCAGTTACCTCTCCGGTTACTGTTGTTACACCAATTGGAAAAAATGAACCTGAGGCATGAGAGTAAGCTACTGTTGCTCCTGGACAATTATCTGAAAATGCATTCGTAAAAGTAACAACGGCCCCACATTGCCCTGGTGTATTATTTACTACAATGTCGCTACAGCCACCTGTTACAGGATGAGTAAGCTGGTTAAATACAACTTCATTGAAAGCACCTGCCATAGCATCTACAAAATCCAGATCCTGGTCACCATCCATATCAACAAAGATCATATGTTTCAAAACCGCACTATATTGGATAGGAATTGTATTGCCCAACGAATACTGACCAGATCCATCATTTAAATAAATTCTTGGTGAAGCAGAATACCCTACGATAATGTCTGCATCATTATCATTGTCAATATCGGCAAATTTTACATCCATAGGCTTGTGCCCTTCTGGGTTTGAAAACACCTGAGTGGATTGAGTAAAGCTTCCTGTTCCGTTATTAATAAGGAAGGCAAAAGTGGTATTGGAGGTTGCATAAATAATATCCATATCACCATCTTTATCAAAATCGGCAGCATCAATTCCATAACCATTCACAAAAGAAGGCCCGGAAGCAGAAAACTGACCTGATCCGTTGTTAATCCATAACCTGGAAGAATTTTCTGGCCAATCTGCTGTAACAAAAGCATCAATCGTTCCGTCTCCGTTAAAATCACGTAGAACAACTCTAGCACCCCAATCATTTGTATTAAACAATTGTGATGAAGGTGAAAGATTTCCATTTCCATCATTGAAATAAACACGATGGTTTCTGTTACTGTAACCTGATCCTACGAAGAATACATCAAGATCACCGTCACCATCAAGGTCTGCAAGAGCTACATCGGTAACCCTGTCTACTCCTCCAACATTAGATTGAGTAATAGTAAAAGTACCGTCACCATTGTTCATATATACCCTTGAGCTTGGAGTTCCACTAGCTGATGCTCCATATATGATATCAGGTTTACCGTCACCATTCAAATCACCAGTAACTACTGAACCGGGTCTAAAATTAGATATTGAAAATCCGGCAGTCATTACCCCTTTGCCATCGTTCAAATAAATAGCAGGTGAATTGTTAGTGGTATAAGCAAGGTCAAGATCACCATCTCCATCGAAATCAGCAGCAGCTACCTGATGATGATCATAAGGAGAAGGACCATGCCACACATCTGCTTTTTTCATAAAAACACCAGGTTGTGAACTGGTATTAGAGGCAACAGGATTTCCAACCATATTACCAAATCTTGGCTTGATGTTATCTACAACAGTTATAGTTGTTGCAGCAGTACTAGTACCGCCTTTACCATCCGAAACTGTTAAAGTAACATTGGTAGTACCAACGGTAAACGGACCTGCAGGAGAAATGCTGTACGTCAGTTCATCACCATCCACATCACTTGAGCCATTGTCGAATGCCGAAGCATCAACTACAGCCTGGCAGTTGGCGTCTACGGTTGCCGTAACTGTTTTAGCCACAGCAACTGGAGCATCATTAACAGAAACAATATTTACGTTAACTGTCGCTGCATCTGAATCCAATGATCCATTATTTACCTTGTATGTAAATACATCGGAGCCGTGTATGTTGGCTGCAGGTGTGTAAGTAAAGGCACCCGTAGCAACATCTGTTATAACAAGTGCGCCTTTTGCCGGAGCCGTAACTACACTATAAGTAAGCGTGTTACCGCTTTCGTCGCTGCCTGCAAGTTTACCTGTAAAGACCACATCTTCATTAGTCGTTATATCGCCAGCAGTTGATGCAACTCTGGCTGCTGCCAGGTCCATGTTTATAAGCGTACCATGATTTGCGTTTGCAGTTGCATCGTAGGCAATAGTACCTGTAGTTTCATCAAAACGCCAGTAACCTGCCAAGCTGGCTTCGTTGCCATTCAGTGTTGAGGTACCTAACGTCTTTATCTCTTCAACTGTAAGGGCCTTTTTCCAGAGAGATACGTTATCTATCTGGCCATTGGCAAAGCCACCATCTACATTCATGAATGTACCGATACGAATAGGGGCGCTTGATGCAGAGGAAGTGTAGGCAAGGCTTGCAGACCCAACGAGCACGCCATTAGCGTAAATCTCCATGTTACGTTGCCCGCTAACATTTCTCCTTACTATAGACACTTGTACCCACTCACCAACTTTATAAGCATCCGTACTAGTTAACCATCTCCATCCCCAGCCGTGCTTATCAATGGCAAAAGTAAATTTGCCATTCTCAGCTGTAAACCAAAGTTGCATGTCGCCGCCACCTGAAGGCCTGTTGAAGAGACCTGCTGCAGCCATGCTGTTGGCTTTGTACCACATGGAAACAGTAAACTCGGTATTAGAATCAAACTGATTGGAAGTCTGAGAAGGAATTTCAACATAGTCGTTTACTCCATCAAATTTTAACCCGTTTAGGTAGCCGGCAATAGGTTTTGGGGTATTGTTTACGTTAGCAGTAAGTGTATAAGATTTAGTAGTACCATTTTGTGCCGTTATCGCTATTGTAATGGCATTATTGCCAGTATTAAGCGTTACGCTATGCGCACTACCACTTGCCACATCTGTACCATTCACCTTTACAGTAGCATTTGCATCGGCAACTGTTGGAGTTAGGTTTAGAGAGGTCGTGCCACTTGGGAGTGAAACACTGTAAGAAGTTGTACCGCTTGCAAACGCAGGGGTAATCACACCAGCGCTAACAGCTAAGTTTGATAAATCCGCGTTGCTGCTTAGTTGCCTGGTCACATTTATAGTGTAAGTCTTGATCGTGCCATCCTGCGCCGTTACTTTCACATTAACGGCATTGCTTCCGAACGCCAGGTTTACCGGAGTGGTTGAGCCACTTGCTGCGGCAACGCTGTTTATGTTTACGGTTGCTTTGCTGTCAGAAGTGGTAGGAGTAACGTTGATTGAAGATGCGGTAGAAGGCACTGTGGCAGAATAGCCTGTTGTAAGTGTTGCAAAAGCTGGAGAAAGAGTACCTGCAGAAATAGCAAGACCCTTCAAGTCTGCATCATTGAAATAGTTGACAACTGTACCGTTATAGTTGTTGCCAGAGTGATCCGTCGCGGCTTTGGCGAACTTATTGCCATCTGCGGTAATACCCGCATCAATTTTATAGTAAGCCACCAGGCCAGTTGCGGGAACGGTTAATTCGTTCTGGTAACTGCTGGCGATCTGGCTTGCCGTGCGCATCGTGTTCCACACGCGGATATCATCCATCTCGCCCAGGAAGAACTCCTTCGTATAAGCGGAACTCGCGCTGATTTCGGAGGCGCCCACTTTAAAATTAAGCCCCGTTACACCAGTAGCGATCGGGTTGTTGGTTGAGCCGATCGACACGCCGTTGACAAAGTATTCATTCCCGGTTGCCTTCATGACAACCGCAATATGATACCATTGGCCTTTTGCAAAGGAGTAAGGTAAAGTTGCATAAGAACCGTTGTATATACCGATAGCCCCTAAGTTATCATTGATGTGTAGGCTATACCTTGTGGCTCCGCCTGCATCAGCTCTCATGGACAACACGCATGGGTTTGCACCTTTAGTACCTGGCGTCCAGTCTGGCTTTACCCAAACCTCTACTGTTCCGGTTCCATACTCAAAAGCACTGTTGTTAGGCACATTAATGTATTGGTTAAAACCATTGAAACTGATGGCGCTGGCAGGAACAGAAGGGTTTAATCTAGTTACATTTACCGTATAGGTCTTGGTAGTGCCGTCTTCTGCGGTCACTAAAATTGTAATTGCATTATTGCCAACAACCAAAGGAACATTGGAAGCAGAACCGCTTGCTACTGAATTGCCATTTACTTTGATTGCAGCTTTAACATCTGCAAGGGCAGGCGTGATATCAATAGTAGATACACCATTAGCTACTGTTGCTGTATAGGAAGTTGTGCCAGTTGCAAAGGTTGGTGCTAATGTACCAGTTGAAAGGGTTATACCTGATAGATCAGCGTTTGAGGAAAGAGCTGCACCAGTAGTCACTACTAATAGAGGCTGGTTTGTAGTGCTTTCCATCGAATTAAAGTATACTTCTCCAGGGCTTGAGGAAGTATTACCAGTTACAACCAATGAAGCAATTTTACTTCCCGCAACTTGTGCTTTAACGTAATCTGTAACATCCACCTCTATCCAACTATTAACAGCAGTTGCATCAACTTGACCTAAGGCCTGATTTGTAGCAGGTGCAGAGCTAATAGAAGCTGTCCATGATTCATTTGCTGAAGACCAAACTTTGATAAATGGATTTGTACCGCTTTTGTAATTTACAAATAATCGAAGTTTAGCGGAAGTTACTGTGCCAGATATTGGGGTTAAAGCAAATTTAAGAGCGGCTGTCATCTGCCCCCAAGAAGGCTCATACCCTACATAACATGTATTTTCATTTGGATATGATCCAGTATTATCAAAAGAAGTATCTAGTGTCGGAGTTAAAGAAAAAGGTCCAGAAGCATCGGTGGTAGTAAATGACACTTGGCTTCCATAGGCAGTCCCTGCTGAGTTGATTGCATAGGCACGCACATAATAAGTGGTGTTAGCTGTGAGGTTGGTAATCTGGCCGCTAAATGAGCCTGTACCACTACCTATCGCTAGCTTGTTGTCGCCTGTTGTTGGATTTGTGGCTGTTGACCATACTAAACCTCGCTCAGTTATCGGACCACCACCATCGCTAGTAATGTTACCCCCAGCTGTAGCGAAAGTACTGTTTATGTTACTTACGCTATTTGTAACAAGTGTGGGTAAACTAGCAACCGCTGGACCAACAATTAAGTTATCAAGATATAACCTATCTAGTCCTCCAAAGTAGAGTGACACTGATGTAACATTCACATTTTTAGAGAGAACAGCTGTAGAATTGCCTCCAAAAGTTTGCTGTGGATCAGTAGAGCCACTGTATGTTACACGAAGATCTTTGTTTGCATATCCTGAGTAATTAGTATACTTTAACCAAACCCCGTAAAACTGAAATCGTTGATTGTCTTTTCTTTTCAGCGTTACACTTACGTCCCCTCCGCCTATCGCGGTGATAGATCCACTGTTGGACTCACCACCGGAAGAGGAATGCGACCAGTTGGTTACTTGCCCTATTGTAATATCATAATCTACACCACCAAGATTTACTGTCGCGTGTGTTTTTGCACCTGCCCAAAAGCCTTCATAGAAAGTAGGAGGTGTTGAAAAATTAGCAGTATACTGTTGCGCCATTACCTGATAGGAGCTTAACAGAGAACTAAAGAGCACAAAGCATATAGCAAGCCATCTTGAACGTAAGCTCAATTGGACACACCATATACTTTTGCCCTCCGTTTTAGAGGTAAAAGATTGGATTTTCATAAAATGTTGAAGGGGTGTAGATTTTTACTATATACAAAAAATTAAAATATTTTAACAAATTTAAGTGCAATTATCAAACCTACAACCAGTTGAGCTAAAATATTTTAAGCCGTATAAATTAAAACCTTAGACCAATATATTAATATTAATATATTTACCACTATAACTTTAATATTTCACTAAATATTCCATAATAGTACAATTATGAAATATTTATAATTAGTGTCAGATTCTATACTAATTACTTATTTAATTTAAGCTAATATCTTGTAGAATTTAATCAACTTATAGATTCACCCGCTTGTAGTTCCATACACAGCTCTCTTCTCAGGCATGCCTGCAATTGCTAAAACCATACACCGAATGCGTATAAGCCAGTTACTGTAGCGGAGATTGGTTTTGAGTATTCTCTGTGGCTTCCGTAATAGTATTAGGTGCGGGTAAGCCCAGTGGGTTGACAAGCCGATGCCATTAAAAAAGCATTACAAAATAATGAGGGCAAAGTAGCACCAGAGAACCTTGCTCTAACAAAAAAGAGGAATTGGATAGCATATGCAGTTCCAATTATAAAGTCCTTGAAACTCTTCTTTAAATAAGTATTTATTACCATAGAAAGCTTATAGGCCGGAATATCAAGCCTTGCTGCAAGGTCCTGCACCTTAAGAGCTTTCTCTTTGAAACACTTGGTTTCATACATATACTGCTCTACTTGCTCCAGCAGGTCTTCGGCCTCTTGGCCTTGCAAATAAAACTGGTCTTGTTTTCTGATGCGGGAAAGTGTTTCCGGTTTCATGTCCAGAAAAGAGGCAACGCTCTCCAAAGGGAGACGATCAATATAGCCTGGCTTGGATTGCACAAAGTATAAATACCGCTCCTGTGCGTTGCCTACACGCACGATATGAGAACGCTCCTGCGCATCGCGATAATAATTCTCGTATACTTTTCGGATGATAAAATTCAAATCGAAAAAGCGCTGATACCATTCTTGCAGAACATCGGTGTGTACTCCCAAAACCAGCGTTGGTTCCACTGCTATGATAGCTTCCCGGGAGGGTTCTTCGCCATAGAGCCCTGACAAAGAACTAACGAACTCATTCTCAACTGAAATATACGTTGTAATCTTTTTATGATTGTGCAACGAATAAGCCATTAACGCACCCTCACGGATAAAATACATGTATTGGCACAACTGCCCGTGATAAAGCAGGTGCTCCCCTTCCTCTAACTGGATGGCAATGGCGTGCTTGTAAAACTCATTCTGCAACTCTTCGCTTACTGGATGCTGTGTGGCAAGCAGCCCGATAATGTAGGCAATATCTTTCGGGTTTACTTGTATGAATTGCAGAGGTTTTTCAGGCATCAAATAAGGTAAGTTGGCGATTTGTAAATGCTGCAGAATGCAGACACAAATACACTTTGTGACCACAGTTGCCTAATATTAAATAAAGATAATAATTAATATTAATTATACACAACTATTTATGTTAAAGGTTATTTATAGCATGACATCTTATGTAGAGAATATAATGTCACATGAATGAATAGTGATCGCAGCTATCTGCTGTTAAGAATTATCAGTTGACCTAATTTAAAGTTCTGAACAAACGTATGATTTTAAAAAGGCAATAAAACTAGCCTGGCAATAAAATCAAATGGCAAAACTACTTCGGTTACTTCTTAGATATCTGATTGCAAGGGCCTTCATACTTCACAAAAATATTTATCCACATTGCTCTGGAAAGTCGGAATATGATGGGCAAAAGGCCTACAACGCTTACAGCTACAATCCCGATCATCATGGCCATAGTAACCTCATCTACAAACTGGTAAAGTATAAACAGTGCTACCAGGAATATACCTACATTAAAGGCAAAGCTTACGTACATGGCTCCGTAGTAAAAACCTGGCTCGGGCTCTAACGTCTGTCCGCAGCATGGGCAATTTGGGTGCATATCCGCAAATCTGGTCGTATACAGTGTGCCTTTCGGGAACATGTTTCCTTCTCTGCACCTGGGGCATTTAGCTGATACGATACCGTATAAGAGTGAATTTCCTTGGCTCATTCTGTCAAAATTTATCTACACACAAAGGTACACTGCCTTTACATCTACTTACGTGACAAAAGTGACTTTTTACTGTACATTTGAGCCAATTTTACTGAGTGTTTTTCCTGTGCGTTAACTAACTTGTGCCTTAATAAGTATAGCATGACACAAAGGAAGTACCTACCAATTTATCAGATTCAGGACTATAATGCACAGGACCAAAAGGAGCATTACTTCTATTATAGCTCCTTCTCTGCACACTTACAGGAGCACTTGTTCATTAGAAGGCCTCATAAGCACAACTTCTACATCATACTTTTTATAACACAGGGCAGTGGTAAGCATACTATTGACTTCACGGAATATGAGGTAAAGCCTTACACTGTGTTTTTCCTGGTTCCGGGGCAGGTGCACAGTTGGCAACTTTCAGATAATGTTGATGGCTTCATAATCTTTTTTACGCAGGAATTCTACGCCAAAGCATATCCTGATCGTAAGCTGTATAGTTTTCCTTTTTTTAACACCATGCTGCACAGACCCATTCTAAGCATCTCTCCTGAAGAAAACGCGCTGCTTATGCCTGTTCTGCAAAATATTGCGCAAGAGCATAATACTTCAAGATTTATGAAAGAGGTAATGCTCAGCAGGCTGCTGGATGTACTACTTATAGAACTGACGAGAATTTGCAGGCACACAGAATGCAGCACAGCATTTAAAGGCAATGAACACACGCTCTTACAAAATCTGGAAAGGCTGATTGACCTGCACCACAAAGAACACTTGCCTGTACGCTTTTATGCTGACTGCTTACATGTAACCACAAAACATCTGAACGAAATTTGTAAAAGGTCTCTGGGAAAAACTACGATAGAGTTGATACAGTTTCGCACTTTACTCGAGGCCAAAAGGCTGTTGGTACACTCCGATTTAACAAGCTCACGAATAGCTGCAGAACTAGGGTATACTGATAACGCTTATTTCTTTCGGTTCTTTAAAAAACACACAGGCTTAACACCGGAACAGTTTAGAGCTGACAAGTAAGTATGTAAGCAGGCAAAGGTATAGACATAATACTTATCGCCTTTCCACCACAATATATCGGGCAGAGTAGCCATTGCTTTTATATAACAGTTGCAAAGCAGTAATAAAAGAGCTGGTGGCAGATACCCGTGCATACAGATGGTTTAGCGGTTCCAGATAGTTTTTATACCCACTCCCCTCAACACGCTGTACATACCTTCTAACATCTGCCTCCTCTACTTCAGAAAGGCCTTTTGCCAGCACGACGCGCCGCATGTACGGCAAGGCTACTTTCATACTTCTGTAATCGGAGAAGGCGTAAAGGCGGTAGTAAGAGCTCAGGTCAATGGAGTTCATGTGACAAATATAACAGGACCACGCGTTCCTAAGGAACAGTTGTTTGTAAGAAAAACCCAGTCTTACATATTATCTCTTAAATCTTTTAAAATCCCTTTAATCACCGGTCCTCTTTCTCAAACATCAGGAAGTGCTGAATCGGGAGGGCATCTACCTGTTTGTGTAGTTTAAAGCCGTTGGCTTCGAGTTCTTTTTTAACCTGGGCCGCACTCATTTTGTGTAGTTCTCTTATGGCAACCTTTGGATCTTCGGCACGGTACTCCAGCAACACTAGTTTACCACCTGGCTTGAGGGCTTTATGTATAGCTTGCAGCATTTCCTGCGGATACTCCAGTTCGTGGTACACATCCACCATAAAAGCAAGGTCCAGGGTGGCATCGGGCACATTTATACTTTGTGTGCCTCCTTTTACTACCTCTACATTATTTAAACCCAACTCTTGCTTGCGTTCTTTTAAAGTAGCAATAAAAGCATCCTGTAATTCTACAGCGTATACTTTGCCTTGCGGCACCCGCTCTGCTACCCTGAAAGTATAAAAGCCAGTACCGGCTCCAATATCGGCTACCACACTCTGAGGTTTCAGCATCATGTTATCAATAGCCAGTAATGAGTTCTCGTCTTCCTGGCGTGTACTTCGCTCGAGCCAGTTTCCACCACCTGTTCCGATAACCCTTGCAATTTCGCGGCCCATGTATACTTTGCCCGTACCTCCCGGGCCTGGTGCTTTGGTAGCGTATACTTTATCGATATTTTTCTCTTTCTGGGCATGGCACGACGTGCAGGTGCTTAGCCACAACACCATAAGCAGGGGGAATAGCAGGTTTGAAGATGTAATTGACAGCGATTTCATACTTTATCAACCAGTTATACTTTCCAGGCGTTGCGTAATGGCATCAATCAGTTCTTCGGCCCATTGAGCAGCCACCATTTCATATTCGGATGTTTCCCAGCGTTGAGTGTAATCTTTTTCGAGCCAATTGGTGTTTTTATCCGGGCCTACGGTGTAGCTGCTGCGTTCCAGTTTAAACAATAGGTCTTTGTTCATGTCGAACGCGCCAGCACCTGCTCTTTTAAAGCCTTCCATGCGTAGCTTTAGCCCCATAAACTGCACATTACCGTTTTCTATACTTACAACTTCATCGTCGCCTGCTGCAGGGTCTCTGGTCCAGGTGTCGATTACCCGCTCCAGCCCAAAATCATGAAACAAAGCTGTTACAGGCATAATGTTATGGTTGATATGCTGTGCCAGTTCCGGTAGGATGGCATTGTACAGGTGTTGTATCGAGTGCTTATTTCTCAGATTCTCAGCGTCCATTTAATTTCGTTTTATCATGTTATCTATCTGAATGTAAGTATACGCATAGTATACAGAAAACATAGCGATAACTATTAAACACAACCTGGTTGCTGATGTTTGTTGATAATATCTGTTATTGACTTAAGAAAAGGATACAGGTTATTAGTAAGTGGCTGGCTATGCTATCTGAAGCAGCCGTATTCTGGTTACCACTCCATCATCCTTTCCAGGCTGATCTCGGCTATGTAAAGCTCCAGGGCTTTCTTGCTCTTATAGCCTCTCACCATGCTAATGTAATCTGTGTGTGGGTTAGACCAGATCTCGGCAAAGAAATTACCCAGATCGTAAAGCGCAATACGATAGCCTCTCCTGCCCCGCTGAGCTAAAAAAGTGCCATGCGCCCAGATTATCTCTAGTCTTCCTGCGTGCGAATGGGTGTTAAAGAATTCGAGGTTCATGTACTAGTATACGAAGGCAAAATGAAAAACAGCTACCCCATACATGCTTTGTTATGAAGTAGGAAAGATATCGGCCATTAGTTAACAGGAAACTCGTCCGGACTCTTAAAATCCCAGTATATTTCCAGGGTTAATGGACCATTGAGGTAGGCAGGAATTGGAGTATAAATAATTAAGCCATACTTAAACACATCTTTACCGGTTTTAGCTACACGCATTGCCTGCCATAGTAACCTATCTTTAATTTCCTGCTTTACCGGACGTCCGCTTTTAATAAAGGGACTTCCTTCTCCAAACTTAAAAACGGTTGAATGCATGGCTTATACTTTACAGATACAATATATTCTACGTAAGTTTCAAATTTGAGATATAGTCTATTTTTCCTTACAAGCTTGAAAGCTAGCAGGTTTGGTTAACTTTTTCATTTTAGCACCAGACATACTGATAGTATAAACAGATTTTTAACAAAGCCAGATCTATGCTGCGAGAGCCCAAAACCGGCTAATAACAAAGATTTTTCGTATCTTGTGCTAATTTATACTAGCAGGGTTCTCAGGAACTCTATTCACAAACTAACAACTTATGCAGAAATCAATTATAATAGCCGGCAAGAAATCCGGATTACTGGTACTGCTGGCACTGGCGAGTTGTACCTCTTCTGTACAAGCCCCGCAGGCACAGGAAACACAGGCTACCGTAGCGCAAAAGCAGGAAGAACCCAACCCGCTGCTAAAAGAATGGACCGGCCCTTACGGAGGTGTTCCAGCCTTCGATAAAATGAACCTGGCCGACCTGAAGCCGGCTATGGAAAAGGCTATGGCCATGAACCTGGCTGAAATAGAGGCGATTGCCAACAGCCCGCAGCCAGCCACTTTCGAAAACACCATCGAGGAAATGGAAAGAGCCGGTAAGGAGTTGAACCGCGTGTTCACTTACTACGGTATTTGGGGCAGCAACGTGTCTACGCCTGCGTTCAGAGAAGTACAAGCTGAAATGGCTCCAAAGATCTCTGAATTCAACTCTAAGATATCACAGAACGAGAAGCTGTTCCAACGCATTAAAACAGTATACGATAACGCTCAGAAAAACCCATTACCTGCCGATCAGCAGCGCGTGGTAGAGCTGGTGTACAAAGGTTTTGAAATGGAAGGCGCCAACCTGAGCCCTGAGAAAAAGCAGCGTTACGCCGAGATCAACAAAGAGCTTTCGTCGCTTTACACGAACTTCTCTAACAACATTTTGGCAGATGAGGAGAATTATGTGGTATATTTTACAAAAGACCAACTTGGCGGCCTACCGGAGTCGTTTGTAAAGGCAGCTGCCAAAGCCGCAGCAGACCGCGGTAAGCCAGGGCAGTATGCCGTTACCAACACCCGCTCCAGCATGGACCAGTTCCTTACCTATTCTGATGAGCGTGCGCTGCGTGAGAAAGTATGGAAAAACTACTACTCCCGTGCCGATAACAACGATGCCAGTGATAACAAGCAGAATATTGTTGACATATTAAAGCTACGCAAAGAGCGGGTGCAACTGATGGGCTACGACAATTATGCCCAGTGGCGCCTGCAGGACCGTATGGCCAAAACACCTGAGGCAGCCATGGACCTAATGATGGCCGTATGGCCAGCTGCCATTGCCAGAGCCAAAGAAGAAGTGGCCGACATGCAGAAAGTAGCCAATAAAACCAGTAAGACCAAGATAACTATTCAGCCCTGGGATTACCGATACTATGCCGAGAAAGTACGTCAGGAGAAGTATGACCTGAACTCTGACGAGGTGAAGCAGTACCTGGAGCTGGGTAACCTGACGGATGCGATCTTCTTTACAGCCGGTGAACTGTTCAACTTCAAATTCACACCGGTACCAGAGGGTTCTGTGCCTGTTTTCCATGAGGATGTGAAAGTATGGGAAGTAACCGACAAAACTACCGGCCAGCACATCGGTTTATGGTACTTGGATCCGTTCGCACGCCAGGGCAAGCGTTCCGGTGCATGGGCTACTACTTACCGTGCCCATACTACGTTTGATGGTAAGAAAACAGTGCTATCGTCTAACAACTCTAACTTTGTGAAGCCTGCTCCGGGTGAGCCAGTGCTGGTATCGTGGGATGATGCGGAAACCTTCTTCCATGAGTTTGGCCACGCGCTGCACTTCCTGGCTTCTAACGTAAAGTACCCAACCCTTAACAGCGGCGTGCGCGATTACACCGAGTTCCAGTCGCAGTTGCTGGAGCGTTGGCTGTCTACTGACAAGGTGATCAACCAATTCTTGAAGCATTACAAAACAGGCGAACCGATGCCGAAAGAACTGGTGGCCAAAATCGAGAAGGCTTCTACCTTTAACCAGGGCTTTGCAACAACTGAGTTTTTAGGTTCTGCCCTGATGGATATGCACTTCCACTTGGCTGACCCGAACGGCATGGACCCTGCTAAGTTTGAAAAGGAAACCCTCACAAAACTAGGTATGCCGAAGGAAATAGTGATGCGTCACCGTTCACCGCACTTCGGACACGTATTCTCTGGTGAGGGTTATGCTACCGGTTACTACGGTTACCTGTGGGCCGATGTGTTAACGTCTGACGCTGCTGAGGCTTTTGCAGAGGCCCCAGGCGGTTTCTACGATGCAGAGGTGGCAGCCAGACTGGTGAAATACCTGTTCGCACCGCGCAACTCTATGGATCCGGCTGATGCTTACCGTAAGTTCCGTGGTCGCGATGCCAAGATAGATGCACTGATGCGTGACCGCGGTTTCCCGGTGCCTAAGCCGCAGTCTAGAAAATAGCATACAGCTGCCATGATATAAATTTGCTGTACAGCTAAAAGTATAAAAGCCCTGTAAACAAAGTGTTTACAGGGCTTTTATACTTTTAGCTTTTATACTTAGGTGGCGCTCAGGCTGGTATTCCAGATATCTTTGTCCAGTTTCCAATTACCGTTCTGATTATGCCATACTACGATATACTTACCTTTATCAACCATAGCACCATCAGCTCCACTCAAAGTATAATTTCCCATTTCTATAGCTGTGTTTTCGCATGGCTGCACTTCCATCGTCTCCAGCTTAACCTCTTTTATGCCCATTCCTATGGCACCTTGCCAAAAGTCTTGCACAGCTTGTTTACCTTTGATGATATCCATACCTGCAGGTAGCAGCATGCCTTCATCTGTGTACAGGTTGGCTACGCCTTCTGCATTACCCTGAGCAAAAGCCTGCATAAATTTTTTGTTGACGTTCATGATCTCCGCCTTGGTGTTCCTGGTAATTGTTTCCATATTGCTTACTTAGTTTATATAATGATTGTTAATGATATAGAATAACTGGTACTTATTAGATTGCTTAAATACAATTAAAAATAAGAATTAAACTAGTATCAACCACTAACATCATCCCCCCGTTACACTTATTAAGTAAGGGTATAATTTTATCGTGCAGATCAGGTTAAAGTAGTGGCTAAAGTAATTATCTGATATAGTGCACAGGATGGTAGAGCATCCTAAACCATACATGTCTGAGTGCTCCCTAAATTCTGTCTGTTTATCAAAAAGTAACTTTTACCACCTCACACCGTCTTTAGTAAAGTGCAATGTTATACTTTAACCAACGTGTGCCATTGAAAACAATTTTACAACACCGTATACTCTTAATTCTGCCTTTAATTCTTTGGAGCGCAGTATGCCTGGCACAGTATCCAGAGGATAAGCCCGAAGAAAAACCATACCTTAAACTTGGCGGGGCAGTCCGATTCAATTATAACCTATCCACCTGGAAAGAAGACCAGTTGGAGCGTGGCGGCGACTTTGGTTTCGATCTGTTTCGCATCAATGCTGAGGCAGAATACAAAGGCATCAAATTAAATGCAGAATACCGTTTTTATTCCGAAGCTTTTGGTGGACATTTTTTGAAGCAAGGCTGGTTTCAATACGACTTCTCAGACCAATCGCAGATACAGGTAGGCTTGCACCAAGTGCCCTTCGGCATTCAGCAATACAACTCCAACAACTGGTTCTTTAACATGACCTATTATGTAGGTTTTGAGGATGACCACGACATGGGTATAAAGTATATACACGACTCTGGGAGGTGGCAATGGCAGGCAGCTTACTACAAAAGCGCAGAGGATTTTGTGTTCAGTTCCCAGGAGCCCAGCCCCAACCGCTATTCTTACGACGTAACCGGCCGCAACAAAGAAAACAACCAGCTGGACTTTAAACTGGTGCGCCGCTTAGGTGATAGCCTTGCCCATGAACTGGGTTTTTCGTTGCAAGGCGGTCTGCTTTACAACCTCGACACAGAACGAAACGGCACCCGCCACGCCGGGGCCATACACTACGAGTACAAAACCAACCACAGCCCCTGGAATGTAAAATTGCAGGCAATGCTCTATCGCTTTGACCCAAAGTATGCAGCTGGTAACAACCTTAACTTTATAGAAATGGGTGCCTACGGTGCCAATTATAACGTTGCTAATAAAGGTGAGATCTATACATTGGGAGTAGCTTACCACATACCAGTAAACACCCGTCTGCTGCAAGGAGTAGATATTTACAACAACTACGGCTACTATAATAAGCGCGTAAGCGGCTACGAAAATGCACACATGAACGTGCTTGGAGCACTCTTCACAGCTGGCCCCATGTACATCTATACCGATGCTGCATTTGGCTACAATCACCCCTGGCTGGGCCCCGAGTGGGCCAACGCCTTTACAACCGGAACACCCGGCGATACCAGGTGGCATATGCGCTTTAACATTAACATGGGCTATTATTTCTGATATTATAATGCAGATGAATGAGTAAAGTAAAAACTAATACAAAAAAATCTTTCGGGCTGGATGTAAATGGTCCCGTGTTCTGGTCTTCCATCGTATTCCTGATAGTCAGTATAGCACTAGTGCTCATATTCCGGAAAGATGCGGAGGAGTTCTTCGGTGACACGCAGGCGGCGGTTACAGCAAATATGGGCTGGCTATTTATACTTAGCGTGAACATCTTTGTGGTGTACTGCCTGTTTATGGCTTTCAGTCGTTTTGGGAAAATACGGTTGGGCGGCAAAGATGCGAAGCCGGAGTTCAGTACTTCTTCCTGGTTTGCCATGCTGTTCAGCGCCGGCATGGGTATTGGTTTGCTTTTCTGGAGCATTGCCGAGCCTGTTAACCACTTCCAGACCCCTCCTCTGGGCGAACCGGGCACACCAGCTGCTGCCAGGCAGGCCATGAATTATACTTTCCTGCACTGGGGGTTGCATGCCTGGGCAATTTATGCGCTGGTGGCGCTGTCACTGGCTTACTTTACCTATAACCGGCAGCTGCCCCTTACCGTGCGGTCTGCTTTTTACCCTTTTCTGGGAGAGCGCATTCATGGCATTGCAGGGCATGTGATTGATATACTTGCCGTAATAGCTACCCTGTTTGGTCTGGCTACTTCATTAGGCTTAGGCGTGCAGCAGGTGGCATCTGGCTTAAATCATGTATTCCCTGCCATTGTAAATAACGTAACCACCCAGATCATACTTATAGGCGTTATCACAGGCATCGCCACCATTTCTGTAGTAACCGGGGTGGACAAAGGCGTGCGCATCCTGAGTGAGTGGAACATCCGCATTGCCCTGTTTATACTTTTGGCCGTGTTGGTACTGGGTCCAACAGTTTTTATACTTGGCTCTTATGTGCAGAATACCGGCTCCTATATTGGCAACTTTATGCAACTCTCTTTCTGGAACGAGGCCTACTCAAACAGGAACTGGCAAGGCAGCTGGACGGTGTTCTACTGGGCCTGGTGGATCTCATGGGCACCATTTGTAGGAATTTTTATTGCGCGGGTATCCAAAGGAAGAACTATCAAAGAATTTATACTTGGCGTGCTCATTGCTCCTTCCCTACTCTCTTTTCTGTGGATGACGGCCTTTGGCAGCACAGCCCTCCGCGAAACCCTTGCCGGAGACCTGACTATTGCTGAGGCAGTGGCAGCCGATATGTCAACGGCCTTGTTTGTGTTCTTTGAACAGTTACCATTCTCAACAGCGCTTTCTGTGATAGGAATTATACTTGTAGCCGGCTTCTTTGTAACCTCCTCCGACTCCGGCTCATTGGTTGTGGTCAGCCTTACTTCTGGGGGCAAGCCCGATCCGTCGGTGGCCATACGGGTTTTCTGGGCGCTGGCTGGCGGGGCAATTGCGGCAGTACTGTTACTTGGCGGTGGCCTGCAGGCCTTGCAGACAGCTGTTATCATTACCGGTTTGCCCTTTGCTATTATACTTTTGTTAATGTGCTATAGCCTCTACCGCGGCCTAAGCGAAGAGGCACAAGAAGAAACCAAGCTGGGTAAGGCACAGGAACGCAAAGCGTATCAACAGCTGGTAGCAGAAATGCTTGCAAAACGCGCCCAGAAGCAGGAAACCATTCAAAAGTCTAATCCCATAAATCCCCCAAAACCTGACGCGCCATGATTAAGATAGATGCCATGATGGTCTGCTTAGACCTGAGCGATATAGACGAAAAACTAGTTGCTTTCTCCAGGACTATCTGCGAGCGCATGCAGGTGGGTAAAGTATACTTTGTACATAACATTAAGCTGTATGAACTGGGCGATGATTTCCGCGAAATGTTTGGTGACGTGGACCTGGCCCAGGAGGTAGAAGGCAACATAAACGACATTGTAGACGAGCAGTTTGCCAATAAAACAGCTTATGAGGTACTGGTAAGCGAAGAACCCAACACCGAAGTTATACTTGCCGACCTGGTAAAACGCTACAACATTAAACTAACGCTACTGGGTAAGAAAATGAGCACCAAAAGCACCGGCTCATTGGGCACCAAGCTGCTGCGTATACTTCCGTGTAGTGTGCTGGTGTTTCCCGAGACAGCCAGCTTTAACATACAAAAAGTGCTGGTGCCGATAGATTTCTCTGATACTTCGGTACATGCGCTTCGGCTTAGCAAGAACCTCTCAGACCAGTTAGGCCTACAACTTGAGATCATGCATGTGTACCGCTTGCCCTCTCAGTTCTTTCCGTTGATATCAGAAGAAAAAGCAGTCAGAAAAGCCGAAGAAGTTGTAAAAGGAAAATTCGCTGATCTGCAAAAGCGACACAATGAAATTGCCGGTATACCTTATACTTTGGTACGGGCCGCTAACAAAAGTATAGCAGAACGCATCAGCCTGCACCTCGAAAAAGGCCGCCACGACCTGCTGGTGCTTGGCTTAAAAGGTAACAACCCGTTGCCATCGCTAAGCCTGGGAAGCGTGCCTACCGAAATGTATAATACCGATATCAATGTGCCGCTATGGCTGGTGTATTCCGAAGAAGTGATCAAATAAAATATGGTGGTTTACAGAAGCCAAAGGCATAAGCTATACTATGCCGGCCCTAACGAGGTTTCGGATGCCTGTAACCACCATGTCTATACCGATAGCACCCAGGAAGAAGCCATTGATGCGAAGTAGGATCTCCATGTTTTTGTCGAAAGCAACCTGTACTTTTCTGGAGCGCATGCCGCGCCGTAAGTTTTTAAGCCCCATTATAATACCAAAATTCACCAGCATGATGATGACCAGCGAAAGTATACCTTGCCACAACACCAGCTGCTCCGACATCAGTACCGTAAGCGAAATAGTACCGGCACCCACCATAAATGGCAGTGCGATCTCAGAAGCCAGGTCGTGCAGATCTCCCTTTATCTGGATAAAGGCTTTTTTGCCCTGCACTATAAAAATATAAGCGAAAGAGAACAGTACAATTCCCCCGAATATCCTGAACGATTCAAAATTGATGCGAAACACCTTTTGAAACACCAGATCGCCCAGTAGCAAAAAAGCAAGGTAGATACCAAAGGAAATACTGCTCGCTTTGATAAAAACAGATCTGAAATCCTCATCAGGCAGGTCGCTCATAACAGGCTTCAGGTACAGGAAGAGCGCAAAGGGGTTTAGCATCACCAAAAAACTAACTATAGCTGTTATCATAAAATCAGGAGTGTTTAGGGGTGCTTCTAACTACGCAACATTGAGAAGCTGGATGTATAAAGGTTGGTATTTAAGCTAACAAATGATTAATTGCCCACTCCTAGCCTATCCAAGGATTATACTCAGGATATATGCCGCCCATTTAAGTGCAGCGGTAGCTGGTGGTTTACAATGAGGCCAGTTTGTAAAGGCTTTCTGCGCAAGCAGAAATTATACTTTATTTGATATACACTTTGCGAGATTTATACTTTTTGAAGAATTCCCCTCTTGGGAGGGGCAGGGGTGGGTTCATTTACAGTAGCCAAAGTATAAAGTATAGTCAAGGTTATCGTCCTTGCTTCTCTGAACAAAGCAGTTAAAAACTGCTGCCATACTTAACCACCTTTACCGCTGCGCTCAAACTGGCGGTATGCACTTAATTATTTTTTCCAACTATTTACTTACCTTAACCTATAACGGTATCCGCGGATAGTTTTGTACTTCAACCTCTTCCCCACTCTTCGTGTTAATTATGCGGCTTGGGCGGTTACTTTGCGCCAGTTCATGCGCTTTGCCTAGTGCTTCTTCCTCACTGCTGAATATGTCTACAGTAGCTTTACTATGGTCCAGCACCTGCCACTGCTCTTTCTCCTCATCCCATGCTATGCGGTAAATATTATCTCTTAATTGGTGCTTATCCCGGATCAGGTCAAGTATAACTTTGCCATCGCTGTAGTTGCCATCCGGGTAAGTCATAGGCAACAGGGCAAAAAAGATATAGTACATCGAAAAGTATGTAAACTGGTAGGTTAGTATTCCTGCCTCCACCACCTCTTCTTCTACCAGATACATCACGGCAACGGATGATATGGCATTAAACAGCACTCCTCCTGAAAAAATCAGGATATAAGCGAAGCGCTGATTTCGCTTCAGGTTATCAAAAGAGCACAAGCCATACCAGAAGTAGTACTTTCTTACCTCCAACATTCCCACGCGAAAAAGCACTCTTCCGGTGCCTACCGTTACTTTTATGTTTTTTCCGCCCATCAGCCAGGCAAAAAACACATGGCCAGCTTCGTGCAGCAAAGAAATTACCGGCAGCACCAGAAAAAAGGCCAGGAAGAACTTAGGAAGATCACTAATGCCAAACATAACCCTACTTGTTACGATTTCTGGCAGCTTTGTTCCATTAAAGATAAACAAGTAACCTACCTGACAAGAATAAACAAGATGAATTGGTTTATACTTTAAAGTATGAACATCTCAGACACCTGCGCGTTATTGGATAAAATTGAAAGCTAATTAGAAGATTGAAGAGATTCCTGAAAGCAAGCTGGCAGATACTGAAAGACTCTAAAAAGAACTTTCAGAAAGACGAGCCTATCGTCTACAGTGCGGCTATTGCCTTTTTTACAATATTCTCACTTCCTGCCATTCTCATCTTCCTTACTTTTCTGGGTAATATCTTTTTTCCGGAGAGTGAGGTGCGGCAAGCGGTGGTGCAACACATAGAGTCTCTGATCACAAAAGAAGCGGCTCAACAAGTAGATGAGGTACAGAGTAATATCAGCGAGGTGCCTTTAAGTTTCTGGGGTATTGTAGTGGGCCTGGCAGTGGTTATCAAAAGCGCTACGATCATTTTCTTTATCACCCAGAAAGCCCTGAACTCGGTGTGGCAGGTACGGGTAAAAACAGGGGTTAATTACCTGAAGTTGTTAAAGCACCGGGTTATTACACTGGTGCTGGTGGCCAGCCTTGGCTTCTTCTTTTTATCAAGTATTCTGCTGGATGTGCTGCTGAATGTTTTTACTGATGAGCTGCGAGAGCTGTTCGAGGAGCACCTTAGCCCTGCCCTTCGCACCATAAACACGACATTTAATATTGCTATGATGCTGGCTTTCTTCACTGCTTTACACAAATTTTTGCCCGATGCCAAGGTAGGCTGGAAAAACGCATTAGCCGGCGGCGTGATCACTTCATTTCTTTTCCTGATCGGCAAAGAAATCATCAATCTTATACTTGATAACATTAAAGTAACAGGCATTTACGCGACAGCTGGTTCGCTGGTAGTGTTGCTGCTATGGGTATTTTACTCTGCCGTTATCTTAATGCTGGGAGCTGAGGTTACAAAAGCCTATTCCGATTACCATGAAGAGGACATAGAGCCTTCAGAGATAGCCACGAAGTATAACCGCACAATGGAAAAGGAAGCGCAGCCTTAGTCTCTGCTACAGCAAATCCTTTACAGCCATTATAATAAACGCAATCGTGCCCCCGTAAACAGCAATTTTTGTTGTGGTGGAGGCATTCTCTAAAAAAGACGTTTGGCTGTTATACTTTATCACACCCAGCATAGTAAGCGACAAGTATAAAAACAGGATGATCGGAATAAGCGTGAAAATTATTTCTAGTATGCTGCTCATGTATCTTTAAAGTATAAGTGTAACACCAACATAAAAACAGCACCTCCAAAGTATGGGCTCTGGAGGTGCTGCAAGTATAAATTTAAGCGTAGAGACTAGTATGCTCTGCCTCCCTTGTTCTCAACAAAGTTCATAAAGGCACGATTTACAACACCTGTACCGCCCGGAGTTGGGTAGTTGCCGGTAAAGTACCAGTCACCTTTATGGTTCGGACATGCCTGGTGCAGGTCTTCTATAGTTTGGTAGATAACCTGAACTTCGGCGTTGATACCTGGCGCTTTCACTATTTGCGATACTTTGGCAGATATTTCATCAGCAGTAAACTGATTGAACAGCTCCTGAACATAGTTCTTCTCCTGGAAAGCCGGTGTACCCTGCGCCTCTACGCATTTCTGATAGACTTCCTGTACCATGTTGCTTTTACCATGATCATCCAGCAAAGCCAGCATAGCCCTGAAAGCCACAAATTCCTTTACTCTGGACATATCGATGCCATAGCAATCCGGGTAGCGGATCTGAGGTGCGCATGACACGATGATGATCCGCTTTGGCTCCAGTTTGTCCAGCATTTTGATAATGCTTTTCTCCAAAGTGGTACCACGTACGATAGAGTCGTCGAGCACTACCAGCGTATCGATGTTCTTCTTTATTACCTCGTAGGTGGTGTCGTAAACGTGCGTAACCAGATCGTCGCGGCTGCTGTTGTCTGTGATGAACGTCCGTAGTTTGGCATCTTTAATTACCAGCTTGTGCGCCCTCGGCTTGTACTGTAATATCTCGTCGAGTTCGGTTTCGGAAAGCTGGTTGTTTAGAATGGCATTTTTACGATACGTGCGCAGGTAATCTTCAATTCCCTTCATCATGCCAAGCCACGAAGTTTCGGCGGTGTTCGGAATATAAGAGAAAACCGTATCCTTTAGGTTATAGTCTATTGCCTCCAGTATCTGATTACACAGCAAACGGCCCATGTTCAGACGTTCGTTATAGATCTCAGGGTCGTTGCCCCTGGAGAAGTAGATGCGTTCAAAACTGCACGACAATTTCTCGCCCTGCGGCATGATCTCCTTCAATTCAGGGTTTCCGGCTTTATCAACGATCAGGGCATGGCCCGGGGTTATCTCCTTTATCTGATTGTAATCAATATCGAAAGCCGTTTTAATAGCAGGCTTTTCAGATGCGATCACCACCACTTCGTCATCCACATAATAATAGGCCGGACGAATACCATTCGGGTCACGGACAACAAAAGATGCACCGTAACCTGTTAGACCAGCCATGGCATAACCACCGTCAAAATCCTTACAGGCGCGTTTTAAAACACGCTGCAGGTTCAGGTTCTTCTCGATCAGGTTCGTTATTTCCTTGTTGGTGTAGTCACCTTTCTTGAACTCGTCGAACAGCATCTGGTTCTCTTCATCCAGAAAGTGTCCTATCTTCTCAAGTACAGTAGTTGTGTCGGTTTTATGTTTTGGATGCTGCCCCAACTCGATCAGTTTGGCAAACTGCTCATCTACGTTGGTCATGTTAAAGTTACCGGCTACTGCCAGACTTCGGCTGCGCCAGTTGTTCTCACGCACCATTGGGTGGCAGTTGTCTACGCTGTTAAGGCCGTGTGTGCCGTAACGCAAATGGCCTAAGTAAACATCGCCTAAAAATGGCATGTTTTCCCAGATCCACTCCGTATTGTTTGCCTGCTCCGGGTTATCTTCCTTCAGCTTTTTAAATTCCTTGCCAATCTTACCAAAAATACTGTCGATGGCGCGGGTTTTAACAGAACGAAAACGATTGATGTAATCTATACCAGGAAGGGCGTTGATCTTGATACTGGCTACACCTGCACCGTCCTGCCCCCGGTTGTGCTGCTTTTGCATGAGCAGGTACAGCTTGTTAACGCCGTACATTGGGGTGCCATACTTCTCAACGTAATACTCGATTGGTTTTCGGAGCCTGATCAGGGCTATACCGCATTCGTGCTTAATAGAGTCGCTCATGGTGCTTTTATAGTGCCAGCAGTTGGTCGATCCAGTTGAGGAGCAGGTCTGGTTTAAAGAACAGCACCAGCAACGGAAGAGCGAACAACGCTAATAATAGTTTATTCGACAGTGAAGTAACTAAATTTTCTTCTCTTAAATTCCTTTTAAGGAAAAGGTAGTACGGAATCTTTATATAATAAAACAAGGCTACACCAGTAAGCAGAATACCTACCACCAGCAACGCCAGCAGCATTGGGTTGCTACCTAAAGTATAAGCCTCCCAGATATTGGTAAAAATAAGCAGCTTGCCCATAAAACCGGCCAATGGCGGCAGGCCTGTAAGCGATAGCAAGTATAGCAGCGCCATCACGCCCAGGTACGGGTATACTTTGCCAAGCCCAGAGAATTGTTCCAGGTCCTCCACGCCCAGTTCATCTTCCGAGATCTGCAGAAACAGAAAAATGCCAAAGTTCATGAACAGCAGCACCGCCAGGTAAAAAAGTATACCGGAAGTATAATTAGTACCGAACGCCAGCAAAGCCGCCAGCAGAAAACCCGCATGCGAAATAGATGAAAAAGCCATGAGCCTGCGCGGTGTTTTCTGCCACAAAGCAGTCAGGTTACCAATAACCAGTGTTGCCAGCGCCGCAATGCCCAAAAACAGCTGCACATCCGAAAAAGCAAGGCTATCGGCAAAAGGAGTTACAAAGCGAAGTATAACGATTACACCTGCCATTTTTGGGCCGGTAGAAAACAATGCAACTACAGGCATAGGTGCACCACGGTACACATCGGGCACCCAGAAATGAAACGGCGCAGCCGATATCTTAAAGAAGAACCCGGCAAATACAAGTATGGCCGCTATAGCTACCAGCAGGCCATCCGCCTGTAAAAGGGCTAGTCCGAAGCCAGTGGATGTATAGTTAAGCGAGCCGGTAAAGCCATAGAAAAACGACATGCCATATACCATAACCCCTGCCGAAAGCGAACCATACAAGATATACTTAATGCCGGCCTCTACAGAGCGGCTGTTATCTTTAAGTATGGTTGTGAGGATGTAGGAAGCGATAGAAACAGTTTCGATAGCCAGGAAAACCATGAGCAGGTTAACAGACTTGGCCATCAGGTTGAGGCCCAGCACAAGTATAAGTATAAGCCCGTAATACTCGCCACGGCCTTTTTCGAGGTGCTCAAGCGGCTTGTTCTGCAGTGATAGAAGTATGGTAAAGATGCCTGCCGCACTAAAAAGTATACCGCCAAACCTAGCCAGCCCGTCAGATAGCAGCAAATCCAGGAAAATCTCGTCGCCGGAAGTATAACCGCCTAAGATCTGGATGATCAGGGTAGCGAATAAAGCTGTAAGCGCCAGCCAGGGCAGCAGTTGCTTTATAGTTTTAGACTTGAAAAGATCTAGGGTAACCAGCAGCAGAAAAAACCCGGCCAGCAGCAGCTCAGGCAGTAAAGAACCTGCACCTGAAACTATGGCGTTGATCTTGTCTGATAAAAAAGCTGCCTGTTCGTTCACTTATTTGGTAATCGATGATAAAACCATGTTTAACTGCTCCTGCCCGTTCTGTAGTACCAGCTCCGTAAAACCGGTAACCGAAACACCCATTTTATCGAGCAGCAGGTGCGGGAAGATACCGAATAGCACGGCAAGTATAGCCAGCGGCACCAGCATCAGGTATTCACGTTTGGTCAGATCGAAGATCATTACTTTTTCGCGCAGCTCCGGGAATATCCAGTATTTGCCGAAAAACATGCGCTGCAAGGCCCACAGGTAATAAGCGGCACTCAGCAGCAGACCAACAACAGCCACCACCGTCATCCAGCGCGGCAGCATACCCGTTACATCCGGGGCGCTAAAGCCACCCAGCAACACCATCAACTCCGAAATAAACCCTGAGAAACCCGGCAAACCAAGCGAGGCAAAGAAAGCTATCACCACAAAAGTTGTGTAAGCCGGCATGCGGTTAGCCAAACCTCTGAAGTTAAGAATCATTCTGTCATGGGCACGGTCATAGATGACCCCAACCACCAGGAACAGCATAGCCGATATAATGCCATGACTGAACATCATGTAAACAGCACCATTCACCCCCTCTACAGTAAGCGAGGCTAAACCCAGCAGCACAAAACCCATATGCGACACCGACGAGTAAGCGATCAGTTTTTTCAGGTCGTTCATGGCCAGGGCACACAGTGCACCGTAGATAATGGAGAGCACGCCCAAACCACCAACAAGTACAGAAAAGTATGCACCGGCGTCCGGGAATATTGGGTAAACTATACGGATCAAACCATAGCCACCCACTTTCAAAAGTATAGCTGCCAGCAACACCGATATTGGCGTTGGTGCCTCCACGTGGGCATCGGGTAACCAGGTATGTACAGGCACCGACGGCACCTTGATAGCAAAACCGGCAAACAGCAACAGGAAGGCGATAAAGCGAAGCGGCAAATCCCAAAGTATACTTCCTGAAAGCACGTGCAGCAAACTACCCGGTATAAAGTTGGCAGGCTCCATCATGGCAGGTATGCTGAACGTACGCACCAACTCAGAGCCGCTGATCACGTTTTGCTGCAGCATTTGCTGTACCTGGAGTATAGCATCCGGACTGGCAACACCGTTTTGCAATAGGTTTAACTGCACTGCCGTAGCCATAGGATCAATCACCGAAGTATACAACCCGATCATCACGATAAGTATGAATAGCGAGCCAACCAGGGTATAAATAAAGAACTTGATTGCAGCGTACTCACGCTTCGGACCACCCCAGATACCGATTAGGAAGTACATTGGCAGGAGCATGAACTCGAAAAAGAGGTAGAACAGGAAGAAATCCAGCGCCAGGAAACAGCCCATTACGCTTGTTATGAGCAGCAGGTAAAGCAGAAAGTAGCCTTTGATGTTTTTGGTGATGGTCCAGGATGAGATGACCCCTATAACACCGATAATGCCCGTTAGCAGTACAAGGCCAATACTAATCCCATCTACGCCTACAAAATAATCTATCTGCAAACGGCCCAGGCTACCCAGCGAAAAACCGATCCAGTTCAGTTTCTCTACAAACTGATACCCCATCTGTCCGTTTGCAAAAGCTGCACCATCGAACCTGAAGTATAAAAGTATGGCCAGTACCATCTGCACCATTGCACCGGCCAGCGCCACAACCTTAATGGGCTGTTGCAGTCGGGTAGGCAAAAGCAGCACAACAAGCGCCGCCAGCAAAGGTGAGAAGATTAAGCCGCTAAGTATAAAATCCATCAACTGGTTGATTGTTGATTGTTAGTTGTTGATTGTTGATTGTTAGTTGTTAATTGTTATCGTTAGACACTCATAGGTCTGTAAGACACTGTGAGGTCTGATTTCTTCTGTACTCTGCTGCTTCGGATTTGCAATCCGAAAGAGCAATTTGGCAATTCAGTGCCAATTCAGTTTATTACTCCAGACAGAAATCCCTCTAATCACTAAAATCCCCCTTAATCTGTGGTCAAAGATACTTTAAAACAGAACGATATATAGTATAATCAGAATAAATCCGAATAAAGAATAAGCGTAGTAGCTCTGCACTTTACCATTTTGCAATCCGCGGCCAAAACGCCCCAGAAATTTAGAGGTAGCCGCGATCAGCCATACTGTGCCGTCTACAAACAGCCTGTCGAACCAACCTATCATTTTAGAGAACACCACCAGCCATTTGCTACCATAGTTCAAAGTATAGTCAATTACCCGCTTATCTACCCTGTAAAGCCCTTTTGCTAACAGCAGGATTGGGGTCACAAAAGTATAATGGTATAGTTGGTCGAGGTAAAAGTGATTGTAAGATAACCTGCTGAATGTACTCGTTGGCTGTTCCTGCAGCAGTTCTTCGCTGGTTTTGCGGTTATACTTTGCCAGGGCTATGGCTATACCCGCTGCTGCCAGCAAGGCCGAAGCAATGCCTATCAATATATGCGGCAAGGTGTTCGAATCGTCCTGCAGCCTCACTGTCTGTACCAGGTTATCTGCCAGCAACGCAATGTCGTAATTTTTCAGGCTGATGCCTTCTACTACCCAGCTACCTTTAAAGACCAGCGGATTGAGAGAAAAGAAAATTCCCAGCGAAAGTATGGCAAGTAAAATAACCGGCACCAGCATAACACGCTCCGTTTCCAGTTTATGCGAAAACCGTATCTGCTGCACATTAAACGGAGCCCTGAAACTGCCAAAGAACATGAACCACATGTGGCGCGCCATGTAAAAAGCCGTGAGCACCACCACTACAAAGCCAGTAACCGGAACTATAAAGTATATCAGATTGCCATTGCTGCTCATAGTTTGCGCCCAGGCCCAGGCCACTGAAAGTATGGCATCTTTAGACAGAAAACCCGAAGTAAGCGGAATACCAGCCAGTGCGGCTGCAGCCAGCAGGTAACTATAAAATGTGAGCGGCATTGTTTTGCGCAGGCCTCCCATATTACGGATATCCTGGGCATCTACGTTACCAACAATATGCGAATGGTGCAGCCCCCGGTGCATGGCATGAATGATGATACCAGCATTGAGGAAAAGCGCAGCCTTAAAAAAGGCGTGTGTGGTCAGGTGGAAAAGCGAGGCATCGTACGCGCCGGCACCCATCCCCATTACCATATAACCCAGTTGGGAGATAGTTGAAAAAGCCAGCACTGCTTTTATATCGTATTGTTTAAGCGCAGCTAAGGCACCGACTAAGGCTGTAATGGCACCAACTATAGCGATAATGGTAAGTGCATCCGGCGTAAAAAAGGCATAGCAACGGGCCACTAGGTATACACCGGCTGCTACCATTGTTGCAGCATGTATCAGCGACGAAACCGGCGTTGGCCCCTGCATGGCATCGGGCAACCAGACCTGCAACGGAAACTGTGCCGACTTACCCACACAACCCATAAACAAGCCCAACCCGGCCAGCGTTAAAAACAACGGACTAAGCTCCAGCAGCCAGGACTGGCCGTTTAAAGTATAGCTTAGTATAAAGTCTGTACTCACCCAGTTCCCGGACCCGATCAGCGCTCTAAGCGCCTCCAGATCGAATGTGCGGAAGTAAGTATAAAAAGCAAATAACCCCAGCAGCAAACCAATATCTCCTACCCTATTTACTAGGAAAGCTTTTTTGCTGGCAGCAGCAGCAGCAGGCCGCTGGCACCAGAACCCAATGAGCAGGTACGATGAAAAACCAACCAACTCCCAGAACATAAATAGTAATAGCAGGTTATCCACCAGCACAATACCCAGCATGCTAAAGGTAAATAGACCCAGGTAAGCAAAATAACGATGGTAGCCTCTATCGCCGTGCATGTATCCTACAGAGAACAATTGCACCAGCGACGAGATGAAGGTAACGATCACTAACATCAGCACTGTGAGGTTATCTAAAAGTATACCTGCTGTGAAGTCAGAAACTATAGTTGCCGGGATGGTAAACCAGGTAGTGCGGGAATGGAAAATGGCTGTGTTCCAGGTTTGGGTAAAAAGCCACACTGCAAGTACAAACGAAAGTCCTGTCAGACCTATGCTCAGCCAATCGCCCCGACGGGGTAACTTACGGCCAAACAAGTATAGAACTATAAACCCGAGTAGCGGCAGCAGCAACACTACCAATGCTGTAGTGGTCTGTAGCGTGCCTGCCAGCGGCTTTAAAAGTTCGGACAGCTCCAAGTGTATACTTTATAGTTTCAGGGTTTGCTCTATTTCAGCGGCCAAAGTTAAGTATATTGGACCACAGATTAAGGGGATTAAATTGATTTATATGATTTTTCTGGCAGGACCGCAGATTAAATATTTTTTTTGGAATTTTTGACAGGTGATTTATGCTATTGCCTGCAGTTCTGGGTCCAACCACTCCTAGCCCCTACTTTTCTAAGGCGGGGAATTTTTACCTGCTTTAGATAAGTATAAACTTTGTTGTTTTAGCTTAACCTCCCTTCCACCAAGATCCTTACAGGATGACAAAGTATAAGGCAGCAGCAATTATGATTACACAAGAAACAGTAAGTAAAATTCCCCGCCTTAGAAAAGGAGGGGCTAGGAGTGGTTGGATTACCTGGATAAGTTACTTCTCAACTGTAGCGATCTCGCTTAGGTTGGCAGTTTTAAAATGCTGGTACACGCGCAACACAATAGCCAGCGCCACAGCAGCCTCGGCGGCAGCCACTAGAATAACGAACAGCGAAAACATCTGTCCCTGCAAGAGCGATGGATCGTAGCGGCTGAAAGCTACCAGATTAAGGTTAGCAGCGTTAAAGATCAGCTCAATGCCCATCAATACTACCACCGCGTGGCGTTTGGTGATAACTGCCAGTATGCCCAGGCTGAAAAGCACAGCACTCAAAAGTAAAATATGTTCTAAAGGAATCTGCTCCATCGTTATACTTTCTGTTTATCGGTGGCAATGTAAGCGGCTCCCATCAAGGCGATCAGCAGTAGCAACGAAGCCAATTCAAATGGCACCACAAAATCGGTCATCAATTTAAGGCCTATACTTTGCACAGTACTTTTTTGGTTGCCCAGCACATCCATCTCTATTGTCTGCAGCCACGGAAGTAAACTGATATTGGCCTTAAGTATACTATAGCTCAACCCAACAAGTATAAGCCCTGCCACCAATGTACCCCAAACCGTGTTCACGTTCTCCGACATAACCGATTTATCATGCACACGGCTACTGAGCATGATACCAAAAAGTATAAGCACCAGTACGCCACCCACATACACCATCAACTGGGTAACCGCAATAAAGTCAGCGAACAGCAGCACGTAAATGCCGGCTACACTTAGCAAGGTTATCAACAACGAAAAACCCGCATAAAGCAAATTACGCGTTAGCACCATGTACGCTCCCGAAAGTATAGCCAGTATGGCGAAGATGTAGAAAAGCACGATTTCGTTATTAGTTGTTCGTTATTAGTTATTCGTTTTTAGACCTCGCAGCGTCCGGAGGTCCTGCGAGCGTCTTGTTGCAAAGGCTTTAGCTTCGTAGTCAGACACTAGCGGGAGCTGCACACGCCGCTAGGGCTTTAGCTCTATTGCTTTCTAGCTGCCAAAGCAGCTGCTTTTGCTGCTGCCATTTCTTCCTGCTGCTTGGCCAGTAGCTGCCTCTTTTCTTCGGCCTGTTCTGGAGTGAGATCGGTGAAGTGGTAGATCATATTTTTGATGTCTACTTCCGCGAAATCGTACACAGGTGTCATAGTCAGGCAATCGGTTGGGCAAACGGTGGTGCAAAGGCCGCAGTAACAGCACTTGGCCATATCGATATCGAAAACAGGCGCGTACAAGCGCTTTTTTGTGCCGTCGGAGGTTACCCCAATCTCTTCCGTGGCTTTTACAGACTCAATCGTGATGCAATTTACCGGGCATACTTTAGCGCAAAGGTCGCAAACAATGCAGTCGTCAATTTCGTTGTGAAGGCGGTAACGGCCATTGTCGGGTACAGGCAATGCCTCGTAAGGGTACTTTAGCGTTACAAGTCCGTCGGGTTGGTTGAAGTAATTCTTATCGGATACATACTCCGGAGTGCGTCGGTTTTTAGCATTCCTGAAGTGCTTCCACGTCAGGCGCAGGCCACTTACCAGCGACTTCACCACGTCCCAGAATCCGGATTTATGTTTTATGGTTTTAGTTTCCATAATCTTAATGGAGTGTTAACCCACCCCTGGCCCCTCCCTTGAAGGGAATTATCTTACAGTTTTGTCATCTCAAATGTAATGAGAGATCTATTTAGAATTTAAGATAGATTTCTCCCTTATCGAGGGCCCCTACCCCCAGCTCGAAATGACATTTAAATTAGATCATCAGCAACCGCCAAATTCCTGCTATTAAAACAACAGCTAAAGCAATTGGTGTAAGCACTTTCCAGCATAGGTGCATTAGCTGGTCTACGCGCAGGCGCGGGTACGTCCAGCGTATCTGCAACTGCAGAAACAGCAGCACAAATGTTTTGCTCAGCAACCAGAACCCGCCCCAAAGTATACTTGATAGTTCTCCTACGGTGCCGGTGGTCCAGTAGGCCAGGCTAACGGGTCCAATGTTCGGTAAAGGTGTGTTCCAGCTACCCAGGAAAAGTATAACGGCCACTAAACTTACCAGCACCATCATACTATACTCTGCCAGGAAGAGCGCTGCAAACCTAAATCCTGAATATTCTACGTGAAAGCCCGCCACCAGCTCCGACTCCGCTTCCGGAATATCGAAAGGTGCCCGGTTACTCTCCGCCAGCGAGGCTATAAAGTATATCACAAATGCTACTAAAAGTATAGGTGCCCGGAAAATATTCCAGGTAGTGATGCCGCCTATAGTTGTCGTGTTTATACCAAGGTCACGGATGCCAAATAGCCAGTTCATCTCATACTCCAGCCCCGGAAACTGGTTCATTAAAGCGCCCTGCTGGTAACTGATCTCCTGGAAATCCAGGGATTGGCAAACCATTACCGCGGCAAGTATAGCCAACCCAGCAGGTATCTCATAAGACACAATCTGTGCTACGGAACGCATCGCGCCCAGCATGGCATATTTGTTATTAGAGCCCCATCCGGCCATTAGCAGACCAACCACATCCAATGAGATGATGGCTAGTAAGTAAAATACGCCAATGCCAATGCCTGCAGGCACCAGATCCGGAGTGAATGGGATAACCGCAAAACCAGCGAAAACAGCAGCAAAAATTAAGATGGGAGCTAATTTAAAAAGGCTTTTATCGGCAGCGGCAGGTACAATATCTTCTTTCTGCAATAGCTTCAGAACGTCCAGCACCGACTGCAAAGAACCATACGGACCAGCTTCGGTAGGCCCGAGCCTGTCCTGCATAAAAGCTGCCACCTTACGCTCTGCATACGCCAGCACGATCACTATCGAGAGCAACAGCACAAGTGTAAGCACAAAAGCAAGCATAGGCGGTCAGGGTTTGTTAACAGGCAAAGGTAGTTTTTAATGCGCTAAAATGTTACTCTGAGGCTGTTTAAAATATAATTCGGGTGTATTTCATCATATAAGGATTATTTAATATTATTACACGAACCTTCTACAACAAAACTGATGTACAACAAACTTATTCCGGCCGCTGTGCTAATACTGCTTCTTAGCGCGCCAATCGTAAAAGCGCAACAGGTTATCTCTAAGTTAGTGATCAGAGAGAAGGAAGTGTATCAGGTTGGCTCTGACAATGTTTTGCTGGCAGACACCCTGATCATGCATCGCAAAGCTACCATTCACTTCAATCATGACCAGCCAGCTTTTATGGGTGTAAACGCGGCTTTTATTTCTAAAAATTGCAAAGTTATAGCAAAAGGTCTGGACGGTTCTCTCAGAAGAACCGGTAGCAGTGGGTCTGATGGACAGAATGGAAGCCTCACAGAGATAAATATACATTTTGAGACCTTAGGTAGTCTTACCATCGACACCAGAGGCGGTAACGGAGATAGTGGTGAAGATGGAGTTTCAGAAATTGCAGCAACCTCAAAATCAGATGGTGACGGCACCTTTAAAAGTACTGCTCCCGTACGCCAGGCAAAGGCAGGAGGTGCCGGCGGTAGAGGCGGCGACGGGGGCAATGTTAAATTAACCTACAGCACCGCAGGCTTTATCCCAAGATTTAACCAGTACCGTAAGCAGCATTCCATCATCATTTTACAAATGGGAGGTACCGGTGGTAAATCCGGCAGGTACGGTAAAATTAATGGGCAGGACGGAAAAGTAGGAGAAATAAAGCTGGTAAACATGAATTTGACACAAAACCAAAACCAGTAGAAACAGCCTCAAAGTATAATCAACTATCGGCTTCAGGTTTTTTTGATAAGTTATTTGTGCCGTCATTTCGAACGCCAGTGAGAAAACCATCTGAAATTAGTGCAGAAGGAATTCTATAAGGTTCTCTCCTATCGTCGAGATGACAGTTTTTGCTTAAGTTGACAGCATTTGATCGCTATTTGTCCCATCAAATTATAATTTTTGGCAAAGCAACTCAAGTATAAAGATGTCTCTTAAATCCTACCATTCATAAATCCTAGTCCTCGACCAAATGCGGAACAAACTGCGATAAGTTCGTGATGATACCTCTTTCGCGGCGGAAGCCAATAGCACAGCCTTCACCTGCCCAGAAAACACCGGCCTGGTATTGGTAGCCACTATTGTCTTCGGGTAGGTCGCACCAGCGCTGGTATACTTGCTGCTGCTTGTCGTATTCACCGGCAACTTTAGTAACACGCACTTTATCTACTACTTCTATACTTTGCCCCTCTCTGCCAAAGTATGGCTTCCGGATGTATTTGCCGCTAAGTGGCTCCAGGTCGGTTTCGAGTAGCAGCGGGTGGTACGGGTATGCTTTCCAGAGCCAGGCAAGCATGCCTTTGCTTTGGAACAGTAACGTATAAGCAGGATTTGCGATAACCACGTTGCGCATACTTGCCAGGTAAGTTAAGCTTTGCAGCAGTTCCGGCTCTTCCCAAGCAATTTGCTCCCAGGGCAACAGCTTAAATAAAAACGGAAACTGACGCCATTGTTCGGCTCCAACCTGTGCCCACACTCCCTTTTCAGCGCTTTCTGTAGAAATACTAACCTCTTCAATTGGGCAAAGATGTGCCTCAAAGCCTGCCTCTGTAGCAGCCTGGGCTATCACAGCGCAGTTGGCCTCGTCTTCAGCGCTGGCACCAATGTAAGTCAAGAGCAAAGCCGGAGCCAGGTCATTGTTAAGCATGCGCCAGCTTTTAAGTTGCTCTACCAAGGCTTCGTACAGACCAGAATATTGATTGGCATCGTTTTTCCCGGCTGCTGCCAGGCTGGCCCATTGCACAACAGCCGTTTCAGGTATCGAGGTGGCGGTATCAGCATTAAATTCGAGTAGTTTCGGCCCATCAGGAGTCTGCGCCAGGTCAAAGCGCCCATACAGGTGCCAGTGCCTGTCGTCGTTCCAGGACTGACGCAAAATTTCCCACAGGTTTTCGGGTATCCCCAGGATCTTCAGGAATTCATCAGGTAGATTTTCGGGCACCGCCTGCACCATCATGCCGTAAAGCGTATCTGCAGCCTGCAAAAGAGCTTCTGCATCATCTTCTGATAGCACCACAGCCTCGCCGGGCACGTAGTTGGCACAGCCATCTTCCACGCACCATTCCCAGCCAAGGCCACGCACTGCAGTTTCTACGTCGCCGGTATGCGCAGTAAGACGAATATTGTTTTTCCCTTTAGCTAACATGATTTTATATCAGGATGAGATAAATGTTACTATTACCGGTTCAGGCACCGGACAAAGACGAATAAGAGCGTGGTTTATACTTAACGCTACAATACTCCATGCGAACAACGACTAACGAACAACGATCAACGACTATGCTCCAGCCCCGCCGCTTCGTCCTCTGAAGTAACCGCTTCTGCCTGTGCGAGGTGCAGTGCTTTGCTGGCGATAAGTTTGTACGTTCTGGCGCCATGCGGCTGTGTTGTTCATCACGCCTGGGTTTGCATAATAGGCAGGGTTTGGCGACATCATACGGCCAGCCATAAAGCCCATGCCGCTCCACCACAACACACTGCCTAGCCCAAAACCACCTTGGTTATAAGTACCCTGGTTAGTAGCAATATCCTTCATCCGGTTCTCCAGTGCAAGCCCCTGTAGGGTGTCTACACGGCCATCGTTATACTTTAAAATAGCCATACTTTGCCCTGGGGCTGTGGTGCGTTCGTCGGTAATCTTCCATTGGTCAGGAGCTTCTTCAGTAAGCTCTGTAACAATACCGTCCGGTACAGCTACTTCGTCGCCGGTTTTCCACTCGTCCTGCTGGTTATTTGAGTTGCAACTGGTAAGGCCCATGCAGGCGGCCGCAGCTACAATAAAAGCATTGCGCTTAAAATCGCCTATGGTCAGATATCGCTTTTTCATCGGAATTTATACTAAGGGTATTGCTTAAAGATATACTTTTTACGCAGAAGAACCTGAATTAGGTCTGCTTTATACTTTGGGTAGTAACTGCTTTGTAACCTGCCAAGACGCTCACAGGTCTTAAAGACGCTATAAGGTCATCTTGTCGCAAACTAAGACGCAAAATATTGCGTCTCTACAGAAACCTGTTTGACTTATGAATCAGAAATCACACGTTGTTACAAATTCATTCGTAATTCGTAATTAGTTATTCATAATTGGCGCAAAGCGCCCTTCTACTCCCATAACGGATAATGCTCTAAATGCACCTGCCGCTTAAAGAATATACGTGTACTTTCCTCAAATGAGCGGGTAAAATCAGATACGTAGAAATGGTGCTCGCCAATCAATTTATCAGATGCCAGATTATTTTCCTCCAGGTAATCTTTTACATGCTGGGCAACAATCTGGCTGGCATCCAGCACATCTACCTCACCTTTATAGAAATTCTCGATCTGCTTTTTAATAAGCGGGTAATGCGTGCATCCAAGTATAAGTGCCTCTATGTTATTCAGGTCAGGATCAGATAAGTAAGTGTGGATAACGCTCTCAGAGATGGAGTCATTAAAGAAACCTTCTTCTATCATAGCAGCCAGCAGCGGTGTAGCATGAGACTGAAGCTGAATCCCCTTACCCAAATCATCTACCTTTTTGCGGTATACATTTGAGTTTACGGTTTGCTTTGTGCCTATCAGTCCAATTGTTTTGTCCGGGTAGGTTTGCCCGATGTAGGAAATGATCGGATCTATTACATTCAGCACCCTGGCTTTGCTTCCTACATACTCCTTTACCAGCTCATAAGCGGCTGCTGAAGCAGAGTTACACGCAATAAGTATAACCTTACAGTTCTGCTTTATCAGCAGGTCGCAGATCTTTACGGCGTAGGCCTGAATTGCTGCCGTAGATTTATCGCCATAAGGCAAATGCGCTGTATCACCGAAGTATATAATGCGTTCGCTTGGCAGCACTTTTGTAATTGCCTGAGCAACAGTAAGTCCGCCAATTCCGCTATCAAAAATCCCAATGGGTCTGTGTTTAATTTCTGTTACCATGCGGTGCGAAGTTAGATAAAACCATTAAAAACTGACGTTTACCATCAAAATAAGTACGTTCACCTGATAAAAGCGCCACAATGAATGTTATTAGATATATTTAAGTTCTACTAATACCTTTAATATTACAATCTAAAAATTATATATATAATTTTTGTTAAATTATTTGTTGCTTAAAAACAAATTTATAATTTCACAGAGCAATACACCACAACTGGCTTAATGGCCAGCCTGCTACAGGAGACTAAATACAATCCGGCCAAGATTATTATAAATTTAAAACTAACAGGAGCCCTTATGCAAACTGCATTTACCATACCTAACCCTACCGTAAAACGGACATCTCTGTATGGCAGCTTATCAACACGGTTTGTTTCTTTTCTGGTAGACACTTCGCTCCTGGTCTTTTGGTATACTGTTATTTTATACTCTACCTCCGGAGAGTCGCAGCAGCTTTATACTTGGAAAGAGTTACTTCAGGATGGCACCTTTAGTATAAACGAAGTATGGATTGTCTTTAAGATGCTTTTCTTTAACATTTATTTACCTGTACTGCACTGGCTGTATTATACTTTGCTGGAGTCTTCGCCAAAGCAGGCGACTATCGGCAAATTCACCCTGGGCCTTAAGGTAACAGACTTGCGTGGCAAGCGCATTAGTTTTGCACAGGCTAACCTGCGTTATTTTTCCAAATTGATTTCTGCTGCGCCACTGTTGCTTGGTTTTTTGCTTATACTTACCACCAGGCGATGCCAAATGCTGCACGATTACCTGGCCCGTACTGTTGTAGTAACAGACTAGCCAGTCACTAAAAAATTGCACTTTTATTACCCCCCTTTTTATTACACTCGTATAGGTTTAATGTATAACCTATAAGAAAGGAGGATTGTGATGAGATTTATTCCAACCCGCTTTCATGGTGTTTTGGACTATGTAGTGGGATTATTATTTATAGTTGCACCGTGGCTGTTTAACTTTTCAGATGTTACATATGCCACCTGGATTATGGTGATAGCAGGTGTTCTTGTACTACTTCAGACTGTTTTTACAGATTTTGAGGTAGGGCTGATACGGAAAATACCGATGCAATCGCATTTAATGGTAGACTTTGGCTTAGGTGTTATCCTGGCTTTGTCGCCATGGATGTTCAACTTTGATCATTTGGTATTCATGCCGCATTTGATCGGTGGTATATTTGCTATTATAGCCTCGCTTACCACGCACCGGGTGCCTAGCAAGTCATACACTACGCGACACGCACATCAGGATAATCCGGTGCGCTAACTAAATTTAAATGTTTACATGTAAAACAACAGGCTGGCCTTTTCAGGCTGGCCTGTTTATTTTTTTGCCCTTTGCTCTGGATATTAATGTCTAAATTTGCAGTATGAATTACCTATCAGCAGAAAATATTTCCAAAAGCTTTGGCGAACGCTGGCTTTTTAAAAACCTGAACTTTGGCATTAGCCAGGGCCAGCGGGTAGCACTTGTTGGTGTAAACGGATCTGGCAAAACTACCTTGCTTAACGTGCTTGCCGGGAAATTACCTCCTGATGAGGGCAGTGTTAGTGTGCGCAAAGAAGTAAGTATAGGTTACCTTGGCCAAAACCCAGAGTTCGACGAAGATCTTACAGTGCAGCAAAATATCTTCTCGATGCAGAACGAGACACTGGACGTGATCAGCCAGTACGAAGCAGCCATAGCTAACCCGGAAACCAGCGCAGAGAAAATGCAGCAGCTGATGGAGCGCATGGACGAACTGCAGGCCTGGGATTTTGAAGTAAAAGTAAAGCAGATACTCTCTAAACTAGGCATCAACAACCTCGATGCTAAAATAAAGCACCTCTCCGGAGGGCAGCGCAAGCGTGTGGCCATGGCCCGAGTGCTGATTGAAGAGCCCGATATGCTAATACTGGACGAGCCAACCAACCACCTGGACCTGGATACTATCGAGTGGCTTGAAGGCTTGCTGAGTACGCAGAATTCTACCCTGCTGATGGTTACCCACGATCGCTATTTTCTAGATAAAGTGGCCAACGAGGTAGCAGAACTGGATAACGGCCAGATCTATTCCTATAAAGGCAACTACAGCTATTTTGTAGAGAAAAAGGCAGAGCGTGAAGAAAGCGCCGCTGCTGAAACCGAAAAAGCCCGCAACCTGATGCGCAAAGAGCTGGACTGGATTCGGCGACAGCCAAAAGCGCGTGGCACAAAAGCAAAGTATAGAGTAGATGCCTTTGAGGAGCTAAAAGAAAAAGCCGCCAGAAAAACCACTGGTCCGCAGTTGGAGCTTTCGGTTAAAACAACGCGCCAGGGAGGCAAAATCATCGAGGTAGAGCACATCTCTAAGTCATTTGGTGATAAGAAAATTGTGGATGACTTTAGTTATGTGTTTAAAAAGAAGGACCGCATAGGTATAGTTGGGCCGAACGGAGCAGGCAAGTCTACTTTCCTGAACATGCTGGTGGGCAACTTAACGCCAGATGCGGGCATGATAGACGCTGGCCAGACTACAGTTTTTGGGTATTACACCCAGGACGAACTACAGTTTAAAGAAGACCAGCGCGTAATTGATATTGTAAAGGAGATCGCCGAGGTAGTGGAGATGGCCAACGGCGAAGTGATAACGGCAAGCCAGTTTTTGCAGCACTTCCAGTTTGCGCCGCCCCAGCAGTATACTTTTGTAAGCAAATTAAGCGGTGGCGAAAAGCGCCGACTGCAGTTGCTGCGTGTGCTCATCAAAAACCCGAATTTCCTTATTCTGGATGAGCCTACTAACGACCTGGATATTATCACGCTTAACATACTGGAGGACTTTCTGCTGAACTTTGGCGGCTGCCTGCTTATAGTAAGCCACGATCGTTATTTTATGGACCGGCTAGTAGAGCATTTGTTCGTGTTTGAGGGTGATGGCAAGATACGCAACTTCCCGGGCAATTACACCGACTACCGTGAGTGGCTAAGAGAACAAGACAAACAGGAACAGGACATAAAACCTGCACCTGCTGCACCTGCACCTGAGAAAAAGACAGAGCAGCCAACTAACAAGCGTAAAGCCACTTTCAACGAAAAGAAGGAGTACGAGAAGCTGGAGAAGGAGATTGAGCAGATGGAAACCCGCAAGAACGAGATAATCGAAACCATGAACAGTGGCAGCACCACCGACCATGAAACGCTGCAAGCCTTGGCAACAGAATTGAAAAGTATAAACGAACAGCTGGAAGAGAAGGAATTCAGGTGGCTTGAACTGGCAGAACTGATGTAAGCTGATCAATCAAAAGTATAAAGCATTTACTTAAGGGGCTGGCAAAGTATAATGTCAGCCTCTTTTTATTTCTCCAGCCCTTTTACAACTACCACGTTCCGTTCATTTTGATGGCCTACTTTTAAGATGTGACGTTCAAAGTCTTTGGGCTTGTTAATGATTTTAAAGAATTCGTCCAGGTACCTGATCGTTTGTTTCCGGTATTTGTCGTCCAGCAGGCTGTTGCTAGTATAAACCCGATAGATATCGGCTTTGCGGTTGTTGAAGAACGGTACTAGCTCTGCTATAGCATCTCCCGGAATACTATATCCTCTGAAGAGGCGCTGCCTAACTGATGAGATACCTAATTCCGGAGGAGGCGTTGCATAAGGCGCCATCACCAAACCAGTATAATCAAAATCGAAAGGTACCGGCACTGGTTTACCATATGAGGCAATGTACAACAACATAATATTGTGGCGGTAAGGAACAGACCAGTCGGTATTGCCTATCATGTACTGAAACAGGGCTAGTTTTGCCATTGTACGGTTGTCTGTCGCATCCATTCTAATCAGCAACTCATCTGGCATTATGGTAGCTACATTTCTTTCTGCTAAATCATCTTCGTCTTCTATCAGAAATGCATATCTTATTTCAGGTTTTCTTTTACCTGCCACGTCTTCGTAGCGTATCTGGCATAACCTAACCCTGAAGCTTACATCTGTAACAATATTATAAAGTTTATAAACAAGGTACTCCCGCAACACATAATCTTCGTTATTGCAATGTGTAACCAGTTTAAGCTTATTTACCTTCCCAAATACAGTTTTCTCAACGGTGCTGCGCTTAAAGTTCAGCATCAACGGCGGAAAATTACACACTGTAGGGTCCCGGCGCCTGTTACCGCGTACCCTTACCTTCAGCGCTTCAGTAACTGTTTTACCCTCTTTGTCCTGATAAGTGATGGTAGCACTATGGTAGCTTCGTTCTTCTCCCCTGTCTTTCAGCATCTCCTTCATATCCATGGTAAGCGTAAAAGCCAGTACTTCTTCATTTCTGAATAGCGGGTTTTCATTATTTTCCCGTTCTTGGCCAATTGCAAAACTATTTACCAAAAAAGAGTTGGCTGAAAGATTTGCCTGTGCTTTTAGTGGCCGAAAATCTATCAGGAAAAGGATGATAAGGGAATACAGAAGACGCTTTTTCATGGGTGCAGTCAGCTGTTAAAGAATTATACCCTTCCAGAATCGAGAATTAAATCAAGATAAAGCTCAGGTTAAAACATTAGTTAAAGTATTACACAGCCCATAAAGGCCGCGACTTTCAATTCCAGTTACTATCAACAAACTTTAGTTTATTCTCTAAAAAAAGCTCTCGTATCGGGCTCCCCTGCATCTGTGCCGTATCCAGGAAAAGTTGCAGTTTCAAAGAGTCTTTCTGAAGCACAATGCCTGCGGAGTCTACATTATAAGGCACCACAACTGTATCGATTCGTGGCATATACACGTTCCGGTCCATTTCAAAGCCTAGTAACTTAGCAACTGTAGGAGCAATATCAATTAAAGTATACTTAGGCTCCACAACGTTGGCTTTCTTAAAATCAGGGCCCAGCGCCAGCAAACTCACCTTTTCGCATCCGGCACAATTATCACCATGTTCTTGCCAGCCCTCTTTAACTCCATCCAGATGGCGCCCATGGTCGTTGGTGATGATGAGGGTAGTATTATCTTTATAGAACGGATCGTTTTGCAGGAAGTCCCAGATCTCTTTTACATACCTGTCATTCCTGGAAATGCCTCTTAAATAATAAGCCCAATTACCTGCGTGCGCAAATCCGTCAGGCTCCATAAAATTAATAAGCACAAGGTTAGGCCGGTGCTTTTGCATTATCTCCTTCGCTTTTGCTGTGGTAAGCGAGTCTGCTCGGTAACCAGTACCCGGCCCATTTATTCCAGCATTTATAGAAGGCATAAATTTGCCCTGCCACTCTGGGTCCAGCGTATTGGCGAGTATATGCAATTTATCTTTACTGGATATGATCCAAGCCGCTGTTGACGGCTTTCCGGTGCTTTTTAGCCAATATTGGAAAACAGAAGGATTTGAAGGCAACTCATCCCCATAATTGTCTATAGGTTGGTTTACGCCTGTTGTAATGGCAGCATGCCCGGAATTAGTATAAGTATAGGCATCATTGTAGAAATTATTTAAAAATCCACCCTGCGGTTTCATCTCTCCGGACATGTTTGGAATTAACCCAGGTGTGTTGCCCCATGTCTCTGAATACCGTGGGCCATCTATTACAATGATCACCACATTTTTTGTCTGGATCGCATCTTTTTTAGAACCTGATGAACCACCCGCGCAACCCCAGAATAATAAAAGTATAAAAAGCAGTAAAAGGCAATAAATTATACGCTTTAAAAGTGTTCTGTTCCTATACTTGCCGGATAAAACCATTGCGGCCATGGCTTATGCTTTACAATATTAAACCATTCATTTACAATAGCTTATACATTGTATTAACGCACAACGTTGTATCAGCAGGAGATAATATTAAAATATCTTAGCAGCCACTTAAAGTATACTTTATGAAGGAAATGCATGCAGTATGGCTTTATACAAATATCCCAGGTTGCGAGATTCTTTTCTGTTAATGATTTAACGCAATAAGTGAAGCACCTTCTAAAATAAAATAGGCAGCCCAAAGCTGCCCTTATACTTTAAAAATTTCTGGATATACCTGCTGTTAGCGCCAGACTAATATTTCGTGATTGTGAGCTGAGGCCTCTGTAGAAACTCTCGCTGATGATTACTCTGCCGCCACCTGAGGGAGTGCTCATTTGCCTCTCTTCGTATCTGTTGTTATACTTTGCATCTACTTTCAACAGACCAAAATTCAGCCTTGCATCTGCACTCAAAGTTAAATTGTTTCCAAGTGGCCAGGACATACCGCCTCCGCCAACAACACCTGCATCAAACTTGCTTGTCCACTCGGTGGTAACTGTTTGTTTAAAACTGCTAGTGTTACCGCTCTGCCCCCATGATGTAGTTGCCCTCGCGGAGCTGCTGTCTGCTGCTATGCCTGCTGCATTTACAAGAAAAGCAGTATAAACACCCCCAGTTATGTAAAAGCGCGAGCCAGGATCAAGTTTATACTTTACAACTAAAGGCAACACCAGATAATCGTTTCTTATATCCCGCTTATAGTACTTCCAATTCTCCGTCATGTTTGAGCCCTGCTGTTTTTCAGAGTAAGATGTATAAAGCAGGTTTAAGCCTTTTTGCTCGTAGTTAATACCAGCTTCTACTGTTAGCTTCTCATTTAGTATGCGTTCTGCATACAATCCTGCTACCAGGCCTAAACGTGTATTACCAAGGTCACCAGTATAATCAAAGGTATAAAATTCAGAATCACTGTAGCTGATGCAGTTGGTTGTACCATCCGGACAATCGCCGGCAAACTTGTTGGGTGCCTCTACAAACAGCAGGTTAGCAGCAGATAGCCCTCCTCTAACTCCAACTCTCAGCTTACCCACCTCTATGGTTTGTGCGGTAGCCGAAGTATAAGTTATATATAAAAATGCCAGGGCAAATAAACGAGTTAGAATTGTTTTCATAGGAAAATCAGATTTTAACATCAAATATACTGAAGCTGCCATATTATATGATAGATCAACAGCCTGAAATTAAAAATCTGTGTAAAATTTGCTTTTCAGCTTAAAACCAACATCTTTGCAACAAGAATTATAAAATGAACCAGAACACTGCAGCCATAACAGTACTATCGTTACCTATGCCACTTGGCATGGAGTTGCTGCATGTTGTTCATTCTTATTGCCTGAGCGTGTATAGCTATTATAGCTATCATTATTACCGCACATTACGCGCTCTCTTTGGCAATCACTCCGATAATAAATCATAAATAACAGGAAGAACTAAACGTTAACCTGAAGTGATAGAAAAAAGCAGAGCGAAAGCCCTGCTTTTTTTGTTTGTACCTAATTCATTTATCCATAAAGTTAAAACCAAAACCCATGAGCCTGACTCAACAATACAGCAACTATACCGAAGAAAACCATAAAGTTTGGGCAATCCTGTTTCAGCGCCAGATAGAAAACCTACCGGGCAAGGCCATCCCTGAGTTTTTTGAGGGCCTGAAGCTCGTTAATTTTAAACCGGACCGCATCCCTGATTTTAACGAGGTAAACCAGCGCCTGAAGCAGCTAACCGGCTTTGAGGTAGTGCCTGCTCCTGGCATTGTAGATGATGCCGTGTTCTTTAGCCTGATCGCCAATAAGCAGTTCCCGGCCACAGTTTGGATCAGAAGTATGGAGCAACTGGATTACCTGGAGGAGCCGGATATGTTCCATGATGTGTTTGGACATGTGCCTTTGCTTACCATCCCTGTTTACTGCGAGTTTCTGGCTGCCCTATCGGCGATGGCGCTGGAGCACGTGGATAAGCCGGATGTTATTGATAAGCTTACCCGCATTTACTGGTACACCATTGAGTTCGGCTTGTTCCGGAAACAGGGCGAGGCAGCAAAAATTTACGGAGCCGGTATACTTTCCTCTGTAGGCGAAAGTAAGTTGTCTGTGTCCGACGAAAGTATAAAGTATGGCTTTGACGTAGATCACATTCTGGACACGGCTTATATCAAGGAAACATTTCAGAGCCAGTATTTCTGTATAGAGAGCTTTGAGGAGTTACTGGAGAGCCTGCCAAAAATAAGTGAGGCCATTGCAGCCATGCGCCGACAACTGGAAAAAGTATAAAAAAGTGTAAAAGGCAGCTCAGTTAATCCAGAGCTGCCTTTTATACTTTAATGCGTTAGTTCGTGGCTTATCCTGAAACCAAGCTTGCGTGGTTTGGTGAGGTGGGTGTTCTCCAGTTTCTGCTTCAGAGTGATGCGTTCTATATCAGACACATCCTGTCCCATCAGGTCGTTGTTAACGGCTGCTACCATGGCACTTTCTACAACCACACGTAGCGTTTTGGTTGTAATTACATTTTTGGCCATGTTCGTGATTTCATCGTATGGCAGGTCGAGTTGCCTTACGCCTTCTATACAGAAGTGGTTTTCGATGTTTACCAGCATCCGCCCTACCAGGTAACCCGGATCATCCAGCCTGTTATACTTTATCGTGTCGGCCATAAAGTTATAGGCCATGATATGCCCGAAGAACCGCCTTCTGAAATCCTCATCCACATAGTCGTTGCGCATGATCTCGTAATCGTCCGGGAAGGTGATGATGTTGGAGTGCATTACAAATACAAGCAAATCTCCTGAGAACTTTATGTGAAACTCATGCTCGTTCACGTTACGGTACTCAATTATCACGTTAGCGTCCTGCTTTGTTATTCTGTCAGTAAGTTCGTCTACTATTTCCTGTGCTATCTCTTTCAGCTTGTTAAAAGTAGCAAGGGTATTCCGGTAAATTTCCTGCTTTGTAACAGATTTCTGGTGCAGGCCATTTACAATATCATTTAATCTATCTTCCATAGTATGTATCTGTATCAGATTTGCCAGATGTAGTTTGTACCGTAGTTTAAGGTACTTTGTTTAAAAATGAGCGTTAATTAATGATTTAGGGCAATATAAGTATGCTGAGCTAGAAAAGCATGCCTTAAGGCAGGGCTTTATATTTTCTGTTTCTGCACATAGATTGGCGGCGGCTGTAAGCCAGGCAACTCCTGCCCCTGCAGCTTAAAAGCCACCTGCCTGATACCTGGTTTAGCCGATGGATACTCTAGCAACATAGCCTGCGCCTGTGGCAGCCGCAACGCTTCCGGTATAGCGTTTACTGCACCAGCCGGAACATGCTGGCGGTGCAATTGCTGCAGCAGTTCGTCACGGAGCTGCGCTGCTATCAGTTTGCTAAGTATGCCATTAAGCTCTCCTCTGTTTTGCACGCGGCTATAGTTATTTTTATACTTTGGATCATCAGCAAGTTCGGCAGAGCCAAGTATGGTACAAAGTCTTTTAAACTGCCTGTCGTCGCCAATGGCCAACACCAACTGTTGCTGGTCTTTGGTAGTATACACGCTGCCGTAGGGTACAATGGTGGGATGCTCTGAACCCATTCGCTTTGGCTCATACCCTGCCACCAGGTATGCTGTGCCTTGGTTTGCCAGCGCCGAGATAGCTGCCTCCAGCAGCGACACTTGCACTAGCTGGCCTTTGCCTGTTTTATAGCGCTGCAGCATGGCCACCAGCAAACCTTCTTTTAGCTGGTGCGCTGTCAGGATATCCATTAAGGCAACAGGCATTTTGGTTGGCTCCCCATCTGCTTCTCCGTTCAGGTACATAAAGCCACTTTCGGCCTGCACGATGGCATCGTAGCCGGCCCTGTTATCGTGGGGGCCGTAGCCTGTAATGTGGCCGTAAATAATGCGGGGATTTATACTTTTAAGCGTGTTGTAGTCAACTTTCAGTTTTTCGGCATCACCGGGCTTATAGCTGGCAATCACTAAATCGGCTTCTGTTATCAGTTTGTAAAGCTGTTGCAGATCTTGCTCATTTGTAAGGTTTAGCGGTAGCGAAGTTTTACCCCAGTTGGCAGCGCAGAAATAGGCAGGCGTATCGGTTTCGGCAGATTCGGAGCTTAGCTTCCAGGTCCTGGTCACGTCGCCTTGTGTAGCGGCATTCTCTACTTTAATAACCCTTGCACCTAGCTCGGCAAAAAATTGCCCTACACTGGGCCCAGCCAGCACACTTGCCAGTTCCAGTACCAGTATATCTTTAAAAATTGCTTCCACGTTTTATGTTTTACTTAAGCCAGCTCGGCCAGCACATTATCTGTCAGCTCTAAGTTATGGTATACTTTCTGAATATCGTCATCGTCCTCTAAGGCATCTATCAGCTTAAGAATTTTACGCACCGCCTCCGGATCATCCACCATAACCGTGGTTTTAGGTAAGCGTTGCAGTTCTGCTGTCTCTGTTTCGAGTTGTAGTTCCTCTACTTTTTTCTGCAGCGCACCAAAATCCTCCATGGCACAGTAGATGGTTATATAATCCTCTTCAAACTCCACATCCTCGGCGCCACCGTCTGCCAGTTCCAGTAGCAGTTCATCATCTGTTAGCCCAATTGCCGTATCGCGCTTTACCACAAAAACGCCTTTTCTATCGAACAGAAATTCTACAGAGCCATTGGTACCCAAGCTGCCGTTGCCTTTGTTAAAAATGGTGCGCAGATTCTGCACGGTTCTGTTAATGTTATCAGTCAGGCACTCTACAAAAACAGCAACTCCGTTCGAGGCATATCCTTCATAAGTTACCTCAGTATAATCCCCGTCTGTGCCCTCACTCTTTTTGATAGCACGTTCTATATTATCTTTGGGCATGTTAACGGCCTTGCTGGTTTGTATAGCCAGCCGCAGGCGCGGGTTACCGTCTGGGTCTTGGCCGCCAACTTTGGCCGCGACGGTGATTTCTTTGATAAGCTTCGTAAATATCTTTGATCGCTTGGCATCCAGAGCGCCTTTCTTACGCTTAATCTGTGACCATTTATTATGTCCTGCCATGTGTAGAGTTTAGTATTAGCTATGGTTATTTTTTATTGTCATGCTCGTATGGCAGAGCAAAAAAACAAAAAATGAAGGAAGTAAACCCAAAAAAAGAGCAGCCTGACACCAGATCAGGCTGCTCTTCAAATTCGTTTTTATGTATAAATGTTACTATAGGCTATAGTAACATAAAGATGGCATTGATAATATTCAGACCTAACAGAAGAAAGAAGTTAGGTGAGTCTTGTACAGCTCTTTTCATGGCAATATAGTTTATTAATTATATTTTACTAAGACGATACTGTTTATACAGCTTATTTCATCTTACGCCATCACAAAGCAAATGTTACAATAAAATATAACTTTTTATATATTAACCAAAATACTAAACATATATATATATCACAATATTTACGCTCATATTAAGATTTAAATGGATTTGCACGCATTAAAACAATAATATTTAACAATCCATATATATTGTATTTAATACTAATACATCCAATTATAACACATATACTTCATATTTAACAAAAGTATAACTTTACTTAAGCAGATTTTGCTGCAAGCAGCAGTTTGTATATTAATCTTATATTTATCGTATCTTTACCTAGTTAATAGTGCCTGCTATGATTTGCGGGGCTTGTATCTTTAATTTAACAAACAGCTATACTTTGGATTTCCATTCGTTTAACCTACACGAAAACGTGCTAACCGGGATTGACTCGATGGGCTACAACAAGCCTACTCCCGTGCAGGAACAAGCCATACCTTTAATTCTGGAGCGTAAAGACATGATTGCCTGCGCCCAAACCGGTACCGGCAAAACAGCTGCCTATCTGCTGCCCCTGATAGATCGTATTTCACATGAAGGCTATGAGCACACCAGCACACTTATACTTGTGCCAACCCGCGAGCTTGCCAAGCAGATTGACGAACAGGTAGAGGGCTTTGGCTACTTCGCCTCCGTTAGCTCTATTGCTATTTATGGCGGCAGCAAAGGCGGCGACTGGGACCAGCAGAAACGTGCCCTAACAACCGGCGCGGACATTATTATTGCCACACCGGGCCGCCTGCTGGCGCACATGGCCATGGGCTATGTTAAGCTGGACCAGCTAAACCACCTGGTGCTGGACGAGGCCGACAAAATGATGGACATGGGCTTTATGGATGACCTGCTCAAGATCATAAAGCAGTTGCCTAAGGAGCGGCAGACCCTACTGTTCTCCGCTACCATGCCACGAAAAATAAGAGACCTGGCACAGCAAATTTTACAGAACCCAGCCGAAGTAAACCTAGCCATTTCGAAACCGGCTGCCGGTATAGACCAACGCCTGTACCTGGCTTACGACAACCAGAAGCTTCCTTTACTGGAGCATTTGCTACAGGAACAGGAAGTACAAAGTATGATCGTGTTTACCTCGCGCAAATCAAACGTGAACCAGATTGTGCGTTCGCTACGCAAAATGGGTTTCGGGGCAGAGGGTATACAATCAGACATGAGTCAGGAAGAGCGTGAACGCGCGCTGCAGGGCTTTAAGAACAAACAGCACCAGATACTGGTAGCTACTGATATTGTGTCGAGGGGCATTGATATTGACAGCCTGAGCCATGTGGTGAATTTTGACATGCCGCAGGACGCTGAGGATTACGTGCACCGCGTAGGCCGTACGGCACGTGCCGCATCTACAGGTGTGGCGATAACCTTCGTGAACGAGAAAGACATGTTTAAGGTGCAGAAGGTAGAGCGCCTGATAGAAAGGGAATTACCTAAACTATCTTTACCAGAAGACTTTGGCCCCGGTCCGGCTTACGACCCTACCAAACGCCACGACACCAGAGGTGGCGGCAGGCAAGGTGGCGGCAACAGGCCAGGCGCTGGTGCTAAAAAGCATGACCACCGCAGCAAGCATCACCGCAAACCCGGTAACCCGAAAGAGGCCGGAGCAAAACCACAGGCACAGGGCGAAACAAGTACTGCAGAAGGTGCCACAAAGCGTCCTAACAACCGCAACAGAAACAGGAACCGCAACCGGAACAAACCAACAGACGGCGGAGAAGTACAATCAACTCCACAAGCATAAAATAAGGCAGCTCTAAGGGGCTGCCTTTTTTGTTTACACATATTCCCTTGACTCCTAAAAGGATATCAGTTTTATAAAGGAATAACTAACCTATTATACCTTCAGGCGAGGAAGTAGCAGAATATGTATCGCCTGAGCAGTTACATTAATGGCCTGCCACAAAACAATGATAGCTTTACCTTATACTCTTACGCTAGTTACCGCTTTGCTAATAACTGGCGTGTGAGCGGAAATGTGGGACTTAACTCACCTACTGTGTTACTGCAGGGCAGATAGGTCAAGGTATGTTTACAACAGTGTTTCTATGAACAAGCAATTCCTGAAAGACAATAAAGCAAGTATGACATTATCAGTGAGCAGCCCGTCCCAGAAAGAAAAACGCTGGTTCACAGATGTTGAAGACGTTAACTTCTATCAATCGCAGGAATCATACTTTATTCAGCGGAGGGTAAATCTATCGTTTAACTACCGCTTCGGTAAATTAGATACCCAGATTGCCAAGAAGAAGCGCGGCATGACCAATGATATGTAAAGAGTAGCGGCGGAAATGCTGGAGGTGGTAACGGCAGTTAAACAGGTTTAAACCCATACTTCATGTATTGCATATACTTATATAAACAGCAAAGGAGGCCTTGAAGCCTCCTTTGCTGTTTATATAAGTCCATACTGGTTAGAACCTGTCTTTATCTTTGCCAAGTTGCTTTACTAACTTGTTATAAACACCAAGCAACAAGAAAGATGGCGCCCACTGTCCTACAAACAGGGCTTCTTCGTCTTTTCTCATCACTTTTAAAGTAGCTGAAATAGCCATTGAGCCAAGAGCAGCCCATAAGTACATATCTGACGGTATCCGCGCAGTATATTCCTCAATAGCCGCAGCTACAGGACCTTCTTTCTTTTCCGGATTATAGCTGTCTGCCTTTCTTTTGATATCATTTGCGTCCATAGTTATTTTATTTAGAGGTTTTTGTTAACATTTAAATAGAAACGGAGCAAGTACGATGATTGTTTATACTTTCTTAAAATTTTGTAACCAAACATATAAAAGGATATTACACAATAACCATCTGCACCTTGAAAACCTTAGCCGAAGCGCGCTCAGATGCGTAACTATCTGTAAGTAAAAACGCCTGACCAAAATCACCCTATAAACTACATCTGCATGAACCGCACCCACATCCTCCATCAACTCGAAAACCACCCAGATCATTGGGATGTGCTGATAATTGGCGGAGGAGCAACCGGTTTAGGTATAGCCGTAGATGCCGCTACACGTGGTTACAAAACCCTGTTATTGGAGCAAGCTGATTTTGCGAAGGGCACCTCCAGCCGAAGCACCAAGCTAATACATGGCGGCGTACGGTACCTGGCCCTCGGACAACTGAAACTGGTACTAAATGCACTGAAAGAACGTTGGCTGCTGCTGCACAATGCGCCGCACCTGGTAAAAACACAGCCATTTGTAGTTCCGGTTTATACCTGGCGCGAGGCATTTCTATATTTTTCGGGCCTGAAACTTTACGACCTGCTGGCAGGCAAGCGCAGCTTAGGCAACTCAACATTCATTAGTAAGAAAAAAGCTTTAAAAGCATTGCCCACCATTAAAGCTACTGGTCTTAAAGGCGGCATACGGTACTACGATTGCCAGTTTGATGATAGCCGGCTGGCCATAAACCTGGCTCAGACAGCTGTAGAAAACGGGGCTTGTGTGCTTAATTACATGCAGGTAACAGGGTTGCAGCAAAACGATGCTGGCAAAGTATGCGGTGTGGTGGCACAGGATTTAGAGACCGGTTTAATGTACAAGCCTAAAGCGAAAGTAGTAATAAATGCAACTGGCGTATTTGTGGATGACATACTCAGACTAGAGCAACCCGATGCCAAACCACTAGTGCGCCCAAGCCAAGGAGTGCATCTTGTGCTGAGCCATATTTTTTTACCGGGCAGCGAGGCACTCATGATACCAAAGACTCCAGATGGCCGTGTGCTGTTTGCCGTTCCGTGGCAAGGCAAACTGTTGGTAGGTACCACCGATACCATACGCAACACACCCGAACTGGAACCAAAAGCCCTGGACCGGGAGGTTGATTTTATACTGGAGACAGCAGGTGGCTACCTTACCCGAAAACCTACAGCTGCCGATGTGCTGTCGGTGTTTGCGGGGCTGCGGCCATTAGCTGCCCATAAAGGCAACCCCAAAGAGAGTAAAGACATTGCCCGCAATTTTAAAGTCATACTTTCCGGCAGCAACCTTATTACCATTACCGGCGGCAAATGGACCATCTACCGCGAAATGGCCGAAAGCACCCTGAATAAACTGATCAAAGCCAGTCTTCTGCCACACAGGCCATGTATTACCACAAATCTACCTATCCATGGCCATACGCTACAGCAAAGTACAAACCCACATTTACATGCCTACGGAGCAGATGCCACAGCCCTAGAGCAGCTACAGCTGAAACATCCGGAGCTTGCCAAAAAGCTGCACCCTGCTTATGCTTATACCAAAGCCGAAGTAGTTTGGGCAGTACGCCACGAAATGGCAAGAACGGTAGAAGACGTGCTGGCACGGCGCCTGCGCCTGCTTTTCCTGGAGGCAGAGGCAGCCATAGCAGCTGCTCCGGCAGTAGCAGCCATACTTGCCGACGAACTACAATTGCCCCGGGAGTGGGCAGACGAACAGATAAGGCAATTTACTTTACTGGCCAAAGATTATACTTTAACCCCACCTGTGGCTGTACATCAAATTTAATAAATCCATTATCGAACATGATCTATCAAGTAAATTAATGTTTAAACACAGTAATTTTTGATTACCCCCATTTTTTTGCTTATACTTATTAAGTTGTGGATAAACCAGCCTATGCATGATTTACGTATGCTTTGCTGTTGAGCCGTTGTTTTATAAGCAGGGCACTCGCAATCTTAAATTAATTTTTCACCCAATCCTAAAAAGAAACCTAACATGGTACTACTAAAGAAAGGGACTATCGCAGCCGCATTTGTAGTGGCATCTGTGTTCGCCGGACAGGCTGCGTCCGCGCAAGATGCCTCCGCCCCTGTTACTCAGGAACAGTTAGACGCAGTAGCGTTCTCTGACGATGAACTTCAAAAATTTATTAAGGCCAACACCGCCGCCGTGGAACTTCAAAAAGAAGGACGCGAAGCCGTGGTGACTACTATAGAAGAGGCTGGCCTTACCGTAGATCGCTTTAATGAACTTGCACAGGCAAACAGGCAGAAAAAGCTGGACGAAGTTGCCAAAGACGACAAGGAGAAAGAAGCCTTTGCCAACGTGGTTAAAGCTGTTGTAAAACTACAACCTGAGAACAAGCAAAAAGTAGATAAAGCTATTACCGACCAGGGCCTGACCATGGAGCAGTACGAGAAGATCTACACTGCTTTCCAGAACGATAAGGCAGTGCAGACTAAAGTGCAATTGCTGCTGCAGGAGAAATAAGCACTTCTATTTGAATAGGCTTAAAGAGCACCGGTTTATACAAGCCGGTGCTCTTTTTATTTGAGTGATTCCTAAATTTATACCCCCTTATCACGCTGCTCACTTATGTATAGTTTGATGCACTATACAATTACTTTATCATTCGATTGAGGGTAAACTTTATATTATACTTTTATTACATTGCTTGTGACACCGAAGAGTGAGCACCTCAAAGAAAAACTTAATTGTACTCCAAACATAGTGTCAATAACCGTATGATTACGCATAGCCGCTAGTAGCTCAAATATTTAATAATATAAAAATCTATGAAACAACTTTTACTCGTCCTGTTTATTTTCTCATACTTCTGCTGTAACGCACAGAATAGAAACAATGAGAGTTCAGTTCTACTTCTGAGTAAGAATGGAACATCAAACCCCGTTGAGCTGGAATTGAAGCCTAACAAACCAATTAAAATCAAAACGACCGATGGCAGGAAGTTAACGTTAATCCATTATTCTATACTTGGTGACTCCGTAATTGTATCTTCAATGGACACAGTTGCTTTAAGAAATATCGCATCATTAAAAGGAAAAGTAAAAGGGAATGCCCTAAGAAAACTTGGCGGCGGTTTAGTGGCTGGGACAGGGTACTACTTTGTAATGGTAGGTTACCTTGTAGGCACCATTGCTTTTTACCCTCCTGCATATCTAATAATTCTTCCTTCTGCTGGTATTGCCTACGCAGGTCATTATTTATCAGGAGCAAGGCACTTTGATACGACCGAAAAATGGGCATTAAGCATAAATGAGGTAGAATAACAACAGCTAGCACGGTCATAATATATGCTACGGCTACGGCTACGCCTTCCCCACATTATGCACAATCCGTTACAATCAGCCATACGATAAACCCATAATCTATGAAAGCAGGAATCTTTTCTGTTCTGATCGGAATTACAGGACTGATAGTGATCACATACTTTATTTACCAGGCAAATGTAGCGTATCAGCAACCGGAGGAATTGGCAACACTTTATACTTTGAGCACCACTACTATAGCAATCTTTTTTATACTTGAGGCAGCAGGAGTTGCACTAGGTATACTATCTTATAAAAGAGGCAATAAGAAGATCGGGCTTTTCGGAATGAGCCTTTGCAGCCTGAACCTCATACTTTTATATGCCCAATTTTAAAGTATAAAAAATCTATACTTTAGCTCCTACTGCACCGGCAAATAAGAATGCACTTAAGTCTCAGAGCTGAAAGCAGAAGTGTTTCCCCTAAAATCTTCCGGTTATTTGCAGATGCCTTATTATCTTTAAGGCTTTAAATAAAACTGTATGCCTTTACAAGTAATTTGCAAAGCGTTTAATGAACTTACGCCCCAGCAAATGTATGAAATGCTCCGCCTCCGTAGCGAGGTTTTTGTAGTGGAGCAAACCTGCGTGTTCCTGGATATGGATAACAGGGACCAGGACTGTTACCACCTGCTGATCTATAAAAATGATGTATTGGAAGCCTGCGCCAGGTTGGTACCTCCGGGAATTTCGTACCTGCAAATGTCTATTGGCAGAATTGTAACGAGCCCTGGTACACGCGGTACTGGACTTGGCAAAAAGTTAGTAGAGATTGCCATTGCCGAGTGTTATCGTTTATTCGGCAACGGTCCTATCCAGATCGGTGCACAGCTGTACGCCAAAGGCTTTTACGAGTGGTTCGGCTTTGTGCAAACCGGCGAAGTATACGATGAGGATGGCATAGACCACATCCACATGATAAAGCCTTAACTGGCTGTAGTTTATACTTTGTTATGCACGAACAACCTAACTCTGAAATACTGCTGTCTCTGGTGCGCATGAAAATGCCCTTCGGTAAGTATAAAGATACCATACTTTGCAACCTGCCTGTGTCTTACCTGGAGTGGTTTTACAGAGAAGGTTTTCCGGAGGGTAAACTTGGTATGCAACTGGCCACTATTTACGAGATCAAGATCAACGGACTGGAGTACCTGCTGGAGCCTTTGAAACGGCAGGCTCGCAACAGTTAATAACTAATTTAGCTGATTTCTCCTTTACCGGTCCAAACACCCCTGCAGGTTTACCTCACCCCAGCCCTCTCCTAAAAACAGGAGAAGGAGTTCCATACTGCCTCAACTGCCATCACAGAAATTACAACCACACTCTTTGTCGTCCTGTAAAGGATCTTGTGTGAAAGGAGGTTAAGCAGAAGCTACAGCGTTTTTGCTTTCGCTAAAGTAGTGCCAGACTCCACGCCTTAGATAAGGAGGGGCAGGGGGGTGGACCACGTAATGCTTAAAATACCACCTCCACATCATCAGTTTTGGCACCTATCCTAATCCTACTGCCGATTCCGCCGTATGTTATAATTCTGATAAACAATTACAGCAGCCATGGCAAAGAAAATTGAGCACGAAAAAGAAGACCAGCAGTTTACTATAAAACTGGGCGAGGATGATGCAGAACTGGCTTATACTTTACCCTCTGAGGGGATAATCTGCTTTACCCATACGTATGTGCCCGAAGATGACCGGGGCAACGGACTGGCAGTTAAAATGATAGAAAAGGGGCTGCAGTATGCCCGGGAGCATAACTACAAAGTAAAAGCCACCTGCCCGGCTGTCGTTAAATACCTGAAGCTACACCCCGAACACAACGATATTACTATTTAAACCGAAGCTTTATACTTTAGATTAATATTTGCTATCTTGTACCTGCCGGCTTAAAGCATGGCATGCTGCCAGATGAAAAGTAAATTATCTTACTCCCTCCTCCTGCTCTTAATTGTATTATGTGGATGCAAACAGCACGAGGAAGACTTTATCAGCAAATATTGCCCCGGCTCCTGCACAGTCATTAAAGGCCAGCTAACTACTGATGACGGCACAACTCCTTTACCTGGCGTACAGTTACTGGCACAATGGCGACTGGACGGCACCCTGGGCTTTGGCGGAACTGTTCGAAAAAAAGCAGTAGCCACCACTGATGCCAATGGCAACTATGAACTTCGCCTTCTGCTCCGCGACGATGAACTAAACAACGATTTAGGCAGAAGAGGTTATTTAATAGTAGATGCCACAATCAACACTAGCCAGTTCCTTACCTGCTACGGCGATACCTACCTGCAACATTACTTTAATCTTAGCCGCGACACCACCATCACCTTAGATTATACTTTGCCTCAGAAGGCCTTTATTGAGGTAGAAGCCAACAACCTGCAAGCTATAGGCTCAAACGACATCTTCCTTTCTCAGGCCTTCTTTAAATCTGGAGAAAAGGGAGACGACAGCTGCAGCCAAGGTATTTCCTGGAGCAATCAAAGTAATACACAAACTTCAACTATACCTGTTGCAGCCAACCAAACAGTAGTACTTCGTACAACCAGGCGTGATAATCAGGTTGAAAGTGTGTCGGAACAAACATTTAGGCTATTGCCAGGCCAGCGAACCAGCGTACAGATTGCTTTTTGACAACCTCCTCAATGAGAAAGTTTATACTTTGCCTTACCTTTTTTTGCCTTTGCACAGCCGCCTTTGCTCAGGACACGCTCAGGCACACATCCCGGTTTAGCATTAGCTACAGCAGCTCAATACCTGTTGGTGATTTTAGAAGCACTACCTATGAAACTGATTATCCGCCCTTTGCTACAGATGGTGGCCTGCTGCAGTTAAGTTATGCCTATGGTTTAAAGTATAACCTGTATGCTGGTGCAACGTTGGGCTGGCGTCGAAATCCATTTAGTTTTGAGAGCTTTTTGGAGAACGATGATGAGTTGGTGTTAAGCAAAAAAAGTAAGCCATGGCAGTCTCTGCTGGCGATGGCTGATGTACAGTACCTGCTGCACGCACGTGACGGTTTTGCTTACATAAAGGGATATTTGGGGGCATCCTTCAACAGCACGAATACGCTGCACATTGTTACACCCTACGGCACCATAAACCATACTGCTGCCAAAGCAACCGCCCTGGCCTATGGAGTAAGTGCAGGAGCTCAGATCAATATAAGAAACTTTGGCATAGGCCTGGATACTGGCATACTTTCTACGAGACCAACATTTGAGCGGATAACAGCACAAGGCACAAGTGTAAAGTATAAACAGCCCATAACCACGCTTCAATTTGGCTTATTTGCAGCTTATACTTTATAGTGCTTTTAGGGCTTGATCAATCACCCCTTTTGATCGACTTACTACAACTATGTTTTCTTTGATCCTGCTGATTTATACTTTTACTCCCCTGCCTTTTCCACTTTGTGGCCGCCAAATTCATTTCTCAATGCCGCTACCACCTTGCCCGAGAAAGTGTCTGTTTCGTAGGATCGGTAACGCATCAGCAACGACATGGCAATTACAGGCGTGGCCACCTGCATGTCCAGGGCAGTTTCTACTGTCCATTTTCCTTCGCCGGATGAGTGCATGATGCCTTTGATACCAGATAGCTCCGGGTCTTTGCTAAAGGCGTTCTCTACCAGTTCCATCAGCCAGCTGCGCACCACCGAGCCGTGGTTCCAGACACGGGCCACTTCTTTGTAATCCATATCGAAGTCGCTTTTGTGCAGTACTTCAAAGCCTTCTGCAATGGCCTGCATCATGCCATACTCTACGCCGTTGTGTATCATCTTCACGAAGTGTCCGCTGCCTGGTTTGCCTACATGCAGATAACCTTTCTCCACCGATACATCCCGGAAAATCTCTTCACAATAAGCAAAGGCATCCTGCTCCCCTCCTATCATGGTGCATGCACCGTTTCGGGCACCGGTCAGACCGCCACTCGTGCCACAGTCCAGCAAGAAAATACCAGAGCTCTTCAACATTTCAGCCCGTTTAATAGAGTCTTTGTAGTTGGAGTTTCCGCCGTCAATAATAATATCTCCCTGCTGCAGATGCGGCACGAGTTGCTCTATCACAGCATCCACAGGATCGCCGGCAGGCACCATGATCCAGACTGCTTTTCTGCCGGTAAGCTTTTGCGCCACTTCCGGTATAGTATAAGCCGGGGTAATTCCTTCCTTGGCGATGCTATCTATTGTTTCCCTGGCAATGTCATAGGCTACCACCTCGTGTTGGTGGTCTCTGAGGTTTAGTGCCAGGTTATATCCCATTTTTCCGAGTCCGATCAGTCCTATTTGCATGGTTTGTTTTCTTTATGCTATAACATCTGCAGCAGTGCTGCATTTATACTTTGGTTATTTTATACTTTAAACTGCGCTACATGGCTAAAGCTGCTCTCAAGTTTAGGGTAGAGTTCTTCAAAAAGTGCGTAGTTGCGCATGTATACTTTGTTAGCCTGCTGGTTAGGTGTAAATGTTTTGTACACTGTAATAAGTTGGCTGGCGTCCTCCAGTTTATCGAGCATACCCAGCGCATGCATACCCAGTATAGCCGCACCTAAGGCTGAGCCTTCGGCAGTGTCTGTCAGGCGTACTTCCACGTTAAAAACATCTGCCAGCATTTGTACCCACAGTTCCGAATGAGAAAAACCTCCGTTGGCGTAGATCCGCTTTACCGGCCCCATTGTCTGCTCCAGCGCTACACCCACACTGTATACTCCGAAGATAATGCCTTCCATCAATGCCCTTAAAAAATGCGCACGGCTGTGTGTATAGTGAACTCCAAAAAAACAGGCTTTGGCAGCGGCATTCCAGTGCGGTGAGCGTTCGCCGAGCAGGTATGGCAGAAAGAGTAGCCCACCAGAACCCGGTGCCACTGACGCCGCCTCCGCGTTAAGCAGGCTAAAGATATCTTCCTCATTCTCCGTGGCTGCTGCTGTCTCTGCTCCATAAAAATTATCCCGGAACCACTGCAGCACAATGCCACCGTTGTTAACCGCACCGCCCAACACATACTTTTCCGGGGTAAGCACATAACTGAAGATGCGCTCCTGCAGGTCTGTAACTGGTTTGTTTGCCGTAACACGAATGGCGCCACTAGTGCCAATAGTAACCACTGCATCGCCCTCACAAACTGCATCAGACCCTAAATTAGCCAAACACCCATCACTTGCCCCGATTACAAAAGGCAGGTTGGCATCTATACCTAAATCTAAGGCAAAGCCAGCTTCCATACCTCTGAAAGTATAACTTGTCGGGACAGGCTCCGGCAGTTGAGAGGTGTTTATTCCTGCCACCTTTAAGGCATCGGCATGCCAGCTTAACGTAAAAATATTGAACAGCCCTGTGGCAGAGGCAATGGAGTAATCTGTTTTATACTTCCCGTAAAGCTTGTGAAAAACATACTCTTTGATACCGATAAATTTTGCTGTTTTCCTGAAAAGCTCCGGCTCTGTTTCGCGCAGCCAGCAGATTTTGGGCAGTGGCGACATGGGGTGCAGCGGGGTGCCGGTGTGCAGATAAATGCTGTGGCCCAGTTCGCTGTTCTTGATGTTGGCGGCTTGTTTTATACTTCGTGCATCTGCCCAGATAATGCAGTTTGTAAGCAACTTACCGTTTCCATCTAAGGCAATAAGGCTGTGCATGGCACTGCTAAAGCAAACGCCTTTCAGTTCGTAGTCTCCTTCACGCAGCAACTGAATTACCGTTTTCAGGCAACTCATAACAGCTTCAAAAACAAGTTCGGGGTCCTGCTCGGCGTGGTTTGGTTTAGTGCTTATAATAGGATAATCTATCGCATAGCGGCACAACGGTTTAGCCTCCGTACTAAAAGCCACCGCTTTTGTGCTGGTAGTTCCTATGTCTATCCCGATTACTGCCTGTTGTTTCATATAAATTAGCTAAGCTTTACCTACGCAACACAGGCCAAGTATAGTTATACTAAGTTCTTTTTAATGCTTAGCAGAACTAATTCTATCAGGTTCATTTCATTTCCTATGCTTATATTTGATACCTGAACCAGACTAAACCAACCATGAAACCTTACCGCTTTATACTTGGGCTTTGCTTGCTTGCTACCCTGCATCAGGCTCCTGCCCAGGACCTAAAAATTGACAAGAAAGTAGCCAAATCGCTTAAGAAAGTAGAGCCAACCGATATCAAGAAACATATCTGGTATTTAGCCGACGACAAGTTACTGGGCCGTAAGCCGGGCACACCGGGCTACCAGGCTGCCGTTGATTATGTAATCGACAACTATAAAAAAATGGGCGTGCAGCCAAGCGGTGAAAATGGCACCTACCTGCAAACGGTTAGGCTGCGCACTGCCAGAACAGGCAATAACCCTACTTTGGTTTTATCTGATAGCAAGAATACGGCTACAGCACTTATTGCAGACAAAGACTTCACTATTTACCCTAACCCCAAAGATGCAAACGCTTCTGTAATGGGCACGGTTGTGTTTGCCGGCTACGGTATTAGTGCGCCCGACCTGGGATATGATGATTACGCCAACCTGGATGTGAAAGGGAAGATCGTACTCGTGCTGCGCGGTGCTCCGGAAAGCTTCCCGAACACAGTGGCCTCTTACAGCATGGATACGCAAACCATACTTAAAAACGCGGCAGAGCGTGGCGCAGTAGGTGTTATACTTGGCAATACAAACCCGAAAGCACCGGTGCCTAACCTAAGAGGCGGCATAAACAATGTGATGCATGCAAACGGCGAAGTTGCCTTTTCAAGAACTTATCACCCAGACATCAAGTTATTTGCAGCAGTAAACCACGAACAAACCGATAAGCTACTTTCCAGCGCCGGAATTAACCTTACCGATGCAGTTGCCGGAATGAAGAACGGAAAGCCTGCCTCAGCAGAACTTGGCTTCTCTGCAAAAGCTGCTTATACTTCTAATTACACCGACATCGAAAGCCACAATGTTGTTGGTAAGATAGAAGGCTCTGATCCAAAATTAAAGAATGAATACGTAGTGCACAGTGCCCACCTCGACCACGTTGGCATTGGCAGACCGATAGACGGAGATTCTATCTACAACGGTGCGCACGACAACGCCTCTGGTGTAGCCAGCCTGCTGGAGATTGCAAATGTTTATTCTCGCCTGAAAAAGAACCCTAAGCGCTCTGTGTTGTTAGTAATGGTTACCGCCGAAGAGATGGGCCTGCTGGGCTCCGCATACTTTGCCAAGTACCCAACTGTGCCGGCCAACAGCATCGTAGCCGACATTAACACCGATATGCCAACCATTATTGCGCCGTTGCTATCGGTGGTGCCGCTGGGTGCGCCGCACTCCTCATTAATGGGCCCTGTAACCAAAGCCGCCAACTACCTTAAACTGGATATTGAGGAAGACCCTGAGCCGGAGCAGAACCGTTTTGTGCGCAGCGACCAGTATAGCTTTGTAACGCAAGGCATACCTGCCCTGCACATTAAGTATGGCAACAAAACTCCTGACGGCAAAAACAACCTTGACGAAACCGTAAAAGTATGGCGCGCTAAATACTACCACAAACCTCAGGACGGTATTGACGGCGTGTTCGACTTTGAGGCTGGTAAAACCTACGTGCAGCTTAACTTCCTGATCGGTTACCTGGTGGCCCAGGACGAGCAGCGCCCTACCTGGAACGAAGGCGACTTCTTCAGCACCCGCTTCGGCAGAAAATAGCAAAGATCAGATTAAAAGCCCCGGTTATACTTTGTGTAACCGGGGCTTTTTATTGAGGCAAACCATATTTAAAGCAAAAACGGAGATGTGGAAAACGTACATCAGGTGTTAATAATTAAAACACCCTGAAAGTATAATTAACTGACTCTCAAACTCATCACAAATATTACTCAACACCCTTGTTTGCACCTGTGTAAAATTTGTCCACATGCACATTTCCTGCATGTTTATTACATATTTTTGTAGAGATACAAAGGAGGAAAACAGTCATGGAAACGATGCAGCACACAGTAACAAAGAGCACTACACACAGAGGAGAAACTATAAGAGAAGCTATTAAGGCAAGTGGTGTGGCTATTGGCGTAGTAGCCGACAAACTCGGTATCAGCAGGAAAACGCTTTACAATAAGTTTAAAGAAAGCAGCATTCCGTTCAGTTTTATACTTCGCCTGGGCGAGGTTATACACCACGACTTTTCACAGGAATTCCCGCATTTGAGTAAAAATGTAAAAAAGGAGCCTGCCATGCCGCAAATGCCTGCCAGCACCAACCTGTTTCTGCCATTCGACGGTGAGCCGGCCGGCACGCCAAAACCCAACAACATGAAAGAATGCGAAGCCGAGCTAGTAGCCCTGCAACGTAAGTATATTGCCCTGCTCGAAAAGTTTAACGAGTTGCTGCTAAAGACATCCGCTAACTAATAGCCAAGTCTTATTCTAAGGAAATATACACTCTGGCGCGGGCATCCGACCCGTGACCTGGAGTGGGTTCGAGTCTCCAGACTCGCTGTTACAAGATAACTGCTACTGCCTTTCCCGCAGATCGGTATCTACCTGGTCCGGGTTACCAGCTCTGAACGTAGCCACAGCTTTGTTGCCGGCATACAGCGTAAGCACATCCCCTGATTTTCTGTAGGAGGTGGTACTACGCAACGCCTCCATCAGTTTGTTCTCTGTTTCGATATAAGGGCAGCTCATACGGGTACTCGCCAAGTCTGACAGCTGCAGGGAGGTTTCCGTTAATTTATACTTGCCTGAAAATTTGTTACAGCCTGCAAACCCGAGTATATCGTTTTCGCGTTCCTGCAGGCGCATGTAAGCCATCCGGTTATCCCTGGACTCGGGTACGTTTTCTCCTTCCAGCGATAGTAACATCCAATAAGCATCCAGAATAGTTTCATCGTCGGCTAAGGGGGTGGCTGGCTTTGTTGTACAGGCTTGCGCGTAAACGACTGCCAGAAGTATAAAAAAGAATCGGTGTATAGTTTTCATATCTATAAGTTCATCAGTTTTTGGTGCTCTATACAATACGCAGCAGACAGAAGTAAAGTATAGCCAAAAGCTATTTACATGAAAAAGCCTGCAGCATTTGCCACAGGCTTTGCATAAATTTAAATTGGCTTATACTCCGAAAGTATCATCACCATAGCTGCCAGCACCACTCCATGCTCCATAGTCAGGACCAGAGCGTCCCTGGCGTCTTTCACGGCTGCTTCTGCGCTCTCCGTCACTGGATCCTGCCTCACTTCTATGCTCGCTTACATTGGCGCGGTTAGAGGCATAGAGCCCGGTGCCATAATTATCCTGGCTCTGGCCACGTCTTGGGCTTCTTATCTCGCCGCTATATTTAAAATCGCTATTGTCATAGGTTCCTTCGTAATAAGGACTTTCGCCTTGCATGCGGTTACGGCCATAGTCGTTGTCTTCGCGTCTTTCCCGGATAGGACCGCGGTCCAGGTAATGGTCTGCTGTACCAGCGTTATAGCTTCTGTAGCGATCGTCGGTGCGGTTCTCGTCGCGGGCAAACTCGTTGTAGTGGCGTCCTTCTCCGCTATAGCGGTAACTGTTATCCTGGCGGGCATACCGATCGTTGCCACCAAAATTATTGCCTCTGGAGTGTCTGGTATCGCGTTCGCTTCGCCAGCCAAACTCATTGCCTGCACCGTGATCTCTGTTGCGGTTATTGCCCATGTATGGGTTAGGGTCGCCGTAGTGGTAGTGCTCTCTGCCACCGGTTCTGTAATCATCGTGTTTACCGGATTGCATCGGTCCACTGCTTGAGCTACCTGTACTGCCAGTGTTTTTTACATTCCTATACTCGTAGCCCTGATCAGGCATACCGTAATAGTTACCGCCGCCACTGTAACGGTCACGGTAATTGTCGAACTGGCGGTTACGATCTTCGCCGTAATTATCCCGGCTTCTGTTGCTGTAATAGCTATCGTTTCTTTCCATAGGTGTTGTTTCTTTAAATGATCGATTTACTTTATCTATAAACGAACCACAGCCGCCAACGTTGGTTTAGCTTATACTTTTCAGTACAATACTTCAGAGAAAACTGCTTTCTCTACAGCAGCTCACGAGGGAATTCAGTTACTGTTTTATTAGATTTTATAAAGTATAAAACTACACCACCATTGGGTCGTGGCTTGCCCCTACTAATTCGGTATTTATCCTGCTCTGGTTAAAGCTAAAAACAAAAAGGGAGCTACCTTACCGGCAGCTCCCTTTCAATATCAAAGTATAAAAACTTAGCTTAGTTACCCGCAGAAGTAGTTACAGTAGCAGGAGTTTTTTTCTCCTCCTTGTACTTGTTATCAAACTTCTCGTACAGGTACTTCTGCTTGTTGCTCAGGTCGATTTTGCGGCCCTGAATAAACGCAAGGGTTACATTGTTAGTGCGCATATCCAGCAGATCACCAGAGGATACTACAATCGTAGCATCTTTACCCACCTCAACAGAACCAGCTTGCTTGTCGATACCCAGAATCTTTGCTGTATTTAGAGATATCGAAGCCAGCGCCTGTTCTTTGTCCAGACCATACGCAGTGGCAGTACCGGCAATAAACGGCAGGTTACGGATACCATGGATGCTCAGGTCATAATCTAGCGCAAAAGTAACACCTGCCTTATGCAGCAAGTATGGCGTTTTGTAAGGCATGTCCACATCTTCTTCGGCACGCGATGGCAAGGCATGTACACCGGAGTAGATTACAGCAATATTATTCGCCTTCAGGAAGTCAGCAACCGCTACGGCATCTTGTCCACCCACGATCACAATGTTTTTCACACCGTGCTGCTTTGCAAAGTTTACCGACTCTATGATCTCCTTGCCATAGTTCGCGTGGATGTACAGCTTTTTGGATCCATCGAACAAACCGGCAGTGGAAGCCAGTTTCAGGTTCTCGTTATCGTGCTTGCCAGACTTATACACAGCTGCATCTCTGAACAAAGAAGTTAATTGGTTCAGGGCCTCCTCACGCTGCTCTTTCATGCGGCCAAGACGGGCATCATAAGCACTGTTACCTGTGGCGATCAGCATGTTTGGCCAGTTAAGGTGTATACCTTCATCAGCTTTTACTATAGCATCTTCCCAATTCCAGGCATCCAGTTGTACTACAGACGATGTACCTGAAATAGTACCGCCCACAGGTGTCACCTGCGTCATCAGTACACCGTTCGTACGTATCGTCGGGATGATATCAGAGTCAGTGTTGTAAGCAATTACCGAACGTACATGCGGGTTGAGATCGCCTACTTCGCGCCAGTCAATGGTAGCACGTACACTTTCGATCTCGTTCAAACCAAGCGTTGAGTTAGGATGGATCAGACCAGGGTAAATATGCTGACCAGTAACGTCTACTACATCGTAGCCGCTCAGGTTTGCCCCGCTCTGCGGACCAGCATATGTGATCTTGCCTTTGTCAAAACCTACAGCGGCATTTTCTACCACCTGGCCATTGCCTATGTGCAGCGTAGCACCTTTTAGCAGCACTGGCTTGCTTTGCTTTGGCGCAGCTGCTGGTACCTGTGCAAAAGCAGGCACACTAAGCATAAGCGCTATAAAAGCAGAAATATATCTTTTATGAATTTTCATTTCGAATCAGTTTAAGAATTAATGCGCAAAATACGACTCTTCTTCGGCGTGCTCTAAGTCTTCGCAATGCACTACGCTGGCTCTTCGGTTAACAGGAGCCTGTGTTCTGGCACCACCGGTTTTAGCATTTAGCATAGCTTGTACCAGGCGCATACGCTCTTTCTCCAGCTCCACGCGCATTTGCTCGTCACGCTCTAAATCGTAGTAAGCTATACCGTCCACAAAAGTCTTCAGCGGCTTGGCGTAGATAGATAGCGGGTTATCGTTCCAAAGTACCACGTCGGCATCTTTACCGGTTTTTATACTTCCCATTCTATCGTCCAGGTGCAGAAGTTTTGCTGGGTTAAGCGTTACCATTTTCAGGGCATCTTCTTCGCTTACACCCGCATACTTCACGCTCTTGGCTGCTTCCTGGTTCAGGCGGCGCGCCATCTCGGCATCGTCGGAGTTAATGGCCGTAACCACACCCAGGTTATTCATGATACCGGCATTTTGCGGGATGGCGTCTTTCACCTCCATTTTGTAAGCCCACCAGTCAGCGAAGGTAGAACCACCAATGCCACGCTCTTTCATTTTGTCGGCTACTTTATAACCTTCCAGAATGTGCGTAAAGGTGTTGATCTTAAAGCCCATCTCGTCAGCCACTTTCATCAGCATGTTAATCTCAGACTGCACGTAAGAGTGACAGGTGATAAAGCGCTTCTCGTTCAGGATCTCCACTAAAGCATCCAGTTCCAGGTCGCGGCGAGGGGCAGGAGTCTTAGCTTTTTCTCTCTTAGAAAGGCTGTTGTAGTTCTTCCAGCTCTGCTCATACTCTTTTGCTCTCTGGAACGCATCTACAAACACCTGCTCCACACCCATTCTTGACTGCGGGAAACGGATGTTCGCGTTATTGCGGTTAGACTGCTTTACGTTCTCACCAAGTGCAAACTTAATGTAACCGTCAGCGTTCTCTACCATCAGCTCCTCTGGGCTCTTGCCCCAACGCAGCTTAATAATAGCCGACTGGCCACCAATCGGGTTGGCAGAACCGTGCAGCAACTGCGATGTAGTAACACCACCAGCCAACTGGCGGTAAATGTTGATGTCGTCAGAGTTAACCACGTCGGCCATACGCACCTCGGAAGTTACAGACTGTGTGCCTTCGTTCACGCCGTTCAGGGCAATGTGCGAGTGCTCGTCAATAATACCAGGCGTTACGTGCTTACCTGTTCCGTCAACTATTCTGGCACCGTTCTCCGAAAGGTTTTTGCCTACCTTGGCAATCTTGCCGTTCTTCAGCATTACGTCTGTGTTCTCCAGCTTACCTTCTTTCTCGTTCGTCCAGACAGTAGCATTTTTGATGATAACAGTTTCCTGCTTCGGCATTTCAGTCTGGCCATAGGCACGGAATGGATAGATCATATTACCCAGCTGTGGTGCTTTGGCAACTTTTGTGCTGTCGCTTTTCGCTTTCTGGCTCATAGCCTCCGAGAAAGTGGCCGTCCATTTAACAGACGAGGCGTCAGGCAACTGGCCTTCACCCTGCAGGTTTTTGTCCTGTAACCAACCGCTTAAACGGATGCTCTCTTTGCTCTTTTTATCTTTGTTGAAAGAAAGAGTTACCAGGTTACCGTTGAAAGTAATTTTACCAGTTACTGTGTCCTTGGCAATTACTTTTAGTTCAGGCTTTTCGGCAGTACCTGAGATCATGAGTTTACGATCCGGCTGCTGTGCCATCTTTAAAGTATAAACACCTCTATAGTCAGATGGCATTTCAGAGATCTTGTACTGGCTGCCCTGTACCCAGTTCTCAAGTATAATATTATCAGCTGCAAACAGGTTACCGCTGGTAATGATAAAGTTAGCCAGCATGCCTTTGTTCAGGCTACCTACTTTGCTATCAGCATTAAGAAGTTTAGCAGGAGTGGCAGTAAGTGCTTTTAAAGCCTCTTCTTCGCTCAGGCCATACTGTATGGCTTTGCGCAGGTTAGGCAAAAAGTCTTTTTTATCTTTCAGGTCAGCTGCTGTAAAGGCAAAAGTAACACCTGCTTTGTTTAGTAAAGCAGCATTTGCAGGAGCCATTTCCCAATGCTTCATAGACTCCAACGGCACACGGCGCGCATCAAACGGGTCTTCCACGTTATAGGCATCCGGGAAGTTAAGCGAAAGTATAATCGGGGCATTGGTTGCTTTGATCTCTTTGATCATCTGATACTCATCGCCGCCGCCTTTAATGATGTACTGCCTACCAAACTCATCGCCTACCTTATCGGCACGCAATACGTCCAGTTTGCCGCTCACTTCAAAAATCTGGGGATACTTGTTTGCAGCCGTAAAAGCTGTAAGCGAAATATTCTGCTCTCTGGCCGGGTTATTCGCATTCCACTGGGCATCCAGGTAAGTCTGGCGCAGCAAAGCAATAGCACCCATCAGTGAGTTAGGGTAATCCTGTGTCGAAGAGCCTTTATCAAACGACAGCGCACCGGCAGCTTTGTCCAGCACTACTACTTCGTTTTCGCGCTTGTTGTCGGCAAGGGTTACCAGGGTAGCGGTGCCACGGGCAATTCCGTCGCGGTGCACAGCCAACACAGAGCCAAAGCCCAGCTTGCGCATTTCCTCGGCCTGCTTTTTGTCAACTTTAAAAAGCTCAACAGCGTTTGTCTCAGGGCGTACTGCTTGGTTCCAGTTGTAAGCGCCCTGCTTTTTAGATTCCATCTGAGGTGGCGAACCCCATCCTCCACGTTCACTTTTCACCTCTGGCATTCCGTAGCTGGTGAACATATCTACCAAACCCGGGTAAATATGCTTTCCTTTGGCATCGATGGTAACAGCACCTGCGGGTACTTTTACATTAGTGCCAACGGCCTCTACTTTTCCGTTGCGGATAAGCAGGGTTGCATTGCTGATGGTAGTTTTGTAATCTGTGTGGATGGTGGCGTTGGTGAGCGCTACTAGTCCGGAGCGTTCATCATACACCCCATTGCGCGGAAAAGTCTCCTGCGCCATTACGTAGCTTGAGCCAAAAGCAAGGCAAGCTGCAATGGTTAAGATTTTTTTCATCCGATTTAGTTAAGGTGGTTTTAGTTAGAATAGTTGTGGATACTCAAATATAAAATCTATCCTTGAAATTACTATATTCTGAAGTCATAATTTATTGTACTTCAGTAATTAACGATAATATCCAAGTATAAATAGTGTTTATACACTAATTTAAGTTCCTCCCTATAGACTATAGTTTTTGCAAAAGGCTTAATCACACTTGTAGATTAAGTATAAAATAGTTCGTATATTACTTAAGTTTCAGCTACTTAACAGGCAGCAACCTGGCTAACAGCGAAAAGCACTTCACGTTTTTTAGCTTCTGATCATGAAAAAGATTTTAGTGTTAGTTGTGCTGCTGTTAACGGTGGCACTCCCCCCTGTGCAGGCGCAAACCGAAACCACCGAGGTTACTCCTGCAACACCACAAAAGAAGCATGGCTTTATACCGATACCTGTACTTTATTACACCCCCGACACAAGGCTTGGGCTTGGTGCGGCTGTAATTGGCTATATGCAGCTTAAAAGTAAACACGATAGCACCTATACTCGCCTTTCCACGGCGCGCCTGCTGGTAGATTATACATTGAACAAACAAACAGACCAGCAACTGGAATGGAGCATTTTTACGCGCGAGGAAAAGTACCTGCTGCGCGGAGAACTGCGGCATAGAAAATATGTGGACCGGTTTTATGGCATTGGCAACAGATCGCTGGAGGCTAACGACGAGAAGTATGAGTATGAGCTGGTAAATGCTAGGCTGGGAACGCTCAAAAAATTTGGAAAGCATACTTTTGCCGGCCTCGATTTTCAGTTTACCAACTACTACAATGTAGAGCTGCACGACGGTGAGGAAACCGGCACAAGTATACTTTTAACAGAACAGGTGCCTGGTTATAAAGGTGGTTACAATGGTGGGGTGGGCGCCGTATTCCTCTACGACTCCCGCGATAACGTGGCATTTGCCAGCAGCGGTATTTTTCTGGAAACGGCAGCCTACAGGTTCGGAAGTATACTTGGCGGCGATTTTGACTACAGCAACTACAGCGTAAACTTTAGCAAATACTTCGCGCTTAAACCAAACCATGTACTGGGTAGCAATACCTTCATCAACATAAACACCGGCGAAACACCACTGTACAGGTTAGCACCTGCCGGCGGCGATAAAATTTTAAGAGGCTATGCCCGTAACCGCTTTCTTGACCAGAATTTTGCGGGCACGCAGGTAGAGTATCGGTTTCCGGTTTACAAACGCTTTGGCATGACCACTTTTGCTGGCCTGGGCGATGTGTTCGACAAAACTTCGGATGTAAGCTTCTCTACGCTTAAGTACTCCGTAGGCGGCGGCATTCGCTATGCTCTTAACCAGGAGCAGAAACTAAATATCAGGGCAGATATTGGCTATGGCCGCGAAGGCACCAACTTTTACATTGTTATCGGAGAGGCATTTTAAACAGGCAGGGTTTGCGCTAAAAGTATAAACCTATACTTTTGCATGCGTTACTAAAGCAACCCAATACCATGCCTGCAACCGAGTACCAGTTCTCCCCTCTTGTACAGAAGCTGGTATTTATACTTCTGATACTGCTGCTGCTTTTTACGCCGTTGTTTACCTCGCCGCTGGCGTTGCTGGCCGGTTTGGTTGTAGGGCTGATGGTGGGCAATCCGTTTCCGGCTGCATCAGCGAAAGGCTCTAAGTATATTTTACAGGCAGCTGTGGTTGGTCTGGGCTTTGGCATTAATCTTTACCAGGTAGCAGAAACCGGCCTGAGTGGTTTAATCTATACTTTTGTATCCCTTGCCTTAACCATGGTATTCGGGCTGGCCCTTGGTAAAACGTTTGGCATTGCACCAAAGCTGACACACCTAATCTCTGCGGGCACAGCCATATGTGGTGGCAGCGCCATTGCTGCGGTTGCACCGGCCATAAAAGCGTCGGCAAAAGAGATATCGGTTGCACTGGGCATAGTCTTTATACTTAACGCACTGGCACTTTTTATTTTTCCGGAAGTAGGCCATTCGTTACAACTCACACAAAAGCAGTTTGGCCTGTGGGCCGCCATTGCCATACACGACACTAGCTCTGTAGTTGGCGCGGCCAGCCGCTACGGCGACGAAGCTTTGCAACTGGCCACTACACTTAAACTTACCCGCGCCCTCTGGATCGTGCCACTGGTGTTGGTTTCGGGATTAATGTTTAAAACCGAGGGCAACAAAGTCTCCATCCCTACATTTATACTTCTGTTTATACTTGCCTCTGTGCTCATCACGTTTGTACCGGCAGTTAAAACAGTGTCTCTTTTTATACTTTTTGCCGCTAAAAAAGCGCTATTGCTTTCTCTTTTTCTCATCGGCGCAAACCTGAGTATGGTCACCATCCGCAGCATCAGCGCCAGGCCTTTTTACCAGGGCTTTATACTTTGGGTGCTCGTGGCTTTTACATCGTTGTTCGTGATTTACATTTTTGCGTAGGCTGATTACACATTGCGCAGGTTAGTGGCATAAACAGCAATTATGTACATTTATTAAAATGCACATAATTGCTGTTTAACCTAATAAATTCATCTTACTCGGGAGCGATTCCTACAATTACTGCCATCGATTTGTATTTAAACGTATATAGCAATAATCCAAGCCTCAGGAACTATAAACGCTTAAACATTGTCACCATCCTAATACATGAAATCATGTTCATGTATTAGTTTTTATTACAGTAAGTATAGTATGAGTAGCTTAAAAGTGCGGGTTGATCAGAAGAAGTTGGAGAGGGCCGCTTATGTATTAAAGTGTGTGGCGCACCCGGTTCGCATAAGTATAATTGATTTACTTGAGCAGCGGCAACGTTTAACGGTTTCTGAAATACAGCAGGTGCTGGGCATAGAGCAGTCGTTGTTGTCGCATCATCTTACCAATATGCGCGATAAAGGGATTGTTGATACACAACGCGAAGGCAAAAGGGTTTTCTACTTCTTAACGGACTATACCATTACGAGCATCATCAGTTGTATTAATGGTTGCAAAATGTTTTAAGGGCACCTGGCTATGCAGCCATACTTTGCGCTGGTAATTGTGTTTTCTTTACCTTTGCTGCTTTACCTTTACACTAATTAACTCAAGTTGCGTGATAGTACACGCGGTTTAACACAAAAAATCTGTTCTGCCAGCGGCTGTTGTACGTTTTAAAGTTTGCAGACTTAATTCGTAACAGCCATGACAGAACAGACC
>NZ_JAHYXK010000006.1 GCF_019443125.1 Pontibacter aydingkolensis | reverse complement strand
TGGTCTGTTCTGTCATGGCTGTTACGAATTAAGTCTGCAAACTTTAAAACGTACAACAGCCGCTGGCAGAACAGATTTTTTGTGTTAAACCGCGTGTACTATCACGCAACTTGAGTTAATTAGTAAGCATGTAGTATAGGGAAACTTCAGGTAGCTCCTGAAGGCCGCGCCTATGTCACTCTGAACATCAAATGGCGGCATACTAAGAAACTTATGTCAGTTTATCCTCATGAACACGTATAGTGCTATGTAAATAACTTTTTGAGTGAAACATGCTCTAACATACAGCTTATAAAATGTGTTTCTTTGCGCCCCTTGCACTAATATCTATAGCAAGTCTTGGGGATGATAAAAATGAATGCATATTAATTTATGGGCACTGATCTTTACTATAAGCGTTAGGGTATGACAACTGATGTAGGCAAAGTGACTAGCTCAAAGAGCAGAGGCGATGCAGTTTAGAGAGGACTAATTAGTATTACATAACACATGACAAAAGTATTGCTCGTAGATGATTTTGCAGTAGTTCGGGAGGGCCTCAAAAGGCTGTTAAGCGGAGAAACTGGCATTGAAGTGGTGGCGGAGACAGGTGTTGGCGGGGATGTGCTTCGGATGGTAGAGAAACACAAGATAGACCTGATTATACTGGACATCAATTTGCCTGGTAAGAGTGGGGTTGACGTTCTGCAAGAGGTAAAGAAATATTTCCCAAAAGTAGTTGTACTGGTTCTAAGCATGCATGCGGATAAAAACTATGCTGTTCGTACGCTTAAGCTCGGCGCCTCTGCTTATCTCAGAAAAGACGCAGCCCCGGAGGAAATATTGAGAGCGATACGAAGGGTGCTGGCAGGAGGAAAGTACATCACTCCTGAATTGGCGGAATTCCTGGCGGATTTCCTGACAGAAGGTGACTTAAGGGAAGGCAAGCATAACTTACTGTCTAACCGTGAGTTTGAGGTTATGCGTAAACTTGCCGCCGGGCTTACACTCTCTCACCTGGCCAGGGAGATGAGTATTTCCGTGAGTACCGCCACAACCTATAAAAACAGAATTTACAGGAAGATGGGTTTTGCCTCTTCCACTGATCTGATCCGTTACTGCCTTGCTCACAACTTGGTGGATTAGGCATAATGAATCACGGTCTCAATTACAGTTAAACGTTACATAGGCTGAAAAGCCTGCTATGGGGAGAAACTTAATGTGTTGCGAGAGGTGTTGAGAAATGTTATCTACCATAAGCAACATCAGACTCATAAAAGTATGTTAACAAATGCCGCTAACCCGCCGGTAGAAGTATTGAAAGCCTTCGAAACAGTGCCGGACTTATACCTGATTATTTCCCCTGATTTGATCATTCTCACAGCTTCAGATGCTTATCTGCAGGCTACGCTCACTAGCCGCGAGAACATAGTGGGCAAGCTTATATTTGATGCTTTTCCGGATAATCCTGAGGCTGATGGTGCAAACGCAGTAAAAAACCTGCATGCCTCGCTGCAGCAAGTTTTGCTTACAAAGAAGGCGCACCGGATGGCCATTCAGCATTACGATGTGCCAATGCCGAAAGAGAAGGGAGGAGGGTTTGCCTTCCGGTACTGGCTTCCGCTTCACACGCCTGTACTAAATGAGCAGGGGGAGGTGAGCTATATTATTCAGAAGGTTGAGGATGTAACAGAACTTGTTACCAGTTCACGTCAGATAGAAAATTATGAGCGCATCATCCGAATGCAGCGACTGAAGAAGGGAATAACTGAAAAAAATGAACTCCAAGAGGAGTCCGAAATGGAGCTCACCAACAAGCTTTTCCGCTTCCTGGATATGTACAGGCTTGCCGTGGACCACACCCCCGACTTTATTACCCGGTGGGACCGGAATCTGAGGCTTGTTTTCGCTAATCCAGCCTTGGAAATCAAGACGGGTATCAGCTTAGAGCATCTGATGGGCAAAACTACCCTGGAGATGGGGCAGCCTGAAGAAAAGGCACAGGCCTGGATGGATAAACTGCAGTTAGTACTTGCCACAGGCGAACAAAAGGAACATTATAATACTGTCAAAACATTAAAAGGGGAGCGGCTGTACTATACACGCTTTATGCCAGAGTTTGACGAGGATGGTAATGTGGAATATGTGTTAGGCATTGGCCGAGACATCACAGACCTCAAAAATGCAGAGCTGGACCTAAAGGCAAGCAAGGACCTTTTACAGGCTGTCTTTGATACCTCCAGGGCTGGGATTGCGGTACTCGAGGCCGACGTTGCTGAAGATGGAAAGGCAGCTGACTTTGTCCACCGGTTGGTAAACAAGGAGCTTAAAAGGATGGGCGGCCGTGATCCTATAGGCACCAGGTTAACGAAATTTTACCCTGATGCGGAGAAGACAGGAATTCTGCAGGCATTTCAACAGGTTCATAATACAGGTCTGGCGGCAGACTTCGAACAGCCTTGTGGGGAGAACTGGTTCAGGTATGTTGTCATCAAACTTGAGGAGAAGCTCGTCTGTACCGTTGAGGACATCACGAAGCGAAAGAAGGATGAGCTGAAGCTCAGAGAGGCGCATGCCAATATTGAAGCTTCCAATACTACCTTTCAGCGCATGCTGGACGGGAGCATTTCAGCGATTTGTCTCCTGGACACAGTACGAGGCGTTGAGGGAGAAGTTATAGATTACGCATTCAGGGGCGCGAATAAGGCCTTTGAGGAGCTGTGCAAAGTCTCCGTGGAAGAAGTGTTGGGCAAAGGATTGCTGGAGGTGTTCCCAGGAGTACGGAAAGTGTTTTATGAGGATTATGTCAGGGTTATTGAGTCTGGTCAGCCCGTGCGCCTGGAGCGTTATTATCATGAAGACGGCTTGGACTTTTGGTTAGATGTTTCTGTTATAAAGAACGGGGATGGCATCATCCTGACTTTCCTTGATGTAACCTATAGAAAGGAAGTGGAGAAAACGCTCCAGAAACAGCTCCAGGTGCTCAGGCAGTCCGAGGAAGTAGTCCGCATGGGCAGTTGGGAGTATGATGTGAACTCCGGAACGCTTTACTGGTCGGAAGGAATGTATCACCTACTCAATCTTCCAAAAAGCATATCAGTAAGTTTAGAGACTTATCTGGACTTTACTGTCGAGGAGGATAAGCTGATTGCTAAAAATTTTGTGAATAGTCTGTGTACAGGCGGAAACATCTCCAATGAGCTGATACTTCGCCTGAGCGTTTCAGGGCAGGTACTTACCCATAAGATTACAACTTTTGCTATTTGGGAAGATGGGATGCCCTCTAAGGTGCTGGGGGTGAATGTTGATATTTCAGAGACAAAGCGGCTTGAGAAGGAAAACCTGTGCATGCAGTTGGAGCAGCAGAAAATACAGCTTTTAACTATTTTGGAAACACAAGAGGCGGAGCGGAAAAGAATCTCTGAGTCACTGCATAATGGTGTCAATCAGCTTCTTTTTGCTACTAGATTAAACCTACATGAGGCACAGAAGCATTTTGAAAGGAACAGTTTAGGAAGCATTGCCCTTTCATCGGCGCAGGAACTACTGAATGAGGCAATCAGCGCTACAAGAAGTTCAGCTCATGAGCTTATGCCGGCTTTGTTGCACGATTTTGGGTTAAAGGAGGCGCTCTGCAATTTGTGTTCTAATTACAGTCAAAGCGCTCTTCAGGTACATTGTGATACTACCGGTTGTCACGACAGACTGGAGCCACACCTGGAGATTGTACTGTTTCGTGCTTGTCAGGAATTAATCAACAACGTCATTAAGCATGCGCAAGCTTCTAAGGTATACATACTGCTATCGATGAAAAAAGGAAAGGTTCATTTGAATGTTAGTGATAATGGCATTGGGTTTTCTTATGCCTCAAGTAAAGCAAAAGGGCTGGGGCTAAGAAATATAAGAGATAGAATAAACCTACTGAACGGAAAGCTCACCATTAGGCACAGGGGCAAAGGAAAAGGAACGTTGGTGAAGATAACGGTTTCCTATAGTTTCTCTCATGAACTTTATACGCTTAGCAAGTAGAAGTTAATTCAACTGTACACATTTTATTGATGTGCATATCAAGCAGTTTAAAAGTATATACTGTAGTTGTTTTTAAAGCGATAATGGAAAAATGCTATTTGGACTTTTGCGCGATGCAAATTGGAGATTGCAATAAAACGTAGTCAATAGGATTAAAGAAGCGAACATGCTAATCAAGATAGTTATTTGATCAACATATTAGAAAATTAGTAAGCTCCACTTAATAAACATAAAAATGGAAGATTTATCTAAGTGATTTGAGCCATAAAAGCTAGCAGAAGTTAAAGCAGGCGCTGCCTATTATAAGTTCCTGCAACAAGCGAGCTGTCCCTCTTGTGGTTAGCATAAGAGGAGTGGTTAACACCGTTTTTTTTTGGTTAAAACCAGTTGCAACTGACGTGACTTGCCGCACGATTTACCGGCTGGCTGTATACAGTTGTTCTAGTCGCTGGATCAAGGACAGCATTTGTGCAGCCACCTCGATACTATCAGGGACACCGGAGACGAGCTCAGTCGCTTTGTCGAAAAGCTATGGGGTTGGTACCGACATGAGACATGGTGTCTCTGATGTACTTCCTGCTCTTAAGTTTGCCATCAAGCCTGTAGTTTGGTAGTGTTCTATAGGTGTTGAAGCATATTTCTGGCGACTCAGACTTAAAAATAGATGGTAGTATGTAAGAGGGAGCTCAACCTTAGCTGGAGCATGGACTTTATGAGTGACAGCCTTGCCTAGGGCAACAGGTTCAGGATTTTGAACGTGATAGACAATTGCAACCAGGACGCTGGCTATAGAAGTGGCCACTTCTATAGCCTCGATCAGAGTGATTAGCTAAACCAATACCGCATTTTAGGACAAAACGGAAAAAAATATTTAAAGCTAAGTATGAGTTCAGGTGTAACATCTCCCAATTACGAAAGGATGGTGAGGTATTCTCTCGATATAATCGGGAGTATTGACCGCAATGGTCTTATTGTTTATTCAAATGAGGCATGTAAAGCCATATTGGGGTATAGTAGCGAAGAAGTAATTGGACAACACTTCACCAGGTATTTACACCCCGATGAGGCGATTTCAGCCACACAGGCTATTAGCGAGACGCTTGCAAGCGGTAAAAAAGTCAATTTTGACACCAGCTTTTTTCACAAGTCAGGACATGTAGTTCCGATACGTTGGTCGGGATTTTGGTCTGAGGAAGATGGACTGATATACTGTGTGGGGCGTGACATGACAGATCAGGTTGAGCAAAAAAAGCTACTTGTGGAGCGGGAGCAGCGCTTCAGAACCCTATTTAACAATAGTCCTGACCTCGTCTTCGTGGAAAGCAGGGAAGGCGTGATCACTGAAGCCAATCAACAGTTTTTGTCTGTACTCGGCATCGTGGGAACGGAGGCTATTGGCTCTCCTGCATCCTCTTTCCTGTCCCCTCCAATGGCTTCCGTTAATGAAGCGAGTCTGCAACAAGTGTTTTTGGGGAAAACCGTGCGGTTCGATCTCGTGCTTGAGCATAACGGGGAAAAGAGCGTCTACGACACGGAGAAGCTTCCGATCAAGGTAGAGGGTAAGATTGTAGGTGCGCAGACCATTGCAAGGGACATCACCCCTATGCTGCATTCCTACGACACCATTCAGCGGCAGGCGCAGAAGCTCAACAGCATCTTCGAGAGCATCACTGATGCTTTCTTTGTACTAGACAAAGACTGGAACTTCGCCTATATCAACAGCGAAGCCGAGCGCCAGCTGGGATTAAACCGCACTTACCATATCGGGCGCAATGCTTGGCAGGAATTCCCGTCTGAGGTCAACGGTGATTTCTACAAGCAGTATCACCGCGCTGTTGAAACAGGGAAAGCCGTGCATTTTGAAGCTTATTTTGCGGGAACGGATATATGGGTGGAAGTAAAGGCATTCCCCTCCAATGAGGGCTTATCTATTTATTTTGATGATGTGTCAGAAAAGGTCAGGTCAAGGGATGAACTAAAGAAATTGTCCTTGGTTGCCAGCAGGACCACAAACGGAGTGATCATCATGGATAGAGCATTTCAGATCGAGTGGGTGAACGATGGCTTCACCAAGTTAACGGGGTATAGTCTTGCTGAGGCACGTGGTCATACACCCTTCGATCTGCTCTACCATCCTGAAGGGGATAGCAGTACTATAGATACAATAAAGGAGAAGATGATCCAGGGCAAGCCTGTTTCCTTTGAGGCGCTAAGGCGAAGGAAAGACGGTGGTGATGTGTGGATGTTGGTGCAGGTCAATCCTGTGCTGGACGATAAAAGCGAAGTGACACAATATGTGTTCATTCAATCTGATATCACAGAGAAAATCAAAACGAAGAAGGAGCTGGAATTGCTCTCACTTGTTGCAAGCAAGACCAACAACAGCGTTATCATCGCCAACAAGGACTGGCGGATCGAGTGGGTGAACGAGGGCTTCACAAGGCTGCTGGGCTACTCATTGGAAGAGGCTGTCGGCAAAAGACCCTCCGAGTTTCTCCACAACCACAAGACCGACAGTACAGCCTTCAACTCTCTTGAGGGCAGGCTGCTGCAGGGCAATCCAATCTCCTTTGAGGTGCTCAACATCACAAAAAGCGGTGAGGAAGTGTGGGTAAAGGTGGATATTACTTCTCTTTTCGACAAGAAGGGGGAGCTAACAAGGTTCGTAGAGGTCCACACGGACATAACGGCACTTAAAGCGAAAGAAGAGGAGTTGACCCAGTTAGCACAGGATCTCTACCGGCAGAACAAGGACTTGCAGCAGTTCACCTATATCGTCTCCCATAATTTGAGAGCTCCTGTTGCTAGCGCCTTAGGGCTTGCCAATTTAATTCCCCGAATCGATAAGCATACTGTCTTGCACGACAAATCCATGGTGCATTTGAAAGAAAGTATGCAGCGGCTCGACACCGTCCTGCGGGATTTGAATACGATACTCAGCATTCGAGACAGCAAGACAAGCTTGGAGAAAGAGGATATTAACCTGAAGCTTGTAATTGAACAGGCGCTCTCCTCCCTGCAGGAGCAAATCATCAAGTGCGGGGGCAATGTCACGGTTGACGTGACTGAAGACACCTTTGTCTATGCGAACAGGGCTTACATGTACAGTATCTTCTATAACCTGCTGTCCAATGCCATCAAGTACAGGTCCAAAAAACGAATTCTTGAAGTGCATGTCAAGTGTGAGGGCAGCGCAGAGAAGGGCACTCTTATTGCTATAAGCGATAACGGTTCTGGCTTTGATATGGACAAAGTGAAAGATCAGGTTTTCATGCTGTACAAGCGCTTCCATACTGACAGAGAGGGGCGGGGGATCGGCTTATACTTAGTCAAAACTCATATCGAGGCCATGGACGGACATATTGAGGTAAATAGCCAACCTGACAAGGGTACAACCTTCAATATATATTTACACAAAAATTAACATGAAAATTTACATCATAGACGATGATCATTTGAGTATATTCCTGACAGAGAACATGCTTTTATTGGAATATCCCACACTTGAAATCCGTACATACCTCTCTGCCCATGAAGTGTTGAGTGCTTTAGGTACCGAAGGCAGCGACTCGTACCCTGACATTGTCTTTCTGGACCTGAATATGCCCGCCATGGACGGTTGGGGATTTTTGGATGAGTTAAAGCAGCTTCACCCAGAAATAAAGAATAGGTGTAGGATCTTTGTGCTGACTTCATCTCTGAGCCTGGCAGACTCAGAGCGTTCTAAAGACTATGCCATCGTCTCTGGGTTGATACACAAGCCTCTACATCAATTAGATATAAAGCTTGTTTTTCAACAAAAAACAATAAATTAGATTATTTTAAATTACTACTAATCTATAGCTTGAGGTAGAAATAGATAACGAACTTGATATATATTTACAAATATTTTATTGTTAAAAGCAAGTTAAATAGCAAAAAAAGCCTGATTATCAGGCTTTTGATAAATGGTTGGAATTGTATTATTTTACAGAGTTACTTGCCGATGCAGAACTTGGTGAAAATATTGTCCAGTAGATCATCCGTTGTGATCTCTCCTGTTATCTCGCCTAAGCTGTAAAGTGCCCTGCGGATGTCGGCAGCTACCAGGTCGCCGCTCATGCTCAGGGCAAGGCCGTTAAGCACATCGTCCAGGGCTGCGTAGGTCTTGTTCAGGCTGTCTACGTGGCGTAGGTTGGTGACGATGGTTTGTTGCTGGGTGTTAAGCTTGCCCAGGTTCACTTTATTTACCAGGGCTTGCTTCAGGTCTTCCAGGTTGGCTCCTTCGGCTGCAGAGATCTGCACCAGGTTTTCTATACTTTCAAAAGCAATCAGTTTCTCATTTGATGCCTGGTCAATTTTGTTAGCTACAGCTATTAAAGGTAGGTTTTTCGGGTTTAGCCTGTCTAGCTCCGCCTGTACTTCATCGGCGGTTACTTCGGTGATGTCGAACAGGTAAATGATCAGCGACGACTGGCTTAGCTTCTGCATGGTGCGCTCTACACCAATGGCCTCTACTTTGTCGGTAGTTTCGCGCAGTCCAGCTGTATCGATGAAGCGGAAAGTTATACCTTCAATATTGATCTCATCCTCAATAAAATCACGGGTAGTGCCCGGTACATCCGATACAATCGCTTTCTCCTCGTTCAGGAGTTTATTAAGCAGCGTAGATTTCCCGGCATTCGGGTTGCCTACTATTACAGTGGGTACTCCGTTCTTGATCACGTTACCCAGCTCAAACGACTTGAGTAACTCCCGTATTATACCTTGGATATTTAGGATAAGCGTGCGCAACTGGTCACGGTCTGCAAACTCTACATCTTCTTCGCCGAAGTCCAGCTCCAGTTCTATCATAGAGGCGAAGTGAACCAGCTCACCACGAAGGCGTTTGATCTCCTGCGAAAAACCACCGCGCATCTGCTTCATGGCTACCTCATGCGACAGGGCAGAGTCGGAGGAGATCAGGTCGGCTACTGCCTCAGCCTGGGCCAGGTCGAACTGTCCGTTCAGGAAAGCGCGTTTTGTAAACTCACCTGCATTAGCCAGGCGTGCGCCGTTCTTCAGCAGCAACTTCACGATCTGCTGCACGATAAAGTCGGAACCGTGGCAGGAAATCTCTACCACATTCTCTTTAGTGTAGGAGTGCGGGCCAACAAACAGCGAAACCAGTACTTCATCCAGGATCTTGCCCTCGTCGCGGATGGAGCCAAAGTGAATGGTGTGGCTGGCTTGTTTTGTAAGGTCTTTGCCTTTAAAAACACTATTGGTAATGGTAATAGCCTCCGGACCGGACAAGCGGATTACGGCAATAGCACCCGTGCCCGAAGCAGTGGCTACGGCTACGATGGTATCAGTATTGTGAAGTGGATTGATCAAAGCAAGTATAAATTATGCGCTGTGCAAATTTACGGATTATTGTCTGAACTGTGATTTATTTGATTTTTTATGATGAACAGGACAACTTGTCGGGCTTAGTAACTATTTAGTTTTTGCATAATGCTACTTAGAGAAGTTCCTATCTACTCCCCTTAAATCCATTAACCCTAAAAATCCTGTTTAAGAAAAAATCAAACCAATCCCTGGAATCCCCTTAATCACCGGTCTTGTTTTTCGTATTCTTTAAAGTTCATTTCTTATGGTGATCTTCTCCGAAATAGCGCAGAATTTTGGAGAAGTTTTTAGCGTCCAGGTAACCGGGTACCGGGGCAATCATGTTAAATTTTTCGTCGAGGTAAACAGTGGTAGGGTAACTCATTTGCCCTTGCAGCAAAGCTACAGCCAACTCATGCGACCTGTATTCCGGTTTAAAAGTATAGGTATGGCCGTTCAGGGTGATTGGGTCTTTGCCTTCGGCATCTAATTTTACAGCATAGAAATGCTTGTTTACCAATGCGGCCACTTCCGGGTCTGTAAAAGTGCTCTTATCCATCTTTTTGCACCATCCACACCAGTCTGTGTATACATCGATCACTACTTTGCGGGGCTCCTGTTTCATGCGCGCTGCGGCCTGTTCTATGGTTAACCACTTAATTTTTTCGGCAGGTTTTGTGGTTGGTTTATCCGTGCTGGCAGATGCAGAGGCTGTTTGTTCTGCCGGAACCGAAGCATCTGTAGCAACCGTTGGCTGACTGTTGGTGCACGAGGCAAGTATACTTAAGGCAAGTATAGGAAGTATGGCTAGTTTGTTGAGCATGTATGTTTTTCTTTAATTACGCTTTGTTAACAAAGTACTGCCGGCGTAGGTTCTTTTATACTTAGTGCTGCACCGGTTGTATCAGTTTTTTGCTGATAAGGATGCCTCGCGACGGAGAAAAAAGAAACGCTAGCATAAACTCAATTCCTGTAACTGTGGCAATGGCACCAGCTATCGACCCATCTATCCATACTGCAAGGTAATAGCCAGTAATTGCTGCCACTACACCCAGCATCACCGAGAGTATCAGCATAGTTTTAAAGTTATCGGTAAGTAGGTAAGCCGTAGCAGGAGGGGCCACAAGCAAGGCCACCACCAGTATCGCACCCACCGACTCGAACGAGGCCACCGTTGTAAGGGATACCGCTGTCATGAGCAGGTAATACCACAGCGAGGTAGACACACCGATGGCTGCTGCATACCCTGGGTCAAACGCTGTCAGGAAAAGTTCTTTGTAGCCTATGATGATGAACGAAAGTATAAGTATGGTTACAATACCAAGCGTCCAGACGGTTCGCGGACCCATGCTCAGGCCTCCCTCCGTGATCCAGAGGTCGAGGGGGACGTAGGCAATTTCACCGTAGAGCACACAGTCCTGGTCCAGGTCTACCTGCCCTGCAAACACTGATATAAGTATGATGCCGATAGCAAACAGCCAGGTAAAGGTAACGCCAATAGCGGCGTCGGACTGTACACGGGCATATCTGTGGAAGAACTCTATCAGGAAAGTAGTGAGTACACCAAGCAAACCGGCACCGATCAGCATAGGCACAGAGTCGCGGGAGCCTGTCAGCAGAAAGGCAATTACAATGCCCGGCAGTACCGCATGTGAAATGGCGTCTCCTACCATGGCCATGCGCCGCAGTATCAGGTAGCAACCCAACAGGCTACAGCAGGAGGCCACCAATGATCCGGTAAGTATGATCCAGAATGCGTTCACTTTTTTATTGTTAAATCAGGATTTTCAGAATTACAAATGATATACAGGATTATCTAATATTATTCATTCTCCCTACCTTTCAAACTTTATAACTTTCAAACTTTATAACTCCCAAACACTCTACCTTCCTGTCTCATGGAATTCTTGCGCTGTGCGGATCCAGTTCAGGGTAATTGAGTTCCTCCAGCAGGCGTTGTTCCAGTTCCGGGGTGATGATATGCTCGATGGTCTCGGCGTCTTCGTGCACGTGGTCAGAAGCGAGGTGCAGGTACTGGGTTAAGTATAACTCCCAGAGGCGGTGCAGCCTTACGACTCTCCGGCCTCTTTTTATGCCTTCTGGTGTTAGAGACCAACCCGCTTTACTTCTTTCCAGATAGCCCTGTGCCCTTAGTTTTGCCAGACCATACTTTGCCTCCTTTGCCGGTATAGCGCGTTTATCAAGCAACTCTTGTAAGGGACGTGTGGTCGTGTAATCCTGCCTGTCCTCACCGAGATGGTAAAGCAGCTTAAGCAGGTTTTCTTCCAATATAAGTTTCTTATTGCGCCTTCTACGCAAAATGCGTGCTATCCAGCCTTTATTTGGTGCCAGTGCAAAGGAAAGTATGGCGATCATCGATACAATAAGCACGATCCAAGGGCCTGTGGGCATGGCAGGCGCGGTATACGACACGAAAGCCCCTGCAACCCCGGAAAATGCCCCTATGATGGCTGCCAGTACCAGCATTACGCCAAGCCTGTCAGTCCAGAAACGTGCTGCAGCGGCAGGGGTTATCAGCATGGCTGCCATCAGCACAACACCTACAGCTTGTATACCCACTACAACAGCCAGCACGGTCAGGGTGGTTAGCAGCAGTTCCAGCCCTCGTACAGGAAAGCCGATGGTTTTGGCAAAGGTCTCATCAAAGCACAGTAGCTTAAGTTCTTTATAAAAAAGTATGGTGGCAGCCAGTAAAAGTATAGCTACGATGCTGAAAGCGATCAGATCTTCGCCGACAAGCGAGGCGGCTTTGCCGAACAGGAATTTATCCAGGCCGCTTTGCGCCGCATTGCCGGAATGCTGAATGGCTGTAAGCAAAAGTATACCGACACCGAAGAAAACTGATAATACCAGGCCAATAGCAGTGTCCTCTTTAATGCGTGAGCGGGAAGTGATAAAGTCAATAAGTATGAGTGAGATCCAACCTGTAATAAAAGCGCCTACCAAAAGTATAAAGGGATTCTTTGTGCCCGAAAGTATAAAGGCCAGACAAACGCCGGGTAATACGGCATGTGCCACCGCATCGCCAACCAAAGCCCTTTTGCGCAGTAACGTAAAGCAACCCACCACAGCAGAACTACCCGCCAGCAACACCGAACCCAGCGTTACATAACGTACGTTGGCATCTGCAAAAGAGAAGAATTCGAGAAACTCTTTCATGGTTTGATTGATAATTGCTAGTTGTTTAATGGTTAATGGTTAATCGTTGATTGAAATGTAGAGACTCCAGTACCTTCGCAAGGCTGAAGACTTGCCGCCATGCACCAGCACAAGTGACACTTCGTATAACACTTGCGCTATGGGAATAGTAAAAACCAGAATCGATCAATGAACAACCAATAACCAAACCTATCGCTTCGTAACTGACTAGACGCAAAGTATTGCGTCTCTACATTCTTACCTCTCTAACTTTCTAACTCCCAAACTCAACGCTTCTCTCTCATCGGGAATTCTTGTTTGCGCAGGAGGTCGCCAACTTTTGTTAATACTGTTAGTTTGCCGCCGTAGGTTTGCTCCAGCAGTTCCTGCGTAAGTACTTTTTCGGTAGGGCCGGAGGCTACCAGGCGCATGTTCAGGAGCACTACCCAATCAAAATAATTGGCTGCCGACTGCAGGTCGTGGTGCACAACAATCACCGTTTTGCCCTGGTCGCGCATAGTACGCAGCAATTCAATAATAGCGGTTTCTGTTGCTATATCCACACCAGCAAAAGGCTCATCCATGAAGTATAGATCGGCATTCTGTGCCAGTGCTCTTGCCAGGAAAACGCGCTGCTGTTGTCCTCCGGAAAGCTGTGATATCTGGCGGTCAGCAAAGGCCTGCATTCCTACTTTTTCAAGGGCTTCCAGTGCAGCGTCCTTGTCGGCCTGGCGCGGTCTTTTAAAAAGGCCCAGGTTACCGTAGCGTCCCATTAACACCACATCAAATACAGAGGCCGGAAAGTCCCAGTCTACTGACTCGCGTTGTGGTACGTAGCTAATGCGTTTTCTGACTTCGTTTATCGGCTTATCAAAAATTCGCACGTAACCGCTACCGGAAGGTAACAAGTCCATCATCGCCTTTATCAACGTGGATTTACCCGCTCCGTTCGGCCCGATAACACCCACCAATGCACCGGCAGGTAAGGTAAGATCAACGCCCCATAAAACAGGTTTGCGGTCGTAACTTACAGTCAGGTCGTGTACTTCTACTACCGGGTTGTCTACTTGCAGTATCATACGCTATTTTAAAGAGGATACAATCGTGTTCACGTTGTGGCGTACCATGCCTACATAGGTTCCTTCAGGTGTTCCGTCCTTGCCTAAAGCATCGGAGTACAGGGTGCCGCCAATTATTACCTCATGGCCTTTTTGTTTGCTGCCAATCACCACAGCCTCAATTGCCTTCGGTGATACCGACGACTCTACAAAAACTGCTTTGATCTTATTATCAGCAATAAAGTTTACAAGTGTGGCCACATCCTGCAGCCCAAACTCCGAAACAGTTGAGATACCCTGCAAGCCTCTAACTTGTATATCATAAGCATCTCCGAAATAGCCGAAGGCATCGTGTGCCGTGATAAGTATGCGCTGGTCTGCTGGAATAGACTTAATTTCCTGCGCTACCCATTGGTGCAGCTCGTCGAGTTGCTGCGTGTAAGCAGCAGTGTTCTTTTTATATACTTCGGCGTTGGCAGGGTCTTTTTGCTGCAGTTCCATGCTCAGGTGCTGTACTACTTCTTTCCAGAGCATCACATTAAACCATACGTGCGGGTCGTGGCTGTCCTGGAACTGTGGGGAGCGTTTTAATTTATCTTGTGCTATACTTTCTGCGCCGGCTATTACTGTTTTCTGGCGACTTAATTTCTCCAGTATTTCTCCCATTTTACCTTCCAGGTGCAGGCCATTGTAAACCACTACGTCAGCTTCTGTTAGTTTCTGCAGGTCGCCTTGTGTTGCTTTGTACAGATGCGGGTCTACGCCGCTGCCCATGATTGCCTCCACATCTGCGACATCGCCAATTATGTTTTGCACGGCATCTTTCAGGATACTGGTGGTGGTAACTACTTTCATGCGTTCGCCAGCCAGTACAGCGCCTTTGTCTTCAGTTTGGGTGCAGGAGGTAAAGGCAAGCAGAGTCAAGACGCAGATAGAAAGTATAAATCGGGTAAGTAGCATATGTTCGTAAGGGTAATTATGCGGAGAGAAAAATGTTTTTGGAAACTTCGCTGGATATGAGCAATTTTCTGTTGTCTTCCAGTAAGATCTCAAAAGAGTTATCGTAAGGTATCTTGTCAATGATCTTTATTCTGGTGCCCAACGAAATGCCCATTTTGTCCAGGTATTTTAGGAACAGCGGTTGCGAATCGTTTACACCCACTACCACACCAGCATCGTTTACTTCCATCTCGGCCAGGAGTCGCTGTTTTTTTTGCTTCATTTCCCCGGTTTCGGAAGGTATAGGGTCGCCGTGTGGGTCGAATTGTGGAAAGCCCAGGAACTCGTCAAGGCGCCTGGTAAGCAGGGCAGAGGAGATGTGCTCGAGTTCTTCTGCCACATCGTGCACCTCATCCCAGTTAAACTTAAGCTTCTCTACCAGGAAAACTTCCCAAAGCCTGTGCTTGCGTATGATCTGCAGTGCAATGCGTTCTCCCTCTTCGGTAAGCGTTACTCCGCGATACTTCACATAGTTCACGACATTCTTGCCACTTAGTTTACGTAGCATGTCTGTTACCGAGGCCGCCTTGGTATCGAGTACCTCGGCAATAGCATTGGTGTTTACCTCCTGGGTGCCATTTTCCGACAGTTTGTAAATAGCCTTTATGTAGTTTTCTTCTGTGTAGCTGTGCACTTTGGTTGAATTTGGATGTGTGAATGAGTGGTTGGGAGAATAGTTATTCGTTGCTAGTTATTCGTTATTGGTTGATCGCATGGAAAGCAGGAAATTAGATTCATGCTTTTAACAATTAAACAATTAGCAATTAACCATTCACTCAACCACTCATTCAAAATTGAATTTACCAGCGTATCAGCGCAGAGGCCCATGTAAAGCCGCTACCAAAGGCAGCCAGGCAAACCAGGTCGCCTTTTTTGATGCGGCCTTCTTCTATGGCTTCGCTTAAGGCAATCGGAACAGAGGCTGCTGTAGTGTTGCCATACTTATGGATGTTGCTCATGACCTTTTCGGTTGGCAGCCCCATTTTCTGCTGTATGTAGGAGGTGATGCGCAGGTTGGCCTGGTGCGGTACCAGCATGTCTATGTCCTCTGGCTTGTAGCCGTTCTTTTCAAGAGCCTCCATAATCACTTCCGGGAAGCGCGTAACAGCATGTTTAAATACCATGTTGCCATTCATGTGAGGGTAAATAGATCCGCTATCGATCATCTCGTGCGTAAGGCGGTCTTTTTTGTTGCTACCTGGGTCAAGTACGGCAAGTTCTTCGGCAAATTCGCCATCGGCGTGCAGGTGCGTCGAAAGTATACCACTGTCGTTGCTCTCAGATGGGGTGAGTACTACAGCGCCAGCTCCGTCGCCGAAGATAACCGATACGCCACGGCCACGCGTTGTAAAGTCCAGGCCGCTGGAGTGAATCTCAGAGCCCACTACCAGCACATTGTTGTACATCCCTGTTTTAATGAACTGATCGGCTACGGAAAGCGCATAGATAAAGCCCGAGCATTGGTTGCGCACGTCAAGTGCCGGTATCTCTTTAATACCCAGTTCACGCTGCAACAATACACCCGAACCCGGGAAAACATAGTCAGGGCTAAGCGTTGCAAAAACGATCATGTCCAGGTCTTGGGCTTCCAGTCCGGCCATTTTCAGGGCTTTTTGGGATGCCTGCGCGGCCATGTTGGCTGTCGTGTCAACGCCTTCCTGAAAGTATCGACGCTCTACAATACCTGTCCGTTCACGAATCCACTCATCGGAGGTATCCATTAATTTTTCAAGGTCTTTGTTTGTTACGATACGCTTAGGCACGTAGTGGCCAACACCGGCTATTTTAGAGTTACGCATATTTTGATAGTCTTTAATATTACAAATATACTAATTTCTTCTAAATTTAGATTCGTCTAAAAATAAATTTTATAATTATGACTACGAAAGTGTGTCTTGCACAATACGAAGTAGTTTTGTTTCTTCTTCTTCCCAGAATATTCCGGCTGGGACACCAAAAGTATAAAAAGGTTGGTGCTTTACCTGTCCGACTAACTCCTCTACATGTACGCCAGAAAAATTAATGCAGACACCTGCCTGATGCTGTTGTACTATGGCTTGCCAGATGGGGTTTTGGGTTATCAGAATTACAAGGCCATGCGCCATGTACTCGTACAGCTTTGTAGGAATGCAGCTGAAGGTGCTCTCGTTTGGTTGGTAGGGGAGCAGCCCGATATTGCAATGTGCCATTTGGGCTATAATTTCTGTGTGCGGCACCAGCTGGTGGCCTCCTATCACGGTTATATACTTTTTACCTTTGATTAGTTGCTGTACTTTTTGCCAGGTTTCGTTATGCGCACAATAACCTATAATGGTAAGGGTAGTCAGAGGCTCATGTGCATGAAGCCGGGCCGCCAGTTTTATTGCGTCAAATATGCCATACTCCTGCGAAATTGTGCCGGAGTACAGAAGTCTGAGTGGCTGCCCCTCTAAATTAACAGGAGTTTTGGGAGTGCTGTAATGCTGCTGCTTTTTATACTTGTTCTCCAGGATAGTATAGCGTTTCTGGTGAAAGCTTAATTCTGAGGTATAGCATTTTTCTGCAAGTATAAAATGGGCCACGGCCGGTGCAACTAGTTTTTCTATCCTTTCCACACCTAAGGCCAATAGTCTTTTCAGAACAGCATTGTAGTTATTTTGTTTACGCAGATTTAGCGCATAGTTTTCGCGGACATCGTATACCAGTTTTGCTTTATACATTCGGCAATAAAAGTAGCTGGGCAAAAGCAGTTCGTGCGTGCCGGCAATAATGAGGTCGGGCTTAAGTGACTGCAGTAAACGGTAATAGGCTAGCTGTGCTGTAAGCCTGCCCAAGCCAAGCCGCTTGAAGTTGAACAGCGGATGAAAAATGACGTTGCCCGGAGCTGATAATGGCAACGGAGCAGCAAAGCCACAAATATGAACCTCAGTGTCAGGTAATTTGCTAAGCGACAAACCCAGTTTTTCATACATGCGGGTGTCATTAACAGGCTTAAGCAGCGAGGCAATCAGAATTCTCTTTTCAGACATCGTCTAAATTTAATACTTTTACGCATTATTCTTACTTAACTATATTTAGAGATGGCGCTAAGAGATATTATTGAGCAGGCATGGAATAACCGCGAACTGTTGCAGGAAAGCAATACAGTAGAGGCTATTCGCGCTGTAATAGAAGAACTTGACAAAGGAACCCTGCGCGTAGCCGAACCAAACGGCGACGACTGGCAGGTAAACGAATGGGTGAAAAAGGCGGTATTGATGTACTTCCCGATTCAGGCCATGAAAACGATAGAGGTAGGCCCGTTTGAGTTTCATGATAAAATTGCCCTGAAGCGTAATTATGAGCAACTGGGCGTACGTGTAGTGCCTCATGCGGTTGCACGTTACGGCGCTTACCTGGCTAAAGGCGTGATCATGATGCCTTCTTATGTAAACATTGGCGCTTATGTAGACTCCGGTACCATGGTAGATACCTGGGCTACGGTTGGTAGCTGTGCACAGGTTGGTAAAAATGTACACCTGAGCGGTGGTGTTGGTCTTGGCGGAGTGCTGGAGCCGGTTCAGGCTGCTCCTGTAATTATTGAGGATGGCGCCTTTATTGGTTCCAGAAGTATACTTGTTGAAGGTTGCCGCATTGGTAAAGAGGCTGTGATTGGTGCTGGTGTTACCATTACGGGTAGCTCTAAGATTATTGATGTTACCGGCAGTGAGCAGAAAATATATAATGGTTATGTTCCTCCGCGTTCTGTGGTAATTCCTGGCTCATACACGAAGTCTTTTCCGGCAGGTGATTTTCAGGTGCCTTGTGCCCTGATCATCGGTCAGCGCAAAGAAAGCACAGACTTGAAAACATCGCTTAACGATGCGTTGCGTGACAACGCGGTGGCGGTTTAAATATTGATTGCTGGTTGTAAATTGTTATACTTCGGCAATTTATAAGGTATAAAAGTGCCCTTGTTGGTTTTCAGCAGGGGCATTTTTACTTAGTACTTTCTGCCGAAAGTTTAGCGTAAGCGCAAATGTGGCTTAGAATGGCACCAGATTTCAGCTGCTTTGATTTGAAAAAGCAAGGATACAAAGGCCTTGGCTATACTTTATACTTTGCTATAGGCTTTAAAGTATAAATATGATAAAGTATAACATACCTCTGCTCTCAAGAGGGAAATTCTCTGAAATGTACTTTTCTGCTCACGCAGAAAGCCTTTACAAACTGGCAGCATGGTCAGCCACATTTACGCTCCGCTAAACTCTCGGCAGGATCTTTACTGACTTTCTACTTTCTACCTCTGCCAGACGCTCGCAGGATCTGCCCACGCTGCGAGGCCTTAAGTATAAATATAAAGCCTCTGCCGTTGGTACAGCAGAGGCTTTAAAGTTTAAATGTTTAATGAATAGAGTATTCATCATTCATAACTCATTATTCATTAAACATTACTTCCGTGAATGCATGGCAATACGGTTGCCTTCAGAGTCCAGAAAAACGCCCATATAACCAATGTCTTCAGCGATAAGCGTTTTCTCCTGAAGAACCTGACCACCGGCGACTTCTACTTTAGCCAGTTCGTTTGCCAGGTCTTCAGACGGGGAGGAGAAGTATACCAAAACCCCATCCGTGCTTGGTTTGTACCATTCCTTATGATAAATCAGTGTACCGCCGGCTCCGGTTCCTTCTTCATTGGATGGGAACCAGGCCATTTCCAGGTCTCCCATAGGGTGGTGCTCCATTTTAAACCCAAAAACTGCTTCGTAAAAAGTAACGGCGCGCTGCATGTCAGCTACTGGTATTTCAAACCATCCTACAACATTGTTCCTTAAACTCATGGCTATTGTACGAAATGTTTTTTCTTGAAACGATCAGCTACGATCAACTCTTTTGTGCCATGTGTCCAGGAGTAGAAGCCCTGGCCTGACTTTATACCTTTATGGCCTGCCTGTACCATGTTTACCAAAAGTGGGCAAGGGGCATACTTCGGGTTTCCAAAACCATCGTGCAGCACATTCAGAATAGAAAGGCAAACATCCAGGCCGATAAAATCTGCCAGTTGCAGCGGACCCATCGGGTGTGCCATGCCTAATTTCATGATCGTGTCTATTTCCTCTACGCCAGCAACGCCTTCGTACAAGCTGTAAATCGCCTCGTTAATCATTGGCATAAGTATGCGGTTAGCCACAAAACCCGGGTAGTCATTACACTCTGTTGGTACTTTACCTAATTGCAGCGACATGTCCATCACCTGGTTTGTAACCTCGTCAGAGGTAGAGTAGCCACGGATGATCTCCACCAATTTCATGACAGGCACCGGATTCATAAAGTGCATACCAATTACTTTGTCAGGGCGATCTGTTACCGAGGCGATTTTAGTGATGGAGATGGAGGAGGTATTAGAGGCAAGTATTGCTTCCGGCTTAGTAAAGTTGCTTAGGTCGCGGAAGATTTTAAGCTTAAGGTCTACGTTCTCTGTTGCTGCCTCTACTACCAGGTCGGCTTCTTTTACGCCTTCCTGCATGTTAGTATAAGTTGAAATATTTTGTAACGTCTGCTCTTTCTGCTCTTCCGTCAGGTTACCTTTCGCAACAATCCGGTCCAGGTTTTTAGAAATAGTGCCTAATGCTTTCTGAAGTGCCTCTTCCGAAATATCTACCAGCGACACCTGGAAACCGTTCTGGGCAAAAACATGTGCAATGCCATTACCCATGGTGCCGGAACCAATAACTGCTATTTTTTTCATACTTGGGTTAATGAGTTAAGAATTTATATATACAAAAATACTATAAATAAGTATAAGGTGCTTTTATTAGTTGACTGTATTAGAAGACTTCAATTACTGAAAATCGCCAGGATGCACATAAAATAAAATCCTGCTAATAAAATTAATCTAACAAATGCTAATAAGCTGATAATGTGCTTGTAGTGTATTTGAATACATGTGCCTTAAAACCAGTTACATGCTTAATTAAAATGCAGTATTTGTTTTGTTGAGAGAGCCATTTGAGGTTCAATTATTTAAATAAATACATGTGTTTATTTAAATCTTTTTATACATGTGCCCGTAAAAGCAATAAGCAAAAAATACAAATGCTGTTTTTTGTAACATCAACCGTATGAATACAGTATGAGTGAAGCATAAAACGCATTTGTTTATAAAACAACAAGACAAAACAACTATGGGAAATTTATTGTATATAATAGCTGTCGTACTGATAATCTTTTGGTTAATCGGTTTTCTGGGATTCCCGGATGCAGTTGGTGGTATAATCCACGTATTACTGGTTTTAGCTGTAATCGCAGTGTTATTACGACTGATACGGGGAGTTTAACCTGTTTGACAAAAATTCGTTATAAAGAATAATTAATATTTATTAAGAACTCACTAAACAAATAAAACTATGGGAAATCTATTGTATATTATTGCTGTAGTACTCGTAATTTTCTGGCTGATTGGTTTCCTAGGATTCCCTGATGCAGTAGGCGGTCTGATTCATATTTTACTTGTGATCGCCATTATCGTAGTACTTTTACGACTCATACGTGGTTAAAGCATAACGCTTTAACTTGTAAATACAGAACAATAAAAAAAGGCTGCCAGATCACTCTGGCAGCCTTTTTTTATAAATACTTCTTATCTTCTGAAAGGAATGTTGAACCCGGCCCTTATAACTGGATTGGAGTAGGGCGAATCTACGTCGTTAAAATTGTAGAGCAGCAGCAGGTCAAAAGAGCCTCTACCTGCACTTTGCCTGTAGCCCAGGCCTGCCAATGGCGTATACACCATGCGTCGGGTTAATTCGAAAGCGCCGTTATTAGTACGCCAATAGTTCTCGTAGCTCAGGGCTTCATACTCTGCGTGCACCAGCAGCGCACCGCTGTTTATAATGCCTCCCAGTACTTCGTGCTGGGCAAACACCCTACCACCAAAGTTTTGGAAAGTCTGACCGCCAGTTCTGATAAAATGGTACACAAAGCCGGGGCCTACACTGAACTTATCTGTTACTTTATATCCAAGTATGGGTAGCAGCGATATATTGGTGTAGTTACCAAACTGAAGTCCGAAACTTCCACCAAAGTATAAACGATCCATAAACTCGAGGTCTTCGCGTTCCTCCTGTTGCTGAGTTGGCTGTACCACCACAGGTTTTTCCTGAGCACGCTGTTGCGGCTTGGCCTTGTTGTCCTGTACCGGGGTAGGAGGGCCGGTTGGTAGTTCAGGCTTACGGTAAACTGTATCAGGTATTTGAGCAAAGGCAGGTAGGCTGGTTAATAGCACTAGCAGTAAACTCAGCAAATCTGCAACTCTGGTATATGGATTCATCTTTAAAGTAGAGGCTAAAAGCAAGGGTTACACCATAGCTGTGGCATACATCTTTTTACGAAGCTCTTTAATGTTCTCATCTGACAGGTACTCCTCGTAAGTCATACGCTTATCGATGATGCCGCCTGGTGTTAACTCAATAATACGGTTTGCAATAGTATCTACAAACTGTAAGTCATGAGAAGAGAACAGGATAGTGCCATCGAAGTCCTGAAGCGAGTTGTTCAGGGCAGTGATAGACTCCAGGTCCAGGTGGTTGGTAGGCTCATCAAAAACAAGCACATTGCCAGACTGAAGCATCATGCGGGAGAACATGCAACGCACTTTTTCACCTCCTGATAATACATTGGCTTTTTTCAGTGACTCTTCGCCAGAGAAAAGCATTCTACCCAGGAAACCACGGATAAAGCTCTCGTCCTTCTCTACAGAATATTGGCGCAACCAGTCTACCAGGTTAAGGTCTGTCTCGAAGAACTCCTGGTTATCTTTTGGGAAGAAAGACGACGTTATGGTTGTGCCCCACTTAAAGTCTCCGCCGTCTGCTTTATCTTCATTAAACAGAATTTTGAAGAAAGTAGAGGCTGCAATATCGTTACGGCCAATTACAGCTATCTTGTCGCCTTTGTCAACCATAAAGCTGATGTCGGTAAAAATCGGCTGGCCGTCTACAGACTTGCTCAGGTTCTCTACATTTAGTATCTGGTTGCCTGCTTCGCGCTCCGGCTTAAAGGCGATATAAGGATACTTACGCGATGAAGGCTGAATATCCTCCACGGTAAGTTTCTCCAGCAATTTGGCTCGCGAGGTAGCCTGCTTTGATTTGGAAGCGTTTGCGCTAAAGCGACGGATGAATTCCTCCAGTTCTTTACGCTTGTCTTCCGTTTTTTTGTTAGCATCTGCACGCTGTTTTAAAGCCAGCTGGCTTGACTGGTACCAGAAACCATAGTTACCGGCAAACATTTTTATCTTACCAAAGTCGATGTCGGCTACGTGCGTACACACGGCATCCAGGAAGTGACGGTCGTGCGATACCACGATCACTGTGTTCTGGAAATTATCAAGGAAGTTCTCCAGCCACATAATAGACTCAGCGTCCAGGTGGTTGGTGGGCTCATCGAGTAACAGGATGTCTGGGTTGCCAAAAAGAGCCTGTGCAAGCAAGATGCGTACTTTCTCGCTACCACTCAGGTCTTTCATTAACGAGTAGTGCAGGTCTTCGGTAATACCTAATCCACTCAAAAGCTCAGCTGCTTCATATTCTGCGTTCCAGCCTTCCAGGTCGGCAAATTCACCTTCCAGTTCTGCTGCACGTAAGCCGTCGGCCTCGTTAAAGTCAGGTTTTGCATATATCGCGTCTTTTTCCTGCATAATATCCCATAGGCGCTTATGACCCATGATAACGGTTTGCAAGGCAGGATACTCGTCATACTCAAAATGGTTCTGCTTTAAAACCGCCAGACGTGCAGTTGCCGGGATCTCAACAGAGCCTGTGTTCGGGTCTATCTCACCTGATAATATTTTCAGGAAAGTAGACTTACCCGCACCGTTGGCACCAATCAGGCCATAGCAGTTACCGGGAACAAACTTAATCGTAACATCTTCAAATAATGTGCGCTTACCGTAAGACAAGCTTACATTGTTGGTACTGATCATATAATATTATGTGTGAGATTTAAACTGAATCTGGCCGCAAAACTACGAAATAAAAACGGGGAATAGCGCAATCTACTGCAAACACTTAAGAGAAATGCACAAAGAAAGTATACTTTAATCCTTTTTAAATCAACTGTTTCCGGGCCATGGGCTAAAAATTTATACAACAAAGCACAACGCCACCTGTATTTCTGTAGTATATAGTTTTAATAATATACACTTGGCCATGCTGGTTATTGCAACGGTTATGCTTTTTAGCTGTTTTCTTAACCAAAAGCATGGTTAATCTGTTCATTTTAAAGATTTTAATTTGAAAATTATCAAACTATAACAGCATGGCATCAGAAAACATATCCTACATTAACATCTCAATTAAGTATGGAGTATTAGTAGGTATTGCGCACATCGTTTATTTTATTTTAATGGGCGTGTTTGGCCTGCAGCATATTATTGAGCTGTCCTTTATCAGCGCTGTTTTCCTGATAGTTGGTATTGTAAAGGCGATAGCTAATTTTAAACGTTTAAAAGGCGGGGAGATCAGCTACTTTCAGGGGCTCGGCATCGGGGTAATTACCGGCCTTGTGTCTTCTATCGTGCTTGCCGTTTTCCTGGTAATCTATATCAGCCTGATCGACGCTAGTTACCTGCAAAACCTGCAGGCGAGTGCCTTATTCCCGGACGGCCTGTCATTGCTGGCCCTGTTTGCCTTAACCATCGTATACGGTACCTGGCCTGGCTTCTTTATTGCTTTTATTGCCATGCAATGGTATAAGCGCAGAGATCACACCATGCCAGAACGTATTTAATTTAACAAGGTCTAAACTCCTTAAACTATAAGATATGGAAAAGATAGGCCTTAAGTATGGCTTACTGACTGCCGCAGGCCTGATTGCTTACTTTCTGCTAATGAGGCTTGTAGGCCTGACTCATATTGTTGAGCTCCGCTTTCTGAATGGTATCATCATGGCAATCGGCATAACCATGGCTATCAGAGCACTAAAGATAAAAGAAAAAGGGAACATCGGCTATTTTAGCGGTATTGCGTGTGGCACAATTACGGCAATTGTAGGCACTACTATTTTTGCGGCCCTTATGCTGGTTTATCTTAAGATTGGCGGCCAGTCGCTGGTAGAGGTTCTGTCTGCGGATCGTTACTTCGGTGAGCATGTGCAGTCTACGCCAGGGGTGGTTGTTTTTTCGGTATTGATGCTGGAAGGTGTAATCTCTGGTGTGCTGATATCCTTTATTGCTATGCAGTACTTTAAGCAGAAAGACCACAAAGTGCCCAACAGTCCCTGATACAGTATTTACTATACAATAAAACGAGAAGATCCCCTATCAAATACCGGTAGGGGATCTTCTCGTGTTATTGAGTTTTGGTTATTTAGTTTACTATCTGATCAGGCCGTTGAATTATTTGAACTACTACCTCGTGCATGTCACCTTCCTTGTCTTTCAGTTTATAGATCACCATCGGGTTGTCTGCGTCGTGAATGGATTTAATGCTGATGACTTGCTCACCTTCATCAAGCTTATCTTCTAACTGTGGTGTGAGGTCCTTAAATGCTTTAGCAAAATCTACTTCTAATTTACTCGGGTTGTAGTATGTTGTTCTCATGAGACTATCGTTGGGCAAAACCGGATGTAATTGCGATGGCCTTGCGGTTATACTTTTAAAAATACTATTTATAGCTGCTGTACTTTTTATACCCTTTCACAGGGGCAGGGTTTCATATAATTAGTGAATGCTGTAAGTTCTTTATAGTGTTTAATTGGATATCTGAAAAGTATAACATATTTTATTATTCTTATTTTTGGCTATATTAGAAAAGTATAAAAATAATGCTGATAATACCAAACCTGTTTTAAAAATTACCGTTTTACCTACCATATACCTTTGAGGAGACAGCACCGCAGGGATGATTTTAAAAACAGTTATATGAAAAGGATATTACTCTTAACTTTTGCAGCCACCATCTGTACATTTGCCACTGCACAGCGACTTAAATTAACAGACGATGCACTGGACAAGCATGTATTGGAGGTAAACATAAACGGACAAGCCATGGCCGCGCTTGAATTACAGGCAGAGCTAAACCTTACACAGGAACAGTATAAACTGGCAATGCAGTTAAACCAAAAACGCTACGAGCAAATAGCAGAGGCAGAAGAGGTGTACCAGGCAGATAATATACTTCGCTCCAAAGCAATATACAGTATTAACCTGGAAGCTGACAAATCCATTGGGGCTATACTAGACCCGAAACAACTGCGGGCCTTCCTGGAGTTGGAAGGACAACGCCAGTTACGCCTTGTAAGTGATAATGCCGATGAATAAGCATTGAAAGCTAATTAATTATAAACAACAAAGGCCCGGAAGTTATGCCGGGCCTTTGTTGTTTATAGTGGGTTTTTAAATGTAACTTCTGATACTTTTCCGGTTGGATTGATACGAACCTCAACCCAGTTTGCCTCCGATAGTTTGCTCCTGTCATCACATTGCGATCCCGGCTCTAAGTAATAGTAATAGATACGCTGGTTTCGCTCAAGCAGGCTTTCGCTGTCAGGTTTGCCGAGTAAATTGCGTACAACGTACTCTTTTTTTCCATATAGCTCTCTCCTGATCTTCTCAAACTCTCCTGTCAACTTCTGGCGTTGGCCGTTGCAGGCATAACGGTCATTTTTCCAGGTCTCGCTGTCAAAGCCTTTTAAACTATCAGGCACGCCACAGGCAGTAAGCAGCAGGCATAACAATAAATATACGGGTATCAATCGTTTTAACATAACAACGTAATTAAAGCACAAAACAGATGCGGCAGGCATATAGGTGCAAAGTTAAACGTTTATCGCCATAATTTGAGAATGTATCTATAGTTAGTAATGGGTAGTTTTAATTTATTGAAAACAAGAGTTTTATACTTGTGAGCATAGAAAAATGGCTTGAATTTAAAACCAGTTTCCTAAAGTATAAGACCTTTCCCGGAACAATTTGTACTGTTTCTCCTGTTGGTTTTATAATTGCGTAAACCTAAAGCTTAATATAAAACACCTATGCTAAGAATAGTTCTGACTTCTTTAACACTTGGATTATTATCTTTCACCACACCTGCCTCAATTACTTTAGAGGAATCAACAGCACCACTTTCTACCTTAAACCCATCCGCTTCCGGCAATGGTTCTTCGCTTTCTTACCATGAGAAAGAGCTTGTTTTCGATGCACATGTACAGGAAGTATACCAGCAGGCTGGACTTAAAAGTAAAGGACTTGATTTCGGTGTTTTCCGTAATGCTTATGTCGGCTTCCAGAATTTTAAAAATCAGAACCTGACCGCCTCATCCAAATCTATACTTACTGTAATAGATTTTACCAAAACAAGCAACCAAAAGCGCATGTGGATCATTGATCTGCAGGCTAAAAAAGTGCTTATTAACACATTGGTGGCACATGGCCGCAATACCGGAAATGTTACCGCCGATAAGTTCTCAAACCAGCCAAACTCTTACATGAGCAGCGTAGGTTTTTATTTAACAGATGCCACTTACTATGGTAAGCATGGGCTCTCGCTGAGGTTATCGGGCATGGATGATAAGTATAATTCCAATGCCATGGAGCGTGCTATTGTAGTGCATGGCGCTGATTACGCCACAGATGCGTTTATAAAGCAGCACGGTCGTTTGGGCCGCAGCCTGGGTTGTCCTGCTGTTCCGCGCGAAATATCAAAAGAAGTGATCGAAGCGATTAAGGACAAGACGGTGATGTACATCCATGGGAATGAGAAAAACTACACATCTGATTTCTTAAACCAAACCAACGCTGTAAATGCTTTTGCAGCTAATAAACTTAAGGATGTAACTACTGTATAGTAAAGTATAGCATACCTTAAAGGAAAAGCCCTGCTGGCCAATGCCAGCAGGGCTTTTCCTTTAAGGTAAAAAATTTATGCTTCGTCTTTTGTTGTTTTTATAAGGCTGATGCCTGAAAAGAAGAAGATAAGACCTACTATAAACGGAACTGCAGCTGTAAATTGTCCTACCGCTACGCCGTCGCCTCCCATTAAAAAGGCATAGGCTCCCCATATAATCCCGATGATGCCTAGTATCAACAGCACACCACCAAAGGTTCTTTTCATATTCATAGTTATACATTTTTAATATTACATGGTGTTACCATGAGGCAACACTGCTAGTATTACGTAATTTATATAATTAAGTATACCATTATGTTGCCCACTAGCCTCTATAAAACTTAATCATATAAGTATAACTCGATGTTTGTTTGCTATAGTATTTTCCTGAGGAGTTGTCTTTGAGAATGCCTTTAAACTATTATTTCTGCATTTCTTAGTTCTAGGATTCTAAAAATCGTAAAGGAGAAAAAACACCCTGTATTGACTGGTGGATTGTTATTTGCTAAGAAATATTAATGTATGATATAGAAAATGAGAGGAATAGTAAAATTTATTATAGCGGTGTTGATCGCGGCTGTTTCGTTGGTAACTTATTGGTGTAATACACAGGAGAATGAGTTTACTGGCGAAGAACAGCACGTGGACATGACTGTGGAGCAGGAGATTGCACTTGGCCTGCAGGCGGCGCCTCAGATGGCCGAGCAATACGGAGGCCTGCACCAGGACAGGGAAGCTGCCGCGCAACTGAAAGCGATAGGCCAAAAACTGGTTAGAAGCACCAAGGCAGGCGATACACCTTATGAGTTTGATTTTCACCTGCTGGCAGATGAGCAGACTGTAAATGCATTTGCTTTGCCAGGCGGCCAGATTTTTATTACAGCTGCTTTATTGAAACGACTGGAAACAGAAGGGCAGCTGGCCGGAGTGCTCGGGCATGAAATAGGGCATGTGGTTGCCAGGCATTCTGCAGAACAACTGGCAAAGGCAAAACTAACGCAAGGTTTAACAGGCGCTGCAGCTATTGCTACCTACGACCCAGACAACCCAGCCAGCCAAACAGGAGCCATTGCAGCCGCTATGATCGGGAAGCTTTTGAACATGAGCTATGGGCGTGATGACGAACTGGAATCGGACAGGCTGGCCGTGAGGCTGACAGGAGAGGCTGGTTATGACCCAAGGGCTATGATGCGTGTGATGGAGATATTGGAGAAGGCAAGTGGCGGGGCAGCCCGAGGACCAGAATTTATGCAGACACACCCAAACCCCGGAAACCGGATTGCAGAAATCCAGCGGGCAATTGCAGAGGAGTATCCGAATGGCCTGCCCGCTGGATTAGTACAATAATGTGAGGATTAACACAACTTTAACTAAAAGGCACTGTATAAGATAAAGTACAACATGGCTTTAGCCAATGTTGCCTCCCCGGTGCATTACCCAGGTAATGTGATAACTACTGATAGTTTCAATTTAACTATGAAAGCAATTTAATTATGGCAACTAATCAAAACAAGAAGGAAGATACTAACAAATCTGGTTCATCTTCTTCATCTTCGTCTTCAAAGTCGAGTACTTCGAAGTCGCCTCAGGCTAAGAGCAGTAGCTCTACAGGCTCAACCTCAAGAACTTCTGGTGCTTCTGGTGCTTCCGGAGCAGGCAAAACCGGATCAACCGGCTCTTCTGGATCATCCGGATCTAACAGATCAGGATCTTCCGGATCTTCCGGATCGTCAAACAGATCAGGTTCTTCAGGGTCAAACCGATAGTCTTTATAAGAATTGCCGACTTAAGTTGGCACAGGAAGCTAACTCCATTTAATGGAGTTAGTTTTCTTTTTTTTGAGCCACTTTATCCCGTTAATTTCGTAACAAAGGCAAGTAAATAGCATCACCCGTAAACTATGGAAGGCCACAAAAAGCATAATAATCTCCTGTTTGTTATTAACCCTATTGCCGGAGATATCGATAAGGAAGAGTTAGAGGAAGAAATTCAGGAAAAGTGTAGGGAGCACCACATTAACTGCGAAATATACCGAACCACCGGCGAAAACGATAAGGAAAAAATTAAGTCCTTACTCGCAAAAAGTAAGTATGATGGTGCCTTTGCAGTTGGTGGAGATGGAACCGTTAATATTCTGGGCAGTCTTCTGATTGGTTCCGATACACCGTTAGGAATTGTGCCGCTGGGTTCTGGCAATGGCTTGGCAAAAGACCTGAACATACCACAGGATACAGAAGATGCCCTGGAGCTTATTCACAGCCATGTAGTTCGCAACATCGATACTATTACACTTAATGGCCTGCCCTCAATACACCTGAGCGACCTGGGGTTTAATGCCCTTGTTGTAAAAAACTTTTGCGAGGGAGATACCCGCGGGCCTGGCTCGTATGCCTGGATTGCCTTGCAGGAGTACCTGAGCTATGTACCAAAGCACTATCGCATAGAAACTGATGTGGAGACGTTTGAGGGGGAGGCTTTTATGGTAACCATAGCGAATGCAAATGCTTTTGGCTCCAACGCCAACATTAATCCCGATGGTATTTTGAATGACGGGAAATTTGAAATTTGCCTGATAGAACCTTTTCCTAAAGCTGCCGGACTGGGTATACTTTATAAACTCTATACCGATAGCATTGATACTTCAGTTTTTACCCGAAAGATAAGTTGCCGCAGAGCTACCATATACAACACCCAGCACGAAGTAATGCACATCGACGGGGAGCCGATTGAGGAGGAGGAAGTGATTAATGTAGAAATGCACCCGAAAAGCCTGAAGGTTATACTTCCGTTGCCAGAGCCGGAGGAGTAGGGTTGGTTATTAGTTGTTGGTTGATCGTTAGTGGAGAATGTAGAGACGCAATACCTTGCGTCTTGCTTACTACAGTAATAAATCTGATCCTGGCGTAAGTCTTAAGCGATGTCTTAACTTGTGACGTGCCATGATAGGAAGCCTTCAAATTTCCGTGAGCCATATCTTTAACTTCTGCAAAGTATGGATTTATACTTTACACCTGCCAAAGTATAAATCCATACTTCATACCTCCGCAAGTCTGAAGACTTGCCGCCATACCAGCACGAGTGACACTTTATTTAACACATGCGCTATGGGGATCAGTAAAAACCAAAATCGAACAACGAATAACAAACAACCAATAACGAAACCCCTCGCCCTGTAGCAAACAAGACGCAAGGTATTGCGCCTCTACATTCCGGATGACAATCAGCAACGGACAATCAGCAACGGACAATCAGCAACTAACAATCAACTAACCGGCTGCTCACGAAGTATACTTTCCAGTTTTTTCCGGAACACGACCTGGCCCGCTTTGTTATCTTCTGCGGTAATGTGTGCCTCTATCCATACTTCGCCGGTATTGTAGTAGTTAAGCGTGAAAAATCCGGGTTGTTCAAGGGTAAAGGTTGCTTTGCCGCCTTTTTTTACAAAAGCTGTCTTGCTTCCTGAGCCGCTTACCAGGTAGTGGTTTTGCTGTACTTCGAAATGCTGCAGGTTGTGGTCGTGGCCGGCTACGTAAATAATGTTGCTGTACCTGTGCAGGATGCGGAGCAGGCGCTTACGCATTTTTTTATACTTTCTGTGGGCCATGTCTTCGTAAGCACCAAACAGCTGGCGGTAAAAAGGGTAAATAGAACCAAAAATCGGTAGCGGAATGTAAATGCGTTTATGCGCGGCCGTAAGTGGAAAGATGTGCTGTTTAACCGTAAACTTACCTCCATGAATGGCATTGCTGTAAAGCGGATGATGTGCAGCAATAAGTATGCGCTGGTGCCTGTTGCTTCGCAGTAACTTACTCAACTCGTCATAAAACCCGTCTATACTTTCGTATGGGCATCCGTCCTTTTTACCCATCGGTTTTTCGCCGCGCTGCACCCACCATTGTGTGTTTATCACTACCAGTAACAGACCTTCCGCCAGTTGCACCGCCACTGGCCCGGGACAGCCGTTTTCGGGCAGGTAAGCTATGTTTTCTCCGCCATGCTCCAGTATGTAGTTCTGCTGCAGCAGCATCTGTTGGTAACCGCCTTTACGGCCCTTTAGCCAGTCGTGGTTGCCGCTTATAAAAATGCCCTGTCCGCCGTATACTTTAAAATGCTCCAGTAAAACATCCAGCCTGTCAACTGCCAGTTTGCGGTGCCTGTTGCCTTCAGGAGGTAAACCGATAGGGTAGAGGTTGTCGCCTAAGAACAGTACAGTGCTGTTGGCATTGTTTTCCAGTTGCCAGGCCTCCAGCATTGCTAAAACAGGATCTGTGCCGTCGGTGGCAATGGCACCCACATCGCCCAGCATTGCTACTGTGTGCACAAGCCTTGCCTCCGGATCGGGATAATAATGCTGCCATCCTACTTCAGATAGCTTATAGTATGGCTTGCGTTTATACTTCAGCTCCTGCATATAACTGAACAGGAGATAGGCTATAAAAAGCGTGGGCAGTATAATTAGAAAGTAGGTGAGCATATAGTATAAAATAGCGTGCCGGCTAAAAGTTTGGAGGCGTGAGGTTTTTAAAGTGGCCGTTTTGCTTTACAAGGTCTTTTAACTGCTCTGTAGCCTCAATAATCGGTACTACCTGCTGCAGGTGTTGTAGTATGGCTTCCTGACGCTCTACTTCTGTTTGCATCTGCAGTAAGGTGTATTCCTGCTCCGTGTTCAGGCCCAGGTGGTGGGCAATATCAAAGCTTTTAAAGTCTTCCAGCAGGTCTGTAAACAGCTTATCCAGCCCCAGCGAGGAGTATAGTTTTTGCAGCAGGTCTTTAATTTTTAGTTTGGTAACTATGTCATCCTGGTAATCAGTTTCGAAAGTCTCTACTTCGCCGCCGGCATATAGCCTGCCCGGAGCCATCTTGTCAAATCTATCAATCTTAAACACACTTATGCCTTTGGTTCTGATGTCCATCTCTCCGTTGGCATGGGTCTTCTCTACCTGCAGTATTTCTATTTCGGTACCGTAAAGGCCTACACTGTTCTGAATAAAGGTGGGTATACCAAAGGTTTTTTCGTTCTCAATACAGTCAAGTACCAACTGTTTGTAGCGGGGCTCGAAAATATGCAGATTTAGTTTTTCGCCGGGATATACGACTACGCTCAGCGGGAAAAGCGGAAGGTATTTTGCCATACTTTGTGTAGAGACTTCAGCACAGAGGCTGTGCTAAACAGGTTTTACTTTGCTTGTGCTTAGGCTTACGGTTTTAACCTGAACTGTGTTAGATTTTGCTGGCATATAGGGTGACGTATATTGTTAAATATATTAAACACTGTACCTTTGCCCCCTCCAAAGCCATAGTATAAAATGAGTAAAAAACGATTAGGCCTCAGGCAGATAAAATTGCTTTTTGTAAAGCTGGTGCTAAGCCTTTTCCTGTTAAGTATAGCATGGGTGCTGCTCTACCGTTGGGTAGCGCCGCCGGCCACGCTGCACATGATCAAGCGCAGGGCTGAGGCCGGTGCAGCAGATAAAACCAACCCCGAAATAGACTACAGGTTCGTGAAGCTGGAGGAGATGTCGGATCAGTTGCCATTGGCTGTAGTGGCCTCTGAAGACCAGCTGTTTCTGCAGCACAACGGCTTTGATGTAGAAGCTATTATGGATGCCTTTAAGCGAAACCAGAAGGGGGGAAACATACGTGGTGGCAGCACCATTAGCCAGCAGGTAGCCAAGAATGTGTTTTTGTGGCATGGCCGCAGTTATCTACGCAAAGGCGTGGAGGCATACTTTACCCTGCTTATCGAAATGCTTTGGGGCAAACAGCGCATTATGGAAGTATATCTTAACATTGCCGAGATGGGAGACGGGGTTTTTGGCGTAGAGGCAGCATCTCAAAAATACTTTAAAAAACCTGCTAAAGAGGTAGGCCGGCAGCAGGCGGCTTTACTGGCGGCTGTACTTCCTAACCCTATTAAGTTCTCTGCTAAAAACCCATCCGGCTATACGTTAAGGCGCCGTACTAAAATTGCCCGTGCCATGGGCCGACTAGGTGGTACGACGTACATTAAATCTATACTTCCCCCTGAAGATGAAAAGTAACATAATTATACTTGCAAGCCTTATGCTGTTGCTGATAACAGCATGTGCACCAACTGCAAAAGTGCCTGTGCAGGATGCTACTGTAGCCAAAGCCGAGATCCGGAAAGTACTGGAGGAGCAGGCAGATTGCTGGAGCCGCGGCGATCTGGAGTGCTACATGCAGGGCTATTGGAAATCAGACTCGTTGCTGTTTGTAGGCTCCAAAGGGCTTACGTACGGTTGGCAGCAAACCCTGGACAACTACAAGCGTAGCTACCCCGATGCATCGGCCATGGGCAAACTTACCTTCGACCTGAAAGAGATGCGTGAACTCTCGCCGGAAACCATACTGGTAGTAGGCAAATGGCATCTGCAGCGCGAAGCAGCAAAAGGCAACCTCGAAGGCCACTTCTCTGTTGTTTTCAAACGCTTTGCAGATGGCTGGAAAATTGTAGCAGACCACTCCAGTTAAGCTTGTTTTTTGAATCGGTTATTTTTGTAGTGATAAAAGGGCTGCAACAGTATAAGCGGCATCTGACTGTAGTAATACCTAACATAATACCTACTTTAGCCTTAGCCCAACCCGCACATCCAGGAAATCGGCTACATGCCGGTGCGCTTTCAGGTTAATACCCCAGTATACTTTTTTAGCCGTATGATACTCCAGGCCGTAACGCTGGTATACAGGATCGCGGGCCTTGGCCGGTGCATAAACGTATACCCCCAGTTGCTGGCTAAACCTGAACCTGCCAATGTATAGTTCGTGGCCGGCAAGTAAAGCACCTCTTTGAAAGTCTTCATGCCTGCCCCTGTCTTTCAGGTCTTCTTTAAGCGTATAGTCGGCCACCCATTCTGCTCCGGCAGTTAAGGCACTGAGCCTGCCTAGCTTTTGGCTGGCGTAAGCTGTAACACCCACAAGAGGCAGCTTATCAGTGGGAATGTCTTTGCGGTCTTTCATGGTACCAAGTATGGCTACCAGGTAATGGCGTTCTTTTTTACCGGTTATACTTTCAAGAGGCTGGCGCTGCGGAAAGTGTGCCGTCCGTAAGGCGTAATCTATACCCAGCGAGGCAGACGGAAAATTAATGCCTTTATTTGGTTGCCTTATACCACCGTTGGATATGTGTTTGTACGTTGCTCCTGCGCGAAGCAGTAGATAGTCGTTCAGCCTGTAGTTTGCCATCAGATTTGCCACCAGCGGAAAACTAATTTTGGTGCTGTAAAAAAGGTTGTCAGGGTTAATTGTGGGGTGATATACTTCGTTCATATAAGCTATACCTGCACCCAGCCTGAACGACAAGCTGAAATCTTTATGGGCCGACAGGAAAGGCTCTACATAAAGTATAAGGGCATAGGCATTTCCAAGTACATCCGGTTTATCAAAATTATAAAAGGCAAAGGTTGCTCCCAGCCTGGGGTAAGCCTGCAGGTACTGCCAGGAAGCGCTGTCTGTAAAATGTATACTCAGTTCGGTTGAGATACCCCACGGGTTAGAATCTGCTACGTCTCTGATATCTTGTGAGTGGGGGATGATAAACCCATAATGCCCATGCAAGCCTAGGTTTATGGCAGGGCGGGAGGTGGTATCGGTATCTGAATTAGCTGTTAATGCAGAGAGGGGTACTGAGGCCGCAGGGAAGTTTACTAACCAAAGTATAAAAAGTATGATCTTAGCCTTTGTCATATCAACCATAGCAAACCCAAGGTTAGACTATTGCTTACGGCTATTTATGGCAGAGGTCAGAGTGAGTTAGGTTATTATAGGGATTCTGGTTTAACGGACTTGTACAGGCTAAGGCGAGGCATTAGCCGAAGCTTAAGCCTGTGCTTTGTTAACTGGATTAATTTTTCTGCTGCTCAATATTTCATAGGCAGCAGCTACTGCGTAATCTGCATACTGCCCACGGTTCTTGACTATTTCTTCCAGTTCAATATTTTGGAATCCGCTGTATCTGTCAAAAAACTCCCTTTTCTTTCTTTCAACGTATGCCTGATTCTTTTTTACTTGTTTTGGGCTTAGCCTTTCGTAGTCCAAGCTTGGAAAGAAGACTTCTATGTCTTCGTAAGGTATTCTTAGTTGACTAAGTAGCTCTTCAGGCTTAATCGTAAAATGAGTTATGATGAAAGTGTCGCTTGCTGTCTTTATTCTTAGGTAAGAGTATTCCCTATGTATCTTTTGAAATGGTCGAACATTAACAGAATCACAAGCCACAACTTCGTCTATTGAGAAGAGAAAAGTCTGTGTGCCTTTTTGTATTTCAACTAAACCTTGTGATGAATCTACTGCAACTACTTGGTCAACGTCATTACGCCAGTACTGGTAGTTAAGGTAAAGTATAGGTAGAATATAAGCTAATGCTAAAGTTGCCACGATGGCAATGGAATCTAGTCTATCTGACCATATGAGCCAAGATAAGAGGGGCATTATAAGAAGAAAGAGAAGCGGTTTGAACAGTATGCTTTTACCGTACTTGATTCTATAAACCTTTTTCATTCATTTCTTATTTCAGCTAACTTCTGTGTAAACGTCACCGTGACGTTTATCCGCCATATATGCGAAGGTGGTTTTGCCTGGATCAACTCGTTTTTTTGCGCTGTGCAGCTTTGCACGCATCTCCCTGTGCATATAGCTAAGCTAATATAAGTGATTATCATAAATTATCAAGCGGACTCGTGATTTTATCAAGCGCGTAACTGGTCACAAGGGTATAGATCTCCGTTGTCTTGCTGCTCCTGTGCCCGAGCAGGGTCTGGATATACCTTAGGTCGGTACCCTGCTCAAGCAAATGAGTGCCTGAGCGTGTGAGGTGTGGCTTTAGTTCTTACACTAGCCTTCTCCCTGGCGCCTCTGAAGACATTTCGCAGGCTTTCCACCGTGTACTGCCCGCCGTACTGCCCTTCAAAGAGCCACACCTTTGGGCGGTAAGCCTTGTAGTATTCCCGCAGGCTCTCAAGCAGCTTCTGCGAGAGCAGCGTGGTGCAGTCCTTCTTGCCCTTGCCACCGCGTATGAGCAGTATATTCCTGCCCGACTGCACGTCTGTGAGTCGGAGGTTAATCACTTCGCTGATACGCAGCCCGCCCGCGTAGAGTAGCTGTAGCATGCAGCGATGCTTCAGGTTATCAGTGGCCTGCAAAATACGCTTTACTTCTTCCTTGCTCAGCACGACTGGAAGCCTGGAGGGCTTCTCGGGCCGCTCTATCTGGCTAAGGTCGAGCGTGTGTCGGCCCAACACGCGATGAAAGTAGAACTTTACGGCGTTGATCGACTGGTTGATGAGCGAGAAAGAATACTTCTGGCTATGCACCATCTGCCTGTGATACTCGTTTATTTCTTGTGTACCAAAGCCGTTGATCATTTCCATTCCCTGTTCCCGTTGCCCGTTAAAAAAACGCAGCAGCAGCGAGTGGTAGGTGCGGATGGTGTTGAGCGAGTAGTTCAGCAAGTACAGCTTCTCAAGGTATGGTAGTGGGCAGGTGATATAATCCGTCCTCTTTAAGTATGTCTGCTCCCAGAGCCTGCGCAGCAGACAGGCGGATAGGCGCAGTAAGCTATTGTGCCTGGAGGGAACGATTCCCCTCTTGAGAGGGGTTAGGGGTGTGTTTCACTCTGCCAGATGAAGTATATGCATATTCCCTACAAACCTTACCTCAAAGAGTTGGCCAGGCAGCTGTGCAATAACAGTACCCTCGGTGAGGTGCTGCTTTGGCGGGAGCTGAAGGGCGGCGCCCTGCTCGGCCTGGACTTCCACCGCCAGAAGCCGCTCGACAGCTTCATCGTGGACTTTTACTGCCCTCAGTTAATGCTGGCCGTTGAGATCGACGGCGACAGCCACGACTATAAATTCGAGGAGGATATGCTGCGGCAGCGAAGGCTGGAGCAATTGGGCGTGCGCTTTCTGCGCTTCACCGACAGGCAGGTGAAGCAGGAGATGGCCAACGTGCTGCGCGAGATCGGTCAGTGGGTATCGGAGCGGCAGGGTACACACCCCTAACCCCTCTCAAGAGGGGAATAAGCTCTTACCAATGGCAGTCTCATCTCACTTAGTGGCGCCGAGCCAGAATTAAAGAAAGCGTAAGCAGCCATGTTACCCTTCTCAACTAGGCAAGCCCTGAGGGAAAAACCACCCTTAGAAAAACATTGCTCCAGCAGGCCGGCTTCGACTTCCGCCACTTTACCCACCTTTACCGCACCAGCAAAGGCAACACTTACCACTTCTGCTACGATTACGGTTACCTGCTGCTAGAAGACGAAAAGGTGCTCATCGTAAACTGGCAGCCCTACATGCATAAAAGCGAAAGCCGGTAAAGTATAATCTTATACGCTACCGGCTTTAATAGTATTTAAGGTATGGCCTGTAAGCTATTCCTCATCACCGGCCTCATCCACTTCAGCTTCTTTCTCTACTTCTTTCACTTTTTCTGTAAATATAAACCCACACTTGGCGGCATGTTCTGCTGCGGCGGCAGTGTCTTTTACAAGTAGCATCTCTACTTCGCCATCAGCTTTGAGCTCATCAAAGATCTTTTCTACTTTTTGGGTATGTTTTGCAATGGCCACATCTCTTATATAAATGGCCATAATACGGCCCGGGTGCTTTAGTACCACCTCTCGGTAAATGGCTGCATCCTGCTGGCCGCTGTCTCCGATAAGTATAAAGTTAAGCTTTGGGTAAGTTATAAGTATGTTTTCGATCTCTTTATACTTGTGGCTCATGTGGTCCGAATGGCCCAGCTTTGTTTCATCAATGCCAAAGTCGCGGAGCAGGAGAGGACCTTCGGGTATCTCATTTAGCTCCAGGAAATGATACAGCAGGTCGTAGTTGTTCCAGGGGCTGCTGCTTACGTAAAAGAATGGGTTGTTGCGCTTGCCGTTTCGGCCTAGCTGCAGCGATTTGTAAAACTGCGACACTCCATGAAACGGGATCCGAGTGTGGGCATTGTTAAGTAAAACGTTGCGTCCGGTTTCCAGCAGGCTGGTGGCGCCAGTTCGTACAATGGTATCGTCTATGTCGGAGATAATGCCGTACTCGGCATCTGGGGGCGGAACTAATACATAAGCTGTTTCTTTGATTCCGGGTTCAAAGCCTTTTACTGGAGCCTCTTTTAGTTCCAGATCGATGGGGTGCCAAATATCTTCCAGTTCAAGTGGGGTGTGCGGTTCGATGTTCAGTACAAAGTATCCTTCTACATCTGTTGTAATTTCGTGGGGCTGCTCCTGCAGGGTCAGCTGAACACGGGCATTGGGAATTTCATCGCTTTCGAAACGGCGGTACATGTTTAGCAGGTTCTCCCAGGTAGTATGGGTTTCTTCGGATTGCAGGATGCCCTTATCCACCAGCACACGGCCTTTTACATAAAGGCGCTCCGGGGTGCCATAACTGCGGTACGTAACAATCTGCAGCGGCCTGTTCTGCCAGAGTTTGTCTTTTAGCTTAAAGGTCAGGAAATCAATTTTCTCTTCGGCTTTAAGTATAGAGCTTGCCAGTTTTGCTTTTATTTTTTTCATAGTTAGACTTTGTCAAAACAAAATGCCTGCTGGTAGGGCAGGCATTTTTCATTTCTGTTAGTTCAGCGCATTTTTCAGCTGATTAAAATCGGTGTCTGCCGCTGAGGTAGTTTTACAGCCTTTTTGCTGTGCAAGTTGCTGAATGTTCTGGATTCTGTTTCCCGGATCAGGGTGCGTGCTCAGGAACTCCGGCGGATTACTTTGCTGTGCATTCTGTTGCATCTTTATAAAAAAGCCGGCAGCGCCGTCGCAGGCATAGTGGTTAGTGCCGGCCAGATAGTCTACAGAGGTGTTGTCGGCCTCTGTTTCGGCTTCGCGGCTAAAGCGCAAGCCTGCCAGTGATCCGGCTAACTGGGCGGCAATTGTCTGCAGTGTGCCAGGATCATTGCCTAAGGCTACCGATAAAAGCAGGGCAATGCCGTAGTCGCGTTGCAGCTGTTTTACGCTGTGGCGTTTATCGGCGTGGGCTATCTCGTGTGCCAGCACTCCTGCAAAATGGTCTTCGTCTTCCAGGTACTTTACTAAACCAGAGAACACATAGATATGGCCGCCAGGTGTGGCAAAAGCATTCAGGGTGTTATCGTCTTTAATGATTTTAACCGTCCACGGGAATTCGTTTCTATACTTAACCTGGCCTGAGTTAAGCACACGGTTTACAATACGGTCCAGGCTTTGGTACGCCTGTTGTGTTTTGGCGTTAGTGCTGTTTCGTTCCAATAATTTGCCCTGTGCGCGATACGTAGAGTCTACCTGCTCCGATACCTGCTGTCCTAGCCTGATATCGTCCTGGATAGAGAAAATAACGCCGTCGTTTTCTTCGCAGCTACTAAATAGTAAAAGGCTACAGAGTGTAAAAGCCCATAAGGGTATGTAAGTTAATCGGTTCATAAAGTATAAATCTGATTTTTAGTGCAACGCAGCAATTGCTGTTTAAGTACGCTTGCCTGGTTGTCTCGTCAAAAATAATGCAGATTTGCTGCTGCAACACACTCTACGATAAAAATAAGCCTGGGGGTTACGTGTTTTGCAAAGCGACACTTAGTTATTAATAGTACAAAAAAAGAGTCCCCGAAAAATTCCGGGGACTCTTCTAAAGTGTAGTATGTACCTTATTTTACGGAAGAGCTTCCGATTGGGTTGCCATCTGTATCTAATTCAACTACCTCGTAGTTAAGTGCTTGTAGTTTAGATAGCACCGTTTTCTTATCGCCTACCACCACAATGTGCATGTTGTTAACCGGCAGGTGTTTAGCCGCCAGTGCATCAATGTCTTTTTTGGTGATGTTGTTCAGAATATCCGTCTGCTTCTTCACAAAGTCTTTACTTAGGTCGTACTCGATGATGCGGCCCAGGAAACCGGCCTTCTGACCCGGCGTTTCATACTTGCGCGCATCCGACTGCCCGATAGAGCTCTTCATGAACTTCACTTCGTCTTCGGTGATACCGGTTTTGTGGAAGTTGGTAAGCTCCTTCATAAACTCGGTAACAGACTCGGCTGTTGCATCGGCACGTACACCGGCAGATGCTGTGAACGGACCTGCATACTTGCTTCCGCCATAGCCTGAACGTGCACCGTAAGTATAGCCTTTGTCTTCGCGCAGGTTCAGGTTGATACGGCTGTTAAAAGCGCCACCCAGTGCATAGTTCATCAGGCCAAGCTTATAGTATTCGCCAGTAGCGTCGTATGGCATAGCCACATAACCTATTCTTATCTCAGACTGTGCTGCGTCCGGCTTATCGATCAAATAAATACGGGTTTTATCAATCGCAGGGGCTTTGGTATCAGCTACCAGTTTCACATCTTTCTTCTTCCAGTTCTTCAGGAAGTTGAGTTTGCCGATGATCTCTTTCTCTGTGATGTCGCCAACCACAACAAGATCTGCAACAGATGGAGAGAAGTTGTTCTGATAGAACTTCTTCACATCATCCAGCGTGATGTTGTTGACTGTTTCAGCAGTACCTGAAGATGGCATTGCCGAGATGTGGTTTGCACCGTAAAGCAGCTTGCTGTAAACGTTGTTGGCAATTGTAGTAGGCTGTGTTGCCTGGTTGGCAATACCCTCCAGCTGCTGCTTCTTCAGGCGGTCAAAGTCATCCTGGTTAAACTTAGGTCTGAACATACGCTCTTCCATCAGGGCCAGCGTTTTGTCCAGGTTCTTCTTCAAGGTCTGAACAGATACGATTGTTTCATCAGTACCGGAAAAAATACTAACTCTGCTACCCAGTTTGTTAAGCTCATTGGTGAACTCCTCTGAAGTATAGTTTTCAGTATCCTCGTTTAGCATACCAGCTGTAAGCGATGCCACACCGGCTTTGCTCATGTCGTTGGCAGAAAGGCGGTGACCACCTTTAATAGACAGCTGCAGTGTTACAGTCGGGATTTCGTCAGACTTTGCTCCGATTACTTTTAAGCCGTTCTTGAACTTAGACGTATAATAGTTAGGTACTGCCACTACCGGGTTTGCACCAATTTCAGGGCGCTTGCTGCGGTCAAAAGTGTCAACAGCCTTGGTATACTTCAATCCGCTGTACTCATCTGATCCGGCAACAAAACCGTCTGTAGAAACAGTGTAGTTATCTGCCTTGGCAACCATATCCGACTTGCCTTTAGGTACCACGCTAAGTATAACTGCGTTTTTGCCTTTGATGTACTGGTTGTACACACGCATTACATCTTCTTTTGTAACAGCGTTAATGCGTTTGATCTCTTCCTGAATGTAGTTAGGGTTGTTTCGGAATGTCTCGTAAGCAGCCAGTTGGGATACTTTGCCGCTAACGCTTGCCATTCTGTTGATCAGGCCGCTTTCTGCCTGTGCTTTGAAGCGTACCAGGTCATCTTCTGTAACACCACGCGTCTCAAATTCTGCAATAGATTTGCGTACCAGCGCTTCCATATCAGCAAGCTTAGTGGTAGGGAAAGTAACTACAGAAATACCAAACTCACCAGCCAGTTCAGAAGTGGAGTTAGAAGTAGAGGCCTGCATTGCCTTCTGCTCTTTTACAAAGTTTTTGTAGAAGATAGAGTTTTTACCTTGGCCTAGTACTTCTGCCAGTACGTCCAGCGCAGGCTCATCTGTGTGGCCAGCCTCAGGAGTTGGGAAGGTCATGCGCAGCATCGGGAAACGCACGTTGTCTTCGTAAGACACGTAACGGTCTTTGTCCAGCCTGGCCACCATAGGTTTCATATCCTGTACGGCTGGGCCGGCAGGTATAGAGCCAAAGTATTTCTCCACCAGCTTTACTACTTCCTCCGGTTTTACATCGCCGCCAACTGTAACAGTAGCGTTATTTGGGCCATACCAGCGCAGGAAAAAGTTTTTCAGGTCGTTTACGTCCACGCGGTTAAGGTCTTCCAGGTAACCGATGGTTGTCCAGGAATAAGGGTGGCCGTAAGGATAAAGGTTCTGTGAAGTTTTTTCGTACACCAGGCCGTACGGACGATTGTCGTAGTTCTGGCCACGCTCATTTTTTACGGTTTCGCGCTGCACCTCGAATTTCTTCTGGGTTACAGCATCCAGTAAAAATCCCATGCGGTCAGCCTCCAGCCAAAGGGCTGTAGCTAACTGGTTACTTGGTACTGTTTCGAAGTAGTTTGTTCTGTCGCGGTTTGTTGTACCATTTAAAGTACCACCCGATTCCGACACGATCTTGAAGTGCTCCTCGTCGGCTACGTTGTCTGAGCCCTGGAACATCATGTGCTCAAAGAAGTGCGCAAATCCTGACTTGCCTACTTCTTCGCGGGCAGAGCCTACGTGGTACGTAACATCAACGTGCACTACCGGGTCGGAGTGGTCTTCGTGCACGATCAGTGTAAGGCCGTTAGACAGCTTATACTTTGAGTAAGGAATAACCAGCTCGTCGCCTTTTTTTGTTACCTTCTCAACGAGTTTTGTCTGAGCTTCGGCAGCACTTACTACACTTGCAGTAAGTACAATACTCAAACCAATTTGTTTGATCATGTTAGTTTAATTAAGGTAGAGTTATATCAACCAACAATATAACGCAAGCTACTTAAGTTTAAAAATAATATAGACGAACACCTATTTTGTTTCTCTTAATACCTGTTTTCCGAACATTACTGACACGGTAAACGTGAGCAGGGCAATTACCAGCATCGCGGTAGTTAGCAAAAATGCCATGCCTGCTGTTTCGGTGGCAGCGCTTTCCTGGTTTTGCTGCATCATGCCCAGTAGCTTACTAAAGTAAGTGGCAGAGCGCCAGCCAAGAAGTATAGTGAGCAGGCCAGCTTCTGCAGCGCCAAGTATAAATCCCCAGCGGTGCCCTCTGTTTAGAAAGTGCCCGGCCGTTAACCCGATCAAACCTCCTGCAGCGCCTGTAATCAGCGCTGTATTAGCCTGTTCGCCGGCAAGGTCTACCGCCACTGCCCCGCAGGCCAGTAAAAAGAAGCCGAAAAAAGCGTATAAATAGGATAGGTTTTTGTGCATAGTCTTAGGCTGTTTTGAGTCTAGGGTGAATAGTGCAAATATAGTTAGTTTGTAAAAGCATACATCAGATTGTTAACCAAAGTATAACCGCACTGCAAAACTTTTACGGGTAAGTTTAGTATGACTTGCTTGAGGTGTTAATATGGAGCCTCTGAAGATGGCAAGAAAGAACGAACTGCACGAATTATATGCCGACCCTGCCAAATCTGCTAACGGTGCCGGCCTGCGCTATACATCAGACAGTAAACCCGGTTATACCCGCAAAAAAGTAGGTAAAGGATACCAGTACCTGGATGCAAAAGGCGACAAAATCACGGACGAAAAGATACTGGATCGCATAAACGCTCTTGTTATTCCTCCGGCATGGACAGATGTTTGGATATCTAAATCTGCTAAGGGGCACTTGCAGGCTACTGGCCGCGACGCTAAGGGTCGTAAGCAATATATCTATCACCCGCAATGGCAGCAGGCGCGAAGTATGACCAAGTTTGGCAGGATGATCTCCTTTGGTAAAAGTCTGCCGGAACTGCGCGAAAAGATAGAGCAGGATATCAATTCCCGCCAACTCGACCGACGCAAAGTTACAGCCCTTGTACTAAGTATTATGGATAATGCGCTTATCCGGATCGGGAACCGGCATTATGCCAAGTCTAACCAATCGTATGGCCTTACTACGCTTCGCGACAGGCATGTAAAGTTTAACGGCAGTAGTGTTAAGTTCTCTTTTAAAGGAAAAAAAGGAGTGGAGCACGACATTGACCTAAAGGACCGCAGACTAGCCAGGCTGATTAAGAAATGCCGCGATATTCCGGGGTATGACCTGTTTCAGTATTATGACGAAAATGGTGAGCGGCAAACACTGGAGTCTGGCGACGTGAACGAATACCTTCGCGAGGCCACAAAGTATGACTTTACAGCCAAGGATTTCCGGACCTGGGGGGGCACCGTGCGCATGGTAGAGTGCCTGGAAAACGTGCTCGACGAAAACCCTGATCTGGGTAAAGAGAAAAGTATAAAAGAAGCTATAAAACAGGTGGCCAAAGGCCTAGGCAACACGCCCAGCGTCTGCACTAAGTATTACATACACCCGGAGGTCGTAAATTTATTCAGGGAGGATAAACTGCTGAAGTACCTGCAAAAGCATGATGCTGACGAATCGAAGGTAAAGAACTTGTCAGGTACCGAAGAACTGGTGCTGAAGATGCTGCGGAAAGTGGCTAAAGAGAACGGTGTTTAAAGACCGGTGATTAAAGGGATATGATTGATTAGAAGTATTTTGACCAATATTATTAAGATTTTACTGATTAAAGGATTAAGTCATGCCGCAAGTTTAGCGGCAGCGTAACTCGTGGCTTTGCATGAGGCCAATTTGCAACTGGCTTTCTGCGCAAGCAGAAAAGTATACTTTACCTGATTTATACTTTGTGAGGTTTATACTTTTTGGAAATTCCCCTCTTGGGAGGCGCAGGGGTGGGTTAATCTACAGTAGTCAAAGTATAAAGTATAGCTCAGGCCATCTGCGGACAGGTCGCGACCTGTCCCTACGAATCACGCCAGTTTGAACAGATTTTATACTGTAGCAGATTATGGTTTAAGTATAGCTCAGACCATCTCAACCCTTGCTTTTTCAAAGCAAAGCAGTTGAAAACTGCTGCCATACTTAGCCACAAGTTACACTACGCTAAACTTGCGGCAGATCCCTGTACTGTACAAAGTCTTGGTAATCAATCCAATCATTTTAATCTGTGGTCCACCGGTCTATTTAGGCATGTTATCCAGCGACTGCCACAGGTACTTACTGGCAATGGTGCGGTATGGTCGCCATGCCTCGGCGAGTTCTTGCATGCGCAGTTTCAGGGCTTTGCCGGTTTCTTCAAGTGCGTAATGTCGTTTCATGGCGTTCTGTATTCCCAGGTCATCTAAGGGCAACACATCTGGCCGCTCTAAAGCAAACATCAGCAGCATTTCTACGGTCCAGCGGCCAACACCCTTTATCTGTGTCAGGTGTTGTATCAGTTCCTCGTCGGGCATGGCATTTATCGTGGCATGGTCTAAGTTGCCTTTACTTGCAAATGCTGCTACATTACGCACATATCCGATCTTCTGAAAAGACAGCCCGGCGCTACGAAGGGCTTCATCCTCCATTTCCAATAGCAGATGAGGGTGCGGATAGCTTTCCGGGAACAGCTCTGTAAATCTTCTGAAAATAGTAGCCGCCACTTTTGTGCTCAACTGTTGCGATACTATGGCGCTGAGCAGTTTAAAGTATAAATCTTCCGATTTAGATGATTTCAGCGGTTGGCATTGCTTTACAATAGCAGCCATTACAGGGTCTTTGGCTAAAACAGCCATTACTTCAGATGCAGGATAATGGGGGAAATAGTTCATAGTTTTAAGTGGAATTAGGAATGCTGGATCAGGAGTTATGAATTGGAGATGCTCTCAACCTTAGAAGAGAACTGACATTTCGAACACCGTGGATATCTGGAATTTTGCGGCGATATGAAAAACTCCAGATATCCACGGTGTTTGAAATGACAACTAAATCAGAGTTTATTGTTACACTTCTACCTGCTGTTTACTCAGCGACTTAAGTACACTTAACGTATGCTGCATCATCTCGTCAGTTATATCCAGGTGAGTTACAAACCGGATCATCTGCGGGCCAAAGGCTGTGGCACGGATACCTTCTTTTGCCAGAGCTGCCACAAAATCTGCATCGGTATACTTGTCGTTCAGTTTAAAGATCACAATATTCGTTTCCACAGGCAGTACACTCTCTACATAATCGGTTTGCAGCAGCGTTTCTTCCATGGCTTTAGCTTTGCGATGGTCTTCCTTCAGGCGCTTTATGTTATTCTCTAAAGCATAGATACAGGCTGCAGCTAAATAACCGGCCTGGCGCATACCACCGCCAAAAACTTTTCGTACCCGTCGTGCTCTTTTAATAAAGTCTTTCGTGCCAAGCAACACAGAGCCTACCGGAGCACCAAGGCCTTTAGAGATGCAGATAGAAATGCTGTCGAAGTATAAACCATATTCTTTTGCAGCGTCGCCGGAGGCTACCAGGGCATTAAAAACGCGCGCGCCATCCAGGTGCAGGGCCAGGTTGTGGCGCTTGCATACTTCCGAAATTGCAGCAATCTCATTCAAAGTATAAAATGTGCCGCCACCTTTGTTGCAGGTGTTCTCCAGGGCTACCAGTTTGGTTTCCGGAAAATGCACGTTGTCCAATGGGCGGATATTTGCCTCGATTTGTGCTGGTGTCATTTTGCCGCGGTTGCCATGCACCAAAGCTGTGGAAGCGCCTGAGTTAAAGGCAATGCCACCGCCTTCGTACTGGTGAATGTGGGCCGTAATGTCGCAGATAACCTCTGTAAGCGGCTGTGTGTGCACTTTTATGGCTATCTGGTTTGTCATGGTGCCGGATGGGCAGAAGAGGCCGGCTTCCATGCCGAACATGGCTGCTGCTTTCTCTTCCAGGGCATTTACTGTAGGGTCTTCTCCGTACACATCGTCGCCAACAGGGGCGGCAAACATGGCCTGGAGCATCTCAGGTGTTGGTTTTGTAACGGTGTCGGAACGTAGGTCTGTTATGTTCATATCAATTTGATTCAGAAAAATACTTTACAATTCAAAAATAATGTTTTACTTTTGCCCTTCAAATTAAAACTTTGCAACGATGGGAGTTACTAGACTTAAAAGAAAAGACCGTAAGAATAAGGCGAGAGCAAACAACAAGGTTGCCAGAATTAAGCAGCTGTTGTTAACACCAGTTATCAAGAACGTTGACATGGACGAGCTAAGAGCTCAGTTCGGTGAAGCTCCAAAGAACAAGAAAGAAACAACTGAAGAAACTTCAGCTGAGTAGTCTTTTTACGGCAAAGTAAAACCATCTGCCTGCCAACGCTGTGAAAGCTTCGGTTGGCGGGTTTTCGAAAGACTTCAGAGTGTGTTTGCTCCTGCAGGCACACTTTTTTTATGCCCTTTTGCCAAGTTCAATTACCTGCAGGTTCTTTACCTGCCCGGCTTCAACATCAAACCGTACCATGGTTCGGATCTTGTGAAAGCCGTGCATGCCGGCCGCGCCCGGGTTAATGTGCAGCAGGTTGTTCAGGCTTTTATCCGTCATTACTTTAAGTATGTGCGAGTGGCCTGTAATGTATAGCTGCGGCGGATTATCTTTTACACTTTGGCGCACATCGGGGTGGTATTTGCCGGGATAACCGCCAATATGCGTCATCATCACATCCAGTCCATCTACAGTAAAGCGGTTTACCTTAGAGTGTACTTGCCGGATAGTAGCATCGTCTATATTACCATAAACGCCCCGTAGCGGTGCAATATCACTTAGCCTGTCAGATACTGCTATACTTCCAAAGTCCCCGGCATGCCATATCTCGTCACGGTCAGAAAGCAATCGGATAATCTGATCGTCGAGGTAGGAGTGGGTGTCGGAGAGGAGGCCTATTTTCATGACTAGGATTTTTAGGATTAAAAGATTGCCAGGATTGCTTGCCGCAGAAAGGGATTAAATTGATTTAAATGATTTTATGGTTGAAGTATAGCAGTGCATTGTTTAACCTAAACCTCAATACGGAAATCAGGAAATCCGAATGAGCATTATTTGTTTTTTGTAGGGACAGGTCGCGACCTGTCCGAGGATTGGCTGCATCTATAAAGCTTATACTTCAGCTATAACAAAGGCAGAAAGTCCCCCTTTGAAGGGGACAAAGGGGGATGTTTAATAGCTGCTATAAAACAAAGGAGACAAAAAGCAGACTTTGCCTCCTCCTAACATCCTTCTAGAACAAGATTAAAATTAAGCACCCCAGGTCTCCGGCGATCTTCTCCAATCAGCCAAAGTACTCATTGCACTCTCCGGTATATACCCATTTGCCACTGCAGCTTCTGTTAAAGCATTGTAATTGCTCAGGCAGTGCAGTGGTATTTCTGCTTTTTTGAAATTTTCTTCGGCCACGGCAAAGCCATAAGTAAAAATAGCGGCCATGCCTATCACTTCGGCGCCTGCTGCTTTTACGGCTTCTGCAGCTTTCAGCGAACTGCCGCCTGTCGAGATAAGATCTTCTACCAGCACAATTTTCTGCCCCTCTAAAATTCGGCCTTCTATCTGGTTGCCCATGCCGTGCTTTTTAGGCTCGGGGCGTACATACAGAAAAGGCATCTCCAGGCAATCTGCTACCAGGGCACCCTGCGCGATTCCGGCTGTGGCTACACCACCAATCGCCTCGGCATCCGGAAAGTTTTGTTTAATAAGTTCTGCCAACTGCTGCTTTATATAACTGCGGATATACGGGAAGGAAAGTGTTACACGGTTATCGCAGTAAATAGGTGAGTTCCAGCCGCTGCTCCACTTAAACGGCTGCTCTGGTCTTAGTTTTACGGCCTCTGTCTCTAGCAAGTATGAGGCTACCTGATGTGCTGTGTTCGTAGATTCCATGGGTCGAATTTACGTAAATAATCTTCCTTTTTAAGTTGAGGCGCTTTGAATAACGTGATTTATTTATCTATTTGTGTAAATTTCGCATTCATCTGACGTATCAAAATGCATGAACGTTTTCATTAACGATATTCCCCTGATCCTCAAAACAGCATCTGAAAAGGTGTATAAGCATGAGTATGACCTTGTTCTGAAGGCTTCTGATCACTTTACATCAAAAGACCTGGTAGGAGATGTGCTGATAAAAGATGCTGACGTGCTGCTGATTGACCGCCTGGTGCGCTTGATGGAAGTGAAGAAGCTGAAGAAACTAAAATCATTAACGCTGGTAACTGATAAAAAGAAGCGCTTGATCGAACACCTGAAAGATCAGTTCAAGATCGTGAAAGCTGCCGGCGGTTTAGTGGTAAAGGACGGCAAGATACTGATGATGTACCGCCTGGGCGTTTGGGACCTGCCTAAAGGTAAACTCGATAAGAAAGAGAAGGTAAAAGAAGGCGCCCTACGGGAAGTGGAAGAGGAGTGTAATATACAGGTAGAGGTGCTGGAAAAACTGCCAAAAACATGGCACTCTTACGCTTACAAAGGCAAGAAGATATTAAAGAAAACCAGCTGGTTTCTGATGAACTGCACCGACGACAGCCTGATGAAACCGCAGGCAGAAGAATTTATTGAAGAAGTACGCTGGATGACACCGGAAGAAGTGCTGGAGGTGCTACCCAACGCTTATACTTCCATTACCTTTATAGTGCAGCACTATCTGCAATCTCTGAAAACTGGAAAGGTATAAACTCGTCCACGTTGCCACCAAACCGGTGAATTTCCCGGATAATGGAGGAACTGATGGCTGCCAACTGCGGTGATGTGATCAGGAATACGCTTTCCAGGTCGTGGTTAACGTGCTTGTTAGCCTGTGCTATGGTATTCTCGTACTCAAAGTCGGTGGTGTTACGTAAGCCCCGTAGCAGAAACTGAGCACCTCTTTCGCGGGCATACTCTGCCGTAAGACCCTTAAAAGTATCCACCCGGATGTTTGGCTGGTCTGCAAAGAGTCGGGTCATTACCTCAAACATTTTATCTACCGGAATATAGCGTTGCTTGCTGCTGTTGTTACCGATAGCCACAATCACCTCATCAAAAAGCTTAGATCCCCGCATTACCACATCGTAATGTCCGTTTGTAAATGGGTCGAAAGATCCGGGGAAGAGGGCGATGCGTTTCATGTCAATTTTGAATGAGTGGATGAGTGAATGATTGAATTTATTTAATGGTGTTCTTTCTTGCTTTTGCTAATACGGATACTATCTCTGTTGTTTCTTTCATAAGACCTGAAACTGAGGACCTTGATATAGTGCCGGACTCTTCCAGCAGCTCAAGCCAAAATAGGGTTTCATCAGCCTCTTCTACTACAATGCTTATTTTAGAGTAAAACTCTGCTGCCGAACGCGCTCTGCAAGCGGCTCTATAGTTTGCTCCAACTGATGTAGCTGATCTCAAAAGCTGACGCTTCATGATAATTGCCTCATCCGTTCTTGGTAAGCTTTGACTGAAGCGAATTGTGTCTATAGCCAATTTCTTAGTGCGTTTACGAGACTGCTCTGCAAATTCCCATTTAGATGTGGAGTTGTTATTGCTCATTGAGTAATGGTGAATTGTTTCTCTTGCAAACTAATTAAGGTACTAAAATAATTCACTCATCCACTCATTCAAAATTCCTCATTCACAAAAATGCATACTATACAACTCAAAATACCTGTGCTCAAACAGGTCGTGGAATTTATAGCTGTATTCTACATCAGCAGGTTTTTTGCCTAGCTTCACATTACGGATATACTTTTGCAGCGTTGAAAACAGGGTAGAGTCGTGGGTGATATCTCCCCAAACAGTAATGGTCTCCTGCTCCGGGTTTAGCTTTAGCTCCTGCATCACAAATATGATGTAGTAAATAAAATCTTCAGGACTCAGGTAATGAAAAATATTGCAGAACTCGAGTCCGCTCTGGCCTGCCACCAGCACTGTTACATAATTACGCTCTACAAAAGCATAGATTTTACGCTCTGTTAGGCGGCTTGCCTGGTGAAGTATACTTTTAATGAGGGCACTTGTCTGGTGTACGATCTGCAGCGGACGATCCGGGAAAACATGTTGCAATGCTTCGTATAGTGCAGTGTCAATCGAGAAGATGTTAACGGCCTCCAGGCCACTGTGCCTGTAGGAAAACACATTGTCGTGCTGCGGATCAAACTGGCTGTGCAGGCGCAGGTAATCTAACTGATGATCGGGGTCGTAAAGCGTTTCGGGGACTAAGGTAAAATGCAGGTTACTGACAGAGACTCTTACAGTTTGCCAGTTTTTTTCCTGTAGCAAAGGGTTTTCCGTTGCCATTAAGCGCAGCTGCTCCGCTACCTGCACCGGCGAGAAAACAGATAAAAGCTCATAATCTTCCAACACTACAAATTTGTTGCGGCTTGTATCCACCACGGCCAGTCGCAGTGATCTGTGGCCCACTGCCATGTATAAGTTACAGGTGGCAGCCTGTGCCAGCGAAAATGCCTCGTCGTGGATCTTAAAGGAAAGCCGGAAGTGTGTGCTTGTTGTGTTCAAAGTATGGTTTTCTAAAGCATTGCCGAAACATGGCCAAGCTGCTTATGCAAGTATAAAAAAAATCTGGCAAACGGCAGCAAGGCTACTTACCTGAGATAAAATAATGGTCCTGGCCCAGTAGGTCGTCCAGAGAGATAAGGTATTGCAGCACACGGTGCTTATCAGGTAAGGGTATCGCCAATATTTCTTTGATTGGCAGCCACTGCGCCTTTTGTATTAACTGCTGCTCCCTGGTTACTTCAGGGTCTGAGCCGGTTAGCAATTCTCCATCTGTTATACTTACTTCAAAAAAGAACTCAACGGCATGCAGGGGTTGCTGCATAAACTCATTCACAAACAAAAAGCGGTTTATTTCTACATGTAGTCCAGTTTCCTCAAGCATCTCACGTTTTAAGCAATCTTTCATTGTTTCGCCGTAAGAAAGGCCACCACCTGGAGGAGCCCAAAACGCTTTGTTACCTATGGTATGGTCGTGCTTTATTAATAGCAGTTTATCATCTTTAATGCAGATGCCGCAAACGCGTACACGCAGCTTTTCTGAATAGCCGGCTGCTTTAGGATTTAATTCTGTCATGCTTGTTAAGCAATGGGTTTGGTCGTAAATTTACAGAATGATTCAAACGTTTAATCCTGATTTTGAACAGGACATACGCGAAAAGTTGGAGCGTCAGGAGTTTATGAAGCTCATGGGCTTTAACGTAACAAAGATAGAAATTGGCAGGGTAGAAGGCGAACTTATACTTGAACAAAAACACAAACAGCACAAAGGTTTTGCCCACGGCGGCGTAATTGCCACACTGGCTGATATCGTAGCTGGTTTTGCCGCTGTCAGTCTTGTTCCCAAAGGCCATCATGTAGTAACCGCCGAAATTAAGGTATCATACTTTCATCCGGGAGTTGGCGATAAGTTGCTGGCGAAAGGTTACGTAATAAAGCAGGGCCGCAAACTAAATTTCTGCGAGGCTGAAGTATACGTTGTTTGCGGTACTGACGAGCCGCTGCTGATTGCCAAGGCAAGTGCAAGTATGGCCAACATTAAGCCAGAGGAGTTAAAGAGATAGAGAGTTAGAGAGTTACAATGACCTCACAGAGTTTTACAAACCTGTGAACGTCTTGCTGGCTACAAAGCAGCGTTGTTGAGACGCAATACTTTGCGTCTTGGTAGCGACGAAGCAACTACTTTCACTTTGCTTAACGGATTTAAAAAGCAGCTTTCTCTGTTGTAAAGCAGGTAAGGAAAGTATGGTTAATAAGGGCCAGAGGCCCCTATATAGCAAGTCACGAGCGAGGACGCTCGCGCCATTGTACCTAATTACACGTCACCCATTCCTAATTTATCATTCATAATTAAAAAGAATGCGTCCAGTAGAAGCCTTACGTTCCAGTTTCCCATTTGAGCCAACCGAGGACCAGGCGATGCTTTTTACGAAACTGGACGAGTTTATACTTTCCAAAGAGCAGGAGCGGCAGGTTTTCCTTTTAAAGGGATATGCCGGTACGGGTAAAACAACCGTGGTAACTTCGCTTGTAAAGATACTGAACAAGTTTGGGTACAAGTATGTGCTGCTGGCCCCAACTGGCCGTGCTGCCAAGGTAATGTCGAGTTACAGCGGCAAACCTGCTCACACGATCCATAAAAAGATCTACCGGCAAACCGCCAATCCTTTCTCGGAAGGACTTGCTTTTACCCGCATGCCTAACAAAGCCGACAACACAGTCTATATAGTGGATGAGGCCTCGATGATCTCAGATGAAAGCGGCTTTGGAGAAAATGGTTTATTGCTGGACCTGTTGCAGTATGTGTTTGATAAAAAGAACAACAAGCTCTTGCTGATAGGCGACACAGCCCAGTTGCCACCGGTTGGCCAAACGCTTAGCCCGTCGCTGGACAGTGAGTACATGAAAAGCAACTTCCGGTGCCATGTGCAGCAGATGGAGCTAAAACAGGTGATGCGCCAGGCAGAAGCATCCGGAATTCTGATGAACGCAACCCAGCTGCGTGACCGCATGAAGCAGGAGAAACTGGAGATAAAGCTTTTTACCAAAGGCTGGCGCGACATTTACCAGATGACCGGGGAAAAGCTGGAGGATGGCTTACGATACGCCTATGATAAGTATGGCGTAGAAGGCACTATTGTTATTTGCCGGTCTAACAAAATGGCTAACATGTACAACCAGCACATCCGCAGGCGTATTTTCTTTGCTGAAGACGAGATTGGCGTAGGAGATTACCTCATGATTGTGCGTAACAACTACTTCTGGCTGGCTAAAGATTCCGACATAGGCTTCATGGCCAACGGCGACTTTGTGGAGGTAACCAAGATCATCCGCGACGAAGATATGTATGGCTTTAGGTTTGCCGATGTGCGGGTCAGGTTTGTAGATTATCCTGATGCACCGGAGGAAGAGGTAAAGATCATGTTGGATACACTTTATACCGATGCGCCGGCTTTACCGCAGGATCAGAACAAGAAATTGTACGAGGAGGTGCTGAAAGATTACATGGATATTCCGAACAAGCGTGAGCGTTACAAAGAGCTGAAGAAAAATCCGTACTTAAACGCTTTGCTCGTAAAGTTTGCCTATGCCCTTACCTGCCATAAAGCACAGGGTGGCCAATGGAAGGCCGTGTTTGTGGATCAGGGCTTTTTGAAGGATGATATGGTAAATGAGGAGTTTGCCAGATGGCTTTATACAGCCCTCACGAGATCCTCTGAGGAACTGTATTTGCTGAACTTTAACCAACAATTATTAGTTAGCTGACAAAAGAAAAGATATTTTGCATCGTTTTTGCTGCAATACAAGTATAATAGCTATCCCATTAATCTTAATCCTTTACAAAATGAAAAAAATACTCCTTTCTTTCGCATTTGCCGCATTAGTTGCCGGCGGCGCTGTGGCGCAGGAAAAACCAAAAGCCAAAGCTTCCGCACCATCAGAGCAGGCAGTTAATGGCCCTGCTCTTACCTTCGAAGAGAATGAGCATAACTTCGGCGACATTACTCAAGGCGATGTTGTAGAGCATGTATTTAAATTTAAGAACACTGGTACACAGCCGCTTGTAATTGAGCGCGTAGATGTAACATGCGGTTGCACAACACCAGCCTGGACTAAGGAGCCTGTAATGCCAGGTCAGAGTGGTTCTATTACAGCAAAGTATAACAGCGCCGGCAGACTTGGCCAGCAAAAGAAAGCAATTACAGTACATTCTAACGCTGCTGAAGGCGCGAAGCATGTGTACATTGTAACCAATATCAAGGAAAAAACAGGTACCAGCGCAAAGCAATAGTTTGCCATAGCACTTAAAGTATAAAAAAGAAGGGCTGCCAATTTTGGCAGCCCTTCTTTTTTGTGTCTATCACTTTATACTTGAGTAATCTTTTGTCTTTAGTCTAAAAACTTCTTTGTCCGCTGACTTAGTACTGATTTATACTTACAGCGCTTTCATGATAGCATAAAAAAGTGCTCCCCAGCCAACTATAAAAAATGTTCCACCAATAGGGGTAATAGCACCAAGCCAGGTTACGCCTGTTAGAACAAGTATGTAAAGCGAACCTGAGAATATAAGGATACCACCAAAAAAGCACCAGGCGGCCACCTGCAAAGCAGGTTGTTCTACCTTGAATAAGAGCAGGCCAACAGCTAGCAGTGCCAGCGTATGGTACATCTGGTATTTAACGGCAGTTTCAAATGTTTGTACACGGCCAGTGCTCTCCAGTACTTTGGCAAGCGCATGTGCACCAAATGCACCAATAGCAACGGTCAGGCCGCCCAGCGCGCTGGCAATTAAAAGTATAGTTTTCTGCGTCATGGTGAAGTATAAAACCTGCTACTCTTCGCCTTCCATGGCCTCAATTACCTGCTCTTCGAATTCCTGCTGGCTGTCGTATTGCGAGAATTCAAGTGTTTTGTCTTGTGACTTCAGTTCCTGCACCACATCAAGCGCAACCTCCAACGGCTCTATTTCTTTGCCGGTAAGGTCTGATGACCAGTTGGCGCCAACCAGTAAGGCATCGCTGTACATGCCTACGCACCAGTTCTCCAGAAACTCAACCACAGTGATAGACTCAGGTTTATAGTCTGCCCAGTCGTCTTCGGCACATGCTTTGGCGCCGGCTTCATCAGACCAGAATAAAATGACTTCAGTGTCTTCGAACTCAGCAGAGCTGGAGGTTGCCCAGGTATCGTCTTTGGCCAGGCCCCATACTTTGTTTGTGTCAACTATCGTTTTTACGAAAGTCTTGTAGCTTTTTTCGGTATCGGCTGCACTTTGAGTCATGTTTTTCTTTTTTATGTTTTTTGATCAGATACAAAGGTGTATACTTTTGAGCGTACTATAAAGATATGCTTTTTATTATTTACAGGGTGTTAAGGGCTAAATTCTTAGCAAACTCTTTTACAGATTCTTAAAAAGATCAGGATAATCCGTAATTATACCGTCAACACCCAACTCTTTCAGTTGTTTCATCTCTTTCAAATCATTTACCGTCCAGGGTATGACTTTCATGTTCAGGTTGTGCGCTTTTTGTAGCAGGTCAGGAGTTACCAGTTTGTAGTAGGGGCTGTAAACATTAGGCAAAAACCCCAGCTTTTCCAGGTTCTTTTCCAGGCTGTGCAGATTTTCGACAAGCAGTGATGTTTTAATCTCCGGGTACTTTTGTTTTAGTACCTGTAGCGTACGCACGTCAAAGGATTGTATGATAACATAAGGAGCTATCTTTTTCTCAAGTATAACCGCCATCAACCTCTCTACAAATTCATGTGGGGCAGGGTGGTATTTACCGTCGCCGGATGGTTTGGATTTGGTTTCGATGTTGTAGAACACCTGTGGCAGGTTATGATCGGCAATGTAGGCCTGTACAGTGTCGATCACCTCTGCCAGGAGTGGCTTATGCGCCTGCTGTAACTGCTGCTTTGGGAAGTTTTTGTAGAATTTAGACCCTACATCATAGCGCTTTATTTCACTGTAGTCCAGCTGGTAGAGCACATGCTTTTTAGCCTCGCTGGCTGGTATCTTTTTGCCATCGGGCAATAGCTCGTGCTTGCGATTAAAGTATGGGTCGTGGGAGAGGAGCACCCTGCCGTCTTTACTGATGTGGGCATCCATCTCCAGGGTTGTTACACCCAGTTCCATAGCCTTTATCATAGCAGGAATGGTGTTTTCAGGCATCAGTCCACGCGCGCCTCTGTGGCCTTCCATGTCAAAAGCGGGCATCTGTACAGTTGTAATAGCAGGGGAGGGCATAGATACAGTTTTTATAGATTTACAGGCATAGCATACAAATAAAAGCGTGAGGAAAAGTATAGTTTTAAGCATCAGTTTATACTTGCGATCCGCTCAATAATAGATATACTACGCTATAAATTTTAACTACGTCTTTAGATTTAGCGGTTGTAGGTCCTGCTGCCAAAAATTCCGCTGCCAACCCGAATCATGGTGCTGCCCTCTTCCACGGCTAGTTTCCAGTCAGAGGTCATACCCATCGATATTTCCTTAAAATCATTGTTAGCGAAGAAGAACTTCTCCTTTAACTGTGTAAAGCAACTGTGCAGGTACCGGAACTCTCCTCTAAGTTTTTCCTGATCATCGGTGTTCGTGGCGATGCCCATCACACCGGTTATCTGGGTAAACTTCATCATGCGGTACTCTTCTGATTGCAGCAGGGCGTCTGCTTCATCCATTGTCATGCCATACTTTGTTTCCTCATCGGCAATAGAGATTTGTAACATGCATTTTATAGGCAAAGTGCGGTTAAATAACTCAGCGCGCTTGTTTATTTCAACCAGCAGTTTCAGGCTGTCAACAGATTGTATGGTATCGATGAACTGGGCAATATACTTAACCTTGTTTGTTTGCAGGTGTCCGATCAGGTGCCAGGCTATATCATGTGGCAACAGATCACGCTTATCAACCAGTTCCTGCACTTTATTCTCGCCAAACAAGCGATGGCCGGCATCATAGGCTTCTTTTATAATTTCGGCGGGATGTGTTTTGCTTACGGCCACCAGGCGGCAGGGGGTGTTTCGTAATTGTTCGTCAAAGTATAAAATGTTGTCTTTGATGCTCATAGTTTAATTTTGAATTAGTGAATGAGTGTATGAGTGAATAATTGTTTATCCGTGTTCGTTATCGTTTACAGTAAGTTTCAGGTTATATATAAACGCAGCAAACTGAATTATGTATTTAGCTTTGTAGCCAGCAAGACGCAAAAGAAAGGTTTCTTGCTTCGTCGCTATCAAGACACAAAGTATTGCGTCTCTACATCCACGACGATCAACCAATAACCAATAACGAATCAAACGCTCTTCAACTTTCCAACTCCCAAACTCTCTAACTCTTTACCTCTCTACCTTAACTCAGTCTTCCAGCACATTGGTGATGAATGTGTTCTTTAAAAGCATCCAGCACATAAGCAGGAGTAGGGCCCATTTGAGGTATACCTGGTAATAATCACGGGTATCTCTGAAGCGCCTTTCTGTTACCTCGGTTTTTTCGAGGCGGTTAATGTTACGGAAAATTGCCTGCAATGCGTCTTTAGAATCGGCCCTGAAAAATGTGCCTTCGCCTATCTGTGCTATTCGTCGCAGGCTGGTCTCATCCAGTTTGGTCTCTACTGTTACTGTCTGGCTATTTTCGTCTACATCGTAGGCCACCATACCGTCTTTGCCTATACCGATGGTGTATAGTTTTACGCCGTAAGCAAATGCAATCTGCGCTGCCAGTTCCGGGTCCAGGCTGCCTGCAGTGTTTTCACCGTCACTAACCAGAATCACTACTTTACTTTTGGCTTCAGAGTCTCGCATACGGTTCAGGGCTACGGCCAGTGCGCTGCCAATGGCGGTTCCGTCGTTGGGTATCATTTTAAACCCGATATCATTTATACTTTCGCGCAGCAGGTCATAGTCTGTAGTAAGCGGGGCAAGCGAGTAGGCGTCTCCGGCAAATACTACGATACCGATTCTGTCCTGCACGCGGCCATCTATAAAATCAAGGGCGACCTCTTTAGCGGCTGTCAGGCGATTTGGCTTAATGTCAGTCAGCTCCATCGATCCGGATACGTCCAGGGCCAGTACAATATCTATACCGGCTGCGGTTTGCTCTATCTGTTCATTAACACGTTGTGGCCGGGCCAGTGCTACCAGCACCAACATGATAAAAAGCATAAACAGGATAGTGGGTATATGCCGGAGCAGGCTGGTCCACTGCCACTTTACCTTGTCTGAAAAGAGCGCCATGTCCAGCTTGTTCTTCGCGTTTAACGAAAAAAGCCATTTTAACAGGAAAAGCAATAACACAACCGGCAGCGCATAAAGCACAAACGGATACACCCAGTCAAAAGAGCGCAGGGTGCTATAGCTGAACCATTCCAGGCTTAGCCAATCCCAGAAATCATCAGGCAGTCTTTGCATTTCGGATCATTTCTCGTTGTGTTTTGTACCGGCTCTTGGCAAAGCGGCGCAGCATGCTCAGTGCTTGTTTCGTTTCGGTATCTGCTTCGGCGGCGGCGTTGCCATAAATAGCCTTGTCGCAGGTCCGCAGGGCTGTATTTACATCCTCGTCGTCGTGGTAATATTCCACAATCTCTTTAGTAGTAAATGAGTTGATGGCGCTGCGTTCCAGCTTGGTAAGGTAGTTTTTCCAGAGCGACACAGCTTTTTCCATACTTTGCGAGGAGCCCGACTTAACAAACCTGTCGAGGTGTGAGTTGTAGCGCGAAGCAAAATATAAATGATCTTTCCGGAGGCGGTAAAGCTTATACTTCCGGATAATGGCCTGCCCGAAGATAAACCATACAAGACTGACAAATACCAGGCCCGCCACAATATAGACCAGCAGCAAAGGCCAGTTAAACCGTTGCTCCACGGCAGCCAGCTTTGTATTGTCTTTTATAAGTAAAGGTTCCTGTAACTCAGTAACCAATTGCTGTACAATTACGGCATCGGCGTCTGCGAATACGCGCATGGTGTCTGACTCGTGCAAAATGTAAACGGGCATCGAGAGCTGCTGTATAGGTAAGGTCTCGAAGGTACGCAAGGTATAAACAGCGCTATCGGTGCTGATGCCGGCTGTGGTAGATGTTGGGAAGTATGTTTTGGCAACAAACTCAAAAGGGGTAAAGTTAAAGTTTGAGTCGGGTAGTATAACTTCTTGTGTGGCCGCGTGTTGATGCACTAAGGTGTATTGCAGTAATTGTCCCAGCTTTGCCGTGTCCTGGGCAAAACTACCTACCGGTTTTTTTATTTGCTGCCCCAAAACCGGAATTTGCAGTAAGAAGAAAAGTATTATAAAGGTAAGGTTACGCACTTCGCTTTGTTGTTTTGTTTCGTAGCCTGAACAGGTTAACCAGTTGCGGCACATAATCTTCGTTTGTTTGGATGGCCAGGTAATTGGCCTGGTATTTCTGGCAAATACGCACCACTTTGTCCTGGTTTTCCAGATACTGGTTCATGTAACGCTTGCGGAATTCGTCGCCGGATGTGTTCAGCCAGATGGTCTTTCCGGTTTCCTTGTTCAGTACCGGTACAATACCCATGGGTGGTACTTTTTGCTCCCTTATATCCTGCAACTGTATCACGATCAGGTCGTGACGCCTTGCCAGCATGGCCAGTTCCTTTTCGTAGTTTACATCAATAAAGTCGGAGATAAGCAGTATAATACTGCGGCGCTTTATAATATCGAGGGTAAGCCTTATTCCGGCAGCCAGGTTTGTTTTAGATGACCGGGGTTTTAGCTCACTAAGTGCTTTAATAATACTGTAAGCCTGCTGTATGCCTTTAGCGGGTTTAATGTATTTCTCTTTCTGGTCTGAGATGCAGATAATGCCGATCTGGCTCTGCTGCTGTGCCGCCGATAGAGCTAATACGCCACATATCTCTTTGCCCACGTCAATTTTCTGCTGCTTTCCGGTGCCTATACTTTGCGAGGCGCTTACATCCAGCATCAGGAAAACAGATTGCTCTTTCTCTTCACGGTAGGTTTTTACAAATATGCCGTGCCCTTTGGCCGATACGTTCCAGTCGATAGAGCGCACATCATCGCCGTACTGGTAAGAGCGTACATCGTCGAACTCCAGCCCTGATCCTTTGAAAACAGAATGGAAGTCGCCCTGCATTTGCGTGGTAATGGCCTTGCGAATGCGTATCTCATACTTGCGTAGCTTTTGAACAAGCTCTTTCATCTAACGATTACCCTGGCCTTAGATTTTAAAATTATGATATATTCTCGTAAATTTAAGCTGTGAAAACACTTTTCTACATACTTTTTTGCTTCAGCCTGTTTGCTTGTGGCCAAAAACAAACAAAAGTACCGGATAACCTGCTATCCCGCGATAAAATGGTTCAAGTGCTGGCAGATATTCATATTGCTGAGTCACAGGTAGAATCCAAGGTAATTTACCCGGATACGGCCCTGATGTCTTTTAACTTCAGGGAGAAAGAGATCTTTGAAGAGCACGGCGTAACAGAGCAGGAGTTCCGTAGTACTTACCAGTACTACCTGGATAACCTGAAGCAGATGGACGAACTCTACGAGATTATTGTAGATACCCTAAGTCTCCGCGAAACCAAAATGAGAGCATCCGGCAACGAGTTGAAAAAGCTTGATGATTTTGTAGAGTAAGTTTTATTCCACTACATCAGTTTACTTCCGTTCGGAACCCTGCCAGCTGGCTGGGCAAGTATAATATCCCCGTTCTCATCGGCAAAGCCGGTTACCAGTACTTCCGACATATACCTGCCTATCTGCTTTTTGCCAAGATTTGTGACGCAGAGCACCTGCATGCCTGGCAGTTCCTCTTTGGTATAATGCCTGGTAATCTGCGCACTGGACTTCTTTATACCTAACGGCCCCAAGTCTACAGTAAGTTTGAATGCAGGCTTTCTTGCCTCCGGAAAATCCTCGGCTGCTAATATAGTCCCTACTCTTATATCGGTTTGCTCAAAGTGTTGCCATGTTATGGTTTCCATGGCCTCAGATGGTGCATGCATATTATAGTTTAGTTTAGGTATGCTTGGCAACTGCAGCTAAATTATTTGATAATTGCAGCCTACCGGTAACCAAGTATAAAACTACAACCACTAAGATCAAAATAAAAGCTTGACAAAATGGGCTGCCGGAAGGTATAACACTTTCAGTCATGCTGCTCTGCTGCAATAAGTATCCCGAATGACCGGATAATGCATGTTCAGAAACTTAAGGGAAAGCACGCCGTAATGCAATGCAACAGGCAACTACTTACTTACAGAGGCCTGTCTTGTTCTAAACTTTATACTATGGAAAACCAATCTGGAGCTAGCGTACCTTTCTGGGTAAAGGGTGTGTCGTATACAGACACCCAAAAATTAAAGGATAATGTAACTTGTGATGTGTGTGTAGTTGGAGGCGGAATAGCAGGTCTCACTACTGCTTACCTTTTGGCTAAAGAGGGCAAGCGCGTTGTGCTGCTCGAAGCCAAAACCATTGGCGGCGGCGAAACAGGCCGTACCACTGCACATCTTTCCAACGCCCTGGACGACGGTTTTCCTAATCTTATAAATCTTTTTGGAAAAGATGGGGCCCGCCTGGCCTGTGTAAGCCATGGCCGCGCGATTGATAAGATAGAGGAGATTGCTAAGGAAGAAAGTATAGACTGTGATTTTAAAAAGATAAATGGTTACCTGTTTGCCAATAACCGGGATCAGGAAGAAGAATTAATGAAGGAACTGGAGGCCGTGCAGCAGATTGGCTGGCGCGATGTGGTGATGCGCAAGGAGTGCCCTGTTGCATCGCTTACTGCTTTGCCGTGCCTTCAGTTTCCAAATCAAGGGCGCTTTCATGTGATGAAGTACATTGCTGGTTTGCTGAAAGCGTTTATCGACAAAGGCGGACAGGTTTATACCGATACAAAAGCCGTTGATTTTAAATCGGGAACTGTAGCAGTTGTAACAGCGGAAAGTGGACACACTGTAGCATCAAACCACCTGGTTGTAGCTACCAATACGCCGGTAAACGACTGGGTTACCATGCACACCAAGCAGGCGCCGTATCGTACGTACGCCATTGGTCTGGCTGTGCCGAAGGGGGAGGTTCCGGATGCCCTGTTCTGGGACATGGATGATCCTTACCATTACATCAGGCTACAGCCGGCAGAAGACAGAGGCGCATCCACAGATTTGCTGATTATAGGTGGCGAAGACCATAAAACTGGTCAGGATGCACACCCGGACAAACGATTTTATGCCCTGGAGCGTTGGGCAAGGCTTAAATTCCCGATGGCGCAGGAAGTAGAGTATAGATGGTCAGGGCAGGTGTACGAACCTGTAGACAGACTAGCATTTATCGGCCGCAATCCGGGAGATGCCAATAACGTTTACATTGCCACCGGCGACTCAGGCCACGGCATGACCCATGGCACCATTGCCGGTATGCTGCTCACAGACCTGATCATGGGACGCAAAAATGAGTGGGAAAAGATATACGACCCTGCCAGGATAAGCCTAAAATCTGCAGGCGAGTTCTTAAAGGAGAACCTGAATGTGGCGGCCCAGATGAAAGACTATGTTACCCCAGGCGAGGTAGACGATCCGTCTCAGGTGATGCCAGGCACCGGAAGGCTGATGCGCAAAGGCACTACCAAGGTGGCAGTTTATTGCGATGCCGATGGCGTTAGACACGAATGCTCGGCCGTTTGTACACATCTGGGCTGCATCGTGAACTGGAATAATGTAGAGAAGTCATGGGATTGCCCATGTCACGGCTCACGCTTCGACCCATACGGGAGAGTTATTACCGGGCCTGCATCTAAAAATCTGGACAAGGCATAGACTAGCTATCAACAAGTATAAGATACAGTAAACAAGAGAGCCGGCTATACTTTACAATAGCCGGCTCTCTTGTTCTTACACCTTATCTGTAAGCCTGCAGTTCGTTCAGGCGTTGATTGATATTCTCTGCCCAGGCAGCTTCTTCCTGCTTATTTAATCCGTGGCTGCACGATTTATCGAAAAGGTCCTGCTCGGCTTTCCAATCTTTAAAAGCAGTGCTAACGGTTGTGCTCAGGTTTCCTTTTAAGTTGCTGCAGCTACTGCCCAGCTCTTTTAGCTTTTTGCGTAGCTGCCGTGCGTGCACTTCTGTCAGGTCAAAATGCAATTGCTCATGCTTTAAAAGCGAGGCAGATTTTTTGTTCTTAGACCATGACTCCTCTGGCAGGAAAACGCATTTTACATCATAAGAAAACGCATTGCTGGTGCATTTAGCATCAACGGCTAGGTTGGCGGCAGTTAATGCATGGTGCGGGTTCCCGGTTTCAGGAGCGCCTTTAAAATCATCCCAGGTAAGCCTGCGCGAGTCTGACCAGGTTAATTTTTCTACAGTTTTTGCTTCTGCTGTTTTAGCAGGCGAATTATTTGCAAGTGGCGCAGTTGCACGGGCTGTGGCCAGGGCAGGCGAAATAATGCCCGCCCATAGCGACAAGAGTAAGGAGGCAATAAGCATGTTAACTTCGGCTAAAAAGTTTAATCAGTTATAAAAGCGCAACGCAGCCTTTAAACTTTTAGTGCCATGTTATAATGCAATTTTTCGATACTGATTGCTAAGTGCCTTAAAACGAACGAATAAGAGTATGGCAGCCACCGATAAACCGACAAGTAAGCCCATCCAGACGCCGTTAACCCCGAAGCCTAATTTAAAGCAAAGCAGGTAACCCACAGGCAAACCAATAACCCAATAAGCCAGCAGCGAGATTAGGCTGGGAATGCGTACATCCTCCAAGCCGCGCAAGGCACCTAAACCCACAACCTGCACGCCATCCGATATCTGGAACAGCGCCGCAATAATAAGTAGGGTAGAGGCTAACTCGATTACTTCCACATCGTCGATGTACAGCATCGGAATCAGTTGGTTACCGGCTATCATGAGCAGTCCGCTTGCCAGCATAAAGAGCGCACCCATGGCAAAGCTGCTGAGACCGGCTACGCGCATCCCTCTGAAGTTGCCAAGTCCTTTCTGGTTACCCACGCGAATGGTAGCCGCTGCGGCAATGCCGCTTGCCATCATGTAGGTTACAGAGGCCACGTTTATGGCTATCTGGTGTGCTGCCAGCTGCTTGGCCCCCAGCCAGCCGATCATGATGGCAGAGAAGCTGAAGGCACCCATTTCAAAGATCATCTGGCCCGAAATTGGCAAGCCCAGCTTAAAAATGCGGTATACATGCAAAAACGAGAAATGCCGCAGGCGTAAAAAGTGACGGAATATCTCAAAACGCTTCGCAAAAAGTATGTAACCTGCCATCATCAGCGCCATTACTACCCTCGATATAAGCGTAGCCCAGCCGGCACCTACCAGCCCCATTGGTTCAATACCCAGCTTACCGTAGATCAGGATATAGTTAAGTACGATGTTTAGCGTGTTAGCCACTAACGTAATGTACATAGCCTGCTTCGTGAGCGAAAGTCCTTCTGCAAACTGCCTAAACGCCTGGAAAATCATAAGCGGCACCATAGACAGGAAGAGGATATTGATGTATGGAATGGCAAGCCTTACTACTTCTTCCGGTTGATCTAAATAGGTAATGTAAGGCGATAAAAAGTAGCCGGCGATAAATAAGAGTATGCCTAGCAAAACATTGGACACCAGTCCGTTTAGCAGCAAAAGCGAAATACGGGTATAGTTTTTCCGGCCATCGGCAGCGGCTATCAGCGGCGTTATACTATAGGAAACTCCAAGCCCAAACACCAGTGTGATCATAAAGATACTGTTGCCCAGCGATGCAGCTGCAAGTGGCAAAGTACCGATCTGGCCAACCATTAAGCTGTCGAATACGCTCACCATGATATGCCCTAACTGGCTAAGCACCACCGGGAAAGCCAGGGTGAAGTTTTTGGAGAAGTGCTCTTTGTATTCTGCGGTATTCATGGCAATAGCTTAAGAAGCTGCAAAATTAGCGCTTTTATTCCGGATACGGACCAGGATTTTTAGGACTAGGGGATGTGTGGAGGGCGCAAAACTGTACTTGTACGTTATATTCGTCTGTTTTCTCCGAAGCGCTATCCAACCACCCCTGGCCCCTCCTTGTCTAAGGCGGGGAGTTTTACTTACTGTTTCATCTGCCATCACAGTAGTAGCAGTTTTCTCTATTTTGTCATCCTGTTGAGGATCTTGGTAGAAGGGAGGTTAGGCTTTAGCAACAGAGTTTATACTTTTGCTAAAGTAATATCAGATTCCTCGCCTTAGACAAGGAGGGGCCAGGGGTGGTTGGATATAGCGCTGCGGATATCAATAAAATGACAGTTAGTAAAGTATAATATACTCTTAGGTTATGCTTTCTTAAACTCTGCCAGTGCCTTTTGCAACCTCTTGAGGGCCTCCTGTAGCTTTTCTGGTTCTACAGCAAATGAAAGTCGTGCATAGCCGGGGGCTCCGAAATTTTCGCCGGGGGCAATGGCCAGGTTATAGTTTTGCTGCAAGTGGTTTGCGAGATCGGTGCTGGTTGCCAATGTGTTACCCTGTAGTGTTTTCCTGTTCAGGTAGGCGCTGAGATCAGGGAAAAAGTAATAGGCGCCGTCTGGTAGGTAATAGTTTACCCCAGGTATGGCATCGAGGGTATCGGCCATTAGCTGTCGGTTTTGGGCAAGTATAGTTTGCATAAGTTCCAGTGCTTCGTCACGCTGTTGCATGGTAGCCTCTGCTGCCTCTTGTACAAATACACTTATACCCGACATGGTGCTGCCCTGGAAATTTATGCATTTTTTGATAAGTTCTTCCGGGCCAAGTATATACCCGATGCGCCAACCGGACATGGCAAACGACTTGGAGAAACCATTTACTAAGATGATGTTTTCTTTTTCTGCCCCCACGCAGGAAAGGAGAGAAGTAAAAGGCTGGCCGTAAGTAATATGGTCGTAAATCTCATCAGAAATAATGTATAGGTTCGGATACTGGTTTGTAACCTGTAGCAGCGCCTCCAGTTCCTCTTTTGTGTAGATCTTACCAGTAGGGTTGCCAGGGTTTGTCAGTAAAAGTATACGGCTGTTTTCGTTAAGCGACTGGCGCAGCATTTCCGGCGTTAGCTGGTAGGCGTTCTCCGGTTTTGTTTGCAGGGGTACCAGCGTGCCGCAGCTATACTTCATCAGTTCATGAAACCCGAACCAAGAAGGCATGGGGATGACAACCTCATCGCCCTGGCGCAGCAGCACCGAGAACAAGTTAAACAGCGCCTGCTTACTACCTGGTGTAATCAAAACCTGTTCCGGCTGTACATCCTGTCCCTGCTGTTTATACTTGTCGCATATAGCTTGCCGTAAGGCTGGCGTGCCTTCTGTTGGGCCGTAAAACGTTTCTCCGGCTCGCAGGGCATTAACGGCGGCTTCGGTAGCCATAATAGGGCTGGCAAAATAACTGGCACCAGAGGCAAGCGTAATTGGCTCCATGTAGGGCATCGGTAAGTATAAACAGGTTTGATCTTCTACCTGCAAGTATACAAGTATAAACTTTAAAGTGTATCCGGCAATCTATGAAACTGTGAACAGCACATCGGCAAATCTTTTTTCACTGTCGTAGTATACAGTTTCTACAGCAAAGCCGCAGAGTTTGCCCAGTTCTTCTATCTGTTCTAAAGAGTACTTGTGTGAGTTTTCGGTATGGAGTGCTTCCCAGGCTTCAAAATGATAGGTCTTGTCCAATGCCCGGATATATACATCCTGCTCTTGTAAGCTGATAAGGAAGCTGCGCATGACGCCCTCCAGTGGGTTATACATGGCGTAGTGGCGGAATTGCTCCACCTTGAACTCACCTCCCAGTTCCCGGTTTATGCGGTGCAGCAGGTTCAGGTTAAACGCAGCTGTGACCCCTGCAGTATCGTCGTATGCTTGCAGTATAACATCCGGATTTTTGCGTAGATCAATACCCATCAACAACCTGTCGCCGGGGCTGAGGTAACTGCGTATGCTTCTCAGAAATTCTATACTATCCTTTTTCTCGAAGTTGCCGATGTTAGAACCAAGGAAAAGCACTACCTTACGCTCCGATTTATTTTGCTGCAGCCATTCCAGGGCTTTAAAATACTCACCCACAACGGCCTGCACATCTACATCAGGCAATTCGCTGCGAAGGCTTTGCGTCAGTTGCTGCATGGCGTCTCCGGAGATATCTACCGGCACATAATCGAAGTCTGCCTGCTGCTGTGCCAGTTCGCCTAACAGGATCTTTGTTTTTAATGCATCTCCGGCACCCAGATCTATCAAGTGAAAAAAACCCTCACCGGCAAACCGTGTGCTGATAGCTTCTTTGTTGGAGGTAAAAACTTCGTGCTCTGCTCTTGTCAGGTAGTATTCGGGCAAACTCATTATCTGCTGAAAGAGCTGGCTGCCTTTGCCATCGTAAAAGTAGCGGGAGGGCAGGTCTTTCTGTTTAAGGCTAAGGCCTTTATCCACATCTTTGGCAAATGCGGCGGTATCGTTTGTGCCGTCTTTTTTGCGGCTCAGGTCTATCATGTGTGCCAGGGTAGCGTCTTGTTCCATTATTTTATTTTGATGCAAGCCGGATACCGTTGTATTGCCAGCGCTTGTCAGGGTGAAAAAAGTTACGATATGTAGTACGGATGTGGCTTTCAGGGGTAGCACAGGAGCCACCGCGCAACACCATCTGGTTAAGCATAAACTTGCCGTTATACTCGCCAATGGCCCCAGGGGCTTTGGTAAAGCCAGGGTAAGGATGGTAGGCGCTGTAGGTCCACTCCCAGGCATCGCCGTACAGTTGCTGCATGCCTTCTTTGGTAGCATCAGCTGCAGTAGGCTCTAAAATGTTGTTCTCTACAAAGTTACCGGTAGCAGGCGGGTATACTTGTGAGGCTGCTTCCCACTCAAACTCGGTAAGCAAGCGTTTTCCGGCCCAGTTGGCATAGGCATAGGCTTCGTAAAAACTGATGTGCGTAACAGGCTCATTCATATCTACTTTCTGCAGGCCGTGCATGGTAAAACGATGCCATTCACCTTCCTGCTCCAGCCAGTAAAGCGGTGCCTGCAGGTTGTCTTTTCTTACCATGGCCAAACCTTCGTCGAGCCAGTGCCTGAAATCCTGGTAACCGCCATCCTGGATAAATTCCAGGTACTCCCCGTTGGTCACCAGTCGGTTCATTACGGCAAAGTCCTCCAGCAGTACCTCGTGCACGCCCAATTCATTGTCGAAGCAAAAGTCGTTGCCCTGGTAACCAATGGTATAAACACCGTCGGGCACTTCCAGGTAATTAGCCTTAGCAGCTTTAACCGGTTGTTTAGATGATTGTGAAGAATAGGTTGGCAGCATCGGGTTGGTGCTCAGAATATACTTGATGTCGGTTATGAGCAGTTCCTGGTGCTGTTGCTCGTGTTGCAAACCAAGTTGCAGTACCGGCATCAACGCTGCCAATTTATCATCGCTTATACTTTGCAGCAACTTTTGCATGTGCTCGTCTATGTGCTGCCGGAAAGTATAAATATCGCGTAGCGGCGGACGGGTAAGCGTGCCCCGCTGGTCGCGTTGCACTCTGCTACCCACGCTGTTATAGTAGGAGTTAAATAAGTAGCCATACTGTGGATGAAACTCTTTGTAGCCAGGCAGGTGCGGCTTCAGCAGAAAAGTCTCGAAAAACCAGCTGGTATGGGCCATGTGCCACTTAGGCGGACTCACATCTACAATGGGCTGCACAACAGTGTCTTCCGGTTCCAGAGGCTGGCAAATGTGCTCGGTTTGGGTTCGTATCTGCTTATATTGCTGCAGTACCTGTTGCGGGGCGGCGGCTATGGCTATACTCATGGATACTCTGTTTTCGGTTGCCAATATTGTGTATGAAGTATAACAAATTGTTTGGCAGAGGGTTATTTAAATTTAAATCTGGCGGCAAATCATACATCGCATGTAAACGGTACAACTGTGTTTTATACTTCTCAAACTTATGCCTGCCTGATGCACGTATGCTTATACTTTGTACTCCATCTACGTCATAATTAGTGTTATTGGTTTATCTTGCCATACAATTGAGTTCCCGTAAACTATGAGCCTGAAACTTGCCTATACTTCCCACACCTTGCAGTTTAAGTTTGATGCACGAACCTCTCGTGGTGCTATCAGAGAGCATAAAGTAAACTATATCAGCATCTTTGATACTTCGCAGCCAGAGGTGGTTGGCATAGGAGAGTGCGCACCACTGGCAGGTTTAAGTATAGACCACAGGCCAGACCTGGAAGAGAAAATAAAGAAGGTAGCAGCCCTTGTGAATGCACAGAAAGTAAGTTTAGAGGCCGGCAAACCCTTACCGGATGAACTTGATTTATCTGTTTGGCCTGCTTTATACTTTGCCTTGGAAACTGCGATGCTTGATCTTAAAAACGGAGGCAAGCGCCTTATCTACAACAATGGTTTTAGCAGGGGCGAGGCAGGTATTCCGATCAATGGGCTTATCTGGATGGGAGATGGTGATTTTATGCGGGACCAGATCGCTAACAAACTGAAAGAAGGATACACTTGCCTAAAGCTTAAAATTGGCGGACTGGACTTTGGACAGGAACTGGAGATTCTGCAAAGTATACGGGAACGCACCCCAGCCGATTGCCTGACCATTCGTGTTGACGCCAACGGTGCTTTTACGGCTGAGGATGCTTTTAAAAAGCTGGAACGCCTGGCAAAATATGACATCCACTCTATTGAACAGCCCATAAAGCAGGGGCAACCCGAAGAGATGGCTCAACTGTGCGCTTACACGCCTGTTCCAATTGCTTTAGACGAAGAACTGATCGGGGTGCAGGAAATGAGTGAAAAGGAAGAGCTTCTGGACCAGATAAAACCCCAGTACATCATTCTTAAACCTACCCTGGTTGGCGGTTTAGCTGCAAGTGCCGGGTGGATAAAACTGGCAGAGGCTCGAAGTATAGACTGGTGGATGACCTCGGCTCTGGAGTCGAATATCGGATTAAATGCCATCAGCCAGTTTACAGCACAGCACGACATTACCTTGCCTCAGGGTTTGGGTACAGGGCAGCTATACCACAACAACATAGCATCGCCGTTGCACATAAAAAATGGAGAACTTTGGTATGCGTCAGATGCAGTTTGGGGAGAAATGTCCGGCCTAAAGGCTTAGCAGAAGCCGTTTTTATACTTTAGAAAGCTCTCAGGTTTGCGTGCATGGCTTTGTCTACGCTGAGTGAACCTGCGCCGCCTACTACCAATGCCCATGCCATGCCGATTACCAGCAGATGAAATTCGAAGCCTTCACCGGCCTGGTTGCCAGACCAGTTCATAAAGAAACCATAAGGCAGGTGCACAAAAAGTATAATACCGATAAACAGGCAAAGTATACAAAAAGCCCAGATGCGTGTCCAGAGACCGACAATAAGGCAGATACCACCTACAAACTCGATAATGATAACCAGCCAGGCCAGAAAACCTGGAAGTCCAGACACCTGTTCGAAGGCGCCCATAAATCCGGCCGGACCATGGCCGCCAAACCAACCCAGCAGTTTCTGAGCTCCGTGGGGCCAGATAACCAGCCCCAACATTACCCGGATAATTGTGAGGCTCCAGGTATCGGGGGTGGTAAGTAGTTTGTGCTTGAATTTCATAGCTTATCTACATGGTTAGTGCACATAAGCTATTACGCAATTTGTATGTGGTTGATTATGTGAAGTATAAATGATATGGCCGCTAAAACAAAACAGGGAGCCGGATAACATCCAGACTCCCTGTTTTCAACTCGGCTAAAAGTTGAAAGTTACTTTTTTACCACTCTTGTTCTGGAAATAGTATCGTGCCAGCCCGGGCCTGAACCCAGAAACGAAAAAACTTCGAAAGGTATAAAGCGGCAAAGTGTTCTTTTTAAGGCGTCTAATGGCGTTATCTTTTCCCCATCTTCTGTAACTACTATAGAACCCGTGATCATTTTGCCAACTGTTTGCCCGAAAATGCTTTCGAAACCCCAGTAATAGGTAAACATGATCAAGAGGCCTAAAACCATATCGTTAATTCCTGCTAATATAGATTCCATACCTGCGAGCCCAAGGGCAATTCCTATTACAATGGCAAAGGCATAAAAAGCAATGGTATCGATGATGTGGTGCAGAAAGCGCTTGTTTTTGCTTACATCGTAAAGAGGCACTGCTTCATCGTCAAAAAGAAAGGGGTCGTTTGTTTCAAACTGTTTGGTGTCGAGGTGTTCCATTCGGCTAAAAATGTTGTGTAAAGATGTTTATGTATTTAGGATATAGAATACAATCCTAAAGTAAATATAACAAGGGATAAACAAGATTCTATACTCTTACCAAATATTATTTCCGGAACTTCGGAAGCGTTAGTTTATACTTTACAGCCAGCAACCGGATAATAATGATAAACACTACAGCCACAAGGAAGCTCGTATTGCGTTCTACATCAAGCCTATACATAACCAAATATAGAGCTGCACCAAAAAGGCAGGCACTTGAGTAGATTTCTTTTTTGAACAGCACGGGCATTTCGTTGGTAAGGATATCGCGCAGCACCCCGCCCATAACAGCGGTAAACATGCCCATAATAGCAGCGATCTCCGGCCTAACGCCCATACTAAGTGCTTTTTCGGTGCCAACTATCGTGAACAGGGCTATACCCAGGGTATCAAAGAGCAAAAAAGTACGGCGCAATTTTGCCAGCCAGTTGTAAAACAGACCAGAGCAGACAATGCCAATCAATATGGTATACAGAAAAAGTATATTGCCGATCCATACCAACGGATAACTGCCCAGCAGCATATCGCGGAGGCTACCGCCACCAATGGCCGTTACGAAACCTGTAAAAGTCGCCCCAAACCAATCCTGCTCCTCGTCGCGCTCGCTCATAGCCAAGGCCCCCGACATGGCAAAAAAGAAAGTACCCAGCAGCTCTAAAATGTATTGTATCCCCAAAGTATAACTTTTTGCAAAGCAAGATAGGGTACAGGACGGTTAAATAAAAGTTAATAGAGTTATCGAGTTAGAGGGTTTGGGAGTTAGAATATGCAAAGACCTCGTAGCGTGCGCATTTCCTGCGAATATCTGGCTTTTGAAACAATCAGATTTTGAATAAGTGCATGTGTGAATGAGCGAATATTTATAACTTTTTTAACTCTCTAACTCTTCAACTCTCTAACTTTCCCAGACACTCGCAGGAGCTGCGCACGCTGCGAGGTCTTTTGACTGCTTTACATCAATCCAAACTTTAAGCCGACATAAAAAGTACGGGGCCTTGCCGGGCCATATAAATAGTTGCTGTCGCGGTTTTTGCCAATATCGAAATCCTTTTGGTACTGGTTAAACATGTTCTGTACTCCGGCGCTGAGTTGCAGGTCCTGCTTTATACTTTTAAGCGTAAAGCGGTAAGCCAGTTTCAGGTTGTTCTCTACAAAAGTTGGCGAAGTATAAAGTACATCCTCTACCACGCTAGGGGCGCCTCCAAAATGCGGCACCAGCATAGGCCCGGTAATTACCCCGGACAGGGCTGTTGTAAAGCGGCTTTGCGGCATCAGGGTAAACACATAATAGCCATAGGTATCGGGAGTGCGCAGGTAGGTTCGGGTTCCGGCAATTTCAGACGACCAGGCTATTGGGCTGTCGTAGCGGGAGCGTTGCATGGTAAGACCGGACTCTAACTGGAAAACCTGGTCGTAGTTAAGGCGGCCTTCCATTGTAATACCATGTACGGTTGAGTTGCCTCCGTTTTTGCGCAGCAGTTGCTGGTTGCCGTTTTCGTCTGTACCAATCTCTTCCAGTACAAAAGCATCATAAAGCCATGTATAAAAGGCATCTAGTGTAAACCCAAAGATCATGTGCTCACTTGGTTTGTTAAAATCTACAGAGGCGTTCATGCTGCGGGATGTTTCCTCTTTCAGGTTGGGGTCTACCTGTATCAGGGAAATTCCGCCACCGGCAAAGGCAATGTGCAGGTCTGTTTCAAAAGCCTGCGGTGCTTTAAAGCCCTCAGCATACGATGCCCTGAACTGCGTGGTGCTGCCTAACTTATAAACCGCACTGAGGCGCGGCGTGTATACCAGCCTGTTTACGTTGGTGTGTTTGTTTGCCCTGATGCCCGAAAGTATAGTAATTGCTGGCGATACATCCCAATCGCTTTGCAGGAACAGGCCGGTAAGATTTGTTTTTTGGTCTACCAGAAAGTTATAGGCCTCTATCTCGTCGAAAGTATAATCGTACAAATGCTCTGCGCCAGTGGTAAAGGTATTTGTGCCGCCTAAAAAGTTGTGCGAAGTATAGTTTAACTGCAAGCCCCCCTGCAACGTATGGTTTTTAGTATTACCCCAGCCGTCGGCTTGGTCTATGCCGGTGTAATGCACGCGCTTGGTGTTTTGCGCTGCAGTGTAAATGCTGTAAGATGTTTTACCATCCTTGGATCTATGTTCGTAGTTTACGCCTCCAACTAAAATATCGTGTATGCGGTATTCCGACTGATCTGCCTGATCTGCTGGTTTATCTAGCTTGTTACCGCCGTGGCGTAATTCGTGTATGCTCCAGCCGTTAACTTCCAGCCGGTCCTGTGAGGTAGGTTTAAAATATGCGTTAAAGCCAAAGGAGTTATTTTTGAGTTTAGATAATTCCGAATAACCGTCGCCGTTGGCATCGTAGGCTTCCTTATCGCGGTGCGATCCGAAGAAAGAGATGCCGGTATTTTGCTCCTCATTTACCACATTTACATTGGCATTAAAAAAATGGTCCCAGGCCTGTCCGTCTATAATAGCTGAGTTGGTGGACAAAGTATAGGAACTTTCCTGCGGTTCTTTGGTGATAATGTTTACTGTACCGGCAATGGCGCTGGAGCCATAAAGCACAGAACCTCCGCCCCGAACCACTTCCACACGTTCTATCATGTTAGCCGGAATCTGCTCTAGGCCATACAAACTCATCAGAGACGTAAAAATTGGCCGGCTGTTGACTAGCAGTTGAGAATATGATCCACCCAATCCATTCATCCGGAGCTGGGTATAGTTGCATGTCTGGCAATCGGTTTCCATGCGCAAACCAGGCTGAAAACAGAGCCCTTCGGATAATGTATTGGACTGCGTGAGGCTGAAGGTTTTGCTATCAAGCACGTTTACTGCCACCGGACTTTCCAGGCGACGGCGCGTGGTGCGTGTGCCGGTTACAACTACCTCATTTAATGTGGCGCTGGCTTCGGTTAATTTTATACTTAGTTTTTGTGTTGCACCCGGTTCCAGGTTTATACTTTGTTCCTGTGGCTTGTAACCAATTGCCGAGATCACTAACAGGTAACTGCCAGGGTCAACACCTTTCAGTATAAAGTTTCCTTTCTCGTCTGCAGCTGCGCCCCATTTTGTTCCTTTAAGCATAACTGAGGCATAGGTTATTTCGCCTTTTTGAGAAGTGATGGTTCCCTCAACAGAAGCCTGCTGTGCAGAAGCCAAAAAAGGAATAAATGTGAAGAGTAGAATTTTTAGGTAGACCATATGCTAAATTTATACTTAAGTAATTCTGTAGTTAGAAACGCAAAAGTATAAATTTAGGTTTGTCTAAAATAATAATTAAGAATATAATTGTTAAATTTTGGAATGCTAAATAATTCAAGTTGCCATATGCTGAATAATTGAGTTTACATCTGCTGGCATTAACCCACCCTAGAAGGGGTTAGAGGCATTGCCGTCTATTTAAGCAGAATGCCAATTATATTTTCATTTCGACATTCGGGAGAAATCTCTATAGAGTTCTCTTGAACTAGTTTTAGATAGATCTCTCACAACTACGCTGGTCCCTTTCGACTCGCGTCTCAGCCATGTTTGAGATGACAGTTTTTGCTTAGGTTGACGGCATTAGGGGGTATAGGAGGGTAATCAAACACCAGAAACAAATATCTCGCCTTGTGTAAAATAACAAAGGTGCTGATCTGTTTAGAAAAGCACCTTTGTGTTGCTACAAATATTCCTGCCGTAGAAGTTCTGCTACTTTTACCATGCCTGTAGTCGCTTTTTCTTCATAAAGAAACATGTTGTATCGTTTTCTCATGTCGGGCAACTTAGGGTCTATCACGAAAATAGGCGAATCATCGTCCACAAAATCTACGAGGCTGGCAGCGGGGTAAACTAACAGCGAAGTACCAACCACCAGGAAAATGTCGGCCTGCACAGTTTCTTCCATCGCTTTCTCCATCATGGGCACGGCTTCACCGAACCATACAATATTGGGCCTCAACTGTGATCCGCGTTCGCACTTATCTCCCAGGTTCAGTTCCCAGCCTTCAATCGGGTATACCAGGGTAGGGTCGAGGGTACTGCGGCTTTCAAACAGTTTGCCGTGCAGGTGAATTACGTTGGTAGAGCCGGCTCTTTCGTGCAAATCGTCTACGTTCTGAGTGATAATGCACATGTCAAAGTCCTTTTCAAGGTCGGCAAGGGCCAGGTGTCCGGCGTTGGGTATTACTGTGTGGGCGTTTTTGCGCCGTTGGTTGTAGAAATCAAGTACCAGTTCTTTGTTTTTCTGCCATCCCTGCGGCGAGGCAACTTCCATTACATCGTGGCCTTCCCACAGGCCATTGGCATCTCTAAAGGTGGCTATACCGCTTTCTGCACTGATGCCGGCACCGGTTAAAACAACTAGTTTCTTTTTCATACTTTATAAGTGTTGTTTTCACTAACATACAAAAAGGCTGTTAAAGTATAAACGCAAATTCAGGTTTTTACATCTGTTTGATTTATACTTTTTGATCCAGTTTATACTTTATACTAATGCGTATACTTGTTGTCAAACAGGTAAGTAGTTTAGATACCATTGTGCCATTAGCGTTCTAAAAAGCCAAAAATATAAGCGCAATTAAATCATCCTGTCCTTAACACATCATACTTTCTGTTGTAGTATCTTCGCTAAATTTTTTTGAATATGATCAACAGAAGCGAACGCCTGAACAATGTATCGTATGACCTGTGCGGGCCTTTATATGAGAGAGCGAAAGAACTGGAACTGCTCGGGCACAACATCACTAAACTAAACATTGGCAACCCTGCGCCTTTTGGCTTTGATGCGCCAGCTGCGGTTACAGATAAGATAATAGAAAGTCTGCACCAGGCTCAGGGCTATTCCGACCACAAAGGAATACTTAGTGCACGCAAGGCCATTAAACGCTATTATACATTTAAGGGGATAGCTGGCATTCATACCGATGATATTTGCCTGGGCAATGGCGTGAGCGAGCTTATTATGCAGGCGGTACAGGCCCTGCTGAACAACGGGAACGAAGTGCTGGTGCCCTCGCCGGATTACCCGCTCTGGACAGCCGCGGTGCGTTTTGCAGGCGGCAAGGCCATGCATTACCGTTGCGACGAAGAAGCAGACTGGTACCCTGACCTGGCTGATATTAAGAGCAAAATTAATAGCCGTACGCGCGCTATCGTTATCATCAACCCAAACAACCCAACCGGCGCAGTTTACTCCAAAGAGCTTTTGCAGCAACTGGTGCAGCTGGCAGAGGAGCATAACCTGGTGGTTTTTTCAGATGAGATCTACGATAAGATACTGTACGACGGCACGGTTTATACTTCCACGGCTACTATTTCGGAGGAGGTGCTTTGTGTTACTTTCGGAGGCTTGTCTAAAAACTACCTGGCAGCCGGTTTCAGGGCTGGGTGGATGTTGGTAAGCGGGGCAAAGTATAAAGCCAAGTCTTACCTCGACGGACTAAATACCATGGCCAGCCTGCGTGTGTGCAGCAATGTGCCCGCCCAGTTTGCCATAGAAACGGCTTTGGAAGGCGAGCAAACCATACTTGACCTGACCTTGCCAACCGGACGCTTAGGCCAGCAGCGCGCTATTACTTACGAAAAGTTAACCGCCATACCGGGCATCACCTGCGTAAAGCCGATGGGGGCGTTTTATATGTTTCCGAGACTGGACCTGAAGAAGTTCAACATCGAAAGCGATCAGCAGTTTGCCTTAGATTTACTTACAGAGCAGCACGTGCTGTTAGTGCCGGGCACAGGCTTTAACTACCAGCAGCACGATCATTTTAGAGTAGTTTATCTGCCAGAGCCGACAGAGCTTAGTTATACTTTGGATAAGCTGGCGTCTTTTCTGGGATCTTATCAGCAAGTGGAGTTTAAGCGTTAGAAATTCTGGAGTTGGAGTTTGCAGGTTTGGCTATTTATACTGTTAGATAATCTATAATAATCACTTATATTAGCTTAATTATATGCATAGGGAGATGCGTACAACGCTGCACAGCGAAAAAAAATGAGTTAATCCAGACAAAACCACCTACGCATATATGGCAGATAAACGTCACGGTGACGTTTATACAGTAGTTAGGTGGTATAAACTTTAAATTAAAAAATGAAAAGCACTCTTTGGGCATTGTTAGTTCTTATACCACTTTCGGTCTTAGGACAGGTGCCAAGGGAATCAAAGTTATTACCTGCAAAAGAATGGATAGCGTTTCAGTGGGAAGGCTCAACTCTAGGTAATCGGTATTTTGATAAAGCTTTTATGAACGTGCCCTTTCAAATTGACTCTATACCTCATCGTTTCAAGGTACAGTTTGACCTGGGCGCAACCAACTCCATGCTTTATGGCAACGCCATTGCTCCCTACTTACATGCTTATCCAGAGCTTGCGACAAAGTTAGATACAGTCAACAAGCCCTTCAGGATTCAGAGTAGACAGAACGGTAGCTTTAAAGACGTGGAAGTTCATCTGGAGAAAACAACTTTCAGATTAAAGCACCTAATGTATTTTGAAGGTTTCGGAGTGAAACTCACGTCGGATTCTGTCAGTTCGCCCACTATAAAACATGTCGGCACGTTAGGCGCTTCTTTCTTCAAGAATAAAGTGCTAGTTATAGATTACCCCAACCATCGGCTTTTGGTGCTTGACTCGCTTGATTCAGAAACTGAGAAGCGCTTTGATTTTTCAGAATGCAGGATTGACAAAGGAAGAGTAAAGCTTCCCTTCACGATTGGCGCCAAGACCTATTGGGTTATGTTCGATACAGGCTCTAGCATTTTTCCTCTAGTTACGAATAAGAAATATTTCAAAAAGCTAGCTGATGGCAGTGTTACAGACACCCTGACTGTGTCATCTTGGGGTAAAAGCTTTCCTGCATTGGGGAGAAAACCAAAGGAGCCGATAAGATTAGGTTCAACCGTGCTCACACAATCAAAAGTTTATCTGATGCCTAATTTTAACAGGTTCTTTAAAGAAGAAAGGATTATAGGGCTTACAGGTAATGCGCTTTTTCTTGAGAGTGTGATAGCAGTTGATTTCAAAAACGGTAAATTCGGTATATTGAAAGAATAATATCACCCAACCCAGTGCAGCCTTAACCCTTGCTCCGCTACAGGCTTCGGCTGCACTAGCACCGTTAAACCATAACACAAAAGCCGCAACAGGAGTACCTGCTGCGGCTTTTGTGTTAAATATTAATTCGGAATTGCTAACTCGTAATTCGTAATTATCAAAGTGTATACTTCCTTCCCTTATTCTGCTCCTTCAAATAGTCCATCAGCGGTTGGAAGTAGGCGATCATGGCGCGGGCACTTAGCTCTTCGCCGGTCTTTTCTTTCAGCATCTGGCGCCAGTCGGCAGAGGCACCCGGGTACATAATGTCGCTGAGGAAACTGCCTACCTCTTTGCTGCCATAGTAGTTCGTAGCGTGCGGGTCCTGCTTCAGGATGTTTTTAGCAATGTGGTCGTGCAACTGAAACAATATTACGTAGCTCATGGCATAATCGTAGTACTGTGCCGCATCGTCGTTAATGTGCGTTTTAGTGGCAGGGTCCAGGTAGTTTTCGCCTCGGTTTGCAGGTGGTACCATGCCCTGGTACTTTTTGGCCAGTTCCCACCAGCGCTTGTTCAGCTGATCAGCCGGTAAATTCTTGGCGTAGAAATCATGCTCCCACTCACTCATCACACCCGAGGCAAAAGGTATAAACGTTACGTAACTAAGCGCCTCTTTCAACAGTGTTTGTATTTCGTCTGTCTTAGCATTTTTATCGATCAGGTTAAGCTCAGCCAGGAAAGGTTTCTGCATAGCTGCCAGGCCCATTAAACTACCAATAGCCTCGTGGTAGGCACGATTAGCACCGCCACGCAGCAATACCGGCACGTCGGGGTTGGTGTAGGTCATGTAATAGTAAATGTGGCCCAGTTCGTGGTGGGTAGTTTCATACCATTCCGAGTTCGGCTCTACGCTCATGAGGCTGCGCACGTCCTTGTCCAGGTCCATGTGCCAGGCCGAGGCGTGGTTGTTCTTTTTATAGTTGGCGTTTGCCGGAAGCGGGTACAGGCTCGATTTGGTGTAAAAGGATTCTGGCATCGGATCAAATCCAAGGCTGGTGTAGAAACGCTCTGCCTGCTTTACCTGCCATTCGGCACCTTTTTGTTTCAGGGCACCGTCCAGGTCTATGCCTTCTACATTAACCATGGCACTCCAGTCCTGGCCCCAGCGGTTTGGCAGCCAGTGCGCCGGCAAATAATCCGGTACCTCTTTCACGCCATACTTCTTAGCCAGCTCGTAACGGGCATAGGTGTGCAGCTCACGGTAAAGCGGACGCAGTTCGTCGTTGATCTGCTTCATCAGGTCCATCATCTCTTCGCGCGTCATGCCATAGTCTGAAGCCTGGTAGGTGAAGTAGTCGTCGTAGCCGAGACTTTGTACTGTTTTATTGCGCAAATCACGCAGGTTCAAAAGGCCTTTTTTCAGCCCCGGTCCAACCTCTTTGCTGGCGTTCCATGCGGCCAGGCGCTTTTTCAGGTCGGTTTCGTTCTTCAGTATCTCGTCTATCTGGTTGGTGGTAACAGATTTCTCAAAGATGCGGTAATCGAAGCCGTACAGCTTTTCGGTTTGCTCTGTTTCTGCCTTGATGCGTGCCTTCACCACGTCCGGAATTATCTGCGGATTGTTGGCGCCGGTGTAAAGTATGGCCTCAAATTGCTTTACTTGAAGAGGAGTCAACTGATCCTTCTTTTCCAGCATGGCCTTGGCAGTATTGATATTTTCTACGCTGCCCGTAAAGGCTGCAAATGCCTCGTTTGCACGGCGTGTAGCAGCAGCATTGGTCGTATCGCCTTCTACAATTTTTGTGTTGGATGCCCACTCAGCCTCCGCAGACTGCGTGTACAAGTCCTGGTATGTTTTGGAATACTGGTCCAGGAATGCCTGTGCCTCCTTTTGTACTTCTGTTATTTCTGCGGTTACTGCTGTTTCAGCCGTTTCGGTTTTCTGGCTGGAGCAGCCACTTAAAAGTATAGCGGCAGTTAAGCCGGTAAAAATCAGTTTTTTCATAAGGTTAGATCGTGGTTATCTTTCTAATATACAAGGTTTGAGGGGGAGAAGCAATAAAGTGTTTACGTGTGTAACGTGGTGGAGGTGCAGCAAGTGTTATAAAGTATAAACGCAACCGGTAAGTGGTTGCGTTTATACTTTTACTCTGACAGGCCTAGCTGCTGTAAGAAAGCCAGCTGGTCGAAATACGTTACATCTTCCACTATCTTGCCATCCTTTACTTTCAGGCGGCAGAAGATCTTTAACTCAAAAGTTTTTCCTTTCATTTGCGGAGGATCATTGGGGCCAATGTTCTCTACCGTGCCTTTTGACACAAATTCTACTGCAACTTCATCTTTGCCATTGTAGATATAGTGCTTCACTTCGTCCTGTACGCCAGGAGCCATTTCGAACAGCGGACCATAAATTTCGGCTACAGCAGCTTTGCCACGCTTCGGCTCTGTCATCTCCGGAGATATAAATACAGCATCATCTGCATAGAGGGATGCCATGGCCTCGAGATCGTGCCTGTTAAAAGCCTGGAACATTTGCTGCATTACCTGAACAGTTTGCTGTTCTTTTGATGCTGTAGCCGCTGTAACAGGTTCTGTGTTAGCTGTTTCTGTTTCAGGTTGGCAGCCGAAGGTTGTACTGGAAAGGATAGCCATAATGATCAGTTTTTTCTTCATGGGTTAGGATTGATTAAGCTAATGTATAGAATTTTAGTAATATACAATGTGAAACTGCCTATAAATTTGCTGAACCTGATATACAGTAACCCTACTTTATACTTCTTCTTCTTTCGCTTCTTCTATACTTTCCGGCAACTGTGCTTCCTGCAGCAGGTTATCATCAATGGTTTTACTAGTTTTGGCACCTAGTTCACGCAGTATCTCTACACGGCGTATAAGATTGCCACGGCCATCGGTCAGTTTATTCATAGCCAAGGAATAAGATGACTGGCTTTGCTCGATATGCTTGCCAACCGTTTTAAGATCTTCTACAAAGCCTACAAACTTATCGTATAGCTTTCCGCTTTCTTCGGCAATCCGGATCACGTTGCGCTTCTGGTCTTCCTGGCGCCAAACGCCGGCTACGGTGCGCAGCGTGGCCAATAGAGTAGAGGTGCTCACCAGTACAATATTGCGGTCAAAGGCATCGGTAAACAGGTCGTGGTCGTTTTGTAGGGCAAGGCTAAAGGCAGGCTCCAACGGTATGTACATCATCACAAAATCCGGTGAATTTATACCGTTAAGGCGGTGGTAGTCTTTGCGGCCCAGGTCGGTGAAGTGCGTGCGGATAGAAGTGATGTGACTGCGTAAGTATACTTCCTGCTGGTTTTCGTCTTCGCAACTGCAATAGGCCTCATAGGCTACCAGAGAGAGTTTAGAGTCGATTACCAGGTGCTTGCCCTCCGGAAGGCGTATGATCACATCGGGGCGGTATACTTTTTTGTCGTCGTTCTGGCGTACTTCTTCGCGTTCGTAGTGCAGCCCTTTTCGTAAGCCGGACTTCTCCAGCAGGCTTTCAAGTAAGTACTCTCCCCAGTTGCCCTGGGTCTTGCTTTCTCCTTTCAGGGCGCGTGTCAGGTTAAGGGCATCCTGGCTCATTTGCTGGTTAAGGGAGGCGAGTTGCGTAATCTGTTCTTTCAGTGAAACGCTGTCTTTCAGGCTTTTTTCGTAAGTCTGATCCACCTTTGCTTCAAACTCTTTTATGCGTTCTTTCAGCGGCGAAAGTATACGCTCCAGGTTTTCAGAAGATGCTTTGTTAAAGTGCTCGGCATTGGTCATGAGTACCTGGTTGGAAATGCTCTGGAACTGCTGCAGGAATTTTTCGCGGAGTTGTTCGAGTTCTTTATTCTGTTCCTGCAGCCGTTTGTTCAGGTGTTCGTAGTCTGTCTCGGTTTTGGTGAGGGCATTGGTCAGTTCCAGTGTTTCGGTCTGGGCTTCGCGTAGTTGTGCTTTTAGCTGTTCAGCTTCATCGGCTTTTTGCTTTGCCTGCGCCTCCAGCACGCCTTGCGTAACAGCAGCCTGGTTAGCAGTTTGTTGCAAAGCATTTAGCTTTCCCTTCAGTGCCAGGAAAGCAATTACCAATCCTCCTAAAAATGCAGCTATTCCTACGATCATCTCCATAAGGTAAAAGTAAAGGAATTTAGCAATTGCAGCAATGGTTTTGCTAATAAAATTAGTTAAAGGCTATTGTCTGACTTCTGAGAGAAGGTAGCAGAGTTATGAAAGTTTAGCGGAACGGAGTATTTGCAATCAAAAGAAACACGCCCATAGTTACCTGAACCATGGGCGTGTGCTTTTATACTTTAAAGTATGTGGTATTCTTACAGGCTCTGTACCCAGCGGCGAAACTTGTGTTTCTGCTCAGGGTTTAACACAGAAGCGATATTTGTAAAGAGTTCGGCTCTGCATTTGCGCATGATGCGGATATGAAACTGCTTTTGCTCTAGTTTCTGTATTTCCTCACGCAATTTGCCTTGTAACGCTTTTAGCTTTTCATCCAGTTCAGGCTTTGTAATTCTTCCGGCTTTGTACGCCATTATATAATCTTCACGTGCGGCATTTGCTTTTCTGAGCAGTTGCTGGTGCATTTCCTGTACTTTGCTGCGGTGTTCTTCAATGCAAACAGCATGTTGCTCTACATAAGCTCTAACCGCCCTACGCTGGTTTTCGTCAAGTCTTAGTTGTTTAAGAATATAGGAAAGCCTACGTTCCGGCGATACAGTGTTGTTGGATGTCTGCGTGCTAAAAAGCGTTGTTTCAGTATCTCCTGTCACAACAGGGTTTTCAAGGTCATCAATGTCTGGCAGCTGATAAACTTCTGATTCAAACTCCAAAGCTGCCTCTTCTACAACAGGCTTTATGGCATTGTCTTTCTGGCAGGCTGAGAAGGTAAGCAATACTGACATAGCCAGTACTCCGAAGGTAAGTTTCTGGTTTCTCATGGTGTTTTAGGTTAGAGGTAGATTAACAAAGTATATTTTAATTTTATGATTTTGGTATACATCAGTACACAAATCCAGGTACCTGCACAGCCTGAAATTAGCAGTTAAACCTCTGGTTTTATAGCTTGATTAAACCACTGGCTTTACAGCATTTGTTATTATGAAGATGAAAAAGTATAAAAGTTAAATTACACAATATAAAATATTTTAATATTGTAATTAATTGCTTGATTTTCAGGGTGTAATTTCCCTCTTGGGAGTTGCAATACAAGATTATCAGCTACATATTTAACCTTTGGGCTTTTTTGTCTTCTAAGGTGTATGGATGGTTTTTTATAGCAACAGGATTTAATGGCAGAGACGACAGACGAAGAGATTTTGTCGATGTTTCGTGAGCAAAGTACAAAGAGCAAAGGCTTTACCTTGTTGATGAACAAATACAATGAAAGGATTTACTGGCATATACGGCGCTTGGTGGTATCTCACGAAGATGCGCAGGACATACTGCAGGAAACCTTTATAAATGTATACAACAAGCTGCATACTTTTGCCGGCGACAGCAAACTATACACCTGGCTCTATCGCATTGCCACCAACGAATGCATCCGGCTGTTCAGGACTAAAAAGCAGTTTTTAACCTCCTACGATGAACTGAGCGAAAAACTGATAAATACACTACATGATAACAGCACTGTGGATGGAGACAAAATACTAATTAAGTTTCAGGAGGCTATCCTGAGATTACCTGAAAAGCAGCAGCTGGTGTTTAATATGCGCTACTACGACGAGTTAAGTTACGAAGAGATAAGCCAGATACTGGATAGTTCGGTTTCTACCTTAAAAACTAACTACCATTATGCCAGCACGAAGGTTAAAGAGTTTATGATTAACGAATGATGGAAGATAAATTTGATTTTGATAAAGTTGGAAAGCGAATGCCTTACAAGGTGCCGCAGGACTTTTTTGATAAGATAACTGAAAGCACTCTAGCCGAGGCTGAACGCAGAAACAATGTCACAAAACAACCTAAACTACTCTTGTGGCGGGCACTTTCTGTGGCGGCCAGTCTGGTTATACTATTCACTGTAGGCTATTTTATGTATACCAACCGCACTGCCCCTAAAGAAAATATCATAGCCGCAGCACAGCAGGATACATTGCAAAATACTCCTGTAGTAAACGGAGATCTTCCGGAAACAAGAGAGCTGCCCAACCAAGAGACAACAACTGCCAAAGCAAGACCTGAAAAGCCGACCATAGCAACTGCACCAAAAACGCCTGCCCCTGCAGAAAGTCAGCAGCCAATACAACTAGCTAAAACAGATAGGCCGGAAACGCTTGACGATGTGCTGGCAAGTATAACAGATGAAGAATTATTCCTGTTGGCCGCCAAAGCGGAAACAGGCCTTGTAACATATGAGCAGACAATCACAGATGAACAAACTTTTTAGATTTTTTATACTTTGCTTTATCGGGTTGCTCCCTTTTGCAGCTCAGGCGCAGAACCTAAGAAATAACCCTAACCTTCAGGCACGTGTAACGCAGGCAAAACTGGTCGAGATTAAAAATGCGCTGGACTTGAGTGATGCTAAAATGAGTGAGCTTGCGCCTGTCTACAAACGGTATGAGGCAGAGATAAATGAAATAAATTTTGCCAGGCAAGGCAGGCTAATGGGTACCAATCCAGACAGTCTTAGTGCTGATGACGCTGACAAACTGATAACATCTCATTTGGATAATGCGATAAAGATCAGCACCATCCGCCGCAAATATTACAACGAGTTTAAGACTATCTTAACGCCGCAGCAGGTCATGAAACTATATAAATCAGAGGCACAGCTCAACAAAAAAGTAATGCAGGAGTTACGCCGGCGCCTCCGTAATAGGGCAGGGCAGTAAAGTGTATTTACAATAACAAAAAAGGCTATATCTGAAGTTGGTATAGCCTTTTTTGCATTTAACTTTAAGATGAAGAGGCTGCGTAGTCTGTCATCTCGAACAACGTGAGAGATCTTTATAGAATACTCTCTTCAATAATTTTAGATAGATCTCTCACGTTGTTCGAGATGACAGAAATAAAAGCGGCTATCCCAGTTCAAATGGGATAGCCGCTTTCATTTAATTGGATTTATACTTAACTGTTCGCTTTCTTCTTTAATGCCAGCACTCTGTTCTCCTGGAAAAGCGTGTTTTTCTGCCATGATTTTTTCTCTTCTTTCAGGGCTTTCTTCTTGTCTTTAGAGATCTTTCCGCCCATCAGTTTGTCCATATCCGGTTTGCCGCCATCTACCCAGCAAGTGTACCAAAAGTTAGATACCACTTCGGCAGAGTTTTGCATGCGCAGTGCTACGGTTGGGCCAAGCAGCTCTGCATACTTTTTAGCAAAGTCGTCGGAGTAGTATTTTCTTGTTCTGCCATTGCGCTCTACGGTTACATACTTTGTTTCTGGCGTGAATGATTTTGTTGCTTCCAGTTCTAGTGCCAGTACATCCGGGAAAAGCTTATGCGAGGCACGTACTACTTCCCAAATGGCAGTTTCGGTATCTGGTAAGTATTCTGCTTTCTTATTTTGCAGCCTGTAAGTTTGTGCGTGCATTTCCGGAACTTTAGACTCCCAAAGGCTGTGCAGGCCGTGCTGGTTTGTCAGCTGGCCGTCGTAGTTCAGGGTAGTGTGAAGTGGTACGTGAGCATCAGCAATGTAATGGCCCAGGTCAGCTGCATAAAAAAGTATACTATCGGCGTTCTGCTGTCTGAAGGCGTTGGTCAGGCGTTCTTTCATCACCATTACATGCCAGGGCACTATGCCATACTTTTTAAGCGTATCTATCGGGTACTTCTGTGCAGCTGCCTCCCAGGATTGCGGCATAGTATAAACAGCGTCTTCGCCGTAAACATCTACATCAATAAAGTGGCGCGGCGCTTCAGCAGGGTCGTTGCTACGGCGCTCGTCAGGGCGAACAGAATGCTGCACCAGGTAATCCTGGTTTTGGTAGAAAAAGCCCTGTATTTGCTTTGGCAGACCATAAATTGCCAACTGGTGCACAACTTTGTGGCCAAAAAAGCCCCATCCGTAGGAAATAATGCTGCAAGCCATAAAGGCCACTGCCAGCAACGCTATTCTTTTCTTCATGAATACTTTAGTTTAATCGGGTGCAAAGATAAGGTATAACCGCTTAGTCTTTTACTAGCTGTATTTTATACTTTCGGCCTTTGATTCTGCCCTCGCTTAACTTCGCTGCTATACTTTTACTTTGGGCTTCCGGCACGGCTACAAAACTCATGCGGTCCTGTACCTCAATTTTGCCGATCTGTTCAGCTTTTAGTCCTGCCTCTGCAATAAGAGCGCCAACAATATCGCGCGGGCTGATTTTGTCTTTGCGGCCACCACTAATGTACAATGTAGCAAATGCGGCAACAGCAGGAGTCTTGTTTTCGGCTGCTTTCGCTGTTAATTTATCTGCTGATAACCATTCATCCATTCGAACCTGTTCCCAGTCGCGTAGCTGTTTCTCGTCGCGGGGCGTGGCTAAAGTATAAACCGTTCCGCTTTTGCCGGCCCGGCCGGTGCGTCCGCTGCGGTGCAGGTAAGCTGCGGCATCAATGGGCAATTCGTAATGTATAATGTTCTGCAGCTTATCAATGTCAAGTCCGCGGGCTGCTATGTCTGTGGCTACTAACACCTGCGTGGTGCCGTTGCGGAAAAGGGTCATGGCTTTGTCGCGGTCTTTCTGCTCCATGCCGCCGTGTAGTGCTCTGGCTGCAAACCCCTGCTCCTGTAACTGTGCCGCAAGTTCGTCGGCAGCAATGCGGGTGTTTGTAAAAACTACCGTACCTACCGGGTTTATACTTTGCAGTAGCTGGCCCACGGTTTCCTTTCGCTTTTCATGATCTACTTTAATGCCGACAAGCTTTACCTGGTCTGGAATGGCGTTGGCAGAGGCTTTTACAAACTGCGGGTTCTTAAGCGAGTTGGCGATCAGCTCTTTTACATCATCGGGCATAGTGGCCGAGAAAAGTATGGTCTGGCGTTTATGTGGCAGGTTTGACAGTATCTGGTCAAGTTCTTCCTCAAAGCCCATTTCAAGCAGTTTATCCGCCTCATCAAGTACAACCTGCGTTACATGGCTTAGATCTAGGGTTCTGCGGTTAAGGTGGTCGGTAAGGCGGCCGGGAGTACCAACGAGCAACTGCGGCGGATGTGACAGAGAAGCACGCTCCTGCGAAAAAGAATGGCCGCCGTAAAAAGCACTCACTTTCAGGTTTTTTATCATTTTGCCAAACTGCTTCAGCTCCTGCCTTACCTGCACGGCCAGTTCGCGGGTTGGCACTACCACAATGGCCTGCACCTGTTGCAGGTCTGGATTTATACTTTGCAGCAATGGCAATCCAAAAGCACCTGTTTTCCCGCTTCCGGTTTCTGCCTGTCCGGCTACGTCCTGCCCATGAAGCAGCAATGGAATAGCACTTTCCTGAATAGGGGTTGGAATAGTATAGTTTAAGTCCTGCAGGCTTTGCAGCAGTGCAGGGTGCAGGTTCAGGTCGTTAAAAGTGGCCATGTTGTAAGTATAATTTAAGCAAAGGTACGGTTTAAGGGGCAATGGTATACTATGGATCTTAAAACTAAGCTTATAGGCAATTTGTGCTATCCGTAAAACTATAAATACCTGAATTGCAGTATGCATAGCTATGGGAGAGAAGTATAACACGATTAAGCAAATGACAATCGGACTCTTGTTCGGCATTCTGCTGGTGTATGTGCTGGTTACAACCCGGGAACTTTTGTACCCTATTTTTATGGCAGTGCTTTTTGCCTATCTGTTGTATCCTTTAGAAAAAAGACTTGAAAAGTGGGGGCTGCCCAGGCTACTGGCTAATTTTATAACAGTTATTTCAGCAATGGCTGCTTTTGTGTGCGTTATTATCCTGTTGTATAATCAGTTATCAGTTTTCCTCAGCGATTTTCCAGTGCTACAGGAAAACGCCCTAAAGAACCTGGACCGCCTGCAACATACCATAGACAGAAAGTTTAATGGCCAAAGCCCGGAGAATGAACGTTGGCTTAGAAAGCAGGTAATGGATGGACTGGAATTTAGCGGGAATTTCCTGAAAAACCTGCTACTTGCAACTACCAATACCCTGGTAAAGTTTGGATTGATGCCTGTTTATATTTTTCTGGCATTATACTACCGCAACAAATTCGCAAGTTTTATCTATCGTTTAACTCCAGTTCAATCGCACAAGGAAACCCATAATATCATTGAAGAGGTATCTCAGGTTACAAAGCGCTACATGGCTGGGGTGGTGATTGTTATTCTTATACTTTGTTTTATTAACTCAACCGGTTTGCTACTGATAGGGGTAGAGTATGCCATTCTGCTCGGTATACTATCCGCCTTCATGAATTTTATACCTTATTTCGGTACATTGATCGGCGGAGCTATTCCCCTTTTATACACATTTATTGTGCAGGGCGACCCTAATAAAGGCCTGGCTGTACTTGGCTTTTTTCTGGCAGTACAGTTCCTGGAAAACAACATTCTTACCCCAAACATTACCGGCAGCAAAGTAAACATTAACCCCCTTGTAACTATTCTGAGTATTATTGTGGGTGGCATGATCTGGGGACTGCCCGGTATGTTTGTAGCGGTGCCGTATGTTGGTATGTTCAAGATCTACTGCGACCATAATCCCGGACTTAGTGCCTGGTCGTTTTTACTGGGCACCGAAGGCACAGAAAAGCACGCATTAACATTGGATAAACTAAAGCGATTTATCGGGTTAAATGATAAGAAGGAGTAAAATGTGTTATTTTTATACTGCCAGCGATGTCTGTTTAGGCGATTCAGGCGCAGTACTTCCCATCAATAATTTACGCAGCGAGAAGAAATGCAGGGCATAGGCCAGCGGTACCAGCACTAACGGCAGGAACGAAACCGGAAACATGGTTACAAGCGTATTAGCTGGCTCGTTAAAAAATGTGCGGAACGGTACTGGTGCTGATAGTAAGGCAATAGTTACAATGTTAATCAGCAGCGCCAGCCCAAACAAGTTCCAGGCGATGGCCAGCCCACGCAGGTTACGTCCCTGCCCAAAGCAGATGTAAGCAAAGACCGGGGCAGTAATGCCAGTCAGCACATCCCAGTTCAGCCCTTCAAAAGTCATTTGTACAGGGGTGAGGCCATCCAGGAACTGCAGCCACAAGAATATCTCTACAGGCACCCGGAACACCTGCAGGTACATCAGCCAGGAGGCTGGGATAGCTCTCAGGAAAGTTCGTGTTCGTGCACTAAACGTAAGCCAAAGTATAGCAATAAGTGGCACAGGCAACAGTAGCATCAGCTTTGGCGGCATCGAAGAGAAGTCAGACAGAAAACCTGTAAGCGAAAGTATACTTACCAGCACCAGCCACCCAGTAATTACGAGTGTAATGGTCAGCATGCGTTTGTTTGCCACAGCCACGGGCATGCTCATGCGCGAAAATGTTTTGCGGACACCAGTAAGCACAAAGGCAAGGCAGATAAAAGTAAGGGCTATGTAGCCGGCTTGAACAAAAGGTAAATAGGTAGTTTCCATAGGTTTATCTTATACTTTACAGCCTTCCTGTCAAAAAGAAGGCATTGAGTGCTGCCTAAACTTATACTTTGTGCTTCTCCCGAACCATACTCAGGAAACCGTCACGGTAGGTTTCTCCAACCGGAATCTCTTTTTCGCCTATATAAACTGTATTGCCGTCTACCATGTTTACTTTGTCAATAGAGATGATGTAAGAGCGATGCACACGATAAAAAGGGGGTTGTGGCAGTTCTTCCGCCAGTTCAGTAAGTGATTGATATGTGATTAGTCGCTGCCCCGGCAGGTAAATAGACACATAGTTTTTCAGACCTTCCACATAAAGTATATCGCTGTAGGCAACCTTCAGGAATTTGTTTTTGCTTTCGCCCTTCACAAACATATAATCAGGAACAGCACTTGCTGCAGGCATATGAACGGATGGTTGCGTTGCTGCGAGAGCAGTAGGTTCCTGAAGCTGCATTATACTTTGGGCTTTGTGTGCAGCTTTAAAAAAGCGATCGAAGGGGATGGGCTTGAGCAGGTAATCGATCACATCATGTTCGTATCCCTCTAAGGCATAATCCGGGTAAGCTGTGGTAAGTATAACTTTGCACTTGTTGCCGCAGATCTTCAGAAACTGAATACCTGTGAGCTCCGGCATCTGAATATCCAGAAAAGCCAGATCTACTTTGCCATCCTGCACCATGTTAATAGCCTCTATGGGGCTGGTGGTGATGCCAACCATCTCCAGGAAAGGTATTTTGCTAATGTAGTCGGCAATTATATTGGCAGCGTAAGCTTCGTCGTCAACAGCAATACAACGGATCATAAGTTTGAGTTTGGGAGTTAGAGTATAATAGAGTTTAAAAGGTTAGTCTGAATCAGGATTTGTAGGATTAAATCATTTTTAGGATTAATATACTTTGATTATACTTAACATCTATCATGATCAATGTAATTTATGAAGTGCGTAAATCATGTTCATCCTAAAATTCTGTAAATCCTGATTCAGATAACTTGCAGCTTGCTAAAGTCCTCGCAGTGTCCGGAGGTCCTGCGAGCGTCTGATTGGAGGAACAGTCCAAATTTGATATGAGCGCATATTTATACTTTCTAGCTCTTACATACGCTCGCGTGTCATAAAGACGCCGCGAGGTCTTTGGGTTTATATTCCCTTCAGTTTTAGCACAGTTTTAAATTGCTGGCCATTGTCTTGTATATCCAGGTTATACTTTCCGGGATAGATCAGCTCTAGGCGGCGGCGGATGTTAGCAAGTCCGATACCGGTGGTCTGGTCTTTCTGATGCTGGTTGATGAGGTTGCTTACCTCAAAGTGTAGATCCTGGTTCTGCAGCTGCAGGTTTATCTGGATTGGTGCCTCCGGATCATCTGCCACGCCGTGTTTCAACGCATTTTCTACAAAGGGTATCAGGACCAGAGTTGCTACGCGTTGCCCATTTAGGTGGCCATGAATATCGAAATTAACAAAGAACTTATCTTCGAAGCGCAGGCGGTAAATGTCGAGGTAATTGTGCAGGTAATCTACTTCCTTTTGCAACTCTACTTTGCCGTCTTTACTCTCGTACAGCATGTAGCGCATCAGTTCGGATAATTTAATGACAGCATTGCCAAGTTTATCTGAAACCGGATAAGCCAGCGAGTAGATATAGTTTAGCGTGTTATATAGAAAGTGTGGGTTTATCTGGGTCTTAAGGAAAGCCAGTTCTGCCTGTATCTTTTCTTCGCGCAGCATCTTGTTTTCCTTCTCCTTCTCAAACGACTCCTGAATACCCCAAACTGCGGCACTGAACACCATCATGGGGGTAGCTCTGAACCAGTTATCGCCGATGTAGTAGAAAAAAGTGGTGCCTTCGGTATAATTACGAAAACCGAAAAGCAGCGGGTACAGCACTTCTTCAATCATGTATCGAGATGTAGTAAACACAAACGGGGCAATAGCCAACACTATTACAATCTGGATGATTCGTGACAACTGTGGCCACCTGGTCTCTTTAAAGAAAGGAGTATAAGCCAGTATGAAACAGTAGTAAAAAGTAACCATCATACTTGTTACAAAGGCTACCTGTATCAGCATCATAACACCTTTATTCGGAATCTCCTCCAGGTAAATACCAATAATGTTATAGGCATAGAACAGGAGCCAGGCGATAGCATGATACAATATAAGTTTACTTCTTTTCATGTGTTAAAAGTAACAAACATAGCTTTAATCCTATAAAATTTTATTCCAAGCTCCCGGTTTATAATACCAACCCTTCAGCTGCTTATACTAACCTCTGTTTTAGCAAAAAACCGGCTTCGGATAATTTTAAGAGGGGTTGGGATCATTTTATTTTAGTGGCAGTATAAAGGCTTCACCTTTGGATCATCATCAACGAAACAACTTATATTTATGAAAACTACAACTACCCTTCAGGCCATCGCAGCAAAGCTTTTTATACTTGTAGCATTTATACTTTGCATGGGTGGCAACCTAAGCGCACAGAACCAGATAGAGATCGTTATTGTGGCTTCGTCGCACCAGAACCCGGGGCCAGCAGAAAACTACAGGTATATCGTAGACAAGCTCAAAAGCTATAACCCGGATATGGTTTTTAGCGAGTTTCTATCTCCTGAAGAGTTGAAACAAGCGATATCCCAAAACTATTATGGAGCAAAGGCAGATGTAAAAAAGCGGAATTTCCTTCTGAGTAAAAACACTAAAACTCCGGCTAACTTGTCAAAGGAAATAGCTAAGGCTTATGCATCGCTGAATAAGTTCGCCTACTACCACAAAACCAGAATGGAGCTTGCCAGAAACTTATTTCTGAACTACGACAAAGCAAATGCAGAATACCAGTTTTATGTATTGGAGCAACACATGCAGCAGAAGTTTGGGAAAAGTGAGCAGGCTTTGTTCAATAAAATGTTTGGAGGAGCAGACTCGTTGCGTAAGGTTGGCCTGATCCGTAAAAACAGTGAATACCAGAAGATATACTTTCCGTTGATAAACGAATTGGGGCATGCTAAGATTTATGCTGCTGACTGCCAGAAATATGACGGCAACTGGAACAAAGCCTGGGCTAAATCGGATTCTCTGATTAAGGTGATGTATGCAGAGGCTAAGTCAGATACATCGTCAGCTGCTGCCCAGGCTGTAAAAGCTATCCAGAACTACTATAAATGGGCAGAGCAGAAGTCAAAAGAAATTGATACTGAAACCTATGGCTTTATGAGCACAGATTTATATGCAGAGTATAGCGATGTAGTAAACTTTTACGGAGGCACTAAGTTCTATGATTTGCCGGGCTATCCAAAAGAAGCGGTGCAGGAAATGCTTTACTGGTGGCAAAAGCGTAACGAAGGCATATGCGAGAACATTATTCGCCAGGCTCAGGACAAAGGTGCCGCAAAAGTTGTAATGGCTGTAGGAGCAGCGCACCGCAAAGGCATGGAAGATATTTTCGCTAAAATGCCGAATGTGAAAGTAGTAAACTATAACGATCTGCCCTAACTGCTAACAAATATTATCATATTGAACAGCTTGAGAAATCTGCAATTTTTCTAACCTATGAAATACTCCAGATTTCTCAAGCTGTTCAATATGATAGATCAGGTTCAAGCTGTAGTAACAGGCTTTGCCACCTCAACTGCAAATTCCTTTTGCTTCACGGACTTTAACCCAAACGGAACGCGCAGCCAGTTTACAGGCATAATAACATAGCGCACAAGTATAAAGCAAAGTATAAACGTACCTAAGCTGATGATGCCAAACTTTAGTCCTATACTTAGAGACAGGTTTTTTAAATAAAAACCAATGGCTACGATAATAGTCTGGTGGAGGATGTAAAACGGATATACCATTTCGTTTGCCTTTGCCAGGTAGTTGCTCTTAATGTTGAGATGCTGCAACGCAAAGCCAAGTATAGTCATTAGCCAGAACCAGCGGTTACTTTGTTTGATTGCAAAGTATAATGCTAGATCAGCTCCTTCGATATCTACCCAATTGTTCCAGTAAAAAGTATAAAGTATAAAATAAAACGTTGTGGCAACTGCAAGACTGAACCATCTTATACTTCTAACACGATCCTGCAAAGCAGGTGCCTTCATTAGCATAAAGCCAATCAGAAATATTGTGACGTACAGGTAGTGATTAGCCCAATCGTCTATCAAGGCATTAGTACCCGGAAAGTGCGGGTTAACCAGTACGCCTCCCATACTTAGCCAGGCAGCCGGAAGTATAAGCAGCAGCCAACCATTTAGCCAGCGCAGTTCTAAAGTGCTTTGGCGCAGGTAAAGTAGCAGGGGCAGGAGTATGAGGCTGTAAGTAAAAATGTAAGCCAGGTACCAGAGGTGGTGCCAGCTAAAATTACCTTGCGGGTAGGGTTCGAAGTTAAAAATTGAAGGATAGAAGCTGACGTAATCACTAGCTGAGCCTTGTGCCACGCGCTCAAAGTATACTTGTGGCGGTACAACCAACAGCATGCCCATGAGCAGCGGTATAAAAATGCGCTTCAGCCTGTCTTTGGCAAAGCTGCCTGCACTACGGTAGCCCAGAGCAAAGTATACGCCCACCCCAGACACCAGGAAAATAAGCGACATGCGCCACTGGCTCATAAAAGCCATCGGGACCTCCATCATCTCACTTAGCTGATTGTTTTTAACATGCCATTCCCAACTCACGAAGAACATGCCGGTATGGTAAAAGATGAGCAATGAAAAGGCCAGCACCCGTAGCCAGTCGAACTCGTAACGTCTTATCTTTCCTTGATTTTCCATAGCGTTTTGGTTTTGATACAAACCTAAGCATGGAGTTATAAAAATGAGGAATCTGCCGGTAAGTGCGAGGTGCTAGTTTATAGGGAAGTACTTATTTCTAGCTTATAATGGCGGTTTTACGGTATTCGCCGGGTGTCTGCCCGGTTTGTTTTTTAAAGGCTGCACTAAATGCTGACTTTGATAAATAGCCTGTTTCCTCCGCTACTTCCTCAATCTTGAGGTGATACAAGGCCGGATCTGCTAAGATCATCTTTGCTTCCTGTATACGTAGCTCTGCCAGGTACTCAAAAAAGCTTTTGCCCAAACACTCGTTTAGCACCTGCGATAGATAATGCGGTGAAGTATGCAACTGTTTAGCCAGGTTAGGTAACGACGCAGAAGGCTGGGTATAGAATTTTTCGGCTTCAGCACTTTTCAGTTTTTGCAGCAGGTCCTGCTTTGCTTCCTGGCTTAGCGCCGACTTTTCATACTTTGCCTGCACCACCGGTTGGAAAAAGGAGGAATCTGTCAGTATTTTAAAACTTATGTAAAATAGCTGTACAACCAGGAACATGGCAAGCAGATGATCACCCAGGTCGCGCTCATAGGTAAGTTTTATAGTGATAAGCAACACCAGCGTAGCAGCATAGAAGAAAAGCAGCAATTTTGCCCAGGAATAAAAGTATAAGTTTGGGTTGTTTGCTGTGCGGTAGCTACGCAAAAGTATATAGCCTAACACCAGGTACAGTGTGATGTGTAGTATGGTTAGCTCATTTACAGATTCAGACAATCGTAACGGATCAGGATGAACCGGGTAGGAGACAGGCAGGTGTTCCAGCTTAGGAAAGTACGCACTGATATAACCGTTATACTTTACTGCCTCCGGCTGCAGGGTAAAAAGCAGGTGATACAAAAAGTATAAGCCAAACGGCAGCAGGTGCAGCCATTGTTTCCGGGTCCAGTCTTTCCCGCTCAGGCTCCTGAAGAGTAGGTAAGTTAAGGGGCCAATGGCAAAGTTGATAGGTTCTGAGAAATCGACCAGTTGCAGAACCCGGAACATTAGCCCGGAATAGCACAGAAATATCTCCAGCAACAGGCAGGCGAAGCAGAAGACAAGCGCAGCCAGTAGCAGGAAGTGGTAAGGCTGACGGTGCGGCCGCTTAGCCAGAAACAGCAATGCCAGAAAGAAACCCTGCACCACACCTGCCAGTAGCACAGCCGTATACCAATCGAACCGGAAAAAGTCTGTTACCATTGTGCACAAAGTATAAAGCAAGTTACTATTTTTTTATAACTGCCTATACTTTGCAGCAATACAAACAAAAAGGCCCGCATTGCTGCAGGCCCTTTGTTGTCTAACCTAAATGTAATATTAATTTCTGTGCGGCATACCGCCACCCCAGTTGCCACGGCGGTTTTCCGTTGGGTCTGGCTGATTGCCGCCGCTCTTGAATTTGCGCAGGTTGTAGCTAAAGGTAAACATGAAGTAACGCTGCAACACTGTAGATTGTACGTCCTCAATGTAATCAGCTGCGATGTTACGCTGTATACTCACGTTCTGCTTTAACAGGTCGTTTACGCTTAAGCTGATCTCCCCTTGCTTGTTCTTGAAAATTTTCTTGCCAAGGCTCATGTTCCAAAGCAGGTAGCTGTTATCCACGCCTGCCGATAAACCTGAGTTATACTGGTGGTTCAGCTCGGTACGGTACACCAGGCCATCCCAAAGTATCCAGTTGTAGCGCAGGTTGGTGTTCTGAGTGTAATAGTTATTGTTGCGGGCTGTCTGTAGCGTATTGTCTACAATGTTGTAGTTACCAAACGTAGATACGTTAAAGTCAATTTTCTCGCTGATGTTACTACTGATGTTTACGCCCAGTCCAGCCGTCTTCGTGTTAGCATAATTCACTTCACCGTCAATCATGCCCGGTATTTTGGAATAACCAACAGAGCCATTCAGGTTAAAGTTAGAGCTGATGAAGTTGATTGGCTGACCATAGTTAAAGAACGAACGCACATTAACAAAGCCATCCAGGTTAACAGGGCGACTCAAACGTGCACCAACCGGTATTGTGTAAGCATCTGATGTCTTAAATGGCAGTGTTTCTCTATAGTTCTCGTTACGGATGTTGTACACGCTATTGGCAATGTAGTTTTGGGTAAAGCTACTAAACATACCTACAAAGAATACCTTATTAGTCTCAGGGTTAAAATTACGGTAACGCATATTAAAGCGACCCTGGTAATCCTGGTCTAGCTCTGGGTTGCCAATGCGTGGCTGTAACGTGTTAGAAATATCCAGCACGCCCTGTAGCTGCTCAACAGATGGCATATTGGTATTTGTGCGCAGGCTGATATTTAAATTACGAGAGTTTGTAAACTTATACTCGTACTCAGCTGAAGGAAGTATGTTTGTGAAGTTACGCTTCAGGTTAAACACATTCGGAAACTCATTTTCGCTCTCTAAAGTAGCATACTGGTATTTCACATCAGCCTGAAATCTTACTTTGTCCAGTCTGTACTGATAACTTGGGCCAAAGCTTTGAGAAATGTAGTCGCTTTTAAAGGTGTTACTCAGTTGCGCATTAAAATCAGAATAAGCGTTGTCTGTCTCTACAAAATCAAAGGCTCTTCTGTCTGAATCGTTTATCTGGTTATTTATGCCATACTCCAACTGCAGGCGGGAGTTTTCAGCCAGCCTCTGAGAGTAGTTCAGCTCACCTGACCACGACATGTTAGCTTTATCTGACGTAATGAACTGGTTACGGTAGCTGCTTCGGCTTGGGGCTATGTAATCAGTAATGTCAGCAAGTTCATAAAGGTCGCCGTTTGAGCTGCTGTAATTGGTGTTAACCGTTGCAGTTAAAATACGACCCGAATCTCCGAAACGGTGCGAGTACAGAATATTGTTTCTGAAGTTTAAGCTACCGATCTCATTGTTATTTCTTTCTACAGACTCAGACTCGGTGCCCTGATTGCTTGTTAAAAATGCGGTACTGTTGCGCAGCGTATTATTGTTCTGTATAGTTAAGCTAGGTGTAATCAGGAACCTGTTGTTCTGGTTCATGTTGTACTGTAAACGGAAGTTAAAGCGGTGACTTTCGTCTGCGTTGTTATTCGTACTTCGCTCAGTATACTCACGGTTAAGATCTGTTGCAAAATAGTCCTGGAAGCGGTATTGGTTGTTTACCGTTTCGCGGTTAGAGTAGTTGTAGTTACCGCTTACTTCCATTTTCTTGCCCCACATATCGTTGTAGCTGAGGCTGAAGTTGTTTGTGTTGATGATACCATTCGGAGAACCGCCGCCCCACATTCTGCGGCCTCTCATGCCACCTCCCGGGGTTTCGCCAATCGAGAAATCAGACATGTTGATGTTATTAGTAAGACCGCTAACTGTAATTCTTCGGTTGTTGTTAAAGTAATTTACAATTGCGCCCACCATAAAACGGTCATCGGTGCCGTAGCCGGCAGATGCCTTTCCTGTATAGCCGATACGGGCCTCTTTTTTCGTTCTGAAGTTCAGTGTTTTTAGTCTGTTGCCATCCTCAAAACCGCTGAAGGCTGCTCTGTCGCTTTGCGCGTCAAAAACCTCCACGCTTTCGATCATGTCCGCCGAAATGTTTCTGATAGCAGAACTGACGTCGTCGCCAGTCACACGCTTACCGTCAATCATCACCTGTCTAACATCTTCGCCCTGGGCCTGAATTCGACCTTCCTGTATCGTTACACCCGGCATTTTAGTTACCAGGTCTTCAGCGCTGGCGTCGGGGGCAGTTTTAAAGGCTTTGGCGTTAAACTGGGTGGTGTCACCTTTCTGCTCGCCAAGCGGCGCTCGGCCTACTACCTGTACTTCTTTCAAGGCGGTAGAGCCATCCTTTAGCAGCAGTTGGCCCAGGTTAAGCGGTGTGCTTTGTACCTGAATTGCTCTGGAAAATTTATCAAAGCCGATGTAGTTAATTTCTACAGTATATTCTCCGCTGGCAATACGCTCAAAACGGAAACGGCCTTCGGCATCGGTTACTGTAGCCGTAACAGAGGCATCAGTTGTTTTCTTAAGCACTACGTTGGCACCCGGTAAAGCAGTTTTGTCGGTTCCGCTTTGTACGGTGCCATAAACAGCCACGCTCTGTGCATAGGCATTAATCGTACTTACAATTAATAGCAGAATAAGTAGTATTCTCTTCATTTAGATTTTAAGATGATAGGATCTTGTTATGCTCGATTTGACTTAAAGCAATGGCAATAGTTTAATCTATAGTTGAAAAGATTTTAAATAGCTGGCATAAGTTATAAATACTAATGGTAATGGGCTTTAAATTAGTGTGTTAAGGCTGGTTGAGTTAAAATATGCAAAAGCCGTTGCTAAAGAATAAGGTTACCTGGTTCTAATAAAATTGTGGGGTTACTTTTTACCTTTATATGTATTAACATGCAATTGGCCGTGGTTCCGGATTTATTTTCAGATTACAATAGTTGCCTGCAACTAATTTCGTCAGAAAGAGGTCTTATTTTCGTAAGCTTCTACTTTCAGGCTTTCCCATTATTAACATCATTATGTCTTTGTCAGGTATCACGGTTAGTTTTTTCAGGCGCAGGCTCTTAAATCCTGTGGCTAACCTGCTTAAGCAGGGTATGACGCCTCCTAAACTTGCCGCAACTATTGCACTGGGTACAGTAGTAGGAGTAGTACCTGCTTTGGGGGTCTCAACCATGATTTGTACTGCTCTGGCTGCGCGTTTCCGGTTAAATATTGCCGCTACAATTCTTATAAGTTACCTTATACATCCGCTTCAGCTCTTGTTAATCATCCCATTTGCACGTATGGGAATTTTTATGTTTGGTTTACAGGAGCTTCGTTTTTCGCTGGAGGAGATGATCGAAATGTTCAGATCTGACTGGCTTGCAGCATTAAACCTTCTCTGGCAAGCAAATCTGGCAGCTGTCTCGGCCTGGGCTTTGCTTGCCATACCCATCGGAATTGTGCTTTACCTGTTGGTGCTGCCTATACTGATCAGGTTTATGCCTAAAAAGGTGCAGGCTTAAGTAGTTAAAGTCTAAAAAACAAAAGGCCAGCCCCTGATAAGAGGCTGGCCTTTTGCATAAGTATAAAAGTATACCTTAGGTTGTCTCCAGTATCTGGAACAGCTCATCCAGCTTAGGAGTAAGGATGATTTCTGTACGGCGGTTTTTCTGTCGTGCTTCTTTTGTCTTGGCATCATCCAGTGGCACATACTTCGAACGACCAGATGGCGTAACGCGGGTAGGGTCAACACCGGCATTAGTCAGGATACGGGTGATTTCGGTGGCACGCAACACGCTCAGGTCCCAGTTGTCCGACATGCCTACAGTTCCTTTAGATACCGGTACATCATCGGTGTGGCCTTCTACCAGTACGTTCACATCTTTCTGCTCCTTCAGTACAGATGCCAGTTTGCGAAGTGCTTCTTCACCTTTAGGGTCTACTTTAGTAGAGCCGGAGTTAAAAAGTAGCTGCTCGGCAAGGCTTACGTATACTTTACCGTTGCGCACGTTAATAGTCAGGTCTTTATCGTTAAAGCCAAGCAGGGCGTTGGTTACCTTGTTACGCAGGTTGGCTACAGCTCTTTCTTTCTCATCAAGTATGCGCTGTAACTCGGCCAGGCGCTGCTCACGTGCTTTCAGATCAGCGTTCAGGCGCTCGATCTGCGTTTTGCTCATGTTCAGGTTTTCACCAAGGGCTTTTCCTTCCTTCAGTGCCTGCTGCAGGCTTTGCTGGTACTCCAGTTTCTGTTGTTCCAGTTCGGCTTTGGCTTGTTCCAGGCTTTCTTTTTCCTCCTCCAGAAGAGCTTTCTGTTGCTCCAGGGTTAACTTTTGCTTCTCCAGGTCGGCTTTCTCCACTTCAAGCGTGTTCTTGCGGCTCATCAGGTCGTCATACTTTTTCTTAGACACCACGCAAGAAGATAAGGTCATACTTCCTGCCAATAGGAAGACAGAGGCTCTGAGTAAATTCTTTTTCATACGGTATTATACTTTGGCTAAATGTGTGCAAAGGGTTGATGAACAAATATAGCAAAATATGATTGCCGACCCCTGAAAAGTAAGATTATTTATACTGTTACTCAGAACATTGAAAGTTGCTCTGGTTGTAGTTCAATTTGTGTCTGGTTGCGAGCCGCTTCCCATCCGATCATAGCCATTTTACGCTCACTGCCCCAACGATATTCGCCAATGCCGCCCACGCTTTTAATTACGCGGTGGCAGGGAATAAGAAAGGCAATCGGGTTGCTGCCTATGGCGGTGCCCACGGCTCTGCTGGCGGTTGGCTGCCCGATGTGTTGCGCTAAAATGGCATAGGAGGTAAGGGAGCCTTCCGGTATGCGCAGCAGCGCTTCCCATACTTTCAGCTGAAATGGAGTGCCTTGCAGGTGCAGCTTTATCTTAGCTTTTCGCTCTTCTGTACTTTGCAGGAATGTCTGAACCTGTGCATGCTGCACATTTGAAGTATACTTCATACTTGCCTTTGGCCAGGTTTGCTGCAGTTCTGCCACAGCGGCTGCCTCATCCTGAAAGAAGTGCAAATAACTAATGCCTTTATCAGTGGAGGCCACTATGTAGTTACCGAATTGGCAGGAGTTTATACTATACTTTAGTTCCAGTTGCGCGCCCTGCTGCTTAAAAGTACCAGGCGTAATGCCCTCTATACTTACAAACAGGTCGTGCAGGCGGCTTGTGCCTGACAGGCCACAGTGATCTGCAGCCTCTGCCAGGCTTGAAGTCTGCGCCATTACTGCTTTAGCGTGTTGCAGCGTTAGGTACTGCAGAAATTTCTTTGGACTTACACCTGCCCATTCTGTAAAAACCCTCTGGAAATGGTAAGGGCTCATGCATGCCTGCTCAGCCAGTTCTTCGAGGCTTGGCTGATTTAAGGTGTTAGCCCTGATATAGGCTAATGCGCTGGCTACAGTCTGGTAATGGCTCATACTTCAAAAAACAGAAAACCAGTCATAACATCCAACCCGAATCTTGCTGATTTATTCTAAAAGTAAAGCCCCGGTTTTGGCCGGGGCTTCTGATTTATTCCTGTTCTGCAACTGCGTCTGATGATCTGAAGAATCCCTGGGGGTCTGGCATTATCTCTACCAGCTCTGAGATGTACGTATAATCTATCACGCTCATGTTAAGTATGCGGCTCTTATGCAGATAATCCCAGGCTTCTGGATATTTTTTCTCATAAAACCGCACCAGCGAGTAGTTGTAAAGTGCATAGGCATTCTGTGCGTTTGCAGCTATCGACTCATCAAGCAATGCAGTTGCTTTTTTAAGTTCTTTCTTCTTCTTTTTGCCATTTTTGTAAATAGCTAACTGTGCGGAAGCCATATCAGAAAGCAGCATAGAGTTTTTAGGGTCGATGGCTTTTGCTTTTTCGTAATAGGTAAGGGCTTCCTTGTTGTTATCCTTTGATGCTGAGATTAGTCCGAATGCCCAGTAGGTATCCATGTTGTTCGGGTTTAACAGCCAGGCCAGGTTAAAGCGATACATGGCTGTATCTACCTGCCCTTCGTTGAAATACTCCCATCCGCGCTCCATAAAAAACTGGCTCGCCTCCTGACGGTTGGTAAAGCTTTTGTCGCAACTGGTCAGAAATTTCTCGTCTTTCTGTTGCTGGGCCTCTGTTTTAGTCTTGTTACCGAACATAGGCAACACCAGGTGACTTTGATCCGTTTGCTGCTCCTGTGCAAATCCTGCGCTTGTGGCAAAAAGTATAACGGTAAGGGCAAATAATAATCGTCTCATCTTAAAAAGGTAGGTTAGTGTTACTAAACTTGCAACGCTATAAATTTAAGTCAATGGTACTTTAATAGCAAACTTATTGAACCGATGCCCGGGTATACACTCCTTTTGGGTCTTTTTGCTTATCCAGCAGCGCGGCTATAAAGGTTTTGTCGGCTTTTGCTTTTTTACTGCTGATGCTTTGGTGCAGGTACTCCCAGGCATGCTCGTACTCTTTCAGGTAATAACTGTTTATAGCCAACTTGTAATAAGCGCCGGTTTGTTTCGGGTTTATTTTTACAGCTTCCTGCAACAGTTTTTTGCTTTGTAGCAGATCGTCGGGACTGCTGGTGGCATAGAACCGGTTCAGGTGGCTGGTGGCCACATCGGTTAGCAACTGCGGATTGGTTTTGTCTTTTTCGAGTGCGAGGTAAAGTATAAACAGTGCCTTATCGTACGCTTTTTGTTCGCCGTATACTTTGCCATAACCCCATAATATATCATTGTTGGTGCTATCCATGAGCCAGGCACGACCAAAAAGATGGGTGGCAGAGTCTAGCTTATGCTCGTTAAAATTGCGCTGTGCCTGTAGCACGTAATACTTACCTGCCATCTTCCTGCTTTTAAACCGCTTTGTGTTATCTTTTAAAAACTTTTGTTGGCTGGCTTTTTGCCTGGCTGTTACAGGTTTTTTAACTGGAATTACGTCGGACATACTTAATACAGGCTGCTGGGCTACCTGCTTGTTTTCTGTGATGGCGTTCTGGGTGTTGCAGCCACTTATACCTGCTGTAACTAATCCAATCGCCACTATCCAATTTCGCATGTGAGTTTTTGTTTATCCAGGCCGTATAACGTTCTTTTGCTCAGTTTAGTGCCGTTAGCCGCTTTGCCAGAATTAGAGGACTAGCCTAAACTGTTGCAAATAGGCTGACGTATGGCTGGCAGCAGCTGTGTTTTACTGCTAAGTAAGCTGATGCTGATGTATGTGGTATGGGTTGTAATTATTTGTCTTACAGAGTGTTAATTACGTATGTGTAAGAAGTACGCTTTGCGAGGCAGTATCGGGTAAAGTAACTAAATCACTTACAAGCATTAATTCCTGTTTAATACTATTACAGGTTTGCTTTGATATACGCTGAAGTACACTTTAACACATCAATCTAAAATTTACATCATTATGAAAGCATTACGTAACGCAATAGGCCTTTTGGTTTTATGTCTTTTTGCTGTTCCCCTTAAAGCGCAGGAGCATAGCACCATGAAGCAGCATGGCAGCCAGGAACATATTATGCTGAACCCAGATCGTTTCGAATGGAAAGATGGTCCTATGTCGCTGCCTAAAGGTGCAAGGTTTGCTATTTTAGAAGGAGACCCATCGAAGGAAGGGCCTTTTACCCTGCGTGTGATGGTGCCTGCAAATTATAAGATACCGCCCCATTGGCACCCTGCTGTTGAGCATGTTACTGTTTTAAAGGGCAGCATTTATATGGGTGCCGGGGAGAAGCTGGATATGAGCAAGGCTACCAAAATATCTGAGGGTGGGTTGGCTGTAATGCCGATCAAGTTTATTCACTACGCCTTTACCACAGAAGAAGCTACTATTCAGTTACATGGTATTGGCCCCTGGGATATTATTTATGTGAACCCAAAAGACGACCCAAGACAGGCTAAATAATTATAGCTAAAGTTAGGGATTAGTTTGTGTAAACAGGCTTTTGCCTGGTGACGGGGTTGTGTTATACTTATTTATAAAATTATGCGACACTTGACGTTTTAATTAAGACAAGTTTCGTATATTTGAGTATTAACAAAACAAACCATGGGACAAGCCTTAAAAATTGGAGCCGACCTTAGTTATAAGCTGATTGACGACCGCGACGTGTTTATGCTGATAAGCACGGTGCGCGAAGGCATAAAGTATGCGCTGTTCCAAAGTATAGCTGACAAAAGTCCGTTTAGTACAGCGGAGTGGTCTGGCTATCTGCACCTTTCTGAACGCACCTTTCAGAGGTATAAAAAAGAGAAGCGGAAGTTTGATCCACTGCACTCTGAAAAGATACTTGAAATAACCCTGGTGTATAACAAAGGCGTGGAGGTGTTTGGCGACCAGGCCAACTTTGATGCGTGGCTGGAAGCGAAGAATGTGGCCCTCGGCGGCATCAAACCCAAAGAGCTGCTCGATAATACTTTTGGCATCGGCCTGTTAAAAGACGAACTAACCCGCATAGAGCACGGCGTCCTGGCATGATCGTTTACCGCCTTAGCAGAAGTAAATTCAGAAACGATTTATCAGGTAAAGGGGCAGAGTTAGCTGGCGGACGCTGGAACAGCAAAGGCATACCAATGCTCTATACCAGTGAATCTATTGCGCTCTGCACCGTAGAAATTGCCGTACACATGCCCCTGGGCATCGTGCCGCTTGATTATTACCTGGTGCGCATCGAACTGCCCGACTTTGAGGATATGCCGGAGATAAAGCTGGAAGACCTGCCCGAAGTATGGAAGACCTTTCCGCATGCCAACGTTACCCAGGAACTAGGCGACAACTTTATACTTTCCGAAAAACACCTCGTACTTAAAGCGCCATCTGCCACCGTGCAGGACAACTATAATTATCTTATAAACCCCCGCCACCCTGATTTCAGCAAAATAAAAGTTGTAGGTTCAGAGCCATTCGAGTTTGATAAGCGGTTATTTGTGAAGTAGTAGGGAAGAAGTACTTATTTGTCAGAATCAGGATATACAGATTTAGAAGAATCTTTAGGATTTTCTGCAATACCTGTAATCCAACCACCCATAACCCTCAGAGCTACGCTCGCTACCTTCGAACTCGCGTTCTTGGTAGTCTAAGGCGGAGAGCCTGCTGTTACTTTATTTAAATTATATATATGTTTCATTGCTGCGGCCATCACTCGGACAGGTCGCGACCTGTCCCTACAATAGGTTGCATTACACTTACTATTGTGATGGCAGGAGAAGAAGTAAGTAAAATTCCCCGCCTTAGACAAGGAGGGGTTATGGGTGGTTGGAAGATTACCACAAATTATACGTCGCACCCATCTTCGCGATAGCCACGTTCCAGCCATAGGTGTCGTTTATTTTTAAGCGTAGTTCTTCACTTGCCTGTGCTTCGCCGTGGTTCAGGAAAATGCGTGTAGGAGCTTCTTTAAAATGGCTCAGCCACCAAAGCAGATCGGCCTGGTCGGCATGGGCGGAGAGAGATCCTATCTGCTTTACTTCTGCGTGTACTGTATAGTAACTGCCGTGTATCTTGATATCGTTGGCACCGCTGCGAAGCAGGCTGCCACGCGTGCCCGGCGCCTGGAAACCGGCCAGCAGTACGGTATTTTTCTTATCGCCCAGGAGTTTTTCGAGGTAGTATAGCACGCGCCCGCCCGTAACCATGCCACTTCCTGCAATTATGATCTTAGGGTTTATGTTATCCAGTACATGCAACGATAGTTCGAAATCCCGGATAATGTGCACGTCGTGCATCATGGTGCGGCATTCGGCAGGGCTCAAACTGTGCCAGTCGGTGTAGTTAAGGTATAGCTCCGTCACGTTTATTCCCATCGGTGAGTCGAGGTAAATAGGCATGGGTGGTATACTTTTCTCCTGCCGTAGCGTGTTAAGTATAAGCAATAGTTCCTGGGCCCGCTCCACGGCAAAGCTCGGTATTACCAGTATGCCACCTTTGCTGAAAGTATGGTTTACTATTTCGGCAATTTCCTGGTAAGGGGAGGTTTCGCTGTGCAGTTTATCGCCATACGTAGATTCAAGTATAATATAGTCAGCAGTTGGCAGCAGGGCAGGAGGATGCATCAGCAGTGGGTGCCTGCGACCCAGGTCTCCCGAAAAAACAAACTTCCGGCCCAGGCATTCAAACTCTACAATTGATGAGCCAAGTATATGGCCGCTGTTCCGGAAACAAAATTTCATCTCTTCGTTCAGTTCAATCCATTTATCCTGTGGGTGTGTTTCAAAGAGGGGCAAAGTGCGCTCTACATCGCGCTCGTTGTATAATGGTTTAGCCGGATGGTGGCGGCTATAGCCGTATCGGTTAGCCTCCTGCGCATCCTCTTCCTGAATCTTGGCACTGTCGCGGAGTATGATGCCGGTTACATCGCGGGTTGGCTTTGTAGCGTATATGGGGCCTTTGAAGCCATATTTTACCAGCACTGGCAGGTAGCCGCAATGGTCCAGGTGGCCATGGGTAAGTATAACGGCATCCAGTTTAGCAACATCAAGCGGTGGTTTTCTCCAGTTAAGCAGGCGCAGTTCTTTTAAGCCCTGGAAAAGGCCGCAGTCTATCAGTACCTGGTGGTTATCTGTTTTAACCAGGATCTTAGAGCCTGTTACAGTACCTGCTCCCCCTAAAAACTTTAGCTGCAGTGGCGGTTGCTGTTCGTTTTTCATACAGGAGTAAAGCTATAACTTGTTTATTGCCGGAAAAATGATGTTTGTTAACCTTTAGTGAACTCAAAAGTGATCATTTAGGTAGTTTTATGCGCCAATAATAGAATTTAGCATTTTCGCGGCTAAGTATAAACCCATTTTTCTGCAACACCCGGATAGAAGGCACATTTTTTTTTGAAGTTTCCGCCAACACTATTTTAATGCGAGGTTGCTCCTGTGCCCACTGCAGAAAACCAGCCACTACTTTTGTCATCCAGCCTTTGCCTTCGTGGTTGGGATAAACACCATAGCCTATCTCTACTTCACCCTCAGCGTCCGGTCCTTTCTTGATCAGGAAATCGGCAACTACACGGTTCTTGGTTTTAGAGATGGCCAGCCATCGTGTGCAGTATACTTCGTTTTCGGGGGAGCATTCCTGCAGCCTCGGCAAAATGTAGTTGGTGTTCAGGTCCTGTAGCTGTTTTGGGTTAAAAAGTATGCTATCCCGTACGCCCAGTTCTGCGGTGATCTTTTCAGGATTTTCGTTGAAATTCTCTATTTGCTCTTTTGTGAGCGGAACAAGTATAAGTTCAGCTGTCTCAAAAGTAGTTTGAGTGGTTTCCATAGTAGTATGTGGTGAGGTCTGAAACAATAGTTTAAAGTTACCTATTGCATACTAAAAATGTAAACGACAGCCAGGATTAAGTTCAATGTTATTATGCAGGGCCTTGGTAAAAGAAGATAGTGAAGCGATTACATAAGAAAAAAGCTACTATACAGCATAGCAGCCCTTTCTTATACTCATTTATATATTCTATCTACCTCGTGATGGGAGATATATCTGTAAGCCAAGCGCAAGATTAAGGCCGGAAGAACCGCTACCTACCGAAATGTCGGCACTGGTTCGGGTGTATCCTAATATACCTTCTAAAGCCACATTTTGTGCCACAAAGTGGGCATATCCTGCTCTCAGGCCCAACACAGTTGAAAATACAGAATCACCTTCGCTGTCTTCTTCTGAGCTACCAGCTATACCAGCTACTGCTTCGCCAAACCAACGGTGTGTAGGTGCAGCACCCTCTGGAAAGTAATAGCGAACAAACGGGGTTAAACCATAGCGGAAAGTTTCACCGCCATCGTACACGTCTAAACCTAACTGTACTTCTGTACCTATCGCTGCATTATCGCTTATAAAATAACCTGCTCTTGGATTTATGTTTAAAGTAAAGAAGTCTGACTTAAAGTTCATACCGATATTGGCAATATTGGCACCAATAATCCAGTTGCCTTCCCGTACCGCTTCAGAAGAAACCGGAGCTGTAGTCTGTGGCCTTCGTTCCCTTATTTCATCAGTTATCTGGGCAAAGGCAGTATAACCTGTAATTGATAATAAAATCAAGAGTATAAGTAGTCGTTTCATTGTCTGTAGGTTTAGGGTTAGTTGATATATTTTGTATGTCATTGATTATCTGTTAATTATTTAACGTTTAAAAGCCTTCATAGTTACTTTAAATGAATAAATGAACATGCTTTAATTAATTTTTAATAGTATAAACTAGTATTAGAAAATACTAAACAGTGGTACTGGCTATAAATAATAAGAGGTGCTTAAGCAGGCATGAGGCCTGCAACAAGTGGTGGGTTACCTTCGTGAGGAACTCAGTTAGAAACTGGTTATATCAATTTTGGAAAAAGGCAAGTATCTGGCCCGAAAAGGAGCAACGCAAAAGTGCTCAGTTACTATTTTGTCTTATAATCAGCAATAATGCCTTCTGTAATCCAGTTTGCTAAGGCCTGCCGGTTGTTGGGTATAACAAAACGGCGCTGATCCAGGTTATTGCGGATATTACCCAGTTCTATAAATACAGTAGGCGGGTGGCTATATTTTACCACGTAGAGGCTGCTGCGGTGAGACACGGTACCTGAGTAGCTGCGCTCTGGCTGATGGCGGTTATACTTGTTATTAAAGGTTTCGTGTATGGTTTCGGCCAGTTTTTTGCCATCAGCGCTGTTCTCGTGATGGTAAAAGAACACATCGATGTTCTTGCGCTCGCTGCGGCTGTCTATATGCAGTGTTAGCATGCGCTGGTAAGCACCTTTATGTTTAGCGTAAAGCGAATTGATGGAGTTTACACGCTGCCGCAGGCGCTGTACCTGACTTCTGGAAATAGGCTGTCCGTTATAGTTTACTTCGTCACGGTCCATCTTCAGGATATTATCATCCCGGATGCCGTCTTTTTTATCCTGAATGATCATGTAAACAACTGCTCCGTGCTCCATCAGGCGGCGAGCCAAACGTATGGTTACATCATAGGCATATTCGTCTTCTGCCAAGTCGTATGGGCCGTACTTGCCTACAGCGCCGGGGTCTGGGCCGCCATGTCCGCTAACAAGATAATACACAGCACCCTTTAGTTTTTGGTCCAGTATCTCTACGCGTTCATACTTTTCACCAAATAGGGGCACGTGGCGTACTTTGGATGATGCCTCTATCAGTTTAGAAGAGGAAACTGAAGTAGTAGAGGCAGCAATATCAGATTTACCGGGTAATATATAGGTTCTGCCTGCGTACAGGCTGTTGTTTTCTCCTAAGTTGTCCTTGTTTAAATCAATAAAGTCTGAAAGTTTTGATGAAGAAATGCCGTGCCGCCTCAGCAATGTATAAATGCCATCACCTTGCTGGGCCACCACGCGCAGCATAGTGGTTTGGGCAAATGCCTGCACCGTAAAGAGTATGCATAATAAGGGTAAAACAAGTATGCGCAAAACGATATTTTTTTGAGATAACGAACTTGGGTAAAGCGATATTACTAAAAATGAAGGACGGATGAAAGTAAAAACGGCGACTTAACTTCTTTATTACCATTATTCACTATAAAAGGACAATCATCTGCACTCGAACCATGCAGACCAAACCTTATTGTATGTAGTTTGATTTTATCCTGAGGCAGCTTTTAAGAGTTACTTTGATCAAACCAGTTGCTTTAACAAATGTGTTTTGAAGACGTATTTTAAATTAATACTAAGCCAATGAAAACAAACAACTTAACTTTATGAACAATTTCGTTTTACTATATCATTTTGAAGATCAGCAACACGTTCAGCAATTTGAGCAGGCAATAAAAAAGCAGTTTGACAAACATAAAATGGAGCAGGACGGCCCATTTAAATACTTTGCTTTTGCTGATGTATCAGAACCTGGTGCAGTTGATAAACTGAATACCGTTCTTACCTCTATGGGAATGGGCAGGGAAGGGTATTTCGGAAAGGTAGACTATGTGGCGCTTTACTTCTCAAGAGAAAAAGACCCCGATAATATAAAGCGACAGTTGCTTATTGGCACAGATGACATGGTAGACAAAGGAGCACAAAGTATGGCAACTGATGCGCACCGCAATGCTATACAAAACCTATTGGCTTACGATTTCAGAAAGGTGAAGCGGTAATCCAACATAAGGGCAAGAACAAAAAGAAGCTTCAAATATATTTTGGGTAAGCTTCTTCTTTTGTGTAGCCTTATCTTGTACTGTAGCTCTGTTACACGCTATAACAGAAGTCTATGAAATCAATTCTAATCTCCCTAATCACTGGTCTTAGCGCGCACAAATTCCCCGGTAGGCGCACCACTGGCACACATCAAGATCCTGCGTCTTTTTTATGGGTTCTGCAGGGTCAAGCATGCTGTTAACGAAGTCGGATAGTAGTTGCTCAGAGGCTGGAATAAAGTCTTTTCCGGTTGCCTCCATAAAATTAAACTCCGAAGACAGCACTCCCGGGTCCAGGTTACGGAACGAGATGATGCCTGATTTTGGATCTATATTTAGCGGAGAAACATGCTGTGCGTTGTGCAGAATTTTCTCTGGTTCGCGTTGCAGGGTGCGGTGCAAAATGTATTCGTACAACCACAACTGGCGGGCTTTTCCATACTTGGCATCTGTTAAAAAGTGCAGTCCTACATCTTCGGGTTTAATGCGGAGCTGGTTCTGCTCTACCTTACCTGTTTTATAGTCAATTACGCGCAACTCATGGCCGGTTAGGTCTATCCTGTCGGCTTTGCCAGCTATGCGTACCTGCAGCGTTTCGCCGTTTACCTGCACTGGGAGTATGGCATCTAACGTATCTTCGAGGCGCAATACATACAGCGGCAGTTCATCTGAGGCTTTTAGCTTTTGCAGGTATTTCTCCAGCACCTCTATGGCTACTTTGTAGAGCAGGTAGTTCATGCCGCGCTCTGGCTTTGCACCTTGGGTTACTTTACTAAACTCTGCTTTGGTTTTGGCGGGTAAGGCCTGCAGCATCTGTTCAACATGTTCAGCTTGTATAGGCTCACCGCTTTGCACATGGGGTTTAAAGAAATCTTCCAGCACCTGGTGCACAATAGTACCAAACTGATCAGCACCTAACTGCTCTTCTACCTCGTCTATCTCCTGCATTTTAGCGATTCGGGCAAAGTAGTATTGCAGCGAACAGTTTATGTACATGTTCATGTGCGAAGGGTAGAGGCCACGCTCCAGCTCTTTCTTAAGTTGGGCAATGGTTTCCGGGGATTTCTCTATCAGGATATCCTCTTCATACTTGCGTGTCTGTTCCTGCTCCACTGCGGCTGTCATGTCGCGGAAGGTGATGCGCGGGTTGCGCAGCGCCAGGTCGTTTTGCAGTTGAAGTATAAAGCGGCTCTTCTCGCCAGAACCATACGTATCAGATGGCAATACATACAGCAGGTTTACCCGCTTAGCACGCTGCAGCAGGCGGTAAAAGTTATACGCCATCGAGCCTTCGTTCTCGGCGTAAGTTGGCAAACCAAACTGGCGCAGCACATCATAAGGCATCAGCGACTCGTGGCGCTTTGGTGCCGGCAATACGTTCTCGTTTACCGAAAGTATAATCAGGTTCTCAAAGTCCAGTGCACGGGTTTCGAGCATACCCATTATCTGCACTTCGGATATAGGCTCGCCGCTAAAGGGCAGCCTGGTTTGCCCGATCAGTTCGTATAAAAACTTCTTGAAGCTGCGCACCGATATTTTTTGCTCGCGGCAGTCAAAAATGGTGTCGAGGCGTTTTACTAAAGTATAAAATATGTACAGGTACTCTGTTTCGATGGTGTTGCGGCCATGGCTGTATACTTCGCGCAGCAGTTCAATAAGCAGGTACATCGACTCGATGATGTCATCGCAATCGCGCCAGCTCTTGAACAAAATCTCGAAAAGCGGGTGGTGGTTACTTAGCTCAAGCAATTCCTCTGCCCGTATCAGCACTTTATTCTCCTGTACCATCTTCTCCAGCACCTGCTGTATCATGCCATGATACTTTGCCTGCCCCGGATCATCATTCAAGTATAACTCATACCTCCGGATAAATGGGTGCGTGAGCAGTTTAGTAACCGACAGATGGTGGTACTGGTGCACTTTGTAGCCGGAATCATGCAGTTGCGTTACCCCGGTCAAGTGCACCTCAAAGAGCAGGTCTACCAGGTTAAACAGAGGGGTGCCCTTAAAGCTCAGACCCATGGTTACGTTATAAGTTGGAATCTCGTCGGGAATGGAGTGCAGCACCGGCAAAAGCAGGGTTTCGTCGGGTAGTACAATAGCTACCTGTGCGTGCTTGTCTTTTTCGCGTATTTCCTGCAACAGCTGGCCTGCCAGTTTGCCTTGCATGCTGGCATTGGCTACGCCAATTACGTTTATCTCCTTTTCATCCGTCAGCAACAGGTTTTGCTGCCAGTGCCATTCCGGTAGTTTCCAGGTGCTTTTATACTTTCGCAAAAAGCTGCCGGCGCGGTTTGGCGTGTTCTCGTCCATGTAAAAATCATCGCTGTCGAACAGTACCTCTGCCTTGTCGTGCTTCAGTAGTGTTTTGATGATCTTTTCTTCGGATGCGGTCAGGCTGTTAAGGCCGATAAAAATAAACTGCAGGCACTCACCTGATTTGGCTATACTTTCTATGTCGCGGGCTACTTTGCGGAAAGCCATTCCTGTGTAAGCCTGCTTATTCTGGAACAGTCGCTGCTGCAGGTTGTGATATGTTTTCTCGATGTTGTCCCAAAGGCTGAAGTATTTCTTTAAAGTAGGAGAGATATCTTTGCCCAGAAACTTTGGGTCCCAACGCTCCAATGCCTTTGCTTCGCTCAGGTAATCAAACAGTTTTCCGGTGTCAACTAAATTCTGGTCTATGCGGCTGAAGTCGTCCAGTAAAGTACCGGCCCAGGTTACAAACTGATCAAAATCGAGGTTCGGGTCCTGCTCGCGCATCAGGTCGTACAGCTCCAGCTGCAGGTTGATCGGCTCCACCACATCCGTTTTGGCCAGCTTCCGAATAAAGTCCTCCATGGAGTATACTTCCGGCGACCAGATAGGCTCCGGTGCAGCCTGTGCCAAAGCAGTTTTAAAGAAAAAACTCGCACGCCTGGATGGTAGCACAATGCACAGGTCGCTGATGTTCTCTTTGTACTTTTCGTAAATGTATTTGGCCGTTAGCTCCAGGAAGGTTTGCACTTGGGTAATTTAGTTTTGAGTGAGTGATCAGGATTAATGGATGGACTGGATTACCTATAAATGTCTAATAATTTCTTGTAGGTATATCTTAAAACAGGAGTGTTTACAAGCCAACTGATGTACCTTTTTATCTATAAATTTTATTCTACCACTTACTTCCTTGCAAGTTAACAAGGAAGTAAATTAAGAGCATAATTACATAAGTAATTCCATTAACTTTAACTGTTAAGCGAATGATTTTCGGCCAACTATATTTCTCACGTATGGCAACAAAAAAGAAAGGCAGCTCAACTAAAATTGTAGCGAGGAAAGCCATAAACATGCCGAAGAAGAATCCTTGCATCTGATATTCTCCATAGTTTGTATTGTTACTCCAAAAGTCAGAATTGCCAACCCAATCTGCCGTAAATGGGGCGACAAAGAAGAGTCCAGCAACCATTGAGATATAATTAGCCAGAATTATAAGCCAAGTTCTGTTAGCAGTTTCAAACTTTATTAAAAGTCCACTTTCAACAAGCCCTATAACAGCATTCATGAACAGTAAGTGATAAAACCCCAACATCATCATAGAAGAGCCGGCGTTTAATAAAACCAGATATAAATCCATTGTTAAGAAAAAGTAGGTTTAACTTTCTCGCAGGTACAAAGATGCTTTAATAAAGAATTCTCACTGTATGATTTTAGAATTTAAGTGTAGTTCATCCTGTCCATCCTTTAATCCTGTAAATCCTGATCCTTAATGTATCGACGGCATCTTCGTATTCCCATGATCATCCATTGGCAGGAACGGGTTATAGGCGATTTCCCACAGGTTATCATCCGGATCGGAGATGTAGCCGCTGTAGCCGCCCCAGAATACTTTCTCAGGACGCTTAACCACTCGGGCGCCTTTTTCCTCCAGCTGCGCCACTAATTCGTTTACTTCCTGCTCCGATCGCACATTATGTGCCAGCGAGTAACGTCTAAAACCGCTGCCTTCCGGATCAACGCCTGCATCGTCTGCCAGCGACTCCTGCGGGAAAAGGGCCAGCTGTATACCGTTCAGTTGAAAGAAAACTATTCCTTCTGTGCTGCTTTCTGTTGGTGTCCAACCGAACACATTCAGGTAAAAGTCGCGTGAGCGCTGCAGGTTTTTTACACCGACAGTAATAAGTGTTAAACGTTGTTCCATGTGGCTTCCCTTTAATCAATTCCTAAAAACAGGATTTGAAAACTAATGTATTATAAAAGTTTATACTTTGATAGGAGCTGCTACCTCAGAATAGGATAGTATACTTTATGGCTAAGGTAAGCATAAAAGAGATGTTAAAACGGAAAATTATTTGCTTAAAAAAAGCCTGTAATAAACCAGCCTTCAGCGCAAAGTATAAGCTCATGTGATGGCAACGCTGGCCGGAAAGCTGATGGTAAAAGTAGTGCCTTTATTTACCGTGCTCTCTACCCCAATTTTACCGCCTATCAGGTCTGCCTGCGTTTTGGTTAAGTATAAGCCAATGCCTTTAGAGTCTTTGTTGCGGTGAAAGGTATTGTACAGCCCAAACATTTTAGACTGCACTTTGTCCAGGTCTATGCCTAAGCCATTGTCGGAAACTGTAAGATAGACCTGATCTTCAGCGACCCAGGATCTTACCATAATTTCAGGTTGCCTGTTTTCAGCGCTATACTTTAAGGCATTAGACAGCAGGTTGTGCAGTATACTTTGGAGGTATACTTTGGGTACATGAAGTACAGGAACTTTCAGGTCGGTATGAATCTGTGCGTTTGTTGTCTGGATGGTTGCCTGCAGGTTCTGCTTTTCTTTCTGTATCAGTTCAGCAATAGGTACAGCCTCTTTTGCCAACTCCTGCTTTACAGCAGAGCGAAGCACCAGATTGAGGTCGTCTATGGTGGCAGACATGTTGTCAATCATTTTGCTCATGCGGTCCATAACTTCTACACCTGTTTCAGGACTGGGCTCTGCTTTGTAAAGGTCGTATAAACCCCGGATGTTGCTCATCGGAGAGCGCAGGTTATGTGCAATGATCTGAGCGAAGTCTTCCAGTTTTCTGTTCTTGAGTTGCAGTTCCTCCGCCGATGCGTTTAGTTCTTCATTCAACTCTTTCAATAGCATGGCCTGTTTTTGCATCAGCAGGGCAATAATGTCTTTTTGTAAAATCTGTGCAATAGTTATATCGCTCAAAGACCAGGGCAATGATTTGCCGCGCACTATATCTTCCCAGTGACTAAACGACTCGCGGGGATGTATGTAAGTGTTACCAGCTATTACAGGTTTTTCGGGGTTGCCGGCCCAGATCCTGGTTTCGTAGATTTCTGGCTTAAAGAAAAGTATAAACTCCTTATTATACTTTGAGATTTCGATGGCCAGAACACCACTGGCAACGCTGCGGTAGTTTACGGCATCGGGCAAATACCTGGAAAGCTCTCGGGTAGATGTAACCTGGTTTATTTCTCTTTCAGACAGCCATTCCAGTATTTCCATTAGCTCGCTTGGCTCAGGAGTTTTGCCGATCGTAGTCAGGCTACCGTTTAGGTACATGGCAGCACCGTGCCCCTCGGTAAGGTGCAGCAGGTTTATGGTTTCGTTAAACAGCCCCTGCCTGAAATCGCCGGCAGCTTTTGTCTGTTCTATTAGTCTTACTTCTGCAGCCTTGTACTTTGCTATCACCTGCTGGTCTGTTTTTTCCTGGTTGGCAAGTACTGTGTTGGCAAATGTAATGGCCGTAACCAGGCAAGTCTGGCGCTTCCAGAAGTTAATGAACCTGGCTGTTTGATGCTGGCACGCAATAATGCCCCAGAGTTTACCTTGCACAATAACAGAAACGGAGAGCGTGGCACCTACATCCATGTTCCTGAGGTACTCCAGGTGTATTTCGGATGGATTCCTTAACTCTGACTGAATGATGTTGGTAGGTGCATTTGTGGCAGGATCAAAGTATGGAACAATGTCTACGGCGGTAGCATGCACATCCGGTATCTGTCGAACGCATTTCTTAAGGAGCAGTTCCCGGGCCTGGGCCGGTATATCGGTGGCCGGAAAATGGTGGTGCAGATAAGAGTGTACGCCAGGTTTTACCCTTTCAGCGATTACTTCGCCATGCCAGTCTTGGTCAAAAACGTAAAGCATTACCCGGTCGTAATCAAGCAGGCGCTGCACGTAATTAACCAGGGCAAAGGTCTGTTCCATAAAAGAAGGTAATGCATTTAACTCCGTTTGGAACTGCGAAAAACTGAGGGCGTTCTCGAGCCTGTTTTCAGTTGCAGAAACCGCTAAGGGTTCGCACTCCAGCACCAGTTTATTTTCGCTAAAATGTATAAACCCGAAAAAACTTCTTTGCTGCAGTGTAACTGCTTGTGGGTTCAAAGGGTTTTCGATGTACACCTGATTAACAAGTGTAGCATATTCTGCATCAGAAATAATATGAGCAAGTGTTTTACCTAACAGGTTAGCCGGTGTAGTATCCAGAAAGTCGCCAATATTTTCGCTTACCTGCACTACCTCCAATGTGCTTCTATCCAAAATCAGCATAAACCCGTGAGGCTGAATTCTTCCGATGATATGTATGGGTTCTTTATCGCAGTTGGAAAGATCAACCTTCAGGTTTTTGTAATTTTGCATAATGCTTTGCTAAGCAGTTACCTTTATTTGTTAAAGTATTTAATACCCGGGAAGGACAATTTAAACTGCCTGTTCAGGTAAGTTTTAATTTGAACGCCTTTTGAGTATCATTAGCTAATAAGACTTATACTTTTATCTGCGTTGCTTTAACGTTTACAAAGCGAGGCCAAGTTGCGCAGCCGGTTTTTCTCCATATGCCCATGTTAGTACCTGCTGTGTATCAAAATAATAGAGTACGCATTTAACTTTTTTATAGCCCAGTTGCCTGAACCGCACAGCATAATGATCCAGCTTGTTTCGGTGTTCCGGCTCTGGCGGAGGCGTTTTAAACTCTATCAGCACCACAGCATCTCCCTCAAATACAATGCGGTCTGGTTTAAACAGGTAAGCCCTGGCGTCCAGCACTTCCTTCTCATGCTCCACCACTACATCCTTTGTAAAGTACCTGGCTAAGTCTTTATGGTTAAGCACTTCCGACAGCTTATTACGCAGTTCAGGCTTTTCCCGTTCGCTTATAATGCCTTCGTACACCATTTGCCGAAGTACTTTTTCCAGTTCAGAGGCAAAGGCAATACGTGCAAGGGCAAAGTGCAGCTTGCGGTTTTGCTGCCGTTGTTTTGTCTGCGTTTCAAAGTCGAACACGTTGTTGGCGTGCTGTTTAATTTTGAGGCGCTGCTCCCAGTCTGTTGCCACCAAATGCTCCAACGTATAGGTATGGCTGATATCCAATTTGTTATGCCGCACCTGTGGGTTGCCTTTTGCCAACTGGTAACAATGCCTGCCAAACTCCCACATACTTTTGTGCACTAGATAACGATACAGCAAATGGCTCACGTTTTTTGCCTGCCCGTCCAGTTTCGGTGCTTTGCGTTCTTCCAGCAGGTCTTTGGCGTTGCCTACTAAGTATAACCTGTCAATGGGGCGGGTAAGGGCAACATACAGCATGTTCAGGTTTTCGATAAAGGTTTTCTCTATTTCGGTGGAGTACTGATCTGTAAGTATGGTGTTCTCCAGTTTAGAGCTTATGTTTACTGCCACGCTGCGCAGCTTGCCTGTTACGCTTATTTCTTCCGGCAAATGGCTCCACATCAGCGAACCACGTTTTGGCTCTGTGCTCCAGTCGGCAAAAGGTATGATCACGATAGGGTAGGCAAGCCCTTTGGACTTGTGAATGCTGGTGATGGTAATGGCGTTGCGGTCTTTGGGTGTGTTTATACTTAGCTTGTCCTTTTGCACATCCCAGTAGGCCAAAAAGTTGTTCAGGTTATTGCTATGCTTCAGGCTATACTCCAGCACCAGGTCAAGGAATCGGAAAAGATACTCACTCTCATTGTTCTTGCCCAACAAATTAAAGACGCGGATAAGCTTTTCGGTTAATTCGTAGATAGACAGGTTTCCGGTTTCACGTTCCTGTACATCAAAGCCAAACACGCGCAGCTGATCGAAGAAAGACTGATTCTCTTTTTCGTTGGCAATGTCGGCAATGGTTTTGGTCATCTCCACATCCGGTATCACACCCAGCGCCACTTTACAAACCAGGTATAAAGCTTCAGACTTTGCCAGCGAGTCATTGGGCCGGTTAAACACCCGGAACATGGCCACGATGAGGTTAATTACCTCGGCAAACTGAAGCGAGAGCGAGTCCTGTGAGATGATGTCATACTTACGCTCTTTAAGGAAATTAGCGATGAGCTTGCTCTTGACGTTGGTGCGGCAAAGTATGGCCATGTCTTTTAGCTCATAGCCTTCTGCCATCGCTTCGGTAACCAACTGCAGCACCATATTCAGTGTGCTCTCGTCGTAGGTAAGGGCTTTCTCGTGTGCATAGCCCTCATACAGCTCGTCGGTGCGGTGGCAGTTGTTCAGGTCATACTTGTAGTTCAGGTCGTCGTCGTGGGTAAAAAGTACCTGTATCTGACCGCCGTTGTTCTGGCTACCTTCCGGTACCTGTTGCTTAAAGTCTTCGTCGTAGATAGACGTGAACATGCCAAAATCCTTGTGCCCTTCGCTGATGAATGAAAACAACTCATTGTTAAAGTCGATGATCTCGGAGCGGCTGCGGTAGTTGGTTTTAAGGTTTGCCGGCTCAAGTGCCTGGTCTACTGATTCGTAACGTTCTTTAATTAACGGACCATGGCGGCGGTTTTCATACAGCTGCTTGGTGCTTTGCTTGTACAGGTGCAGAATCTGCTCCATTTCGCCGCCACGCCATCGGTAAATCGCCTGTTTCGCATCGCCTACCACCATACTGAAATGTCCGGAGGCAAGGGCATTATCTACTAGCGGCAACAAGTTATTCCATTGCAGCACCGAGGTATCTTGAAACTCATCGATCAGGATGTGGTTATACTTTTCGCCGAGTCGCTCATAGATAAAGGGCACCGGCTCCTGCAGTACAATATCGATAATACGCTTGTTGAACTCCGAAATATGTACAGTGTTGCGATCCAGCTTTATCTCCTGCAGGCACTTCTCCAGCTCGTTCAGTACCGATACTTTGTACAGGTGCGGTACGATCTGTTGGATCAACGTATAAGTGCCGGCATAATGCTCTTTTATACTTTCGATATGGTAGTACAGGTCGGTGAGCGGCTGCTTTATACTATCGATCTGGCTTTTGGTATAAGCGCTTGCCTTGCCGGCGTACCATTTGTCGTCTTCTATGCTTTGGCGGGCGTAGTTGTTGCCGTAGTTCAGGTCGATATCCTTCTGTGAGAATTTGTTAAAGTAGCTCCATATTCCACGGTTGCCCTGGTAGAAATCGGCAGGGGAGAGGTCGGCGTTTTCGATTAGCTTTAGTCCCTGCATGCCAGCTTCCTGCACTACATCTTCAATCTTTTGCTTTGCCTCAAACAACTGCTCACGCACCAGCTTAAAATCCTCCAGGCTCAGTTGCTGAATGTCGGTAATGGCTTCGTACACTTGCTCGTTAAGCAGGTTTCGGGCAAAGTCCATCAGGTCGTCGGCCAGTAAAGTCCAGCTTTTACCTTCGCGGGCTTTCTCCAATACATACTGCTCCAGCGTTTGCGACAGCATATCGTCCTTGGCATCACTTACCTTATCCAGCAGCAGCGAAACAGCAGTGCTCAGCAGAGAATTAGAGTCCAGGTCTACTTCAAAATTATGCGGGATGTTCAGTTCTCGGGTAAAGGCCTGCACGATCTTGTTCACAAAGCTGTCGATGGTGCTGACGCTGAAGTCGGAGTAGTTATATAGTATCTGGCGGAACAGATTGGCTGCACGTCGGCGCACCTCTTCTACGTCCAGGTTTTCTTCAAGGTATTCCTGCTGTAAATCCGCTGTTATACTTTGCAGCAGGTGCTCACTCTTGGCTTTTTCCTTTTCTGATATGCTGTTATCGTTAAAATTGCGCAAGGCACCAAGTATACGCTCCTTCATCTCAGCGGCGGCATCGTTGGTGAATGTAATGGCAAGTATAGAGCGGTAATAGTCCGGGTCTGAAGTATGGAGAGCCAGTTTCAGGTATTCCTTGGTAAGATGGTAGGTTTTACCGGAGCCGGCAGAGGAGGAGTATATCTTGAATACAGAAGGCATATGCAGGTGTTTATACCTTAAAGATACAGTTTAGTAGCTGCTTTGCACAAGTTATACTTTGAAAGATTTTGTGAGAGATAATTATGTTGGTCCGTATTGACTTTTTAAATAGATGTGTTTTTATTATTATCAGACTGTTGCTTTTAGCAGTTTTTCGCCTCGCCGGCTGGGCCCTACTTTTTGTCTTGACACAAAAAGTAGGCAAAAAAGTCAAGACGCTCCAAACTCGCTGAACGCTCGAACAGTGGACCGTCATTTATGCACCTGGCAAAGGCCGTCGTTTTATAGCATTAAAAGATATTTATACTATATCACATTTGCAAAAACCGCTAGCAAAGAAGTGTCCATCCCAGTCTTTGCGTTGAGCGCCTTCTAGGTTTCCGGTGATGAGCGTGAGCGAGGCATTGCGACGAAGGAGCAAAGGAAAGATAGACAGCGCGATGCGAAAAGACGAGGCCTTGCGGCCTTGAGCACACCAAAGCCAAAGGTGAAACAATAGACAAGTAAGACTGAGGAATAAAGTTAAATAGAAAGAATAGCAGGAAGTAAAACCACTTCAAAAGCCTGGGAAATAAACCAGCAAGCCCTTCCTGTGCAGGGAAGGGCTTGCTGGTTTTATAGTTAATGAGTAGCTATCTATGCAAATGCAGGCTCAGCTACTTTAACTTCCTGCTTCTGCTGCGATGCAAAATCGTTAACGCACACATGGTACATGATACGCGCCATTGATACAGAGTAGTCTGTGATAATACAGTGCTGTTGCTCCGGGCTAAGTAGCGCCTTGCTGCTGCCCAGATTAAATTTGCTTAGCTCCATTACTTCGTCAAAATTCTGGCGAAGCATTTTTAAAGCTTTAAAAGAAGGCTCGTTATAGTATACTGGTATTACCTGGCACACGGCGTAGCTGCCTTTCGCTCTCTCTTCTTTCACCATCTGGCACAACGACTCAATGTTCATCTTGTCGAGGTCTGATATGATCACAAAAAACACTTTCTTCTGCTGAGAATTTGCTGAGCGGGCAGGCATGCTGCCTAGCAGCATGTTGCGGGTTATTTTAGTGCCTTGCTGAAAGCACTCATCCTTGAGGATCTTGTTGTGAATTTTAAATGCTAATGCACCGGAGGCTATTAGGTTAAAATCTTTGCCTTGAGTTGAAATTTTGGAAAAGTGTAACATAAAAAAATGAGACTAAAGGGTTTAAGGTTTATTTAACTAGCTTTTCAGGCTTGGGGCCTGCTTCTCATTAGCTTAGGTAAATAAGACTTGTCACACGGATATTTTAAGGTTAGTAGTAGTGGCGGGAGTAGTGGTTAGACTATTTGGGCATAAGGGTATAGCATTAGTTGGGTTCAGGTTCTGTTTTGTGTATCTACGGTGCAATTCAAATTAGTATACATCCGAAAACACTATATATGGTAAACGCACTGTTTCTAAGGGTGAATTGTTGAATATAACGTGTGAACTATATTTAAGTTACCTATTCTAATAATTTATTTAATTATTTTCATAAAAATAAAAAATTAATATTAGTTAAATCAAAATATCTTAATTTATAAGTAAACGTACCTATTCTTGAGGTGAGGGTAGTATTATGTTATGCCGATATACTGTTTTCAAATAAAATAGTTTAGTATAATAAATATTCGTACCTTTGCGCCCGATTTGGATACGGTCTGATTACTGTATAACTGGAACACCATCTGTTGGCAAAACCTAGTTGTTTTTAGTTTTTCGTGTCGCTCTCTACGTAGAGATAGGTTGATAAGCAGACTGCCTCCAGATGTGTCATAACAAAAAAGTTAGTAGTAATTAGATGAACAAAATCAGATTTGATGAGCTTCCGCTATCGCCGGAAGTTCAGCGAGCAATCGCAGACATGGGTTTCGAAGAAGCCTCTCCCATCCAGACAGCAGCAATCCCGGTTGTATTAGAAGGAAAAGACATTATCGGCCAGGCCCAGACAGGTACTGGTAAAACAGCTGCCTTTGGTATTCCTACCATTGAAAGCATCGATACAAATAACAGAAGCGTGCAAGCGCTTATACTTTGCCCAACGCGTGAGTTGGCTATCCAGGTATCCGGAGAAATCCAGAAGCTGGCAAAGTATAAAACTGGTATCAGCGTGGTGCCTATTTATGGTGGCCAGAGCTACGACCGTCAGCTGCGTGCTCTTAAGCAGGGTGTGCAGATCGTGATCGGTACGCCAGGCCGAGTGATGGACCACATTAACCGTGGTACACTGGTACTAGACAACGTAAGAAAGATCATACTTGACGAAGCGGACGAAATGCTTGACATGGGCTTCCGTGAAGATATCGAGTATGTATTGGAGCGTATCCCGGAAGATCGTCAGACAATCTTCTTCTCAGCTACTATGTCAAAGCCGATCATGGAGATGACCAAGCGTTATCAGACAGATCCGGTATTGGTAAAAGTAGTACACCAGGAGCTTACTGTTAGCAACATTGATCAGTTCTACTTCGAGGTTAGAAATAACATGAAGCAGGAAGTGCTTTCGCGCTTACTGGACATGTATAACCTTAAATCGGCCATCATCTTCTGTAATACCAAGCGTATGGTGGATGATTTGGTTTCGGGTTTGCAGGCACGCGGTTATTTTGCCGATGCACTCCACGGTGACCTAAACCAGAACCAGCGCTCTAACGTGATGGGCAAATTCCGTAACGGTACGCTGGAGATACTGGTGGCTACTGACGTAGCGGCTCGTGGTCTTGACGTTGAAAACGTAGAGGCTGTATTTAACTATGACCTTCCGCAGGACGAAGAATCTTATGTACACCGTATTGGCCGTACAGGCCGTGCCGGTAAGTCTGGTAAGGCTTTCTCTTTTGTAGGTGGCCGTACAGACGGGTACAAGCTGAAAGACATCATGCGCTATACAAAGGCGAAGATCGTTTTACAGCAGGTTCCATCTATGGAAGATGTAAATGAGATTCGCACTAATATTTTCTTCGACAAAGTGAAGGAAGTATTGGAGAAAGGCCACCTGGCAAAGCACATTGCGCGTATTGAGCGTTTTGTGAACGAGACAGAGGGTTATACTACACTTGATGTGGCTGCAGCGCTTCTCAAAATGAGCCTGAAAGAGCAGAAAGTTAAGGAAAAAGGCGCTGAGGCTGAGAAAAGCCTTTCTGCTACCAAAGAAGGTATGGACCGTCTGTTTATTACCATTGGTAAGAAAGACAGAGTTCACCCACGTGATTTGATCGACTTGTTAGCACAGAACTCAAGCATTCCGGAAGGACGTGTTGGAGACATCGACCTGTATGACAAGTTTAGCTTTGTAGAGGTACCAACAGAGTATACTGCGGAGATCGTAGCAAGCGTAAACCGCATTGAGTACGAAGGCCGCTCTATTGTTGTAGAGAAATCGCAGAAGAAAGGCTCTGGGCCTAAAGAAGGCGGCGGAGAAGACTTCGGATTTGAAGGACGCTCAGGCGGCGGCGAAAGACGCAGAAGCGGTGGCGGTGGCGGCTCTTTCAGAGACCGTGATCGTGGCGGCTACGGCAGAGGCGATCGCGGTGGAGACAGAGGCTTTGGCGGCGATCGTGGCGGTGACAGAGGCGGTGATCGCGGTGGTTTCGGAAGAGGCGATCGTGGTGGCGACAGAGGCGGAGAAAGAGGAGGCGACCGCGGTGGCTTCAGAAAGAGAAGATTCTAATTTGCTTCTAAAATTGTAACCTTGCCTTTAATCAGGCGTAAATAATATCATACAAGCTTTGAGTGTAAAAGCTCATAAAATTGTTAGAAAAGGCTGACTTGAAACGTCAGCCTTTTTGTTTTATACTGTTTTACAGGTCTTTATAAAATAGTTGAAATTATTTTCAATGTTTCGTAACTAACCGCTACACGGGGCGTAAAAGGAGTATCATAAAAAGGTTGGAAGATTAAGCTGACTGTTTACGCAGTTAGATATAACAAGAGTGAGATCAGACGGATTTCACTCTTGTTGCATTTTAGGGCTAGGGCAGTCCTTATTAATATAGGTGGTTAGTATATCTGGCGCAGGTATCCAACTCGTGCCTTTGAGTGTATTAGAGTCTCCATACTCGCGTATTTTATTGTTAGCATTAGGATGATATGCCAGACACTCGCATAACCTCTGGACACTGCGAGGTCTATGGAAGATCTTTTGCTGTTTGAGGCCTGGGATTTTGTAACAATAAAATGAATAGTTGGGTCCAGCTCTGAAGAAATCCCACCAATCAATCTAATCTCCATTAATTTGTGGTCCTAATCCCCTTAATCTCCGGTCCACAAAAAAAGGAGCCGAAGCTCCTTTCCTTAATTTATCATCAACCTATGTAATGTTAAGCGCTTTTAGCAGCATCGCGCAGTGAGCGGATGTGATCATGTGCGTTTTTCACGTCGTTATATTGCTGTTCTACAATTGCCTTAAGCTGTCCGGGCAAATCCTTTTTCAAAGCATCCTGGTAAGCGCTTACGGCATAATCCTCGCCACGCTCACATTCTTCAAGCACGCGCGCGCGGTCTTTAGACGTAATGGCAGATTTCAGGTCTATCCAGGCACGGTGAATGGTACCTTCGATAGAGCTCGACTCCGAATCGGTATGACCCATTTTATGCAGCTGGTCCTGCAACTCAGTTATCATGCTGTCGCGCTGCACCGCATACTTTTTAAAGAGGTCTTTCAGGTCTTTGTCTTCTACATCTTCAGAAGCAGTTTTATAGCCTTTTGCTCCGTCTTTGCAGCGTTCTATCAGGTGGTGTACTGTTGAAAATACTTCCTTATTACTTTCCATAGTTTTAAAATTTTGTCTTTTAATATGCAGATGTACTGATATAAGACAAAATTTGTTGCCTGCTAAGAATTTATATGCTGATTAAGAGACAGATGCAGCAATTGCCTGACCAGCCAGGTAGCCGGTGGTCCAGGCAGCCTGAAAATTGAAACCTCCCGTGATTCCATCTATATCCAGCACCTCGCCGGCGAAGTATAAACCTGGCTGCAGGCGGCTTTCCATGGTTTTCATATTCACCTGGCTCAGATCGATGCCGCCGCAGGTTACAAATTCCTCTTTAAAAGTAGTTTTGCCTTTAACGCTGAAAGGGGCACGATGAAGTGCTTCAATAAGCTTGTTTGTATTTTTGCCAGGTAACTCGGCCCATCGGGTATCTTCCGGAATTTCGGCAAGTATGGTTAAGGCTTTCCAGAGGCGCTGTGGCAAGTTAAATAAGGGATTGGTACTGACTACCTTTTTAGGGTGTGCCTGCCTGTACTGCTGCAGTTGTTCACGCAAAGTGTCTTCAGTGTATTCCGGTATCCAGTTAATCAGTGCCGTAAAAGTATAACCCAGATCATGAAACAGGCGTGCTCCCCAGGCCGAAAGCTTTAGTACGGCCGGGCCGCTATAACCCCAGTGGGTAATAAGCAAAGGACCTTCATACTCCAGTTTCTGTCCAGCGATACGAACTTTTGCTTTGGGAACTGATACGCCCATCAACTCTTTTAAGGCATTGTTGGGTACGTTAAATGTAAAAAGCGACGGAACAGGCTCCTGTATCGTATGGCCTAAGGCACGCAGCCAATCATAGCTCTGCGACTTTGGATTGCCCCCGGTGCTCACCAGTACTTTATCTGCGCTTATACTTTGGCCATAGCTCAGGGTAAGTATAAACCTAGGCTGGTCTCTATTTATACTTTGAGCCTCGATTTTTTCTACGCCTGTATTTGTTTTAATTGCAACACCCACACGCTTTGATTCCCGCATCAGGCAGTCGATAATTGTCTCGGAGTTGTCGGTAATGGGAAACATGCGTCCATCGGCTTCGGCTTTTAGCTTAACGCCGCGTTGCTCGAACCAGGCAATAGTTTCGGTGGCGCCAAAGGTCTTAAAGGCTTCTTTCAGCTGTTTAGCCCCGCGTGGGTAGTGTTGTGAAAACACTGTAGGCACAAAGCAGTTATGCGTAACATTGCAACGGCCACCACCAGACACGCGCACCTTCGAAAGTAGCTTGTTCGATTTTTCGAGTAAGGTTACCTGCGCTTTGGGGTTTGCCTCCGCACATGCTATTGCTCCAAAAAAGCCCGCCGCCCCGCCGCCTATTACAATTATGTTCATTGTTAAATTGTTAATTGGTGATTGTTGTTCTGGTTTAGCAGGAAAAGCAACGTTTAGTTTTTCTGAGCCAGGCATGATCATTAATCAGGTGATTTTTAACAATCAGCAACCAGCAATCAAACACAAATGTACTAAAAGAAAAACATAGGGTCGGGGTGGAGGAACACGTAGGCCAGGTCGTCCTTCATTTTTTGGCTTTTGATCAGCTTGAAGCGTGTTTCCTTCATGTCGTCGAACTCGGGTGGTGCTAAGCCCAGGTTTTCTGCTGCCTTCGGGAAAAAGTCTTTTCGGAGCGGGTGACTGTCGGCGCATGCATTGTATACCTGGCCCCATTTGTCCTGTTCTATAATGCGACTAAGTATAGCCACACAATCATCTAGGTGAATCATGTTCACAGGTGCATCGCCGTTAGGCAGGTGTTTTTTTCCAGCCAGGAAACGACCTGGATGCCTGTCGCCTCCCACCAGTCCGCCAAAGCGCACAATTGTCGTCACAAAGTCTTCACGTTCCTGAAAAAGCCGCTCTGCCTGCAGTAGCATGTTATCCGGCTCCAGTTCATCAGTAAAGCTGATATCCTCTTCGGTTACAATACGGTTAAGGTCTTGGTACACGGAGGTGGATGAGACGAAAAGTATACGGGTTATACTTGATTCAAGCAGTGCTTTTACCAACGTATGCATTTGTTGCAGGTAGCCTTTTCCGCCGTCAGATCGTAGTTTGGGCGGTATGTTTAGCACCAGCACATCAGCCTCCAGAAACTGATTTATACTATGTATTTGCTGGTTCTCCCCGCTGAGGTTTAACAGGTATGGTTCTATTCCTTTTTGTTGCAGCAACTCCAGTTTTTCCGGAGAAGTAGTAGATCCCTTTACAGTATAGCCCGATCTTACAAGCTGCTCTGCCAGGGGCAAGCCTAGCCAGCCACAACCTAACACACTGATTACCTGATTTTCTCCCATTTTATACTTTTGCTTTGCTTTAAACCCTAACAAATATAGCTGCTTCTGGTTTAGAGTAACAATTAAACGGCAACTATGGATTATGATGTTATACTTATAGGCTCAGGTTTTGGTGCGCTAACGGCGGCGGCTTTGCTAACGAAGCGCGGCCTAAAAGTATGCTTATTGGAGCAGGCAAAATACCCCGGTGGCTGTGCTACATCTTACAAGCGCAAAGGCTACTGGTTCGAGACTGGAGCTACTACACTGGTTGGCTTAGATGATCATATGCCCCTGCGCTATCTACTCAACGAACTTGAACTGAATATACCTGTGCGTAAGCTGGAGCCACCCATGCAGATACATTTGCCAAACAGACAAACTATTACCAGATACGGCAACCTGGAGGAGTGGATTGCGGAGGCGGAAGGTGTGTTTGGAAAGTATAAACAGCGGGAGTTTTGGGAGCATTGTTACCAAGTTAGCAGGCAAGTATGGCGAACCTCGCTAGAGCAGCGTAGTTTTCCGTTTTCAAATTTTAAAGACCTGCTACTTAGCATATACAGAATTCGTGCCGCTCAATTTAATTTATTACCGGCAGCTTTTAACACTATGCAGGATGTACTGGAAAAGTATGGTCTGCACCAGAACCAGTTGTTTGTGGATTTTGTGAACGAGCAATTGCTGATAACGGCACAGAACCATGCCGGCGAGGTAAATGAGTTGTTTGGTGCCACTGCACTTTGTTATACTTTGTACAGTAATTACTATGTTGATGGCGGCCTGATAAACCTGGTGAACCCAGTAGTAACCTATATCATCTCAAATGGGGGAGCTATAAAGTATGGACAGCAGGTTAAAATAGTGGAATCCCTCAGAAAAGGCTACAAAGTTACAACAGGCAAAGGAAGTTATTTTAGTAGGTTTGTCATTAGCGGAATTCCTTTAAACAATACACAGGAACTGTTCTCAGACAAAAGTATAAAAAAGAGATTACAGCCATATATAATGCCCTCGGAGAAACTAAACGGAGCATTTACGATGTCGATAGTGCTTAGTGGTGAGATTGCCCCAAGTGTGTTGTACCACCAGGTGCATGTTCCGGAAGGGCTTCCCGTGATAGGCAGTAAAAGCATTTTTATCAGTTTTAGCCATCCCAAAGATGGGTTACGCAGCAAAGCCGGAGAGTTGGTAGCCTCTGTTAGTACCCATGTAGCACACCCTGAGAAGCTGCAAATCACGGAAAAAGGGCAAATTGGAAATGCTATTCTGGAAGCCCTTGAGCTTGCCGGTATTTTAAAGCGTGAAAGTATAATTTACAACAAATCTGCCACACCTGGCGCTTGGATCTTTTGGACAAACCGGGCTTATGGGGCTGTAGGAGGTTATCCGCAGTATAAAAGTATAAAACCATGGCAGATGAAGGATGCCCGGCTAGACCATAAAGGTGCTTATGTTTGCGGTGATACTGTTTATCCCGGACAGGGCATTGTAGGAGTTTGCCTTAGCGGCATTATAGCGGCTGAAAAGCTATGGCAGGATCATTATTAAAATCTCCTTGAGCTCAGTGTTTAAACATTTAGAAAGATAGCTAAGCATCTTGAAATAGAGACAATTAAATAATAATATACTTCAGGTAAAATTTTACTTTGAAATAACAATCAATCCAAAAACATCCGACATATTTGAGTATCTAAAAAACACTATATGTCTATGCTAAAACACATCAAACAATTCATGTTTCTGTCTCTGGTGGGATGGATGCTGGTTTCCTGTTCGCAGGAGAATGTAACGCCTGGGGATGAGTCCCAGAAGATCGGTAAGATAAGCGAGGTTGCCAATGCGACAGCTACCAAGGATGGCAACAGGGCCATGGGTAACCCAAGTGGAGCGGGCACAAGCTACTCCAACTACCTCATCGATAAGGCACAGTATTCCATGTCGTATAACAGCTACCGAGGTACGCCAAACTGGGTAAGCTGGCACCTGAGCAGCGCATGGTTGGGCTCAACACCGCGCCAGGACGATTTCCGTGCAGACAACTCACTGCCAAGCAATTTTTATAGAGTGACACCTTCCGATTACACCGGCAGCGGTTTTGATCGTGGCCACAATTGCCCATCTGCGGATCGTACATTAACTGTAACCGACAATTCATCTACCTTCCTGATGTCTAACATGATACCGCAGGCGCCAACCAATAACCAGCAGACATGGGCCAACCTTGAAAACTACTGCCGTACGCTTATAAACCAGGGTAACGAGCTTTATGTGATTATGGGTAGCTATGGTACGGGTGGTACTGGATCTGCGGGTTACAAAACTACACTTGCCGGCGGTAAAGTAACAGTGCCTAACCGTATCTGGAAAGTTATAGTTGTGCTGCCTGTTGGCACAAGCGATGTTAGCCGAGTTACAAGTAGCACACGTGTTATTGCCATTGATACACCAAACTCAACCTCAATCAGCAGCAGCTGGGGAAGCTACCGTACTACTGTTGATGCTATTGAAGCTAGTACTGGCTATAACATTCTGTCAAATGTGTCATCAACGGTACAGAGTGTAATAGAGTCTAAAGTTGATACCGGACCAACTTCTTAATTTTTAAAGTTTAGCTAATGTAAAAGCGGACCGGCCTATAGCCGTGCCGCTTTTTTTATGTTTCTACCACAAGCGTTTTTAGGCCTGCATAATCTCCATTGTCAGTTTCACCTAAAATGTATACAGGCATGCTTATCTCGCTTATCTTATAGGCTTTTACATTTTTTAAATGCTCTTTTAGCTTTGCCTCCAGCTGTTTAAACCGTTCCGCGTTTTGTTTCTGAGTGGCATCTGCATCCGGATGCGGATTTTTCATGCGGTGCAGGAAATCCTCAACTGCCAGCACCTGTACTGCTGTGCCGGCTGGTTTTCCGTCCCACTCAACTACCAGTTCCGCTGTAAATGGCTCGTCTGGCTTTTCATGGAAATAAAATTCAAAAGCCTCGTCTGTTTCGCTGAGCATAAGTAGGCCATCGCTTGCTTTTAGTAACTCCTGTTTAAGTTGTTCTTTCTCCATAGTTTTAAAATCTAATGCTGTAAAGCAAATTCATTTTTTCGGGAAATTCTATCTATATGTTTATCTTTCGTAAAAGGGGTTCAAATAATTAGCTCCTGCAATAATAAGTATAAACAGACAACACTATGATAAAAGCTGAACCAATGCTGAAAGAAGGTGCGCTCAAAGGTAAAACCATTATCGTAACTGGTGGTGGTACGGGACTTGGCCGCTCTATGGTTAAATATTTTTTAGAACTGGGTGCCAATGCCGTTATCTGCAGCCGAAAAATAGATGTACTGGAGCAGGCTGCCCGTGAGCTGGAGGCTGAAACCGGCGGCAAGGTATTACCGGTTGCCTGCGATGTGCGCAAGTATAACGAGATTGAAGAGGTGCTGCAGAAAACGCTGGATACCTTTGGCCGTGTGGATGTGCTGGTGAACAACGCAGCCGGCAATTTTGTAAGCCCAACCGAACGCCTCAGCCACAAGGCTTTTGATGTTGTTACCGACATCGTACTAAAAGGCTCTTATAATTTTACACTAGCGGTTGGAAAGCATTGGATCGAGCAGAAGCAGGAGGGATGTATGCTGAACATTGTTACTACATATGCCTGGACCGGTTCTGGTTACGTGGTGCCATCGGCATGCGCTAAAGCTGGTGTGCTGGCACTTACCAGGTCACTGGCCTCTGAGTGGGCAAAGTATGGCATCCGATCCAACGCCATTGCTCCAGGCCCTTTCCCGACAGAAGGCGCCTGGACACGCCTGTTCCCGAAACAGCTTGCCGATAAACTGGATCCTGTAAAACGCATTCCTGTTGGCCGCTTTGGGGAGCACCAGGAACTTGCCAACCTGGCAGCCTATTTAGTATCCGATTTCGCAGCTTTTGTGAATGGTGAAGTGGTAACTATAGATGGTGGCGAGTGGCTATACGGAGCTGGCGAGTTCAATGCTTTTGACCAGATTCCGCAGGAGATGTGGGATGCCATGGAGAAGCAAATGCGCGGTAAAGGGCAGTAAACCTAAGAACTTTTGAAAACAGAAATGCCCCTACATTTTTTGTAGGGGCATTTCTGTTTATACTTTATTACGGTTTATTGGCTATTGGCAATCAGCATAAAAGCTAAGAGGTTTGCACCAAGGCCAATTCCCCAGTTTGTCCATACTTTAGCTGATTTCATTTTGCGGGCTTTCTTTTTGTAGCCGGCAGCATAATCAGGGTTTTGCAATAGCTGATAATTAGGAGCCTCCAGGTTTTGCATTTTAGGTGGCGATGTTGATGTGCCAATTGCAGGCACAAGCCCTACAAGCGGAGATAAAAGACTTGTGACCAGAACAACTGTACTTGCCGTTTTGTAGCCTTCATAAAACATTTCGGCATCGGTTTGCCCTCTGTTGTACTGCTGCAACGCGTTTTCTGATGTACCTACAGGCACCGAACCTGTATAGGAACCATTTCCTGCGGATGCTGTGACAGCACCTGACTCAGGTAGTTCAAATACCTCGTTTGTCTTGTTTTCATACTGAATCAGCATTACCTCAGCTTTCGGAAGCGAATAGATCGGGCCCTCCAGGTTGCTATAGCGTTTATACTTGATCTCAGTAAGTGATATTTCGAGTACTTTGGCCTCTACTTTTTCGCCGGTGCGTTTTGTAATAATATCCTGCGCCTGTAGTGAGGTAAGTGTGATGAGAAAAGTAACTAGTGAAAGTAAAGTTTGTTTCATGGGCTAAAAATTTGTTGTCTGTTTTAAACATCAAAAATAGCTGCCTGCCAATTAATTAACAACAGGCGGCATCAGTTTTTAAAGTTTGATAAACTACTTTGGCTTGCTCTGATCATACTTTGCCAATGCGCATAAACACCGGAAAAGTAACTTCTATACTTTTACCGTCCGGCCACTGCTCTAATAGTTGCGCTTTCAGGTCAGGAAGGGGTGAGGTGCCTTGCTGTTTGATATAATGCTGCACACTAGACCAGGAGCTCAAGTAACCCATAAACTGTTCTCTGGTCCAGGTGGCTTTTATCTCGAAACCGGGGCATGAAACTTCTTTATAAGGAAAAGGAATGGTATTGTAAGCAACATCCAGGTGGCGGCGTTCCGAATCCCAGTACGGGCCGGTGGTATGCTTATAGAAATACGTTATGATGGTGTCGATCTCATGGGAGATGCTTAGAAGTCCGTATCCCCAGATGGTAATAAAAGCACCGGGTTTTGCCACACGTTTTACCTCCTTGTGAAAAGCGTCGAAATCGAACCAGTGTACTGCCTGCGCCACCGTGATCAGGTTTATACTTTGGTCAGCTAAACCGGAGGCTTCTGCACCTGCTTTGGTATAGGTGATGTTAGGTTTGATGGTTGCTTTTTGCAGCTGTGCTTCGCTGATATCGGTGGCGTATACATGCTTATACTTTTCTGCCAGCACCGAGGCTACCTGTCCGTTTCCGGTACCGCAATCCCAGGCAGTTTGTATCACAACAGGTAAGGCAAACAGGAAATCGTAAAGTGCCTGCGGGTAATGCGGCCTGAAAGCAGCATAGGCAGCCGATTGCGCCGAGAAGTTGTCTTTGTGTTGGTAAGCCATACGGTATGGGTAAAGTATAATGTCATCTCGAACAACGTGAGAGATCTCTTTAGAATTAGTTCTCAAGGAATTTTGTAAAGATCTCTCCCGATGGTCGAGATGACAGTGCTGGAAGGCATTACCAAAGTATAAAGCTTACTACTTTTCGTTCGCTTTAAAAACCCTTAATGCGTTGCCACCCATTATTTTATAAATATCTTCCTCGCTATAGCCACGTGCCAGCAGCTCTTTGGTAATTACCGGAAAATCATCTACGCCATCCAGTTGCCGCGGCGTAGAGGTAACCCCGTCAAAATCTGAACCCATGCCTACGTAGTCCACTCCTACAAGCTTCACGATATAGTCCAGGTGGTCAAAAAGTATAGAAAGGGGCGGACGTACCTGTTCTACCTCTTCAGGGTATTTCTTACGCAGGTGTTCCGCTATGTTGGAGCCAGACCAATTCAAAGCTCTAAGTGAATCCATCTCCGCTTTATGCTTTGCCCGGAATGCGTTGTTGCGTTTATCAAATTCAGGATCAAGAAAGCCAGAGAAAAAGTTTAGTTGAATAACACCGCCGTTTTTGGCGATGGCTTTTATCTGGTCGTCTTTCAGGTTGCGCGGCACAGGTGCAATTTTGTGCACACAGCTATGCGATATCAGCACAGGTTTTTTAGTGACAGCCATGGCATCCCAGAAAGTTCTCTCGCCAACATGGCTCAAATCTACCATCATGCCCAGTTCGTTCATGCGCTGCACTACCTGTTTGCCATACTTTGTAAGGCCACGCTTAGACCTTGGGACTTTACCAGATGTTTCGTCTGCCGCCGACGTAGCCCATGGCGTGGAGTTGTTCCAGGTTAGGGTCATGTAGCGGGCACCATTCTTGTAGAGTTCGTCCAGCTTTTTAATGTCATTGTCAATCATGTGGCCGCCTTCCACACCTATCAGGCTGGCCAGTTTACCTTGTTCAACTGCTTTCATAATATCGCTATGAGAAGTAGCGAACAGCATCTGCTCCGGGTTGCGTGCTATAACAGCTTTCAGGGTATCTATCTGCAATTTGGCATACTTAAAGTTACCATTCTCATCGCTCCATACCGAAAAAAACTGCGCATCTACGCCACCTTGCTTAAAACGTGCCAGGTCGGAGTGTGTTTTACCGCGCAGGTCTTTGCTAATGTCTATACCTTTCAGCATTGAGATAAGCACATCGTTGTGGGTATCTACTAGTATGGCTTTTTGGTGTATACTTTTATAATCCTGTGCCTGCGCATAACCTAAAGTACCAGCAGAGGCAAGTGCCACCGTAAGGGCGCTTTTACGAAGTATGGATAGGCTGATAATGCTGTTCATGTCGAAGTTTTAGAAGTGTAAAGTATAAACTAGCTATCTGGCTATACTTATGCTGGCTTTTTACAACGTTTAGCTCGCCCCAAAGAATAGACTAAGCCGCTGTTTACAATCCTCAATATACTAAAATTATACCTTATTCGCTTACCACTACTGCCAGTTGGTTGTTTTCATTATTGGTTGCCATGCGGGTTATACTTTTGAGCAAAGTTGTATTGCCCTGAACCTTTACAGGTTGCCAATCCTGGTTTTTACCTGGTTTTAAAGTATAAATCTTACTTCCATCGCTGCTAAGTATAAAACCATTCTTCGTCCAGGTAATATCTTCTTTTTGGGGTAAAGTAGGAGCAATAGTAGTGATGGCTCCTGTTTTATGGTCGTAGCGCTTTATCAGCCATTGTGTGCTGTCCGACTTATCGATGAAGCTTATGGCGTTCTGGCCCGGAATCTTGTGCAGCGAACGGCCTATACTTTTTGCCAGTACTTTGTTCTGTTTTGTGTCGAAGTTGTAATGCTGTAGTTCGTGGCCTTTATCTGCAAGTATAAATAGCAGCAGGTTTTTATTATCGATCCAGGCATGGTAGCCCACCGTCAGGTTGTCTATCAGCACGGTTACCTCCTTGCTGTCGATGTTATATATGCCCAGGTCCTGTTGCCCGTTCTCCCGCTGAATGATGCAGGAAATATGCATGCCATCGGGCGTAAGGGTGGGAGAGAACTCGTTAACAGGCGTAGCGGTAAAGTCTGTGGTTTGCTTGCTGTTGAGGTTATAGCTGCGGATATCCATTTTACCATCGGCGTTGGCCGACGAGTAGTATACCAGCGGTTGAGAAGTATGAAAGGATGGCTGGTTGTCGTATCCCGGATGGTTGGTAATGTTGCGTGGGTTCGAAAGTATAACCTGGTTCTTCTTCACGGCCATGTCCAGCAGCAGAATGTCGGAAGATGGCTGTGCCAGCAGGAGTGTAGGACAGAGGAAGGTGAGTAGGTAAAGTATGTGTTTTTTCATGAATGCCTGTTTATGTAAGGTTAGCTGTTAATGAGTAGAAAGATAAGCAATTTATACTTCCCGCCTTACAGCATAGACCAATTCATCAAAGTACTCCCCGTTTTTAAAGAAGGTCTTGCTCATTTGTGCTTCTAACGTGAAGCCTGCTTTTTCAAGAGCTTTTTGTGAGCCGATGTTCGTGCCAAATGGCCTTGCGTAGATGCGGGTGATGTCCCAGTTTTTAAAGCCGTACGCTACCATCTCAGTTATAGCTTTTGAGATGATCCCGTTTCCCCAGTACGGTTCTGCCAGCCAATAGCCTAACTCCGCATTCTTTTGATAAATATCGCCCTGCGGATGTATGCCAATGCCACCGGCAGCCTCGCCATTAACTTCTATCGCCAGAATGTTTGGAGGAGATGCTTTTGAGGCAAATTCAATAAAGGCTATTCCGTTCTCCCTGGTATAAGGATGCGGAAAAACATCAGCCATGTTCCTGGCAACATTGTAGTTGTTGCCATACTTTACCAGACTGTTAATGTCTTCGGTGCGCCAGGGCCTTAGTATAAACTCCATCGTGAAAGTATAAAATGAGTGAGGTTGGTTACGTTACGCGTTAGGCTTCGCCGTGGAGTAGCTACGGTAAAGGTGTGGTTGGTACTCGTTTTTATTTGTGCTTATAATTTTTGAAGTCCAATCCTTTTGATTCAAGCTTTTCGATCAACTCCATTTTCTTCCTATGGCCTTCTGACTCTTCTTCATAGTTCATGAATTTGTTAAGGTAGTCTTGGATAAATAAGCTGTCACTACTCCTTACCCGCATTGGCTCTCGGACGTCTACATTTAATGAATCGATGTAGTAGTCTATTATCTCAAACTTACGAGAACTCACTGCCTCTGAGAAAGGAGTTTTCCCGCCAACACGTTTATTATAATCTGCTTTATGGGCGATTAAGAGTTTTACCATATCAAGGTTGAGGCGAGATGCTTGCAACAACGGTGAAGATGCAAGTATATGGTTGCCTTTCTCATTGGTGAACTCAGCTTCAATAGTATAGTTCGGCTCTGCGCCATGTTTAAGGAGCAACTGCGCAAACCTGTTGTCCTTCACCCACTCCATACTATTCCCATAAGGCTTTATTGACTCCATCAGTATACTGTACTTAGTATATGGATTTGTGAAGTTCGGGTCAGCTCCTAACTCCAGTAGCTTCTTGAAAGACTGGAAGTTCTCCACGTGGACACTTAAAGCTAATACATTAGAACCTGATTCGGATGTGACTTCCAAAAGCCTTGGATTCTCTTTTACCAAAGCTTCTATTTTACTCAAATTGTTGTTTTCAACTGCTTTAGCCAATTCATAAGCCTCAGTATTTTTGAATAAAGCTACACTTCTACTTGTCTGGGCACAACCAGTAGTTACCATGCCAACAAAGGCAAGACAAATTATGAACCTGAACAAAAAGATAAACTTCTTTAAGTCTCTCAAGTGGATTTATACTTTAAATGTGTACCAACGTCCGGCTAACAGGAGTACCAACTCCTACTATCTGCACTATGTGTGGAGTTTATTTTTGACACAAAAAAAGCTAGCAGCAGTGTACTAATATAGTGATTTTATGATTTGAGAAAATTTAAATTTTGTACAGTTTGTTATTGCAGATGTTAACCTTTAATGATCATAACTCTTATGAATGAAAAGGGGCTACAATAAAGCCGATTTAACTGCTATTAGTATGAACTATTCCCCTCTTGAGAGGGGTTAGGGGTGTGTTCTGTACGCACCATGGAGAAAAGAAAGCACATCCCATACAAGCCTTACCTTAAGCAGCTGGCCAGGCAGCTGCGCAACAACAGTACTCTTGGTGAGGTGCTGCTTTGGCAGGAGCTCAAAGGCGGCGCCATGCTTGGTCTGGACTTCCACCGCCAGAAGCCGCTGGATAGCTTCATTGTTGACTTCTACTGCTCTGAGTTAAACCTGGCCATTGAGATAGATGGCGATAGCCACGACTACAGCTATTCAGAAGATTTACAAAGGCAGAAACGATTAGAGCAATTTGGAGTTAAGTTTCTCAGGTTCTATGACCTAGAAGTAAAACAAGATATGGCAAATGTGCTTAGGGCAATTAAGGGCTTTGTACTTGAGTTTGAGCAGTTGGATGGACACACCCCTAACCCCTCTCAAGAGGGGAATAAGCTCTAGCATTTATTTCTGGTGCTACAATATTGAAAAAAGCATTATACTATAGCAATAAAGAGAAAGCCCCGCCTGTTATGTCAGGTGGGGCTTTCTCTTTATACTTAACAACTGATTTTACTGTACTTCAGCAGCTTCCTTCTTTTTCTTTTTAGCTGCTTTTTTAGCGGCCTTTTCTGCTTTGCGCTTCTCTTTCTCAGAGAGGTTAGAGGCCTCAGCAGGAGTAGCTTTCCGGCGTGCATCTACCTGCGGCAAACCTGACGTGTCGTCTGTTACCAGCGTCATCTCCTCTACCAGGTGGCCGGCGCCGGCAAACTTGTCTACAATAAAGAGCATGTAGCGCACGTCAACCGAAATGTTACGCACCTGGTCAGGGTTGTATACGATGTCACTCATAGTACCTTCCCAGTTCCTGTCGAAGTTGGTACCAATCAGCTGACCGTTGGCATTTATAACCGGAGAGCCGGAGTTACCGCCTGTGGTATGGTTAGAAGCGATAAAGGCAACCGGCAACTGTCCGTTTACACCGTAGCGGCCGTAGTCTTTCTTCTCGTACAGTTCCTTCAGGCGGGCTGGTATAGCGTAATCTTCTGCCGCACCCGATTCTGCTTTTTCAATGATACCTTCCAGCGTAGTATAATATTTATACTTTACGCCATCTACCGGCTCGTAAGGCTCTACCTTACCGTAAGCTACACGTAGCGTAGAGTTGGCATCCGGGTAAAACTTCTTGTCGCTCTGCATCTCACGCAGGCCGGCCATATAGGTTCTGTACAGCAGGTTCAGGTTGTCGTTTACCTTTGTGTAAGTAGGCATCACGTTCTTGCTGTAGTAATCCGAAATGCTGTTTGCCAGCTGTAAAGCAGGGTCGTTTTTCAGCACGTCTTTTTTACCGGCTTTCACATCAGCAAGGGCTTTTCTAACGCCAGCCTCCGATGTAAACACAGACTTGGCAAACACCTCATCGGCATACTTGTTAAAGTCGCCTTTATACTTGGTGCGTACCGTGGCAAAAGCAGTCGGGTGCAGGTTGGCGTCTATGTTCTTATAGTATAGATCCAGCAAAGCGGCAAACACCTTTTTATCGGTAGGGGCGTTGTAATCTTTGTAGAATCCGGCAACTGTTTTCTCCAGCTTATCTACCTGTGCATTAATGTCGTTCTGCGGGGCATTGGCTGCCAGCATTTCCTGCAGCTTTACAAACGTGTTGGCAAACCTGATGATCTCAACACCATAGGCAGCTTCGGTGATATAGTCGCGCGTGATCGTGATGCCGTCCAGTGCTTTGTAGTTTTTCTCGAACTCGGCCAGCAGGTTGCCATATGTTGCCTGGCGTGCAGGGTCTGCTGCTACCCAGGAGGCAAACTGCTGCTCCAGTTGCTTTTTCTTCTCAATCGCATTGGCCTTACGGATACCGCGGTTCTCACCGATCCACTTTTTCCAGGCATTGGCAATGCTTGCATACTTGGCGGCATACTGAATACGCACGGCGTCAGAAGCTTTCATGTCCTTGTCCAGGATGTTCAGCTTTGTTTCGCGGATGTTGATCTTGTGTGGGTTAGATACCGAATAGATCTCCTCAATCGCCTGTGAAGTTAGGTACTCGTTCGTACGGCCCGGGAAACCAAACACCATGGTAAAGTCATTCTCCTGCACACCGTTTAATGAGATAGGCAGGTGGTGCTTTGGCTTGTAAGGCTTGTTGTTTGGCGAGTAGTCTGCTGGCTCGTTGTTAGGGCCAGCATAAATCCTGAACAGGGAGAAGTCGCCGGTGTGGCGTGGCCACATCCAGTTGTCGGTGTCTCCACCAAATTTACCGATAGATGAAGGCGGAGCACCTACCAGGCGTATGTCGCGGAACGTTTCGGTAATGTACATGTAGTACTCGTTACCATAGAAGTATGGCTTAATAACAGCGTCGTAGTGCGTACCGGCTGTAGACTCTCTTCGAACCTTAGCCATGTTACGCTGGATGATGGACTCACGTTCAGCTTCTGTTTTGGCGTTGCTTGCGCCTTCCAGAATCTGCTTCGTAACGTCTTCCATACGCACGATAAAGGTGGCAGTAAGACCCGGGTTTGGTTTCTCCTCAGCCTTTGTCTTCGCCCAAAATCCGTTGGTCAGGTAATCGTTTTCCACTGAGCTGTGCTGCTGTATCTGGCCGTAACCGCAGTGGTGGTTTGTAAGCAAAAGGCCCTCAGGAGAGATCATTTCGCCGGTACAGAACCCGCCAAACGATACAATGGCATCTTTCAGGCTCGACTGGTTTATACTATAGATGTCTTCGGCAGAGAGCTTCATGCCCTTTTTCTGCATCTCGGTTTCATTAAGCTGCTTTAAAAGCAAAGGCAGCCACATGCCCTCGTCAGGAGGGGTAGCCGTAGTGATACCTATACTTAAGCAGGCAGCCGCAAAAAGGGATACTATGCGTTTGCTGATCATTGGTAAGTTAATTTGATTAGATTATTTAGCGCCTGAAGTTACGCAATTTTATACTTTTATCAGCAATAACAGGGCCATAGGTGGCGATTGGTGAATGTGTGAATGAGCGAGTGAGTGAATTCCTACTTTAAAATGAGTATCCGAGCTTACTGTCTGTTACTATTAGTTCAGGGTAGGGATTTTCGATAAGCGAGAAAACTATATGATTATACAGTTACAGGAAATTTCAGACTTCTCTCTAGTGTCCTACATAACAAGAAAAATATTCACTGATTCGCTCATGCACTTATTCAAAATTAAAAAGCTGCTTCCTTCTCAGAAAGCAGCTTTAAATTATAACTCTTAATGTGTACTAGAAAGTCCCGATGCGGGTGTGATCAAAACTGCGGTCATCTTCCCAATTTCTGAACTTGGTTATCTCAGTTTGGAAGGAACTAATGAACCATGCTATAAGGCTCAGGTCATCGAGCAAGCCCAGGCCAGGAATAAAGTCCGGTATAATGTCGATAGGCGTAACCAGGTATAAAAGTACGGCTACCCCAACTAACAACGACTTTGTTGCAACATTCCGGTACTCTCCACTCATGTATGCCTTCACAAGTCGGATAAAAGTATGCATCAGGTTTTTAACCTGCTGGAAACCCGTTTCCTTGCTTTCTGCATCTAATAGCTTTGTGTAGGCTGTGCTAAGCAGAAACGCTAATTTGGCAGGCTTAGCCATCAATACGCCTGCTCTGCCCATAAACTTCTTAAAAATTGGGTTTTGGGAGAGCTGTAGGCCTTTTTGTATCCAATCGCTTATCATATTATCTTATATATTTTAGTCTCTATGTTACCCCATACGATAACAGCGGGTTTTAAGCTAAGTTAATCTGATCAGAATAAATTTAAATAGATAAAATGTTAATAAATATTTACCCTTCATCGCTTGTTTACTAGCGAAATACTCCTTTAAATTGATACAGCAAATCCTGCTCGCATAACATCCAACAACCTTTTTTCCTGATAACGAATATGAGACTGCTAAAGATTGTGATTCTGGCTATAATGCTGCTGGCTGTTGCGCTTTTTGGCGCATCTTACCAAATGCCATTGCAGATAGAAGTAGAGCAAAGCATTGTGCTGGATGCAAAGCCGGAGCAGGTTTATACTTTATTAGAAAATCCTGCGGAGTGGGAGCAGTGGAACGCAGTAAACACAACAGCTGACCCAAGCATGATCAGGATGTACAGCGGGCCTATGTCTGGTAGCGGAGCACGCATGGAGTGGAGCGGTGATAAAGTGGGCACAGGAGTTGTTGTTTTTACAGAGAGCATCATCCCCAATCGCCTAACTTACAGGCAAAGCGACAAAAGCTCCTCTGACACTACCAATGGGATATTTACCTTAGAGCAGGTTGAGGATGGACACACAAAGCTGCATTGGAGGCAAACGGCAACTGTAAAAGATGAGCCAATAGCCAGACTATTTGGTGCTTGGCAGAAGTATAAAAAGCAGGAAGAGCTCGACAAAGGTTTAAGTGGCCTTAAAAGTATACTTTTGAAAAAAGCAGCCCAGCCAGTATCTAAGCGCAGGGTAGCTAACATGTAAGTTTAATTTAGTGCCCCATATACATTCTGATTCTTCATTCATCTACACAAAAGAAAAACTATGTACACGCCAACCCATTACCAGGTAAAAGATCAGCAAAAGCTGACAAGTTTATGCGCGAATTCAGTTTTGCCACCCTTGTCACCATACAAGATAATAAACCATTTGCCACACATCTGCCTTTTGTGGTAGAAAACCGAAATGAACAGCTAATTCTACAGACACATGTGGCGAAGCAGAACCCCCAATGGAAAGACCTGAAAGCAGGGCAGGAGGCGCTTGTTATATTTCAGGAACCGCATGCTTATATTTCACCTGCGCTTTATGAGAAGCAATTGAATGTACCCACTTGGAACTACTGTGCAGTGCACGCTTATGGTAAGCCCACGATTATTTAGCAACAAGAGGATGTGATGGCTGCCATGGAAGCCTCCATAAACTCTTTTGATGCCGGTTACATGCAGCAGTTTAAGAATCTTCCAGAAAAGTATGTTAAAGGCATGCTAAATGGTATTGTCATGTTCGAAATTGCTGTTACCCGCTTGGATGGAAAGTATAAGATCAGCCAAGGTAAAAGCGATGCTGATAAGAATAGTGTAATGGAAAGCCTGCTCGAAAGCAAAGATTCTACCATACACAGACTTGGGGAAATCATGCGGGAAGAGTATAGCTAACTCACTCACTCACATGAGTATAACACAAACGCCTGAGCTACTATACTTGTAGCTCAGGCGTTTTTATTTTAGCAGGACTTATACTTTAAAGTAACTCGTTGGCTAAGTTTGCCAGCTCAGAGCGCTCTCCCTTCAGTAGAGTAATATGCGCATACAATGGGTGGTTCTTTGCCCTGTCTATCAGGTACGACAAGCCGTTGCTCTGTGAGTCTAAGTATGGCGTGTCTATCTGGTAGATGTCTCCGGTAAAGATGATCTTGGTATTCTCGCCGGCCCTTGAGATAATGGTCTTTACTTCATGCGGTGTCAGGTTCTGCGCCTCATCCACAATAAAGATAATGTTGGACAAGCTGCGGCCCCTGATGTAGGCCAGCGGCGTAATCACGAGTTTCTCCAGTTCTACCATGTCCTTTATCTTCTGGTACTCCTTGCTGGTTTCTGAAAACTGGTTTTGTATATACTTCAGGTTATCCCAGAGCGGCTCCATGTAGGGGTTTAGCTTTGATTTGATATCGCCGGGCAGGTAACCGATGTCTTTGTTGCTGAGCGGCACAATAGGGCGGGCAAGGTAGATCTGCTTATACTCCCGGCGCTGCTCAATAGCCGATGCAAGTGCCAGCAGTGTTTTACCGGTACCTGCCACACCCTGCACCGATACCAGTTTTACCTGCGGATTAAGCAGCGCATGTAGTGCAAAGGCCTGTTCAGCGTTGCGTGGCTTTACGCCAAAGGCATTCAGTTTATCTACACGCTCCAGCTGCTTATCTGCTGCATTGTAAAAGGCCAGCACAGAGTTCTTAAAGCTCTTCAGAATATAGAAGTGGTTATCTGTAGGGGCTTCCGTGAATACTTTCTTTACATCGCAAATACCTTTTTCATAGAGTTCGTTGATAACGTTTGCCTGCACATCCTCCACAGTGTCGTTACCGGTATACAGTCCGGCCACATCCTGTATCTTACCAGTCTCGTAATCTTCGGCTACCAGGTTAAGGGCCCGTGCTTTCAGGCGCAGGTTAATATCTTTAGTAACCAGCACGATGTTTTGGTTTGGCATTTCCTGCTGCAGTTGCAGCGCAGAGTTGAGGATGCGGTGGTCGTTTTTGTCTCCAAAAATATTCACGGCATCCAGCGACGAACTATGGTTCATAAGTACCCTGAACTTGCCTTTGTTTTTCCCGTTCAGTGGCAGCCATTCCTGCAGTTTGTGCTCTGCTGAGAGCTTATCTATGAACCGGATAAATTCCCGGGCCTCAAAATTCTTGATGTCATTGCCTTTTTTAAAATTGTCCAGCTCTTCGAGTACCGTAATCGGGATAGCAACATCATGTTCCTGGAAATTCTGGATAGCGCTGTGGTCGTAAAGTATAACGGAAGTGTCAAGGACGAATATTTTTTTTTGATCTGTGAGAGACGTTTTTTTTGTGATTGGCTTGGGCTTTTTGCTTCCGTTTACAGCTGTTTTAATACTGTCTTGGTTGGTTTTGTTTGTTTTGCTTATGGTTGCCATAGGCGAGGGGTTTAGGGTGAAACCGAAAGTAAAATAGGTGCTTGTATTGTCTGGGGTGGCCCTTGACGTACAGGGGCTCTGTTTATAGTTGTTTACGAATATTTAGATGCACCGGCTAACGAATTACCTATCTAGTTTTTATATTTTTAATATAACGGGCTTATTAAATTTATACTTAACTGACTAGTAAATATTTACGTTTTACTAATTCTTAAACTAATTTATTAGTTGATTAGGGTGCTTATCTATACTTTAGTTTATCATGTCAAGACAACCGACATGCGTTTATACTTTGTGCTTCTGTTTATAGCTTTAAACCCTGTAGCAGCTAGTACCCAGGAAGTTGTTACGCCAAAGCCAGTAAAAATTTCCTGTAGTTCAAGCTCGATAAGTATGATAAGGAAGGCAGGATGCATGGCCGCTGGAAAATATACTTGGGCGATGATAATATCGTAATTCGCAACGGCAGGTTCAGGCATGGAAATGAGATGGGTGCCTGGCGTTATTATTATCCAAGCGGCTTAGGCTATATGCGCGAAAAGTATAAACGTAACAGCGAATTAATTCAGTATGGAAATACCACGAGAGTGGACAATTAGCCAGAAAAGGACTTGTTCGTTTTACAGAAACAAGTATTTTGGTTAAATACTTTTGGTCCGTTGACTGGGAAGTATACGATTTGGGAGGTTGCCACAGCCACACGGGAATTTATGAATCTGGAATTCTTGTTGGCAGGAGATAAGTAAATTTGAGACTTCTTAGAGGCTGTTTTGAATTTATTCGTTTGGCTGCAAAGTTGATTTTACGAAACCTGGCTTCGTCTCTTTTTCGAGCCATAGCGCTGCTATGCCACTCAAAAGGAGTCTCGCCAGAACCCTTAAATCTCTTTTTCGCTCCCAACAATAAAATCAAAACAGCCTCTTAAAAGGACTTAGAAAAGGATAATTAACGAAGTATACTTTGCATTCAGGACTACGGATTAGGGAGTAGATATCAGCAACTTTTTCCTTCACTCAGCATTAGTGTCAGTTCGTTTTCTATAGCCGGACTTAAAACCAGGATAAGATGCTCTGCAAATGCAGGGTTCTTTATTGACTTAGTATCCATTAACTCCACTACACCAATCGCTTCATTATCCTCAGATAAAAGTATAGTGCCCAGGTAGCTTTTAATATTTAATTTGCGGAGTATTTTGTCGTCCGGAAAATAATCCTGAACATCGAAGGGATAATAGCAAAATCTTTGTATCAATACCTTATCACACGGCGTCCCTTTCAAAGAGTAATTTGTATTCTTCAGTACTTTGTCTCTTTTAAGCATTACGCATGTGTTTATCTCATTTTTTTCCTTGTTTAAAAGCCCAATACCAATGTATTCCACGTTAGTATGCCTGCAAATAAATGAAGCTATCTTGAGAAGTATATTGTCCTTTTTAGGCTGATTGACAAGCAATATCGCACTGTCTAAAACTGAGTTTTCCTCTACTCCAGGCTCAAAATGCAAATAGTGAATATGCCTATACTCCATACCATTAACTCAAGAAAGTGATTTGGCTTTAAAATGTAATCTCCCATAGTATAAACGGGGTTCTGTGTCAATCGTTCTTAAAGTATAGTATGGCTTTAGCTTAGCGTATAATAATCTTCTTTCTCTTTATCATGCAGGCGCAGGTAGCCGTGGATAACCAGTTTTACCAGCGTGCGGTATGCCCTGCGCTGCGAAATGTTAGCTAGTTTCATGTACTGCTTAAGCGTAATACGCGGGTTTAACTGCAGGTACTCCAGTACAGAGGTCTCATGTTTCTCCAGGGGTAGCTTCTCAAATGCGGGCGAAGGCTCAGGTTGTTCGTTCTGCAGGGCTTTGTTAACCATCTTGCTTGTTTGCACACTTGTGTCCCTTACACGCACATAGCCACGCCAATCGTCTTCCTTTACTTTTGCAAAATGGGGTTTTAGTACACTTTCATGCACTGTAACTTTAAGCACTGTGCGGTGGTCGCTGTCTATTTCTTCATACTCCAGCGCAACCGGCGGGTCGCAGTAATGTTCTGAAGCCAGTCTCAATGTATGCAACTCCTCCTCGGGATCTATACCGCAGATATAGCCATTGTCTTTTACACCTATCAGTATTGTGCCCCCGCGGGTATTGGCAAATGAAACCAGGGTGCGGGCGATTTTCTCGGGCTGTGTAACACGCTGCTTGAAATCAACAGTATCGTTCTCGCCACGCAGGATCATGCGCCTGAGCTCTTCTAAGGGGTTATAGGGTGTGCTGAACATGGTGTCGGTTAATTAATCAAGTATACTGTATACCTGTTGCGGTGGTGGTGCTATATCCTTATAATTGAAATTGATGATTTAAGTTATACTTTACCTCAAAAAAAAAGCGAGCACATGGCTCGCTTTAAGTATGGTTAGTCTTGCTGAATTAGAATGGCAAGTCGTTATCAGCTTCGCTGCTGTAAAATGCCGGTGCTTCCTGCTGCGGAGCGCCTGCCGGAGCGCCAAAGTTATTCGCCGCCGGCTCCATTCTCCAGGCCTGCAGGTTGGTAAAGTACATCGTTTGGCCATTTTTTGTAAAAGGCTTACCACTAAGGTTAAATGTAACTTTCACTTCGTCACCTGTTTTAAACTGGTCTAACAGGCTGCACTTGTCCTGCGTAAGCTGAAACTTTACATACTGCGTGTAAGAGCCATCGGGAATCTCCAGCACGAATTCACGCTTTCTGAATTTTTCGCTTACCTGCTGCTCCTCAAATGCTTCGTAAAGTTTACCTTGGATATCAAACGACATAATTAATCTTTTATAATAGGTTATTTTGATAAGAACAAAGATAACTATTTTCCAGCTGAAAAAGGTCCTGCGTTAGGAGAATTTTAGTTGTTTTTTTAAGCTCAGGTTACAAAAACATCAACTGCTTTTCACTCTCAGGCGTAAGCCTTATTCTATACTTTAAAACAGAGCATTCTATGAAAAATTATGCCATTGCCATACATGGTGGAGCAGGTACCATAAGCAAGTCGTCGCTTACCCCGGAAAAAGAGAAAGCCTATAAAGATGCCCTGGAGCAAGCTATCATGGCCGGACACGGTGTGCTACAGAAAGGGGGTTCGGCACTGGATGCCGTAGAGCTGGCTGTGTTACACCTCGAGAATACCCCGCTGTTCAATGCCGGACGCGGATCTGTGTTTACCAATGAGGGGAAGCACGAAATGGATGCGGCTATTATGTGCGGTAAAACACTGGATGCTGGTGCTGTTGCAGGGGTACGGCATATCAAAAACCCGGTTAAACTGGCCCGTAAAGTAATGGATAAATCTGAGTTTGTGATGCTGATGGGGCAGGGTGCAGAAGAGTTTGCCCTGAACCATGACATAGAGTTTGCCCCTGCGGCCTATTTCTACGATGAGTACCGCTACCAGCAACTGCAGGATGCAAGAGAGTCAGGCAAAACCCAACTGGATCACTCCGAAAAAAAGAAGCATAAATTCGGTACAGTAGGAGCCGTAGCACTGGATATGGACGGAAATGTGGCAGCTGCCACTTCTACCGGTGGTATGACGAATAAAAAGTATAGCAGAGTAGGAGACACGCCACTTATAGGGGCGGGCAACTATGCCAATAACAAAACCTGCGCAGTTTCCTGTACCGGCCACGGTGAGTTTTTTATACGTGCTGTAGTGGCCTACGATGTTTCCTGCCTGATGGAGTACAAAGGCTATACTTTGCAAAAGGCCTGCGATGAGGTTGTAATGAAAAAACTGAAGTCCATTGGCGGAGATGGAGGTTTGATTGCCGTTGACACAGCCGGGGAAGTCGTTTTATCCTTTAACTCGGATGGTATGTACAGGGCAAGCAAGCTAAACGACCAGGAAACCTTTACTGCTATTTATAAAGACTAATAATAGTTGCAGAGCGTAAATGTAATATAATGGCGTTGCCCCTATTGTTAGTTCAGGCTAGGGCTGTGGCCTCATAGTTCACATTTCCACTATTTTTCAAGTTGAAGCCTGGCAGGTTTCAGGTCTTCGGTATCCTTAAAGAACTCTCTAGTTTCGATGTTGTAAACGTTGCCCTTTGCCAACACATGCATGATCAGGTTCGAGATGGATACTGGCCTTCCAGCATCTATACTGTTAATATTAGTATACTTTACATCATGGCTGTCAGCAATCACTACAAGATTTGAGCCAATGGTCTCGATCATGTGGCCTTCTGTAATTAATACGCCGGTATCCTCGCCCAGGCCAATGCCAACCGTTTTTGGGTGTGTAACTACGGCTTCCATTAACCTGCCAAACCTGCCGCGTGTTACAAAATGGGTATCTATGATCACATCGTCAATAAGATTTAAACCATGGCCTATTTTAACAGAACCTTTTAGTAATGACTCCGGAGCACTGCCGCCTTTAATCATCACTTTGGACATGGCCATAGCCCCGGCGCTGGTGCCCGCAATAATGAAATCCTCGTTCTCGTAGCGGTGTTTCAGAATATCCACAATTTCGGTTCCATGAAACATCCTGATAATCCTGGATTGATCTCCACCGCTAAACATCACACCGTCTGCTTCTCTGATACGCTTTATATATTCCGGTATATGCGCATCTTCTTCAGTTTTGATGTGCATCATGTTTACATTTTCAGCACCAAGAATACCAAAGGCACTCAGATAACGTTCCCCAACTTCCTCAGGTATCATTGAGGCAGTCGTAATTACCTCTATCTGTGGCTTTTTAACGGGTATCTCCTTTAAGAAGCGTTTAAGTATACCCAGTTCAAAGAAGTCTAAGTAATATTTACGCTTTGATTTGGGGTTTGGGTAGCTTCCTTTGTCTTCGTTGCCTCCAACTGCTATTAGTTTTCCTTTAGGTCTGTTCACGTTAGATTTTAATATTTATACAGGTTGATGGTATCTGATTTACACAGCTACTGCTTTATACCCTCATCAATGGCATAAAATCTCCTGATTACAGTACCGCTTTTAACGAAAATCGTTTCAAAAAACCTGCCTAAGCTACCATATACCATTATTTATTGTATTGGATTTATATAGTGCAATAGGTTTATATTGTATTGGTTATATTATATATAATTGGCATTTCACTATCATACATGCGTTGTTGCCTAATAAAAACAATATTTTATAGAACCCCGGGTATAACCTGCCGTATAGATACCACGAGTAACATATAGAATACATTTTTAAACGCGTAACCTTTCCAAGCTATGAAACTAAACAATTTGAAAGACCTATTAATCCACGAACTGAAAGATATCTATAATGCCGAACAGCAAATCACGAAAGCGCTTCCGAAGATGATGGAAGCCTGCTCATCTGACAGGTTGCGAATGGCATTTGAGGATCACTTTAAGGTGACTGAAAAACAAATTCAGCGCCTTGATAAAGTTTTTGAGATGGTAGGCGAGAAGGCTACCGGCGAAAAGTGTAAGGCGATGGAAGGTATCATTAAAGAGTGCGAATCCATGATGAGTGAGCGGGCAGACAAAAGTGTAATGGATGCTGCACTTATAGCTTGCGCTCAGCGCGTAGAGCATTATGAGATTGCCGCTTATGGTACTGTACGTACTTACGCTAACCAGTTGGGCATGCAGGATGTGGTAAAACAGCTAGAAATGACGCTGAAAGAAGAGAAACAAACCGATGCCCTGCTAACGGAGATCGCCGAACAGGCAGTTAACATTAAAGCCGAAAGATAAAAGAAGTGAGTTTTTTAACTCTCTGAAGCGATACTGAAAAAACTCTGTACTTTCGCCTGGCTTAACCAAGCAGGTAATGAAAGTGACAGAGTTTTCGCTTTTAAAGAAAACAACAAAGCCCGACCTTAATTGGCCGGGCTTTATTTATGTTACCAAAGTGTAGGTTACTTTAACAACTCATCTAGGGTAACTGTAGATACTGCATGGTAATTTGGTCTTGCCTTGGCATAGATGGCAAGCGCCTTTTTCTTACCCTCTGGTGTGGCATTAAGCGCTTTATAAATCGGAACCAAAAACTTACGACGTCCCACATTGGTCAGGAAAGTCTCCAGGGCTTTATCTGCTGTGGCATAGTTATTTTTAATGGAGTGCAGGAACCAGGCAGCTAATACCTCAGAGTTTCCGGAATTGGTAAAGTTGAAGGCTTTATCTAAATCGGCCATCTGCTGCAGGCTCATGGTTTCAGGCAGCATGCGTATAAAGTGCAGCCACTCGTGGCTCGACCAGTCTTTAGTGGTAAGTTGGGCAGCAGGCTTGCCGCTTTTCCAGGCATTGTAGGCCTCTTCTACTTTGGCAAAGCGGCTGGAGGCAGGCGCGGTAAAACCTTCAGGTAAACCTGGAGAGTAAACCCATCCTTCAATATTAATCTTCTCAGCCAGTTCTTCGTCGCCTTTGATCAGCTCTGAGCGCAGAAAATCAAGAAACTTATCTGTGCTGGTGCTCTGAAAAGCGAAGGTGTTAAAATAGTCGTTCACAAACTGATCAAAGCGTGCACGGCCAACGGCTTTTTCAATGTTTTGTAAAAAGAAATTTCCTTTCTCATAGGCAATGTCTGTTAAACCTTCGTCAGGGTCGCGGCCTTCCAGGTCCAGTTTCAGGTGTGTGTCTGCATTGTCAGCGCCTTTATCAGCGATGGTGTGCTTCAGGTCCTGATAGCCTAGTACATTTAACATGTCTGCATACTCTTTACCATAGAGTTCTTCCATAATGCGGCGCTCAAAGTATACGGTAAAGCCCTCGTTCAGCCAGAAGTCGTCCCAGGTGGCGTTGGTAACCAGGTTGCCGCTCCAGCTGTGTGCCAGTTCGTGCGCAATAAGGCTGGTAAGCGATCGGTCTTTAGCCAGCACGGTTGGTGTTACAAAAGTAAGGCGCGGGTTTTCCATGCCGCCAAACGGGAAAGATGGAGGTAGCACCAGCAGGTCGTAACGGTCCCATCTATACTTGCCGTAGATCTTTTCGGCGGCTACCAGCATTTTATCCATTTCGGCAAACTCGTAGGCAGCAGCCTTAATAGTGGCAGGCTCTGCGTAGATACCTGTCTGCGGTCCCACTTTCTCAAATACCAGGTCGCCAACCGACAAAGCCATCAGGTAAGAAGGGATTGGCTGCTTCATCTCGAAAGTATAAACGCCTGTGCTGTTCTTTTGCACCGGGTTTTCGGCACTCATTACAGCCAGCAGCTCTTTAGGCACTTTAACCTTGGCATTGTAAGTAAAGCGTATGCCCGGGCTGTCCTGTATCGGAATCCAGGTACGGGCAAGTATAGCCTGCGATTGCGTAAACAGGAACGGGTGTTTTTTTCCGGCTGTCTGCTGTGGGCTTAGCCATTGCAGAGCCGCCGCATCAGGGGATGTTTTATACTTTATGGTTACTTTTTTGGTGTCTGGCTTGATCTTAACTGTAAGAGACTGGCCCATAAACTGGTTTGTTTCGCCTAGTTCAAAGGTTGTTTCCTCTATATTGTCGCCAAGGTATGCATTCTCAATCTGCAGGTTTCTGCTGTCGAAAACGATCTTATCGGTTCCGGTCAGGTTATCGATCAGGTAGGAGGCAGTGCCACTAATGGTTTTCTGGTCAAAGTTTACGTCAATGTCCAGGTCCAGGTGCTTTGTTACTGCCTCAGCTGGTTGTGCATAGCTGTGCACGTCTGCCGGCAATTTCTCTGTTGCGGTCTGCTCTGAAGTCATAGTTTCGCCATCTGAGGTTGGTTGTGATGTACAGGAAGCAAGCTGTAAGGCGCCTGCCATGCTTAAGCCAAGTAGGCAACGTTTGTATGGTGTCATAGGTTTTTAAGGATATCTTAATATACTAAGATAGGCATTTATTCAGCTAAACGAAAAACAGGCTTTACCAAATAACTTGTTTCCTGTTCCATGGCTTTGGTTTTTGAGGCAATGTTTTTGATCAGGTTACAGTATATAGCCATAAACAAAGTATGCACAACATGAGAATACATAAAATGTAGGGATATAACTTTTTGTACTGTTATATAGTACATATAGCTTGAATGACTATATAAACATACTATTGTTGTTAAAATTGTATAAATCTAATAATCTTATTGTGATAATTGAAAGTGTGCAGCGCATCAAACCTGATGCTGCTGTTTTAAATATATAAAAGTATGAGCCCTTATAAAGTATATAAAAAGATCCTGCTACTAACTACATTGGTGGCCTTTATATCTCTTTCTGGCTGCAATAACTCAGAGGGAGATACAACAGCCGAAAATGGTTTATCTAAAGTAGGAGACCTGTTCGGCAAAAAGGAATTGCCCCAGCCCACAACAGACAGCACAGATATTGTGAACTTTCTCAAGAATCAACCTAAATTCCGTAAGCACGACGACCTGATGTTCATGTTCTACGGAGAAAGAGGATATGATCTGGCCTGGTTCAGAGACAATGAACTGGTGCCTGAGGCCGAAAAGTTTTTGTCTGTTATTGAGCAATCTTCAAAAGAAGGACTACAGCCAGACAACTACCGTGTAGTAGACTTTGAGACAATGTTCAAAAAGTTTAAAGCTATGGATGGTCAGGACTCTGCCCGCCTTGACTTACAAAAGAAAATAGACCTGGGCCTTACAGCTTCATACTTTAACTATGCTTCTGATTTTTACAGAGGTCGCATAGATCCCAATGCAGATAATAATGTAAAATGGGACGTTAAGAAAAACAAGATCAAGCTGCACAAAGCTTTACAGACGATCTTAAAAGAACGCGAAAGCACTTACCCTTACTACGAGTTCGAAGCCCTGCATGCCGGTTACGCAAATCTTAGAACTGCGCTTGCAAAGTATAGGGAGATTGAAGAAAAAGGAGGGTGGCCAAAAGTTGAACTCGGAAAGAAGAAAATTCTGGAAAAAGGGGACACAGCAGCTGCAGTACTTACTATCCGGAAGCGGCTGAACCCTGATCAGCCTTTAAACGAAGCTGATAAAAAAATGCGTTTGTTCGACGAGAACCTGGAAACACAGGTAAAGAAGTTTCAGATGCTGCATGGCCTGGCACAGGACGGCAAGGTAGGTGGTAATACCTTAAAGCAGATGAATGTGCCAATTGATGACCGCATAAACCAGATAATGATCAATATGGAGCGCTGGCGTTGGATACCAAAGCGCATGGTGCCCAAAAGTCTTGACCAAAAGTATATCTGGGTCAATATTCCAGAGTATAAAATGTATATCTACGAAGACCCGGACAACGACCCGGAGGCCGAGCGGCAATATCAGGAAGTGATGAATATGCGAGTGATCGTAGGTAAAACTATGAATTCTACTCCAATCTTCAGCGATAAGCTGGAGTACGTGGTAATGGCACCTTACTGGAATGTTCCGAATAGTATTGTAGAAGCTGAGATCAAGCCTGCCATACTTCGTAACCCCGGTTACCTGGCCTCTCAGAACATGGAAGTAGTAACCAAGGAAAAGAACCCAAAGCAAATCGACCCTTATTCTATTGACTGGGCCAGTGTAACGGAGAAAAACTTCCCATACATGGTAAGGCAGCGCCCAGGACCAAAAAACTCGTTGGGTTCTATTAAATTCCTGTTCCCGAACGAGTATAACGTGTACCTGCACGATACACCAGCAGATGCATTATTCAGCCAGAACCAGCGTAACTTCAGTCATGGTTGTGTAAGGGTAGAGAAACCGATAGAGCTAGGCAAGTACCTGCTCAAGGATATGCCCGAATGGAATGAAAATCGCATCAGGGAGACAATAAACGGTGGCGAAGAAACATGGGTAACATTGCCTAAGCACGTACAGGTATACATTGTGTACTTTACCAGCTGGGTAGATAAGGACGGTAACGTGCACTTCAGAGAAGACCTTTATGGGCATGATAAAAAACTGCAGCAGGAATATTTTGGTTAAGTCTGGTACGCAGCCAAAGTGTACTTCTCCATTAAATAGTAACGCATGAAAAGTGTAAGCATTATCCTGTATTCTGTTACTGCACTCTGGCTGTTAGGCTGTAATTCTGCCACAGACTCCAATGGTATTGAAGTGCCAGCAGACATACATGATACAACCAGTGCCCGCATTACAGAAGATAAGGATACTACGCTGCAACATGTAGAGGAGATAATCTTAAAAGCCATTGGTAACAGCCCGGAGGATATGATCTTTGACCAGGACACGCTTGAGGTTAAAGTGAACACATTCGTAAAGCTTACTTTCATTAATGAAGGCGCAGACCAGTCTATGATCCATAATGTGGTTTTTACCCAGCCAGATAAGTATAAACTTGTGGCTTTGGCAGGTGCAAAGGTAGGAGCACCCGGTAACTACGTACCCGAAAGTGAAGCCGTAATCGCAGCTTCGCCGCTTGCCTTGCCCGGCCAAACCGTAGAGATGGAATTTACCGCTCCGTCTGAGCCTGGTACGTATGGCTTTGTGTGCACCTATCCCGGGCATTGGCAAAAAATGAACGGTACTCTCATTGTGAAGTAAAGCTTTAGTTGCACTGTAGTTTTTGTAGCCTCAATTTTTGCAATTAGAAAGGGCGCTGCTCGAAATGTGTAGCTCTTGTAAAAATTCAATTATTATATTAACTGTTCTTCTTTGCTGCTTTCTGTGTAACATGGTTGCTAATTGCACAGTTTTATGGAGTACTGCCATTTGAAATCTTCTACTCCTTCTTTTGTTAAATTAACCTCGCCTAATAGCTTAAACAATAGTATTTTAAGGGATTGTGGATAACTCGTTTTATCCACAATCCCTTATTTGTGTTAGTGCCAACCTGTCAGTATAGTATGTTCTGATACAAAAGTATATTTTTTTACTAACTACCTGTGCAACAATAAGAAAGTCAGATAAACAGCTGTGTTGCCTGGTGTATAGCCTTGATTTACATTTGTATATACATTTGTAAATTGATAGTTTATAATTTATATGCGGTTGTTTTAAACTATTTAAAATATGGGTTTTATGATAAATATGTAATCTGTTACTTTAATATTATGAAGGTGGGTTATACACATGGTTTGCATTAATAAAAGTGCAGTGTTACATTTGTATATACATTTGTAAATAGGCGAAATCAGAAAGATATGATTGACAGGATCAGGGAATTAATGGAGCATAAAGGATTTACTTCTTCTCAGTTTGCAGATACTGTTGATGTTCCGCGGGCAGTTATCAGTCACATTCTCAGTGGTAGAAATAAACCCAGCCTCGAAGTTGTAACTAAAGTTGTATCTGCCTTCCCGGACGTGAGTATGAGTTGGCTCTTGCTGGGAGAGGGCGATATGCTAATACCTTTAGCAGCGCCTGTTGCATCTTTAATTGATGCTGCTCATACTGCAAATGCAACACCTAAGCCACAGAATTTAACAGAGGATAGTAGTACAGACTCAGGTAAAGTGCAAAAGAAAAAGGCTGCAACTCATACTTCTGAAGTAAATGATTTGCCTGGGAAAACAATTGAACAGATCGTGATTTTTTATAGCGATAAAACATTTACAGCTTACAAACCCTAAAACCTACTGTCTGGAATTAGGCAGTAATACAACATCTCAGAAACCTACTTACTGCTGTGCAAGTACACCTGCAATATAGTATTGCAGTGTTCCCGTATCTGGCCAACATATGAAAAGAATCTTTAGCAAAATCAGATTTATCTACTACTACATTGTAAACAGCATTGGGTTTTACCCAACGCTTATTTCGCTATTTTTTGCTTTGTTAGCCCTCATAATGCTTTACCAGGAAACACTTGGCCTGAGTAAATCTTTAAAAGACAATCTGCCTTTTGTAATTATCAGCAACAGCGAAACAGCCAGGCTTATTCTAAGCTCTATAACAACAGGTATCATCTCGCTTACAGTATTCAGTTTTACCATGGTAATGCTGGTGTTAAACCAGGCTAGTTCCAACTTCACGCCCCGGGTTATTCCGGGACTAATTTCATATAAAGCGAACCAGCGGGTATTGGGGCTGTACCTGGGCACCCTCATTTATACACTCATCATCATGGTGAATGTTAATTCTGAGTTTTACAGTATTCCCTTGCCAGGATTCTCTATTTTTCTGGCAATGTGCTTTACCATTATATGCCTGGGTTTCTTTGTATACTTTATACATTCTATTTCCTTATCCATCCAGATAGAAAGTATACTTGAAAGTATTTATGAAGTAACCTGCAAGGAACTAAAAGAGGAAATTAAGCAGGATAGCAAAAAAAGACCTTCCCAAGGTTTACAGTCAGAAAAATGGCTGTCTCTTAAAAGCCCAAAAACAGGTTACCTGCAAAGTATAGAGCAGGACGCTATTGTTGAGCTGTGCCGGAAGTATGATGTGGTACTTTGCTTTGAACAGCCTTTAGGTAGCTTTTTCATAGAAGGAGTGCCTTTTGCCAGAATAAGCAGGGAACTGGCTTTAGAAAACGAGTTCACAGAAGAATTATTTGTTCACCTGAATTTTTACAGGGAAGAAAGGCCGGATGTGAATTACCTCTTTGGTTTTAAGCATATCACCGAAAGTGCTGTAAGAGCCCTCAGCCCAAGCCTCAACGACCCAGGCACTGCCATAAAAGCTATAGATTATCTTTCTGCCTTGTTTATACTCCGGATGCAGCTGACGGATGAGAAAGTAATTAGAGATGATACAGGAAACTCCCGTATCGTATTTCTGCAAGAGACGTTTGAAGAGGTGATGAGCCTCAGTCTAAGCCCGATAAGACTTAACAGTAAGAGCAACAGTGCCGTGGTGCTGCGGATGCTTTTCCTTTTTCGGAGCCTGCTTTTCAAAGTAGAGGAGTACGCTCACTTAAAACCAATCCTGTATAAAGAAGCCGATCTTTTGCTGCAGGATGCAGATAAGAACATTGAGAACAGCGGAGACCGGGAGAAAATTAACTACCGGGTAAAAGAGCTGAACGACATGCAGGTGCTGCACAAAAACCTGCCATTGCTAAGTAGCAGTGTCTCTGACAAGAATTGAGTATATTGCAGTACATTTGGTATACTGGCTAAAAACATAGAATGACTCAGGCAAAGAAGCACAGTCTGCGGAAAAAGATCTATACTATAATCTTTGAAGCTGAAACCCCTGTTGGTAAGTTTTTCGACATTGCTTTGCTGATACTTATACTTTCTAGCGTAACTGTGGTAACACTAGAGAGTGTGGTCGAGTTAAGAAAAAACTATCTATCAGTGTTTTTAACATTGGAGTGGATCTTTACCATTATCTTCACGATCGAGTACTTTTTAAGAATCTATAGCTCACCAAAGCCGTTTAAATACATCTTTTCCTTCTTTGGCCTGGTAGATCTGCTTTCCATTATTCCTACCTATCTAAGCCTTTTTATACTTGGTTCGCAGTACTTCCTTGTAATCAGGGTGCTGCGTTTGTTACGGGTGGCACGAATCTTTAAGCTTACCAGGTTTATTAACGAAGGGCAGGTGCTTTCTAAAGCATTGCGGGCAAGTATGGCCAAGATTCTTGTATTCCTGGGGGTGGTGCTTACCATAGTAGTAATCGTGGGTTCTATGATGTATATAATCGAAGGGGCTAAAAGTGGTTTCACAAGTATACCCATCAGTATTTACTGGACAATAGTAACGCTTACAACAGTAGGTTATGGCGACATTGCCCCACAGTCTGCCTTGGGCCAGGTGTTGGCTAGCTTTATAATGATCATGGGGTATGGTATTATTGCTGTGCCCACTGGTATAGTTTCAGTTGAGCTTGCTAAAACAGAAAGAGAGGCACTGGCTACTACAAAAGTATGTCCTAACTGCCATAAAGAGGGCCACTTTAATGATGCCAACTATTGCTTTAACTGCGGTTACAGTTTCAGCAATTTTCAGTAGGCGGAAGTAATTATGAAATGATCATGCGCGGGATGTTCATGGGCAGTCGTGTGAGCAGCTCGTAGTTCAGTTGGGTGCTAAGCTCTGCAAAAGAGGCCACACTTATACTTTCGTTTTCCTGGATGCCCAGCAGTACCACTTCATCTCCTTTTTGTACGCCTTCGATGTTTGTTACGTCCACGGTTAGCACGTTCATGTTTACAATGCCAACTACACCTGCGCGCTGTCCTCGCACCAATACCTGGCCCTGGTTGCTCAGGCTGCGGCTATAGCCCCAGGCGTAGCCTACGGGTATAATGGCCATCACCATCTGCCTTGGAGCCTGAAATGAAGTACCATAGCCCACATAATCACCTGCATTAACATGCTTGAGGCTCATAATATGACTTTTCCAGTTAATAAGTCGGCGTAAAGGATCTTGCTTGCGCTGTAGCTTGCCCAGATAACTGGAGTAGGTCTCCGGGCTGGGCCAGAACCCGTACTGCATAATGCCAATGCGCACCATGTCGAATCGGCTTTCCGGGTAAGTCATCATGGCAGCAGAGCAAGCAGTGTGCAATTGCTCCGCCTGTATTCCTTCTAATTTTAGTGCCTCTACCTGTTCGTTAAAAAGGTTTATCTGCTCTGTTACCCGCTTATGGTTTTGCATGCTTTCAGCGCCGGCAAAGTGGGTGCAGATTCCTTTTAGTCTAACATGGTCACGGCACTCCTCCAGAAGGGACTTGGCGATTCGGAGTGTATGCGATTCAAAGCCGGTTCTGTTCATACCTGTTTCAAGCTCCAGGTGAATGATTGCTTTTTTACCTACTGTCTTCGCTGCTTTGGCGGCTTCCCGCAACCTGTCCGGTTCAAAAACAAAAAACTCCAGTTCCTGTTCTATGGCCCATTCCAGCTCCGCGTTGTCGAGGTAACCCATTATCAGGATGGTAGCAGGCCGGGTAATTGCACTAAGCAAACGCTGTGCTTCGTCGGCACTGAACACGGAGAAATGGTCTACGCCGCACTCTTGTGCAAGCTTGGCAAATTGCTCTATGCCATGGCCGTAGGCATTGCCTTTTATTACAGACGATAGCTTAACATGCGGGCCGATCTCCTGCTTTAAAAAGTTGATGTTGTTTTGAAGTGCTGATTTACTAATCTCGATGTAAGAGCTATGAAGCATAAGGTGTTATAGGTTCATGGTGTCTGACGCTAAAGTATAAAACAGTACGGCGCCCGTAGGGATTATTGCGTCCGGAAAATCGTAGTCTGCGTGGTGCAGTTGCGCCTGGTTTAAGCCGGCACCTAAACCCAGCAGTGCACCTTTGTACTTGCCTGTAAAGTGCCCAAAATCCTCAGACCATTTAAAGGGCTGTACGGCTTCCTGCACGTCAAGTTCCAGTTTAGTGGCAGCCTGCTTTACCAGTGTAACCGCCTCTGCATGGTTAACCGTAGCCGGAAATTCCTCCACAAAACGGATACTATACCCCAACCCATGCTTTTCTGAAATAGTTTGGACGGATGCAGAAGAGAGATGCTTTAGTAAATCCAGGTCAGTCTGCTGGTAGGAGCGGAGTGTTGCCATTACGGTAGCATAACCGGGATTGGTACCAAACGCCACCTCACCCAAACGTGCATGAATTACCGTTAGCAGCGCCAGGTCCTCAAATCTTTCTTTCTGAAGTATAAGCTCATTAAAAACAAGTATGATCTCGGCCATTGCCTGACCAGGATTAAGTCCGTTTTCCGGCTCCGCTGCATGCGACGACTTCCCATTCAACTCCACGATCATGCCTGTAGATGCGGCGGCAAAGGAATTGTTGCGCACCACTACCTGGTTCTCCGGGTAGCCGGGCAGATTATGCAGCGCAAATACGTAGTCCGGCTTTAAATCTTTAAACTGCTGATCTTGCAGCACAGCAAAAGCGCCTTGCCCGGTTTCTTCTGCCGGCTGAAACAGAAGTATAACCTTGCCCTTCGGTAGTTTGTTTTGGTGCAGCAGCTTGGCCAGGCCAGCAAGTATAGCCATGTGGCCATCGTGCCCGCACTTATGGCTTATACCTTCGGTTGCCGAAGCATAAATCATGTTGTTTACTTCTTGTATAGGCAGCGCATCCAGCTCCGCTCTGAAAAGCACTGTAGGCCCACCATCCGAAATGCCGTTGAAAATAGCAACTACACCGGTTCCGCCTATGCCGGTGATTAAAGTATCTGGGTTATACTTTTGCAGGAACTGTGTGACACGCGCTGCAGTCAGGTGTTCTTTTCCTGAAAGTTCCGGATGCTGATGCAGGTCATGGCGCAGGGCGATTATTTCATTAAAATCAGGGAGGTTGTTCCGCATGGCAATATGGTTGTAGCTCTACTGTGGTTCATTTTGTTTGCTTTACTTAAAGAGCATACTATGTAGCTGCCTTGAGGGTTCTTGAAACTTAGCTTCTAAAAAGTATGTAGGTATTAACTTCTTTCAAAAAACTATAAGTAAAGCAAACAAGGGCAGGAGCAAAGTAAAAGGCCGCTACAGCTTAGTTATAGTGGCCTTTATACTTATACTTCAGACTTCATTTGCTCCAGTACCTGTGCCATTACCTGCTGCAGATAGGCAATGTTCTCTGTCACACCCTCGTCAGGTTTCTGTGCTTTGGCCCCGAACTCTATCTGGCGTATCACCTCTTTTAGTTTTTCGATGCGTAACGTATCAATAGTAGGCTTTAGTTTATGCGCTGCAGCACTTACGCCTGCCCAGTCGCTGTTCTGTTTTTTTAACTCTATATCGGCAAGTGTTTCCGGTACTGTTTGTATAAACAGGTTTTTGGTTCTTTGTATGAATGCCTCGTTTCCCCTGGACATCTTATGCAAAATGCTAAGATCATATAATGGCTCAGATGGAGCATCTGCCGGTACAGTTGCATTGCCTAAGTGATCACCTTTTCTCATTCTTGCTTTATGAGGAAGCACACTGAAAATTTTAAGGTACAGGTCTTCTTCTTCAAATGGCTTAGAAATGTATGCGTTCATGCCAATGCTCAGGTATTTTTCGGCATCACCCTTTAGTGCGTTTGCTGTTAAGGCGATAATCGGAATGCTTGACTTCTTTTTATCCGGGTTAGAACGTATCAGATGCGTGGCGTCAAGTCCACTCAATTCTGGCATCTGAATATCCATCAGCACGAGGTCATAAGAGTTTTGCTCAACCATGTTAACAGCCTCACAGCCATTATGCGCGACATCCACCTTAAACTTCCAGTTCTCCATAATCGACTTTGCCAGGAAGATGTTCACTTCATTGTCTTCTGCCAGTAACACCCTGGTGCCTTCCAGAACAGTAAAGTCTGTTTTGTCTTTTTGCTGGCTTATAAATGCCTTGTCTTTATACTTTGGATAGGTTAATACAAACTTGAATGAACTACCTTCGCCTTCGTGGCTTTCTACCCATATTTCGCCGCCCTGCATCTCCACAAGGTTACGGCAAATGCTAAGCCCCAGGCCAGTACCGCCATACTTGCGGGTGGTGCTGGAATAAGCCTGCGAGAAACCTTCAAAAATATATTCCAGTTTATCTGGCGGAATGCCAATGCCAGTGTCTGTAACAGCAAACTCGATCATCAGGTTATCTTTAGTTTCCTGCAGTACCTGGCAGCTAAGCGTTACACTACCTGATTCTGTGAATTTTATGGCATTGTTAAGTAAATTCAGCAACACCTGGTTCAGGCGGTAGGGGTCGCCTGTAAGTATGTTATGTGAAACCTGCAGCGGCTTGGTCAGGTACACAAGTCCTTTTTCCTCTGCCTTGTAAATCAGGGTTTGATAAGCTGATTTTATAGTGTCGCTTATGTTGAATGGTATCTCTTCCAGTTCCAGCTTGCCGGCCTCTATTTTGGCTATGTCCAGGATGTCGTTTATGATCACGAGCAGGTTGTCAGCCGATTGCCTGATAATTTTGATGTAGTTCTGCTGCACAGGGTTTAGCGGACTTTTATTCAGCAGGCTGGCCATGCCCATTATGCCGTTCATAGGCGTGCGTATCTCGTGGCTCATATTTGCCAGAAAGTTCTCTTTTACCCGTGCCGATTCTTCTGCAGCCTCCTTCGCCTTCTTTAGCTGCTGTTCTGTGTGCATTCTGTCTGTAATGTCCTGGGCTATGCAGATAATGTAGGGTTCTGTACCAGGCTCATCAACTTTATAGTTTTTGTAAAACAGGAATCGTTCTTCCTTCTCCTTGTTTAGTACTGTAAATATGCCTTCAACAAGGTTTTTAGTCTTAAACTCCTTCAGGTAGCTGGCAAAGTTGGCGCGATGGTGCTCTGGCAAAAAGTTCTTTAGGTTATGGCCTACCATTTCTCCGGCAGTATAGCCCAGCATGTCGAGCATATAGGGGTTTGTCTCCTGCAGCACACCCTGCATGTTATGCGTGCAGAAATAGGCGCGGCTATACTTTATAAGGTCACGGTATTTTTTTTCACTGGCCTGCATTGCTTCCTCTGCCTTGCGTCTTTCTGAAATATCACGTACAGCAGACTGAATTTTAATTACCTCCCCGTCAGCATCAAGTATGGGTTTAATATTGGTTTCTACCCACTGCACGGTGCCGTCTTTGCGGAGAAGCCTGTGCTGCACAAAAATATTCTTGTGCTCCAGCAGGTAATCCGTGTTTCCTTTCTGGCCTAACAGTTCAATATCGTCAGGGTAAAGTATGTCTAAGGGCATGCGGCCAATAAGCTCTTCGGGTTCGTAGCCTAACAACTCTTTACACGCCTTTGATACATAGATGTAGCGTCCGTTAGGTTCGTGCAGGCTAATCAAGTCTTTAGAGTTTTCCGACAAAAGTCTGAACAGTTCTTCGCTTTCACCGAGACGTTGCTGTGCTTTACGTTGCTCTGTTATATTTGTGGCAATGCCGAGCACATGCACTTCGCCATTACTGGCTATAAATGGCTTTTTTATCGTGCTTAGCCACACAACCTCCCCATCAGGTTTGGTAAATTTCTCTTCCAGCCTTACTTCCTTACCTTCTGCTATTACCTGCTTATCAACTATGTTATAAAAAATAGACTCATCCTCAATAGCGTATAAAGTACTTGGATTGGAACCAATAATTTCATCAATAGATTTTCCGAACATCCTGGCGCATTCTGCATTGACAAGTGAGAATTCACCTGCCGCATTCTTTACAAAGATCAGGCTGGGGCTTGTGTCTACCACCTGGCGTATAAACTCGTTCTTCTCTTTTACTTCCTGTGCAGCCTTTCGTTCTTCAGTATTGTCTCTGATAATGGTAAGGGCCTCTGTTTCGCTATACTTTATAACCCTGCCTTCATAATAGCGTGTTCCGTCAGGGAAGTCGAGCTCATAATAAGTTTGCTCATACTGCCCTGTACCTATTACGCGCTGCACCAGTTGCAAAAGCCTTCCGGCTAGCGGCTTAGGAAGCATATTGCTTATATTGTTCCCAATAATGCTTTCATTCGGAACAAGCAGGTGCGTGTCATACACATTTTTCATGTCCCGGTAAACTCCCTCGTTGTCTATAATAAACATGAGGTCAGGAATGGCTGCCAGAATAGCTTTGTTTTTAGCTTCGCTGGTTACAATTTCCTCCTGCGCTTTTCTGAGGTCTGTAATATTTAATCCGTGCCCTATTACAAGTTCTACCTCGCTATTGGCGTTAAGCACTGGGTTTAACCGTCGTAAAAAGTGTAGTTCCTCCCCATCTTTGCCCTGAAGAGATTCCTCAAACTCTACAAGGGATTTCTGCTCGAGCACCTGTTTCAGGTATCCGCTGCGCTCCTGCATGCGCTCTATCGGAACTCCGCGGTAACGGCTATATTCTTCGTTTGTTTTGCCGATGATCCACTCCCGAAGCTCCGGGTCCTTAACGGCCGCAGGATTTAGGAATACATACTTTAGGTTATTGTTGTAAACAGCTACATCAGAGGGGATGTGGTTTAATATGGATTCGTAGAAATTTTTTTGCCGCAGCAATTCCTCGCTTTTCTTGCGTAAGGTAGTCACGTCTTCTGCAGAACCTATAATCTGTTTTACCTGTCCTGTTTCATTTCTCCTGAACACACTTTCACGGCAAAAGAGATGCTTGATTGTGCCATTTTTACAGCGTACCTTATACTCTACCTCCAAAACTTTACCGTCAGCAGTTCGTCGCATGTGGTGCACATGCCTGTACAGTTTCATCCTGTCTTCCGGCAGTACAAGCGACCTGAGCATGGCCCGGGTAATGGTGGCTACATCTGTATCTGTGTATCCTAAAACACTTTTAATGTGTTCGTTCAGGTAAATATTTCTATTTTCCTCTAAATCATATATGTAAATGATGTTAGGGATAGTTTGTGCTATGTTTTTTACAAAGTTCCGGCTCTCCTGTAAGGCTAACTCTGCTGTGTCCCGCACCTGCAGGTCTGCCAGGCAAATAACATGATATTCGTGCTCAGGTACCGGAGCAGTAAAAATGCTATAGTATTTACCGCTGATGTTGGTCTGTAAAGTATGCTGGCCCTTTTGGGCGAATAAGTGGAGCTTGTGCCGTAACAAACGCTTAAAGGCAAACAGGCGGTTACCAGACAGGTTCGATAAAAAGCCGCTTCCGGATTCGTTTATAGATTGAATATCGCCCTGATAGGTGTATTTAAGAATGATCTGCCCTGATGAGGTGCCACTGCTTTGTATAACGCTGGGTGATTCTTCCTGTATGAATGCATGAATGACCTGGGCCTGTGCGTCTGCTAATTTCTCTGCTGCCAGCCTGGCCGCTTTCTCCTGCTCTAACAGTTGCAATAAATCCGCAACATCCTGGTCTTTTTTCATTTAAGAGTAATTAACGCTTACAAGATAAACCATTTACATGTTAAAAAATTCATTTCAATTGAATAGCCCTATTAATATAGATTTAAGTCAGCTATCAGTTGTTAAAGTATAACTTTACTGTAAATGCTAAGCTTTTGCGTAAGCAGAAAACAGCCAACTATTTTAAGATCAGTTCTTTGTTCTGTATCATTCTGTAGATCGTAGACTTGCCTATATCCAGTTTATCGGCCACATAAAGTACATTATAATCATACTTGTCTAAAAACCGCTGTATGATTTCCGTAGTATAGCCTTTAAGTGTACGTTCTGTTGCCAGAAAGTCTTTGTCGGAGTTACTCGCTGTTAAGTTAATGTCATGCTCCTGAATCTGCTCATCGTCTGATAGTACTACGGCAAGTTCTACGATGGCTCTTAATTCCCGCACATTACCCGGAAAAGAGTAGGAGAGAAGCTTTTTCTGCGCTTTCTCGGACAGGCTTTTTTTACCCAGGCCATTCTCTTTTGCAAAAGCGTCAATAAAGTACTTCGCTAAAATAAGTATATCGCTTCCTCTTTCGCGGAGGGGTGGCAAAAGTATAGGAAGGCCTAGTAAACGATAATAAAGGTCTTCTCTAAAGTTGCCTTTCTTTACCTCTTCTGATAAATTTTTATGCGTTGCCACGATAATGCGCACATCAACCGGCACAAGAGCGTTGCCGCCTACACGGGTAATTTCTTTTTCCTGCAGTACGCGCAGCAGCTTGGCCTGCAGGCTTACATCCAGTTCCCCGATCTCATCCAGGAAGATGGTACCTTTGTTGGCTTCTTCAAACTTGCCCAGTCTGCGCGATACGGCTCCTGTAAAAGCGCCTTTCTCGTGGCCAAATAATTCGCTCTCTATCAGCTCTTTGGGGATAGCTGCCACATTTACAGCAACATAAGGTGCTTTACGGCGGGTACTGTTATAATGTATGGCTTTGGCAACAAGTTCTTTGCCTGTACCGGTTTCTCCGTTAATGGAAACAGTAATGTTGGTTTTAGAGGCCTTGTCCATCATGGCGAATACGCGCATAATGGGTTCGCTTTTACCGATTATTACTTTGCTAAAGTCATACTTCTGGCCTATCTCTTCGCGCAGCTGGCTTATTTCCTCACGGAGCGAGACGTTTTCTCTTATTTTGTTTACAGTGTTCCAAAGGCGTTCAGGGGTATCCTCGTCTTTTACAATGTAATCGTAAGCACCTTTTTTAAGCAGGTTTACGGCCGTAGCCACATCCTCCTGGCCCGAAATGACTACGACTTGAGTATCAGGACTTTGCTCTTTTATACTTTTTAAAACCTCGTCGCCGTTTTTATCAGGCAGTGAATAGTCCAGGGTAACAACATTCGGACGCTCGTACAGGCTAGCAAGGCAGTCTTTAGCGGAATGGAATTTTTTTAACTCGTAATCAGGGTTAGAAGACAGATGATACTCCAGCAATTCACTATACCAAACATCATCGTCCAGAATAAAGATCTTAAAGGGCGTATTTTTCATGTAGTATTAAGCCGCATTGTGTTCGGTGGTTTCAAAGATAGCATAAAATGCATTTTATGTAACTGTTTTTTAGCAGTTTATGTACTATTTACTTTGCTTGTATTGTGTAAAGTGTTATGCGTCAGTAATGTATGGTTTTGTCTGACTGTGGTGCGTAATACATCACAAATATAATTATCCGGGCAAAATAGTTATACTTAAATGCGGGCAACTGAGTGGTAAACTCAAGTGGCTGATTAATTAACTTTAGAAAAGCCATCCTAAAACCGATTTTTAGCCACTCCAGGAGCGAACACATTCAATAAAAAGGCGGAATCTTAGCAGGCATAAATTACCTGATAAATGTATACCAGGCGCAACTGCTACCTAAAAGTATATTGTACCCTGTAAATTGACGGGCAGAGACTTAGCTTCACGTCTAGAGGAAAAGTGAAACAAAAGCAGCTCAAAAACTCCTTTCTGCATTCACAAACTGTACATCATTTTACACAGGATGGCTTAATCAATCCCGATCACTCTTTGTTGCTGCTACTCTCAACTCGTACTGATAGGCTGGTACTTAGCCCTCATAAACATAAAGATACCATAGAATACGAGCCCTACAGCAACGGCACCGAGTAAAAAAGATCCATAAGAGGAGTCTTCCAGAAAACGGAATGCATCGCTGCTACCGCCTGCCTTCTGTGCGTTAGAGCTCATGGCTGCTTTCAGGAACATAAAACCAATCACAAGCCATACTACTCCACGAGCAATATACCCGATTTTCCCCATTCGCACCATTTTTCCTTCCAGTTCATGTTTGAGGCCAGCTCCCTGTACTTTTTTCTTATACTTGTCCGAAATACCGTAGTAGATCTGGTAAACACCCGCTGCCATGGTGCCTACTGCCAGTATTCCTACCAACCATTGCCCAAATGGCTGCTGTAATAATTCGCTGGCCAGTGTTTCCCTGGAATCACTGCCACTGCCATTACCGCTACGCTGGCCAAGCACCATTTTGGCTGCCAGGTAGGCAAGTGCGCCATATACCAGTCCGCTGAAAAGGTAGCGAATGCGTACTGCAACGGCCTTAGCGTCGTTTCCTTTATTCTCGGTATCTTGTACTGCCTGTATAATGCGCCAAATAGTATAGCAAACCAAGCCGATGGCCACTATCCCCAAAAGCCATTTTCCGAAAGGTTGCTCCAGAATAAACTGAAATACGCCTTGCTTGCCGGCATCTTGCGTGGAGGAATTTCTGCCTAGCTCAAAAGCAGCCATAAAAGCTAGAATACCTACCAGGCAATACACCACACCTTTAGCAGCAAGACCTACCCGTGCAAAGTTTTCTACCCACTTTGGGGGTGGGGATGGCATATGTGAAGAAATATCTGTCATAATAATATGTTTAAAATTTAATGTTTATTTTTCACATACACGTAATAGCTTATTTAGAGTTTGATTTTAGGGAGATGAATTCTGTAATCTTCCTAAAAAAATATAAGCTTGCCTGGGTATCTGCCTTACTGTAGTCATCTTAAAGGCATAACCTTAAAAAGTGTTTTTACTCACAGCATTTAGCTGTTAACTTTGGGCAAAGTCATTCAGCACATGTTTTCTAAAAATAGAAGTATGAGAAACCATTGTTTACCAAATTTTCTGGCCACCCTCTTAGTAATATTTACGCTCAGTTCCTGTGTAGTGACGTCAGGGATAAAAAACACAAGTGCCATTATAGCACCTGGCGCTAATACCAAGCTTTACCGCACCTACAGCTGGTACCAGCCAGCACCAGCCGAAGTAACCAGCTATGACAAAGGATATAGAGCTAACCTGCACGAAAATATTGTAAAAGCAGTGGAGGCAGAGCTACAGGAAAAGGGGTATAAGAAAGTTGCGGAGAACCCGGACGTGCTATTAGCTTATGATGTAAGTATATCGGTGCCACTGGAAAAAGACAAGCCGGAAAACTTTGCTCCGGGCTTTGGCTACAGTTATGCTTACATGAGCGGATACCGTTACAACTATGGTAATTCCGGCTTGCCAGGCTACAGAGCTGTAGATCTTTTTAAGTCTGGTACACTGATCATTGACATGATAAACCCTAAGAGCAACCAACTAGTTTGGCGCGGATGGACAGAAGGAGCCCTGGACAATTTTAACGCCGGCGCCGGCAAAGTACAGCAGGAAGTAGAGGAGATACTGAATAAGCTGTAGGCTTGAATAACTGTGCTCGACTAATTTTAATGAAGCAAAAAAACTCTTTCGCTTGTGCGAGCTTATAGTCTTTAACTTGTCCCGTAACTTTTCTGGAATAGGCTCTAACCTAGTAGAATTGTCCCCTCTAGGGCAGGGCAGTTTCATTCTAATAAAAATTGAAAAAAAATATTTGTCATTCTGTAAAGAACCTTGGTAGAAGGGAGATTAAGCTATCCTCCCAGCAACCAAGATCCTTTCAGGATGACAGAAAAAATCAGAATGAAACGACCCTGCCCTCAAGTGGCCAGTTGCTCTAAGAGAGATGCAAGTACTGAAAAGATATGGGACAAGATGAGGTCTCCAGACTCGTGTTTTATGGTGGTGTAGAGTCTCTGACTTTACTGGGCCGGAGGCCCAGATTATAGCCAGTCACGAGTCGCAGATCCCGGACTTGTTTCGGGACGAGGACGCTCGCGCCATGATGGTTTTTAACAGAATGAACCAGCTCTGCTCCTTAGCTAACCTTATAGTGAAAATTAAAACAAATGTATGCCGCCAGTTTTAACGCAGCGGTAACTGGTGGTAAAGTATAATAACCAGATTGTATAGGTATAGGCATAAAAATGAATAACGCCAGTTACAAACTGGCCTCATGGCAATCCACAAGTTACGCTTCGCTAAATTTGCGGCATTACTTACTCAGGCTTAAGAAAATTATTAAAGCGCGTTACATCAGAGGGTTTTCCTACAACATACACAATATCACCTGTCTTAATTTGTGTAGTTGCGTTAATGTCAAGGAGGGTGGTATTATTTCGTTTAATGGCTACAATAGTGATATTAAACTTGTTACGCACATTTGCCTCAACCAAAGGTTTGCTTATGATGTCTTCGTCGTTGGTGTAAACCCTTAAGCTCGCAACCTCTATATCCGGAATGTCAAGCTCCAAGTTTCTTACTGCATTATTCCGGCCGGTAAAGCTGCGAAGCATATCATAGTTATCTGCCCTGATCATGTGCGTAAAGCTTTCTATCTGATCGCGGGGCATCAGGTATTTGGTAAGAACGCGGGTGAAAATCTCAATAGATGTTTCAAACTCTTCAGGTATAACCTCGTCGGCCCCAATGCGGTAATTTTCTTCCATCTCCTGTATAAAGCGCGTTCTTACAATAATGTGCACTTTTTCGCTTACCGACCTGATGCTGGCAATAATGCGCTTTGTAGCCTCGGGATCTGAAATGGCTATAACCACTACCCGCGCCTTGTGTATGTTTACATGGGAAAGTATGATACCATGCACTGCATCCCCGTAGAGTATAGGTTCGCCGAGATGCCTTTCCTGGCGCACTGTCACCGCATTTAGCTCAATAATAACGTAAGGTATGCTGGCATGCTTGGCTGCCTTGGCCACGTTTCTGCCATTAATCCCGAAGCCGATGATGACAATGTGGTCGTTCAGGTCCGGGATGTCGTGGTGATCGGCAGGTGCATGTTGCTCAAAAGGCATAGGTTCTTTACTTCCCCCGATCATAGAGCTGATGGATGAACTGATGCGCTGGTACGATCCTATCACAAAAGGGGATATACCCATCGTTAACAACGATACCGACAAGAAGTACTGGTACGTCTCCTGCGAGAGCACCCCATTAGTTATGCCCGTGTTGGAAAGTATAAAGGCAAACTCACCTACCTGGAACAGGGATAAGCCCACCATCAATGAAATTCGGATCGGGTACTGAAGTATACGGGCTGCTACGGTAGCCACAAATCCCTTTAACAGCATGGTGGCAAACGTAAGCGTAAGTATAACCAGCAGGTGCTGCATCATAAAGCTAAAGTCCAGCAACATGCCAATCGACACAAAAAAGAAGCTTGTAAAGATCTCCCTGAATGGAAGTATGTTGCTAGTGGCCTGGTGACTGTATTCCGACTCAGAGATAATAAGCCCGGCCATAAATGCGCCCAATGCAAGTGATAAACCTAAGCTTGATGTTAACCATGCCACGGCAAAGCAGATAACCACAATGCTAAGTATAAACAGCTCTTTGCTTTTTGTGCGCGCCACAATGTAAAGTAACCTGGGTACCAGGTAGCGTGCGCTTATCAATACAAATACAATTACGAAAACGCCTTTTAGCGCCATTAGCGTAAGTTCCCATGCAATGTTTTGTGTGCCACCAGCCATTAAAGGGGTTAGCAGCATCATGGGTACTACAATAATATCCTGGAAAATAAGGATGCCCAGCACCACTCTGCCCTGCGGACTGTTGATCTCACCTTTGTCCTGAAGCAGTTTTAGCACGATGGCGGTACTACTTAAGGAGATAAGGAAGCCCATAAAGACAGCCTCACCGGTATTGAATTTCAGGAGCAGCATAATTCCGGCCACCAGCACAATGGTTGCCAGCACCTGCGTAGTTCCTCCCAGGAGTACCGTGCGTTTGATCATGGCCAGGTTCCGAAGTGAGAACTCCATGCCGATGATAAAGAGCAAAAGGATAACACCTATTTCTGCCAGGATTTCGATCTCATGGGTATCATGGATAAGGCTTAAGCCATAAGGGCCAGCAATTACCCCGGTTGCCAGAAAACCAAGTATAGTAGGGAGTTTAAAGCGCTGGAAGAATAGTATAACTACTACAGCCAGGCCAAGTATGATCACAACATCAGGGAGTAACGGTATCTCCATTTAGTTAATTTCTGGTTGTTAATTTGTTGATGGTTATATTGTTTATTTGTTGTTCGATTGTAGAGACGCAATATTTTGCGTCTTGGCTATGAAACAACATACTTCTCTATAATTCTCCCTGGTCTCTCCTGGCACTTGCTATGCTGGGAAGCCTTCAGACTTCCGTAAGCCATTGGTTATACTTTGGGATGTCTGCTATTGCGAACTTTAAGATAAACTGCCTTGTAGTAAGCTATATGCAAGGTATTGTGTCTCTACGAACTTTTTCTCCGCAAGCCTGACCTGCCCCGGAGCATTTCGGGGAGACTTGCCGCCATGCACCAGCACAAGTGACACTTCATTTAACACTTGCGCTATGGAAATTAATAAAAACTAAAATCCAATAACGAATAACCAACAACTAATAACGAAACTTACCGCCCTGTGGCAAACAAGACGCAAAATATTGCGTCTCTACATTCCCTAACAACCAATAATTAACTACTAACAACCATCACTTCCCTTCCCACTCTTTATAGAATTGCTCCAGAAAATTCTCCATGTACTCGTGCCTTTGTTGCGCCATCTTTTTGGCAGTGTTAGTATGCATACGGTCTTTTAGCAACAAAAGCTTTTCGTAGAAGTGGTTGATGGTGGGGGCGGTGCTGCTTTTATAAGCCTCAAACGAATCATGTAGTACCGGCTTTACTTCCGGGTTGTACAGTTCGCGGTTTTTATGTCCTCCGTAAGCGAAGGTTCTGGCAATACCTATGGCACCAATGGCATCCAGCCTGTCGGCATCCTGCACAATGCGCCCTTCTATACTTTGCATCGCCGACGACGTGCCTGCACCCTTAAAGGAAAGCTCTTGTATGATGGTGCAAACATGTTGTATATCAGACGCTGGCAAAGTGCACTTTTCCAGCCATTCACGAGCCATACGTGGGCCAACCGTTTCATCGCCGTTATGGAACTTATGATCACCGATGTCGTGCAACAGTGCGGCCAGTTCCACAATAAACAGGTTGGCACCCTGTTCTTCACGGGCTATACTTTGCGCATTTTTCCAGACGCGGAAAATGTGCCACCAGTCATGCCCGGAGCCTTCCCCAGACAGTAGTTGTTTTACATAAGCAGCCGTTTCGTGTATGATTGTTTCGTTAGTTGGCATAAATCAGTAGAACTCTAAAGCCCAAAACTCAACAATTATTCTTTAAGCATCAAGTATAGCTATTTTATTAAGTACCGCTTCTTTTTGCAGTTTGTGTAGGGAAATACTTTCTAAAAGTTGCTTTTCCAGGAGGTCTGCCCAAGTATGTAAGTATAAAACCACATCATCGCGCACATTATGTTTCAGAAAACCTGCGTTGGGTGGGAGGTAGTTCAATATGTGCTGATCTGATAGCCGCTCCAGGTGCGAAAGGTCTTCCCGTGTAAACCCGGTTTCCAGCATTTTATCTATTACTGCGTCGAGTGGCAATCCGCTTTGCGGACAGTATTCGCGCAATTGCTCCGCCCAGTCGCCGTGGCGTGTCATGGCAGCCTCGTGAATTGCCCCTTTGCTATACTTTGTGATGGTTTGCGCCAGGTGCCCGCAGTTGCAGCTACCCATGTGTCCCCATTGATAAGGAGCGCCATGTTGTAAACGATCGGCCGTATCACGCAATAACCCGATGATCTTTATTGAAGTTCTAGCCATAGTATTGTAGATTTGCTATTAAACTTTGGTTTCGAGATGCGTTTTTCATGCTGATCAATATTATGGCGCGAGCGTCCTCGCTCGTGTCGAACTATAGTTGGGCCTCAGGCCCAGTCGGATTGCAAATCCAACATTATAGTAAGTCACGGATCACAGATCCGCGCCAGCAAATGATAGAATAAACCAGTCATCTTAGCTAAAAAGAACGCTTTCTCCTTCTTAATACGCTTGTGAGTTGATTATGTGGGAGAGAACTCAAACAGTAGCCTGAAACAATATTCTGTAATGACTTCTTATAAACAGTACATATTACCCTTTGTTTTTATTCTCTTCTTTATCCTGGCTGGGCAGCATACCAGTGCGCAGATACTCAATATAGAACGCGCCAGAATTAGCCAGGACACAGCCAATTACCTTACAGGTAAGGCAGGCATCAATTTCTCTATGTTTAACCGGAATGCCGGCAAAAACAACCCGAATAACTACCTGCAGCTTACCTTTACCGGTGATCTTGCGTATATCTCGGGCAAACACAGTTACTTGCTTTTGAACTACTATAACTACCTGCTGGTAAACTACGACTCTCCCGAACAGCGAAATACCGTGGCCAGCACCGGCTATTCTCACCTCCGGGCCAACCTTTTCCGGAAACGAAAGCTGTCTTACGAGCTTTTTGCCCAGGCACAGGCCGATAAGGCCCGCGGATTGGAACTTCGTACCCTCTTGGGAGGCGGCGTAAGGCTGGCTATACTCCGCGACAAAGACTTAAGCTTATACTTTGGAACTGGCCTGATGCACGAGCACGAAGAGTGGGAAAATCCGGAAATGGACCAAATGCTTGTCGTATCTGATCTGCTAAAATCTACCAACTACTTTAGCGCTAAGGCCAAGCTTAGCGAGACAATCAGTACCGACGGCATTGTATACTACCAGACAGGCTACGACAAAAGAATCGATGACTTCCGGAACAGAATAAGCGGTGATGTTTCCTTAAATTTTAAGGTGAACAGCAAATTCTCCTTCCGAACCAATTTTAACTGTGTGTATGAGGATGAGCCAATTGTACCAGTTACCAGATTTGTATATTCCATCTCTAATGGCATACAAGTGAATTTTTAAATCAGATTTTGACTAAAAAACTGTCAATGCTATTTAATTAAACAATAAAATGCCTAATTTGTACTTTGTAAATTAAGCATAAATGTAAATTGAAGCTTGATTTAAGTTTTAACCCGAAGACCACCAGACAAATGCGCAAACCCTTTATCGCATTTTATATACTTATTGGCCTTATATGTTTTTCTTCCTGTGTGCCGCAGAAGAAGGTCATGCTGTTGCAGGATAACCCGGAAATAAAAAACCAGGCCAACGCTGATCAACTACTGAAAACATTCGACTTAAAGCAGCCGGTTTACACTTTGCAGCCTGGGGATGTGCTATCGCTGAAGGTACAGAGCACTACCAAATCGGAGTATAATTTTCTCGGTGCAGGAACCGTAACAGCAGGAGGAGACCCTATACTGGAAGGATACACTTTAGATGCTGAAGGAAATATGGTACTACCTGTGGTAGGCAAAGTAAACCTGAAAGGACTTTCTTTACCAGATGCAAGGTTAAAAGTAACAGAAGCACTGCAGCCTTACCTTAAAGAACCAACAGTAAACATGCGATTGCTGACATTCAGGTATACCATTGTGGGTGAAGTAGGGGGACAGGGGCAGTATACTACTTACCAGGATAACATCAATCTTTTGGAAGCCATTGCTAATGCCGGTGGTTTTGGACCTTACTCTAACAGAGGCAGCATCAAACTTATCAGGTACGAGAACGGCCAGGCTAAGCTCTATAAGTTTAGCTTGCTGGATGACAATGTACTGGCGCTTTCCAATTTTTATTTGAAGCCAAACGATACTATCGTAATAGATCCATTGCCTGCGAAGTATTTTAGAGAAAATGTCATAGCTAATGTGGGTTTAACCCTTTCATTATTTACGACATTACTATTGTTAGGTGATCGTTACTTGTTTTAATTTTAATCTGTCACCGAAGTTTAATAAGAACATGCAGGATAATGGCTTTGATGTAATGAAGTTTTTAGGTAAGGTACTTAATTATTGGTACCTCGTCGTAGCTTCTGTATTTATTGCACTGTTAATTGCCTTCCTTGTCAACAGATATACTATTCCCCTTTTTGAAGTTAGGTCTGCTGTAATGATTTCTGAACCTGTTAAGGAAGGTGCATCAGCAGCGGCTATTCTTTATGGGAATGAGATGTTTCAAGGCGCTAAAGGATTGACAAATGAATCTATAGTACTAAAAACTTCAGGCCTTGTACTGAAAACTTTGAAAAAACTCGATTTTGGTGTTTCCTATTTTCAAGAGGGGAATATTAAATTAACAGAAGTCTACGGTGGTGCATCCCCAATATCTGTTAAAGTAGATTCACTTTCAACTGCAATACCATATGGTATTATGTTTAAAGTAGACCTTATGGATGATAATAAGTACAAATTATCATCTGAAGATATGTTATGGAACACAATTGTACAAAATAAAAGCTTTATTATAGGTAAGAAGTATAACCTTAATGGATTTGTTTTTAAGCTCGATGTAACTTACAGAGATGACTCCAATCCTAATCAGCTTCTTTTTACTATCAACGACATTGCCTCACTTTCAAAATTTTATGCTGCAATGCTTGACGTGTCTCCTTATGCACCAGGTACATCTGCGCTAACTTTGAAACTTACCGGGCACACGCCAGATAAGGATGTAGACTTTTTAAATGCCCATATGGAAACGTATCGGCAAAACAATCTGGCAATAAAAAATACCAATGCTGTTAATACGCTTAACTTTATAGATGAACAGTTACAACAAATAAGCGACTCCTTATATTTTATAGAAACCAGATTAGAGGCATTTAAAAGGAGAAACTCAGCTCTTAACTTAAGTAGTGAGGGAGGAAGAATCGCCAATGAAATAAAAGCCTTTGAGAGCGCAAAGGCAGAGCTTCTTGTAAATCAAAAATATTATGATTATTTACGTAATTACTTAAGAAGAGATAGTAATAGTGAAACACTTATTGCTCCTTCTAACTTAGGAATTGAAGACCCCATACTAAATAGTTCTATTTCAAAAATAATCGAACTGCAGTCGGAGATTTCAGTTATCTCACAAAATGCTAAAGCTGCAAACCCATTAGTAGCAGAGGAATTAAAGGTAAAAAGGCAGCAATTAAGAGAGCTTAAAGAAGTGTTACTGGAAAACTTAACTAGTATTGAAAGTGCAAATAATATTACGCTTAGGGATCTTAACAATCGTATTGCCGTTGCTTCTAGTTCTTTGAATAAGTTGCCTTCTGCCGAAAGGCAGTTAATAAATATCCAGCGGCTTTATAGTTTAAGTGAGGATCTGTATGTCTTCTTGATGGAGAAAAGAGCTGAAGCTGGTATCTCCAAATCTGCAAATACTTCTGATGTAACCATATTGGGTGAAGCCTATGTTTCAGCTCCAATTTCTCCAACTCCTGTAAAAAACTACACCATTGCGTTGATACTCGGCTTAGCTTTACCTATAGGGCTGATTTTTTTAAAGGATGTTCTAAACAATAAAGTAAGTACGACAGAGGATGTAAAGAAACTTACCTCTTTACCTATACTGGGTATGGTGGGCCATAATAAAAAGGAAAACGTAAATCTGATAGATCAGAGTCCTAAGTCTGCTCTTTCCGAGGCCTTTAGAACAGTTCGCTCCAACCTGCGCTTTATGACGAATAATGAACATGAGGATGGGAAAATATTCGTTATTACATCTTCTATAAGCGGGGAAGGAAAAACCTTTTCAGCAAAGAACCTGGCCTATATTTTCGCGATTTCGGGGGAGCGTACCATTTTGATTAACGCTGACATGCGAAAACCAAACAATAACACAGATTTTGGCGTAAGTAGCGGAGTCGGTCTAAGCAATTACCTGGCAGGGTATGCTAACTTAGAAGAAGTTATTCACCCCACCATACAGGATGGCCTGTACATTTTGCCTTCCGGTGATATTCCTCCTAATCCGTCAGAATTGCTTTTAAATAAAAGGATGGGTTTCCTGATCGAAGAGTTAAAGCGGCGGTACGATTATATCATCCTGGATACGCCACCCGTTGGCATACTATCGGATGGCCTTGAATTAATGCAGTTGGCAGATGCGAACATCTATATGGTGAGGCAGGATTATACGCTAAAAACCTTCCTGACCAATATTCAGCAGCAATATGAAGCCGGTAAAATTAAGAACACAGCCATCTTATTCAACGACGTAGACTTTAAGAAACTTAGTTACGGCTATGGCTATGGTTACGGCTATGGCTATGGATATTATGCAGAGGATGGTCAGGCACAACCCTGGTGGAAGAAGTTAACGAAAGTGTAAATTTACCTCCCCCTGCCCCTCCTAAAAACAGGAGGGGGTGTGTTGCAAGTTGAATTATGTTTTTGCACTTCTGGATTGCAAATCCAAAAGTGCGTATTTAGTCCTTTGTTGGGACAGGTCGCGACCTGTCCGTGCTACGGCTTATGCTAGGAAAATTATACTTTGAAAAAGGCAAATTAAGATTCCCCTCTTTAGAGGGTTAAGGGTGTGTTTTATAACACAATAAATTTAAAGACAGTATTAGAACATAGAGTAAATACATTTGAGCATAAACCTAAACTATGGAGTTAAACGATAAAATATATGTCGCTGGTCATCGGGGAATGGTGGGTTCTGCCATTGTTAGAAGATTGACAAGCGAAGGTTACACCAATATTATCACACGTACCTCATCAGAGTTAGACCTGCGTAATCAACAAGCAGTTTTTGATTTTTTCCAAACTGAGAAACCAGACTACGTATTCTTAGCTGCTGCTAAGGTAGGCGGCATCCAAGCAAACAACACTTACCGCGCTGAATTTTTGTATGATAACCTGCTGATCGAGGCAAACATCATCCACGCAGCATATTTGAATAAGGTAACCAAGCTAATGTTCCTCGGTTCTTCCTGCATTTACCCTAAAATGGCACCACAACCACTTAAGGAAGAGTATCTGCTTACAGGGCCTTTGGAGCAAACCAATGAGCCTTATGCTATTGCAAAAATCGCCGGCATCAAACTTTGTGAGGCTTATCGCGATCAGTACGGTTGCAATTTTATTAGTGTAATGCCTACCAATCTATATGGCTACAACGATAACTACGACCTGAATAACTCTCATGTGCTTCCGGCGCTTATCCGCAAGTTTCATGAAGCTAAAGAAAAAGGAGCTTCAGAAGTGGTAGTATGGGGTACCGGTAGCCCGATGCGTGAGTTCCTTTTTGCTGACGACCTGGCAGACGCCTGCCTCTACCTGATGGAGCACTATAATGAAAAAGAACTCGTAAACATAGGAACCGGAGAAGACATTACCATTAAAGACCTGGCACTACTGGTTAAGGACGTAGTGGGCTTTGAAGGAGAGTTAACTTTTGACACTACAAAACCAGATGGTACACCGCGTAAACTGATGGACGTAAGTAAATTACACAGTACGGGTTTCAGGAACAAAATCGAACTGCGGGAGGGTATTGCGCTGGCGTATGCAGACTTTAAAGAAAAGCACCCCACCCCAGCCCTCCCCTAAAAACAGGGGAGGGTGCCCCAATTGTAGTTCCAAATTCCCCTCTAGAGAGGGGTAGGGGTGTGTAAGTGCATTATTGAAATTAACACAACCCAGCCTATTATCAAGAAACATAACATACATCAGAAACCTAACTTCAAATAAGAAGTATAAGCATCTGAATATATAAACCCTTTATCTATTAAACACATTACAATGAAGACAGCCCTTATAACCGGCGTAACCGGACAAGACGGAGCATATTTAGCAGAACTACTTTTAAGCAAAGGATATAAAGTACACGGCGTTAAACGCAGAAGTTCTATGTTCAATACAGACCGTATTGACCACCTGTACCAGGACCCGCACGAAAAGAACATCAACTTTAAACTGCACTACGGCGATCTGACAGACTCAACCAACCTGATCCGTATTATCCAGGAAACACAGCCTGACGAAATCTACAATCTGGCTGCTATGAGCCACGTGAAGGTAAGCTTCGATACGCCTGAATATACGGCCAATGCCGATGGTTTGGGTACATTGCGTATCCTGGAAGCAGTTCGTATCCTTGGCCTTACCGAGAAGACTAAGATTTATCAGGCATCTACATCAGAGCTTTACGGTTTAGTACAGGCTGTGCCTCAGTCTGAAACAACCCCCTTCTATCCACGCTCACCATATGCAGTAGCTAAGCTGTACGCTTATTGGATAACCGTAAACTACCGCGAAGCCTATAATATGTTTGCCTGCAATGGTATATTGTTTAACCATGAGTCTCCGCTAAGAGGCGAAACCTTTGTTACGCGTAAGATCACGCGCGCTGCAGCCCGTATTGCTTTAAACCTACAGGACAAAGTTTACTTAGGTAACCTGGACGCTAAACGTGACTGGGGCCACGCCAAAGATTACGTAGAAGCCATGTGGCTTATTCTGCAGCAGGAAAAACCTGAAGACTTTGTGATTGCTACAGGTGTTACCACAACAGTACGTGATTTTGTAAAAATGTCTTTTGCTGAAGTAGGAATTGATATTGAGTTTAAAGGTGAGGGTGTGGATGAGAGAGGTTACGTTGCCGCTTGTAAAAACCCAGAGTACCAGCTGGAAGTTGGAAAAGAGGTAGTATGTGTAGACCCTAACTATTTCCGTCCGACAGAAGTAGAGCTACTGATCGGTGATCCAACAAAGTCTAACACTAAGTTAGGATGGAAACCTAAATATGATCTTGCTGCACTAGTTAAAGATATGATGCAGTCTGACCTTGAATTGTTTAAACGCGATACATATTTGATGGAGGGTGGCCACCGCGTGCTCAACTACCACGAATAGAGATAGGATAAGTAAAATATAGCGTCACTAATTTATATACCTCAAAAGGATTTCTTATTTTTAAGAAACCTTTTGAGGTATATTTTTACACATGATGAATACATTTTCCGGAATGAAAGAACAAGATGAGGATTGGACACTGATCATTAAACCACACTCCAATCTTTTTGATTTACAGCTAAAGGAAGTGTGGCGTTACCAAGATCTGTTATTTCTCTTTGTTAAAAGAGATTTTGTAGCACAGTATAAACAAACAATACTTGGCCCTTTATGGCATTTTATACAGCCTCTTTTCACAACTATTATGTTTTTGGTTGTTTTTAACAAAATAGCTAACATTCCTACCGATGGTATAAAGCCTATTCTTTTCTATATGAGTGGCATAGCAATCTGGAATTACTTTAGTAGTTGTTTAACAGCCACTTCTAATACCTTTTCTGCCAATGCTGGTATATTTGGCAAAGTCTACTTTCCAAGGCTTGTTTTACCGCTTTCCATAGTAGTGTCGAATGTTGTGAAATTTGGAATTCAGTTTCTCCTTCTTTTGTCGCTGATGATTTACTTTGCTTTTAATGGAGAGCAGATTCATTTTGGTTTGAGTTGGCTTTATATACCAGTACTGATTATCATGATGGCATTTATGGGGTTAGGGTTGGGCATCATAATATCTTCGCTTACAACTAAATACAGAGATTTTACGGTATTGCTTGGTTTTGCAGTTCAACTGTTAATGTATGCTACACCAATCATTTATCCACTTTCATTTTTAATCGGAAATAAATACGGTTGGCTTATTTCCTGGAATCCACTTACCCCAATTGTAGAGGCTTTTCGTTTTGCTTTATTCGAACAAGGTACTTTCTCTCCTGTATCGCTTATGTATAGTGCTGTTTTTATCATAGTTGTATTCTTTTTCGGCTTAGTAATGTTTAACAGAGTAGAGCGTTCATTTATGGATACTGTTTAATGATGAATATTCATATAAAACTAATCATTAAGTAATGAGTGAAATAGTAATAAGTGTAGAAAGTTTATCTAAGCAGTACAGGCTTGGAACTGTTGGAACTGGCACACTCTCTCATGATTTAAATCGTTTTTGGCATAAAATTAGAGGCAAGGATGATCCTTATATAGAAGTTGGGCAAGAAAACGATAGAACCTCTAAAGGTACTAGCGACTATGTATGGGCTTTAAGAGATATTAATTTTGAAGTTAGACAGGGTGAGGTATTAGGGATTATCGGTAGAAATGGTGCTGGTAAATCAACTCTTCTCAAACTTTTAAGCCGTACGACATCTCCAACTATCGGCACTATAAAAATGAAAGGCAGAATAGCGAGTCTTTTAGAAGTTGGTACTGGCTTTCACCCTGAACTTAGCGGTAAAGAGAATATTTATTTAAACGGTGCGATTTTGGGAATGACTCGACAAGAGATAAACAGTAAGTTTAATGAAATTGTCGAATTTGCCGGAGTTGAAAGATACGTTAATACACCAGTAAAGCGATATAGTTCTGGAATGTATGTAAGATTAGCTTTTGCTGTTGCAGCGTACCTGGAACCCGATATATTAATCGTCGATGAGGTTTTAGCAGTTGGAGATGCTGAGTTCCAACAGAGGGCAATTGGAAAATTAAAGGATGTTAGTGCAGGACAAGGTCGTACTGTATTATTTGTAAGTCATAATATGGGCTCTATAGCACAACTCTGTACAAAAGGGCTATTACTTCACAATGGGAAAGTAGCTTCAAATAAAAATATCGATATTGTTATTGAAGATTACCTTGAAAAGAACCTTAGCATTACTTCAACATATAAAAGTTTAGAAGATAATGCTAAGAACGTGCAAGTTTTATGGGCTGAAATTGTTGATGAAGATGAAAAACCTTCTGATAATTTCAGCAACCAGGAAGATATCTATATAAGATTCGAAATAAAAAACTTTTCTAATGAGAGAGGAATGGTCTGCTCAATAGGCCTTCAAGATCAACTGGATAGAAAGATATTTACTGATCAGATTTCTATAGAAGCAAATTCTGGTTATACTACTTTTAAAGTAAAACTTCATAAAAGCATATTTAGACCTAACCGATTTAAAGTAAGTATTGCTTTACATATACCTAATATAAGACTCGTTGAAGTCATTGAAAACGCTTTAGCCTTTGAACTAGTTGATTCTGGAAGCGAGTTTTCATTGTATGGCAAAACAGATAATGGATTTATGATTCCTCCTGTTGTTTGGGAAATAGAAAAGAATAATCTAATTATTTAAATTTTAATTTACGCTAAAAATATAGATAAAAGATCAAGTATGCTAGCGAATCTCTAACAGATATTGAATTAAAGATTCTTATTATTAAAACCATGAGTAGAAAAATTGTAGTGTTTGCAACAAATGATCACGGTGGTGCTGGTGAATCTGCTTATAGGGTTACAAAAGCAATTCGGACACTTGGAGATGAGGCATGTTTGGTAGTTAAAAATAAAACCAAGTTTGATTCATTTGTTATTAGAGTTGAAGAGAAAGGAACTGAAAATAAAGAAGTTGAAAGAATATCAGTTTTTGAAAATATATATAGGAGATTTAATCTAAAGAGAGATAATAAGGGAAAGACTAAATCGATTGATACTGGTGAAATTATACTAGATGAGAATTACTACTTTTTTAACTTAAATGAGTCTATTTCGCTTAGTTCAGCTGAATCTATACTTAAATGCTTACCTTTCAAGCCAGAGATAATATTATTAGCATGGGTATCTGATTTTATAAGTACAGGTACTGCTTTGGAATTGCAAAAGTATACAGGTGCCAAAGTCTATTTCTTAATGACAGATATGGCTCCAATTACAGGAGGTTGCCATTATGCTTGGGATTGTAAAGGATATACATTAGATTGTAGTAATTGCCCGGCTATTCTATCAAAAGAGCATAAGTATAAAGCAAATCAAAATTATTTATATAAGAGTAAAAATATTTTAGACGGTAACTTTAAAGTTATTGCTGGTTCTGGATGGTCACAGCGCCAAGCATCAGAGTCCTCTTTGTTTACAAATCAAGAAACAATACCAATTCTGAATGGTCTGATTGATTTTTCAGTTTTCAATAATTCCAATAGAGGTATAGCTAAACAAGTTTTTGGTATTTCCCCGAATTCAAAAGTTATTTTTAGTGGAGTTACTTATACAGATGAGAAACGAAAAGGAGTTGCAGCATTTGTAGAAAGCTTGAAAGATTTGTACAACCAACTACCTGTTGTAATAAGAACTAATACAAAAGTTTTGATTGCAGGAATGAATATTCAGCAAAATAAACTTGTACAACAGATTCCCTTTGATATTATTCCAGTAGATTTTATCAAAGACAATAGGTTACTTTCTTTAGCATATCAGGCTGCAGATGTTTATGTATGCTCTTCTTTAGAAGATACTGGACCAATGATGGTTAATGAGGCTCTTGCCTGTGGTACTCCTGTTGTAGGATTTGAAATGGGGCTTATTTATAATATGGTAATAAATAATTATAACGGCTTCAAAGCACCATTAGGTGATTACAAAGAAATGGCTAATGGCATGAATAAAATTTTGAATTTAGATATTAATTCGTTTGCATCTTTTTCTTCTAATGCAATAAAAAGTGTTCAAGAGCATGCATCTTTAGTGACTTTAGAAAAAGTTCTTAAGCAAATTGATATGATTTCATGAAAAAAGTCGCCATACTTCAATCAAATTACATTCCCTGGAAAGGCTATTTTGATCTTATAAATACTGTTGACGAATTTATCATCTATGATGATATGCAATATACTAAAAGGGACTGGAGGAATAGAAACAAAATTAAAACTTCAAATGGTCCTTTATGGCTTACAGTTCCTGTTGAAGTAAAGGGTAAATTCTTTCAAAAAATTAATGAAACTAAAGTTGAGGGAAATGACTGGGCTGTAAAGCATTTTCAGACGATCACACAATACTATTCTAAATCTAAGTATTTCGCTGACTATAGTGGTATAGTACAGCAGGCTTATAAACAAGCATCTTCAGAAGAATTACTATCTAACATAAATTTAATATTTATAAATCTTATTTGTAATCTTTTGGATATAAAGACTAAAATATCATTTTCTAGCAATTTTCAACTAAGAGAGGGCAAGAGTGAACGTCTATTAGGATTAGTTAAAGATACTATGGGGAGTGAGTATATTTCTGGTCCAGCTGCTAAGAATTATTTAAATGAGGAAATTTTTAAAACAGAGAAAGTCAATGTTACATGGATGGATTATAGTGGATACAAAGTGTATAAACAGCTATTCCCTCCCTTTGATCATGCAGTAAGTATACTTGATTTACTTTTCAATGAGGGGCCTAATGCAACAAAGTATATGAAAAGCTTTTTAAGAGAGAATGAGTAATCAAACTAAATTACCTTTACCAAATTATTTCTGTATCACTGCCATAAAAGGTCCTTAAGATGAAAAGAATAGCAGTAATCGGAGCAGGAACGTTGGGTGTACATATTGCGCATTATCTTCATCAAGATGATAATATGTCTTTTGCTGGTTTCTATGATGACATACAGCAGAAGGGTACAACTACAGACTATGGAGCTGTTATAGGATCTTTTAATGATATACATAGTGACTTTGAGAAGAAGGTGTTTGACCAACTACTAATTGGCGTTGGTTACAATAATATTAATGCAAGGCAGCAGCTTTATGAAAGATTTGCATCGGATATTCCTTTTGCAACTTATGTTCATCCAACTGCATATGTTGATCCATCTGCAGAAATAGGCTTTGGAACTGTTGTGTTTCCAGGATGCGTGTTTGATAGAAATGCTTTAATAAGAGACAATGTTTTATTAAATATTAGCTGTTCTATAGCCCACGATACGGAAGTTAATAGTGGCTGCTTTTTGGGGCCTGGAGTTAAACTTTCTGGTTTTGTTACTGTTGGCAAGAGTTGTTTTTTGGGTGTAGGAACTACAGTTATTAATAATATAACTGTATGTGATAATGTACAAACAGGTGGAGGTACTGTTGTAATTTCAAACATTAATGAGTCAGGAGTTTATGTAGGTGTACCTTCAAGATTAATAAAAAGTGTTCATACTTAATCTTATCTTATGATATCATTTAATAAACCTTACTTTTCTGGAAAAGAAACCGAATACATTCGGCAGGCCGTTGAATCCGGTAAAATTTCAGGTGACGGAATTTTTACAAAACAGTGTCACAAGTTCTTTGAGGATAAGTATGGGTTTAAGAAAGTACTTTTAACCACCTCTTGCACAGATGCATTAGAGATGGCAGCCATATTAATCAATATTCAACCAGGCGATGAGGTTATTGTTCCTTCCTACACTTTTGTTTCTACAGCAAATGCTTTTGTTTTGAGAGGAGCTAAAATAGTTTTTGCTGATAGTAATAAGTTAAATCCTAACATTGATGCAGATTTAATAGAATCACTTATAACGCCAAAAACAAAAGCTATTGTTCCTGTTCATTACGCTGGTATTGCCTGTGATATGGACAAGATTATGGCATTAGCGGATAAATATAACTTATTTGTAATAGAGGATGCAGCTCAAGCAGTAGATAGTTATTATAATCAAAAACCATTAGGTAGTATAGGACATTTAGCTGCCTTCTCATTTCATGAAACAAAAAATATAATAAGTGGTGAAGGAGGGATGTTAGCTATCAATGATGAACGTTTTGTAGAACGAGCAGAGATAATTAGAGAAAAAGGAACAAACAGATCTCAATTCTTTCGCGGTGAAGTTGATAAATATAACTGGGTAGATATCGGATCTTCTTATTTACCATCCGAAATTATTTCTGCATTTTTATTTGCTCAAATTGAAAACTTAGAGCAAATACAAAATAAAAGGATCAAAATATGGGAAAGATACTATAATAACTTGCTGAACTTAGAGTTAGATGGTAATATAAATTTACCTTTCATACCAAACTATGCTACTAATAATGGACATATGTTCTACCTTATTTGCAAATGTTTAGAATTTAGGTCTGGTTTAATCAAGACACTAAAGGAAAATGGTATACAAGCTGTTTTTCATTACTTGTCATTAGAGAAGAGTCCATATTTTATTGATAAGCATGATGGAAGGTTTCTTCCTCAATCAGAAATGTACACAGATTGTCTGGTAAGGCTGCCTTTGTACTATGACCTCCAAAATAATGACATTGACGATATTTGTAATATTATAGAATCTTATTTGTGCAAAAGCAAAAAGGTTACTGTAGTCCATTAACTGTATTTTATGAGTTGCCTTTTACCACCTTTTCTTTTAAAAAGTGCCTCGACCATTACTATCTATATTATTGTACACTAATTTAGAAAGTTGAATATTTAAGTTTAAACCTTGATTGAAGCATAAATTTTATTCTTATGGTTTAGGTGCATTAAGTTATAATCTAATATTACATAATGAAAATAAGTATTATTACAATCAACTATAATAATGCTCTTGGTTTAGAAAAAACGATTGTAAGTATTCTGTCACAAAAGTGTATTAATTATCAATATATTATAATAGATGGTGAATCTATTGATGGAAGTGTAGATATAATAAGAAAGTATCAGAATGATGTGTGCTACTGGAAGAGTGAACCTGATAATGGTATTTATAATGCAATGAATAAAGGCATTTTTGCTGCCAAAGGTGATTATATTCTTTTTTTAAATTCAGGAGATACTTTGGATAATGAAAATACACTTAACACTATAGCTAGTACACTAAAAGGTGAGGATATAATTTACGGAGATTTAATTATAAAAGAGGATGAAAAATCCTGGCGTAAGTCCTATCCTGATAAGCTGACCTTTAAGTTTTTTTTAAAAGAATCCTTGCCTCATCCAGCTACTTTTATAAAAAAAGATCTATTCAATCGTATAGGGCTCTATAATGAATCCTTTAAGATTGTTTCTGATTGGGAGTTCTTTTTGCTTGCAATAAATAAATTTAATTGTTCTTATAAACATGTACCTTTTATTGTTTCTCATTTTACTTTAGATGGTATAAGTTCAAAAGAAGAATTTAGAGCAGTCAGAATCAAGGAGAGTGAAGAAGTTTTTTCTCTGCATTTCCCAACATTTGTTGAGGATTATAAAGATTTACATGATGTGACTTTAGAAGTAGAGAAAATTACAAGTTCTAAGTTGTTTCTGTTTCAGAAAAAGCTTTTTCAATTTGTAAGCTATTTTAAATTATTAAATAATTAGTTTGATACAAGTTTCTCACTATGTTCCTAAAGCCTAAGCGATTATCCTTTAAAACAGCAGTTAAATTAAGGCTATATCATTTATTCAGGAGGTTTCTTAACATTAGCTTCTCTGAAAGCTATTCTCAATTGGGTGAGGACATAGCAATTAAACATATTCTGTTTGAGTTTTTAAATACAAATCGTGGGGTTTATGTAGATGTAGGATGTAATCATCCTATACTATACTCAAATTCATTTAAGTTCTATTTGCTGAACTGGAGAGGTATTACAATTGATTTAAATAAAAAGTTGGTTTCTCTGCATAAAATTGAACGAAAGGATGACATACAGGTTGTCTCAGCTGTTTCTGATGTTGTAAGAGAAGTAGCAGTTTATGAATTTGAAAGTGATTTAGTTAACTCTATAGATGAAGACTTTTATAATCATAACAAGGAGTTCTTTAAGACAAAGAACACATCGAATAAAGTAGTAACTAAAACACTTACCCAAATATTGGATGAAACAAGTGTTGAAAAGGTTGACCTTCTATTAATCGATGTAGAAGGACATGATCTTAACGTTTTAAAATCATTAGATTTAGACAAATATAGACCAAAGCTTATAGTAGTTGAAGTACATGATTTTGACTTAGGAAGCTCCAGTCAGCATCCTTTAGTAAACTATCTAACGAACAAACACTACAAAATGATAGGCTATTTGATTGCTAATGGTTACTTCATTGATGAAAGGCTTTAAACGCTTAAATTTTAATGGACTCTTTTTCTTCTAGTTTTACTAATATTCCAATTTACAGATAAGTTTAGTTTGATTATGAGTTCTGTAGATAATTATAGCTTGTTGAACAAGTATAGAATAAAACGTAAAAAACCACAGAACTACACTGATGGAGAACTTGATTTTTGTAAATATGAGTTTGAATATGATACAAATGATGTAGTATTTAAAACTCATCAATACTGTAGTTTAAGTTACAAAGGTATTGTATATAAATATCTGTTTAAACTTGACTCATCTACTCTTGTTCATGAGATTTTTAAACCTAAAACCTCAACTATAATTCATGACTTATTGTCTAAAAAAAAGAAATTTATTTTAGATAACAGCAAATATCTACTCGTTTATGATGAATGGTCTTCTAATCATTATCACTGGCTTATTGAAGTTGTAGCCAGACTTTGGTTAATAAAATCAAAAATCCATGAGTATAAAATCATCTTACCCAATAATCAATACATTAGTGAAGTTGGCTTACAAATATTAGATCTTCTTGAGTTAAAGCCTAAAGCTTTTGTTTTTATCCAACCAGATGAAATCTTCTTGTTTAAAAAATTATCAATTGTTTCTCTACCTTGTAGTACAGGTAGAATAAATGATTTAATAATTCAGAATATCAGTGAAGCATTTAGGAGAAAATATGATTATCAATTAGCTGCTGCTTATAAAAAAGTTTATATAACAAGAGAGGGAGCTATCAATCGTAAAGTTTTAAATGAATTAGAGGTTATTAGAGTATTGAAGAGTAGAGGCTTCGAGATAATTAGATTCGAAGAACTTTCACTATACGACCAGTTCCTTTTAGCATCTAGTACTAAAATAATGGTTTCTATACATGGTGCTGGCCTTGTAAATATGCTTTTAATGCCAAGAGGTGCCGCTGTGTTAGAATTTAGAAGGGATAAAATATACCACAACCAATGTTATTGGCACCTCGCAGACAGTATTGGTTTAAAATACTTTTATTTATTCGGTAATCCAGATAGTGATAATGTTATAGAAGGAAAAGGATGCAACTTAACAATTGATATAGATAAATTACTTTATACTATAGATAAGATAGAGGTTAGTTGATCTTATATCTAGTTAATTTTATCTACATTATTCATATTTATCTGACTAGTAAAATGGTTCTTACATTATGTCCCCATCAATATCAGTTATAGTCCCATGTCATAATCAAGCACAATTTTTAACGGAAGCTCTTGAATCCTTATTGCTACAAACTTACCCAAATTGGGAATGTATAATTGTTAATGATGGATCTAAAGATAATACTGAAGAGGTTGCATTGCATTATACATCTATTGATAAAAGATTCCAATATCTTTATTCCTCAAATAAAGGTGTTTCTTTAGCTCGTAACAGTGGAATTGATTTAGCAAAAGGCGAATTTATTTTACCACTTGATGCCGACGACAAAATTTCATCTAATTATTTAGAATTAGCTCTTAAGGCTTTTGACGAGAACCCAGGTCTAAAGTTGGTTTATGGAGAAGCTGAATTTTTTGGTGATCTAACATGTAAATGGGATCTTCCTTCTTATAGTTATTTTAGTTTACTTCATATGAATATTATATACTGTTCTGCAATTTTTAGGAAAAATGACTTTAAATTAGTCGGTAAATATTCTTCAGAAATGGTTCACGGTTTAGAAGATTGGGATTTATGGTTAAGGCTTTTAAAACCGGGCTCTAAAGTGCTTAAGTTAAATGAAGTAGTTTTCTTTTATCGAAAGAAAAGCATTTCTAGAACTACAGAATTGACAAATAGAGGTAATGAAGAAGCTACAGTAAGACAATTAATAACAAGGAATAAAGAGATCTATACTGATTTTACTTATGATTTCTTAAAAGAAATAGAACATTATAAAGCAGAAGTATATGATCTAAAGGCAAAACTTAAACTAATTAACTCTAGCCGTATACATTCGATAGCAAGTAAATTAATATCACTGAAAAACTATTTTCTTTAAGCTTAAAAATAGTAAGTGTATGCGTGAAGTATCTCCAATTGTAATTATTCCTGTTTACAAAGAGCTTAACATGTGGTTAGGTACTGAATTGCTCTCTATGATACAGTGTTGCGAGATACTTTCTAATCATCCTATTTGTTTAATAGGTCCACATAATCTTGATTGGCCATCGATTAAAAAGTTTATACATCAGTCTGCTAATAAAACTGTGAATGTGGCATCTTTTGATAACCAATATTTTGCAGATATTCCTGGTTATAATAAGCTATTGAAGTCTCTTTTTTTTTATGAACATTTCAAATCTTACTCACACCTTCTGATTTACCAGTTAGACGCCTATGTTTTTAAAGATGAACTAGAATACTGGTGTAGAAAAGACTATGATTATATTGGTGCTCCCTGGTTAGAAGGCTTAACAGATAACAGTTCTACAACATTAATAGGTGTTGGTAATGGTGGCTTTTCGCTTCATAAAATCTCATCTGCAATAAAGGTATTAAAGAAACTAAAGTTAATATTACCGATATTAGAAAGTTGTGAGAATACCGTACTATATAATAGGTTACCGTTCCTAAAATGGGTAACAAGGTTGTTGTTACTTAAGATGCTTTTTAGAATTAACAATCAAAAATATATCCTCAAGCTGTCCAAATCAGATGAAACTTATGAAGATATTTTTTGGGGAAGATACATACCTGCTACTTTTCAAGAATTTAATATAGCAGGTGTTGGTGACGCTATCAAATTTAGCTTTGAAGTTAATCCTAAGTATCTTTACCAATTAAACAATGAAGAACTCCCATTTGGTTGCCATGCCTGGGAAAAGTATGATCCTGAATTTTGGAAGAAGTTTATTGATAGTGCACAATTAAAATATGAAGGTTAAGGAATGAAAATTAGTGTGATAACGATATGTTATAACGCAGTTCTGTATATTGATAGAGCTATACATTCTGTTTTAAAACAAGATTATGATAATTGGGAGCATATAGTTATCGATGGTGGTAGTACAGATGGCACAGTAGAAGTTTTAAAAAAATATAACCACTTAAAATGGGTGTCAGAGTCGGATAGAGGGCAATCTGACGCAATGAATAAAGGTTTTAAAGAAAGCTCAGGAGAAATAATTATCTACCTCAATGCTGATGACGAACTTAATCATGGTCTGTTTTCTTTTGTAGCTAATCATTTTATCTCATCACCAGAAACTGATATGCTAGTGATGAATTTGCTAAGTATAAATTCCGGAAAAGAAATATATACTACACCAAGTACCTCCTTAAAAGAAATTCTTCGTTACAATCCCTGCAGATTTCCTCTAAACCCAGTTTCTTATGCATACCGTAAAGGTCTTCAGTATAAAACCGGGCTTTTTCCTGTTAATAACCACTATGCAATGGATTATTGGTTTTTAATTCGAGCCTATTTGTTCGGAAATATCCAATACAAGGATTTTCTTGGAGGCACTTTTTACTTTGATGGAAATAACAAATCAGCTGACTGGGCCAATTCATGTAAGCACATGAAAGCTGTACGAGACTGGTTTCTTATTCGCTATTTCTATAAAAAGCCAGTCAGAGAGTTCAATTATAGATTCTTAATCTATAAGCTTCATATGTTCTGGATAAAAGTGAAAAGCTACAGTTTACATACCTGATTAAGCAGCTGCAACGATTTACATCAGTAATAAAATAAAATTGAAAGTACTCTTTATTTCACATAATGCATCCAGGACCGGAGCACCTCTATACCTGTTAAGTCTGTGCAGATACCTCAAACAGAACACCGACTGGGAGCTCTTTTTCCTGTTAAGAGCGTCAGGCCCTCTTCTTAACGACTTCAAAGCTTTAGGAACTACCTTTTTATTTGATAGGTCTCTGAATTTTATCTCAGCTAGATTAGCTAATAAAATTAAAATTGGAGGTTTCAATTGTAATCATTGGTTTCTTAAACAGAAGATAAAACGACTCCATGTTGATGTTATATACTCCAATACTTCAGCTAACGGTAGCATTTTAAAATTTCTACAGGATTTAAACATGAAAGTCGTGACACATATGCATGAGCTAGCATATGTTGTCAAAAGTTTAGGAGAAGAAAATCTAGAGTTAGTCAAAGAGCATACAAACCACTACATTACTTCTTCGCCTTCTGTAACAAAGTATCTAACTCAAACTTTAAAAGTTAACCCTGCCATAGTAAAGGAAACAAAATGTTTTCCCTTGCATATCAACAGTAAAGAATTTAATAGAGTGGCAGTTAAAGCTGAGTTGAGCATACCTACTGACAGTTTTATAATTGGAAGTGCAGGAACAGTTGAATGGCGTAAAGGCTGGGATCTGTTTATCAGGCTTGCAGAACAATTAAAAAAGAGTGCTGCAGCAGAAAATTTTTATCTTGTATGGGTTGGCAATTTAAATGCTAAAGCAAGAGCAGAGGTTGAAATGGAACTGAAGCTTAGCGGTGTCGAAGCTAAGGTTATTTTTACTGGTGCTACTCCAACTCCAGAAAAGTATTTTTCTATTTTTGATGTTTTTTGTTTGATGTCAAGGGAGGAGGCATTTGGGATTGTTGCTTTGGAGGCAGCTTTATATCAAATACCAATCGTTTGCTTTGAAGGTGCTGAAGGATTATCCACTTTTATAAAAAATGATGCTGGATACGTAATTCCTGATCTTGATACTTCTGAAATGGCTAAGGCCATAGTAGAGTTGAGTAATAGTTTAGAAAAAAAGAATGGAATGGGGAGAACAGCAAGTAAACGTGTTTTAGATGAGTACTCAGTTTCAAATCAAGTTGAGAAAATTGTCCATTTACTTGAGGAACTTGTGAGCTAGAATTGCCATCATATGATCTCAATTATAATTTGCTCCGTTAACAACTCAAATTTAAAAAGAGTTGAAGCTAATATAAGCAAAACAGTTGGTTGCCCTCATGAAGTTATTGCTATAGATAACAGTAAAAACAAATATTCTATTTTTACAGCATACAATGCAGGAGCTGCCCAGGCTAAGTTTGATATACTGTGTTTCATGCATGAGGACGTTTTTTTCTATTCTAACAACTGGGGAACTGCACTAAAAAATATTTTTAGTTCTGATAGTGATATAGGGCTTATAGGTGCCTGTGGTGCCATCGTAAAAACGGATTTGCCAGGTTCCTGGATTGATACTCCTCAAGAGTTTTATGTATCAGGCCTCATTAATGAAGTTACTGATACAAGGGAAAATAGTAATTCTGACTGGGAAGAAGTAGTAGTAATAGATGGTTTGTTAATGGTTACAACCAAATCAATCTGGAAAGACAACCCATTTCCAGATCGTACCGGTTACCATGGGTATGATTTGTACTATTCTCTACACCTTGGCACTTCCAAAAGAATTGTTGTAGCGAAAGGTATTAAAACTCTCCACTTATCTAAGGGCAGTTTTAACGGGGAATGGTTTTGCGCTACAATGGAAATACATGAAGATTTTAGAGAGAATCTGCCCAGATGCACCCAAAAAAACGGAGCAATAATTTCTCATGCCTATATGATTAGCGCCTATAAGTTAGTTTTTCACCTACATAAACATGTAAATAATTTTTCAGATAGAGCTAGGCTTATGTGGAAATATATACTAAGCAACAAGAATGTTAGCATGCTAAATAAATCTAAAGCTTTGTATTACTGGATAAGAATTAGGCAAGTATGAGGCTTTGTTTTATTGCAACCCAAAGTGGTGAATACGGAGGTAGCGAGGTATTATGGTACATGACCGCAAAAGAAGCACTTTTAAATAATATCCCAATTTTGATAAGTGCAGATAAGTCTTACCTAAGGCACACCAAAATGGCTGAACTTATAGCATTAGGGGCAGATATACATGTCAGAGAAGATAATGTACCTGCTACTTTCGTACAAAAACTTAGTTTTAAAATTAAGTGCATCATTCCATGGCTAAATACATTTATCAAATTAAAGGGTTTTAGGCCAAGCTTGATTATTGTTAGTCAAAGAGGCACATATGATGCTGCTTCTCAGGTGATGATGTATAACTTTTTAACCAGAAGCAAGATTCCATTTGTCCTTATTTCTCAATTTCATGTAGAGCATAAAGCAAAGCTGAATGACAGTGTAATTCGTAGAGCAAGAGCGCTTTTTAATCTGACTCACCGGTTTTATTTCGTATCAGAGCGCAACAGAATGGCTTCAGAGGCAACTATTGGTAGAAAGATTGAAAATGCTTGTATAATAAATAATCCAATAAAGTTGCATACCGAAGAGCTTTTATGGCCACACGAGCACTATTATCACTTAGCTTGTGTGGCGCGAATAAACTTTAAAGTTAAACGGCAGGATTTAATAGTTAAGTTACTCCATAGTAGTAAATGGAGGAACAGAAATATTAAACTTAATCTTTACGGTGAGGGACCAGATGCTGGTGCGCTTCATAATTTGATCTCAAAACTTGGTTTAGATGAAAGTATTAAAATGCATGGGCAAGTTGAAAATTTAAAGGAAGTTTGGACAAATAATCATATGTTTATATTACCTTCTGTTGCAGAGGGCCTGCCTCTAGCCTTAATTGAGGCTAACTTGCTTGGAAGACCAGCTATTACTACAAGGGTAGGGGATAATGAAAGGCTTGTGAAGAATGGTATAACAGGATTTCTTGTAGATGATTTTTCTGAACAGGCTCTAGATTGTGCCTTAGAGCAAGCATGGCAGATTAGGGACAGATGGAAATTATTAGGGAATAATGCCTTCCACCATGCATTACAAAGTTTAGATGTTAATATACATAAAACTCTATTATCGCAATTAATAGAAATTGCTAATGAATAAACCTCTCGTAAGTGTTTTAATGACTTCTTTTAACAGAGAGAAGTACATTGCACAAGCAATAAAAAGTGTCCTTGATTCAACTTTAACAGATTTTGAGCTAATTATTGTTGATGACTGCTCAAAGGATAGAACTCTTTCGATAGCCAGAAGTTATGCCGCTAGAGATACTCGTGTGAAAGTTCATCTAAATGATTATAATCTTGGTGATTATGCTAATCGTAATAGAGCTGCTTTTTATGCAAAGGGTAAATATTTAAAGTATGTTGACGCTGATGATTACATTTATTCACATGGCCTTGAGGTAATGGTGAGTATGATGGAGCAGCATCCTGAAGCTGGATTTGGTCTGTGTACCATAGCGCCTTATTCTGAAAAACCTTTTCCAATTTGTCTTTCACCTAAAGAAGCTTATGAATTTAACTACTTGAAAAATGTGCCGATTTTTCATAGAGCTCCTTTGTCTTCCATTATTAAGAAAGACATTTTCGAGACCCAAGGAGGATTTTACAATCAGAGAATGGTGGGAGATTTCGAATTATGGCATAGGCTATCACTTTCGTACCCAATTGTGTTAATGCCCCAGGGGCTTATTTGGAATAGGGTACATGAAGGTCAAGAAATGAGTAGCCATAGTCGGTATGTTATGGATTATTTATTTATTGCTGAGAAGTATATAGAGCTTTGTTCTTTATCAGGTAAAAACAAAGCTTTCATTTTAGATAAAATCAGAAGGAATCAGCTAGTGACGATGATCAAGAATCCTATGGGGTTAGGATTTGTACAGAGGCTAAAATTGGTAAAACGTTCAAATATAAACCTTTTTAGAATATTCCATAGTTCATCTAGGTTTTCTAGTAATTCTTGACGCATGATCAGTTAAAATTTGGAATATTGACGGATTAACTTTCAAACTAAATATATACAGTAATGCAAAAAGATGCAGTCATTACCTTGGCTTTGAATTATGAGTATAAAGACCTTAAGGTTTTTTTAAATTCCCTAAATGCTACAGGGTTTGATGGTGTCGTTTTTCTCATTGTAAATAATAGAATTACTCCCCCTTTAGAAGCCTTCCGTTTCTCTATAGAACAAGTTATCATCAAAGGACTCAAAGTTGATTCAATTAAATACAAGTTAAGTATTAGAGAGTTGTTTACTAGTTTTAGCAGAAGAAGAACTTCTATTAGTATTAAAGATGCTTTATCAGGATCAAATTTTTCAGATGATGAAGTGCTACTAAAATTTGCAAGAACTTATCATTGTCAATTAGGTCGTTATGCAATCTACTTGTTAATTCTGCAGAAAAACCAGTTTCGTAAAGTCTTTTTAACAGATTCTCGTGATGTCTTTTTTCAATCTAACCCTTTTGATAATTGTCAAAAAGGGCTACATGTTTTTCAGGAAAACATTACTCAATGTATAAAAGATAGGTGGTACAACAATCAATGGGTTAAGCTGTCAACGAGCTATCTTAACTACCTCAGAATAAGAAATAAAGGAATCTTTTGTTCCGGTACTATATTGGGTGATCATGAAAGTACAATCAGCTTTTTAAAAACCTTTTTACTTTCTGTACCTGAGAATAATCTACCTTTTGATATTAAAGGAATAGATCAAGGATTGTTTAATGTCTTGATCCACACTAATAAGATACAACAGCCCCACATACACTCCAAACAAGAACATGTATTAACGCTGTCTGCTCTGAGCAAAACAGATTACAGTTTTGATGAAGATTTTATATATAATGCAAATGGTTATAAATCGGCTGTTGTGCATCAATATGACAGATGCGAAGATTTGGTGAAATTTATTGTTAATAAAACAGAATCCCAAAAGTCTTTTTAATTTAATTACTCAATTTCTAGAAGTTCTCTTTCGCCTATGATAGAAACAGTATCCGTCATTATTCCTGTGTTTAATTCATCTAAATATATAGAGGAAACTATAAATTCTGTTTTGAATCAAACGTGGAGTAACATTGAATTGATAATTGTTGATGACGGATCATCTGATAATACCCTTGATATTGTTTCCAAATTTGAAGGGGATAATCTTAAAGTTGTTAAACAGGCTAATTTAGGAGCCTGTGCTGCTAGAAATCATGGATTTAGTGTTTCTAAAGGAGATTATATTCAATTCTTGGATGCAGATGATGTACTAGCGCCTGATAAAATAGAGCTCCAAATTAAACAGTTACTGACTAGCAGAGCTCCATTAAAAAATATAATCCATTGCCAATGGGGGAGATTTTATAACTCAATCAGTGAAGATATAAGATGGGAGCCTCATGAGGATATACAAAGAGATCTTAGTCCGGCAGAATGGCTTATATATGATCGAATGTCTATGACAGGTTGTTGGTTAACACCTAGGCCTCTGATTGAGAAGGGCGGACTTTGGAATGAAAGCCTTAAACGTAATCAAGATGGAGAGTTTTTTTCCAGACTTCTTACTTATTCAGAGGAAGTACTTTATTGCTCTACTGCAAAAGTATACTATAGATCAGGTATTTATACTTCGGTTTCGGCAAATAATTCTGAACCTGCTGCATCTTCCGCATTGAAGGCTATAGATCTTATCAAAGGCTACACCTTAGATTTAGAAGACTCTGAAAGAGCAAGATTAGCAATGGCAAACAAGTATATAGAGTATGCATATGGACATTACATACAACATCCTAAGTTAGCTCTTGAAGCAGAGCAGAAAGCGATTGAATTAGGCAGTTCAACTGTTAATTTACCTGGAGGCAAACTCTTAAGAATATTAGATAATACGTTAGGCTGGAGAACAGCTTTGGATGTCAAAAAATACTGTTATAAGTTAGTAGGAAAGTGAATTTGTTAGTTTTGCATTGTTTAGTTTACCTTGTGATATTGTTTCTACCAATTGCACAGATCATTAGACACCATTTATTATGAGAATTCTACTTATCATGGATCCAGGCATAGCGGTACCCCCTAAAGGATATGGAGGGCACGAGCGATTGGTTTACATGTTTGCGCGGCAATACCAAAAGTTAGGCCATAAAGTGGATCTGTTGGTAAGTCCTGGTTCAGCTGTGGAAGGGTGTGTGGTTTATTCCTTCGGGCAAGATGGTTTCCCGCCAAAAAAATGGAACGCTTTAAAAGCAATTCCACAGGCTTGGCTATTTCTCTGGAAACACCGCAATAATTATGATATGATACACAATTTTGGGAGATTATTATTTTTACTTCCAGTTCTTAACCATAAGGTTAATAAAATTATGACCTATGGTCGCGAAATTGACAGTAGTAATATTAGAAAAATAGTAAAGCTGCCTCATAAAAACTTAGTGTTTACAGCTCCTAGTGATGATTGCGTTTCTACAGGTAGTGTCGCAGGTAAATGGGTTACAGTATATAATGCAATAGATTTCTCTAAGTATACACCTTCTTATTCTGTTGAGCCAGATGCTCCTCTTATATTTTTAAGTCGTCTGGATAGAGTAAAAGGTTGCCATATTGCGATAGAAGTTGCTAAGAGCACAAATAATAAATTAATTATAGCAGGTAATATTTCTACTATACCATCTGAGTTCGAATACTTTAAAAACGAAATCGAACCGCATATAGATGGAGAACAAATTATTTATGTTGGAACTGTAAATGATGAAGAAAAGAACTTTTATCTAAGACAGTCTAAAGCAATGCTCTTCCCGATAGATATAAGAGAAGCATTTGGTATGGTGATGGCTGAATCCATGGCATGTGGTACTCCTGTTATTGGATTCGGTTGTGGAGCTGTTCCTGAGGTTATTGAAAATGAAATTTCAGGGTATGTAGTCCCTACCAAGGAAGAAATGGTAGGTGCGCTAGCTAAGATAGAGCAGATTGATAGAAAGGGCTGTGCAAAGCGGGCAAGAGAAAGATTTGATGTTTCAGTTATAACAGAAAAATATCTAAAATTAGTTAGCTATGTATAGTTCATTACGTATTCTCTTAAGTTCTCCATATAATAAAAAGCATCCAATATTCGCAATCAAACGCTTTATAACTTGGAAATTTATAAGAGCTGCACGATTAAAAGATATTAAAGTCAACTTCTGGGGTGACAGGGTATTTTTAATTAATTATGATTCTTTTCAATCTATGTGGTTAATGTATAACTATATAGTTGATTGGGAAGAATTTAATCTGATCAAGGCTTATGTAAGACCTCACGATCAAATTGTTGATATAGGAACAAATATGGGTTTTTATAGTATCTGGATGTCTAAATTTTTAACATCTGGCAATGTACATTCTTTCGAACCTGATCATATGAATTATAACAGGTTGATAAAGAATATAGAATTAAATTCTTTGAATGATGTGATCATAGCTAATAATACTGCTTTGTCTAACTTAAGTGGGTTAATGAATTTTACTATTGGATTAGATGGAGAAAATCATATCGCGCAAAGTGAAGAATCAGAATCCATACTTGTAGAAACTTTAACACTAGATAGCTACGCAGATAAAAATAATTTATCTAATTTTAGTTACGTCAAAATAGATGTTGAAGGGTTTGAAAAGGATGTATTAGAGGGTGCTCGTAATCTATTAGCTCATCAGAGGATAGATATTATACAATTGGAAATCAATGATTCTTTAAAGAATTCAGGAACAAGTGTGGTAGAATTATTAGAGCAGCTCCAAAATTATAATTACATATTATGCAATTATAATTTTACTTCTAATTCTGTACATCCTATTGAATATTCTGCAAGTCGTGAGAATTATTTTGCAGTTAATAATATAAATTCAGTAAATCGACGATTGCTAGAAAATGCAAATAAATGCAATCCATTGTATTAGTTTCATCAGGACAACCATCAGCTAACCCTCGCTTAGTTAAAGAAGCTGTTGCTTTAAACGATGATGGTTATAATGTTACAGTTATTTACGTTCCTATATCACCTTGGGCTGATGAATTTGATGAAGAATTATTTCGCACCCATCCCACCATCAAGTTTATTCAAGCAGGTTACCATATTGAAAGCCAGAGGTGGAGCTATAAGTGGAGTAGGTTTAGAAGAAAGCTTCTTGTAGCTTTATATAAGATTACAGGTGACAAGTTTAATATTGCAGATTATAGTACAGCACTATTTGGTCAGGAGCTACTTAAAGAAGCGATAAAACAAAAAGCAGATTTATATGTCGCACATAATTTAGCAGCACTACCGGCAGCAGTCAAAGCTGCCCGTTTAAATGCTGCTAAAGTGGGATTTGACGCAGAAGATTTTCATAGGGAAGAATTCAATTCCTCGGGGGTAGAAAAAACGCTTACCATACAAATTGAAAATAAGTATTTTCCACATTTAGATTACCTTTCTGTTGCCAGTCCTTTAATAGGCAAAGCCTATGCTGAAATATTCCCTGAGCTAAATCCTTTAATAATAAACAATGTTTTTTCGGCTAAAGTAAATCCTCCTATAGCGAGCAATGGCTCTTCTACTTTAAGGCTGTTTTGGTTTTCACAATCTATCGGCAGGGGAAGAGGCATAGAAACGATTATAAAAGCTATGGGCATTCTAAATGATGTTTCTATTTCGCTTACTCTCCTAGGAAATATATCCGCTGAAATGAAATCATACCTCCTTAAAATAGCGGATGAAGCAGCTGCCCCATCGTCTTACATAACATTCAACCCTCCGGTTGCTGAGGCTGAAATCTTTAAAATTGCTTCTCAACACGACATTGGAGTAGGAGGTGAAATTCCAAGTTGTCTCAACAGGGAGTTCTGCTTAACAAATAAAATATTTACTTATTTATTAGCTGGTAATGCACTTGTACTTTCTGATACACAGGCACAGAAAAAGTTTTTGGAGGATTATCCTGCAGTTGGTTCTATATTTAGAAGTGAAGAGCCCGAGAGCCTGGCTTATGTATTAAGGCAGTATGCTAATGAACCTGATTTGTTGGTTACCCATCGTATGAATGCAAGAGAAATTGCTTTAAATGAGCTAAATTGGGAGAAGGAAAAGGAAAAGTTTATAGACAAAGTTGTGTCCGTTCTCTCAAAATGAAGAAAGTACTCATTGTTTCACCCTGTTTTCCTCCAGTTAACACAGCTGATATGCAGCGTGTTCGTATGAGCCTTCCTTATTTTAAGGAATTTGGCTGGATTCCAACTGTTGTTGCAGTAAAGCCAGAGTTTATAGAAGCACCGATAGATAATAATTTACTTTTAACGGTTCCAAGTGATGTTACAGTCTACAGCGTAAATGCTTTTAAGAGCTCTTATACAAGAAAGTTTGGTTTAGGAAATCTAGGATTTAGATCCTTTATCCAGCTTTTATTGAAATGCTACGCTCTATTTCGGAAAGAAAAGTATGACCTAATTTATATTTCTACAACAGCCTTTCCCGTTATGGCGTTAGGAAGGTTACTTAAGTTCTTATTTAGAAAGCCATTTATTCTAGATATACAAGACCCTTGGAGACAAGATTTTTATCTTGATAAACCGAAACATGAGCAACCTCCTAAATTCAAATATGCATATAAGGTAGATTCTTTCCTTGAGCGCTTTACTGTGCCTTATGCAGACGGAATTATTGCTGTTTCAGATGGATACATAAATACCTTTCATAAAAGGTACCCTTCAACTTTAAAATCAGAATCGGAGACTATAACTTTTGGAGCTTCTGAAATTGATATGAAAGTCCTTGAAAATATTAACTTTATAAATAAGTATTTTTCTAAAAATAAAGGTATTTTAAATCTGCTGTATGTTGGCCGTGGAGGTTACGATTTGCATTATTCATTAAACATATTGTTTAAAGCAATAGAGAGAGGTTTAAGTGAAGACAATTCGTTATTCTCTAAGATAAAGCTTCACTTTATAGGCACAAGCTATGCAAAAAATGGGACGGGTACAGAAACAATTAAACCATTGGCGGAAAAGTATCAGTTAAATGATATAGTAAATGAAGTAACTGACAGAATACCCTATTTTGAAGCACTCTTCCTTCTTTCAGAAGCAGATTTACTTATAGTCCCTGGCTCAACTGATATAAATTATACTGCCTCTAAATTATATCCTTATATACTTTCAAAGAAAAACATCCTAACTATCTTCCATGAGAATAGCAGTGTGAACGAAATAATTACCAGCACCCGAGCAGGCAGGACGGTAACATTTAACTTAAAAAATGACGACACTGAAAGGCTCATTAATGCGACTTTCCACAATCTACAAGAGTTAATTAATAAGCCGAATTTACACCTGAACATTGACTGGAGTGCCTTTTCCAAATTTACTTCTAGACACATGACGCAAAGGCAAACGGATGTTTTTGACAGAGTTTTAAGGAGATCTGCATTTTGAAAAAGTTAGCTATTATAACAACTCACCCTATTCAATATAATGCTCCTGTTTTTAAAATGTTAACAGATAGAGCAAAAGTTGATATAAAGGTGTTTTACACATGGGAACAAGCAAAGGAAAATTTTTTTGACGATGATTTCAAAAGAGAGATAAGCTGGGATATTCCCTTATTAGAAGGTTATAATTATTCATTTGTTGCGAATGTGGCAACAAAACCTGGATTACATCACTTTAGAGGAATAGACAATCCATCTCTTGTTACTGAAATAAATGCTTTTAATCCTGATGCTGTTTTAATATTTGGATGGAATTTTAAAAGTCATCTTAAAGTAATTAGATCCTTCCATAATAGAATTCCTGTGTTTTTTAGAGGAGATTCTACCTTACTTGACGAAAAGAAGGGTTTTAAAAAGTACCTAAGGAGATTGTTACTAACTTGGATTTATAGACATATTGATAATGCTTTATATGTGGGCCAAAAAAACAAGGAGTACTTCTTGAGTTGTGGTTTGAAGCCTGAACAATTGATTTTTGCACCGCATGCTATTGATAACGATAGGTTTCGTAGATCGCTACGTAATAACGACTATAGAAATAACATAATCAGTAGATCAAACTTAAATATAGTTGATAGTGATATAGTATTTCTGTTTGCAGGGAAGTTGGAAAATAAAAAGGATCCTATTCTACTTGCTAAAGCATTTAAATTATTAAATAGCAAAAGAACTCAACTAGTTTTTGTTGGAAATGGAGCGTTAGAGGAAAGGGTAAAAAATGAGTGCCAGGGTGTAAGTAACGTACACTTTGTTGACTTTCAGAATCAAACAGTAATGCCTTTTGTTTATGAACTTGCTGATGTATTTGTATTGCCTTCTTCAGGCCCGGGTGAGACATGGGGCTTAGCCGTAAATGAAGCAATGGCATGCGCTAAAGCTGTTTTGGTAAGTAATAAATGTGGCTGTGCAATAGATTTGGTTAAAGATAGCAGCAACGGTTTTGTTTTTGAAGCTAATAATCTCAAGGATTTGTTAGAGAAACTAAATTACTTTCTTCTTAATCCTGAAGAGTTAAAATTGATGGGGAGTGCATCTCAGGATTTGATAAATAATTGGAATTTTGAGGCTGTTTGTCAATCAGTTGAACGTTTATTACTCAAGTAGTATAAGTTCTTAAAGTGTTGCAAAATAATTTACTATACAACATATGTATATAACTTAACGAATGGTTATTTCTAATAGATATCTCTATACATCTCTTATTATTTTAACTGCATTTTTATACTTGCTTGCTTTCACCTCTTTTACAATTCAAGCAATTATAAGTGTAACGATCTTTATTTTTGCTGCTTATAAGTTTATATACGATTTAGGTAAAAATTTCTCTATTAAAGGGCTGATATTACTAATTGCATCTGCTCAGTGGTTACTTGCTCCTGTTTTAAATTATTATTTTCCAGTATCTAATATCTATTACAGGATGTTTGTGCCTGAGATCGTTTATTTACCCTACGCACTTTTAGGCACCTTTACATATTTTCTATTTTTATTAATTCCCATTTCTAAAGACAGTAATGTAGCATTTAATTCATTACCAAAAAGAGTTAACGAGTATTTAAATATAGAACTAAGCTCAAATGTAGGTATATGGATAGTAACTGTTGGTGTTGTTGCATCTTTTATTGATTCATTTTTACCCTCATCTCTAGCGTTTCTCTTCTATATTTTAAGGAGCTTTAGATTTATTGGTGCTTATTATCTTTTGCTTTCAAACCATAAATACAGAATACCTATTCTGGTATTTGTAATGGGGTGGCTTTTGTTAGAATCGATAAACTATGGAATGTTTCATGACCTGGTACTTTGGGTAGCCTTCTTATTTATAATTATTCTTATCAAATTCAGAATCAAAATGTGGCAAAAGCTTGCTGCAATGTTTTTGGCTGTTTTTTTCCTTCTTGCCCTTCAGTCTATCAAAAGTGATTATAGGAATAATATCTGGTATGGGGGAAGCAGTAATAAAGCCGAAGTGTTTTACACAATGCTCAGTGATAGGATCACCAATGTTGACCTACTTTTTAATCCTTTAGTATTAGATAATGCTTTATACCGATTAAATCAAGGTTGGATTATAGCCGCTATTATGCGTTGGGTCCCATATGGTGAACCATATGCTGAAGGTGAAACAATATCCACAGCTTTGAAAGGAAGCTTGCTACCTAGGTTTCTTGCGCCAGATAAGATTCAGGCAGGAGGACACTCTCATTTTGAAAGATTTACTGGCCAATATTTACCAGACACGGTAAGTATGAATCTTAGTGTGTTAGGTGAAGCTTACGCAAATTACAGCTTCTGGGGAGGTATAGTATTTATGGCAATTTTTGGTTTTTCTTTAAATTTAATTATTACTAGAATCTATAAGTATAGTATTACTACACCCACAATTGTTCTTTGGATGCCTTTACTCATGCAGGAATTTGTAAAAGCAGAGAATGACTTCAGTACTGGTATAAACCATTTTGTAAAGTCTGCTTTGGTTGTATTTTTTGTGTTTTGGTTCTGTAGATATGTTATTAAGGTTAAAATTTAACTTTGTATAACTTTAGTAAATTACCTTATATCTGTTTTCAAAATTAGTCAGATTGTTCTTGACCTGACTTGTAATAGTTAAGTTAAATGGAAAAAAATAAAACTTTATTAGTTTCAGCTGATTATAGACTTGCTTCGGGTGGAATCTCTAGAGTTGCACATCTAATAAATCAAGCTATACCCAATGAATTAATTTTTTCTCTTCATGGGAACAAAAATCTGAGCAATGGAAGAGAACATTACTTTGGGAATAACAGATTTGTATTTTTAACACGACTATTATTGAAGATAATATTTTCAAAATTTGATATCATTATCTTTGATCATCTTGGCGTAGCTAGTGCACTTTTGCTTGTACCTAAATTTTTATTGAAAAAGGTTATAATTTTTCTACATGATGAAGAGGCCTGGGTCGAGATTAAAGGTAGAAATAGAGCAGCTCTTACAAAAGCTGATATTCTACTTACTAATTCACAGTTCACTTTTGATCATTTTACATCAAAAAACCCTTTCTTTAAAGCTAAAACCAAAGTCTGTTTACTGGGTGGGGTACCTGAGAAGTTTGAAATAGAGCCTGATGCTCCAAGTAAAGAGTTTAGCACATGGTTTTTATCAGAAAAGCCATATCTGATTTTTGTTTCCAGGCTCTGGAAAAAGCATAGTTATAAAGGATATTGGGAGTTGTTACGGGCTTATGAAAAGCTTAAGACATTTTCTGATTTTAATTTGAGATTGGCTATTATTGGTAGAGGAGACGATGCAACACATGTTCAAGAATTTATTGTCAAAAATGATTTTGATGATAGGGTACAGATTTTTACTAATGTAACCGATAATGATTTAGCTTTTTTTTATAAAAATTCTGCAGGCTTAGTATTTCCAAGTACACGCGAAGGTTTTGGGTTGGTTTTTTTAGAAGCTATGTTTTTCAAAAAAGCCTCAATTGGTATAGTGAATCAACCTGCAGAAGAAATCATTATCCATAACAAGACAGGTCTTCTTTTACAGGATAATTCCCCAGATACACTTGCTACTACTTTATTGTTTTTAAACGAAGATCTGGAAAGACTAAGCGTTTGGGGTGAAAATGCTTATAAACTTTATGAATCAAAGTTTTCAAAACAAGCATTTATAGATCGTTTTATTGAAAACATTTCATGAGAATCCTTTTCATAACTCCATATTATAAGCCAGCCTGGTTTTATGGAGGGCCTTCTAAGTGTATAGCAGAACAGGCAGAAAGTCTTCAAAGGGAGAAGGATGTTTATGTTGAAGTAGTTACCCTAAATCAGAATGGTAGTGGTGAACTGTATCCTCATAGAGATAAACCAGTTGTGTTAAAAGTGGATGGAGTAAAAGTGCACTATCTCCCTATTTGGAAAAATACTTTAGGTAAAAAATATTTTATAGGTAAAGATGTAGAGTTATACTTAAATAATTTTCGTGATTATGATCTTATTCATGTTCATACCCTTTTTAACTTTATGTCTAAAACTGGTATGGCATTTTCTATAAAATTTAACATTCCATTTGTCGTTACACCGCATGGGATGCTAGATAAAGTATCTTTGTCTCGCTCATATTTATTAAAAATAATCCATCGTTTCTTTTATGAAGATAGATTTTTAAAAAAAGCTAAATTTATCCAATTTACAACTGATGGTGAGCAGAACGATGCTATATTCGAAAGGTTAAATCATGCTGGGGTTATCCCTATAGGAATAAAATTTGATAGCGGAGCAAGCAACAACAGAGTAATAGAAGGTGAGACTATAAGAAATAAGTTTAAGCTAGTCTTTCTTGGAAGAATAAATCGAATCAAAGGTTTGGATTTGCTCTTTAAGGCTATAGCATATCTTAATGAAGATATTAAGAGTAAAATCACCGTCGATATTTATGGAGACGATGATGATAATTATTTAGATGAATTGTTGCAACTGCGAAAACGCCTTGAATTAACAACAATTGTAGTATTTAAAGGAAAGCTTGATCCTGCATTACGTAATGAGACTTTAGGTGCATATGATGCTTTAGTACTTACAAGTTATCTAGAGAGTTTTGGTCTTGTAGTAGTAGAGGCATTGGATTTAGGTTTACCAGTACTTGTCACAGAGAGAGTAAAGCTTGCTAATTTAATAATAGATAATAATTGTGGTTGGGTTTCCTCTCTTAATGTTGAAGAGGTTGCTGCCACAATAGTGCTTGCTTTCAACTCTGGTTATAAAGCAAGATATGAAATGGGTGTTAGAGGTGCAAAAGCAGTAAGGGTTAATTTTTCACTTGATAAAGTTACAGCGGATCTCATTAAGGTTTATAAAAGATAGCGTTATGCCAGGCCAGAAATATGTTGATGTTAAAGAGCTGGGTAAAGTTGAACTCTCCAGCTACAACAACGACTGGTATGATACTAAAGCAAGCAGCTTGAAACGCTTCTTTTGGTATTTTATCAGTGTAATTTTTTTTATAAATCCTCTTAATCCAATTAGCTTTATTAAAGTAATCTTGCTTAGGCTTTTCGGGGCTAAAGTTGGAAAAAATGTGATCATAAAACCTTCCGTAAATATTAAATATCCCTGGTTTTTAGAAATAGGTGATCATGTATGGATAGGCGAGGGCGTTTGGGTTGATAACCTGACTTTAGTCAAAATTAGAGATAACGTAATAATTTCTCAGGGTGCAATGCTTTTAACTGGAAGCCATGATTATACAAAAAGCAGCTTTAATTTAGACGTAGGAGAAATTTTAATAGAAGATGGTGCTTGGATTGGGGCTAAGTCTATAGTTTGCCCGAATGTAACGTGTTTTAGTCATAGTGTGCTGGCTGTTGGATCTATAGCTACTACTAATCTTGAAGCTTATACAATTTATCAGGGTAATCCAGCTAGGGCAAAACGCAAAAGAAATATTAATGGAGAAGTTATTTAGTTCAATAAGATTGTAAAAGTTTTTGTGTGAAGGTAACTATCATTACTATTGTTTATAATAACTGTAGCACTATTGCTTCTGCAATAGAATCTGTTTTAAGTCAGAATTACAAAGATATAGAATACATCATTATCGATGGCTTGTCAATGGATGGTACAGTCGAAATTGTAAAAAAGTATACTGAACGTATTAGTAAATTTATTTCAGAAAAAGATAGGGGATTATATGACGCCCTTAATAAAGGAATAAAGTTAGCTACTGGAGATATTATTGGGTTCTTACACTCTGATGACACTTTTTATTATAATGATGCAATACAAGATATAGTAAGTCACTTTAAAACATCAAACAGTGAAAGTATATATGCGGATCTAGAATATGTTAGCCGCTTTAATTCAGAAAAGGTAATTAGGTATTGGAAAGCGGGTAATTATGATTTGAAAAACTTTATTTATGGTTGGATGCCACCACACCCTACATTTTATGTAAAAAGAGAGGTTTATGAAAAGCTTGGCTTATACGATACAAGCTTTGAATCAGCAGCAGACTATGAATTGATGTTACGCTATTTGTATAAATACAAAATTAGTGCAGCCTATTTGCCTAAAACCTTGATTAAAATGCGTGTTGGTGGGAAGAGTAATGTAAGTTTTAAAAATAGGATCAAGGCAAATAATGAAGACCACAGAGCTTGGATAATTAATGGTCTTAAACCTAAGTTCTATACTAGATATCTTAAACCCCTAAGAAAGATAATACAATACAAATAAGAGGAGTTTACTAAATTTTAGAAATCAACATGCCAGTCCCAGTTCCTAATATCATTATCTATTTTCTGGATTGCTACACATGATGCATTTATACTTAATTCTTCGTCAAGTTGTATCAAATTATCTTTTATAAGATGATTTGCTTTTGGAATATGCCTTAGATAACTAGCTATTTTTTTTGTGAATGAGCTTTCTCGGTTTTGAGGATAATGAGAATATATTTTATAGCTTGGGAACTGAGATATATATCGTAGTGCTTTGCGTATACCTGGGTAAAAAGCATCATCAAATACTATTACACCATTCAATTCTAATAATTTGTCTAGGTAAAAGAAGTCCACTAAAATCCAATCGAATTGTTTAGTGGTATCTACATAAGCAAAGTCAAATTTTCTACCCTCTGCAAGCAATTTAGGTAAAGCTTCGTAACAATAGCTTTCATAGAACTCTAATCGGTCTCGTAAACCAGCTTTTTCAATCAAGCTTAAGCCATTCCCTCCCCAGGAGCTGTTTTGAAACTTATCTATAACCAGATGAGATCCGTTATTATTTGTAACTTCCTCTGTAATAGCTAGTGTAGATAATCCGTAGGCAAAGCCTATTTCTATTGATTTAGAGAATTTATTTTCTTTTATTATTTGCTGAAGGAAAGCACACTGATCTTTACTTGTTTCAGAGTGAATAGGAATTATTTCACCATTTTCATTTATAAATTCCTTTGTTTCAAAAACTTTTTCTAAATGCCTATTCATAGTTAAACAAGTTTGGTTGATAGGGTAAAGATAGTATAAAATAAAAAAAGCCTGAAGAAATTAATCCTCAGGCTCCTTAAGAGCGGTCTGGACGGGACTCGAACCCGCGACCTCCGCCGTGACAGGGCGGCATTCTAACCAACTGAACTACCAGACCAATAACTTGAAATTTAGAGCCGTTTGCTCTTGTGCTTAACCGCAGGGGTTTAATCTGCGGTCTGGACGGGACTCGAACCCGCGACCTCCGCCGTGACAGGGCGGCATTCTAACCAACTGAACTACCAGACCATTTTTCTTTTCTTTAACTTCGTGCGTTAAAGTGATACAAAAGTATAGCCTTAATTTTGATTGTGCAAGTGTTAAGCATCTTTTTAGCGCTATATTTTCTTATGTTTTCTGTAAAAGCTTCATTTTCAATAAAATTATTTTCTGCAGGCGTATAAATTTTACTTTTCGCTACGTCGATATAGGATAACTGTTAAATTTGTAGCTGTAAACAGCGAAAGAATATGCTTTTAGATTTCGAACAGCCGATTGCTGCCTTAGAGAATAAACTGCAGGAGATGAAAAAGCTGGCCAGTGAGAGCCAGGTTGATGTATCGGAAGCAGTTAAGGCACTTGAAGAAAAGATTAAAACCCTTAAAAAGGAAACATACGCCAATTTAACGCGTTGGCAGCGTGTGCAGCTTTCACGCCACCCGGACAGACCGTATACTTTGGATTACATTAATGGTATTGCCAGCAAGTTTGTAGAGTTGCACGGCGACCGCACTGTAAGCGATGATAAAGCGATGATCGGTGGCTTTGGCGAAATTGATGGCAGGGGCGTAATGTTTATCGGTCAGCAGAAAGGCAGAAACACCAAACAGCGCCAGATGCGCAACTTTGGTATGGCTAATCCGGAGGGCTACCGTAAGGCTCTTCGCCTGATGAAGATGGCGGAGAAGTTTGGAAAGCCTATTATTACCTTTATCGATACACCAGGTGCTTTCCCGGGACTAGAGGCTGAGGAGCGCGGACAAGGCGAGGCAATTGCCCGTAACCTGAAAGAGATGTTCATGCTGAAGGTACCTGTGATCTGCATTATAATAGGAGAGGGTGCCTCTGGTGGTGCGCTTGGCATTGCCATCGGCGATCGTGTAATGATGCTGGAAAACACCTGGTACTCGGTTATTTCTCCTGAGTCATGCTCGTCTATACTTTGGAGAAGTTGGAATTACAAAGAGCAGGCTGCTGAAGCGCTTAAGCTTACAGCTACCGATATGCTGCAGAATAAACTTATCGATGGTATCATCAAGGAACCGCTTGGAGGTGCACACGCCGAACCAGATAAAATGATGCGCAGCCTGAAAAAAGAAATCGTGAAGATGCTGGATGAACTGGAAGGAATAGATTCAGAAGACCGCATTATGCAGCGTATTGAAAAGTTCTCCAGCATGGGAGTAGTGTTGGAGAGTTAGAAAGTTAGAAAAGTAAAAAGTTAGAGAGGTAGTAAAGTATAAATTGCTTTGCTGCCTCTTTATGTTTTAGTAATTTAGCTAGTGATAAAGTGGTTTCAAGAAATAATCTTAGCTATTGTTATTTTTCATTGCGAGCTAAGGGTATTCTGTCAATTCAAGAATATTATCATTTCGCCCTAAGGGAGAGATCTCTTTAGAATTCTTTCTTTATTAATTCTGTATAGATCTCTCACGCTGTTCGAGATGACAGTTTAGTTAAATGACGTTTTTGATTTTAGTAAAATTCTAAACTCTAACACTCTGTTAAAGTATAACCTCTAAATTCATTTTTAACTTTATAACCCCCAAACTCTCTAACTCAATAATCTCCATGCAGCTTCACGTAATAGACACAGGTTTTTTTAAATTAGATGGCGGTGCTATGTTTGGGGTAGTACCTAAAACGCTTTGGCAGCGCACTAACCCAGCTGATGAAAACAACCTCTGTACCTGGGCCATGCGTTGTATGCTGATAGAGGACGGAGACAGGCTTATACTTATAGATAATGGCATAGGCGATAAGCAGGATGCGAAGTTCTTCAGCCATTATTACCTGCATGGGGACGCTAACCTGACATCTTCGCTACATAATGCAGGCTTTACGCACGAGGACGTAACAGACGTTTTCATGACGCACCTGCACTTTGACCATTGCGGTGGCGGCGTGAGGTATAAAAACACAGATGGCGCGCTTGAACTGGTATTCCCGAATGCTAATTACTGGTCTAATGCCGATCATTGGGACTGGGCCACAAAACCTAATCCTAGAGAGCAAGCCTCTTTTCTGAAAGAGAATATATTGCCGATGCAGGAAAGCGGACATCTTAAGTTTGTAGACCCAAAGCAGCCATCTCCTTTCCCGCAATTCGAGATATTTTATGCTGATGGGCATACCGATAAAATGATGATTCCTATCATACCTTACAAAGGCAAAAAAGTAGCTTTTATGGCAGACCTGTTGCCGTCTACAGGCCATATTCCCTTGCCATATGTGATGGGCTATGACACGAGGCCATTGCTGACGATGGAAGAGAAAGCCAGGTTCCTGGAAATGGCTGCCGCCGAAGAGTTGATCTTATACTTTGAGCACGACGCTGTGCATGAGTGTTGTACAGTGCAGCAGACAGACAGAGGTGTTAGACTGAAAGATACCTTTTCTCTTAAAGAAATTTAATATGCGTATAGGTCTGGCTCTTTCAGGTGGAGGAGCAAGGGGAATAGCGCATCTGGGGGTGCTAAAGGCGTTTGATGAGCTGGGAATAAAGATCAGTATGATATCTGGCGTTAGTTCGGGGGCCATTGCCGGCGTACTTTATGCAGCGGGTTTTACTCCTGATCAAATTCTGAGCCTGATAAAAGAGCTAAGCGTTTTTAAGATTGTAAGGCCTGCTTTTGGCAAAGCCGGACTGTTGCATCTGGAGGAGGTAGAAAAACTTTACATCAGGCACCTGGGTGCTGATATAACGTTTGAGGATCTTAAGATACCTGTAGTGGTAAGCGCTACAGAGATGAATGAGGGTGTTACAGCATACTTCTCTACCGGTAAACTAATTCAGCCGTTGCTTGCCTCGTCAGCTGTGCCTATTCTGTACCGTCCTATACTTTTCGAGGGCAAGTTGTTAAATGATGGCGGCCTGCTGAACAACCTTCCTGTTGACCCCTTGCATACGAACTGTGACTTCAAAATAGCAGTGCATGTTAATCCGATCAACCATCAGGCGCAGATAACCAACATCAGGTCGATGGTAGAAAGGACTTTACTGCTGGCCATCAACAATAATGTGAAGTTACGCATGCACCTCTGCGATTTGCTGATCGAGCCGCAAGAGCTAAAGTATTACCGGCTTACAAACTTCAGAAAGGCAGATGAGATTTTTGAGATTGGCTACGAGCATACCATGAAACTTGAGAAGCATATAAGGCAGCTGATAAACAAGTAAGAACCTACAGAAGAAAGTTTACACACTAATTTGCAGTTTTATTAAATATATACAACTTTGTATAGGTAAAGTTACGTAGTATAGGCATAGCCCCTTTTAATTCTTATATACTATGCGAAAAACTTTACTGCTTCTATTCCTTCTTCCTTATCTAGTAGTAGCCCAAGAAAACGAAAGCTACTTGATTAAAGCTAAAGTTAAACAAGGATCAATTTTACTGGGAGGTACAGTTGATGCTTCATTCTACAAAACAACCGATGCTATCAGTTCGCCGGGACAAACGATCAACGCCACAGAAATAATGGCTACCATAAATGCTAAGAATGGCTATTTTGTAATGCATGATTTCGTTATAGGCCTTAATTTGACTATAGATTTTCGAAGTAAGAAGATAGATACAACCGAGGAGATGTTGCCGGATAAACGCACTTATATGTTAATGGGGCCATTTGTTCGTTATTACCTTGATAATGGTATTTTCGGCGAATTCTCTGTTGCGCCTGGTCTTCTTAACTTTTCTAAATCAGATAAATTTAATTTGCTCGAAGGTCGTATAGGAATTGGCTATGCATACTTCTTCAATGAGAAGTTTTCGATTGAGCCTATGCTAAGTGTGCGGTATTTCCAGCAGAAGCTTGGAGACAGAAAGTATACTGCTATAGGCCCTGTTTTAGGAGTGGGTATACAGGCTTACTTATTGCGTAAAAAGGCACATGTAATAAAGCGAGCTTTGTAAATATGCTAAAATGTATGTATTTATACGTTTTATAACGTATTGGCCTTACCTTTGTGTGGGCAGAAAATACATGCTTTTACATGACAGGAAAACTAATCTCGAAACTATTCTTTAAGATCACCGGCTGGAAACTTAACGGAACACTTGCTCCGGAGCTTCGCCGTTGCGTAATGGTGGCAGCACCACATACTAGTAACTGGGACTTTATTTACGCCCGCGCCGCCTTTTACCTTATGGACGCGCCCATCCGGTTTACCATTAAAAAGGAGTTTATGCGCTTCCCCTTTGGTGGTTTGCTTAAAGCCATGGGTGCCCTTCCCATCGATAGATCTAGAAATACGAAGATGGTGGATGCCATGATCCGGATCTTTAAAGAGACTCCCGGGGATATGTGTGTGATGGTAACCCCTGAAGGAACACGGAAGTATCAGCCTCGCTGGCGCCGTGGTTTTTACCATGTAGCAGTTGGAGCCGGTGTACCTATCATACTTGGCTACCTGGACTATGCTAAAAAAGAAGCTGGTGTTGGCCCTGCCTTTTACCCAACTGGAGACGTTGAAGCCGATATTGAGGCAATCATGGATTTCTACAGAACTAAAACTGCCAAATACCCAGAGCAGGGAGTAAGGTAAGGTAGAGCGTTTTAGTTTAAAGAGTTAGAGAGTGAATATAGAAGCATTGCGAGAGTTTTGCCTGGGTTTGCCGGGCGTAACGGAAGATGTGAAGTGGGGTGCAGATCTTTGTTTCCTGGTCAGAGAGAAGATGTTCTGCGTTACAAGCATAGATGCACCGCATTCGGTATCTTTTAAAGTTACAGCCGAACAGTTCGATGAAATGGTATCCAGACCAGGCATTATTCCGGCCCCTTATATGGCGCGTAACAAATGGATTAATGTGCAGGAGTGGAATGTGTTGAATGATGCGCAGTGGGAAACTTATGTTAAGCAGAGTTATGCTTTGGTTAAAGCAAAGCTTCCGAAGAAGTTGCAGAAAGAAATTGAAGCAAATGTATAATGCCCCTGCCGTCCCGAATGCTTTCGGGATGGCTAACCATGAGGCCAGTTTGCAACTGGCTTTCTGCGCAAGCTGAAAAGTATACTTTCTGAGATTTACACTTTATTTGCTTTATACTTTCTGGGAATTCCCCTCTTGGGAGGGGTAGGTTAATCCACAGTAGCCAAAGTATGAAGTATAGCTCAGGCCATCTGCGGACAGGTCGCGACCTGTCCCTACAAAACAACGATAGTTTGACCAGATTTTATACTGTAGCCGATTTATAGTTAAAGTTTAGCCTCGGCCATCGCAGCCTTTGCTTTTTCAAAGCAAAGCAGTTGGAAACTGCTGCCATGACAAACCACAAGTTACGCTACCGCTAAACTCGCGGCAGAGGCATGTGGCCAATCCCATTAATCCTAAAATCCTAGAAATCCCAGTTCAGACAATAAAAAAGGGAGCGGCTAAGAATAAAGCTGCTCCCTTTTTTATAGAGTATAAATTAGCTACGCTATCTGCCTCAAATCAACAGGAATCACTCTTGAAATACCGGCTTCGATCATGGTTATGCCATACATCACATCAGTTGAGGCCATGGTGCGCTTGTTGTGCGTTACTACAATAAACTGCGACTCGCCTGAAAACTTGCGGATGATGTTATTGAACTTGTCAATGTTGGCATCATCCAGCGGTGCATCTACTTCATCGAAGATACAGAACGGCGCTGGCTTAAGCAGGTAGATCGCAAACAAAAGTGATATAGCCGTAAGGGTTTTCTCGCCACCTGACAGCTGATTAATAGTAAGAGGGCGCTTGCCTTTTGGCTGTGCCATGATCTCTATTTTAGATTCCAGCGGGTTCTTAGGGTCTAATACGACCAGGTCACAGTTATCTTCTTCTGTAAACAGGCTACGGAACACGTTCTTGAAGTTTTCCTTGATCATCTCAAACGACTCCATGAACTTCTCCTTTGCCACTGTGTCGATCTCGTTTATCGTGTCGATCAGGGTGTTTTTGGCGTTTACAAGGTCGTCGCGCTGCTCAGTGATGAATTTGTTGCGTTCCTCTATTTCTATGTAAGCCTCGGCTGCCATAGCGTTTACAGGACCCATTTTATCCAGGGCAGATTTTACAGAAGCGATATGACCGTTTAATTCATCATCCGTAAGCGGAATCAGCTCATCTGTCTCAGGAGGGGCAGCAGCAAACTCTTCTGAAGAAATGTTAAACTCTGCAGCCAGCCGTTCCTGAATAGACACCAGCTTGATCTTGGTGTCGTTCATGGCCTGCTGCATGCGCATTAAAAGCTCATCGGCGTTCTGGCGCTTGCGCTGTAGCTCACGTATGGTTTTATCTTTTTCCTCCAGTTCACCGCGCAGGCTGAAGTACTTTTTCTCGATTGCCTCCAGTTCGTAACCAAATTCACGACGCGCTTCGATCATGGTTTCCACTACAGCCTCGTTCTCCTCAATAAAGGTAGTAGATTCTGTTGTTTCTTCTTCAGCCTTGGCCAGTTCGTTCTTAAGGCCAGTGATGCGTTCCTGGTTTGTCTCAACAGACTTTTGCTTATAGCCGATCTCCTGTTGTAGACTTGTAAAGCGGTTTTTAAGTTGGTGGTACTGTATGTTCTCGTGGTTGTAGCTACCTGAGATAACCGTGATGCGTTCCTGCTGCTGCTCTAATTGTGCGGCAAAGCTTGAAATTTCCTGTTCCAGACGGCGTAATTTCTGCATGTCAGCTTCGGCCTGTGGCGATACTTCCATACTTTGCTCGCGCAGTTCTACCAGGCGTTCGTACAGTTCATCGCGTTTCTGGTCGAAGTTCTTCAGATTTTGCTGATACTGCTCATACTTAATGCGCACTGTGAGCAGGTCCTGCTGCATTTTGGCAACGTCTTTTTCCAGTTGCTTAATTGCTTCTTTCTTTGACTCGTTGCGGTGGTTCTGCAGGATCTGGTTTTGTGTGTTAATGCGGCTTTGCATCAGCTCTATCTGCTCCTGTAATTCAGCAACCTCCATGGCAAGTTTCTCCAGGTTCTGTTTACGACCTAAACGGTTGCCATCGAAAACACCCACCGAGCCACCTGATAAGCTAAGCGGCTTACGGATAGCGCTACCATCTTTAAGTATGATGGTTTTGTACTCGCTGCCGTAAAGTTCATCTTCAGAGTCGTCGCTGATGTATACATTGCGGAGCATATACTTCATCAGGCCGCTATACTTTTTATCAGCAGAAACGACCTCATACGCTGCTTTCAGGTTGCCCTCGCTAAAGGTGGCTGTAGGCTCCAGTTCTTCGATCTCCGAAAGTATAATAAAGTTAGCGCGGCCTTTGTTTTCGCTCTTCAGTAAGCTCACGGCATCCACGGCATCCTGTAGTTCATCTACCACAAAGTAGTTCATGTACTGCTCCAGGTAACTCTCTATAAGCGGCTTGTAATCAGGCTCGCAAATAAGTATATCAGATAGGAGAGGGGCCGGCTTAGACCAGCTGTCAGACTTGCTCAGAAATTTGATAGCCTCCGGAAAACCTTCCATATTTTCTACCAGTGACTTGGTAAGGTTATACTGGTTTTGCCTGGAGTCGAGGGTTCGGTTTAGCTCTACGAGTTGGCTTTTTAATTCCTCGATAGCAGTTTCGGTAGTTGCTATACTTTGGGCCAGGGTTTCTTCGTGTGCCTGAATTCTTACCAGTTCAGACGTGTTCTCTTCCAGAACCTGCTGTGCTTCCTGTAGCTGCTCTTGCAATATGCGTCCGTCTTCGTCGGCATTAAGCTGTTGCTGTTGCAGGCGTTCCAGCTCCTGGTTGATGTTCTGTATCTGCACCTGGCCAATCTCCAGGGATTTGCTCAGCTGGTATACTTCGTTCTGTTTGTCTCGGTGCTGCTTTACAATAGTTTGGTGCGCCTCCTGCAGGCTTGCTTTCTGCTCGTTGGCTTCCTGCAGTTGCTCTTTTACAGCCGCCATCTGCTCTTCCGATTCGGCAAATTTATCCTGTACTTCTATCAACTCGTCGCGCAGTTCCAGTATACTTTCCTGGGTATGCTCCAGGTTTGCTGTGTCCTGGCCAATTTGCTGGCGCAGCTGCTGCATGCGCTCTTTCAGGTAATTACTACGTTCTGATTTAAGCTTGATGTCGTTTTCGAGTTGGCGAAGCTTGGCTGTTTGCACCTGCATGGTTTTCTGGCTTTCGGCCAGTTTTTCCTGTGTGCGGTTCAGTTCTTCTTTCTGGTCGGCAACGGCATCTTCTGCTTCGGTTACGGCAAGTACATACCCTTCCTTCAGCTCTGTTTCGTGTTGTACATCCTGCTGCAGCCTGTCTATCGTGTTCTGGAACTGCGATATGTTTCGGCGGGCATACTCCAGGCTGTGCTTTTTATAGTCGTCCTTTAACTGGAAATACCTAATGGCTTGTTTAGCTTGCCTTTCCAGCGTTTTCATGTTCTTCCCGATCTCGAAAAGAACATCTTCCACACGTTCCAGGTCAGCGTCAGTTTCTTCCAGTTTTTTAAGCGTCTGCTTTTTACGCACCCTGAATTTGGAGATACCGGCAGCCTCTTCGAAAAGCAAACGGCGCGAATTTTCCTTATCGTTCAGGATCTCATCTACCATTTTCAGCTCAATAATGGCATAACTATCAGAACCTATACCGGTGTCCAGAAAAAGTTCGTTAATGTCTTTCAGGCGACAGGTAACGCCGTTTAGCATATACTCACTGTCGCCGTTGCGGTAGTACTTTCTAGTTACGGTTACCTGGGAGTACTCTGTGGGCAACACGCCACGATTATTGTCGAAGGTGATAGACACTTCGGCCATCTGGGTAGGCTTGCGGGTTTTGGAGCCGTTAAAGATCACGTTCTCCATCTTGTCAGAGCGCAAATTACGGGTTTTCTGCTCACCCAGTACCCAGCGAATGGCATCTACAATGTTTGACTTGCCGCAGCCATTTGGGCCTACAATCCCGGTTATACCGTTGTCAAAATTTATAACGACACGGTCGCCAAAACTTTTGAAGCCTTTAATTTCTAATCTTGATACTTGCATTCGCGTTCGCGGAATCTTCTGTTCTAACTTCAAAAATAAGCTATTTTTCTCAATTAGCTGTTCCGGTTTACTTAACTTTCTTAATAAAAATAAGCCTTATCAATGTAGTATATTGCCAGTGTAATAACTGCTTCGTTAATTTTTAATTCCATGTAAAAACGCTATATTTGGTAAAGCTACCTACCTTTTGCTATGGACGATTTTAAAATTATACTTTACATACTGGCCGCTGTGGCTTATTTTCTTTTCACACAATGGCGGAAGGCTTTTAATACGCCAGGCGATAAAGAGCAGGAGATGGAAGAGCAAAAGCCGCAACGCAGACGCGTAGAGCCTCAGCAGCCCCAAAGGCCGGTAACTTCTTTTGAGGATATTTTGCGTGAATTGCAGCCTAAAGTTGATAAAGGCAGGGCAGAAGCTGAAATAGCTCGCGAAAGGGTCCGGGAGATTGTAACTCCACCAGTAATTGCTGAGGAAAGAGTACCCAAGTATAAAAGCTATGAGGGCACTACACAAAAAGCGCTATCCTGGGAAAATGCGGCTGATGCCAGAGAAGCTAAGAGAAGGTCTAAAGAAATGAGGGAGCCTGTATTTAAAGCTTATGCCCAGGAAAGTGAGGCACCAACTAGTCGTTATGCCAAACTGTTGCGCAACCCGGCTTCTGTAAAAGAGGCTTTTATACTTACCGAAATATTCAACAGAAAGTATAATTACTAGAGTATACTTTACCAAACGAGTTATAAACAAAAGGGCCGGTATAATAACCGGCCCTTTTGTTTATTTCATTGCCCTGATCAAACCACGCCTGAAGTACGGAGGCTTAAAAGGCCCGTAATGCGGAAACAGCATGTAGCCATCCGAAAACTCTGTCTTAAAACCTGACTGCTGTAGCATGTCGTTTAGTTCTGTTTCGTCTTCCTGTTTATGATAGGTGGTTATAGCAACTTTAAGCTGCTGGTTTTGTAAAATATTTTTACTGCCTTCCAGTAGATCAGCTTCTGCGCCCTCTACATCGGCTTTTATAAAATTAACGGCTCCCTTACCCTCAAAAAAATTATCTAAGGTTAAGTAATGTTCATTGTTAGTATTGCTTACATACTTATTGATGATCTCTACTTTATCTTTCCAAGGGGCAAAAGTGGCTTCCAGGGCCTCCACCCATTCATTATCGGTTTCGAATAAGTATAGTTTTTTTACCTGTTCTACTACGCTCAGCGCAAAATTACCTTCAGCTGCTCCGGCATCCACTACCACATCACCTCGTTCTACTACAAAAGAATCTGCTAAGTACCGGTGTGGCGACTTTAAATCCTGTTCAAGAAGTAAGTAAACATAATTTCGCTTGATCTTCCGCTCACCCCATGTCCGCTTAAAGTATAGCTTTTTGCCCTTATGCATAACGTACTTTAATCCCAGGTTTTTATCGGTATATACCTGTACCTGCTCAGACGAATAATCATCTGTAAAAGTATAGGGAAATACATGAAACCGATTGTTACTCAAAAATGCAAGTGCCTCCTGAATTTCAGGATCTGTTTCTGCTTGCGGGATATTTTTGTAATATGCGAGTATTTCCTTGCGAAGCCTCTTTTTAAGGCCTTTATCGGTAAGAAGTGATAGCTTTTTGAGCAATGCATTGGTGGGCATGATAAGAAATTAAGTGAGAGCTAAGATATTCCAAATTTAAACTTAAGCACAATTAAGTTACTTAACAAAGGATATATGTTCTCAGTTGGATTAAGTTAGGCGCACTGTATGCTTAATCAAGCTTTTAAAAGTATAAAGAAACTGAATTATACTTTTCTTATTGCAGGCCGTCGCCGTGTGTAATGGCATAAGTCACTATGTTTGCACCCATGCGCAGTGCCTGCTGCCTTACATGCTCTGGGTCGTTATGAATCTCAGGGTCTTCCCAGCCGTTACCCAGATCGGTTTCGTAAGTATAAAAGCAAACTAACCTGCCTTTGTGCACGATACCAAAACCTTGTGGAGGTTTGTTGTCGTGCTCATGGATCTTAGGCAGGCCACCTGTAAAATTAAACTTCTGTCTGTAAATAGGGTGATCGAATGGCAACTCAACAAACTCATATTCCGGAAACACTTTCTTCATTTCCTGCCTTACATACTTATCCAGGCCATAGTTGTCGTCGATGTGCAGGAAGCCTCCGCTAAGCAGGTAATTACGCAGGTTAAGCGCCTCTGCATCTGAAAAAACCACGTTCCCATGGCCTGTCATGTGCACAAAAGGATAGCTGAATATTTCCGGACTGCCTACTTCTACTACAGCCTCGTCGGGGGCTATGTTCGTGTTCAGGTTTTGATTGCAGAACTGAATCAGGTTTGAGAGGGATGTTTTGTTTGCATACCAGTCGCCTCCGCCGTTATACTTTAGTTTCGCAATTTTAAAGCTATAGCTCTGCGCCAAACCTGCAACGCAAGTAACTAAAGTTAATAATATGGCAATAATGGATCGTTTCAGCATGCGGTGGCTATACATTGAGTGGTTACTTATAACGGTGCATAAATGTCGTGTAGTACGTTTAACGTGTGGCAGGCAACTAGGGCTGCGGTTTCGGTGCGAAGTCTGCTTTTACCTAAGGTTACGGGCTTTATTCCGGCTTGATAAGCAGCCGAAATCTCTTCGGTAGAGAAATCACCTTCCGGACCGATCAGGATACAATGCGGATTACCGTACTTATAATGCTCCTTTATACTTTTAGTGGCATCGTCTTCGAGGTGGGCAATAAAGGTAGCGTCTGGCTGAGATTTTTGCACAAACCGATGGAAAGGAGTCAGATCATTAAGCAAAGGCAAATACCCTTTCTGGGACTGTTTCATGGCACTTACGGCAATTTTTTCGAGCCTGTCGAGGCGCAACTGCCTGCGTTCGGAGTGTTCACACAGCAAAAACGTAATTTCACTTACACCAATCTCTACGGCCTTCTCGACAAACCACTCCATACGGTCCATGTTCTTGGTAGGTGCAACGGCAATGTGCGTATAGTAGGGTAGTTTACCATACTCTATCTGCTTATCTATAATCTGTAGCTGGCATTTCTTGTTATTTGCATCCTGAATAATTGCCGTATACAGTCCACCTACGCCATCCACAAGGTAAATGGTATCACCATGGTGTAAACGCAACACACGTGTGCAGTGCTTCGATTCTTCCTCAGGTAAAGTATAGAATCCGGTCGTAATATCTGGGGTATAAAATAGGTGCACTTATTTAATTGTTGAATTGTTGATTGTTAAATTGAAAATTGGGCTTTTGCTTAAGCAATGAAATACATTTTGTCTATAACTATTTGCCAGAAAAATGCTTTTTAAGACCTTACATACTTTATTAAATATGAAAGCTCTACAAAACTCACCCTTAGTTTTCTTAAATATACGAAAGTATACTTTAGAGGTCATCTCTGGCTTAATAAAAAAAGCCTCTTTGCACTAGGCAAAGAGGCTTTTTTTAGTTGTACTTAAATTCAGCTTAAGCTGTTACTTCAACATTAGGTGCACCGGCTAAGATCTCATCGTTAGCATAGTCTGCATACTTCTGGAAGTTTCTAACAAACTTAGAAGCCAGGTCAGTAGCTTTTGCATCGTACTCTTCTTTGTTTGCCCATGTATTGCGTGGGTTTAGTACCTCGTCTGGTACATTAGGGCAAGTATCCGGCATTTCAACGCCAAATATCGGATGCTTGGTAAACTTCACGTTGTCAAGTTCTCCGTTAAGTGCTGCTGTGATCATAGCACGAGTATAAGGCAGCTTCATACGCGAACCTACACCGTAAGGGCCACCTGTCCAACCTGTATTGATCAGCCACACATTAACATTATTCTCACTCATTTTCTTGCCAAGCATTTCTGCATACTTTGTTGGGTGCAGGGGTAAGAAAGCAGCTCCAAAGCAGGCAGAGAAAGTTGTTTGTGGCTCTGTCACTCCAACTTCAGTACCTGCAACCTTAGCGGTGTAACCAGAAATAAAGTGATACATGGCCTGGCTGGTATTTAGTTTGGAGATCGGAGGCAACACACCAAACGCATCTGCTGTAAGGAAGAAGATATTCTTTGGAATATCAGCTCTTGATGGTTCAATGGCGTTATCGATGTGGTGAATAGGGTAGGCCGTACGTGTATTTTCTGTAACAGAGTTATTCGTATAGTCTACTGTGCGTGTGCCTTCTTCAAAACGTGTATTCTCTACAATAGCTCCGAATTTTATGGCATCCCATATCTGCGGCTCTTTTTCGTGGGTAAGGTCAATAACCTTTGCATAGCAGCCACCTTCAAAGTTAAATACACTGTCTTTTGTCCAGCCATGTTCATCGTCACCGATCAGGCCACGGTTAGGGTCTGCAGAAAGAGTGGTTTTGCCTGTGCCTGAAAGTCCAAAGAAGATAGCTGTGTCACCATCTTTTCCTACGTTGGCAGAGCAGTGCATAGACAAGGTGTTGCGCTCCTGCGGAAGGATATAGTTTAGTACCCCGAAGATGCCTTTTTTCATCTCACCGGCGTAGCCTGTACCACCTATCAGGATCATGTTCTTGGTAAAGTTGATGATCGCAAAATTAGACTGGCGTGTTCCGTCAACTGCAGGGTCAGCTTCAAACTCAGGGGCACAGATAATGGTAAATTCTGGCGTGTGGTTGTCAATCTCATCCTGTGTTAAGCGCAGAAACATGTTGTTGCAGAAAAGGTTCTGCCATGCCTGAGTGTTAACAATACGTAAATTTAAACGGTAGTCAGGGTGTGCTCCGGCATAAGCATCGCGCACATAAAGTTTACGGTCTTTCAGGAAGTCAACCATCTTATCATGTAGTTGGTCGAATTTCTCAGGGTCAAAAGCGATGTTTATGTCGCCCCACCAAACTGTATCCTCTGTTTTAGCGTCCTTCACCACAAATCTGTCCTTTGGAGAACGTCCAGTGAATTTACCTGTGTCGCACATCAGCGCACCTGTATCCGTTAAAACACCTTCGCCGTTTTTAATGGCCTCTTCTACCAGCTCAGCAGGGGTAAGGTTCCAAAGCACCTCTTTAGCCTGCTTAATACCAAGATTTTCAAGACCAACCTTAGATTTATATCCAGTTACTTTCATTTGAATTTTTTGGGTTTTGATTTTAAACGGTTTGCATCACAACTACTGTACAAAAGTATAAAAAAATGTTTATCAAAATATTGTGTTATGCAAATATTGCGCAAGATTGCACATACTGTTACGGAGTAGTGTAAAATATTTGTCTGTTTGCTTCTAATCTGATATATTTACCTTCTTTGTATGCATAACCTAACTAAACAATCAACTATTTTTAATCTATGTCATTAAGAGAACACACTGTCACCGACAAGATATCGGAGCATGCTGCCCCTATGGGAGCTGAGCCGACTGGGCCGGAAATGTTTGGACACCCTAAAGGATTGTTCTATCTGTTCTTTGCCGAACTATGGGAGCGCTTCAGCTTTTATGGTATGCGCGCACTGTTGGTTCTGTACATGGTTAACGATTTACTATATAGCGATAACGTCGCTTTTGGTATTTACGCAGCTTATGGCGCCTTAGTTTATGCCACACCAGTAATAGGTGGCATGATCGCAGATAAATTACTGGGATACCGAAAGTCTATTATGTTGGGTGCCGTACTTATGGCATTTGGCCATTTTGCGCTTGCTGTTGAGCACCCGGTTTTCTTCTACGGAGCACTCGCACTTTTGATTGTAGGAAATGGATTTTTTAAGCCAAATATTTCTACAATGGTAGGTACGCTTTATGCACAGGGCGATGCCAGAAGAGATGCAGGCTTCACCATTTTTTACATGGGCATTAACATAGGTGCTATGCTGGCTCCAATTGTCTGCGGATGGTTAGGAGTAACCTACGGCTGGCATTATGGTTTTGGCGCAGCTGGCGTAGGTATGTTAATAGGCTTACTTATGTTCTGGAATGGCTCCAGAAGCGGCGTATTTGGTGACAGAGGACTTCCTGCCGACCCTGCTCTGGTTAAGGAGAAAGTTGCCGGTATATCGAGAGGTAACTGGGTGTCTATTCTGTCTGTTGTAGCTTTACCTTTTTTAGGCATTCTTCTTTTCCATGGCTCATTAGACCTTCCTGGTTTTGGAATGACCAACTTCGACGGTAGCTTGATCGGAATTGTAATGAACTATATCCTACTGCCGGTTATTGCCCTGATACTGATCTATAGCTTAGTAAAAGAAGAGAAAAAGGAGCGTGAGCGCTTGTTCGTTGTTATCCTGCTTACTTTCTTTATCACCGTTTTCTGGTCTTTCTTTGAGCAGGCTGGTTCTTCTTTAACACTTTTTGCTGAGCGTAACGTGAACCTTACGTTCATGAATGCTGCCCAGACAAACTCTATTAACCCGTTCTTTATCGTGTTATTTGCGCTACCATTCTCAGCTATGTGGCTGTTCTTCTCCAGAATGCGCATGAACCCATACACGCCGGTTAAATTTGCTTTGGGTATAGCCCAATTAGGTTTAGGTTTCTTGATTTTTGCCTGGAGTGCTAATTTTGCTGATGCTGATGGCAGAGTATCTATCTGGTTCCTTATCCTGGGTTATATGCTGATAACAACAGGTGAGTTGTTTATTTCGCCTGTAGGGCTTTCAAAAGTAACAGAATTATCGCCTAAAAAGATCGTATCCTTTATCATGGGTATCTGGTTCCTATCTTCGTCATTTGCGCACTATATTGCCGGTGCAATTGCAAAGCTTACATCAGTAAGTGGAGAGGGAGAAGCTGAAGTATCTGGGATGCAGTCGTTAATGGTATACACAGGTGTTTTTGAGCAAATCGGTTATGTAGCATTCGGATTTGCAGTACTGGCACTTATACTTACTCCATTAATGCGTAAGTGGATGCACGGTATCCATTAAGAACCATAAAGCTTAATTATTAGGGAAGAAGCCCTCGATTTTATGAGTCGGGGGCTTTTTTTATTTATAATGTTTTATAGATTTGCAATTCTGTTTTTCCTGTCTACTTAACTATGATTAAATAAGTTATAAATTAATCATTTTGCCTATTCTATAATTATACTAATTACCCATGTTTACTTTTACCCGGAAGTATAGCCATGTTTTGGCTCTGCTTTCATTGTGTGCCTCTATGGCATCCTGCCAAACAATGTCAGAGGCAACCGATGTGGCGGAAAACTCTGTACTGCCAGCGCCTGAGTCTATTGTTTATACTATCAAAAAAGGCTCTCACACATCTACCAATAATTCTTTCAAAACACTTAAAGCACAGAAATTGCGGTTTGAAGTAACGTTTGATAGCACCGCTATTTATACTTCTGCCAAACCAGAGAACCAATATGACATCAATAAGCTTTACGGGGTATCCGACTGTGGCTCGCACCACCAGGTAAACAGCGCGCGCATAGGCTGGCGTTGGAGTAATAACCAGCTAGAGTTGCATGCTTATACTTATAAAGGCGGGAGCCGTCAGTCTGTGTATATTACAAGTATAACTTTGGGTAAAGCAGCCCTTTGCGAACTGATACTCGAGGATGGAAAGTATATTTTTAAGGTTGACGGTATTGGGGTAGAGCTACCAAGAGGATGTAGCGGCATATCAGACGCTTACCAATTATATCCATATTTTGGAGGCGATGAGGTTGCCCCACATGACATCAACATCAAGATCAGGCCTCTGTAATGAAAGGCTATGAAAGTAAAAGCCCCTGCATCATCAGACGCAGGGGCTTTCTTATTTATACTATGGGATGTGTCTGATTACATCATGCCGCCCATTCCGCCCATGCCACCCGGCATGCCGCCGCCCATTGGGGCAGCCTCTTCAGAAGGTTCTTCTGATACTACACACTCGGTAGTTAGAAGCAGGCCAGAGATAGAAGCAGCGTTCTCTAAAGCAAGGCGTGTAACCTTAGTTGGATCGATGATACCAGCTGCGAACATGTTCTCATATCTGTTATCACGTGCGTTGTAACCGTAGTCAGCTTTGCCTTCGCGGATAGCCTGTACCACTACAGAACCTTCGCCACCTGCATTGGCAACAATCGTTCTTAGTGGAGCCTCCAGCGCAGTTTTGATGATCTGTACACCTGTCTGCTCGTCAGCGTTGTAAACATCAATGCTGTTCAGAGCATCGATAGCACGGATAAGCGCAACGCCACCACCAGCTACGATACCTTCTTCAACGGCAGCGCGTGTTGCATGTAATGCATCGTCAACACGGTCTTTCTTCTCTTTCATCTCTACCTCCGTAGAAGCACCGATGTAAAGGATAGCCACACCGCCAGAAAGCTTAGCTAAACGCTCCTGAAGTTTTTCTTTGTCATAGTCAGATGTAGTAGACTCCATCTGCGACTTTATCTGGTTTACGCGGGCAACGATATCATCTTTAGAACCGGCACCATTTACGATAGTGGTGTTGTCTTTGTCGATGATCACCTTCTCAGCTTGTCCAAGATACTCCAGCGTAGCGTTCTCTAGTTTGTAACCTCTTTCTTCAGAGATAACAGTACCGCCAGTCAGGATAGCGATATCTTCCAGCATTGCTTTTCTTCTGTCGCCGAAGCCAGGAGCCTTAACAGCTGCAATTTTAAGCGAGCCACGCAGTTTGTTTACTACAAGTGTAGCAAGTGCTTCACCGTCTACGTCCTCAGAAACGATAACAAGGCCTTTACCAGTCTGAACTACCTGCTCCAATACTGGAAGCAGCTCCTTCATAGTAGAAACCTTCTTGTCGTAGATCAGGATATAAGGGTTGTCGAATTCAGCCTCCATTTTCTCTGCGTTGGTCACAAAGTATGGAGAAAGGTAACCACGGTCAAACTGCATACCTTCTACAGTTTTTACCTCAGTTTCAGTACCTTTTGCTTCTTCAACAGTAATTACACCGTCCTTACCAACTTTATCCATCGCATCAGCGATCATTTTACCGATCTCCGCGTCGTTGTTGGCAGAAATAGTGCCTACCTGAGAGATCTCAGAAGAGTTCTCGATTTTCTTAGACTGTGAACGCAAGTTCTCAACTACTGCATGTACAGCTTTGTCGATACCACGCTTCAGGTCCATTGGGTTAGCACCGGCAGCTACGTTCTTAATACCAGCCGTGTAGATAGCCTGAGCTAGTACAGTTGCAGTAGTAGTACCGTCACCAGCCTGGTCAGCAGTTTTAGAGGCAACTTCTTTTACCAACTGCGCACCCATGTTTTCAATAGCGTCTTTCAGTTCGATTTCTTTCGCCACTGAAACACCGTCTTTTGTAATGGTAGGAGCACCGAATTTTTTATCGATGATCACGTTGCGGCCTTTAGGACCTAAGGTAACTTTAACAGCATTTGCCAGTTTGTCAACGCCAGACTTTATTTTGCTGCGAGCGTCGGCATCAAATGTGATGTTTTTAGCCATAGTTATATCTATTAGATAATTAAATTAAAATGGTTTGAATTAAAGTACAGCCAGAATATCTGACTCACGCATGATCAGGTAATCGTTTCCGTCTACAGAGATATCTGTACCTGCGTATTTACCATATAATACCTGGTCGCCAACTTTTACCTGCGGCTTCATTAAAGAACCCTGCTCAGATACTTTACCCTCGCCAACGGCTACTACCTCACCACGCTGTGGCTTCTCTTTAGCAGTATCAGGAATAATGATACCAGACTTTGTTTTTTCTTCTGCTGCAGCAGGAGCTACAATTACTCTGTCTGCTAATGGTTTAATGCTGATTGACATAGTTTGTTATGTTATGAAGTTTTATGGTTGATATTAAAAATTATAACCAATGGGGTACTATCATTTCCTGTGCCAATGCCTCTGTTCTGACATTTCAGGCCAAATTTTCAGCTTTTAACGCTGCGTTACCTGACAGGTTTGACATATTTGGCAGACTGATGGAACTTTTTACTATACGTATGACAGGTTACGACAGCACAAAAAACAACAAAGCCGGCTTATAGGGCCGGCTTTGCTTATACTTTATACTTGGTTGCTTAGTTAGCTGTGTCAATCATAGCTGGAATCTCAGCTGCATCAGGAATAGCTGCAGGGTTCTCTTCTGTTGCTCCTGGCAATGTAGCAGGGGCAGCAGGCAAGTTAGACTGACGAGCGCGTTCTTCATTGATCGATCTTTCGCCAGCACCTTGCTGGTTAGCAGTACCAACCATCATGTGTGTGCCAAGTGTAAGAACAACCAGTGCTATGGCAAAGCCCCAGGTTAGTTTCTCCAGCAGGTCACCGGTGCGCTTTACACCCATAAGCTGGCTGGTGCTACCGCCAAACTGGCTTGATAGTCCGCCTCCTTTAGGATTCTGAGCCAACACAACCAAAATAAGCAGCACGCAAATGAATACAATAATACTGATAAGGGCGATGTACATATTAACTTAAGTTTTGTAATTTTTCTATCTGTTCAGCAAAGTAACTCTTTTTTTCCGGATTTTTCAAAATGAGTTGCTCATATATTTTAACTGCTTTTTTCACCTTGCCTTGTTTCACGAATATGTTGGCCAGGCTTTCGGATGCCATTCCTTTTTTGATCTTGGTGCTCTTAAGCGATAAATCCTCCTGAGGCTCAGGCTTCAACTTGAAATTTGCCATCGTTTTAAGCCTTGGATTAAGCTTTAAAAACTGGTCTATCAGGTCTAACTGGTTGCTTAACGAATGCTGTGTGGTTTGCACTGCTTTTTCCAGTTCGTGGGTCTTGCTATACTCTAAAATAAGCTCGGGATGAAAGGCCTGAGGGCGCTGGCGCGTATAATCATCCTTTAGCTGCAGAAGCTCGCCCATACGGCTGGAGCCCATCCAGTAACCAAGAGCATCTTCGGCATATAGGCGGTCTATTTCATCAAAAGAATAGTTTATCTCTGCGTCTGCCGCATCCTTTCCTGATTCAGCGGGAGTGTCTTCTTCATAGATAGTATCGGCAGGTATATTTTCTGATGCCTCTAATTCCGATAGAGCTTCTCCTGTTTCTGTCAGGTGGTCCGCTATGCCAAGGGATGGTGCCTCTGATTCTGGTTCAGGGTCTGGATCAGGTTTTTGAGCCAGTAAATCTGTAAAGGATGAGCTGAGACTGTTGATGGTGAGCAACATGGCCAGCTCCGAGTCTATCTGCTGTTGCTCTGCCTCTAATGCTGCAGGAGATTCTTCTTCTGCTTCCTGGGTGCTAAACTCCGGTTGATTTTCTTCGCTTACCTCCTCAAATATTTCCTCTATATCAGCCGGCTCATAATCATCTGAGGTAGCTTCAGTTACAGGTGGAGCAGTATTCGTAGGTTCTTCAAGTATAATTTCCGCTGTAGGTATACTTTCAGTTGTAGCTAAAGTTTGTTCAGCCTGAATCGGTAAAGTTTCTTCCTGTGGTGTTGCTGTTATACTTTCTTCAAATACAGGCTCTGCAACAGTAGAAGTATAAATAATGCGTTTTAACAGTTGGCGATCAGTGGCATACGACGAGGCTTTGCGTAAACGCTGCGTCGAAAGCATACTTCCTTTATCGTAAGCAGATTTAGCAAGTAGGAGGTGGGCAGTCTGGCAATAAGGGAAAGTAGCGGCCACCTTCTCCAGCTCTTCGGTTTGCTGGTCGGAGATGTTGGCTACCTGTTTTATCAGTTTAAGAAAAGCTGATTTATTCATTTAGTATTCGTATTGCTTTGGATGGTAATGTGTAACTACCAGTCTGCTACTGTTTTATTAAAAACATCTGTTACCAGGCGCTCGGTTAGCGCATCAATTTCGGCAGGAGTTAGCTGCGTTACATCACGGCCCTGCTGAAAGTCCTGCGAAATGCTGAACAGTCTGTCGAAGTTCTTGTCTGGGGCTTTGGCGTTCACAAAACGTACCTGTATGCCCAATGTAAGCCTGTTAAGGCCTGCTATATCCTGAACGCCCTCGCGCTGAATAGCTGCCGGCGTATAAGTAAAGCTAACAATCTGTCCTTCCAATTGCAAGTCTCCGTCGCGCTGTACAATGTTCAGGTTGGAGTTTCGTTGGTAGAAGGTTTTAAAGTTGTTGGTTACCAGCTGTGTAAGATTTGCTGGTCCTTCGCCAGTGCTGTTCTCAAAATTTTGAATAGAGATGGTACGCACATCAGGTGGCAGGGTAGAGCCTGAAAAGGAGTAAATGCCGCAACTACTGCAAACCGCAAGCAGCGAAAACAGCGTGTAAACCCAAACTCTCTTGTTAATCCTCAATGTCATACTGCTTTAATTTGCGGTAAAGTGTTCTTTCTGATATTCCCAGATCCTGGGCAGCATACTTGCGCTTGTTGTTGTGCTTTTTAAGCGCCTTTAAGATCATCTCTTTTTCTTTATCCTCTAAAGATAAGCTTTCTTCTTCTGTTTCGTGCGTAATATCCTCTACTTTCTGATCTTCGTAATCCTGCATCTGAGCCTGTTTTACTGGCAGGTAAAACGCATCATGCTGTTTGGCTTCCGGCTGTTGGTAGGTGGTGCGGCCATTAACCGTTTCAATACCATCAAACAAGTGACCATGCTCTTTAATCAATTCCTGGTCGTTATGCTGATTGGTCATGATATCGAACACGAGTTTCTTTAGCTCAGAGACATCACGGCGCATATCAAAAAGCACCTTATAAAGTATATCACGCTCCGAAAAAGGCTGTTCTGTAGCAGTTTCTTTGTTAAACAGGGCCGGAAGGGTATTACCTTGGTCGCGTGGCAGGTAATGCCTTAGTTTATTGCCGTCAATCTCACGGTCGTACTCCAGCACAGAGATCTGCTCTACAATGTTTTTTAGCTGACGTATGTTACCCGGAAAACGGAATGCCAACAGCTCCTGCACGGCATCAGGAGTAAGTGTGATTGGCTTTACTTTATACTTCTCAGAGAAATCGGCAGCAAACTTACGGAAGAGCAGGTAAACATCGTCGCCTCGTTCTCGCAAAGGAGGCACTGTAATAGGAACTGTGTTCAGTCTATAGTATAAGTCTTCACGAAAACGACCTTTTTCAACCGCATTTAACAGGTTAACGTTGGTAGCAGCCACTACACGCACATCTGTTTTCTGTACTTTAGACGAGCCTACTTTAATAAACTCGCCGTTTTCAAGCACGCGCAGTAACCTTGCCTGTGTACCAAGCGGCATTTCGCCAATCTCATCTAAAAATATAGTACCGCCATCTGTTACCTCAAAATAGCCTTTTCGGGTTTCTGTGGCGCCTGTAAAAGAGCCCTTCTCGTGGCCAAACAGTTCAGAATCTATAGTTCCTTCTGGTATGGCACCGCAGTTAATGGCAATAAACTGGCCATGTTTGCGCGGACTCAGATGGTGTATAATCTTGGAGAAGGACTCCTTGCCACTACCGCTCTCACCGGTAATAAGCACCGTCATTTCAGTTGGTGCTACCTGAGCAGCCACCTGTATGGCGTGGTTAAGCAAGGGTGAGTTGCCAATGATACCAAAACGCTGCTTTATACTTTGTATATCGATGTTGCGCATGTTTTTAATTTGAAGATTAGCAGATTTGAAGATTTGGAAATGTAGGGATTTGAAAATGTGTGAATGAACAATTATCTAATCTTCACATCTTCAAATTCCCCAATTGTCTTATCTCCAAATCTAATCTATCGCCTGGCCAAATAGGGTGCCTACGCTGCAATCGTGCACCAACACGTTCACGTAATCACCTTTCTTATAGTGCTTTTTGTCAAAGATCACTACTTTGTTCTGGTCGTTGCGTCCGCTAAGTTGTTCTTTCGATTTTTTTGAGAAGTTCTCAACCAGTACCTTGTGCACTTTGCCTACATCGCGTTTGTTGCGGTTAAGCGAGGTTTCTCGCTGCTTGGTAATGATCTCGTCTAGGCGGCGCTTTTTAACTTCCAACGGAATATCGTCTTCCAGTTTTCTGGCTGCCAGTGTACCCGGACGCTCAGAATAAAAGAACATATAAGAATAGTCGTACTGCACATAGTCCATCAGGGAAAGCGTATCCTGATGCTCTTCCTCTGTTTCGGTGCAGAAACCGGCGATCATATCAGAAGAAATTCCGCAGTCATCACCAAGTATAGCACGGATAGCATCAACGCGGTTAATGTACCACTCACGGTCGTAGGTGCGGTTCATAAGCTCTAGCACGCGGGTATTACCGCTTTGTGCCGGCAGGTGTATGTATTTGCAGATGTTGTCATACTTTTTCATAGTGTACAACACTTCATCTGTGATATCTTTTGGATGTGACGTAGAGAAACGCACGCGCAGGTCTGGCGATACCAAGGCTACTTTCTCCAGCAATTGCGCAAAGTTTACGCTTTCGGTTCCGTCTTCGGATGCCCATTTGTATGAGTCTACGTTCTGGCCAAGCAGCGTTACTTCTTTATAACCTTGTGCCACCAATGCCTCTGCCTCGCGAACAATAGAGTGTGCATCGCGGCTGCGCTCACGTCCACGGGTAAATGGCACCACGCAGAATGAGCACATGTTGTCGCAACCACGCATGATCGAGATAAAGGCACTTACACCATTGCTATTCAGGCGTATAGGGTTGATGTCGGCATAGGTCTCTTCGCGGGAAAGCAGCACGTTAACAGCTTTCTGTCCTCCATCTACCTCGTTTATCAGGTTTGGCAGGTCGCGGTATGCATCAGGCCCAACTACCAGGTCAACAATCTTTTCTTCTTCCAGCAGCGATTTCTTCAGACGCTCTGCCATACAGCCCAGTACACCAACCATCATCTCCGGCTTTTTCTTCTTAAAATAGTTGATCTGGCCCAAGCGGTTGCGAACAGTCTGCTCTGCTTTTTCACGTATAGAGCAGGTATTCAGGAATACCAGGTCAGCCTGCGCAATGTCGGAGGTAGTATCGAAGCCGTTCTCAAACATGATCGACGACACGATTTCGCTATCTGAGAAATTCATAGCGCAACCATAGCTCTCTATGTACAGTTTTCGGCTTTTGCCAGTCTGTGTTTCCTGTGTAATATGGGTTGTATCACAAGCCGCTGCCTCTTCAGGCATGCGGCTGTCTATAAAATCTAAATCTACTATCGGATCCATGCTTATTCTTTAACTGCTGCAAATATACTATAATCTCATCAAAATCGTGACAGAATGGCAGGAATAGAAAAGTAATTTTGATTGTGTGATTGAGTGAATGAGTGATTATGAATTGTTGAATGGTCTGATTGTTAAATTGTTGAATTTAGAAATTAATTCAAAGGAGTTATTCGTTTAACCATTTATCACTCACTCAACCACTCATTCGCTCATTCAAAACTTTCAAGATCGCCTGCGCCTTTAACAGGCATTCTTCATACTCACGTTCCGGGTCGGAGTCGTAGGTGATGGCGCTGCCCACCATAAAGGAGAGGTATTTGGTGCTGGCATTATACTGTATACTTCGGATAACCACATTGAAGTCACAATCATTTTCCGACGTGATATAGCCAAAAGCCCCGGAGTATAAGCCGCGCTTGGTTTCTTCAAGTTCCTCGATGATCTGCATAGCGCTTATTTTAGGGGCACCGGTCATACTTCCCATCGGGAAAGTGCCTTGCAATGCATCCACTAAGTCGTTGCCTGGCTTAAGTTCTCCGGTAATGGTAGAGATCATCTGCGAGACTTGCCTGAAGCCATATATTCCGAACATTTCTTCGACCTGCACGGTTCCTGTCGCGCAAGAGCGGCTTAAGTCGTTGCGCACCAGGTCTACGATCATCATGTTTTCGGCCAGTTCTTTTTCGTCGTGCCGTAATTGGTATTGAAGTTGCGCATCTTCTTGCGGTGTTTGACCTCGCCTGATAGTGCCTTTAATAGGTTGTGAGATAAGTTTTTTGCCTTCCTTTTTAAGAAAGCGCTCCGGCGAAGCACTGAGCAAATACCTGTCGTTATACTTTAGGTAACCTGAGAAGGGGGTAGGAGAAGCATCATTAAGCGCCAGGTATAAAGGTAAAGGCTGCAAATCGGCATTTTCAGCAAAGAACTCGATGCAATAATTTAACTCGTACACGTCACCCTCCAGGATATGGGCTTTTACCTTTTCAACATTGGCTTTATACTTGTCTGGCGAAACCCGTTGCTGTATGTTTATTTTAGCAGGAGAGGAGGCTACAAGGGGTGCACTAGAAAGTATATATTCAAGGATAGCGTTTGTACTTTGATTTGTGCTGCAGATGGTTATACTTAACTGGCTAAAGTATAAATACACTTCAGGCTCAAAAAAAAAGGCCACTGGGAAACCAATTCCATCGTTATTCTGGCTGCTTAGTTTTTCGATCTGGTTTTTAAGGTCATAGGCCAGGTAGCCGCACCATAGGTTATGGTTGCCACTTAGTTTAGTGCGTATACTTTCCAGCACGTTTTCCTGGTCCAGATCAACAGGTTTACCTGATGAAATGGCAAGTATATGCTCGAAGCCACTGTGCGGGTATGGAATATTGTTGTGGTTATAGTTACAAACCAAAGGATGCTGATCAGCCCAGGCCAGTGCTCTAAGTATAAATTCCTGAATTGGAACAGGCAGATCTTCTGCTTTTATAGTTGCGGTAAACATGCGGCAATTTTAAACTATAAAGTGGAGAGGGCAAGCTTGGCTTTTGCGTCGATACTGTTTTTGTACTCGTGGTCTTTGTAACTCATAGCTTTTTTAAAGTATGTCTGAGCCAAAGTATCCTTTTTTCGCTCCCGGTAAATGTATCCCAGCTGCAAAGCTGCATTAGGGGCAAAGTATAAATTGGAGTCTCCGCAAATTGTAATTGTATTTCTGTAAAGCTTTACTGCTTGAGTAGTGTCCTGCAAACCATTGTAAATGCGCGCCATGCGATAAGTATACTCTGCCTGTATTGGTAAAGTAGCCTTGGTAGTATCAAGTGCACTTAGTGTTTTAAGCGCCTCCTGGTAGTAACCGCCATCCGACTGCAGCCTTGCAAGCAGTATAGGCCTTACAGGTTTGTCCTGCTTTAAAACATACTTTGCAGCATACTTGTCCTCTTCAATCTCCTCGCTGCCTACTTCGCTGATCTTATTGTAATACCAAAGCGCCTGTGGCTGATGGTTGCTTAAGTAATATGCCAGGTAAAGCTTAAAATGTGCCGCTTTAAGGTAGTGCTTTCCTTTGTGCTGCTGTAGGAAAGCCCGATTATGAGCAACTGACTCATTAAAATCGCCGCGATACAAGTATAGATCGGCCGCCATGTGCTGCAGGTAAGGAAAAGATAAATACTGGCTATCGGCAGGTCTGCTTATAAACTGCTTTAGTGCCTTGTCGCTGTGCTTTGTTTTTTTTAATAGGTGCATGGCGGCAAACCGGAATAACAGGTTATCCGGTTGCCGTACTGTTAGGTTCTCCAGTATGCGCATGGACTGTTGCTCATTTTTCTGGTCTACCAGGTGCAGTGTTATGGCATACATGGCCAGCGCCTCCTCCTGAAATGGGTTTTCTTTTGTGGCGGCAGTTTTTAAATTAGTTAAGCCGGATTTTATACTTCCTTCCATCCCGATAATGCCCAAAAACCATTTGTAGTTATCCGGAACAGAGCCTATAAGTACCTGCAGCATGCCCAGCGTTTTTTTATTTGGAATAAAATCGGGGTGTTGTTTTGAGATGGAAATATACTGCAGGTAAGCCTTTCGGATATCCCACGCTGCGGATAACTTATTGCCAAATAAGAGTTTACTTATACCTAGCTGCATCTTTACTTCGGCTAGTGCATACTTTTTCCAGACTGATTTATCTTTTAATTTTTCAATCTGGCTGAGCCGGTTTTCCTGGTTTTGCAACAGGGCATCGTAAGTAGTAACATTCTGCTGCACACATAATGTCAGGAAATCGCCGTAGTTGGCAACAAGCAACGCAGCGGCATTATTTGGATTTGCCTTGAGCTCCTGTTTAGAAAAGTGCTGACCTGTATTGATCTTTAACTTTAGATATTCCCGGTGTGCCTGTAAGGTAGTTGTGCTGTAAACAGAAACCGCATGCAGGGCTGTGGAGCTCAGCAATAGTAGACTGAGCACCAAAAAAAAAGGATGGGGTTGAGCCATCCTTTTTAAAAGTATATGTAAGCGATATCCGCTCAATTTTTTAATTAAAATATACGCTGCTCTACACCAGCCAGAATACGGCCGCAATGCTCACAAACGATCACTTTTTTCTGGGCTGCGATATCAGCCTGGCGCTGTGGTGGAACCGTGTTAAAGCAACCTCCGCATGCATCACGCTTCACAGTTACTACTGCAAGGCCATTACGTACGTTTTTACGGATACGAGAATAGGCGCTCAGTAAACGATCTTCGATGTTCGAAGATGCTGCCTTACGCTCTTCTTCCAACTTGTTTTCTTCTTCTTCGCTTTCAGAAACGATCTGGTCCAACTCGTGCTTTTTGTTTTCAAGGTCTTTACGACGCTCTTCTAAGCGAGTCTTAGTGCCTTCGATATCGCTGTTTTTCTGCTCGATCTGGTAATGCGCTTCTTTGATTTTTTTCTCAGCGATCTGGATCTCCAGTTTCTGAAGTTCCACTTCTTTTGTGATGGCATCATATTCGCGGTTGTTGCGAACATTCTGCTGCTGATCTTCATACTTGCGTATCAGACCTTCAGCGTCTTTGATGGCTTGCTTGCGCTGGGCGATTGATTCATTGAGCGCTGCGATCTCGTCATCAAATTTATGAACCCTCACTTCATAGCCTTCAATCTCATCTTCCAGGTCCTGAACCTCTTCGGGGAGGTCACCCCTTACGCGTCTAATTTCATCAAGCTGCGAATCGATGCTCTGGAGCTGTAATAATGCTTCCAATTTGCTGGCTACAGTACTTTCCATGTATTAAAAAGTGTATCTGACAGGGTTTGTGTTTACGTTTGTTAAATAGACTGCAAAATTAGTAAAGTTTTTGGAAATTGTATCATAAAAAATCTCCTTTGTGAATACCTCGCTTTCATAATGACCGATATCGGCTATCATCATGCGGCCTTCCGCATCAAAAAACTCATGGTATTTCACATCGCCTGTCACCAGTGCGTCGGCTCCCTGGCGCAAGGCATCCTTTATTAAAAAACTGCCTGCGCCGCCACATACGGCTACGCGCTTTATACTTTTAGCTCCCACAGAAGTATAGCGTAAGCCCTGTAAGTCCATTTTATCTTTCAGATAACTCAAAAAAGCTTCCTCCTGTAAGGGCTCCTGCAGTTCCCCCATTATACCAATTCCTACCTCCTGGTTCTGGTTTTCGAGGTTGTAAAGGTAATGAGCAACTTCCTCGTATGGATGGGCCGCTTTTAACGCCGCCATTATTTTTCCCTGCAGGTAAGCCGGAAAAATAACTTCTATTCTGTTTTCCTGAACCTGCTCTGGTTGTCCTGAGCGTCCAATGGTTGGGTTCGCATTTTCGGAGGGTAAAAAGCGGCCTTTGCCCTGCACCTGGAAACTACAGTTGCTGTACTCGCCGATATTTCCGGCGCCGGCAGCATGTAAGGCAGCCAGTACCTGCTCTGTGTTTTCTACTGGAGCAAATGTTACCAGCTGCATCAGGGTTTGCGGTTTATTAACGAGTATCCGTTGTTCCTGTAGGCCCAGTTTATCGGCTATTTTGGTATTTACACCATTTACAACACTATCGAGGTTGGTATGGCTGGCATAAATGGCAATGTTGTTCTGTATGGCCTTGATGATGGTGCGCTCCACATAATTTTTTCCTGTAAGCGACTTAAGACCTTTAAATATAATGGGGTGGTGAGCCACAATAAGGTTGCATCCTTTTTCAATAGCATCTTCCACTACTTCCTCGGTGCAGTCCAGTGAGATGAGCACAGCTCTTACCTCATCGTTTGGGTTACCTGTCAGCAGGCCGGCATTGTCGTAGCTTTCCTGGTAGCGGAGAGGGGCAATTTGCTCCAGGTGGTCAGTTATATCCTTAATTCTGGTTATCATAGTTCCTATTAATTCAAGTTTGCTGGTGTCTCGGTTTAAAATTAATTCTAATTTTGCTTTACCTAAAACTATATGGCAAAATATCTGAAATTACTGCTTTGGCCTTTTTCGCTGCTATACGGTGCTGTTACGGGCTGTCGTAATTTTCTATATAAACAAGGCATTCTAAAAAGCACAGGGTTTGATTTTCCTGTTATTGCTGTTGGTAATTTAACTGTAGGCGGCACTGGCAAAACCCCTCATGTAGAGTACCTTATCCGTTTATTAAAGGAGTATAAGTTAGCTACTTTAAGCAGAGGGTATAAGCGCAAATCCAAAGGGTTTATACTTGCAGATACCGCTTCTACAGCCGTTGAACTTGGCGATGAGCCCTATCAGTATCACAGGGATTTTCCGGAAGTGGCAGTTGCTGTGAGTGAGAAAAGAGTAGAAGGCGTTCAGAAATTAAAGCAGCTGGTACCGGATGTGGAGGTGGTTATTTTAGACGATGCCATGCAGCACCGCGCCATCAAACCATCCCTGATGATCATGCTTACAGACTATGGCAGGCCGTTTTTCAGAGACTTTATACTTCCGGCCGGCTTGCTGCGAGAAAGCAGGCAAGGCGCCCAAAGAGCAGACCTGGTGGTTGTGAGTAAGTGCCCTCCGGATTTAAGCGCCTCGGAAATGGTAACATATACTTCGCAAATCAGAAAGTATACTTCAGCAGGTACGCCAGTATACTTTTCCGCATTTAAGTATGGCACACCAGTAAGTATAGGCAATACTAGAACAATCGCAGAAAACATTTTGCCACTAACCGGCATTGCAAACCCGGCACCTTTGCAGGAGTACTTACAGCAGCAGGGGTACAACATCGTAAAGGCATATACTTTCCCAGACCATCACACTTATACTTTAAAAGATATTGTTGAAGTAAAGCGCGAATTCGAAAAGTATAAAGATCAAAACATCAGTATTATAACAACCAGTAAGGATGCTGTAAAACTAACCGATGGCCGACTTGCACGACTTACTAAAGAACTCCCGATCTTTTACCTGCCCATAGAAGTTTCTTTTCTGAAAGATGCTGCCATATTTGATTTGGCTGTGGCAGAACACCTAAAGTGTATGCCTGCCATTGATAAGATATAGTGTTTAACTTATACTTTTGATGCGTATAGGTTATGCAAAAAGCATAGTAGTTATACTAAAATCACTAATTTTGAATTGTGAAAAGTAAGTTATTAGCCGTATTCCTCCTTGTAATATGCCTGCTGGCTGGCCGCAATGCCACTGCTCAGATCATAGATGATTCTACGAAAGCCATTTATGGGCCCAAAACAACGTTGCAGCTTTATGAAAGAGATGTGCTGGAAGGCCGCCTGTTGCGCAGCCGTATCGATACGGCTGTTAACAATATGCATAACGAACGTTTTTGGTATAACGACACGGCGTATTATCAGCACCTTGGCAATACCGGCACTGCGGCTAAGCCCTTGTTTTTCAAAATGCCACAAAAGATTGGTATACGCTTCGGCAAAAACGCTTTTGACCGTTACGCTTACGACCCGCAAAGTATAAATTACTATGATACGCGTTCTCCTTACTCGCACTTATACTATGTGCAGGGCCAGCGCGGAGAGCAGGTTTTTGAAGGAATTTATGCGCGAAACATAACCGAACGCTGGAATGCAGGTGTGGCTTATCGTATACTTTCTGCAAACAAACAGATCGGGGCCCAGCGCCGCGAAGGTTTAATAGACAACAATGCCGTAAAGGCCTTTTCGCATTATACTTCTGAAAATAAACGCTTCGATTTGTTCTTCAACTATAATTTTATGAAGGTAGAGCAAATCGAAACCGGTGGCATTCGTCCTGACTCACTGAATACGCCTACTGATGCATTGTTCGACTATGAAACGGAAAGTATCTGGTTACAACAGGCTGCCTCAGAGGAGTCTAGAAACGCATTACACCTGACCAGCATTTATAAGCTTGCCGGAGAAAACCTTAAAGTATATAACACAGCCGACTGGTACCGCCAGAAAAACGAGTTCAGCGATGATGGTTTCCCGTTTGATATTGGCACAGGTAGTCTCCTGTTTTACCCGGATACACTTTATACTAGTGTTAGAACGTCAGATAGGAACAGTTATAGGGAGTTGCAGAATGAGTTCGGGCTTACCGGTAACAGCAAAATCTCTTTTTATAAAGCTTACCTGAAGTATCGCCACGCTAATGTTAACTATAGTGTATTGGATTTTGTGCGTAACGACTCGTTAAGGTCTGAGTTCAGACGAAACGAAGATGCTGCTTTTAACCAGCTTTTTGTAGGCGGTCAGCTGCGACTGTTCTACGAAAATAAGGCTGAAATACTTGTAGACGGAGAGTTCCAGATCTCGACAGATTACCGCGTTAAAGCACAGGGGAAACTTGCCGGGTTGCGAGTGTCGCAGGAGCGTGTGCTGCGTTCGCCATCGTTGGTAGAGGAGTTTATGCTTAGCAACCACTTCCGTTGGGATAACGATAACTTTAACAGTTCTGTAATCGACAGATCAGAAGTTGGCTATGTAGGCAAACTGGGCAGCAGGCAGTATATTAAACTTGGCGCACATTACACCAATATCAAACGCTACATTTTCTTTAACGAGCAGGCCGTGCCGGAGCAGTTAGGTGGCAACCAGCGTTTCTGGGGGGCAGAGATACAGCACCGCATTAAATTTGGCCCTGTGCACTTCGAAAACTACGCAGCCTATACAAATGTTGAAGAAGCTAACAGGATAAGAGTACCAGAATGGTTACTGGATTCTAAGCTATACTATGAAGGCTTCATTTTTAAGAAAGCCTTGTTTGGACAGTTTGGTGTGCAGGCGTACATGCCGACGGGTTACTTTGCAGACGCCTATATGCCGGTTACACAACAGTTCTATCTGCAAAATGAGCTTAAGCTTATAACTTACCCGGTGATAGATGTTTTTGTAAATGCCGATATTAAGACATTAAATATCTTCTTGAAAATGAGTCATGTAAACGATGAGCTTTGGGAGCCGGGCTATTTTACAACACCATACTATCCTGGCATGCGCCGTAGCTTTGTCTTCGGTATCAAATGGATGTTCTTTGATTAAGATACAATCAGTGAATGACTGGATGAGTGAATGCTAATTCATCTAATCAAGTTTAGAGGTATTTATCTTACTTCATGAAATTTGAGATGAACAACAATTAAGCAATTTAACAATCAAACAATATTCACTCAACCACTCATTCAGTTTTTCAAAATTAAAAACCCCCATGTCTGAACTACAGCCAAATAAAACCATACTTCGCCTGGAGCTGCCAACTGATCCTCGTTGGGTTAACATCGCGGAGAAAAACATTGAGGAAATACTGGTTGACCATGCTTATTGCGAGCAGAAAGCTGCTACATCTGCCATTTCGCTTATTGTAAAGTATCCGGATAAAACGAAGCTGGTAGATGAGCTAACCGATCTGGTGGCAGAGGAGTGGAGCCATTTTGAGCGTGTGCTGGAGCAGCTTAAAAAGCGTGGCTATGGTCTTGGCCGTAACCGCCCCGATGAGTACGTGGTGCAATTGAGTAAGCACATCCGTAAAGGCGACAAACGTGAACGCCAGTTAATGGACCATCTGCTGGTAAATGCCTTGATCGAAGCGCGCAGCTGTGAACGTTTTAAGTTACTTTGGAAGAATATTGCCGACGAGGAACTACAGAAATTTTACTATGAGTTGATGGTTTCGGAGGCAGGGCATTACGTAAGTTTTGTAAAGCTCGCCAAAGAATATATGCCTGCCGAGGTAGTAGATGCCCGCTTTAAAGAACTACTGCAGATAGAGTCTGACATAATCCGGAACCTCGAACCACGCCCTGATAGGATGCATTAATTTAGTTGTTGGTTGTATGTTGTTGGTTAATCTTAAAAAGTGTTCTTGACTAAACACCATATATCGTTAGCTTTTGCGGCAATAAAGATAAACACTAACTACCAGTAACGAACCAAACGCTCTGTCTCAAACCAGACGCAAAGTATTGCATCTCTGCATCCCGAATAACGACTTACCAATAACTAACAACTAAAAACCAATCACGTCTTCTGCTTTTTCTTTTTGGCTGCCGGGAAGAGGATGTTGTTAAGTATCAGCCTGTAGCCAGGCGAGTTAGGGTGTAGGGCAAGATCGGTTGGGTCTTCGCCTACCAAATGCTGGTAGTCTTCCGGGTCGTGGCCGCCGTAAAATGTCCAGGTGCCTTTGGCGTAGGTGCCGTGCATGTACCGTATCTCGCCAAGCTCACTATTTTCACCCATCACAACAGCTTCTGGCTTTACAGTGCTTTTTCTGAAGGCAGTTGTTTGCCCCATGAAACCCTTAATAGTTTTAGCGTGGTTCTGGGTGAGCATGGTTGGGATGGGGTCCCATTTGGCTGAGAAAGTAAATAACTGGAAATAGTCATTTGCCTCTGTTACCTGACGTTCCTGGGGCTGCATATCGATGTTTGAGTACTCATACTCCAGTGGGTTTTTAGATATTCTGAAGTCTTTGAAGGCGAAGGTTTTAGAGTAGTCCAGCTTACTTTGTGCATTAGGGTCTGAAGCATCGCCGTCAAACATGGCTTCTACTATGTCTACTCCCTCAGCGGCCAGGGCAATGTCATACGTGTCGGTAGCAGAGCACATGGCAAACAGAAAGCCACCGCCGGCGCAAAAGTCCTTTATCTTGTTTACTACAGCCAGTTTTAAGTGTGTCACTTTTTTAAAGCCTAATTTGGCAGCAGCCTCTTCCGATTCGCGCTGTTGTTCCTGGTACCACGGGTAATGGCGGTAGCTGGCGTAAAATTTACCGTACTGCCCTGTAAAATCCTCGTGGTGCAAGTGCAGCCAGTCATACTTTGGAAGATCGCCTTTAACAATCTCCTCATCATAGATCACATCGTAGGGTATCTCGGCATAAGTTAGCACAAGTGTTACGGCATCGTCCCAGGGCATTTTGGATTTTGGTGTATACACGGCCACTTTAGGCACCTTCTCCAGCTTCATGATGTCCATGTTCGCGTCGGGGTTGCTGATCTCTGTAAGTATAACGTTGTACTGCGCATCCGAAATTACAGTATAGCTAATGCCGCGCACAACAAGTTCGTTTTCCAGCTGCTGCCCGTGCTTAAACGCAAAGCTGCCGCCTCTGTAATTCAAAAGCCAGTCGACGGGTACATTTTTGCTCAGCACCCAATATGCAAGGCCATACGACTTCAGGTGGTCTTTCTGAGACTCATCCATGGGTATAAGTATGGTGCTGGCCCCGGCAGAAATTGCGAACAGTAGCAGGGTAAAGAATAGCAGCGTGGTACGGAAAAACATGCAGTTCGTCTTTAAAATATTATCAAATGTATAAAATTGATTCTTCTTTCAAAGAAAGCAGCTAACTTAGATGCTAAGCAGCTGTTTTTATACTTAACGATAAAACAGTAAAAAGCGCACAAAAATTTTTCTGACGGATGAATCTGATTGAGAATATACGTGAAGGCTTGCGGGCCATACATGGAAACTTACTGAGAACTGTTCTTACAGGCTTGATTGTGTCTATCGGTATTATGTCGCTGGTAGGTATTTTAACAGCTGTGGATAGCATGAAGTATTCACTGACGCAGACTTTTTCAAGCCTGGGTGCAAACTCATTCGATATTCGCAGGAAGGGGTTTAACAACCGTGGCAGCCAGCAGGGGCGTGTAAGCAAAGTATATCCCAAAATTTCTTATGTGCAGGCCATGAAGTATAAAGACCTGATGTCTGACAATGCCAGGGTAAGTTTATCTGCCTTTATCTCAGGTGCTACAGTAGTTAAAAGTGAAACCGAAAAGACAAACCCAAACATTAGTGTAGTTGGCGGCGACGATTTTTATCTGGAAAGCCAGAGCATGAATCTTGCAGAGGGTAGAGGTTTTTCCAGCTTTGAGCATGAGTTTGGTAGCAACGTAGCTATTATCGGAAATGAGGTAAAGCAAAATCTTTTCAAAAATAAGGATGCCATAGGCCAGCATATAACTTTTTTAGGTCGTCGGTTCAAAGTGGTGGGGCAACTGGAGGCAAAGGGCAGCAGTATGGGTGGCGGCAACGACCGCAGGATTATTATTCCGCTTGAAACCGGGCGTCAGATATCCAGACCTGGGAGCTCTGACCTTACATATGACATTAAGACTGCCATACCTAATCCGGAAGAGCTAGACTATGTGATGGGGGAGGCAACGGGCATTATGCGGAGTGTACGCCAGGACGCTCTTGGGCAGGAGGAGTCTTTTGAAATAAGACGTAGCGACTCCATGCTGCAAAGCCTGAACGAGATTTCGGGCTACCTGAAAGTTGGCGGCTTTGTAATCGGCTTTATAACATTACTTGGCGCATCTGTGGGTTTAATGAATATAATGATGGTGTCGGTAAATGAGCGAACCCGTGAAATTGGTGTAAGAAAGGCATTGGGAGCCACAGCACAGCAGATTCGTCAGCAGTTTTTGATAGAAGCTATCGTTATTTGTATACTTGGCGGATTGGTAGGTATATTTTTGGGTATCATGATGGGCAATGGAATAGCTTCGCTTATTGGCGAAGGTGGCTTTATCGTGCCATGGTTATGGGTAATTGTAGGACTTACCATTTGTGTGGCTGTAGGTGTGATTTCTGGGTATTACCCGGCATTTAAAGCCTCTAAACTCGATCCTATCGAATCACTTCGGTATGAATAAGAGGTGCGTTCCACTCTCAGTGTGGCCTGGCTAAGGTTTTTGTAAAGCTCTCGAAGGTCTTAGTACTAATATTCCATTTAGGAGCATCAATTTCTCCCCATGCTTTAGGTGAATCTACCATGTTAAAATAACATATACCTATTACCTGTGGATGCTTGTTTAGAGTTATGGCTGCCTCAGACATCCATTTCATTTGATATTTTTCCGGGCCTTTAACTCCGAACTCTGTGATAAAGATGGGTTTGTTTACAAACCGCATTCTGTACAGTTTGCGATTTAAGATAGCTTCAAATGTTTCTTGCAGGCGGTGGTCCGTGATATTTTTGTCAGGTAGGCCATAAATAGCGATACTGATATAGTCTGTTACATCATCTCCTGGCCACCACTCCAGCGATCCACGGTCTCCTGCAGGGCCCCACACAAAGCGAATATTGCTCGTTTTAAAGGGCTTCTGCTTTACAAAGTATCGGTATGATTTTATATAAAGGTGTGGGTCCTGGCTTTGCCATGGGTAACGTACAATGGGGATTTCCATTTCGTGTGCCCAACGTAAATAAACTGTTCTATCTGTATTCGAGATTATGCGGTACAGTTCTGCCAACTCATTATCAAACTTGCCTTGGATAACTTTAGCCAGAACAGCACGGTCTTTCTCATTCCTAATAGCTCTCCAAGGCTCCATTGTAACGATTACGTCATGCTTCCTGGCGCTGGCTTCCTTAAATTGTCTTCTGAACTTCCCATTCTTAATATCTGTCCAGTTGGTGAAAATATGCTCAACTGAAACAGATTTATGGTCGGTTAGTGCACGCAATGGATCATACACCCCAACTTTAAGGTTAGCCTTACTTTCCTGCTCTTTAGTTAAGCGCGAAGTAAAGCGCACTGGTATGTTTTGTCTGCTTTGAACCTGTTTTATCCGAATAAGAGAATCCTTATTGAAAGCTTCAATCGCCAGAGCGGCATCTTTAACATCTTTTTCTGTATAAATGTCTTTTTTTATTTGATTAGAGAGAATAACAATTATAGGTTTTTGGATAAAGCGAAGCCGATGAAGTTTACGCTTAATCAATTCTGTTTTAGAGTTTGCAGAAGGATATTTTACGGGAGTAGAAATTTCGGATGGGCTGTTAATGGTTACGCTTGAGAAATCTACAACATCGGCTCCGGGCCAATATTCCAGAGTTCCTGGAAATCCTGCAGGCCCCCATACAATTTTAGCATTAGGTATATAAGTTTTACATTTTTTTGCAAAGTAGCGGAAAGCCTTTATGTAAAGCGCAGGTGCTTGGTTTTGCCAATAGTAATGCTCTGAAGGTACTTCCATGTCTGGGTTCCATCGTAGATATATATTATCTTGATTTTGAATCAAAGCATGGCACATTGCTCTTATTTTATTGTCATAAACGCCATTTAGTAATGCTTGCAGTACGTTAGCATCAGTGGCATCTTCAACTTGCTTATCCAATAATTCTATGGTCAGCAACACAGCTTGGCCTTTCGTGAGCGTTGAGTACAACTGCTCACGTATCATCATAGTGTCTGGATTAAGCCACTTGAATGTGTATATTTTTAAACTCCCTGTTGGTATGTTTAAGTTTTGTTTGCAATAGTCATCATAGCTTCCAATAATCAATTGATTAGGGGTTTCAGCTAACTCATCAGAAATAAAGTGTCTTTTGTTGTAATGTATTCCTATCTTAAACAAGAAAAGCATGCCTGATACAAAAGTCAGAATCAGAATTATTCGTAAGCCTGTTTTCATAGTTTCACCTTATAGAAATTTTAGAATCATCATGTTATGCTTCATGATTATGAGTCTAAATAATAAATTTCGGCGGGTGAAGTAATAGATAAGAGCTAAAGCTATTTCAGTGCAGTTAGATGAATAATATTGACGTAAAAAAATGCAAAGTGTTTATAAAAAAAAATTAATATATAGTTCAATTAAATATTGCTTGTTGTTGAAGGTTAATAGGGTTGTGGTCTACAATGTATGATATTGGAATAAGTATGACAGCAAGGGTGTTTACAGGAAGTTATGTGCGAGATAACTATCCAGATAAACTGCCCCTACTGCCACAGTGTGAAAGTAGTGAAA
>NZ_JAHYXK010000005.1 GCF_019443125.1 Pontibacter aydingkolensis | reverse complement strand
CACCTGGGACGGGGTCCCGGTGCAGTTCTACATCCATGCCGGCTCCTTTGTCGACATCACCGCCTTCAAGGCCATGCCCCTGGACCTGCCCGAAGGCAGCTGCCTCTACGCTGACGCCGGCTACACCTGCTATGAGGTGGAGGACCTGCTGGAAGCGTGTGACCAGGTTCAGCTCTACTGCTGCCGCAAGTCCAACAGCAAGCGCAAGGATGAGCCACACATGGCCTTTCTCAAAGACCACTACCGAAAACGCATCGAAACCACCTTCTCGGGCATCACCGGCTTCTTCCCCAGGAAGATCCATGCCGTCACAGCCGAAGGATTCATCCTAAAGCTAATCCTCTTTATCTTCGCCTACACGCTAGCTCAAGTAATTGAGTAGCTCGCAACTTGAGTTAATTATAGCCTTAAACAGGACAAAAAGACTGCGACCTACGCTGTTAATCTTGTTGTAATACAAGACCCTGTGTCGAACAAAATAAGGGTAAAAATGAGCAGCCCTGGATATGAGCCACAAAAATGGGCGCCGACAGAAACCTCATTTAAAAGATTAGATTTTATCGCAGGCCATGACTACGAGGCCAACATGCGGCTGAACATGTTTGTGCGTTCTTATTTGCAGCAGCGTCACTTTTCCACCAAGAGGTAGCTCTTGCTCTATACAATACTATATAAATAGTCTTAAGAAATCAGCTTTATAGCATCAGCGTTAATACAATAGCGCACATTGGTTGGGGTGCGGGTGTCTTCAAACAAGTGTCCGAGGTGCTGGTGGCATTGGCTGCACAGCAGTTGCACCCGATTGCGACCATAGGTATTTAGTGGGGTGTGCAGCACACTCTCCCCTACCTGTGCCCAAAAGCTGGGGAATCCAGAGCCAATATCAAATTTATACTTTGCCTCGAAAAGTACCTGCCCGCAGTTGGAACAAGTATAGGTTCCGCTTTCCTGTTTCTGTTCCTCTACCTTGCTTCTATGCCTGAACATTATTCAGAGGCTTATGGCTAATCCTCTTTCTCCAGATCGTCTACAGCCACAAACTTCATAGACAGGGAGTTTACGCAATGGCGGATGTTCTTTGGGGTAAGGTATTCTCCCTCGAAAACGTGACCCAGGTGCGCGCCACAATTGGCACAAACAATTTCGGTGCGGCGTCCATCTGCATCCGGTACACGTTTTACAGCTCCGGTTATCTCATCATCAAAGCTTGGCCATCCGCAATGCGACTCAAATTTATACTCCGAAGTATAAAGCGGATTATTGCAGCGCTTGCATAAGTACACACCCTCTGCTTTGTTGTGCTCATACTCACCCGTGCCTGGGTACTCGGTGCCCTTGTCAACTATAATGCGCGCTTCTTCGGGGGTAAGTTTGTTATACTCTGATGGGTCTTTTGCTATCTTCATGAGGTTTATACTTTGTGGTAAGTTTTACTGCTATACTTGCTTAAACAAATAACGCACCGCAGGGTTTTTAGTGACAGTCTGTCGGGGTTATACTTTCTTTACGCCCCCTGCCCTACATGCTGCGAAAGTCCGCCATCCATAAAGTAACTGGAGCCGGTAACATAGTCAGAGTCTGGTGAGGCCAGGAATAAAGCTACCTTCGCAATCTCTTCAGGTTTTCCAGCCCGTTTCATGGGTATGTTCTTCTCGCTTTCCTTCCGGGCCTCTTTGTCGTCAACAGCTTCCTGGTTCATGGGTGTCAGAATCATGCCGGGGCAAATGTTATTTACGTTAATGCCATCTTCTGCCAGTTCCAGAGCCATGGCGCGGGCCAAATTACGAACACCCGCCTTCGAAGCGCAATAGTCAGCGGTGCCGGCAGATACTATTTCTTCGTGCACTGAGGAGATATTAACGATTTTGCCTTTGCCTCCATTTTTTTTGCGGTGCCTGATAAAAGCGCGGGAGCAGAAAAATGTGCCGTAAAGGTTGGTTCGGATAGTACGGTCAAATGTTTCAGTGTCCATGTCGGCTACGTTAATTCCGGAGCCGTTTACTGCCGCGTTATTCACCAGAATATCAATGGTGCCAAACTCCTTCATAGCCTGTTCAAAGAGCTGCTCTACTGCCTGCTCATCACTTATATCCACCTGAAGTATAATTCCTTTCCTGTTTTCCTTTTTAATCTTATGTAAGGTTTCTTCAGCACCCTCTTTGTCGGTGTGGTAACAGATAACTATGTCTGCACCTTCTCTGGCGTATTCAATGGCCGTAGCTTGCCCAATTCCTGAGTCGGAACCGGTTATCAGAGCAATTTTATTTTTGAGTTTGTCCATAGGTATGAGTTTAATATGTGGTGCTTGAGGCAGCTGTTTGCCGAAAGCTTTAGATACACATACTTTCTTCTGTACCTGATGGTTTGAGGTAGGTCGTTATTACTTCTCGTGCAGCTTCTGGTTGCTGAGCAGCTTCTGGATACACTGGACGATGCGCTCTACTTTGGTTTCGTCGGTTTTAGCAGAATAGATCCAATCTACAAAGGCTTTCTGTTCGCCGTCGGAGCAATTCCGGAATTTCTCGTAGGCTGCGGGTTCGTCCTGCAGGCACAGCAGCAACTCTTCCGGCACTTCCTGCGGGGTGTTGTCGGCATAAAGTATAACGTGTACCCAATCTCCGGCCTGCTTTTTTATCTTCTTTCGTATCTCAGTCTTCACTGGCAGAAAAAGCTGTCCGTTTCCCATCGGCATCAGGTGGTAGCCTTTTATTTCATAGCTGTCTATACTTCCCTTCACTCGCACCCATCCGAAGTAAGCGTGCTTGTCAGGCAAAATCTCTGGTATAGCAGCAAAGGTCCAGCCGCCTTTGCCGGGGAATTTTTCTAGTAGATAGGCTTTGTTTATTAAGGGCTGAGGCATTATTTATTAAAATAATTGATCCCGCAAGTTTAGCAGCAGGCAACTTTAGGTTATACTTTGAGTCCAGTTTGTAACTGGCGTTTTCCGATGTTATACTTTCGCCAGTTACAAACTGGCTGCTATACTTCCCCACAAGTTACGCTGCCGCTAAACTTGCGGGATGGTAAATTGTATGAAGTATAAATATAGCCAAATCCTTCACTCTAATATAGCATTTACTTCCAACGCGACTCACGCCATAGTTTCTGTTGTTCCTTGTTCAGGAAAGTCCAGGCTACGATGCGGCTTATTTTGTTGCCCTGCCCCATTGGTATCGTTTCTATAGTTTGAGCGCCGGCTTTATCTAAACTATAGAGTACACTTTTCAGATTGGCTGCTTTGGAGATAAGCGTTGTGAACCAGAAACACGACGTAGCAAACTGCTGGCTTTCTTTTACCATGTTTTCCACGAACCTAGCCTCGCCTCCTTCGCACCACAGTTCTGCATTCTGGCCGCCAAAGTTCAGGGTTAGCTTGGCTGGTTTCTTTTGCTGCAGGTTCTTTATTTTGCGCATCGTTCCGGCCTGTGCTTCTGCCAGCGAACTATGGAACGGTGGGTTACAAATGGTTAGGTCGATGTGCTCGTTTTGTTTGATGATACCTTGGAAAATATGCTTCGGGTTTGGTTGCAGCCGCAGTTCTACATTTTCTTTAAGCTGTGTGTTAGAGTTTACAATGCTCTCAGACGATTTAATTGAAAGCGGATCTATATCAGCCCCGATAAATGACCAGCCATATTCTTTGTTGCCAATGATTGGGTAAATGCAACTGGCACCAACGCCCACATCGAGGCATTTTACTTTATTGCCCGTCGGTATTTTGCCTTTGTTTGAGGTAGCCAATAGGTCGGCGGCGTAGTGAATGTAATCTGCACGGCCGGGTATAGGCGGTGTAAGGTAGTGCTGTGGAATATCCCAGTGTTTGATGCCGTAAAAGTGCGCCAATAAGGCTTTATTAAGTGTTTTCACTGCTTTCGGGTCGAAGAAATCCACTGAGGCATCGTTGTACTCGTTCAGCCTTACAAAGGGTTTTAGCTCCGGGCAACTGGCTACAAGCTGCTCAAAGTTATAGCGCCCGCGGTGCCTACTGCGCGGGTGTAGCTCCGATTTTTCTTTTGGATGTTCTTTCTTTTTCAGAAGCATTATACTGTTGGTAGTGTACTAGTAGTTACGGAAGTTTTGAGAAGATTTTGGTAAAGCTACAGTTTATGCTGCAAGTTTGAGCGAAGCGATAACTCGTGGGTAATGAGAAATTGTGCGTTTATGGTTTATAATTCTTGATGGCGTGAGCTTGTAACTTTATCCTGTTCCGTATTTTTTTCAGATTCGGCCTTTTTAAGATGAACAGAACTAACAATAGTTGAAAACTATCCCCTTGAGGGGATTATAGGGGTGTTTGTATCTGCGTAAATAGCTAAACCAACTATGCTAAAGTGATTTGCTCTGTAGCTTTACACCCCTGCGGTCCCCTCAAGGGGACAATTTCACTATTTTAGTGCCTATTCCAGGAAAGTTATGGAACAGGATAAGGCTTGTAGCTCATGGCTTTTCTTTTTTGTGATAGAAATGTAAGTACGAGCTACAAGCTCACACTAGCGGACAGAACATGTTTTTCGACTTCTAGCTACATATGTGGTTATACAGGGCTCCGCATTCAGACAATAATCTTTTGCTTTAAAATATTTTAACACCAAATTTCTCTGACAGCAGATTATCAAGTTGTTTGATGTCCGCTATTAAATCTTTGAATTCTGGAGTTGATGATAATTCATGCTCATTGTTCTGATATAGCTTTTTCAACTCAGACATCTTAAAGTAAAATGATTGTGATTGCAGCTCAATCTGTAGTAGCGCTAACTTTTCTTCAATAGCGCTTTTTCTCTGTTTAGCCACATCAATTATTTCGATAGCCAAAGTATAATCCAGCTCCTTTCGTAGGACAGATTCTAGAAGTTCGCAATTGTAGGCGGCACATTGTTTCGGCCTGTCTGAGTAAATAGTGCAGCCATTACAATACTTTTCACAGGGCTGAATAAAAACCCCATCACTACTTGCCTCCTCAATATCCATTAATTCTCTTATTGCAGGCAACTCTTCATGGCTAAGCTGTACAAAGCCAACCAGGGTGCCGTCGCAACATAACCCACAAGACAAACAGATATTGGTTGAATCAATCATATTACTGAATTTAAGCACTTCTTTTATGTGCTGTTTTGAAGGTAGCTTAAATTACAGCTAGTATTTGTATAAACGGAATTTGGCTCCTTTTAGTCGTTTTTGTTGGCACAAGCAGGGACGTGATATTAGCTATAATGATATAAAATTAGTGTTTACTAGTTGTCCATAACTGTTCATTTTCCCAGTTTGGCTTTAACCCTAAGGCTTTCGGGTCTATGTTAGGATATTTACTTAACAGGCCAATAATTCTATTAGTAAAGTCATTAGTTGGTTGAATTAGATTAAGAAGATATCTCATGCAACAAAGGTGAATATAAAGCATAGAATGCTCAGAAGGGTTGGGAACATCCTGAATCCATTTATTGGGTGGTCTTGATAAAAGCTTAGGTCTGCCAGGCAGATTTTTATTCCAAAGTCGCCCGTGATGTGCGCAGATATTCCGGATTTGAGTCATACTCTGTAGCCAACTTGGGAGTAAGTATGGTTCACTGTTCCTAAATCAGCAGCAATTAGATCTTTTGATTTTACGGTTGGTTTAAGATTACCATATAATTTGGATAATGCTCCAAAGCTTACCACTTCCAATGTTTTCCAGGCTGGCGGTCTTCTTGAATCTGTATGATACTTCTTATAATGTTCTTTTATAAATACTTCTTTAGTTTGCCTTAACTCACGATCAATCAATAGCAGTGTTTCAGTGTGTTCTACCAGATTTTTAAACAAGTTGCCATTTTCAAACCACCAGGGTGAAACTTCATGTGAAAGATGGTATATAAGCTTTGTTCTAAAACCAATCTCAATCTTTTCAATTACATCAAAAAGCAGTAACCGTAATTCACGATCGAAGTTATAGATGGCAAGGATATTATCGAAAGTACTATTTGACTTAAAGGAATGTGATACTTTATCCGATTGCATGGACCACCAGTAACCTGCAAGACGATAGTAACTTATGTTTTCCAGAACTTGCTTAGCTTTAGCTTCATCAGGAACGATCAAACCACGGGATTTTAGCTGTTCAATCTGGTCGTCTATACTTATGGCAGCTTTTCTGTACATCTTTATAAAAGAAAAAAGCCTCTTAAACGACCGGATGGCAGGTTAAAAGGCAATTAGAAAATTATGAAACTCCCTAAAAAGCAAAAGACTCGCCCTGGGACGCTGTTCTAATGGGTAGCGTGGCGAGTACTGTTAATACAAAAGTACTATAAATACTTATCATTTCCAAAAAGGTTTTGTTATGGAAATTTATCATAGTTCAGATATATATTATCAAACAAAAAAGCAGCCCCTACCGGAGCTGCTTTTCCTACTATCTGTTAAACTATAGTTCTTATTATTTCAAACTACCGATCATATCCTCAGGCTTCACCCACTCGTCGTACTGCTCGTTGGTTAGCAGGTCAAGGGCGATAGCTGCCTGGCGAAGGGTAGTACCTTCTTTGTGGGCTTTCTTCGCGATCTTGGCTGCGTTGTCATAACCAATGTGTGGATTAAGGGCCGTTACCAGCATCAGCGAGTTCTCCAGGTTCTCTTTGATGCGGGCCGTGTTTGGCTCGATACCTACAGCGCAATGCTTATCAAATGAGTCGCAGGCATCACCGATCAGCTGCGCACTCATCAACAGGTTGTAGATAATCACCGGCTTAAACACGTTGAGTTCAAAGTGGCCGTTCATGCCTCCTACTGAGATCGCCACGTCGTTACCAATAACCTGTGCGCAAACCATGGTCATGGCTTCTGCCTGTGTAGGATTTACTTTACCTGGCATGATAGAAGAACCTGGCTCATTTTCAGGGATCAGAATCTCAGCTATACCAGAACGTGGACCAGAGGCCAGTAAACGGATATCGTTGGCGATCTTCATCAGCGATACAGCCAGTTGCTTCAGTGCACCAGAGGTCTCAACTATAGCATCGTGTGCAGCAAGTGCTTCGAATTTGTTTGGAGCCGTGATGAACGTATGACCAGCGTACTGAGAGATTTTCTCGGCAACCAGTACATCATAACCAGCCGGTGTGTTAAGGCCGGTACCTACCGCAGAACCACCAAGGGCCAGTGTGCTCAGGTGCTCCAGCGTATTGCGAAGCGCCTTCATGCCGTAGTCCAGCTGGGCTACGTAACCCGAAAGCTCCTGGCCAAGTGTAAGTGGCGTAGCGTCCATCAGGTGCGTACGTCCGATCTTAACCACATCCATGTAAGCTTCTGCTTTGCTGTTTAGCGTGTCGCGCAGTTTCTTTACCAATGGCAGGGTGTGCTCCACCACTTTTTTGTAAGCGGCAATGTGCATCGCTGTTGGGAAGGTGTCGTTTGAAGACTGCGACTTGTTTACGTCGTCGTTCGGGTGGATCTTCTTTTTCTCGTCTAATAAATCGCCGCCTAAAAGTACGTGTGCACGGTTGGCAACTACTTCGTTTACGTTCATGTTAGACTGCGTGCCCGAGCCTGTCTGCCATACTACCAGCGGGAACTGGTCAGCCAGTTTTCCATCCAGGATCTCATCGCAAACTTTACCGATGATCTCAGCTTTGTCCTGTGCCAATACGCCTAATTCAGCGTTAGCAAACGCAGCCGATTTCTTAAGTATAGCAAAAGCTTCTACTACTTCTGTAGGCATCAGCTGGCCACCGATGGTGAAGTTTTCTTTAGAGCGCTGTGTCTGGGCACCCCAATATTTGTCTGCAGGCACCTCTATCGGGCCCATCGTGTCTTTCTCTACGCGAACTTGCATATCGTTTATACTTAGGTTTTAAAGGATCAATTTATCTGCGGCAAAACTACAAAAAAATATACTTGTGCGCTGCCGGTTGTTATTTTATCATTTAGGCAATTATGCGCTATTCAGAGCTTTACTACAAACCCGGAGAAGCAAAAGTATAAGCCAGCCTATCTTATCACCCTGTGCCCGGACTGTTCTGCCAGAAAGGCCATCATCTCCAACTGAATAGGCTTCAGATAAGCAGTGTTTATATTGGTCTGGTCATTAAAAGTTACCAGGTACTCACCTTCTGCCCCCAGGTAATGGATGCTCTGTATCTGCTGATGGGTGTAAGTGCGCTGAGTGCCCAACAGGTTGCTGATATTTACACCGCTCTCGTCTATCACCACATGCCATTGCAAACTAAACCACGTAACTACCCCTGTAAGTACAAACAGCAGCACAAAAACGAACCTGTATTTTTGGGTGGATTTTTCGCCTTCGGTGCGGTGTATGTAAGCTTTGTAAAGTTCGGTGTCGTGGCCAAGTATAGTTCCCTGGATAAGGCGCAACGGAAGCAAGGCAACCACTAAACCCAGCAAGAGGGCTGGGGCAAACATGGCTTTAAAGTTGGGAGTAAGCAAGTACAGTTGCTCTTTAGAAGTATGGATAATACTTGACAAAAGTGCCAACGTACCCGCAAAGAAAACTGCCAGTGCACAGGCAAAAAAGAAATAAACTAATGTTAGTTTCAGGTCCTGTTTCTGAATATACTTTAACTCATCTGCCGTTAAATGTGCAACGCCTCTGGCCGGGGAAATTGTGCGCAGCATGTACCGCACAACCGGCAGCAGAACAGCAACAGAGAAAAAAGCTAAAAGTAAAATTTTGAGGATCTCAAGCATAGGTAAACAGTTGGTACTGCAAAGTTAATACGGTATGTCCAATTTCCGATAAATAAAGCTAACTAACCATAGTGGCTGGCAAAGCGTACCTACTGCCTTTATATGGCTGGCTTGCTAAAATACTTAGCGCATCCGAGGTATTTTATATATATTTGAGAAAAGGAAAACTGTGCATTTAATGAATCTTTTTTATCTGAAAGTTCTTCAGTATTAAATTCTGCTTAAAGAGCACCCTAATTTATACTTATGAAAGCTGCCAAGCTGGTACTGTTTGTAAAGGACTATTTTATTGCCATATTTTCTTTCCTGCTCATTTTTCTGCTTACCCTTTTTATTTATTCGGAAACCAAGCGCAAAGCAGAAGAACGAAGCGAAAAGCTCTTTAGCCTTAGGGCCGACCAGGCTACTCAAGCTATAGAAAAGCGCATGCACGACCATATTCAGGTCCTGATTGGTGCCAAAGCCTTATTTGTTGCCTCTGATACAGTTGAGCGAAAGGCGTGGAGGAAATACTATGAAACCTTAAACCTGGAAAATAATTATCCCGGCATACAGGGACTTGGATACAGCAGGTATATTAAGCCTGATGAGTTGGCAGCTCATGAGCGCAAAATCAGAGACGAAGGGTTTCCCGACTACAAAGTATACCCTGAAGGAGAGCGGCCGGTTTATACATCTATCATTTACCTGGAGCCTTTTTCAAACAGGAACCTGCGGGCATTTGGCTTTGATATGTTCAGCGAGCCTACCAGGCAATCAGCCATGCGCATTGCCCGGGATACTAAGCAGCCTGCCATGTCTGGCAAGGTACGCCTTGTGCAGGAGAACGGAGAAGATGAGCAGCCTGGTTTCCTGATATACCTGCCGGTGTACAAAAACAACGTCGATCCGGAGTCAATTCAGGAAAGGCAGAAGCTGATAAGAGGTTTTGTGTATAGTCCCTTCAGAGCAAAGGACCTGTTATCTTCTATACTTGAGAAGGAATACCAGTTCATAGACCTTGAGCTGTATGATGGGACTAACCTTGATAAAAACTCTTTGCTCTACAGTTCTGACACTACACTATATTACCATACAGCCAATGAAAGGCGTTTCAGTAAACTCAATACACTAAGTATCGGGAATAATACCTGGCGGGTGTTTGTAACAGCCAAGCCGGATTTTGGTAAATCCTCAGATACTGAGTTGCCTAAGTTTATACTTCTGGGTGGCGGCATCATAAGCCTGCTGATGTTCTTTATCATCTGGTCTTTATCGAATACGCGCCGTTCTAATCAGCTTAAGCAAACTATTACAGATAATGCCACAGCTGCCCTGTTTATTATGGATGCACGGGGCTACTGTACATTTATGAACCCTGCAGCGGAGGAGATGACAGGCTACACGTTTGAGGAAATTACCAAGAAACCGCTTCATGACATGATACATCATCATCATCCGGATGGAACACCTTATCCGCTTGATGAATGCCCTATAGACAGGGCATTACCGACAAATAATGAGATGCGTGCTCACGAAGATGTATTCATACGGAAAGACGGTACCTTCTTTAATGTAACCTGCGCCGCCCGTCCGATTATAGAAAACGGCAGCCCAGCCTATACTATAGTAGAGGTGCGCGACATAACAGAAGAGAAGCGTGCTCAGCAGGCTATACTTGAGAGTGAGGCCCGCTTCCGGACCATGGCCGACAGTGCACCGGTAATTATTAAAGTTCGCGATGCGGAAGGGAAATTCCTGTATGTAAACAAACAGTGGATGGACTTTACAGGCTATAGCTTCAGAGAAACTATGGATCTGACCTGGAGAGATGTAGCGCACCCGGGCGATGCAGAAAGAATCAGCCATGTTTTTGAGAAGGGCCTGAAAACACGAACTTCTTTCAGGGTAGAGTTCAGGATGCGACGTAATGATGGCGCCTACCGCTGGGTAGTGCTTACAGATATGCCACGATTTGGTTCTAATAACGAGTTTTTGGGCTTTATAGGTTCTGTTATTGATATAACCGAAATGAAAGAGGCAGAGCGAAAAGTAAAGCAGAATGCAGAACTTTTGCAAAAACTTTTCCTGGAGGCGCCTGCAGTTGTTGGCCTTGTACGTGCACTGGATTTCCAGTATGTGCTGGCTAACTCGCAGTACCGCAGGCTTTATGGAAACCGGCCATTGGTTGGCAAAACTATTTACGACGCACATACCAACCTGGAAGGCGAAGGCTTTTTCAGTAGAATAGAAGAAGTATTTAAAACAGGGCAGCCTTTTATTGGTAAAGAGGTGCAGACGATTATTGAAGAAAGCAAAGGCAAGTTTAAAGCCTACTTCAATATGGTGTATCAGCCGCTAATAGACTCGGATAACAAGATAGAGGCAGTACTGGTATTTGCCGTTGAAGTAACCGAGTTGGTGAAGGCCCGCCAGGCACTCCTGCTAACCAACGATGAGCTAAGCGATAAAAATAAAGAGCTGCAGCGCATAAATAACGACCTCGATAACTTTGTATACACGGCATCGCACGACCTGAAATCGCCGATTGCAAATATGGAGGGCCTTGCCGCACTGCTCCGCGAAGAATTGCAGGAAAGACTGCAGGAAAGCGATTTGCAGATACTGGACATGGTGCAGGGTTCCATCAACAAGTTAAAAGGCACTATCGCCGATCTGGCAGAGATAACAAAAGTACAGAAAGAACTGCACTCCACTTTAGAGCCGCTTTCTTTTGATGCAGCGCTGGAAGATGTTACTTCCGACATAGAGGGTTTAATAAAAGCCTCAGATGCCGTTATCATCACAGACATTCAGGTAAAAGATGTTCTGTATGCCCGGAAAAACCTGCGCAGCATTATTTATAACCTGGTTTCAAATGCCATCAAGTATAAATCACCGGACCGCAGGCCAAGTATTAAAATAAGTACCTATACTGAGGGCGGCTTTGTGGTGCTGGAGGTGCAGGACAATGGCCTGGGCATTAAAAAAGAGCAGCAGCACAAATTGTTTACTATGTTTAAGCGCCTTCACAGCCACGTAGAGGGCACAGGCATTGGCTTATACATTGTAAAGCGCATTATCGAGAACAATGGCGGCCGCATAGAAGTAGAAAGCGACCTCGGCAAAGGCACTACGTTTAAAGTATACTTTAAGCAGGAGCCGGTGACTGCCGCTTTACATTAAAGAGTTATAGCTGCCGATAAATGGTATCCGCTGATAACAGCTCTCATGTTATATATTTCATTGTTATAGATGTCTCTGCTATAGCGTAGCTCTAAAAGAACCGCTCTTTTGTCGTTAAGGGTATACTGTAAACCAGCGCCACCTAAATACCCAACAGATCGGTTGGCATCGTCATAACTCTTTGTCCATGTCTGCCCTATTTCATTGGTAGTGGTCCTTTGTATATCGTTAGAGATGAGGAAGTTTATACTTGGTCCGGCATTTACAAACGGCCGCATTCGGTTTTCACCAAAAGTGTACTTAAGCAGAAGAGGCACCTGCAGCTGCGTGGTTTTGTAAGTAAAAGTGTTTGTATAGTCTATAGCAACAGGATGCTGGTACTCATAAACACTTTCAAAGCTGTATTGAGTATAAGAAATCTCTGGCTGAATAGACCATTTGTTGCCAGCCATGTGAAAATTTAGAAAAATGCCAGCTGATAGGTTATTGTTTGTATTAAAATCGTCACTAGTTTCAGACAATTTAGAATCGAATTGTAAACTGGAAGTTAACATTGCTGCCCTTATTCCATAGGAAACACCTACCCTGGAGTGGTTTAAATAAACTTTGCTTTCATTGCCACTGTACTTACAAGCACTGTATTTACGCACATAATCAGACAGGCTTGTGGCTGTATATTTAGGGAGGTTTTCAGATGACACCTGGAATGCGTCACAGTCACTGGTAACAGATGAAATAGTGCCTTTATAGTAGCCCTGGTATAGTTGAGTAACAGGAGAGTCCGGCTTTTGTATATAAAACTCTACGCCATCTATTAAACCACTACCGCTGTAAAGTTTTACAGGTCCATCAACAATCACTCTTAAAAGAACTACTCTGTCTTCTTTGCCTACCTTTACCTCTTTTGATTCATAGAAGATACTGTTGCTTGTGCTATACCCTCTAATATCTTTTGCTGGATAACGCTGAAAGTCCTCGCTGCCTGTTTGTTTGAAATTAATACTTTCAGACATATTCTTCTCTTTCAATAGAATACCTTGTAATGTATCTGATTTTGCAGTAATAAGATAGGCAGGTGTTGTGTTACTCTGGGCCTGCACAGCTGAGCTGGTAAGTATAAACACAAACAGAAGAAAAGCGGCTTGTAAAGTTTGTTTCATAGATTTATTTTAATAAAGTAAAGCTATAAATATATGTATTTTTAAGCTACTGATAGCAGCACATTGTACTGTGAGAAAGTAGCTGTTTATCGGCAGGAAATATGTACTTTTATACTTTAATAGCTGCAGAAATAAACCTTTATTTAAGTATAAAAACTGATCCTTCTGCCGCTGAAATTTGTTCTGAAAAGCCGGGTGAGTATACCCGAAAAACGAACACAAAATAACGATCTAAGACTTTAAATGGCTAAAATAAAAACATCATACTTCTGCCAGAACTGTGGCGCGCAATCAGCTAAATGGATAGGCAAATGCCCGGCCTGCGGTGAATGGAACACTTATGTGGAAGAGGTAGTGCAGCGTGAGGAAATTACTCCGACCAGTGTCTGGAAAGTAGGAAGCAGCTCAGCTCAGGTTTCTAACAAGCCTAAGCCAATTGCCGACATAAGCTACCAGGAGCAGAACCGCATTATGGCTCAGGACCAGGAGCTAAACCGTGTGTTGGGCGGAGGCATTGTGCCGGGCTCTATGGTGCTGATAGGTGGTGAGCCAGGCATAGGAAAATCTACGCTAATGTTACAGATTGCCCTTAGCCTGACAGGGCTTCGTGTGCTCTATGTAAGCGGTGAAGAAAGCGAGCAGCAGATTAAAATGCGTGCAGAACGCCTTCTGGCCCAGACATCAGACTGTTTTATACTTACCGAAACTGGCACACAGAATATTTTTAAACAAATAGAGCAACTGCGGCCGCAAGTGCTGGTGATAGATTCTATCCAAACGCTTCACTCCTCTTTTATAGAGGCTGGTGCCGGCAGTGTGAGTCAGGTGCGTGAGTGTACGGCAGAGCTGCTGAAGTTTGCCAAAGAAAGTGGCACACCTGTTTTCCTGATCGGCCACATTACCAAAGAAGGCAACCTGGCAGGCCCAAAGATTCTGGAGCACATGGTAGATACGGTTTTAACTTTTGAAGGCGACCGCCACATGACCTACCGTATACTTCGCACCACTAAGAACCGTTTTGGCTCTACGTCTGAGCTGGGCATTTACGAGATGTTGGGCTCCGGCCTGCGCGAAGTAAGCAACCCATCCGAGATCCTGATATCGCAGCGCGAAGATGCTTTTAGCGGCATAAGTATAGGAGCAACCTTGGAAGGTAACAGGCCACTTTTGATCGAAGTGCAGAGCCTTGTAAGTCCGGCTACTTATGGTACACCGCAACGTGCCAGCACCGGTTTCGATGCCAAGCGTCTGAACATGCTGCTGGCTGTACTGGAGAAGCGCGGAGGCTACAAACTAGGCGCCCAGGACGTATTTTTAAATATTGCCGGCGGCTTAAAAGTAGAAGACCCTGCCCTCGACCTGGCCGTATGTGCGTCTATACTTTCGTCTTTTGAGGATATAGCCATCCCGAGCACGTCGTGTTTTGCAGCAGAAGTAGGTTTGGGAGGTGAAATACGTGCTGTAAACCGTGTAGAGAACCGTATAAGCGAGGCTGAGAAACTGGGCTTTAAAGACATCTACATTTCAAAGTATAACAAGAAAGGCGTAGACTTCAGCAAATTCTCCATCAACATACATGCGTTCGGCAGGCTGGAGAATGTGTTCAGCAGTTTATTCGGATAAGTTGCCTTGTGTTAATCTAAGGTATAGTTTGTAGATTCTGGTATTTTACAGAAATTCGCTGCTGACTGGAATTTTATACTTCGGCACTTCTGTTGAGGGTGATGTTTGTGTAGAAGCAGCCAAAGTATAACTGACTAACAAGTAGTTAGTGGTTTTTATATTCTGGCAGGTACTGCATTCAACGTTATACTTTTCTATACTTTTTATGAAACACAAATCTTTACTCGTGTTGCTGACGCTGCTGGTGCAGGTTCAGGCTGTTTTTGCGCAAGGAAAAGCTATTATTACAGGCAAGGTAATAAACCCGCTTTCCAACGAAATAATAGTTGCAACTACTCCAAACCCGCTGATACCTGAAGAGGTGCAAAACACGGTGCAACTGAAAGGCGGCAGTTTTAAGATGGAGGTGCCTGTAAATAGCGCCATTGTGGCAGAACTGCTGCACGGCGACGAAGTGGTGCCGGTTTACCTGGAACCCGGTTACGAACTAAACCTTGTTTTTAACGGCGATAAATTCCTCAAGACCATCAAGTTTGAAGGCAAAGGCGCTAACGAAAACAATTATCTTGCAATGTACACCCGCCGCTTTGACGAGGTAGAGGAATACCAGGTAATGCCTGACAATATTAAGCTGTCCGAAAAGGAATTCACCGCATTTCTGGAGCACCGCAAAAAAGACCAGCTTAAAAATCTGGACAAGTATACCGCTAAAAACCCTGTGTCTGACAAGTTCAGGAAGTTTGCGTTGGCTGAGATAAACTTTGGATACGCCAACGATAAAATAACTTACCAGAGCCTGCGCGAAAGTGTGCTGATGACGCAGCGTTTACAGAAGCCATCTGAAGAGTTTTATACTTTCCTTGGCCACCTGGACTTGAACAGCCCAGATAACCTGCTCAGCTATACTTTTATCATATTTCTGCGAAACTACGCCAAATACTATACTACCGAGGCTGGCATAAAAGAGAGCGATAAATCATACTTTAAAACAGCCTACACCATTGCCGGGCAAAAACTACAGGGCCAGGCAAAAGCAGTAGCACAGGCGCATATCCTGAAGCAGTCAATACAACTGGGCCACCTGAAGTATACCGGGGAGATGCTGCAGGATTTCAGGGCAAATAACAAAGCTCCTGAACTTGATGCCTATTTTACAAAGCTTTATAACCAGAACAAGGAGTTTGCCATTGGCAGCCCTGCCCCCGACTTCCAGTTAAAAGATACTAATGGTGCATCCGTTTCGCTAAGCGACTTTAAAGGCAAAATAGTATACCTTAGCTTCTGGAGTACTACCTGCGGCCTTTGCATGGTAGAGATGCCAAACCTGCAGCAGCTTACCAGCCAGCTTAAAGATAAAGAGGTGGTGTTTGTAAACGTTGGCTTGGATGAGGACGAGGAAAAATGGAAAAAGACCGTAACCGGCAGAAAGCTGCAGGGCGTACAGGCATACTTAAAAGGAATGGATGCCGATTTGGTAAAACGCTATAACCTGAAAGACATTCCGGCTTATTTCCTGATAGATGAAGAAGGCGGCTTTATAAGTATAAAACCACGCAGGCCAACAGACAGAGAAGCCGCAAACGATATTTTAAAGTATATAAATGAAGCGCAGGCATCGGTAAAATAGTCTGTGTTACCTGTTTAAAGCAACCGCCTGGCATTTGTAAAGTGTCAGGCGGTTTTTTTGTGCCTTTAATTAAAAGTATAAACTTCATCTTTTGCCGCTCAATAACCGTTCTTAGTATAGATGCGTACTAAACTTCTACCCCCTTATTGCTCTAAAATGAGTAAATAACATTGTTTCAGATCTAATACTTAACCAAAATAAACTATGGCATTGATCAATAAAAATGACATTGAGAAACTGCTTAATTCGCAGAACAACACGAAGAATGCACTTTGCATTTCGATCTTTATACCTACTCACCGTGGAGGCAAAGAAGCCTTGAACGGCCAGGACCACATACTATTCAAAAATAAAATAAGGGAGGCACGAGCATTACTGGCAAGGCATGACGTACCGGAATCCGAGATAGAAGAATACATGAAGCCCGCAGAGGCGCTTTTAAACGACGGTAACTTCTGGCGCCACCAGGCAGAGGGACTTGCCGTTTTTATTACCAAGGGCTTCTCCAGCCACTATACCTTGCCTATTACCATGCCTGATGTAGTGTATGTGCTGGACCATTTTTATTTTACGCCTATACTTCCTATCCTGAGCCAGAATGGCCGTTTCTTTATACTTTCGTTGTATCGTGAAAAAGTAGCTTTCTATGAGGCAACCGTCGAGAAGATCAGGCCTATAGATATCAGTTCTTTTGTTCCGGAAACGATGAATAAAGCACTGAAATTTGACGTGAAAGGAAACGACCAAGATTTTACTAACTCCACTACCACTGTAAATGGCTCTAACATTGTGCATGGACCAGGGGCTACAAAAGGCGATGAGGAGCATGAGCGTGTGCGTGAGTTTGTGTTAGAGATAGACAACAGCATGCAAAAAATATTGCACGATTCACATGAGCCGCTGGTGCTTGCCGGCGTAGACCATTACTGCAGCCTTTATAGAAGCCACAGCAAGTATAAAAACATTGTGCCGGACAACATTAACATTAACGAGGGAATCGACAATGCAAACGACCTGCATGCCAAAGCGCTGAAATTAATTAAGCCAATTATGCAGCAAAGCCACACTGATTCACTAACACGTTATCAAAACGTGGCAGGCACCGGTTCTACCTCTGAAGATATTGCTACTGTGGCCGCAGAGGCAGTTCATGGCCGTGTAGACACGCTATTTATCTCGCCAAGCGAGCCTGTTTGGGGCAGCTACGATGCAGCAAAAGCAACAGCAGAGGTGCACAAAGAGTATCAGCGCGGCGACCACGACCTGATAAACCTGGCAGCTATCAAAACCATTGCCCAGGGCGGCAAAGTATTTGTAAGCAGCTACAACGGTTTAAACGAGTTAAGCGAAGCACAAGGCAACGTAAAGGCCTTGTTCAGGTATTAAGAAAACCTGTTTTTGGTCTTTAAAACCAGAAAGTATAACTTAGAGGGGCAGCCAGAACGGCTGCCCTTTATTTTATACAGAATTACCAACTACAAAGCCTTTAGCTATACTTTAGCCACATAACCACATGAAGCTGCACCTGACCGATGGGTTTAATTTTTTGTCGAAACTGACGCCGCAGCGTGCCTTTAATGCAGCACAGGTTGTAAGCAGCTACCTGGTTTCTAAAGTTACTGGCAAAGCCGTACATTGGGGGCTACCCTTAAGTATATCGCTGGAGCCGACTACCTCCTGTAACCTGCGCTGCCCTGAGTGCCCCAGCGGCCTGCGCTCTTTTACCAGGCCAACCGGTATGCTGCCCGACGAGCTTTTTAAAAGCACCATAGACCAGCTTCACAAGCGGCTGCTGTACCTCATCTTCTACTTTCAGGGGGAGCCATACCTGCACAAAAATTTTTTGGAACTGGTAAAGTACGCGTCCGGCAAAGGCATTTACACTGCTACCTCTACCAATGCGCATTATTTAGACGATAAAACAGCACGTAAAACCGTAGAATCCGGACTGGACCGCCTGATAGTATCTATTGACGGTACTACCCAGGAAACTTATGCCGCTTACAGGGTTGGCGGCAAACTGGATAAGGTGCTGGAGGGTACACGCAACATAATAAACTGGAAAAAAAAGCTGAAGTCCAAAACACCGCACGTCATGTTTCAGTTTCTGGTGGTGAGGCCCAACGAGCACCAATTGCAGGACGTACAGCAACTGGCGCAGGAGCTGGGTGTAGATGAGGTGGTGTTTAAAACAGCCCAGATCTATGATTATGAGCAAGGCTCTCCGCTTATACCCACTATAGATTATTACTCGAGGTATAAAAATAATGGCGATGGCAGCTATACGATCAAAAACAAACTGTTAAACCACTGCTGGAAAATGTGGCACTCCTGTGTAATAACCTGGGATGGCCTGGTAGTGCCCTGTTGCTTTGATAAAGACGCCGAATACAGGCAGGGAGACTTAAAAGAGCATAGCTTTAAAGATGTATGGCGCGGGCCAAAGTATAACAAATTCCGGCAAACACTGCTGGGCTCCCGTGCCAATATAGAGATGTGCCGCAACTGCACGGAAGGTACCAAAGTATGGGCTTGAAAAAGACAGATCTGAAGTAGAAGTATAACATTACTGTAAAATATGAAAGACATCAACAATGCCCTGGAGCTGCTAATTAACAAGCTGGAGGTTTGGGGAAACCAGATAATATTGCTGTTGCCAAACCTTTTTGTGGCACTTATCCTGCTAATATTAACCTTTTACATAGCCAGGGTAATTCGCAGAGGGTTAGATAATGTAATAAGCCGTTTCTCTCATAGTACTGCACTTAACAACCTGATCTCCACATTACTATACTTAACGCTAATACTTATTGGCTTTTTCTTTGTACTAAGTGTTTTAAAGCTCGATAAGGTAGTTGTTTCGCTGCTGGCTGGTGTTGGTATTATTGGTTTGGCCCTGGGTTTTGCCTTTCAGGATATTGCGGCCAACTTTATTTCGGGGGTGATTATTGCTGTGCAGAAACCATTTGGTGTAGGCGATATGATAGAGACTAATGACTACTTTGGTGTGATTGAACGCATAACTCTACGCACCATAGATATACGTAAGCCAACGGGTGAGTTGGTAAAGCTGCCCAACAAGATGGTATTTGAAAATCCCGTCACAAACTTGTCTTTTCATGGGACCAGGCGCGTAGACCTGGAGGTGGGTATTTCATATGCCGAAGACCTGGAGCGGGTACAGAAAATTGTGATAGAGGCGCTGGAAGATGTGAAGAACCGGGTTAAAACCCGTGACGTAGAGGTGATGTATGATGCTTTTGGAGACAGCTCCATCAACTTTAAGGCCAGGTTCTGGGTAAGCTACAGCCGGCAGGTAGATTATGTTGGAGCCAAAAGCGATGCGATAATCCGCATTAAAAAGGCTTTTGATGCGAATAACATTGTCATTCCATTCCCTATCCGTACGCTAGACTTTGCAATTAAGGGCGGCGACAGGCTAAGCGATGAGCTGCAAAGTATAAATGCTTCTTTAAAAGAAGGCCGAACTAACGAAAATTAGCAATAAATTGATTTAAAACAGAAAGGGCCGATTTTGCATCGGCCCTTTCTGTTTTACTTGTCTTTTTTATCCAGGTTCTTGCCTAGGTCTTCTACCTGCTTCAGAAAATTATCTACACTTTCATCAGCATAAGGGCCATAAGAGTTAGAGATGGTTCCTTTTAAGCCACTGCTTGTTTCAAGAGCGTAAAGTATAGACATGTCGTCCGGGTCGCTTTCGCCCTCAAATCTATAGAAGTCAACAATGCGAACCTGCTCTGGCCCAAACATGTCTTTCTCTTCCATGGTGCAAAGTCTGCCGTCGCCGGAAACTTTAAAATCATACTTGTAGCCGTCTTTGCGCAGGCGGTTAAGTACGTTTACAAGGGATCTTTCTTCAACTTTATCTTGCATAACAGTTCGTATGTTTTGTGTTCTAATGGTAAGTATAGAACTATACGCAAAAACAAAGTTTGGATACAGAATTAATGACGAATCAATAATGAATTTAAGTGATTAAGTATTACTGATTACTTATTCGACATAACTCATTATTAATTACCTAATTATTCATTGATCTCTCCAGGTCTTGCTGAATTTTTTTGAAGTCGATGGTGGAGCATGCAGTGCCACAGCCTTTTACGCAGCCGCTTTTAGCTGCAAAACTGCGGTAAATTAAACGGCCCATGTAAAAAGCAGCTGCCAGAAAAACCAGAAGTATGATGAGCTCTTGTACCATATGTTAACGTAACTCTGCAAAAGTATAAAAAGTTTATTTGCCGGCGCTTTTCCAGTGTTCGGCAATTGTATCGAGCATCTCCTGGTGAACATGCCCGTTACTGGCCACAATCTCACGGCCAAAAATGTAGTCTCCGCCTGCTGTAAATTTAGATAGTTTGCCGCCTGCTTCCTGCACAATAATAGCACCTCCGGCCACATCCCAGGCATTCAGGTTATATTCAAAAAAGCCTTCGAACCGGCCAATGGCCACATACGCCAAGTCTAAAGCGGCAGAGCCCAGTCGGCGCACGCCATGCGACTTGCCCATAAAGCTGCCCAGCACCTTTAAGTATTGTTGGGTTAGGCCAAATTCGTAGTACGGGAAGCCGGTTGCTATAAGGGAGTCTCCGATCGTTTTAGCCTCCGACACATTAATTTGTTTGTCGTTGCAAAAAGCGCCGCCGCCTTTGTAAGCCCAGAAGCATTCGTCGCGGTTTGGTTCGTATACTACACCAAGCACTACCTCTTTGCCATCCATCAAGGCCACACTTACAGAATAGGCCGGTAAGCTGTGCGTAAAGTTGGTGGTGCCATCTAGCGGGTCTATTATCCAGTTAAAGCGTTCACCTTTGGTATTGTCCGTCTCCTCTTCGGTAATAAAGCCGGCCTCGGGCAATAATTCACGCAAGCCTTCTACCAGCTGCTCCTCAGCCTGCTTATCTACATAAGACACCAGGTTGTTAAAGCCTTTCATCTCTACCTTAGAGCGATCAAAGTTTTCGCCCTCTGCCTTGATAAAAGCGCCTACTCTTCGGGCGAGTATGTTTAGGTTTTGGCTAAGCTGGTGTAAGTTCATAGTTTATGCTTTGGCGGTTACTAATTCTTTCTTCTTCTCAAACCAGGCAATATACTCGGCTCTCAGGAACAAGGTTAAACCCAATGGTATAAAAGCGGCGTGAGGCTCCTGAGGTATCAGCCACCACGAAATAGTAAGTATACCGGTTACTAATCCTGTTATGGCCATATATTTTCTCACCCAGGTAGGTAATACTTTCTTGCCTAGTAAAAACGCTACTACAACATGTGTAGGTATGGCCCACAAAAGGTTAAAGTTATAGGCTGTTGCCTGGTGGTCGGTGGCAAACCAAAGCAGCAGCATAACAATGCCCAGCAAACCGGCGGCAAAGAAAAGTATAAAGTCAAATGTTCGGGAGCGGCTGCCCTTCTTAAAATTAAGGAAAGTAACAACTGCGGCAACTATAAAAAGTATCCAGCAAAGTATAGTTGGAGTAAACAGCGAAAAGGGCTGCTCTGTTGGTGGCTCCTGCACAAAAACCGGCACCTGTTTTCCTGTAAGCTGTACTGCCTGCCCGTTCTGCGTGATGGTGGCATTTTCAAAACCCTCTGACAGGTAGTCCGGCAGGAACATGTATTCGTAAGGAGTTGCTTCACGGTCAATTCTTGCTCCTAAGGCCAGGTCGATACCAAAATCTCCCCAAGGCTGCGGCGGCAAGTATAGATCGATCAGGTTCCGGAAACTGTAGTTTTTATCCAGGTAATCGAGGTTATACTTTATTTGGTCCGGGAAAGTAGCTTCCAGGCCATCGCGTATGCGGGTAGCACAGTTGTCAAAAAAGAAGTCGTAGAGATAAAAGCGATTTGCTGGCAGGTAATTGTTCGTTAAAAACAGCCAGTATTTCTGCTTCTGCTCAGGTGTAAGGTTTAATTCCTGCTCGAACACTGAGCGGTTGTCCTGGGCGTAGCTGTACACAAAATCCTGGAAGTGCGCTGCTGATAATTTATAGTTAAGCTTACCACGTGCAAACTTCAGATAAAAATTAGGCTCATTAAAATCGAAGGTGCCGTAATTAAAGATCACATCCATACCCAGAGACGGATCTTGAACCCGAACAGCACTATGGCCGAATACAGCATACAGATCATCGCCGCTGGAGCAGGTGATCAAACTGATTTTAGCCTCTGGTGAAATGCTTAACCCTTCGAACTGTGCCTTTGCCTGCACTGCGAAAAATAACAACAGTAAAAACAGGCTAATCTTTTTAAAGAATCCTTTCATACTTTATTCGGCGCTTGATGCTTTGCCAGCCTTCTCTCCTGACAGTACAATTACAAACTCGCCTTTAATCGCTTTGGTGGTAAAAATATGGATAAGTTCGTCTAAAGTCCCGTTAATGGTTTCTTCAAACATCTTGGATATTTCACGTGAAACAGAGACCATGCGCTCTCCGCCAAAATATTCTTTAAACTGCGTAAGTGTTTTTAGCAGGCGGTGAGGAGATTCATAAAAGATCATGGTGCGTTCTTCGTTTGCTAAACTCTGCAGGCGTGTCTGGCGTCCCTTTTTTATAGGCAGAAAACCCTCAAATGTAAATCTGTCGGTAGTAAACCCGGATTTTACCAGTGCAGGAACAAAGGCTGTGGCACCAGGTAAACATTCTACTTTCAAATCATTTTTAAGACACTCACGCACCAAGTAAAAACCAGGGTCAGATATGCCCGGTGTGCCGGCATCAGAGATCAAAGCCATCACCTCCCCTGTTTTCATACGGTCTACTAAGTGCGTAGTGGCTTTGTGTTCGTTATGCAGATGGTGGCTATGCATGCGCTTTTCAATGCCCAGGTGCTGCAGCAGTTTGCCGCTGGTGCGGGTATCTTCGGCAAGTATAACATCCACTTCTTTCAGCACACGTATTGCCCGCAAGGTTATATCTTCCAGGTTGCCAATAGGTGTTGGCACTAAGTATAAATTGGTTTTCTCAGGTTCCTGCATAGCCCAAAGATACTACTTAATTGTTGATTGATAATTGCTGATTGTTTGTTGGCTAAAGTATAAAACCCTAACGCAGTAGTCTAAAAAGAGATCAACATTTATACTTTGTAAAAGTATCAGTCAACAATTAAACTGTCGTAAATCTGGTCGATTTTCTGAGCCAGCTCAAAGTCCTTTTCGGTAACAGTGTTACCGGCATCGTGTGTAGTAAGCTCAATCTCTATTTTATTGTATACATTGCTCCACCATGGGTGGTGGTTTAATTCTTCGGCCACCTCGGCCACCTGGTTCATAAATGTCATAGCTTGTTTAAAATCCTTAAACTTAAGCGATCGCTTTAGCATGTTATCTTCTTCTCTCCACATAGTTTTTTAATAAATTTATACTTAAAGATAGACTGGTTTACTGTCTATTCTGCTGCTGCTTTTGTTTGACTTTGTAGCTCTGAAAGAACACAGCCTGAAAAACAGGCGTATAGGCTAGAGCAATACAAAATGCATATTTATACTATAAAGCTATGAAAACTATGGATAAGAAACCTAAGTCTATGCCGCCCCAAACACAGAAAGACCAGCCAGGAAACGAGTATAAAATGAATCCTGAGCCAGAGGTAATACGTGATAACTATAAAGGCAGCGACAAATTAAAAGGAAAAGTAGCCCTGATAACAGGCGGAGACAGTGGTATTGGCCGTGCCGTGGCTGTGCATTTTGCCCGCGAAGGGGCGGATGTTGCCATCGTATACCTGGATGAGGACAAAGATGCAGACGCTACAAAGCAAATGATCGAAGCAGAAGGTCGTAAATGTGTGGTGATAGCCGGAGATGTTGGCGATGAGGCCTTTTGTAAAAAAGCCGTGAAGCAAACTGTGAAAGAACTGGGCCAACTGGATATACTCGTAAATAATGCGGCAGAGCAACACGAACAACAGGACCTGAAGGACATTTCAAAAGATCAACTTCAGAAAACATTTGAAACAAACATCTTTAGCATGTTTTACATAACAAAGGCAGCTTTGGAGCACATGAAAGAGGGCAGCAGTATTATCAACTCCACCTCTGTTACCTCCTATCGCGGCAGCCATCACCTCATGGATTACGCCTCTACTAAGGGGGCCATCACTGCTTTTACCAGATCGTTGTCGGCTAATCTGGCCGAAAAAAACATACGAGTAAATGGTGTAGCCCCCGGCCCTATCTGGACTCCCCTTATTCCGGCTTCATTCGACGCTAAAAAAGTAAAAGAGTTTGGCAGCAACGTTCCCCTCAAGCGTCCTGGGCAACCCTCCGAGGTAGCTCCGGCCTATGTGTTGCTGGCTTCTGAGGATGGGTCGTATATAACCGGGCAAATTATACATGTGAATGGCGGTGAACAGGTTGGTTCTTAAAAAAGAGTTAAACCATAGCCCATAAAATAGAGTAAAACAATAAAAATTGAAGCATTTAAAGGGCATGATTTAAAACAAGAAGCACTATGGCTGAAAATAAAGATAACGAGACGAGGTTGCAAGGCCAGGGACCTAATAAGCGGCCCATACGAGTAATAGAAGACGACACCAGCGAAGAGGAAATGAGGGCCGGGCATATCATACCCGGGGCAGATCCGCCAAAAAACGAACACCAGCGAGGTGGCTTCGGTAACCGCGACGGTAAAGAAGGCTTTGGTAGCGACACTGCTTCTGAAGGACCATCCGCAACTGGCGTAAACGATTATGCCGATGACGGTACGCCGCCGCCAGACAATATGCGAACCGAAGATGAAGGTCGCGGTACGTAAATTTAATTAAGTAACTAATACAAAGGAGGACATTATGCCATCATATAAGCACACACAACCAAGCTCTGAAAATAAAGGAAAACCTACAGGCAGAGGCCAGGACAAAAATGCAGGCGCCAAGCCAGTTGACCCAAATCAGACAAGGGCACAGCATGAAGAGCTAAAGAAGAAGCATACTGAGGGGCCGGACAAGGCTGCAGGGGAAAATCTTAAAACTAACAACCCTAACCGGAACACTAACAAGCCGGAAATAGATAACAATAAATATAATTAAGCGTTACCTAACGCTCACTACAGAGATAGCACCTGCATAAACGGGTGCTATTTTCTTTTATATTTGCTTACACCTAGCCTGTACCGCAATGGCCCGATACGCCCTGACTGATATACACGGTTGTGCCCATACCTTTAAAACTATGGCATTGGAACAGCTAAAGCTCAAAAAAACAGATGAGTTATATATTTTAGGAGATCTGGTTAATAAAGGGCCGGACAGCAAAGGCGTCATTGATTTTATACTTCACCTCCAGAAACAGCATTATCAGGTTTTCTGCCTGCGCGGTAACCATGATCAGATGCTGCTACAGGCCTCAAAAAAAGGAGAAAAGGCATTGAGCCTTACCGCTCCAGAAAAAAAGCTGACTCTAAAGAGCTTTAATATAAGTCACTTTGAGCAATTGCCTGAAAAATATGTGCAGTTTATCAAATCCCTGCCCTATTATTTAGAGCTGCCAGATTACTTTTTAGTGCATGCAGGCTTCGATTTTAATCAGAAAGATATCTTTAAGGATACTGATGCAATGTTGAACATTCGCAATTATAAAATTGACTGGGCCAAGATTAATAACAAGCGTTTATTGCATGGGCATACTCCTACTCCTTTGCATAGTATAAAAAAAGCAGCTTACCACCAAGACTCCAGAATTAATCTCGATGCAGGATGCGTGTACTTTAGAAATGCCGCATTTGGTAACCTTGTTGCACTAGACCTGGATTCGCAGGAATTGTTTATACTTCCAAACGTTGACAGGCCTTATGCAGTAGCACGCAAAAGCTAGTAACCTATGGCTAATACTTCTAAAAACTAAAAATTAACTGTTTGATTATTAGAGAGTCTGTGTCAATAGATAGCCAAGTGTGAAGTCAAGGTATACGCTTTCGGAAAGAAAGCGATATCTTCTATCGTTTGACGCTAAAAGTGTAATCAGATAGATACAAACCTATGTTCTGTTAGCTTTAAGAAAGATTTAAACATAAAAAATCATATACATTTTTATATATATGATTTACACATTTTTATATTTAGTAGAAGCCGTTTACGAAATTTTTAATATAAAGTTGCTGATTTCACATAATAATTATCTTATTTTGTGAACATTATTAAACCTTGCAGTTAAGAAAGAACTTTTACACTATAAAAACGGCTATGGCACAACTTTACGCTCACCTTCGTAAAAGCAAGCTGCTTGCAATACTACTGTTAAAATGCATGCTCATCTTATGTGCTGTAGTTGATAGCCAAGCACAAAGCTCTGCTCCTACTATTACCTCTTTTTCACCTTCTGAAGGCCGAGTTGGAGATGAGTTAATAATTAAGGGAACTAATTTTAACAATGCTTCTTCTGTATTTATAGGAAGTTTAATGGGAGCCAGTTTTACAATTGTTAGTAATACAGAAATAAGGCTAAGGGTACATGAGTATGCTGCCACAGGCAAGTTGCAAGTATGGTCTAGCAGTGGTAAAGGGTCCAGTTCTACAGACTTCACAGTCACAGGTGCACCAACAATCAGCGGTTTTACTCCATCTTCGGGTCCCGTGGGTGCTGAAATAACAGTTAATGGGCAGAACCTTAAGGACGTAACTAGGGTGTATATAGGGAATGGATGGACCACTGACTTTACAATGGTAAGTGATACGGAGCTGCGGGTGAGAGTTCCAGCGCTAGCCTCTACAGGTAGAGTGGTCGTGAGAACTCTTAATGGGCAAGTGACAAGTTCTACAAATTTCACAGTCACAGGTGCACCAACAATCAGCGGTTTTACTCCATCTTCGGGTCCCGTGGGTGCTGAAATAACAGTTAATGGGCAGAATCTTAAGGATGTAACTAAAGTAAGTATAGGGATTGGTTCGACCACTGACTTTAAAATGGTAAGTGATACGGAGCTGCGGGTGAGAGTTCCAGCGCTAGCCTCTACAGGTAGGGTGGTTGTGACAACTCTTAACGGGCAAGTGACTGCCTCAGGTATATTTACTGTTGAAGGTGCTCCTGTTGTAAATTCTTTTGATCCTAGCTCTGCACGTGTGGGCGATGTAATAACTATAACAGGTCAAAATTTTGCTGGAGCTACTCATGTATATATAGGAAGTGGCACTGTAGAGTCGAATGCTTTCTTATCTGTGACGGAAAATGAAATTAAAGTCAAAGTTCCTTATATGGCCTCCTCTGCATCAATTGTAGTTCGTTCTATTAATGGGCAAGGATATTCCTCAGGTACATTTACTGTTGAAGGTTCCCCTATAATCAATTCTTTCTCTCCATCTTCAGGTCCTATAGGCACTACTATAAAAATTTATGGGCAGAATTTTACTGGGACAACAGATATATATATAAATCAAGCTCGTACGACTAACTTCTCAGTCATAAGCGATACAGAACTGTGGGTAACAGTCCCTGCTACTGCAACTACCGGCAGAATAAGAGTAATAGCATCAGGAGGATCTGATTACAGTTCTGCAACATATACCATTACTAACGCATATATTACTATTACCCCCAACACAATCAGCTTTACCGATGTGCCTGCTAACAGCACTGAAGTTCAACAATATCAGGTAAGTGGACAAGGCTTAACAAATGGAGTTGCAGTATCACTTAATATTAGTGATGCGACGAGTCCCTTTACAATCTCAACTGCTTTGGATGGTGTCTATAGCCGATCTTTAGACTTGACTGGTGTATCAAACAACAGGCTTAATGCTACCACAATTTACGTAAGGTATGCTCCACTGGCAGAAACCGCGGCGGGAAGTCCTCATACTGGGTCTGTTATACATACACAGGGATCAACAAGCAATACCTTGGCTATTAATGCTACAGCTGTTGGGCCAATGCCTGTAGAGTTAGTTTTCTTTACAGCCAAGCCTAAAGACAGGAATGTAGTATTTGAGTGGAGAACAGCAGCTGAAAAGGATAACTCTCACTTTGAGATAGAAATGGCTGTTGGGTCATTGAATAACTTTACAAAAGTAGCCACAGTTGCAAGTAAAGTAGGAAACAGCTCTACAGCTACAAGTTACAAACACCAGCAGCTTCTGCTTAACTACGGGAATACGCTATACTTCCGCCTTAAGCAGGTAGACTTTGACGGTACTTCCAGTTATAGCAATATAGTGGCAATTGAAACCTCAGCTTATAAGGAACAAACACAGCCTAAAGTGGTGCCAAATCCGGTTAACAGCAGATCAAAGCTAGTGCTTAACTCAAATGAAAGTGTAAAAGCAAGCATGCACCTGAGCTCGTTAGCAGGCAAGCGCATTTATAGTAGAGATGTTATCGTGCTAAAAGGGCCAAATGAGTTAGACTTACCTATGGTTGATACATTAGAAAAGGGAATGTACATACTAACCATTGAGCTTGGCGGAAAGGTGTACCAGGTAAAGTTCATAAAGCAGTAATTATACTTTTATAGTTTTTCAAAGAGCCGCCTCTACTAAGCAGGAGCGGCTTTTTGTTTTCTTAAATTACCTGCAAAGCCCTAAATCTGCCTGAGAGCATCCATCGTAGATAAACACCTGAAACATTGGTTTATTGCGGGGCATACTTTAATTTTGAACGCATAAAACCTAACATAAGCAATGCAAAGAGATACAGCGATATTTGACCTGATAGAAAAGGAAAGAGCCAGACAGACACATGGTATAGAATTAATTGCCTCTGAAAACTTTGTTTCGGATCAGGTAATGCAGGCCATGGGTAGCGTAATGACCAATAAGTATGCCGAGGGGTTGCCTGGCAAACGTTATTACGGTGGTTGCGAAATTGTCGACTTGTCGGAGCAGTTGGCTATTGACCGGGCCAAAGAACTGTTTGGCGTAGAGTGGGTAAACGTACAGCCGCACTCAGGTGCACAGGCAAACGCTGCTGTTATGCTAGCAGTGTTGCAGCCAGGTGATAAGATACTAGGGTTTGACCTTTCGCATGGAGGTCATTTAACGCATGGTTCACCTGTAAACTTTTCTGGTAAACTGTACAAGCCATCTTTTTATGGCGTTGAGCAGGAAACTGGTCTCATTGATTTTGATAAAGTAGTAGAAACAGCCCGCCGTGAGCAGCCAAAACTTATCATTTGCGGAGCTTCGGCATATAGCCGTGACTGGGATTATAAAAAACTGCGCGCGGCTGCCGATGAAGTAGGTGCTTTATTATTGGCTGATATCTCTCACCCATCTGGGTTGATTGCAAGAGGCTTATTGAATAACCCGTTTGAGCACTGCCATATCGTTACCACTACCACACATAAAACACTGCGTGGCCCACGTGGTGGTATGATTATGATGGGTAAAGACTTTGAAAACCCATTTGGCCTGAAAACTCCAAAAGGAGAAACGCGCATGATGTCGTCTGTACTGGATGGTGCGGTTTTCCCGGGAACGCAGGGCGGCCCTTTGGAGCATGTAATAGCTTCTAAAGCTGTGGCATACTTCGAGGCTCTGTCTGATGATTACCTGGCGTATGTAAAACAGGTGCAGCAAAATGCACAGGCAATGGCAAAGGCCTTTGTTGAGCGTGGTTATAACATTATCTCTGGCGGCACAGACAACCACATGATGCTGATCGACCTGCGTTCGAAAGGCTTAACAGGAAAACTGGCAGAGAACACGCTGGTGAAAGCTGATATCACCATCAATAAGAACATGGTGCCGTTTGATGACAAATCACCGTTTGTAACGTCTGGTATGCGTGTGGGAACAGCAGCCATCACTACCCGTGGCTTAAAAGAAAACGACATGAGCCGCATAGTGGAATTAATAGATGCTACCCTGACAAACCACGATGACGATAGCAGAATCAGCGAAGTGCGCAAGGAAATAAACAAGTGGATGCAGGATTATCCGCTTTTCGCTTACTAGTTAAGAATAGGACCCATTTTGATGGACCAACCATACATGGATGAAGAGCAACCGCAGGAAATGTCCTTTGTGGATCATTTGGAAGAACTGCGGTGGCACATCATCAGGGCGCTAGCCTCTATTTTCGTTTTTGGGATTATTGCTTTTCTCGCGAAAGGCTTCGTGTTTCATGACATTATACTTGCCCCATCGAGGCCTGACTTTTTAAGTTATAGGGTTATGTGCCAGATAGGAGAAAGTATAGGCTCAGATGTGCTGTGTATAAAAGAAATGGGATTCACCATACAAAGCAGGCAAATGAGTGGACAGTTTACAATGCACTTGCTCGTATCTGCTATACTTGGTCTGGCATGTGCTTTCCCGTATGCATTTTGGGAGATATGGCGATTTATAAAGCCAGGGCTATACCAGCAGGAGCGTAAAAACTCACAAGGGGCTGTATTCTTTGTGTCTATACTTTTTGCAATGGGCCTACTGTTTGGCTACTATGTAGTCTCTCCTATCTCTATCAATTTCCTGGCAGGTTATCAGGTAGACCCTACTATTGTTAATGAATTTGATCTTTCTTCGTATATATCAACGTTAACAACGCTTTGCCTGGCATGTGCCTTTATGTTTGAGATGCCCGTGATTGTATACTTCCTGACAAAGGCTGGCCTGGTCACGGCTGAAACAATGAAGTTGTACCGCAGGCATGCGTTTATTGTGATACTTATTATTGGGGCAATTATTACGCCTCCGGATGTGATTAGCCAATTATTGATCTCGATGCCGTTGATGCTGCTGTACGAGGCAAGTATTAGCATATCAAGATCGATCAGGGCAAAAGATTTGAAGCGACTTAACGAAAATAACACCTTATAATGGCAAACAAGATTGCAATAGGCGGAGACCATGCAGGTTATACTTATAAAAGTATGCTTAAAAAGGAACTGGCTGAACTGGGCTATGAGAGCGTTGATTTCGGACCTGATTCAGAAGCATCAGTAGACTATCCGGACCATGTGCACCCATTGGCAAAGGCAGTAATAGCCGGCGACGCAGACCTTGGAATACTCATCTGCGGTAGCGGAAACGGAGTAGCCATGACGGCGAATAAATACCAGGAAGTTCGGGCAGCTCTTTGCTGGACACCTGAGTTGGCTAAACTAGCCCGCGAGCACAACAATGCCAATATACTCTGTATACCAGCCCGCTTTGTAACAGAAGAAACAGCCAGAGAAATGGTGAAAGCTTTTCTGGAAACAAAATTTGAAGGTGGCCGCCACCAGAATAGAGTTGATAAAATAGCTGCCTGTTAAGGCAGCTATTTTTATTTTAGCCTGTATATATCGGTATCTCTCTCAACCTGCTCGTAATTTCCAAAAACGGCTGGCAATTTATACTTTAACTCAGGCATCAATCCCATCTTGTCTATCAGGTAGGCTGGCTTTTCGCGTTTAAAATTTTCATGTATCTCAAACACAGCCAGATACTCATCTAAGTTTCCGAAATGTCGCTGAGCAAGTTCCCAGTTAAGATAAGGGGTAACAGGTTTATTGTGAATATAATAATTCAGGTCTTTACCCAGCACCAGTACCGTGCTATTGCTAACAATTGGGTTGGGACTACCTGTAAGTAGTAATGGAGACTCATCTAAAGCCAGGTACTGGTTTATACTTAAAACAGAACGGTACCGAAGTATGATCACACCGGCTAATGCAATCAGGAATATCGAATTGAGCACCCATTTCTTTTGCCCTGAAGTAAACAGAAACTCGCTGAAGTAGGCAACAGGCGGAAGAGCAAGTATAAAAGTAGCTACTGTAATCTCGTCGCGGGTAAAAATAACCAGTAAGCTAACCACCATCCAAACGGCCATTACCTGCTGAAACTTAACCTGAAACACAAGGCGCTGTGGCAGCGATGAAGCACTCATGAAAGAAAGTATGGCTATAACGGCAGGTATGGCCATCAGTTTAGCTACATCAGCCGGGGGCCTCAGGAAGGCAACCTCCAGTTGCCATGGCCGGAACAAGTGCATCTCCAGAAACTCAGATAAGGCTCCGTTGTAAAAGTAATAGGTCATCAGCACTACATACGGGAAGGCAAAACCACACAGCATCAGCAGAAAGCTACGGAAGGTATTGGATGCAAAAAAGATTACAGCAAAAGCCCCCACTATAAGAAACATAGCCAGCGGCAAATAACACAGCGCAGCCATACCAAGCATAAACCCGCCCACAAAAAGCCTGTTGTTATCAAAACCCTCTTTAGATAGTGTAATAATATAAGGCAACGAAAGTATAATAAAGGTGTTACCTATAAGAAGTGGCGTAAGCATGTTAAACTCAAAGGACAAACTGCCAAGCACCAGGTATAAAAGCGCTGGCAGGTAGTTTTTGCTGGCGTAAACGTTGTGCCGGTTGAGGGTGCCGTTTAAAAGTATGGCCTGCAATAGCAAAAGTATAACAGCTGTAAGCCTGTAGGCCAAAAAAGACCGCCCGGATAAAAGATCAAGTAGCCAGAAAACCATGGCAGACAGGGGAGCCGTGTTATCGAACACATCGCGGTACATGCTAAAGCCATCGGCCAGGCGTTCGCCCACCAGCATGTGCAGCAACTCTGGCGATGTAGCCGTAGGGCGCAATAAAATTAAAGGCAGCTGAATAGCAAGGTAAATTATAACCAGCAGGATCAGTCGGGAAGGCAGTATGCTTCGGAAGTAACTAATCAAGGAAAGACAGAGTTAGAAGAAACTATAAACTGGCCCAACTCGAAATGAGTAAGGCGCTTTTGGGGTAAAAATGCGAAATTAATATGATATTTGCATCTTCGTATGGAAAGTAAAAGACAACAGAAATTTTCGCGCCTGATTCAGAAAGAATTGGCGGACATCTTTCAGCGTGAGGTTCCGCATCTGTTTGGGGGCGCTTTTATATCAGTAAGTACTGTGCGTGTATCGCCTGACCTAGGGTTGGCACGCACTTACCTAAGTGTTATGATGGCCCCTAACCCGCAGGAACTGCTGCTGGAGGTAAGGCTGAATGCCAAAACAATACGCCACCATCTGGCGCAACGCATCAAAAGCCAGGTGCGCGTTATACCAGAGCTGACGTTTTACCTGGACGATACTGCAGAGTACGCGGCCAACATGGACAAGCTTTTCTCTGGTTTGGAAATACCGCCGGCACCAGAGGAAGACGAAGACGACGACATATACACCAAATAAAAGCATAAGCTTTAGTTCACCCTATGCAGTACGACCCTATTAAGCGCGTGCTTGGCGATGTATTTAATAAAACGCCTTTTCTTCGCCGTATATTTTACAATCTACTAGACCTGCTCTTGCTGCGTACATGGCATGTGCATAAGGAACTGCGCGATTGGGCAACCAACCGCAAAAACAAAGAGCAGTACATACTAGATGCAGGCTCTGGTTTTGGGCAGTATACTTATTACATGTCGGGCATGAGCAGCAAGTGGAGTATACTTGCCGTAGATGTTAAAGAAGAGCAGATATCTGACAGTAATTGCTTTATACGAGCAATCGGAAGGCACAATGTGCTGTTTAAGATCGGTGATCTGGTTAAGTATAAAGAACCCAACAGCTATGACCTTATACTTTCGGTGGACGTGATGGAGCATATCCTGGAAGATGTGGAGGTGTTCAAAAATTTTCAGGCATCGTTGCGCTCTGGCGGTATGCTGGTCATCTCTACACCATCAGACCAGGGAGGGTCAGATGTGCACGGCGACCATGAAACATCTTTTATCGAGGAACATGTGCGCGACGGTTACAACATAAAAGAAATTCAGGATAAGTTAAAACTGGCAGGTTTCAGAAGAGTGGAGGCGCGTTATTCGTATGGCAAGCCGGGGCAAATATCCTGGCGCCTGTCTATGAAGTACCCAATGCTGATGCTCAATACATCCAAAATATTCTTCCTGATACTGCCATTCTACTACATACTTACCTTCCCGGTAAGTATGGTTTTGAACTGGATGGACGTGAACGGAAAGCATGCCTCAGGCACCGGCCTGATCGTAAAAGCCTGGAAGTGATTTAATTGTTGAATTGCTAAATTGTTTAATTGTTAAATCCGAACAACGAATAACGATTAACAAACAACGAACTAAATGAACGTACCTTTTCTGATAGCGAAGCGATATTTTTTCTCTAGAAAGAAGAGGAACATCATCAGTATCATATCCAACATTGCCATGATAGGCGTGGCAGTTGGGTCTGCGGCACTCATTATTGTGCTTTCTGTTTTCAATGGCCTGGAGGATCTTATCCGCGAGATTTACTCAAGCTTCGACCCTGACCTTAAAATTACAGCTGTAGAGGGCAAGTCGTTTGAGACGGATACAGAGTTTATGAACCGTATCCGGAAAATGCCCGGTGTGGCTGTAGTGTCGGAGGTGATAGAAGACAACGCCCTGCTGCGCTATAACGACAGACAAATGGTGGTTAAAGTAAAAGGCGTAAGCGAAAACTTTTTCCAGCAGAACGAAATACCCCAGTCAGTAGTAGAGGGGAACAGCGAATTGATCTATAATGATACTTACCACGCGCTGATTGGGCGCGGCGTGCAGTACCAGCTCTCTATAAGGCCAAACAACCAATTTGTGCCATTGCAGTTCCTATACCCGCGCAATACCAAATTTAACCCGTTAAACCCAGAGGGAGCTTTTAACAGCCTGAATATTACTCCCGGAGGTATTTTTGCCATAGAGCGGCAGTACGACGATGCCTATGTATTTGTGCCCCTTAACTTTGCCGAAGAGCTGCTGGAGTATGGCCGAAGACGCACAGCACTTGAGATAAAAGTGGAGCAGGGCTTTAAGATTGAGCAGGTAAAGCGTTCGCTGCAGGAGTTGCTGGGTGCTGAGTTTAAGATACAGAACAGCGATGAGCAACACACTAGTCTTTTGCGGGCCGTTAAGGTAGAGAAGCTGTTCGTTTTTATCACCTTTGCTTTTATACTTTTTATCGCATCGCTTAACATCTTCTTCTCGCTGTCGATGCTGGTTATCGATAAGAAAAAAGATATTGCCATACTTGCCTCTATGGGTGCCACAGCTAATACCATTCGCAACATTTTTTTGCTGGAAGGCGCTTTAGTGGCGTTTATCGGGGCAGCTTATGGCTTAACGCTGGGCATGCTTATCTGTAACCTGCAGCAAACGTTTGGGCTGGTAAGTATGGGAATGGCTACTTCAGTAGTAGAAGCATACCCCGTTAAAATGAATATTGAGGACTTTGTATTCACGGGCCTGGCCATAATTGTAATTACTCTTCTTGTTTCTATCAGGCCTGCACGCAAAGCTGCAGCAATGTCTGTAACCGAAAATCTGTAGCCTTTAGTATTATACTTGCTGCTCCCGATGGTAGCCTTTCTGCAAAGTTGGCTGCCAAGCTGTACATATTCCTCACACAATATCCTTAAATATAAAGCGCGATTTAAAACTTTTAGAAGACAGCGCTGTTTTGCTCAGAATTTAGTCAATAGTTGCTTATTAAAGGCTAAGAGCAATTTTTTTGGTAGGAAATGAGCCATTTTAAGACTAAATTTGAAGTCCTAAAATTGTCTTTGGCATGAAAGTTTATACCACTCAGCCTTTTCAGGTAATTTATTCACTATTTGAACATGAGTATCTGGGATACCTGTTCGAATCGTTTGTGGTTCAAATAAACTCCAAAGGTCAGCTTACCCTACAGCATCAGAATATATCTGCTAAAAACGCCGATGAATTCGCCTCCCGCCTTGATGCCGACGATTTTAAGCTGATACAACTCATAGACCAAATACAGCAGGACGCAGTGCTAAAGCGCTTTGCAGCCAAAAAAGTATCGCCAGCCGATTTTTTCTTAAAAGTATACGACCCTGAGAAAGGTGATAAATCCCTGCAGGAGAACATAAGCCACTACATTCAGGGGCGTATGGGTAAGATACTGGAGTTGCTGCGCCACGATAAGCAAACGTTTATTATGGGCAAAGACGGCGAACCAACCTGGAAAAGAATACAGCTGGCTCCTGAAAAAGCCTCGGTGCTGTTCCATTTCATGCGCAACGAAGAAAACACGCACTACTTCCCGAGAATAAGGTATGCAGGCGAAAAGCTTGAGTTCCAGTATAAGAATGCATCCTTGGTTTGCTATGAGCCGGCCTGGCTTATGCTAAATGATGTTGTGTACAGCTTTGATAAACCTATAGACGGCAAAAAGCTACAACCTTTCCTGAACAAGAAGTTTATAGCCATACCGCGCTCTTTAGAGGAGAACTACTACCGCAAGTTCGTGGCCCCGTTGGTAGAGTCGTTTGATGTTTTTAACAAAGGCTTTGACATTAAAAGCGAAAAGTATGAGCCAAGCCCATACTTAACCTTTTCAGAGATACTGGCCACAGATACATCCACAGCCAAATCAAATGGAGAAAATAGAGCAGAGCGCGGAGGTAATAAAGTGTTATTTAGCCTTGCTTTTATGTATGGCGAGCACCTGGTGCAAACGCAGGAGGCAAAGCGCGTAAGCGTAAGTATGGAGAAAACAGAGGATTCCTACATCTTCCATAAGCTGATACGAGACCTTAACCGTGAAAAGGATTTTGCAAAAGAACTAAACAAACGCACGCTGGAAGTTAAGAATGGGCAGGCCGTTCTGGATAAAAGTGATGCATTCTCGTGGCTTAACAATAATTTGCAGGAGCTGGAGGAACTGGGTTTTACCGTACAACAAGCCGAGAAGAACGGCAAAAACTATTTTATAGGTGAGATAACCCTGGATGTAGGCATTACTGAGAAAAACGATTGGTTTGATATTTACGGTACCGTACGCTTTGGTGAGTTCGAGATTCCCTTTATCAAACTAAAAAACCACATCCTTACCAAAAACAACGAGTTTATACTACCAAACGGGCAGGTAGCTATTATCCCGGAAGAGTGGTTTACGCAGTACATAGAATTGTTTGCCTTTGCTGAGGGCGAAGACCAGTTAACGCTTAAAAAGCATCACATGGCACTGGTAAACGATCTTCAGAACGGCAATCTGGCTACTGTAACTATGAGCCGTAAGCTTGAAAAGCTGCGTGAGTTCGAAACCATAGAAGACCAGCCCTTGCCAGCGGGCTTTAATGGGGAATTGCGGCCTTACCAGAAAGCAGGCTACAACTGGCTGCACTTTGTACAGAACTATAAGTTCGGAGGCTGCCTTGCCGACGATATGGGCTTGGGTAAAACAGTACAGACACTGGCCATGCTGCAACATCGCAAAGAAAACGGCGCTGATTCTGCTTCGTTGTTGGTAATGCCAACCTCGCTGGTGTATAATTGGATAAACGAGGCGCAGAAGTTTACCCCAGGCCTGCGGATACTTAACTATACCGGTACTTACCGCGAAAAGAATGTAGAGCTGTTTTCAGAGTATGACGTGGTGCTGACATCGTACGGCATTGTGCGCCTGGATGCTGAACTACTTAAGTCCTATTATTTCGATTACATTATACTGGATGAGTCGCAGGCGATCAAAAACCCGGACTCCAACACATCGCGCTCGGTTAGGGAGCTTAAATCAAGGCACAGGCTTATACTTACGGGTACGCCTGTAGAGAACAGCACGATGGATTTGTGGGCGCAAATGTCGTTTATAAACCCGGGTTTACTGGGCAACCAGCATTTTTTCCGGAACGAGTTTTTAAAGCCGATAGAGAAAGACAAGGACGAGCAGAAAACGCGTAAACTGCACTCGCTTATCAAGCCTTTTATACTTCGCAGACATAAGTCTCAGGTAGCTAAAGAGCTGCCAGAGAAGATTGAGCACACCACTTTCTGTAAGATGACGGAAGAGCAGGAGCATGCCTACGAGGAGACAAAATCATACTACCGCAACAAAATTCTGAAAAACCTGGAAGAGCATGGGCCGGGCAATACCCAGTTTATGTTGTTGCAGGGCCTGACCAAATTGCGGCAGATAGCCAACCACCCACTTATGACAGACGCCGGTTACGAAGGCGAGTCGGGTAAGCTGAAGGAGGTGCTAAGGATGACGAAGAACATTGTTGGCAAGGGGCATAAGGTGTTGATATTTAGTCAGTTTGTGAAGCACCTGGAAATTATACGGAAGTCTCTGGATGAAAAGGAAATAGCGTATACATACCTGGACGGCAATACGAAAAACAGGCAAGCGCAGGTAGAGCGTTTTCAGAATGATAAAAGTATACAGGTGTTTCTGATCTCGCTAAAGGCAGGAGGCGTAGGGCTTAACTTAACCGCAGCAGACTACGTGTTTATACTTGACCCATGGTGGAACCCGGCTGTAGAAGCACAGGCAGTAGACAGAGCGCATCGCATCGGACAGCGAAATACAGTATTTACGTACAAGTTTATCACCAAAGACACCGTAGAGGAAAAAATACTGGCCCTGCAAAACAGGAAGATACAACTGGTAACAGACCTCATCAGCACCGACGAGACCATTATCAAAAGCCTTACAAAAGAGGATATTGATAACCTGTTGAGTTAAAATGTTGAATGGCTGAATTGTTAAATTGTTGTTCAGCAGAAAGTATAAAAGCCGCTGCAAGTATAAATTGCAGCGGCTTTCGTTTTGGGAAAGTATAACTTTTGTTTGAAGAAGAGGTTATGACGTATAAAAGACCTCGAAGTGTCCGGAGGCCCTGCGAGCGTCTGGGCTAAGTACTGATTAACCATTTAGCAAAATAACAATTCAACAATCACCAGATGAAGGTCCACCTGAAAACAGCCGTAGCCCAGGATTACCTCAAGGTATTCAATTCCTTCGATGAGCAGCTGTTTCGGAAGTTGGCTCCTCCCTATCCTAAGCTAAAGCTGATCAGGTTTGATGGCTCTGAGCCCGGCGACGTGGTAGAAGTGGAGCTGCAGACAGGCTTTAAGTCTTTTAGATGGACCAGCCTGATCACGGACAGAAGTATAACCGACACCGAAGCATACTTTATTGACCAAGGTCAGGAGTTGCCCCCTCCTTTGCGCCAGTGGCACCACAAGCACCTAGTTACAAAGCATGGCAACGGCGCTATCATCCACGATATTATTACCTACAGTACCGGATTTAAACTGCTCGACCTGTTAATGTATCCGCTGATGAGGCTGCAGTTTGGTATGCGTAAGCCGGTTTACAGGAGGATGTTCGGTAAAGTATAAATCTTTAAAACCTTTACCCTGTTCAAACAGTTACTGCACAAAGTATAAAACTGCGTACATTTAACTATGACAAAAGCAGCCGTTATCGGGGCCGGAATTGGAGGCATAGCAGCAAGTATACGGCTGGCTGTAAAAGGCTTCGACGTAACTGTTTTTGAAGCCAACGAAACCTTCGGCGGTAAAATGCAGGAGTTCTGGCTGGGCAAGTACAGGTTTGATGCAGGACCGTCTTTGTTTACCATGCCGCACCTGGTAGATGAGCTTTTTACCCTGGCAGGCCGTAACCCATCCGATTACTTTACCTATACCCGCCTTGATCCGATAACCCATTACTTCTGGGCTGATGGCAGCCATGTTAAAGCTTATGCTAATGGTGATAAATTTGCAGCAGAGGTAAACCAGCAGCTGGGCGTGCCGGAGCAGGCAGTCATGGATGCATTGGCTAAGAGTGCACAGTTGTATAAAGGCACAGCAGATACTTTTCTGCATAAATCACTACACCGCCTGGATACGTACATAAACCCGGATGTGCTGAAAGCATTAAGTTGCCTCTCCGACCTTGGCCTGACCACCACCATGCACCAGGAGAACGCAAAGCAGTTCTCAGACCACCGTTTTGTGCAGTTGCTGGATAGGTTTGCCACATATAATGGTTCCGACCCTTACCAGGCGCCAGGCACACTCAACATAATTCCGCACCTGGAGCACAATATAGGTGCATTTTACCCGGATGGAGGCATTTATGCCATTGCAGCCAGCTTGGTAAAGCTGGCAGAAGAACTAGGCGTAACGTTTAAGTATAATGAGGCGGTAAAGCAGATTTTAACTTCAGGCAAAAGTGTAACAGGCTTAGAAACCAGCCAGGCTAAATATAAAGCTGATGTGGTAGTAAGCAACATGGATGTTGTGCCTACTTACCGCAGGCTGCTACCAAACCAGAAAGCACCTGAGAAAACGCTGCAACAGCCACGGTCCAGTTCTGCACTTATCTTTTACTGGGGAATAAAACGCACTTTCCCGGAGCTGCACGTGCACAACATTTTCTTTAGCCAGGATTATAAAACGGAGTTCGAGCACATCTTCAAGCACAAAAGTATAAGCCCTGACCCAACGGTATATATCAACATTACCTCCAAAGCAGACCCACAGGAGGCGCCAGCTGGTTCAGAGAACTGGTTTGTAATGGTAAACGTGCCGCATAACCAGGGGCAAGATTGGGAGCAGTTGACGGCAGACACCCGGCAGGCGGTGCTGCAGAAGTTGAACAAGATGTTAAAAACGGATATAGCGCCGCTGATAGAGGAAGAACGGGTGCTTGACCCTATACTGATTGAAAGCAAAACTTCTTCTTTTGGTGGCGCGCTTTATGGCAGCAGTTCCAACAACAGGATGGCAGCGTTTCTGCGGCACCCAAACTTCAGTAATAAGCTAAAAGGCTTATACTTTTGCGGCGGTAGCGTACATCCCGGCGGCGGCATACCTTTGTGTCTGTTATCCGCTAAAATTGTTGGTGAACTGGCCCCGGCAGTACATCATGTAGTAAATACACCTAAACATGCTTAAAACCATTACTACAAAAGCGAACATAACCCGCAAGTATAAGTATAACAAATATGGCCTGCCATTGGCATTGGCTGTGCTGGTTATATTTCATGCGGTGGGTTTTTGGGGCTTGCTATTTAGCGGTGAACCTGCTTATTTCCAAAACCTCACTCCCATGAATCTGCTGCTTACCAATGCGCTGTTGTTTGCCTTTCATAGAAGCTGGAACAGAGCATTCATACTTTTCGCCATACTTGTTTTTGCCGTCGGTTATTTTTCAGAAGTTGTAGGAGTGCATACCGGCCTATTGTTCGGAGATTATACTTACGGGCAGGCGCTTGGCTTAAAAGTTTGGGAGGTACCCGTGCTTATTGGGCTGAACTGGCTTATGCTGGTTTACGTTACCGGCCACATCAGCAACTACAGTAACTGGCACTGGATTGCAAAAGCCATACTTGGCGCCGGCTTAATGGTTCTCCTCGATTATTTTATAGAACCTGTGGCCATGCGGTTCGATTTTTGGAGCTGGAGCCAAAGCGATATACCCTTATCAAATTACGTAGGCTGGTTTATTGTTGCATTTATACTTCAGTTATACTTCCAGAAAGCAGCTTTTATAAAACGCAACCGGTTAGCGCTTTTTGTATATTTTGTGCAACTGCTCTTTTTTGTAAGTATCTGTCTGTTAATGTAGTTAGCCTTTTTGCGTTGAACATGCTGGTTTGTTGTTACCAAATGCGCTAACTTGCGTAGCTAATTATGTGGCAAGTATAGCCCTTTACTCTTTATCAGCTGCTTTAAATAAAAATTACTATTACTAAAATGACGTTTCTGGAAACGATTCTGGATGAGATACTCCAGATATTTAAAAGAGAAGGCATAGAAACCAACTCAGAAGCTGATATAATCCGTAAGCTGGACATTAGGGCCTCTACCTTTCACGAACTGTTCTCGAGTAAAGAAAACATGGTGTTGCAGGTGACCCGGTTTGACATTGAGCAGCAAAAACGCGAAAAAGCAGAACTGCTTGCAAAGGCTACCAACCCAGTTGAGGAAATCATGCTGTTGCTGGTGAATGGTATTAATAAAATGAATCAGATAAACCCAGTGTTTATAGCCGATCTGCAGAAGTTTCCGGAAGCCTGGCAGGAAACCATAGAGTATGTAACTACAGACAACCAGCAGGTAAACGCTGAGATATTAAACCGGGGTGTGCTGGGAGGCTACTTCCGGAAAGACCTGAACCTACAACTGGTTACAAAGATCATACTGGAGCAATTCTTTATGATGATCAACCCGGCGGTGTTTCCGCCGGAAAAGTATAACCTTGCTGAAGTGTTCCGGAGCATTTACCTATACTATGTGCGTGGCATTTGTACAGAGGCTGGAGGAAAGCAGGCCGAAGAGTTTTTCTCAAGAAACAGCATATAAGTATAAAACAGCAATGGCGCAGTCTGCAGACTGCGCCATTGCTGTTTTATACTTAGAATGAATTAGTTTATAGAAACCCGAACTTTTTTGGTGTATTCGCGCAGTGCGGTCTTAAAGTCAACGTTGTTTGCGTTCATGTGGCTTATAATCCAGATGGCGGCATATACATGGGTAAGCTGCTCGCCTTCATCATCTCCTTCTACCTCTATTGTCAATGGTTGCTCTTCCATCAGAGCATTTTCGGCAGCTCCTAGTTCTTCTAAATTGTAGGTTTCAACAAGCTTTTTAATTGCAGGTATTTTCATGTTGGTAAGTTAGGCGTCTAGTCTATGGATAAGTTCAAGTACAGCTTCTTCTTTGCTGGCTGCCACTGAGTCTACAAACTGGCCGTTTTTAAAAATGGCAAAAGTAGGCAGGTTAGTAACATTAGCCAGCTTGCGTGCTTCCGGGCTTGTTTCTGCGTTTACATCTACAAATGCCACGTTGGCAAAGTTCTCATCATCAGACATGCGCTTAAACTTAGGCGAAAACAAACGGCAGCTGCCACACCAATCAGCGTAGTATTTTACTACTACCTTTTGGTTTGAGTTTAAGACTTCCTGAAAATCGCTGTCTGATGCAAGTATAACGGCCATAGTTTTGTATTTAGGTATGTAAAACTTAATTCTATTGATGTTATGGTTTACTAGTGCCAAAAGTAAAAGTTTCAGTTGGAAATACTGTAATAGACTTTATGGATTTAATTTATCCCCTTATAGCTTTTACTTATAATGTGCACGTGCGTAATGCTATTAAATCTGTAACGTGTCGGAAACTATACTACATACTTTAAAGTTATAGCATAGAAATAATTACGACTGCAGAATTATTGCCCGATCGCAAAATGGATTATATAATCTAGACGCCAATTTAGTATCTTTGCAGCCTATAACCACACAAGACCCATGTTAGATAAGTTAGAAGCCATTAATCAGCGATTTGAGGAGGTAAGCCAATTGCTTATCCAGCCTGATGTGGCCAGCGACATGAAGAAGTTCAAGTCGCTGAACAAAGAGTATAAAGACCTTGACAAGATTGTAGTTGAATATAAGAAGTTCCTGAATATCCTGAGTAACATCGACAATGCCAAGCAGGTAATTGCCACTGAGAAAGATGAGGACTTCCGTGAGATGGCAAAAGAGGAACTGGATGAGTTACTCCCGCAGCGCGAGCAAATGGAAGAGCTTTTGAAAGAACTGCTTATCCCAAAAGACCCTAACGACAGCAAGGACATCATTATGGAGATACGTGCAGGTGCAGGTGGCGATGAGGCCTCTATATTTGCCGGAGATCTTTACCGTATGTATACCCGCTTTGCTGAAAAAATGGGCTGGCGCACCGAACTGATCGATGCCACAGAAGGTACTTCAGGCGGTTACAAAGAAATTATCGTGGGCATGTCTGGCGAGGATGTGTATGGCAAGCTTAAGTTTGAGTCGGGTGTGCACCGTGTGCAGCGTGTACCAGCCACTGAAACACAGGGCCGCATTCATACTTCGGTAGCTTCGGTGGTAGTGTTGCCAGAGGTAGAGGAGTTTGATATTGAACTCGACATGAACGATATCCGCAAAGACCTTTTCTGTTCTTCGGGCCCGGGTGGTCAGTCGGTTAACACGACGTACTCGGCTGTGCGTTTAACACACTTGCCAACAGGCTTAGTGGCGCAGTGCCAGGACCAGAAATCACAGCTAAAGAACTTTGATAAGGCATTGGCAGTACTTCGCTCTCGTATTTACGAGCAGGAGCTTGCCAAGAAACTAGAGGCCGAAGGTGCCCAGCGTAAATCAATGGTAGGCGGCGGCGATCGTTCCGATAAGATCCGCACGTACAACTATCCACAGGGCCGTGTAACCGATCACCGTATTGGTTATACAGTATACAACCTGCCTAACGTTATGGAAGGCGGTATAGACGACTTTGTTGAAGAACTGCGTATAGCTGAAAACGCTGAGCGACTGAAAGAAGGCGCCACAGCAGAATAATACATCAGCAACTGATATACAAAGGAATGTAGTAAAGCTTTTGCCGCGCTGCATTCCTTTTTTATTTAAGCTTAATGGTTAAATTGCTTAATTGTTGATAGCTATACCCTAAGTTTAGTTTTAAAGTATAATTTTGAGGCTTTTAGAGAAGAAGCCTCAAAATATCAGTTCTGTAAAAACCGTTCAGATTAGAAGCAGTACGACAATTTCGTCATTCAACCATTTATACTTCCGAATAACCATTAACTAACAACGAATAACCAAGTTTGAAATACCTGCTTGCCATACTTCCCCTGTTGTTTTTGCTCTCGCTTATCAGTTGTGAGCCAAAAGACGAGATCATTACCACAGACCCAAATGCTGTACTGGAGTTCTCAGGCGATACCGTTTTGTTTGATACTGTATTTGTAAGCAGAGGAAGTATAACCAAGCGCCTTAAAGTATACAACCGGAATAAAAAAGCTGTAAAAATAAGCGAGATCGCTTTGGCAGGAGCTGGCGCATCAGCGTACCAACTTACAGTAAACGGTGTGCAGAGCCCACTTGTAAACAACCTGGAGCTGCGTGGCGGTGACAGCATTTATGTACTAGTAAAAGTTAATATCAACCCCTCAGATGCCAACCTGCCCTTTCTGGTAGCCGATTCTATACTTTTCAGGACAAACGGGAAAGCGCAAAATGTGAAGCTGGTAGCCTACGGGCAAAATGCCTACTTCCACAGAAAAGAAATTACGGGAACTACCACCTGGAGTAACGATAAACCCCATGTGCTGCTCGATACGGTGCTGGTGCAGGAAGGCGCTACCTTAACCATCGATAAAGGCACCAAAGTATACGGCAGCAACAAGTCGGTACTGCTTATAAACGGGCAACTGCTAGCAGAGGGCACACCAGAAGAACGTATAGTATTTGGCGGTTACAGGCGAGAAGCAGAGTATTTAACAGCACCTGGGCAATGGGAAGGCATACGCATACTTACCAAGAGCGCCAACAACAGCCTAAAGTATACTGACATCAAAAATACGCTGTATGGCTTGCGCATCGGTAACCCCGGAAAAGCAGGAACTTTGGTGGAAGGGTGCGCCATACAGTATGCTTTTTTAGATGGTATTGTGGCATTTACTTCTGATGTGAAGATCATCAACACGCTGATACATAACTGTGGACAGTATGGCTTTGGCGGACTTGGAGGAGGTAATTATGAGGTGCTGTATTCTACTATTGTGAGCTACAGTAACCCGCTGCTCCGCGAAACACCACTTTTTGTAGTGGCTGATTTCATACCCGGCACCGAGATCAAAAACCAGCCGACCTCGCTAAAGCTGGTAAATTCTATTATATATTCTGATAGCTACAACGCAGTGGATGAAGTGCTGATAACGCCCTTAGCCCCCGGTCCTGATATCAGTAATAACCTGCTGCGCACAGAAGTATACAAACCGCATCTTGATAACAATAGCAACGTTCTAAACAAAGAGCCTAAGTTTAAAGCTCCTGCCAAAGCAAACTTTGAACTCGATACGCTATCTCCGGCCTCTAGTGCCGCTAAATTTCTGCCGGCCATACTTACCGATCTCAAAGGAAAAACCCGTAGTATAACTTCACCGGACGCTGGCGCGTTCGAGAGGCTTATTGACTAAATTTTGAATGAGTGAGTTTGTGGATGAGTGAATGATTTTATACTTTATAAGCAAGCGGTATTTTAGTCAATGATCTATACTTTTGAAACGATCAACGAATAACTATTCACTCACTCACTGTAATACTATGTGGTTTCAGAAAGAGATAAGATTACCTGCTGTTAAACGCGGCTTCCATCTAATTACCGACCTGATTGTGGCGCAGCTGCCGGAGCTGGAAACTATTAACATAGGGCTGGCACATATTTTTATCAAGCATACTTCTGCCAGCTTAACTATTAACGAAGATGCAGACCCAACCGTGCGACAGGATTTCGAGAGCCACTTTAACCACATGGTGCCTGAAAACCAGTCATACTACCGCCATACATTAGAAGGATCTGACGATATGCCGGCCCATTTAAAAGCGGCTATACTTGGCTCGTCTGTATCAGTGCCCATCTCTAAAGGAGAGTTTAACCTGGGCACCTGGCAGGGCATTTATCTCTGCGAACACCGCAACCACGCTTCCAAACGCACTATCGTAGTAACACTGCAGGGGGAATAAGCAGTGGTTGTTGGTTACTGGTTATTAGTTATTAGAGTAACGTGAACTCGGGAATTAGGCATTGATTCTGGCCGGTTTAAAGCCATACTTGGAATATCTTTCTCCAGTAACTAACAACTATCAACCATTAACTATCAAGCTTATCGCACCACACTTACTTTTTTAATGGCAGTGCCGTTGGTGCTGGTTATGCGCAGGAAATATATACCGGCAGGCACATTACGCACATCCAGACGCAACACTCTGTTGCGAGCCTCTGCCGTAAGCACTGTTTTGCCTACATGGCTCACCATCTCTACCTGGCGTATAAGTATGTTGGCCGGTTGCTCTATGGTTAAGTAATCTGTAGCTGGGTTAGGGTATACGATAAGGTCGTCAACGGTAACATGTATGTAATCCTCTTTTACCTCGGTGCTTGTAAATACGCCGTTAACGATGGTAAGCTTCACATCGAATTTGCCCGGCTGCGGATACAATACTGTTGGATTCTGTTCTGTTGATGTAGCCGGCACACCACCTTCAAACTCCCAGAAATATGACGCAGGCTTGATCCCTACAGAGGCATCAGAGAATTTTACTGTTCGTCCGGCAGCAACAAGGGTGTCGTGAGCCGCGGCTGTTTTAAAATCGGCGCGAAGCGTGCCTGTACATACAGGAGAGCTGAATATGGAAACCCTTGAAGTGCCTAATACAGCTTGCATGTAAGCGGCCTGGCCTCTGGTAAAGAGGTTCATACAGGCGTCATCGGTGTAATCCATGTAGTTTTGGTACATATCACCGTAAGGAGCATCGTCGCAGGAAATTCTTATCCCGGCTGGGCAGCCAGAGTTTTCTCCGTATTGGTTTGGCGTATCAGGTATATTGTCGCTGTCGTTACAGGTAGAGCCGCTGCCCCAGATGTGGCGTAAGCCCAGCCAATGTCCCACTTCGTGCGTGGCAGTACGGCCCAGGTTAAACTGAGAGTTAAACCGATTAAAAGGAGGTGCGCCTACTGTAGTATAATCTAAAACCACACCATCGGCAGAAGCGGGTGCACCGGGAGGCGTGGCATAGCCAATAATGTTATCGTCAATCTTACAGATCCAAATGTTAAGGTACAGATTTCTATCCCAGGCATCTTTGCCACCTTTGCTGCTATATTTTACATCGTCGGTAATATAATTAAACGATTCGAGGGTGGTGGAGGTGCGGGTAATGCCTGTGGTGGGCTCGCCGGATGGGTTAATGGTTGCCAGGCAGAACTCTATTTCAGTATCAGCTGCAAATGGCTGGAAGTAAGAGGGTGTATTGGCAGCATCAGCATTCAACCTTCTAAAGTCAGCATTCAGGATGTTGAGTTGGGAGATAAGCTGCTCGTCAGATACATTTTGGGTTGTATTGTTGTACAGTACATGAAACACTACCGGAATAGTAATGGTAGCCTGCCGCAGGTATTGACCGTTTTGCTGTTGCTGCTGTAATGCCTGCTGCACCGCCTGCTCTGCTTGCTGCTGTAGTTGCTCAAAAGCGGGGTTCTGTTGCTTTAGCGTTTGAATATAAGCTTCTGTGCCGCAATTGCGTTGCAGTTGAGCCACTTGTGCAGCGCCAGGTAAAGCAAAGTATAAAACAAGAAAAGCAAAAAGTATAAATATGCGCATGTAATTGCAGCGAGTAAAGTATAAATAAGCAAGTGCCGGATAACTAGGGACTTAGGCCTACTAATATACTAAGATTATACGAAGGTTACTAGAGGTTGGCATCTACCTTAAAATGCAGCGAATCGCTGAAGATAAGCTTTTGAACGCCTGTAATACGATAGCTGGATACATTGCCCGTTTCAGGTTCTGTTTGCAGCGTTACATGGCGGCGTGAATAAAACAGCGGGTTCTTATCCTGAAGCGTGGCGTTTAGCTCTTTTAGTTGGCGGGTAGGAGTTAGTGTTAAGTACAGATAGTGCACCAGCGGTTCGCTTTCTTCTTTCTTTTTATATTCTACAGCTATGTCGCCATTTTCTAAAACAGTTTCCTGTTTCATGTAGTAATCCTCCAGGGCCGGCCTGCGCAGGTCAAGCTGCTCAAAAACAGCTAACTCATCTTCCCAGTCTATTTCGTCTGTCTCAACGGTTTCAACGGGTTTGTCGCCAGTGGTAACAGACTTGAGCACCATTGGCTTTTTAGCCTGCATATGCGCCTTTTGCTCCTGCAGGTATAGCGTCAGGTTATAGTCGCCAGCCGCACTAGTATCAACTGGTGCTGGCGGTTCGCAGGCGGTAAGTGCCAGCAGCAACCCCAGAATTAAACCTATGCTATACTTTGCCATCGCTTTGAGTTAGTCTATCAATGTTTCGCCAGCCATCTCTACAGGCTTTTCTATACCCATTAGCTGTAATATAGTTGGCGCCAGATCGCCGAGTTTGCCTGGATGCAGCGTGCCTTTAAAATCGTTGCTTACAAGTATGCAAGGCACCAGGTTGGTAGTATGGGCCGTATTTGGCGTACCGTCTGGGTTTATCATCATGTCGGCGTTGCCATGGTCTGCAATCACGATGATGTCGTAACCATTTGCCAGAGCAGTTGTAATTACTTTCTCATTACACTGGTCTACCACTTCGCAGGCTTTTACAGCTGCCTCGAATACACCAGTATGGCCTACCATATCCGGGTTTGCAAAGTTAAGGCAGATAAAGTCAGCAGATCTTTGCTCTAGTTCAGGCACGATGGCGTCACGAATCTCAAATGCGCTCATTTCGGGCTGAAGGTCGTAAGTGGCTACTTTTGGAGACGGGCACAGCAAGCGTTTCTCTCCTTCAAACTGCGTTTCGCGTCCACCCGAGAAGAAAAATGTAACATGCGGGTACTTCTCCGTTTCTGCAATGCGGATCTGCTTTCTGCCGGCCTTGGCTATTACTTCACCTAATGTGTTGTTCAGGTTGTCTTTGTCAAAAATGGCCTCTACGCCCACAAACGTATCGTCGTAGTTGGTCATGGTAATGTAGCGCAGGTTAAGCTTGTGCATATCGTACTCCGGAAAGTCGCGCTGCGTTAAAGCCTGCGTAATTTCACGGCCACGGTCTGTCCTGAAGTTAAAGCAGATCACTACATCGCCTTCCTGTATGGTGGCAATTGGCTGCTGCTCATTGTTTACCTTAACAATAGGCTTTATAAACTCATCGGTCACCCCGTCTTTATATGACTCCAGCACCGACTGTATCAGGTTCTGTGATGGCTTGCCCTCCCCTTTCACCATTACGTCATAAGCCAGCTTTACGCGCTCCCAGCGGTTATCGCGGTCCATAGCGTAGTAACGGCCAACTATAGAGGCAATCGTTCCGGTTGTGTTTTCCAGGTGCTCTTCCAGTTCGTTAATATACTTTACGCCCCCCTTCGGGTCTGTGTCACGGCCATCTGTAAAAGCGTGTATGTAAACCTCTTTCAACTCATAGTCAAATGCTGTGGTGCAAAGGGCCTTCAGGTGATTTATATGGGAGTGCACGCCACCGTCTGATAAAAGGCCGATCAGGTGGACAGGTTTCTTATTTTCTTTTGCGAAGGCAAAGGCATTGGCAAGTACAGGCATGCTGCTCAGTTTGCGTTCTGCTATCGTCTTGTTAATGCGCACCAGATCCTGGTACACCACACGACCAGCTCCAATGTTCATGTGCCCTACCTCTGAGTTGCCCATCTGCCCTTCTGGCAAGCCCACGGCTTCGCCTGATGCCTGCAGGTATGTATTGGGATACTTCTCCAGGATAGAATCGTAGAAAGGTGTATGGGCTTTTAAAATGGCAGAAGCCTCTGGGATAGTGGTAATTCCCCATCCGTCCAAAATCACTAATAATACCTTTTTATCCATGGCACAAATATAAGTATAAACTTTAAATGAAGCTTTGGCCGGGCTCGTGACGTTTACTGCCTTATAAGCGTTAATGTTTAGCTAAATAGCTTGCACAAGTGCGCTTTCTTTTTTATATATTTAGATATTCGTGCTAACTTAGCATTGTTTAGCCTGAGCCTTTACTTGGCATAGTTTTAGCTATAATGAGGTTGAGAGATCACAAACAGAATTTATGAAAAACTTAAAACAGATTGCGGTAGTATTTTCGTTGTTGTTGGCTGCTGTGTTTTTTACAGCAGAGCAGTCCGTGGCGCAAGGCGATGTGATGGGTGGCGTAAAGTCAGCTATTAAAGTTGGTTCGTCTAAAGATTTGGCGCGTAACTTTAGCAGTGTAGTAGAAATCACCCTCGAAAGCGGTGACGCTACGAGTTACAGCAGCACGCAAGCTGAGTTCGTGATGAAAAACTTCTTTAGCAAAAACCCTCCTGTAGACTTTTCTTACAGCCACCAGGGGGCCTCTGATAAAGGGCAGAAATATGCCATAGGCACGTATACATCCAAGAATGGCACCTATACGGTACTGGTTCGTATGAAGGAATCGAAGATACAATCGATGAACTTTATAAAAGATTAAGCAGATAATAATGAGATTTTTAACAAGGCTCGGTATAAACTCCGAGCCTTTTTTTATTTTTGTGCCGTGAAACCGACATACCTGACCGAAAAAAGTATAAACGAGTTTATCTCGCGAGCCCTGGCCGAGGATATTGGCGACGGAGACCACTCTTCGCTAGCCTCGATACCTGCCGATGCGCAAAACCAGGCACGACTGCTTATTAAAGGCAAAGGCATACTGGCAGGCGTAGAGCTGGCCGGTTACATTTTTAACGCCGTAGACCCGGAGTTGGAGGTAGAAGTGCTGCTGCGGGACGGTACACCTGTAAAGTATGGCGATATAGGCCTGACTGTAAAAGGCAAGGCTCAATCTATACTTACGTCAGAAAGACTAGTGCTTAACTGCATGCAGCGCATGAGCGGCATTGCCACTTATACCCATTACCTAACCAGTCTGATTGAAGGTACTGGCACCAAACTATTGGATACACGTAAAACCACCCCTAATTTCCGGATTATGGAGAAATGGGCCGTGGTAATAGGAGGTGGCCATAATCACCGTTTTGGTTTGTATGACATGATTATGCTAAAAGACAACCACGTTGATTATGCCGGTGGTATAGAGCAGGCTATTACAGCAACACACCGCTACCTTAAAGAAAAAGGAAAAGACCTTAAGATAGAAGTTGAAACGCGCACGCTGGAAGAAGTAAAGCAAGTGCTTGAAACAGGAGGCATACATCGTATTATGCTCGATAACATGAGTACTGATATGATGCGTGAAGCAGTTGCCCTAATTGGAGGCAAGTATGAGACAGAAGCATCAGGTGGAATAACAGAAGAAACTATTCGTGCCGTGGCAGAATGCGGTGTGGATTTTATCTCGGTAGGTGCGCTTACGCACTCGATCAAAAGTATGGATATAAGCCTGAAAGCTTATTAATAACAAACAAACACTGCTGGTAAAGCAGTAAATATTTTTACCTTGATACTTTTGAAAGGCTTGGCCTTAGAGTAAACGGGACAGAGAGTTTTATTTTTTATTTTATGCAGCAACCAAACCAAAGAGGTTTCAGAGCGCCACAGGGGCCGGCCCCGGGTGCCATCCGAACAAAAAAGTACCAGATGGACAAAGACTTGTTTACGCGCATTGCCGTAACACAAGTCTGGAAAAAAGAATGGTGGTACGCCTTAATTCCGCTAACGATCTTTATGCTGCCTGCCCTTTTCAGCTTTTCGTGGTGGTGGGTTGCGGTAGCCATAATCATAACTATACTTTTTATACTTGTGCGTTCGGCGCAGGTAATGGGTATTACACGCATAGAGCAGGGTAATGTACTGTTCGAGAAGCTTAACTATGATATTGACAACCGCCAGATACTGATGAAGCGCAATGAGCGCGAAGGCATGACCATGACCTGGGACATGATAAAGAAAGTACAGCGCAGTGATGATGCTTATATGCTTTGGCTGAAGCCGCCAACAGGTACGCAGGTGCCAACAGGCTGGAAAGGTTGGCTGGCGCGCACATTTGAAGTGCCGGTATTTATTTACCTGCCTTACAGAATATTCAACAGCCAGAATGATATTAAGCTGATGGATAGTTTGCTGCGCCGCAAAAACTTAACGGCTTAGCATTTACAGTACCATAAACTAAGCTGATGGGACAATCGTAAATAATTAATAGAGAATGCATTGCTGCTTTACTTGTAAGTAAGGCAACTATAAATAAAGTATAAAATCATACAAAAATGAATAAGAACGTAATCGCAGTATTTGCCGCAGTTTGTGGTTTGTTTATGGTGTCTTGTGACACGCCAAAAGACCTGAGACCAGACAATAAAGTATCTAACAGCACAGTAGAGCCAGGTATGCGCAATACCTATAACGTTAGCGACGCAGGTGGCGAAGCTACAGCTCATGCAGGAGACCATAGCGAGACTCATGTGAAGGAAGACGAAGTAATGCCTAACCACGACATGGGGGGTAATACTATCCAGAAGGGTGATAGCGTGAAAGAAGCAACGCTGACAAACACTGAAGCTGGCGCAAATAAGCGCTAATTTTTGACTTCTTAAAAGCCTGCCGCAGCTTTTACTTAGCTGCGGCAGGCTTTTTTATGGCATACGGGTTTTTATGTGGCCAACTATAACAACGGGTTTACCTTTGTACGTATAGCCGGTTTTACTTAGAATACTTTATATTTGCAACTCAATTGCTTTTAGCGCACGAATGGCACAACAGGAAGTAGAGTGGTTTAGTACGTGGTTCGACTCTCCGTACTACCATATTTTATATCAGGACCGTGATCTGGAAGAGGCGCAGTTGTTTATGGACAACCTGTTGGCTTACCTCCACCCAAAACAGCACGAGAAGATTCTGGACCTGGCCTGTGGCAAAGGGCGCCACTCCCTATACTTAAACCAGCATGGCTACGATGTAACGGGCATAGACCTATCGGAGCAAAGTATTGCCTATGCCAGGCAGTACGAAAATGACCGGTTACACTTCGATGTGCACGATATGCGCCAGGTATACAAGCCGGAAGGCTTCGATTTTATACTTAACCTGTTTACAAGTTTTGGATACTTTGATAACGAAACTGAAAATGTAGTTGCCTTGTGCGCCACAACAGAAAGCCTGAAGCATGGCGGTAAACTGGTGATAGACTTTATGAACACTGATAAGGTTATTGCAAACCTAGTTACGGACGAAGAAAAAGAGGTACAGGGCATAAAGTTTAAAATACACCGTGGTTTGGAGCATGACTTCATCGTAAAAACGATCAGCTTTACCGATAACGGAGAGGAATATCGGTTTCAGGAAAGGGTGCGGGCTTTACGGGAAGAAGACTTTATAGAGTACTTTAAGATGACGCCCCTGCGCTTAGTTGAAATACTTGGAGATTACCAGCTAAATAAGTACGACCGTGAGCAAAGCGATCGGATGATCTTTGTTTTAAAGAAGTAGCACCACCCCTGCATGATCATAGCTATACTTGTTTTATTCTTTACAGTAGTCTTCTCAGGGTTTCTGGTAAAGATATTTCCGCCCACAGACACTAAGTGGCTAAAGATGGCGCTGGCTTTTAGCGGAGCCTACCTGTTTACAATTACAATTATTCACCTGCTGCCCGATGTGCTTATGAATAGCAACGGCTATGGTGTAGGCTATTGGATCTTGGCCGGCTTTTTTCTGCAACTTATTCTTGAATTGTTCTCACATGGTGTAGAGCATGGGCATATGCACCATCATCATGGCCGTGTTGGTTCTATGCCGTTCCTTTTGCTGGGCTCCCTGTTTGTACACTCGTTTCTGGAGGGCAGCATACTTGTAGAGCACAGGTATGGCACAGCAGATCACAGCCACCACGTAAACGATAACTTTTACCTGGTGTTGCTGGGTATTACCTTACACCATATTCCGGCTGCCTTCGCGTTGATGTCGGTGCTACTGTCGCGGTTAGAGAATTTCCGGAAGGCGTTTCTGTGGTTGTTGATCTTTGCTCTTGGCTCCCCGTTGGGTATTGTTTTCAGTAATACAGTTCTGTCGCAAGAGGCACCTGATGGGCTTATCTATACTGCACTTACAGGCCTGGTGGCGGGCAACTTCCTGCATATTTCTACTACCATACTTTTCGAAACCAGCCCTGACCATCACTTTAACCGCAATAAACTCATTGCCACACTGCTCGGCCTTGTACTAGCCATACTTGGCGACTTCTTTTAGCAGAAACTAATAAGTATAAATCGGGGTATTGTGCCTTTGTTATACTTTAGAGAAGATACCTATAAGGGAGGTTAACAGAGAAAGAGACTATACGTGTACAGCAAAAGTATAGGAGCAGAGTTGATCAACCAGCCTCTTTACAGAGCCAATAAAAAATGATTACATAATAGTGGAGAGCAGCGTAGCGATAAGCGCTTTAACTGTAATCATAACAGCTCCGCTATTAGAAGCGGCGTCTGCTTCATCCTCTTCCGAAGAAAAGGCTTTTTTGAAATAACCGATCGGGCTATCCAAAACATCAGTATCCAGAACAGATTTATTCTGCGGTTTGATAGCAGTTACTTTCGCTTTAGGCTTAGCTGTTTTAGTTGTTTCAGAAGAAGCTGCAGTTGTAACAGCCGGAGTAGTATTTTGTTGAGGGGTAATAGTAGTAGCTCCGTTGCTTCCGTTGCTATTACCATTTGCATGATCTACCGGCACGATGATTAAGCACAGCAGTACAACAGCTACTACAGGCAAAAATTCTCGTACGGGTTGCCACAGTTTAATCATGCTCAAAAATAAATGTAAATCTTGTAAAAAACAATAAATCATTTGGATATATTGCAGAGGTTGGTGTTTGTTACTAGTAACGCAATTGTTCGATCTTTAGTATATAAGTAAGCTTATATATAGTTATCTAACTACTTTGCAGCAGGCTTAATTACCTTCATTTTAACAGGTACCACGCCAGCTTTAACCGATCCGATTTTCTTTGCAGCCGCCTCTGAGAGGTCAACAATCCTGCCTTTAGCATAAGGTCCTCTGTCGGTTATCTTAACCTTTACTGTTTGGTTATTCTGGAGGTTGGTTACTTTCACCTTGGTGCCAAAGGGCAGTGTTTTATGAGCTGCTGTAAGTTTGCCTCTGCGGTATGGCTCTCCGTTAGCCATTTTACGGCCTTGTAGCTTACGGCTATAGTAAGATGCTTTGCCCTCTTCAGTATAACCGCGCTGCCCAAAACTGGCTGAAGAGCTGGCACAAGAGCTTGTACTTATTATAAGTAGGGCAAGTATAAAAACTTGTTTAATGTGTTTTAAAGCTTTGGTAAATGGTAAGAGACTCATATTATTCTATATGGTGGCAGCATGCAGGGATTTATTGCCGGTAAACTGTTCTATTTCTGAGGTAATTCTGGTTACAGATACGGTTTCGAGTGGGTGGCGCGTGGCAGGCAGCACAAGCAGACTGGCATTTGGCAGCAGCTTATAGGCCCAAATTGTTTCCTCTATGGTTACCATATTGTCTCTGTCGCCGATACCAAATAATACAGGTATCTGTAGCTGAGGCATATTATCAGAAGTAAGAGCAGGTGTTGCCCCAAGGTGTTGCATCATTTCTGCTGTTTTGTGCATTACCTGTTTCCAATCCTGTGGGGCATGGCGCTTAGATAATGTATGTGCAAATTGTGGCACCTTCTCCTCTACCTTTTCCGGGTTAAGCATCTTACTTTCCTTAGCGGCAGCCTCCAGCGACCAGGCAAATTTTGTGGCCAGCGTAAAAATGCTGTTTACTCGCTCCGGGTACTGCAATGCAAAGTATAAAGCCGCATAGCCACCCATACTGTATCCGAAGATATGCGTTTGCTGTATACCCCGGTCATCCAGGAGCTTCAGTATATCCTTAGAAAACAGATCCATACTATATGGTTGTTGAGGAATAGCCAAACCACCGTGCCCGGAAAAGTCCAGGGTATAAACATTATACTTGCCAAGTAGCGCCTGCTGAATATCCGATAAAGTGGCTGCTGAGCCCAAGGCTCCGTGCAATAACAAAAGGTTTTCCATAGTAAGTCAGAAGCTCTTTGGGGCTGTATGCAATTATAGGCTTATACTTTTTAGTTACTGTTGTACCTGGTAGTTATACACTTCCATGGCCTGCGTTAGCTTGTCTTTCTGAAAGAGGTTAAACACCAGCTGCGCACCTAAAATGCCGGCCCCAGCATATACTAGAGGCGATAATCCGGAGCTTTGGTTGTTCTGTATGGATGACAGCGAGCCAATAGCCACCAAGCCGGCGCCCACTATAGACACTCCTGTATTAATTACTTTATTGCGGCGGTGCTGTTGCAGTATTTGCATGCTAGCGGCGTTGTCTGCCAATGCTTCGCGTAGGTTATTGTAGTCCATGAGGTAGAGCGGACCATCGTCTTTTGAAAAGAAGTTGATGCGGCGGCGGCTGGTGCGTGGCCCTCCGAACCCATAGGGGTTATAACCATAGCCATAATCATACATCGTGCGCGAAGTATAAAACTTATCGATGCGTGGGCCATCGAGTACGCGCTTGGCAAAATCGTCGTAACTGTTTCCATAATCTACCCGCGCAAAATAGCCATCCTCATTCTGGTAAGCAGCCACAGTACCCGGGTTATACTTCAGGGAGTCGTCGAGCAGAAAATGGTTCTGCTTAAATATCGGAGACTTTAGCTGAACTTTATTTGCATAGATAATCTGGCCATTCTGGTGTCTGATAAAGTAACGGCCCTGGCGGATATTTTCTACCTCCCCTATTTGTGCGTTTGCCGTAAAGCCTGCCGTCAGGCAAATGAGTATGAGATATATTAGCTTTTTCATTGGTCTTATAAATAATATGCCGGCAACTGGTGCTGGCATCACTAAAATAAAAAGAATAACATTACTACCATTCCGAGCAATGCCAGGTATACCCAACGCATTAACTGCCCCCGGTGTTTATTGGGCACAAAACTGCTTATCATCATAACAACGAATAACAGGCTCAGAATGTATAGTAATATAAATATAACAGCTTTTACCCAGTTTGGCACAACAGTGTTTTCGGCCTGGTACTGGTTGCTCATGCCTAAATCGGACAGGAGCCATTGCAGAGTGATAAAAACAACTGCCTCAAAGACAATAAAATAGAACAGCCAGACAAGCCAGCTATACTTTCCGCTATTGCTCATTAATTATGCTTTTAAAAAAATGGTAGCTCTTGATATGAAAACCCTCCCTGAAATAGAAGCGCTGCGCAGTGCTGTTCGTAATATAAGCATCCAGTATGAAGGTTCACATTTTAGCCGCAGGGTTTCGCGCTGCATCCAGCCCGATAACAGCTTGCCTATGCCTGCGTTGTGGTAAGCTTCGTCTACCACAAAGTTATCAACTTCCAGGTACTTGCCGCTGTATAACTTGGCACTAACCCAGTAACCAGACAGGGCCACACATTTACCTACAACGTTAAAGGCAGCCCCCATTTGATAATTGCTCTGTAGCATTACTTGCAGCAGCTCTCTGTAACGCTCTTTTATCATGGTAGGGTTAAGCTGCAGGATAAGATGATGCTGGTCTACCATATTATCCAAACTGTAAAGCTTTTGTAAAGCAGGTGGCAAGTAAGTACAGATAGCAAACACAATTTTGTCGGGTTCCGTTAAAGTAAAGTACTAGTATCTGTGCAACTTAAATGTCTTAATAATAATATGTTGTAAGATAAAAATTTTCGAATGTAATTATAAAATGAGCTTTCCTATAAAGATAACAAGAAAGTAATGGTATAACTCTGGTATTTGAAACATTCGGTGGCCTTAGTACCGTTAAAATACCAGAAAGGTGTTGGATTATGAGGTTATTGAGGAATATAAAATTAGATAATTATAAATACAGGTATAAAAATGAGCCACGTAAGATCTTTAGTATCGGATACGAGGACCTGACTACGCTTATTTATTACCAGGATAAAAATAACAACTATACTTTGGTTGTAGCAAAAGACGACGACCCGCCTTTGATCGTCGAAAAAGATATATCAAGAGCAGAAGCATTCAGACTAATGAATACCCGGCCATAAATGCCGGGTATTTTTTTGCCTTTCACTTGTCCCTATACTTTTCATGTTCATCCACCTGCAATGCCTGTTCTACATGTTGCCATCTGGGGCTTGCTCAGTGGCGTAATCACACATAGTTTTGTCTTAAAGTATTCTATAACACTTTTAAAAATAAAACTATGAAAAACATTTTGTCTCAGTGTCTGCTATGTTGTGCCGTAGCAAAACCATGTTTATACTTTTGGCGAAATGCCTTGTAAGTATAAAAGCCAGCGCACAAGACTTTACCGCCAACCTGTACCTGTACCTGAATGTCCATCTGCAACAAGGCACCTTTAGCGGCACTGTTATGGTTATCAAAACGGGGATCCTGTGTATAATAAGGGTTTCGGCATGGCCGACTATGAGAAAGATATAGCTAACGGGGCGGAAGTAAAGTATCGCATAGGCTCATTAACAAAATCTTTCACGTCTGTGTTGGTAATGCAGCTACAGGAGCAGTTAAATGTACAGGATAAGGTGGCTAAATACCTTCCCGATTTTCCTAATGGCGAAAATATCACCTTGCATCACTTGCTCTCCAACACATCAGGGTTACCTGATTTTGTGAACCATTGGAAAGATGTAAACACAAAACCAGCTACCACCAACGATATACTGACGCTTATAAAAGATATGCCTCTGGATTTTGAGCCAGGAGCTAAACGGAATTACTCCAGCACAGGCTTTATCATATTAGCCCAGGTAATAGAGAAAGTAACAGGCAAGCCGTACGAGAAGGTTTTGTAAAAGCAGATTCTCAAGCCTTTAAAGATGAGTTTCACCGGCCTTGAGTTCAGCAAACCTGTAAAAAGTTTGGCAGAAGGCTATAACCACGATGGCGCTGACCGTAAGCTGGCGAAATCAATCAATATGAGCTGGTGCCATGCTGCCGGCGCCATGTACAGCACCGCCCAGGACATGGCTAAATTTGATGCAGCCTCTTAGAGAGAATAAGCTTTTAAACCAATCGTCTAAAGACCGAATATATACTCCAGTAATGAAAGACTATAGCTATGGCTTGGTTATAGATTCTCCGGGTGGCAATAAGCGTATAAGCCACACTGGGGCCATCAACGGTTTTAAAGCCAACTTTATGAGATTCCCGGAACATGAGATGGTTATTACCATACTTAGCAATTATGAGTCTCAGCAGGTAAACGGCCCGATTTCAAAAGACGTGCAGGCAATTGTTTTGGGCAAAAGTTTGAAATACCAGTTGTGCGAACTAATGCTACACAACTTGCCAGATACGCTGGAGAGTACCAGGTTGCTCCAAAAATGTCTTTCATTGTAAAAGTTAATGGAAGCCAGTTGTTTGTTGAAGCGCCAGGGCAGGATAAGTTCGAGGTTTTTCCGGAGGCTGAAGACAAGCTCTTTGTAAAAGTGGCACCAGCGCAGGTAACTTTTGAGAAAGATGAGAATGGCCAGATAGCTAAAATGAACCTGCACCACGGGGGAAGAGCTATGCCGGCTAAAAAAATAAACTAAGTTATACTATATACATTTAGGTTGTAGGCAAGCCAGTAAGTTGGCTTGCCTGCTGTTTTAGTACGTGTGCGTATAGGAAGTATGAACCTGCGAAACCGTTACTTTAAAATAGCTATCATAGGGGCCGCCATAACCCTGTTAGTGCAAACAGTATTAATGTTTGCCGTAGACCCATACTTTGCCGCTATTCTGTCACCATTCTACCCTGTATGGTTTATAATATTTGTGGTAGGCTGGCGCAAAGAGCACCCTCGCAGATAGCGAGTCTTATTTGCAGAGTTAGTCTTTTTAATGAGTGCAGCAACCGTTGTATTCATCAAAGTATAGACAGAAACTTTATAAGGTTTTTTGCAAATAGCTTGTTTAAGGCAATAGTGTGGCACTTTTTTAGTAGTATCAGGCTTATAGCAATAGCCAAAGTATAAAGCCTATGTCTAACCAGGAAGTAATGACGGACGTAAACCATGTGCAGCACATGTTTTTGCGCGTGGAGAGTAATGATATGGAGTGTGTGATCAATATAGCCGGACACCCTTACCGATTGCGGGAACTGATATTTATGATGATTGAGAACGGTTGCCGGATAGAGCAAACCTCAGCCGACTCTTACAATACATTTGATTATGACAAGGAAACCGTAGAAGTGCATGATTTTCTTACATCCATTATTAAGGCAAAGTTTAAGCAGCCCGGTATTTAAGTATAAATAGCCATTTAAAACAAAAGGCGCCACTTAAGTGGCGCCTTTTGTTTTATAGTTGTTTAATATTTATCTCTTTCGGCCTGTCCACAGATTGGTGATAAGGCAGTTTTAGCTGCAGCTTGCCTTCTAAGTAAGTAGCCTCAATCTGAACCAGATTTACAACTGATGGCAGTATAAATGTGCGGCTAAACAAGGGGGCTCTAACACTAGAACTATAATGGCTGGTTATGCCAGAACTCATTGTTAACTTATTTTTTCGTAATGCTATTTTAAAGCTCTGCGGATCTGTTGTTGCTGCCCAAATTTCAATAACAGCTTCCTGGTGGCCTTTTTCTACTTTTGCGTAGGTCTCGCTAACACCTCCCCCTATGGTGTTGAAAAGTTCCAGGTGCAGCGCAATGGTGTGCAGAAAATCTTTGTTGTCATATCTTATCATCAGTCTTTCTCCTCGTTATTTTCTAGTGTTTAATAGTGCAAATGAGATGCCAGATATTTGTTTAAATAAGAAGAGTTTCAAAGCCTAACTGTAGGCAGATGTAAAATCAACCTTTGTTATTACATAGTATAACATAGAGTACCAACTTAATTTTCTGAGTTAAGAAGAGTGTCTTTAGCCGAAGTTTATGTATAAGCCGGCTTGGTAAACACAGTTACACTTTAAGCACAAGTGAAATCCTTTCTGTAAAGATTCCCATCAGTGACAATAATTTCCATATTTGGGAATACTTGCATGTCTTGGGGCTTATCAATAGGAATAGAATATTTTAATTTTAAATATTTAAGTATTTGATGGTCAAACATTTAAGTTAAAATGTAGATATATTCAATTAAAGGTTATTAAGTAGCCAGCTAACTGGCGCATTTATTTCATATAGGCTATTTATTATTTACAGTGCTATATGAAAAACATTTACCTTTTAGTTCTTCTTTTCTTATCTCTTATTACAGCAGCTTCTGGCCAAACACTTGTTCATCACGAAAACTTTAGTGGCACAACAAATAGTGCGTTTACAGTTAATGGAGCATGGGTGCTAGCTCAAGCAAATGATGCTGCTGCAAGCACACTGGCTTTCTCATCCAAAGCTAATTATGCTCGTACCAGCAATACAGTTTCGGGGGCTAAAACACTGATCCTACGCGACTCTATCTCAACCAGAAACATCAGTAGCCTGTTTATAACCTGGCAACAGTTCAGAAATCCACGGAAGAGCAATGGGGCCAACTCAAGTTTAACAGAGCCTGTAAAAGCCTATTATAGTGCTGACGGCGGCGTAACAAGACACGAGTTCTATACTACAACCAATTCAGTAAACAGCCAGTGGAACCATGTAAATGGCGGTACACCAATCAAATTGCCACAAGGCGCACTAGGTTACGATAACATCAGTATTTATATTGAGATTAACTATACTTTAAACGGTGGCGATAACAATCCATACTATGCTGTGGATGATATTACCCTTACAGGTGAACTGATCGAGGGTTACTCTACATTTAGCTGGGCCAGCCGACCATTAGATGAGAATCCTTTCCTGGTTTCAGGTCCTACCTCTACCTCGCCGTATGAGGTTGATGGTGTTACTATGCGCTGGTCTGTAAAGGTGAATTCAGGCGTTAGCTTTGAAATAGCCAAAGTAGATGATAAAAACTTTAAGGCCGGTACTAAAACTTTTACCCTGATACAGACTGGCGCTACTCCCACCACAGGATCTGTAATTCAACTTGATCTGAACAAGTCGGTAAAAGACTTATCGTTTAGTTTGTTTGATGTTGATATTGCAACCGACCAGTTTAAAGACAGAATCAATATTGTAGGGTATAATAATGGCGTGGCGGTACAACTTAAAAAGAGCAAGGTTAAAACTACATCATATAACCAGTTCACTTCTGCTGTGCCAACTGCTTTTTCAGGCCTGCTTGCAAATGATAACACCTCTGCTGAGGGAGATGTAACGCTTACTTTTGCGAAGCCTGTTACGCGTGTGGTAATTGAGTATCGTAACGATTCGCAGATTCGCAATGGTAATGGCCGCCAGGGTATCTCAATTCATAACCTGAGCTGGAGAAATGAGCAGACAATAAATGTGTTGCCAGTAGAGTTGATGTCTTTTAAAGGCACGGCGCTAAACAACACCTCAAAGCTAAGCTGGAGTACTGCAAGCGAGAATAATAACAAGCATTTTGAAGTAGAGCGCAGCCATGATGGCAAAAACTTCGAAAAAATAGGCACAGTAACAGGAGCTGGCCACAGCAGCACAAAGCTTAACTATACTTATAACGATGTTAAGCCAGCTATGGGAGTAAACTATTATCGCTTGCTGCAAGTAGACTTTGATGGTAAAACTTCTTATTCAAGTATAGTTGCTGTTGAGTTTTCTGGCAGATTAGCTGGTTTAGAAGCAAAGTCTATACTTTATCCTACCGCAACTACAGATGTAATAAACATAAGCCTGACCGGTCTTAGAAATAATGTACATATAAGCGTATTGGATGCTACTGGCAAAGTAGTTAAACAGCTTAAGGAGGTTACAGAGCACGAAGTTACAATGTCGGTAAACGACCTCAAAAACGGTGCTTACTTTGTTTCCGTGACAGACGGTGAGAAACACGAAACGCTTCGCTTTGTAAAGCGATAAGGTAATACAGCACTATAAAACGACAAGACCTGCCTCAGATGAGGCAGGTCTTGTCGTTTTATAGCCCTTTGTTCTATCTAAAACTATACTTATTGATTTGTTCCTGCCATATAAAAATACTATTTTGTATAAAACTGCTGTAAACATAAATGTGGTATACCTAAGAGGCTTTACGAGTAGTATTACTATAAAGGACTTCGATGATGAAGATGAAGCGTTAGCCAGGCTTATAAATACTCAAATCGAAGCTGATTTACCCAGTGAGCATCAGGCTGTAACATTTGCTAAAGTGATATTCATAGTGGTACATTCCTGTAAAATATGCGTACACAATAGTTTTAGAAGTTATTTAGTTACTGTATGGAGGAGCTATACTACGAAAGCAATGTGCTTAGGCTAAGCTATAGTAGAGACATGAATATGGGTAAGGCTGAGTGGCGTGGATTCTTATCCAGCAAAGAGTTTAGGGAGAACGGGCTGCGGTGCCTGGAGTTTATAACAGCTTACAACATTTCCCGTTGGCAGGCCGACCAACGCCAGATGCTTGCCATACGGCAGCAAGACCTGCAATGGGTAATCGCAGAGTTTATGCCACAACTGCTGGCATCCCCACTCCGGCGCATGGCAATCATTGTTTCGGGAGATATCTTTAACAACATGGCCATGGAACAGCTCTTTAAGCGTAGTAGTAACTTTGGCGATCTGATTATCAAAGAATTTGACGCCGAAGACGAAGCTTTTGAGTGGCTGAAAACACCTATTCCTGCCGCAGTAGCACAATAAATTAATTTAGGCTTACTACGCTTATGATAAAGTTATTCTTTGAGAATGATGCTATCCGAATCTATCTGGACGAAGAGCAACATTTAGGCATAGGCGAATGGAAAGGCTTTGCAAGCAGCAGTAAAATACGCCAGACCGCCCCTTAAAAGCCTCGAAGTTGTGAGCGAGTTTAAACTCACCCACTGGCTTGCAGACCGCAGAAACATGAAAGCGATCCGACAGAAAGACCAGCAGTGGATAGTAGAAGAGTTTATTCCCCGGTTACTCACCAGCCCCTTGCTGCGTATGGCCTCTATCGTGTCCAATGACCTGTTTAATCGCATGGAAATAGAAAATATGTTACAACGAAGCGGCGGCTTGGGTAATATTGTTATTCGGGATTTTAATAACACAGACGAGGCTCTGAAATGGCTGAGAATGCCTTTTGAAAAGGAAGTGCCTAATGTGGCAGGAGGTGCTTCTTAACGGCGATGATACTTTTCTACGTTGGTACCAGTAATGTAGATTTTATTAGCATGGGTCCGTACTATCCTTGTCACATTCCTTATATTGTTTTTCCTGCTAGTTTCTTCCGGAGTTATATACAAACAGCATTTGCTCTAAATAACTAAGTAATGCATCACCCGTACGATAAGTATAAAACCAAAAAAATTAAACTATGAAAACTAATACGGTACTACTATTGATGGGAGTTGGAGCTATAGTTGCCTGTAACGACCCAAAAGGAGATGTTGAGAACGATACGCTTGCTGATGCTACTGCAGATACTGCTGTGATGTATGAAGACGAACGAGGAAGAATGGAAGCTGACGGCGCTGAGATAATAGATGTAGGAGAGGATTTCTGGGCAGGCATAAACTGGGATGCTCCCGTTGTAGATGACCCTGACCTGAAAGGCTCTAACGTAGAAATGCGACAGGAGAAGGAATACAACATTTACACCATGGATGATCGCCTGCTTTTTGATACAGATAAGGCTCAGATAAGGGCTGAGGGCGAAGAAAAGCTGCGACAGATAGTTAATGAGTTAAAAGATTTGCCACAGAATGGTCAGATCCGAATTTTCGGGCATGCAGATGCACGAGCCAGCAACGAGTATAACAAAGAGCTATCTGCAGAGCGCGCCAATGCTGTAAAAGACTGGCTACAGAATAAAGGTGGCATTGCTGCAAACAGGTTGTCTATAGAGGCTATGGGCGAGACTGCCCCAAGGGCAACAAACGAAACCGCCAGAGGCCGGCAGCTTAACCGGCGTGTAGCAATAGTAGCAGTAACCCGTGAGCAAATGTAACCAGCCATTTTACCTATAAACATACAAGGCCGCTGACGTCAATCAGCGGCCTTGTATGTTTTTTATACTAATGGAAATGGTTACAAAGCCATTGCATCAGTAAGACTAAACCATTCCAGAGCTTCATCAGCCTTCTTAAAACTCTTTACTTCCAAAGAAAAGCCTGCCTTTTCTCTTATTTCCTTAATCTGAGTTTCTCTAACCGTTAAATCATTGACAATACGTGCAGACCTTTTAAGGCGAGTAGATTTAAGGTCTATGTTAAACTGAGTAGCTACCTCCACATATAAAGGATCACTTATCGAGATAACTGATTTTGTGGCATCAATTATAAGATATTTTATATCGTAACTTTTGATTGTATCTGTTACGCTTTTCAGGATGTACTTTAGTTCGGGCACAGCATATTCATAAAAGTCTGGCCACTGAAAGTATAGTACATCCTTTGCCGGGTCATATTCAAGCTTAATAAATTTGTTCGGTATTAACATTCTTAGTGCCAGTTTGAATTATGAAAGTTAACTATAAAGTTTCAAATAAACCCTGGAATTAATAATGTGTTTTAATCATGTTTTTCCCCAATATTGATGTTGTTTTTCCCATTGGGTAAGTACTTATAATGATACTCACTTTTATGCTGCTTATAAGAGGTATGAAGGTAAGATGTATGAAGGGCTGCTTTTGGAGCTTTGTATGGCATTAATTGGTTAACACCTCAGCATTATCCTCGGAAGGTATACTTCAGCCCCTGATACAATTACACATATATAACTATGAAAGCAAGTATAAAACTATTGTTTTGCTATGTCCTGGCTGTGTTTAGTTTTGGCTGCAACGATGATGATGACGGTGGAGCAGCCACGCCTTCTGAGTTCTTTGTGTTTACCTTCAACCAAAGTGCTGAAGGCTGGGAAGGAGGATTTGCCGATTATCCAAAAGACTGGGAAGAAAGCCGCTTCGAGTTTGAATTTGACCGGGAAGATCTTCCCTCGGGAGTAGGCGAGAACAGCATGGCCATGAAGTTGTCTGGCCGTAACATAAGCGATGACCTGTTTATGTTCATGAAAAAGCAGATTACTGGTCTTGAGCCCAATCATACTTACCGTGTCACTTTTCAAATTGAGCTGGCTTCGCAGTATCCCGAGGAATCTGTAGGAATAGGTGGTAGCCCGGGGGCAAGTGTTTACTTAAAGGCGGGTGGTGCTACCATAGAGCCAATGCCAGTAGAGGAACAAGGTGCCGGAAACAACATCAGGATGAACATTGATAAAGGCGGACAGTCGCAGGGCGGCAAGGATATGGTCGTGTTGGGAAATGTAGGTATACCTGGCAATGCATTCGAGTACAGGCTTATTAACAGAGATAACCTGCAAAACCCCATTGAGATTACAACTGACAGTAATGGCAGTTTATGGATTATTGTTGGCACAGACTCAGGTTTCGAGGGAACAACTACACTATACTATAACACCATAGAAGTAGAGCTGGAGTATTAGGAAGAGCCTCCGTTAAGCTTGCAGCGGTATATTGCTACAGCCTTGCTGAAGGCCTTCTTTTAGCGTATCTGCTACCATTAAGTATAGATATTTCATGTAAGGGTATAGATGCAACAAAAGTCACCGCTGGAGCCGAATAAGTTTTATCACATCTACACCCGTGGCAATAACAAAGAGACACTCTTTAAAGAGCAGGACAATTATGGCCTTTTTCTGCAGCTGTACAGGAAGCACTTGGCGTCTTATGTTGATACTTTTGCGTATTGCCTGCTGCCTAACCACGTTCACTTCCTGGTTCAGATAAAAGATGGGGAGGATTTAAAGCCACAATTGATAAGCGAAGACGAAGCGAAGCTGGTAAGTATTGAGCGGCAGTTGGGGCACTTGCTCAATGCTTATGCTAAAAGTATAAACCACCGCTACAACCGTATTGGGCGGCTGTTCCAGCACAGGTTTGGCAGAAAAGAGATTACTTCTGATGCATACTTTACCAGGCTTGTCTTTTATATCCATTTCAACCCGCAGCATCATGGCTTGATAAATGATTTCAGCAGATGGCCTCACTCCTCTTACCATAGTATACTTTCAGAAGGCAAAACAGCCCTGCAGCGGAAAGAGGTGCTAGAGTGGTTTGGAGGCAGAGAAAAGTATAAAGCCTTTCACGATGAGAACGCTGCCGATTTTACAAGTATAGCTCCGCTTATAGAAGGCGATGAAGTATAAAAAACTAAAGACCTCGTATTAAACCGATAGACCTCGCAGCGTCCGAAGGTCCTGCGAGCGTCTGGTGTGTAAAGGCTGTTGCTTCGTTGATAGGGTATTGGTAGGTTAGACGCTCGCGGGTCGTAAAGACACCGCGAGGTCTGTGTAACCTCCATCAACCTTGATTATGCTGTAGCAAGTATCTCCATACTCGTAGCGCTAAATAGCTTATCAAATAGCTCAATAAGTTGCTTCTCTGACTTTACATGCTCTGTTGATTGAGTATAAATAGGAAAGTTATAATGTGGTTCTAAAATTGATACTATCTCTTCAGGCTTGTCGGAACATACTATCACTTCTGTTCCATGTCTATTAAAGTACTTTTCTATAAGGTGCCTTAGGTGAGGCTCAGTTTTGAAAGAACAACCTAATATTATTAACCTCTGGTATGTTTGAAGGTCCTTTGATAGCTGATTATAATATGTCTTCAATACAGTATCTTCCTTTATTAAAGCTTCCTTAAGCTTAGGACTATTATAAATCATAACTGGATTATCATTAACAACTTCCCTTCTTAGCTTTGAAGTAAACTGCCTACCTCTTCTAAACTTGTAAGAGCCATGTAGATGAGCCATAAGAAACGGTAAGCTTTCTAGCTTCCTTGGTTGAAAATCACCAAAGTAGAAGCTGTCCTTAAACAGATATTCTTGTCCTTGATAGCCTTTTCCTCGATGTGTTAATAGAGTATCAAGTATACCATCATAATTTAAGGTATAGATATGCATCTTATCAATGTTGTTCTTTGTGAGGAGCTGTAGAAAGCTTTCCCCAAGGTTAGGGAATAGCCTCTTAATGTTGCTGTATCCTCCTCTTTTTTCAAACTCAGAAAACGATAGCCAATTCTTTTAATTTCGTCCTGAAGTAGGTTTTGATGCGAAGCTGCAGAATATTCGACATTGTACTCTCTACTTATCATGTTTTTGAAGAGACTAGATTCAAAGACAGACTGGTAGTACTGGATAATCTCTTCACCATTTTTAGATGGAAAAGCTAATGTTGGGCTATTAAGAATGTCATCTAATTCTCCCCACAAGTTATTCAATCCCAAAAGATCGTTATATGCTTGTTCTAGTTCGTCTTTAAGATGATAATATGTTTTTTCTTGGGAGTATTTCTTAACTATATCTGCAATAATGTAGTTAAGACCGCTGCCGGTTATGGTAACAGTATCCATTTTTCTTTTGATGGGCTAAAAGTTGAGACAGTATTATTCCATCCGCTAGCAGGACGCCAGCAGCAACAGGAAGTATAGAATAGGTAGGAAAAAAGAAGAAGGAGGACAATCAGCCCTCCTTCTTTAGTTATTTACGATCCGCAAGCTTCGCAAGCGTCTGGGTTATCCAGCGAGCAGCTCATGTCGCTGCGATTCTGATCCTGGTTGTAAACCGGTGATAGGGTTTCAGCGGCTTGTTTCTCAACTGTGAACTTAATGGCGTCTACAGCGGCTTTGGTGCGCAGGTAATACATACCTGTTTTCAGGCCGCGTTTCCATGCATGGAAGTGCATCGAGGTCAGCTTACCGAAGTTCACATTCATTACGTGCAGGTTCAGCGATTGGCTCTGGCAGATGTAAGCGCCACGATCAGCACTCATGTCGATTACCGTACGCTGGCTGATCTCCCACACTGTCTTATAAAGATCTTTGATGTTCTGCGGGATGTTCGGGATATCCTGTACAGAACCGTTGGCTGCGATGATCTGGTTCTTCATGTTATCATTCCATAGGCCAAGCGCGATCAGGTCTTTAAGCAGATGCTTGTTAACTACCATAAACTCGCCAGACAATACGCGGCGCAGGTAAATGTTAGAAGTATAAGGCTCGAACGATTCGTTGTTACCCAAAATCTGCGCAGTAGAAGCAGTAGGCATTGGCGCTACTAAAAGCGAGTTACGTACACCGTGCTTCACAACTTCCTGGCGCAGTTCTTCCCAATCCCAACGGCCACTCTCTGGCGTAACGCCCCACATATCAAACTGGAACTTGCCTTCCGCTAACGGAGAACCTTTGAATGTTTCGTAAGCACCATTCTTTTTAGCCAGGTCCTTCGAAGCCGTCATGGAGGCAAAGTAAATCGTCTCGAAGATATCTTTGTTCAACCCTTTAGCCTCATCGCTTTCGAATGGCATGCGCAGGTGAATAAAGGTATCCGCCAGACCCTGCACACCTAAACCGATTGGGCGGTGACGCATATTCGAGTTCTGTGCCTCTTTTACCGGGTAATAGTTTATGTCGATAACCTTGTTCAGGTTAACAGTAGCATGGTAGGTTACATCAAATAGCTTCTGGTGGTCGAAGGTCTTGTGGCCGTTCTCCTCTTTCACAAAGCGAGGCAGTGCCAGAGAAGCCAGGTTACAAACTGCTACCTCATCTTCGCTGGTGTACTCCATAATTTCGGTACACAAGTTCGAAGACTTGATAGTACCAAGGTTCTGCTGGTTAGACTTGCGGTTTGCGTGGTCTTTGTACAGCATGTATGGCGTACCAGTCTCGATCTGCGACTCCAGGATATGGAACCACAAGTCCTGTGCTTTTACCGTTTTGCGGGCACGGCCTTCGCGCTCATACTTCTCGTACAGACGCTCAAAATCTTTACCCCAACACTCGGCAAGGCCAGGCGCTTCGTTCGGGCAGAACAGGCTCCAGTCGCCGTTTTCCTCTACGCGCTTCATAAACAAGTCTGGCGTCCAGAGGGCATAGAACAGGTCACGGGCACGGTTTTCTTCTTTACCGTGGTTCTTCTTCAACTCCAGGAAGTCAAAGATATCGGCGTGCCATGGCTCCAGGTAAATAGCGAAAGCGCCTTTACGCTTGCCACCACCTTGGTCTACATAGCGGGCTGTGTCGTTAAACACCTTCAGCATCGGGATGATGCCGTTGGATGTGCCGTTGGTGCCTTTGATGTATGATCCAGTTGCTCTTACGTTATGGATGCTCAAACCAATACCACCGGCGCTTTGCGAAATCTGTGCGCATTGCTTCAGGGTATCGTAAATACCTGGTATGCTATCATCCTTCATGGCAAGCAGGAAGCACGACGACAGTTGCGGTTTAGGCGTACCAGCGTTAAACAGTGTTGGCGTAGCATGTGTAAACCACTTCTCCGACATCAGGTTGTAAGTCTCAATAGCAGACTCAATATCCTCTTTGTGTATACCCACGGCCACACGCATCAGCATGTGCTGCGGACGTTCCACGATCTTGCCGTCCAGGCGCAGTAAGTATGAGCGCTCCAGGGTTTTGTAGCCGAAGAAATCGTAGTTATAGTCGCGGTCGTAAATGATGGTTGAGTCGAGCAGGGCCGCATTCTTACGGATAATCTCATATACATCTTTCGCGATCAAAGAAGCGTTTTCACCGGTTTTAGGGTCGGTGTAAGTATAAAGCCGCTTCATGGTGTTCGAGAACGACTTGCTTGTAACTTTGTGCAGGTTAGAGATCGCCACACGCGCTGCCAATACCGCATAATCCGGGTGCTTGGTAGTAAGCGATGCAGCTGTTTCGGCTGCCAGGTTGTCCAGCTCTACAGTGGTAACACCATCATAGATACCGTCAATCACCTTTTTAGCTACCTCAATTGGCGACACGTAATCCATGTGCAGGCCATAGCACAGCTTCTCGATGCGTGCTGTAATCTTATCGAATTTGACGGATTCGCGTCTGCCGTCTCTTTTAACTACTAACATAATGTATACAATTAGCGAGGTTAAAGGCCCCGGGTTATTTAGTTTGGTTATATAGGTGATCCTGCTGCTTTATAGCAGGGTTTATACTTTGTAAGGTCCTCAAACTGCCATACGGTATTTAAAGTATAAGCCGTTGTAGTACAACTAATTATGTGTAAAGCAAAATGCTTTTACTATATAGAAGGGTAGAGATACCCGGTAAGGTGGCGATGCTGCCAACTAGGTCTCCGCTGCACTAGCCCAGGCTAATTAGCTTTGACTAATGCGCGGTAAGCGTTGTATGTAATTGTTTAGGATGGGAAAGAAGATGGGCCTCTTCCCTTTGGCTTCCTAAACATAGCAAATCTATATATAGATTAAAAGTCTTCGTCCAGAGAAAAAACATTTTTGTCTTTATCTCCCATTACGCCGGCCTTCTGGTACTCGCCTACGCGCTTCTCGAAGAAGTTTGTTTTGCCCTGTAGCGAAATCATTTCCATAAAGTCGAATGGATTGGCCGCATTGTAGATTTTACTGCAGCCCAAAGCAACTAACAGACGGTCAGCTACAAACTCGATGTACTGGCTCATTAATTTAGCGTTCATGCCAATTAAGTCTACCGGCAGCGCATCTGTCACAAACTCCTGCTCAAATGTTACCGCATCGCGGATGATCTCGTGCACACGGCTTTCGGGCAGTTTGTTGTTCAGCATAGAGTATAGCAGGCAGGCGAAATCGCAGTGCAGGCCTTCGTCACGGCTAATCAATTCGTTAGAGAAAGTTAAGCCAGGCATTAAGCCACGCTTCTTAAGCCAGAAGATAGAGCAGAAAGAGCCAGAGAAGAAAATGCCTTCTACGGCAGCAAAAGCGATCAGACGCTCAGTAAAGTTTTCGCTGTTGATCCACTTAAGCGCCCACTCTCCTTTTTTCTTCACACACGGCACTGTCTCCAATGCATTGAACAGGTAGTCTTTCTCAGACTGCTTCTTTATATAGGTGTCTATAAGGAGTGAGTATGTCTCGGCGTGGATGTTCTCCATCATGATCTGGAAACCATAGAAACAACGTGCCTCAGGTATCTGCACTTCCTGCATAAAGTTTATGGCCAGGTTCTCATTTACAATCCCGTCAGAGGCAGCAAAGAACGCCAGTACGTGGCTGATAAAGTGGCGCTCGCCATCGTTCAGGTTTTCCCAGTCTTTAATATCCTGCGATAAATCGATCTCTTCGGCAGTCCAGAAGCTGGCCTCCGCCTTCTTATACATCTGCCAGATGTCGTCGTGCTGAATCGGGAACAGTACAAAGCGGTTTGGGTTCTCTTGTAAAATTGGCTCCATAAACTAGTAAGTATGTGTTTTATTGCTTGAAGGGGTAAGCTGTTTAGCTTAGAAAACACCCCAAAAGAAATTTAGTTTTCAGCGGATGTCTGACTGGCATCCGGTAATATCCTGACTTCAAATATATAGAATTGAACTTGAATTCCGGGGCTAAAGTTGTTTAATTTATACACACTATTTTAAGTTGTTGAGCGCTTGATGGTTGTGGTGAAATAAACATGCTTATCCACATAAGTTATCAACTATATAGGTTTGTTATAATATTGTTAAGAAACTATAAATTCATTGTTAAGTGCCGTTTTTGATGTTGTAATGGCGTTTTAGAGATTTGTATAGGGTTATGGAAGGTGATTTAGTGTGTAAAAGTTTCTAGAAGCGGGCAGGATTTGTGAAAGCCAGAACAGGTTTACACATGGGGTGTTGAAAATGTGGATTACTCAAGTGGCCTGTATCAGGTTAGTAATTAGTTGATTAAGCCTTAATTTTGAGGTGCTCTGAAAACGTGTTGTGGATTTCAACATTGTTATCCACATTTTTGTGTGTAACACTTGGGTAGGCTTTAACAATTTATACTACAAGGCGTTGCATAATTAAAATATGTGCCGTACTTTTGCAGACTAAATTTTAAACATACATTGAAGCTGATGTACGCAATTGTAGAAATCGCAGGTCAACAGACCAAAGTAGAGAGCGGCAAGTTCATCTACGCTAACAAGCTTTCCGGCAATGAGGGTGACGCCGTAGAGTTCACCAATGTTCTTCTTACTGATGATAACGGCAGCATTACTTTAGGTGCTCCTTTCGTTAGCGGTGTTAAAGTGGTTGGTAAAATCCTTGGCAACGTGAAAGGCGACAAAGTAATCGTTTTCAAAAAGAAGAGAAGAAAAGGATATCGTAAAAAGAATGGCCATCGCCAGCACTATACGAAAGTCCTGATCGAGAGCATTGGTTAAGCAGTAAGAAGAAATTAATCGTAGAATCTTTTCAGGTGACGCCCCCGCTAACCTGAAGTAAATAGTTAAACAAAATGGCACACAAAAAAGGAGCTGGTAGTTCTAATAACGGCCGCGAGTCACATTCTAAACGACTTGGTGTTAAGATTTACGGTGGCCAGGACATCATCGCTGGTAACATCATTGTAAGACAAAGAGGTACTGCACATCACCCAGGTAAAAACGTGGGTATGGGCAAAGACCATACTCTGTTCGCTTTGATCGACGGCGTTGTAGAGTTCAGAAAGAGCGTTAAAAACCGTTCTTATGTTTCTGTAATTCCAAGAGTAGAAGCAGAAGCGTAAGCAAAGTATAACTGTAAAGCAGTTAGTAAAAAGGGATGCCACACGGTATCCCTTTTTTATTTTAAGAATATTTAACAAATAGGCAACAAAGCCATGTAGTAGGCGTAAATAATATCATAGAGTTTGATTTGCCGTTAAAAGCAGATCAGATTAAGTAGGAAAAGGACACCACAAGTGTCCTTTTCTGTTTTATAGCCATTTCAAAAACAGATCACATCTATATTCAAAAGATTTCGTATTTCACATATATCTGTTTAAATTGCAGCTTCTTATCAAGAAAGACTGAGGGATAGGGCCCTGTGACGTCTTAGCAACCTTGTACAAGCCTGGTGCTAATTCCCTTCTCTGCTATACTTTAGCCGGGAAAAGATAAGATTGTATATCCTGCCTTAGGGTGTCTTTCTTGATAAGTGATTGCAGAAGACTTACGAGAAGAAAGACACCACACATGACCAAATCACATCCGATTTACCAAATATTGAAAGAACGCGTACTTGTGCTTGACGGCGCAATGGGTACTATGATCCAGCGTTACGAGCTTACTGAGGCCGATTTTCGAGGGCAGCGCTTTAAAGATCATCCCTCCGACCTGAAAGGCAATAACGACTTACTCTCTATTACCCGCCCCGATATCATCAAGGCTATACATACAGAGTACCTGGAGGCTGGCGCTGACATTGTTGAAACCAATACCTTTAGCGGTACAAGTATAGCCATGGCAGATTACCACCTGGAGGAGCTTGTATATGAACTGAATTATGAGTCGGCTAAAATAGCACGTGAGGCTGCAGACGAAGTAGAGGCTAAAGACCCATCGCATAAACGTTTTGTAGCCGGTGCCATTGGCCCGACGAACCGTACCGCTTCGCTTTCTCCGGATGTAAATAACCCAGGCTACCGTGCCGTAACATTCGACCAGCTGGTAGAGGCATACTATGAGCAAGTGCGCGGCCTGGTGGATGGTGGATCTGATTTGCTTTTAGTAGAAACGGTATTCGATACGCTAAACTGTAAGGCCGCTCTTTTTGCAATACAGCAATTTGTAAACGATGGCGGTAAAGAACTTCCGATCATGGTGTCCGGAACAATAACCGATGCCAGTGGCCGTACCTTATCAGGCCAAACCGTTGAGGCTTTCTATAACTCCATCTCACATGCGCCTATACTTAGTGTGGGCTTTAACTGTGCCTTGGGTGCACGCCAATTAAAAACACACATCCAGGAGCTTGCCAGAATATCAGACTGTTACATCAGTGCTTACCCGAATGCCGGCTTACCGAACGCTTTTGGTGGCTACGACGAAACAGCCCAGCAAATGGGAGCCATTGTAGAAGAGTATCTGAAGGAGGGGCTGGTAAACATACTGGGTGGTTGTTGTGGCACTACACCCGTACACACCAAAGTAATTGCAGACTTAGTGCGAAAGTATAAACCGCACACTCCTACTCCGGTTCCTCCGCTCCCTCGCTTCAGTGGCCTCGAGCCTCTAACTATCACCCAGGATACCCTTTTTGTAAATGTCGGCGAACGTACCAATGTTACCGGCTCTAAAATGTTTTCCCGCCTTATCGTTAACGGAAAGTTTGAAGAGGCACTGGCCGTGGCACAGCAACAGGTAGAGGGCGGAGCACAGATCATCGACGTGAACATGGACGAAGGCATGCTCGACTCTGAGCAGGCCATGGCCGATTTCCTCAATCTGATAGCCTCCGAACCGGATATTTCAAAGCTGCCTATCATGATCGACTCTTCTAAATGGAGCGTGATCGAAGCAGGTCTGAAATGTGTGCAGGGCAAAAGTATAGTTAACTCTATCAGCTTAAAAGAAGGCGAAGAAGCCTTTAAAAAACTGGCCCGAAAAGTGCGCCAATACGGTGCTGCCGTAGTGGTAATGGCTTTTGACGAGCAGGGGCAGGCAGATACCCTGGAGCGCCGTAAAGAGATCTGCGAACGCTCTTATCGCATACTTGTAGATGAAGTTAGCTTCCCGCCGCAGGATATCATTTTTGACCCGAACATACTGGCTATTGCTACAGGCATAGAAGAGCACAACAACTACGCTGTAGACTTTATCGAGGTAGTAAAGTGGATTAAGGAAAATCTGCCACATGCGCTGGTGAGTGGTGGGGTAAGTAACCTGTCTTTCTCATTCCGTGGCAACGATATTGTGCGCGAGGCGATGCATACAGTGTTCCTGTACCACGCCGTACAGGCTGGTATGGATATGGGTATTGTGAACGCCGGTATGCTGGGCATTTACGAAGAAGTGCCAAAAGAGCTCCGCGACCTTACGGAAGACGTAATTTTTAACCGCCATCCGGACGCAACAGAAAAGCTGGTAACCTATGCCGAAACAATCAAAGGCAAAGGTAAAACAGCTACTGCTGCTGACAATGCCTGGCGCAGTGCACCTGTAGAAGAACGCCTGAAGCATGCGCTGGTAAAAGGCATCGTAGAATACATCGAGGAAGATACCGAAGAAGCACGCCAGAAAGCCACCAAAACGCTGGAGGTAATAGAAGGACCGCTGATGGCTGGTATGTCAGTGGTTGGTGACCTTTTTGGTGCTGGTAAGATGTTTTTGCCGCAGGTTGTAAAAAGTGCGCGCGTGATGAAGAAGTCAGTAGCCTACCTGTTGCCGTTTATGGAGGCAGAGAAGCTGGCATCTGATACCTCCAAATCAACGGCAGGCACTATACTGATGGCTACCGTAAAAGGCGACGTGCACGACATCGGCAAAAATATTGTGGGTGTGGTACTGGCCTGCAACAACTACGAAGTAATAGACCTTGGTGTGATGGTGCAGTTGGACAAGATCCTGGCTGAGGCTGAAGCGCAACAGGTAGATATTATTGGATTGAGTGGCTTGATCACGCCTTCGCTGGATGAGATGGTGTACGTGGCGCAGGAGATGGAACGTAGAGGCATGAAGATTCCGCTGCTGATTGGTGGCGCTACTACTTCGAGAGTACATACTGCTGTAAAAATAGCGCCGCAGTACAGTGGCCCGGTAGTGCACGTGCACGATGCATCGCGAAGTGTAACCGTTGTAAGCAGCCTGTTGGGCAGCGAAAAAGAGACGTACATAGCCGAGATAAAAGCCGAGTATGAAAAGCTGCGCGAAGACCACCTGAACCGCACCAAAGACCGTGCTTTTGCAACAATAGAAGAAGCCCGCGCCAACAAGTATAAAGTAGACTGGAGCACAACACAGCCAACCAAGCCAGGCTTCATCGGCAATAAAGTATACACGAACTACCCGCTATCTGAGATAGTGCCGTACATTGACTGGACGCCGTTCTTCCATACGTGGGAGCTTAAACGCCAGTATCCGAAAATCTTAAATGATCCGGAGTTAGGCACAGAAGCAACAAAGCTGTTTAACGATGCCCGGCAAATGTTACAAGAGATCGTGGATAAGCAGCTGTTGGAGGCCAGAGCTGTAGTGGGTTTCTATCCGGCAAACGTAGAGGCTGACGATACCATTGAAGTATACGCCGATGATTCACGTGAAAACGTGTTAACGGAGTTTCATACGTTGAGGCAGCAGGGCAAGAAGGGCGGAAACGTACCTAACCTGGCTTTCTCTGATTTTGTGGCCCCTAAAGAAACCGGTGTGCAGGATTACATTGGGGGCTTTGTTGTATCAGTTGGCTTTGGCATAGAGAAACTGCTGGAGAAGTATGAAGCCGAGCATGATGATTATAAGTCTATTATGGTAAAAGCCCTGGCTGACCGTTTAGCTGAAGCCTTTGCAGAACTGATGCACGCTAAGGTAAGAAAAGAGCTGTGGGGTTATGCACCAGACGAGAGCCTGACCAACGAAGACCTGATCAAGGAAAGTTATAAAGGCATTCGCCCGGCGCCAGGTTACCCAGGCTGCCCGGACCATACCGAAAAGATAACGCTGTTTAATTTGCTGGATGCAGAAAGAGCGTCAGGGGTTGTACTTACAGAGAACCTTGCTATGTACCCGACAGCAGCTGTGAGCGGTTTATACTTCTCGCATCCTGAGTCACGCTACTTCGGGCTGGGCAAGATAGGCGAAGACCAGGTAGCAGATATCGCGCAGCGCAAAGGCATGCCAAAGGAGGAACTGGAACGCTGGCTATCGCCGAACCTGAACTATGAGCCAAAGCCGGTTCACCTCTCCCCAACCCTCTCCTAAAAACAGGAGAGGGAGCTTATGTCTGCTGCTCCTGCTGTCATCTTAAAAGTGGATTTTGTGTGAAGTGAGATTAAGCAGAGGCGACTAAACACACCCCTAGCCCCTCTCGAGAGGGGAATTAGGAATAGCAGAAAGTCCCCTTCTCGGAGGGGTGCAGGGGGGAAAGTGAATAGCAGTACCTGCAGTAGAGAAAGTTCCGGATCAGGAAATCTGGAACAGTAAAGAAAATTAAAGTCCTTCTAATCTCCCTTCCCTGTTTTTAGGGAAGGGCTGGGGAAGGGTAACCATCTAACAATTTAACATAAATTGAAAGTAACAGACCACTTCAAAAACGCTGACGGGAAAACCCTGTTCACGTTTGAAATATTGCCTCCGCTGAAAGGCGAGAATATGAAAACCCTTTTTAATCACATCGATCCTTTGATGGAATTTAAACCACCCTTTATTGATGTGACTTATCACCGCGAAGAATATGTGTACAAAAAACGTGAAAACGGGCTTTTAGAGAAGATAACGACCCGAAAGCGCCCTGGTACGGTAGGGATTTGCGCAGCCATCCAGAACAACTATAAAGTAGACACGGTGCCGCACCTGATCTGCGGCGGCTTTAACAGAGAAGAAACTGAGAATGCACTTATAGACCTGCACTTTTTAGGTATAGACAATGTACTGGTACTGCGTGGCGACTGCGTAAAAAGCGAGCAGCGGTTTGTACCGGAGGCAGGCGGGCATCATTATGCATCGCAGCTGATAGAGCAAGTGGTAGCAATGAACAACGGCTGCTACCTGGACGATGAGCAAGTGACAAACAGCTGCACCGACTTCTGTATTGGCGTGGCCGGCTACCCTGAAAAGCACTTCGAGGCGCCAAACCTGAAATCTGACCTGCGCTGGCTTAAAAAGAAGGTGGAGCTGGGGGCAGATTACATTGTAACGCAGATGTTCTTCGATAACCAGAAGTACTTCGACTTTGTAAACCAGTGCCGTGCAGAAGGTATAACCGTGCCGATCATTCCGGGTTTAAAGCCGATGACTACCAAAACGCAGCTGACACTTTTACCAAGTTTGTTTCATATAGAAATACCTTGCGATCTGGCTGATGCTATTGAAGGCTGCTCGGATAACAAAGCCGCTGCTCAGGTTGGCGTGGAGTGGGCCATAAAGCAGTCTAAAGAGCTGATGGAGTTTGGTGTACCTTGCCTGCATTACTATTCTATGGGTAAATCAGAATCGGTAAGAAAAGTGGCAGAAGCGCTGTTTTAATATACCAGACCTTGCGGCGTCTTTATGACCCGCGAGCGTCTGACCTGTCATCTGCGAAGCAGTAACTCTGCACGAGCAAAGGCCTTTCAATTCCAGACACTCGCAGGCCCTCCGGACGCTGCGAGGTCTTTAAATTTCCGGCTTAAAGATCTCGGCGATCATGCAGCGTACGCTGCCACCACCACATTGCTCTATCAGGTGTACCGGGAAGTATAGCAGGTGGTCATTATGTTTCCTCAGCTTTGCTAATTGCTCTTCAGTAAGCGAAGTATAAGCAGCCTCCGACATAACAAGTATACTTTCTCCTTGCCGGTTGCGGAGCTGCAGCATGTTGCCGGCAAAATGGTGGTGTGTTTGGCTGGGGGTAAGTTCGATGATCTCTTTTCCGGTGCTTTCCAGTTGCAGGCGTAGTTGCTCTCTGTCCTGTTCGTCTACCACACCCATCCCTGCCACAGCAAAGGTATCGCCTACGCAAAGCATTACATTGGTATGGTAAATTAACTCGCCTGTTGGTCCGTATGACTTAAAAGTATGTAATTTATACTTTAGCCTCTCGCAGAACTCCTGAAGCGGCTCCGGTTCCGTTCTGGGCGAAAGGGCGGCATAAGCAATCTTATTCACTCTGTCCAGTATCATACTTCCGGTGCCTTCCAGGAACTTAGGCTCTGGCAGGTCTTCAAAATACTCCAGCTGCACGAGCTCTTTGTAGCCATACTTCTGCATCAGCAAATCAATAATATCTTGTCTGCGCTCTGCGCGGCGATTAGCAGGTGCCATAGGGTAAGTAACCAACTGGCCGCTTTGGTGTGTTGAGAACCAGTTGTTCGGGAAGATAGAGTCCGGTGTGCAGGAGTTTTCCACGTCCTGTATCACATTTACATCAATTCCGGCTTGCTCCAGTTGCCGCACCATTAATTTGAACTCCTGTAGCGCCCTGGCCTGTACCTCGGCAGGCGTCATCCCTTCAGCTGCTCTCTGAAATTTGTTTGTCTCAGCAGCATCCGGGTTATAGCAGAAGTTGCTCGGCTCGATCATCAAAATGGTATCGGTGGTTTGTTTCATGGTAATTCTATAACTCCGGAAAAACTGGTGCTAAAGTATAAAGTATGGGCTTGCTTGGGCTGGCATCTAATTGCAGACTGGTTATCTGCAGATTTAGCATGTATAAACCATCTGGAATATGATCTGGTGCATAAATAAGCTCGGTTATGGTAGCGCCGCAACGGGTATTTTTCGGGTATTGCCAGAAAGCGTGGTGACATAGTAGCTTACCCTCATCCAGTTCACGATCTACAGACGGCAGGTCCAGTAGCAGGTGCTGTATGCCTTTCTCAGCCAGGTACTGCCCGATGGTATGCTCCAGGTAGGGTGGGTTAGTGCCGGAGTAGTGGCGGGTAAGTTTATCATCGGAGTTAGGCAAAGTGCGAAGTATAACAGCCTCGCATTTTATACTTCGCAGCTGTGCTTTCAAGTCTTCGAGCATCACCACCTCATCGCCGTTCTCTTGCTTTTGGGGTTGAACGGTTACTAGCTGGGCTACATACAGGAAACGTTTCAGGCAGTTGTGAATGGTGGCGTTCTCGTCGGCGGAGATGTGGCCGTAGCACTCAGTGTGGGTGCCGTTACCATGCGGCGTAACATGTATGCGTTTGTAATTGGTGCTGCCTCCCTCTGCCACGCTCCCTACAAAGTCGCCAACCCGAATTACGTCAAACTGAACAGGCTCTGCCCAAAAGCATTCCGGCTGTACTTCATGGTTATGCAGTGGCATCGAAATATCCAGCGGTTGCAGCGGATTAAACGTAAAAGTTTGGTCTTGAAAGGTAACAGTGGCTTCCATAGTATAGCAGGATTTTTAGTAAGTATAAGCCAAATTACGCAAACCTATACTTTGGAGCCTTAAATTATGCTGATAACTGTTACTCCAGGAGCCATCTAACGGCAGCCTCTTCAGAAGCAAAGTCTTGAATAGCATAAGAGATTTCGGTAGATGCTTCTGCCCTGGCTACAACAGATGCCAGGGCCAATTTCTTGAAAAGGTTATCGGGCATCACCCGTGCCATTTTTTTAACTGCAGTATCAGAGAATAAAGTGTAGTAGGTATTAGATAGCCAGTCTTTGGTTTCAGGACCAAGTATAGATACCTGCTCAGCGTTTACAAGCACTTTCTCTGCACTTCTTTCGGATATCACGCTATATGCTTTCATCGCCTCTGATTTAAATTCTTTGTCGGTAAGTGGTCGCAGCCACTCTGTTCTAACATAAGCAAGGCTGTCGTCTGCTTCAATCCTGAAGTCGTCGGAAGTATAGACTATGGTTAAATGCGGCTTGGGCATACAGGCAGTAGGTTTATGCATTAATAAATATGAACGCAGCACTTTAGCAGACTATATATGCTGTACGGAGTATAGCCATATATAAGTTTAAGTGGTATGTGTATTTTTATCCAACCATTAAATCCAGCGTGATCTGGTCGGCGAGCAGTTTGCCTTTATCTGTTAAGTATAGAACGTTATCTTTTATACTTGCCAGTTCTTTGTGCTGTAGTTCCTGCAGGTATATTTTATGTGCTACTTCTACATCATAGTTATACTTGTCGCGCATTTGCACAAGATCACAGCCCCAGATCGTGCGCAGCGTGGTTAGCAGGTAGTCGTTTGCCTGGTCGGCCAAGGTAAGTTCTTCTATCTCTGCAGGAATACTATTATGGCTGATGGCTTCGGTATACTTCCGGTTATTAGCCACATTGTACTGCCTGGATACACCGTTAAAAGAGTGCGCACTAGGCCCCACCCCCAGGTAATGCACTCCGCGCCAGTAATTGCTGTTGTGTTTAGATTCATAGCCTGGCTGGCAGAAGTTGGAGATCTCGTACTGCACAAAATCATGCTGTGCCATCTGTTCCAGTAAAATTTCGAACTGCTGTGCCGTAAAGTCATCCTCCGAAGGTATAAACTTGCCTTTCTTGCTCCAGCGGCCTAAAGCCGTATCGGGTTCTATAGTTAAAGCATAACATGATACATGCTGCACATTAAGCGAGAAAAGTGTTTTTAGGTCTTGTAGCCAGATAGCATGGTCCGGTGCCGGGATGCCATAGATCAGGTCTACAGTGATATTCTCGAAGCCGGCTGCCTGGGCATCCTGCACACATTGCAGGCTTTCTGTGGCATTGTGGGCGCGGTTCATCATGCGCAGGTGCGGCTCATGAAACGACTGTAATCCTATGCTTAAGCGGTTGATGCCTGCTGCCTTCAGTTCCTGTAGTTTCTCCGGCTTCAGGTCGTCGGGGTTAGCCTCCAGGGTAATTTCAGCATCCTCCGAAACTATAAACAGCCTTTTTATGGTTTGTAGCAATAACTCCAGTTCCTGCTGTGTAAGCAGTGAGGGAGTGCCGCCGCCAAAGTATATGGTTCGAACAGTTTGCCCCTGCAGGTAGTCGTGGCGCATCTCCAGCTCACGGGCAATGGCCTGTATGGTAACCTCTTTGTGCCCCATAGAGGTACTGAAGTGGAAATCGCAGTAATGGCAGGCCTGCTTGCAAAAAGGGATATGGAGGTAAATGCCGGACAATGTTTATTTGTTAAATTGCTGATTGTTAATTGTTGATGGACTTTAATGCAGTAGCATAGAACTCCTTACCTTTGCATAAAAATTATTTTTCTGGTTGTGTAAACCATCCCCAAGCCCCTTTCAAAGAGGAACACTCACAAAACGTAATTCTAAATATAGTTTACGTACTTTGGAAAAGTGCCCCTTTAAAGGGGGTAGGGGGATGAAAAATTGGAGATCATCTATAGCTAAACAATTTAGCCATCAAACAATTCAACAATCATTAACACAAATGTATAAAATAGCCGCCGTAGTATTGTATTTGCTTTTGTGCTTGCCCCAGGTGCAAGCCCAAACGCAATCTGCTACACTCCGGCCAAAGGTTATACTTCGTGTTCATGCTTTGCCTAAAGATGCCCTCCTCCTACGCAGTTATACTTTCCGGAGTGCCCATGCAGATTCTGTGGAGGCTAGTAAAGAGGCGAAGGCACTGGTGTACCAGTTACAGCAGGATGCCTATTTGCTGGCCTCTGCCGATAGTTTATACCTGCGCCGCGATACGCTCCACGTGAAACTGCATTTGGGCCAGCGATTTGAGTGGGCACAGTTGCGAAATGGCAATCTTAGCGAGGGTATTCTGATAGAGTCCGGCTTCCGGGAAAAGTTTTACCGCGATACGCCTTTTAAACCGGCAGAATACGTAAAGTTGCAGCAGCGCATCCTGGATTATGCCGAACGCAACGGCTACCCCTTCGCCTCTGTCTGGCTTGATTCCATGAAAATTGATAATGGAAAGATAAATGCAGCCCTGATGGTAGAAAAAGCCTTTGTGGTAACCTACGATACGCTGGGTATCATAGGCGAAACCAAAACGCAGCCAAAGTTCCTGATGCGCTACCTGCAACTACTGCCCGGCCAGATCTACAACCAGGACCAGGTAAACGCATCGCAACGCATGCTCACGCAACTACCTTACATCCGGCAAACCCGTCCGCCACAAGTGCAGTTTGTGCGTGATAAGGCCAAAGTTTTATACTTTCTGGAAGACCGGCAGGCAAACCAAATAGATGGCATAGTGGGCTTTCTGCCCGACCCTACGCGGCAGGACAAGCTGCTGATAACCGGTGAGGCCAACCTGAATATCCGGAACATACGTGGCACAGGCAAGCAACTGGGGCTGCAGTGGCGACGGGTAAACAAAGGTTCGGTTATACTTAACGGAGAGTACCTGCACCCTAACCTGCTGGGCACACCTTTCGAGGTTGGCACAAAATTCAATTTGCTAAAACAGGATTCATCTTTTATTACCATACAGCCGCGCTTGCAGCTAGCCTATTATACGTTAAAGTATGGCAAGTTTAGTGTGTTTTCCGAGTGGCGCAACTCGCGAATACTTTCCTCGGCCAGCACCCAGAGCCTACAAGCCTTCGATCTGGCTGATGCCCGTACTAATACGTATGGCCTGAACTACCTCTGGAATAACCTTGATGATTTTTACTTCCCGAAAAGAGGCCGGCTTGTAGAGCTGCAACTGGCTGCCGGCACCAAAAGGCTGTTGCGCAATACCGATCTTGAACAAAGTTTTTATGATACCCTTAAACTGAAAACAACTCAGCTTAGCCTTGGTCTACGGGTGGAAAACTTTATGCGGCTAGGCACAAACAGTGCGTTGCTAACACGGCTGCGCGGCGAGGCGCTGCTAAACGACCAGATTTTCCTGAACGACATGTATCGCATTGGGGGGCTTAATACCCTGCGTGGCTTCGATGAATATTTTTTCTACGCCTCCTCTTATGCTGTTGGCACGTTAGAGTACAGGCTGTTTACCGCTGCAGATTCGTATGTGCTCTTGTTCTACGACCAGGCCTATTATCGCAGCGACCTCGAAAATAGCAAAATATCCGATTATCCTTTTGGTGTAGGTGGCGGTATCAGTTTCAGTACAGGCGCAGGTATTTTTCAGTTAGTGTACTCGCTGGGCAAATCCGATCAGCAGCCTGTGTCGCTGAGGTACTCGAAGATACACTTCGGAATTACCAGCAAGTTCTAAGTAAGACAACTTTTTTTGCTTTTTTTGGTATGTATAGCTTGCATAGTAAGTATGTTTATACTACTTTTGTAACACAATAACAGTGCGGGATGGAGCAGTTGGTAGCTCGTTGGGCTCATAACCCAAAGGTCACAGGTTCGAGTCCTGTTCCCGCTACCTGAAAGAGAGCCTGATTCAGAAATGAGTCAGGCTTTTTTGTTTTTAACCGCTCATATTCCAAGTATAATTTTTAGAGTCATTGGCAGTGCTTGGGATAATACTTTATTTAGAGGCTCCAACCTAAACGGATAATAGCAAGATTTACCTCAAGAACTATTTTCGTACCAGTTCGATTATTTTGCACGTACACTAGCACCCATACTTCAAAAAGAATAACTTTAAGTAGTGTGATGTATGTAGTATGTATAAAGATGTGTAATATTACATAGCCGAAGAAGAACCAAATACATGTACGTGCTGTTGTCTTTTTATGCTTTTACAGCATGTAATTCAACTTTTAGCTTATGAGACAAGAACTAAAGAACGCCTTTGGAAGAGTGTTTCTGACTATCGACGTAGATACCAAGAATGAATGGGTTCATGTAAACTGGATGGGGTATTTAACTGCCGATAACATTAAGAATGGTGCCGAAGCATATATTAATGCTATGAAAGATGCAGGCCTGAACTGTGTTTTAAATGATACCCGTTTAATACTTGGCAACTGGGACCATTCCATGGATTGGGTACTTTATGAGTGGGCTCCAAGAGCCGCAATGGCAGGACTAAAGCATTTTGCTATGATCACGACTCCTGAAAGCTTTGGAGAGGCTTCTGCATCTAAATTTCATAGAGAGTTAAAGTCTTTCGGGGCAGAGGTGTTTGACAACAGGCCGCAGGCAGAAGAGTGGTTAAAGCATCGTGTATTGCAAACCAGCAAGTAAATACGCTCAGCAGTATCAGATTTAAAAATCTAGGATTTAAAGTATAAGCCCGGTTCAGAAATGAACCGGGTTTTTCTGTCTTAGGATTTTGAGGAGAAATATTGCCTACATTAACCTTCATATCAACCATGGTGTGGTTTCCTATAGTGCTTGTAACATTAACTGTATCATGATTTTGAAGAGCAGCGTGTTGCACCTATATTTGCTCAAGCCCTTTGATCAAACATAGCTGCCGATGATACAAACTTTACTCCGATCCGCCTTTACCATTATTATTTTATTGATGCTAGCCTGCCTCACCCCCGCGTTGGCTCAGGCATGTTCGGTTACCATCTCGGCTCCCGCCACCTTGCTGTGCCAGGGCCAGCAGATACAGCTAACAGGCAGTGCAAGCTTTAACCCGGATTCATGGGAATGGTATCTGCAAGGGCAAGCAACACCTGTGGCCACCACTCAAAATTACCAGGCAAGCACCCCCGGTATTTATATACTTAAAGCCTCTGGCAGTAGCTGCGGTACAGTTGAGTCCAATAGTATAGAACTGACTACTGCAGTGGCATTAAGCACACCTGTTTTTAGCTCCGGCCCTGCTAACCTATGTGCGGTAACGCCGGCAACGTATAGTGTAAATCCGGTAGAGGGTGCTACAAGTTATACGTGGATGTTCCCAACAGACTGGACAGTGGTATCTGGTCAGGGTACTGCCACTGTGCATGTGATATCCGGAAACAACACAGGAAGTATAGCTGTGAGGGCTGTTAGCGCATGCGGGGAAAGTCTTGCCGCCAGCATGTATATTACCATCTCCAGGGTTCCGCCGCTGCCCGAAGTATCTAACCAATTTACCTGCGAAGGGAAAAGTGTACTGCTAACGGTCCAAAATCCAAAGTCGGGTACAACATATATATGGTTCAATAGCGCTACTGCGGCAACGCCGATTGCTGCTGGTGCAAGTTTTAATACAGGTGTTTTAACCTCCACCACCCAATATTACGTGCAGGCAGAAAACGAGTGCGGCGTTAGCGGCAGAAACGAAGTAACTGTAAACGTATCGGCAGCTATACGAAACAACATTATAGATGGAAAACAGGCGCTTTGTGCTGGCGAGATTCCTGCAAGTATAAATGGCTCTATACCAACAGGTGGAAATGGCGTGTACTCCTACATCTGGGAAATAAGTTATGATGGAATAAACTATATGCTAGCCCCGGGCCAGAATTATGTAAGGACTTATAGTCCGGGTACGATCTCGCAGTCAACGTGGCTAAGAAGAAAAGTGCTTTCAGGCAGCTGTGAGCATAGTTACAGTAACACCATTCTCTTAAGTATACTTCCTGTGCCTGCCGCACCCGTTGCCGATAGGGCGACTGCCTGTAAAGATGGGGTGATTACACTAAAGGTGAGGAATCCTGACCCAAAGCTTACATACCGTTGGTATTTTATTGGTCATCAAAACTCAGTTTACGGAGAGGGTACTTCTATACAAACAGTTCCTGTAGTGCAGGATACGGTGTATTATGTAGAGGCAATAAACGAGGCTGGCTGTGTGGGGCCGCGAACCACTGTTGAGGTAGGCCTGGCAGAACCCTTTTACGACAATACCATTGGCGAGCCACAGACAATTTGTGCAGGAGAAGCAGCCGCTGAATTAGGCGGGTTGGCCCCGAAAGGAGGGAGTATGAACTTCGCTTATTTATGGGAGGCAAGTATAGATGGCATAAATTACAGCACCGCTCCCGGCATCAGTAGCATGAAATATTATTCACCTGGATTGCTGGCGCAAACAACCTGGCTTAGGAGAAATATCGTGTCAGAGTCGTGTCCTTTGCTGGTAAGTGACCCTGTAAAAATAACTGTATTGCCGTTGCCCCCTAAACCAAGTATAAGCAAGGGGGCTACAACTTTAACGGCAAGTATAGCCGGCGTAGCTTATGTATGGCAAAAAGATGGCGTGGTGTTGCCCAACGCCACAACACAAAGTATAATAATTGATGCTGCCGGTACATACACAGTGCGTGTGCAAAAGGAAGGAGGCTGTTTTTCTGATTTTTCTGATCCTTTAAACGTAACGCCTCTTCCTAACGCTGTAACACTTGATGCGGCAAAGGCAGGTATAATGGTTTCGCCGAACCCGACAACCGGAAAGTTTATCTTATACACGCAACAACCTTTATGGCAGGCCACAATAGCAGTGTATAACCTGGCAGGTAAGGCCGTTTACAGTAAGAGGGAAAGTATAATAGAAAGAGAGACTGAGGTAGATCTTGCTGATTTGCCCGCTGGATTGTATGTACTTTTTGTTAAAGCAGGGCAAATGCAATTCAGCCAAAGAGTTGTAGTGGTAAAATGGCTTAGTTTAAACATGGTTTGCGATAACCATGGATATAAGATGAGTTTAGCCACAGATTCCATTTAAATATTAACTAAAAGCTATTTGCTACATTCAAAGAAAAAGTAACATGTGGTGTAGATAATACGGTAAGTAACATTAAATTAATTAAAATATATTCCGAAGAGATGCTGGATTAGCTAGTTTTGCCTCAAATTAACCAGCCCAACTTTTCATGAAAAAATTTTTACGCATTGCAGTGGCGTTGCTATTATTTGTGCAATATGCCAGTGCACAAACTGCGCCTCCCTCCCACCTTTCCGGCGAAGAACTAAAAACATGGCTGCGCACCAACTGGTATGACGGCAAACGCGTTGTGCTGGACTATGGTACGGCGCGCGGCAAGATGTATAACTACATCGATAACTATAACAACACCGTAACCTGCGTGTACTCCGGTTATCAGCAGAGTAGAACGTACAGCGAGTCATCAACTTCCACGGCAAACATGCTGCCTATAAACTGCGAGCACACTGTGCCACAGTCGTGGTTTGATGAGGCAGAGAGAATGCGTTCTGACATTCACCATCTTTTCCCGACTTACGAAACATGGAACTCTGATCGTGGCAGCGATCCATTTGCCGAGATACCAGATAACCTAACCCTTAAATGGGTGCGTGGCACCAGTTCCCAAAGCACCATTCCAACAGCAAATATCGACGAGTATAGCGAAGATACCAATACCCACTTTGAGCCACGCGAAGATCATAAAGGCAACCTGGCCAGGGCTATCTTCTACTTTTATACCATGCATGCCAACCAGACTTTTGACGCGGGTAAAGATGTTATCTCGGCGGTTGCCGACGCAAATACCCTTTACCAGTGGCACCTGCAAGACCCTGTTGATGAAAGAGAGCGTGAACGTAATCGCCGAACCGAAGTAGTACAGGGCAACAGAAACCCCTACATCGATTACCCAGACCTGGTGGCAACGGCATGGGGTTTTACGCCAGTAGTATGCGAGGCAACAGCACAGGTTTCAAACCTGGCTGTATCTAATATTGCTACTACATCACTCAACCTTACCTGGACCAGCGGAAACGGTAACAGCAGACTGGTGGTTATCAGAGAAGGCGCAGCTGTAGACTTTACTCCCACAGGAACTTATACCGGGGTTAATGCCAACTATACACTTGCAGCTGACCAGGGCCGGGGCCACCGACTGGTGCACAGCTCCGGAGGTTCGGGTGTAACAGTTACAGGGCTCACAGCCAACACAACCTATTATGTACAGGTGTTTGAGTACTGCGCCTCTTCAGAAGCATACAACACAACCAATGCGCCAACCCTAACTGCCACCACTGCCGATTATACTTGCAGCGCCACACCTGCCACAGCATCGGCTTTAGTTGCAGGCAGCATTACTCAAACAGGCTTTACCCTAAGCTGGACAAACGGATCCGGAGACGGCAGACTGGTAGTTATTCGCAAAGACGCGGCAGGTACTTTTGCGCCAGTAAACGGTAACAGCTACGAAGGTGCCAACGCAAATTATACTTTAGCAAATGCCTTAACCGACGGCAGCAGACTAATTTACAATGGTGCGGGCAACAGTGTGGCTGTTACAGGTTTAGAGGCAGGCCAAACCTATCATGTGCAGGTTTTCGAGAGCTGCTCAAACGGTCAGATGTATGCAGTAGATGGAGCACCAACTTATGTTGTTACAACTACGGCACCTCCTACGGGCACTGGCAACCTGATCATCGTGCAGAACTTTAACGCTACCGCAACAGACGGCTGGGCAGTTACTTCAGGCTTCAGCAAGTCATCAGACAATACAGGCTACCCAAGTGGCCAGCGGGTACGCAGCGGCTCCAGCCACCAAGCATCATTAACTCTTAGCACTTTAGAGTTTGCTGAAGTAGATATAACAGGTAAAGAGGATGTGTATCTGGAGCTGTATAATTCCGCAGTTTCTACTACTACTGGTAATGGGGTTGAGGCATCAGATTACCTGGAGGTATACGTAGCTTTAAATGGTGCCGGCTTCTCAGCAACCCCTGACCTTAAGATCACAGGCGACCAGACAGACAATAATGTGCGCTATGGAATGAACGGAACAGCTGTACTTTCTACAACGGCAGGAACACCTGTAACCAGAACCTTCATCAAAGCAAATAATGAGATGGGAGATATTGCTGCAGATAAGGCTCCCTCCAGACTTCATGTAAGTATACCTTCAGGTACCAATTCTGTAAAGCTTAAGCTGTTGATAAAGACAAGCGGGGATAAAGAAGTATGGAATGTGGATGACGTGGGCCTTTATTCAGCTACTGCTACCACTATACCAGAATACGCTGCCAAAGTAGGCATTACAGTTGCGCCTAACCCTACAACAGCCAAGGCCGTGTTACAAACGCAAAAGCCACTAAGCAGGGTGCAGCTAAGCGTTGTTAATGCTTTGGGTAAAGTGGTGCATGGGCAGTACATAGAAAATATATCGCATCAGCACATCTTGGACCTGAACCACCTACCTGCTGGTTTATACTTTGTGTATATCAAAACCGATAAACTGCAGGCCGTGCAAAGGCTTGTTGTAGTTAAATAAAGTATAAAAGGGAGTAATAAAACAGGCCCTGCAGCTTCGGTTGCAGGGCCTGTTCTGTTTTAAGCAAAATCATTTGAAAGTAAGCAGCTTGCAAAGCTGGTACTTGCCTGTAACAAGGGTTATAAAACCATTTTTAAATCAATATATATAATGCTGCTAATAAATCAATGTACTATATAGTGAGCTTATAATTTATTACCTGAAACGCTTTCACATCGGAGATATATTGCAAAACTTGTATGCATTATTAATCTCTTATTTAGTGAATGATGAACAGTTACCTTAGCAGAGCTCTTTACCTCTTGCTACTCATTATCGGTGTGCTACCTGCTTTCTCAGCGAATGGCCAGGTTATTATTTCCCAATACTATGAAGGCGGTGGAGTAAACAAATGGATTGAACTTACCAATCTGGGCGCCACAGAAGTAAATACAGGAACACAAGGGTTAAAGTTAGCAGCATGGCAAAAAAGTGGAGATACAGGTACCATAGGTATTACCGGCTCACCATCAAATACGCTACCTCTCACAGTAAAGATTCCTGCTTATGGCTCTGTTCTTATTGGCCGTACAGATAACGGTACAGAAGTGCTCTACCTTACGGCTTCCAGCGCTGCGCAAACATCAAACAGTGTCATAAACTTTAATGGTAACGATGGCATTGCGCTGCTCAATAGTTCGGATAATATTATTGATGCTTTTGGCCACGGCATAAATGCAAAGGATATCAGCTATGTCAGGAACCCTAATGTACTGAACCCTAACGCGAACTTTACACTTACCGAATGGGCCAGTGTGTCGATAGACATAGTGCAGGATGCAGATGATCTGGACGACTCGAATCGTTTGGGCGTACACAGGGCTGCTAATTTACCTGCTTGTACTACACCAACAAGCCAACCTACCGGATTAGTGTTTAATACAACAACCACCAACAATATTTCAGGTTCTTTTACAGGCGCGTCAGGTTCAAGTGAGTATTTAGTTGTAATGAGCACTGCAAGTGCCCTTACGGCGCAGCCAACAGATGGCACTGTTTACAGTGCAGGCACTAATCTTGGAGGCGGAGTGGTTATTGGAAGAGGCACTGCAACATCTTTCACGGTAGCTGGTTTGGCACCGGGCACAACATACAACTTCTTTGTATATTCTCTGGCAAGTGCCGGCTGTACTGGTGGCCCGCTTTACCTTGCTGCTAACCCGCTTGCTGGCTCAAATACTACTGCTACACCACCAGTATGCGCTGCTCCGGCTGGGCAACCTTCCAACTTCGGTATAACCTACTATACAGCTACTAAGATACAGGGTAAATTCGATGCTTTTGCCGGTGTAGATGAGTACCTTATCGTGATGAGCAACACTTCTTCTCTTTCTGAGGCTCCGGTTAATGGCACCAGTTACCAGCTTGGTGCTGCCCTAGGCAACGGAAAAGTTATTCATAAAAGCCATACAACTTTTTTCACCCAAAGCGATTTGGAACCGAACACAACTTACTATTTCCATGTGTTCGCTGTAAGCAGCAATTGCACTGGTGGTCCGTTATACTTAACCGGTTCTCCTTTAACTGGCTCTCAGCAAACACGTGAGTTAAACTCGGGTATACTAAATTTTTACTACGGCAACCTGCATGCCCACAGCAGCTATTCCGATGGTAACAAAGACGATGGCACTAAAACACCGATAGACAACTATGCCTATGCACAAGAGGGTATGCGTATGGATTTCCTGGGGATAAGCGAGCACAACCACACAGGAGCCGGTATGCATTTATCAAAGTGGCAACTTGGAATAAACGAAGCCAAAGCCGCTACTTCTTCTAACTTTGTAGCGCTCTATGGTATGGAGTGGGGCACCATTAGCGGCGGTGGTCACGTGATCGTGTATGGTTTGGATTCTCTTGTAAACTGGGAGCATGGTCAATACCAGATTTATGTGCCTAAGAGTACTTACACGGGTGCATCAGGGCTCTTTAACCGCGTAAATAAACATGGTAAAAACGCCATTGCCTACCTGGCGCACCCTGGTACCAGTGATTATAACAATCTGGCTGCCGGCTATGATGAACTGAGTGACAGAGCAATAGTAGGAACTGCCGTAGAATCAGGTCCGGCTTTCTCAACAAACACTTCTTACTCCAATCCGGGAAGCTCCATGAGCTACCTGGGCTATTACAACAGAATGCTTAGCAAAGGCTACTACCTGGGCCCCGTTATTGATCATGACAACCACAATTTCACTTTTGGGCGTACTGCAAAGTCCAGATTGGTAGTAATGGCGCCTGAGCTTTCCGAGGATTATCTGTTGGAAGGGTTAAAGAGTATGCGTTTTTACGCCACCCAGGATTACGACACAAAAGTATACTTTACCATAAATTCGCAGCCGATGGGCAGTGTTTTTACAGACAGATATGCACCTCAGATCACGGTAAATACAGATACGTCTACTCCGGTAACAAGCATTAAGCTAATGCATGGGGTGCCAGGAAGCGGAGTGTATGCTACAACCCTGACTACAAGCAGCGGACCCTCTCTAACTTATACAGATGACAGGCTGGCAAACCTGGCCACAGGCTACTATTACCTGGATATTACACAGGATAACGGTAGCAGAACTGTTACTTCGCCCATATGGTACACCCGTAACGACAATGCGGTGCTGGGGGTAAACGATGAAGTAAATATCGCAGCTAAATTCAGCGTTTGGCCTAACCCTACAACAGGTTACTTTAGAATGTCACTGGATCTGAGAAAAAAGGAAAACGTGCAGGTGCGGGTAATTAACCTAACAGGGCAGGTAGTTCTGGAGGAGGCATTAGCCGGAGCCAGCGGATATGTAGAAAGGCAGCTTGATTTAACGAACGCAGCAAAAGGCTTGTACATTGTGCAGGTGCAGATCGGCAGTAAAGTGCTAGCCAGAAAAATAATGGTGCGTTAAGTATGTCCAATCTTTAAAAGATATCAGTCTAAAGTATAAAAATGAGTACTAACACAAAGGCCCTGCAGCTTCGGTTGCAGGGCCTTTGTGTTGTGAGTCTGGCAATAGAGCATATTATACAATTTGCATGCTGTTAATGCGTTAAGATTATACTGGCTGGTAAAAAAGCAAGCTGTTGTGTAACCTTTTTTAGGTTTTAACAATAGAGGTAAAGGGTGATTGTGCGCCCCCCTCTGATTCACTTCTAGTGGGTGCACCCTCCCCAAAGCACTTTCTGGTGATTATTTCCGGATCCAAAGCCCGGCTATGATCAATCTTGAATCTGAAAATATATTGTTATCGTAATGTAGAGTGAGCCGATGCGGCTTAATTCACCCTATAATCACATTTAAATGCATCTTCTGCTGAAGCAACTATATCCTATATTCCTGGTACTGTGCTTGATTTTGTTCTCGAGCGTGATCGTAATAGCACAGGGAGGAGGTTCTCCCTGTCCGGCTACAATTACGGCGAGTAGCGGTAATGTTTTGTGCCAGGGCGAAAGTGTGGAGCTTAAAGCCAATACCGGGGCCAACATTACAGCCTACCAGTGGATGCGCGACGGCACAGATATTGGAGGTGCCAATGCAGATACCTACATAGCAAGTATAGCCGGCAAGTATACGGTGCGTATAACAGGCACTGATTGTCAGGTAGCCACTTCTAACGAGATAGAAGTAATCGTAAACCCTCTTCCGCCAAACCCTAATTTTTTGGTAAGTCCCACAGGTCAGCCTTGTGCCGGCACCGAACTTACATTTTCAGTTAATGCACCGCAACCTGACATTGTTTATACCTGGATATTCGGGGACGGTAATACGGCGCGCGGTACTACTGTTACCCATACATATGAATCGAAGGGCGTGGGAACGATACCCTTTACAACGAAAGTCTTTGCCACTAGCCAGGCTGGCTGCGAGTCTGATACCGTACGCCAGGCGATAACTGTTCGTAAAGAGCCGGAGGTTGCGTTTTCTGAAAAAGAAGGCTTTCAGGTATGTTTACCGGATACAGTGGCAGATGATGATATTGAGGTTTTTGCGGAGATCACAAACGAGACTGTAGCGCCATACTTAGGCGATATAAGCTCATACTTTGTGGACTGGGGTAACGGTGAGCAGCAACAGTATTTTCCGGGAGACTTTCCTATATCCAACCCTACTGCCTACGACTCGGTGGGCGTTTTCCCGATAAGCATCAGGGCTGTGGCTGGTAACGGCTGCGAGGTAATCTATACCCAGGATTTTGTGGTAAGCAAAGAGCCTAAGGCAAACTTTACCATAGACCAGAAAGAACGGGTAGACCAAAACCAGGTACCGCCCTGTGTTCCAGTGCTGGTCACGCCGGCAGACAGTTCTACAGGGGGAGGTTTGTCATACAAGTGGGCTATACAACCAGACCAGGGCTATGTGTTGGAATCTGGAACCCTGACATCAAAAGACCCTGTATTCAGGTTTAACGAATCCGGAGTATACAACATAGAACTAGTGGTAGAGAACGGATGCGGCAGCGATACAACCTCACAATCAATTGTAGTAGGCTGGCCTCAGGTGCAGCTGCCTGCCAGTATAACTCAATGCGGGCCTACCACCATAGACTATAGCAGCAGAGGCGCAGGCGGATTTCCGGGTGGTGGCGGAGGAGGCGGCTCCGGGGGCCTTTTTATAGACAAGAACTTAGGTGAGCAGGTAACGGTTACCATTACCATTACCGGACCTACCAGCGTTACGCGAACCTTTAACTCCGATACCTTTGACTTTGAGTATGACTTTACCACACCAGGCAAGTACACTGTGGCCGTAGAGGCCGTAAACGAGTGTGGCAGCTCAGATGATATTTACAGTAGTATGGGCGGGCAAAGTGCGCCTGTGCAGGAAGTGGTTATACTTCAGCAACCGGCTGCACCGTCTATACAGGGGCCTGGTACAGCCTGTGCCGGAGATATCGTTACTTTAACGCCTACAAGTCCTGGTCCCCTTTACGTTTGGTTCGATTCCAACGACCCTAACGCTGCGCCAATTTTTACAGGCCCCACTTTCTCTACGCCTACCCTTACAGCAGACATTACATTTTATGTAGCTGCCCTTGATACGGCAAATTCTGTAGTATGTCTGGGGCCTAAAACACCGGTTGCTATAAGGGTGGTGCCGGCCGTTACAAACAATACCGTAGAAGGTAACCCGGTACGCAATACGTGTAAAGGCGAAACTCCGGCAGCGCTAACCGGCAGTGCACCAACAGGCGGAGACACCAGCACTCCATATGCCTTTACATGGCAGATAAGCACCACCAATGCAAATACTGGTTTTGCAGATGCGCCAGGTATAAATAACACGCCAAACTATACGCCTACAACACCGATCACTACCACAACCTGGTTCAGAAGGCTTGTTTTTTCGGGCAGTTGCTCTGCTGATACCAGCAATGTAGTTGAGATCGTTGCCGTTGACCCAGTGCCAGCCACGGCGAATACCATTAGTGCGGCTCAGGAAATTTGTGCTGGTGAAACACCAGCTCCGCTAATCGGGTCAAGGCCAACAGGTGGTGGAGGGGCACCTTATACTTTCCTATGGGAGGTGAGTACCCAAAGTGCAACAACGGGCTTTACTGCAGCAACAGGCGTTAATAACGGCGAAAATTATACGCCAGGCGCCTTGACCGAGGACACCTGGTTCCGGAGAAAAGTAACGTCAGGAGGTTGTACGGCCATATCAGAAGCTGTAAAGATCACGGTGTTCCCGGCGTTGGCGAACAACAATATCACAGCAGACCAGGAAGTTTGCCGCGGCACAACACCAGCACCTTTGGTAGGCACAGCGCCCACGGGCGGCTCAGGGTCTTATACTTATTTGTGGCAAAGCAGCATAACAGGTGCCACTGCAGGCTTTGCTCCTGCGGCTGGCAATAACAGCAGTCAAAGCTATACGCCAGGTATTGTTAACCGCACTACCTGGTTTAGAAGAGTAGTTGTATCTGCAGCTTGTGCCGGAGATACAAGTGCTGTGGTCAGAATCACAATCAACCCAGGAGTTACGAATAACAGCATTTCCGCTGATCAGACTGTTTGTGCAGGTGCGCAGCCGGAGCAGCTTGCGGGCAGCTCTCCAACAGGTGGTAACGGTACGTATACTTTCCTGTGGCAAAGCAGCACGATAAGCGCTACCACGGGCTTCGTAAATGCAGCGGGCAACAATACAGGCCAGAACTACACGCCTGCGGCCATTAATCAAAATACCTGGTTCCGAAGGTTGGTAACATCTGCAGGGTGTACTGATACTTCGGATGTTGTGTCTGTAACGATCATACCTGTGCCTGCTGCCCCTACACTAGAAGTCCGAAATGCAACAGCTTGTATAGGAGAGTCAACAACTCTAACCGTTATAAACCCCAACGGCCAAACCTACGAATGGTACGACGTGGCAACAGGCGGTTCGCCAATCTTTATAGGTCCTAGTTTCCAGACACCAAACCTGACGCAGTCGGTAGTATACTTTGTGCAGGCCGTAAGTGCCAGTGGTTGTACCAGTACTACCCGTACAACCGCTACTGTAACAGTAGTAACACCACAGGCAGATGCCGGCCCGGACGTAACTATCATTCAGGGAAGAACCACAGAATTGCGGGCAACAGGAGGTGCTACCTATGTATGGGAGCCAGCTATAGGCCTGAGCAACCCGAATGTGTTTAACCCGGTAGCCAGCCCAGATGAGACTACCACCTATACTGTGACAGTTACTACGGAAGAAGGCTGTGTTGACACTGATGAAGTGACAGTAGAAGTGATTCCGGCTATCACCGTGCCGAATGCCTTTACCCCGAACAGAGATGGTGTAAATGAGATTTGGGAAATAGAGAACATCGAGAACTACCCTGATGTGCGGGTAGAGATATTTAACAGGTGGGGTAACCTGATTTTTACCTCCAATGGCTACGGCACACCCTGGGACGGTACTTACAAAGGAGAGGATCTGCCTGTGGCCACATACTATTACATGATCTACCTGAACCGGTCTGACAAGCCAATTTCAGGACACGTTACTATTATCCGCTAACTGATGAACAGACGCCTACTTTCTATACTGCTTATACTTCTAGCCTGGGCGATGCAGGCACAGGCGCAGCAACGCCCACAATACAGCCAGTACATGGTTAATAACTACCTGCTAAACCCGGCTATCACAGGTATTGAGGATTATGCAGATATCCGGGTAAGCCACAGAAGGCAATGGGTAGGCCTGGATGGCGCCCCTGTTACATCATACGTAACGGCACACACCCCATTAAACAAAGGTGCTGCCAGTACAAAGTATACCAGGGCTTTGGCGCACCATGGTGTTGGCGTGGCCTTTCACACTGATAAAACCGGGCCACTGCGCAGATCAGGTTTAACAGGCTCTTACGCCTATCATTTACCGGTTACACGATCTATCAATGTTTCTGCAGGCGCGGCAGTAGGCATAATCAGGAACAGTGTAAATGCCAGCGATCTTGAGTTCACGAACCCCAACGATCCATTGATTGGAGGGGGCAGCTTTAATAATAACGTAGTAGACCTTAACCTGGGCCTGTGGATCTACTCTCAGTCTTTTTCTATAGGGGTAGCGGGTGCGCAACTGCTCGAAGATCTGGGAAGCTTTCAGGCGGAAGGCAGCACAAATCCGGCACTTAGCCTGCAGCGGCATTATTTTATAACAGGAGCGTACCGCTTCTCGCCAACCGAAAGACTGGACATAGTACCATCAGTAATGGTAAAGCTGGCTGACCCAAGTCCGGCGTCTATAGATGCGAACATGAGAGTTGTGTATAACAGGCAGTTTTGGGTGGGAGCTTCTTATCGCCACAATGATGCCTTGGTAGCTATGGTAGGAGTTTATGTAAACCCGCTTATTGATGTTTCTTACTCTTATGATGTCACCTCATCAAATCTGAATCGCGTAAGCGCCGGTACTCACGAAGTTGTAGTAGGCTTTAAATTACTTAACACCAGAAGGATCATTTGCCCTCAGTGGATATGGTAATATAGTGATTGCTTAATTTTAATTTACCTAAGCTGGTTAAATTTTTTATTCTTTAACTAGCTAGTAGCAGGAAGCCTTTCTGATACTATTTACAAAGGTGTTTTTTATGGCACTATCCTCCCTGTTTTGCCCTTCCGTTAATTTTCTTTATTTGTTTGTATCTGATTAATAGTATGTTACCTTTGCATTCCTCTGACAGAAGCTTAAATTGGTAAAATTCAATTTTTTAGTTGTTTGTTAGTGCTTTTTGTTAAATGAAATTAAATTGCACTACCCTTATATGATTGCTTTTTCATATATAAGGGGGTGGGTTTTAAATGATTAAATTTTATTTTTCCGATAAAATTTGGATTGTATCAAAAAAATGTAAAATTTAGAAGAGGAAACAGACACCAACAGGCAATTAATCTTTAGTAATTGATCAATCAATAATTTTTGTCCGGGGAATTGCACCATTTTTAATCAAGTATGGTTGAGCTCGGAAAATAGGTGGCTAATTTAGTGCAAAGGGGGAGTGCTGCATTAGCTGTATTGAGTTTATTTTAATAAGGTCTTTATAGCAAACATTTACAAAACAACTTAATGAGAAGCTTATTAGGAAAAGTTATACTACTTGTAGTATGCCTTTGCGCTCCGTCTTTTCTTGCTTCCGCTCAGCAGATTCCTTCACTTGGGTCAGCATACCATTTTAATGCCCTGGCCGACAAGAAAGTTACGAGTACAGGCAGTACCCTTGTAAACGCAAATCTGGGTGTTGCTAATGGCACAATTGCCGGCTTCCCACCTGGTATATCGCTGCGTAACCCTGATGTAAACAACAGTGCTGCAAAACAAGCGCTGCTTGATGCAAAACAAGCGTTCAACAATGCCTTTGCCCTTTCTTCAGAACTTATCGAGTCTAACCGTAACCTGGGTAGCCTTAATTATGCGCCCGGCGTGTATAAGATAGGTGGCGACGCTGTATTCTCAGGCAACGTAACACTGCATGACGGCGGTAAATCAAAACCTACCTATATTTTCCAGATCCCCGGGGATTTAACTGTTTCAAACAATGCGGTGCTGGACTATACCAACAAAGTTGCTACAAACAATATACTTTGGTTGATAGATGGTGACTTGATAGTTGGCAAGAATGCCATACTCGAAGGCACTTTTATCGCAAAAGGAAAGGTAACGCTTAATGAAGGGGCCAGGCTGCAGGGCCGCATCATATCCCTGGAGAACGAAATATTCCTGAGCCAGGCTATCCTGAACACACCATCTGACCTGATGATCGATATTACCATGAGTGCCAGTTCCACAGGAACCGGCTCTTATGAGCATAACGAGGAAGTTACGTTTTACTTTAAAGTAACCAATAAGGGCCCTGCAGACGAAAACGAGGCTTATGTAAGAACAATAGCTTTTATCGGCGATTTGCTTAGCTATACCACCAGCAGAGACGGAACTGTTTTTAACCCTGAGACAGGAGAGTGGAAGATCGGTAAAATCGCTTACAACGAATCCATTACACTTACACTTAAAGTAAAGCTTTCCAAGTCAGGATTTGGCTATGCAAGGGCTGTAGTAGAAGGCGATAACATAGACGAAGACCTGCTAAATAACTCAACAATCATCAACTACTGTGTACTGCTTTCAGAGACCAGCAATATTGATGGCCCGACAGAAATATGCCGCGATGGAACATACATATACAGTATATTACCAGTGGCAGGTGCTTCCAAATTTATATGGAGCGTTCCCCCTGGCTGGCAATACACACAACTAAGTTCTACGAGCATAAGTGTAAAACCCGGTATTCAAGCAGGGCAGATCACAGTTAAGGCCAGCAACATCTGCGGCGAAGGACCGGCCCGGATATTAGAAGTGGCACTGCTGCCAGACCCACCGGTAAAACCAGGGTCGATTTCGGGAGAGAATGCTGTTTGCGTTGGTTCCGAAGGTCTTAAGTATAAAATAAACCCGGTTGAGAATGCAACAAGTTATACCTGGACATTACCTGAAGGGTGGAGCATTACATCAGGACAAGGTACAACAGAAGTAACCGTAAAAGCCGGTCCAATAAGCGGATCTGTATCGGTTGCGGCCACCAACAGGTGCGGCGCAAGTCAGGCCCAAACCTTTCAGGTAGATGTAACAACAGAGGTGCCTACCATTAATGTATCTATAAGAGGGATAGACAACAGTTGTGTTGGCAGCAACGCCACTTTTGAAATTGATGCTACGCCAGGTGCCACAGGGTATATATGGGAAGTGCCGGCAGACTGGATCATTAAGTCAGGACAAAACACAAACAGCATTACCGTAACAGTTGGCAAAACTGCCGGAAGTATAACCGTGAAGGCAAGCAATGCCTGCGGCTTAAGTACGGCACAAACCATGATGGTAACGCCAACTTTTTCTCCAACGGATGCACCTGGACCGATAACCGGAAATCTGAACTCTTGCGCGAACGAAAAAGGACTGGTATACTCTATCGAGCCAGTTCCGGGTGCTGCAAGCTATAACTGGACATTCCCGGCTGGTTGGGTTATTACAGCCGGGCAAGGAACTACAAGTATAACCGTGAACGCAAGCACAAGCGGAGGCTATATTACTGTAACAGCTATCAACCAGTGTGGACCAAGTTTGCCAAGCAGCAGAGCCGTACAGCCAACTCAGAGTGTGCCTGCTATGCCAGGAGCAATTAGCGGAAAACAGTATGGCTGTGCCAGAAGTACTGCAGTGTATACAATAGCTGAGGTAACAGACGCCACAAACTATACCTGGACAGTGCCGACTGGCTGGAGCATCGTAAGCGGCCAGGGTACTACATCTATTACTGTAACAGTGGGCACCGAAAAAGGTAAAGTTACAGTAAATGGCAGCAATATATGCGGCGCGAGTGCTACCAGAGAACTGGAGGTAACGCCTCTTACAGATGTTCCGGGCCCAATAACCACGCTTACAGGACCAGCAGAAGTATGCCAGAGCGTACCCGGCTTCGAGTACAGCGTTACACCCATGGCTGGTGTAATAGACTATAACTGGATGGTGCCGGCTGGCTGGGTGATTAACACAGGTCAGGGGACAAATAAGATATCTGTAACGCCTGGTGGCATAGAAGGCAAGGTTGCAGTAAGAGCCACCAACGATTGCGGTGTAAGTGCCGAGGCAAGTATGGATGTAAAGGTGGTGCCATCGCCGCCAGATAAACCAGAAGCTATTTCCGGCTTCGTATCTGTTTGCAATAACCAGAAGAACCTCGTGTATACCATTGCCCCAGTTACAGGAGCCTCCTCTTACCGCTGGACCATTAATAACGGCTGGACAATTATAAGCGGCCAGGGTACTACAAGTATAATTGTAAATGCCAGCTCGGTAGGTGCAACCATTTCGGTACAGGCGGTAAATATTTGCGGTATAACCAGCGAAACACAGCTAACTACAATCGTTACCACAACACCGCCAGCCAAGCCAGGCGCTATTACAGGCACAACAATACCTTGTATCGGAAAAGAGTATACTTTTAGTATTGCTGATGTTCCAACGGCTTTAAGTTATACTTGGTCGGTACCTGCAGGATGGCAGATAATTTCTCAGAACGGGACTTCCATTAAAGTAGTGGCCGGAACGACACCTGGTAATATAACGGTAACGGCAACAAATAACTGTGGAACCGGAGAAGCACAAACCCTGGCGGTAAACCCAACTTCAGAGGGGCCAAGCGGCTTCACTATTGTGCAGGGAGGCCCTGATGTGTGCAGTAACGGTACAGCTACCTTTAAAGTGGAGCCTGGTGTGAATGTGTCGTCTTATACCTGGGCAGTGCCAGCAGGCTGGTCTATACTTTCAGGGCAGGGTACTACAGAGATAACCGTAAAAGCAAACACCACTGCTGGTACAGTTAGCCTTACAGCCGGAAACGACTGCAGCACCACTACAGTAAGCAAGCAGGTAAGCATATCTACTACCAAACCAAACGCACCCGGGCCAATTACAAGTACAGGAGCCGTGTGTGCCGGTGCATCCTCTGTGTTTAATGTGTCGCCTGTAACAGGAGCAACTTCATACTTATGGGAAGTGCCGGCAGGATGGGTGATTGTATCAGGGCAGGGAACAACCAATGTACAGATACAGACAGGAAGTATAGCAGGTACCATTAAAGTATATGCGGTGAATGCCTGCGGCAACAGCAGCAACGCAAGCACGTTGGATGTAGCGCCATTTCAAACTAACCTGGCAAAGCCGGCAAGTATAAAGGGCCCTGCGGCTGATTTCTGCAAGAACCAAACTAACCTGAAGTATAGCATTGATCCGGTGGCAGGCGCCAGCACTTATACCTGGACAGTACCAACCGGCTGGACCATAACTGCAGGTCAGGGCACTACAGCCATAACAGTTACATCTGGTGTGGCTGGCGGAGAGATCACTGTTGCGGCTGGTAATCCTTGCGGTACAGGTACAGCACAAAGCCTTGCGGTAAAACCAAACACAGTACCAGCTCAGCCTACTAATATAGTCGGATCAGCCGACCCATGCAATGGCGCTACAACTGAGTATAGCGTAACTGGTGTAGCTGGGCTAGGCTATACCTGGACAGTACCAGCCGGCTGGACCATCGTAAACGGACAAGGCACAAACAAGATAACGGTTAAAGCAACCTCAACTTCCGGAACAGTAAACATTGTGGCAACGAATACGTGTGGTGCGAGCACAGCCGCTCAATTACAGGTTAAGCCTGTAAGCACAGTGCCTGCAGCCCCAGTTGCCATTAAGGGCGCTGCCAATGCATGTGCAGGCCGAACAGTAACTTATACTGTAGACGGTGTAGCATTGGCCTCATCTTACGAGTGGAAATTGCCGGAAGGGTGGACAATAGTTTCCGGCCAGGGGACAGCACAGATAACCGTATTGGCAGGCACCAAGCCAGGAACTATAACTGTAGTATCTAAGAACGGTTGCGGCTCCTCGAGCCAGAGTGCAGCCCTGGATGTAAACATACAGATACTAACGCCTCCGGTAGCTATACTAGATAGAAGCGAACCATGCGGTGGGTTGATGTATGAAGTAGAGCCAGTGGCAGATGCTAAATCTTATACCTGGACTGTTCCGGCAGGTTGGACAATTACCAGTGGACAAGGTACAAGCAAGATTTACGTGGTAGCCGGTGAGGGCTCAGGTTCTATTACTGTAAAAGTTGATAATGGCACCTGTACCAGCGAGCCGATAAGCCTTACGGCAGATAAAGAACGTGCAAGCAGCGATCTGGGATTCCCGAATGTATTCTCTCCGAACAACGATGGCAATAACGATACATGGGTGGTGAAAAACCTCGAAAAATACTCAGATAACGATTTAACCATAATCAACCGCTGGGGCAACGAGGTGTACAAAGCCAGATCATATAAAAATAACTGGACCGGCGATGGCCTGAGCGAAGGCACCTACTATTACATAGTAAGGGTTACGCTTTGCGACGGAAGAGACCATATGTTTAAGGGTTACGTGATGATTGTTAGGTAATGCTTATGAGAACGAACGATTTACGAAACAAACTTTTGCTGGTGCTTCTTTTATTAAGTGCGCACGTGGCAACCGCCCAGCAGGCTCCGCAGTACACGCAGTACATTTTTAACGAGCTGGTAATTAACCCTGCCTATGCAGGCAGCAAGGGCATACTTAACATTAATGCCACCTACCGTAGCCAATGGACGGGCCTGGAAGGAGCTCCAATAACGCAAACGCTAAGCGTAGATGGGCCAACCAGTAGGTCTAACATTGGGTGGGCCGGTTATATTGTAAACGATAAACTAGGGGCACAAAGCCAGACAGGCGTTTACGGAAACGTATCGGTACGCATTAACCTCGATAGGTACACAAAGCTTGCTTTTGGCGTTTCGGCAGGTGCGGCACAGTATACCCTTGACGGTACCATGCTAAATACAGGCAGCCAGACATCCGATGCGGCTGTACCACAAGGGCGCGAGACTAAAATTCTGCCGGATGCCAAGCTTGGTATCTTCTTTAACACAGAGCGCTATTACGCCGGTTTAACTGCTGCGAACCTTATCCCATTCAAAAGCGAAAACCTGATCATTACCACACCGCGCAGGCATTACTTTCTGTCAACAGGGTATATGTTTGATTTAGGCAACGACATGCGCCTGAAGCCAAGCATACTTCTGAAAGAAGATTTTCATAGCCCAACCAACATAGACCTGAACACATTTTTGTTGTTCAGCGACAGATTCTGGATAGGTGGCTCTTACCGCACCTCTGCGCCAATGTTCACTAATACGGAGATGAAGCAGCTATCGAAACGCAATGCAGCCGCGGCACTGGTACAGGTATATGTTACGCCAAGAATGCGGGTGGGATACTCTTATGACATGAGTCTTAACGCACTCAATAACTATTCAAGCCACGAGGTTTCGCTGGGTTACTCTTTCTTTAAGAAACATGGTGGCCGAATCCTGACTCCTCGAAATCTATAATACCCATCACTTATGAAATTACGCTTACGCTTTGCTTTATTCTTATTGGTAGTGGTTTGCTGCAGGCCGGCAAACGTATTGGCGCAGGACATGAAGCAGGCAGACAAGTACTTTAACAACTTCGAGTTTAGCCTGGCCCTGGAGGCCTACAAAAAGATACTGGACAGCGGTGAGCCAAGTATAGCCGTGGTGCAGCGAATAGCCGATAGTTACCGTATTCTCAACAATAGCCAGGAAGCAGAGTTCTGGTATGCACAGGTGGTTAACTTCCCGAACGCGGACCCTACCAACGTGTACCTGTATGCTGAGTCTGCCAAGCGTAATGGAAACTATGAAAAGGCAAAGTTTCTTTTTCAGGAGTATGGCCGCAAAGTGCCGGCGCAGGCAGTTATAGCACAAAGAATGGCTGCATCCTGCGATACAGCTATTAAGTGGCTTGCCACCCCGAAGCCTTTTACTGTTCAGAAAAATAAAGCTATAAGTACTGAAGGAGCAGATTTTAGCCCGGTAAAGACAAAAGATGGCTTGTTTTTCGCTTCGGACAGACTAGAAGGCAGTAAACAAACCGCCAGAAACACCTGGACCGGGAATGGTTACATTCAGATGTACTTTGCCAAAGCCATCACCGACAGCACTTGGGGTGCTCCAGCGCCGTTGCCATCCAGCATCAACACAACTTACCACAACGGCCCTGCCGCTTACCTGGAAAAAACAAAGACACTATACTTTACCCGCACGCAGGTAGTTAAGCGCAATGCCACCAAATCAAACCCAGACCCTACAAGTTGGTTTAAAGGCAGCGAAAACAGTACCCATACAAACCGTCACGGCATTTATATGGCTGAGCGCAAAGGCGAAAAATGGGATAACGTAAAAGCATTCAAGTATAACAACACCGATGAGTTCTCGATAGGGCACCCTGCTATTACGCCGGATGGCAAGGTTTTATACTTTGTGTCGGATATGCCAGGGGGCCTTGGAGAAACCGATGTATACTTTAGCGAACTTCAGGTAGACGGATCGTGGGGCAAACCTATAAATGCAGGCAATATCATTAATACGCCGGGCCGCGAAAGCTTTACAAGTATAGGCGAAGACGGTAATTTATACTTTTCGTCGGATGGGCATATTGGCATGGGCGGACTTGATATTTTTAAAGCAGTTGGTATACACAAGGGCTGGACCCATATAGAAAACCTGAAGTACCCGCTTAACACCTCTCACGACGATTTCGGCATTCAGGTAGATGCATCCGGTAAAACCGGTTTGCTGTCGTCTGGCCGTCTGGCAAGCAATGGCTTTGATGATATTTTCACATTTCAGGAGAGCAGGTTACCATGTTCCATTACCGGTAAAACAATAGAGTATGTAGCGGAAAGATCTAACAGAGGCAACAAAAGAGAACTGGGAGTTGGAGAAGTGCTATTGCAGATTACAGAAGTAGGCGGCGATGGGAAAACGTTAGAAGTAAGATCCGACAATAATGGGCACTTCACCTTTCCGGTTTACGCTGGGGCAGAATATGTTATTCGAGGATCTAAACCTAACTACCTTACCCAAACCCTGAAAGTATTGCCCAACTGCCGTTTTACTACAGATTCGGTAAAAGTGGAGATGGTGTTTAACCGTGATACGCCAAATAAACCTATTGTGCTGGAAAACATCTATTACGACCTGGACAAGCACAACATTAAACCAGAGGCTGCCATAGAGCTTGATAAGCTAGTGCAGACGCTAAAAGATAACCCACACATACGCATAGAGTTGAGTTCGCATACGGATAGCCGCCAGAGCCACCGTTACAACGAGATGCTATCGCAATTAAGGGCGCAGAGTGCTGTAGAGTACATTGTTTCTAAAGGAGTAACCCGCGATAGGTTAGTAGCCAAAGGCTACGGCGAAACGCAGCTTGTAAATAAGTGTAAAGACAACGTGTCTTGCCCGGAGGAGCTGCACGCTGAGAACCGGCGAACAGAGTTTAAGATTATCGGTAATACCGCAGCACAAGCAAAATAAGAGCGAAATTGTGTAGAGGCGCAAAATATTGCGCCTCTCTTTTTTGCTCAAACTTACTGGGGTTATTTCCCAAATACGCAGGCCAACCTCACAGCGCCGGAATATACTTTAAAACATTTCAGGAGGCCTTTGGGTATTTGTACTACAGCTTCTCTTCCAGCCACAGAAAACCGCTGCTCAGCACAAACGCTATAAAGAACCAGATTAGCGAAACAGGCTTCGCCGTATAAGCTACCACATCAGCAGCAGGAATGACACTTTGCTTTGCTACAAAAGCTTCTGTAGCAGCCTTACGTTCGGCTATACTTTGAAACTGCCAATCCGATTGCTCCTGCACATAAAAGAAGTATGGCGTAGCACCAACGTTTTCTACTTTATGCCAGCCGTTACTGCGGGGCCAGAAAGTGCCGCTATACGTTGAGGGATGATGGGTTTGCTGAGCTAAAGGCAGGTTTATACTTACCGAATCAGCTAAGCTTGTTACTGTTGCTGTTGGAGCTGCGACACTTGCCGCCAAAGTATAATCTGTATAAGAAAGTATAACCGGCTTATTTGGCTGTGGCACCTGCGGTGTTTCCACTTCCCAGAATTTCTCCTTTACCTGCTCTTTAGCGATGGCTGATAAAAGTGTGCTCCAGTAGCTCGCATATATATCATCTTTGCCCTCCAGTTGCCACGGAAACGTTTGCGGAATGTAACTCATAGCCACTTTACCCCAGCCTGCACGTCTTGCTCCTGCCAGCAAGTTGTTGCCCTGTTCAGATATCAAACTATTTACAGCTGTTGTGTTTACTAAAGTATAAGGTGATGCGGTTACATTTACCTCGCTCCCAGACCAGCCGGCGCGGGTATTGCGGGTGTCCTGTTGCGAAAGGCGATTACTCTGGAAGTTGGTAAAGAAAGCGGTGCTGCGGCTATTGGCAGGCGCTGTAGCGATGGTAAGCACACCTAGTCCGTCATCTGTAACGGCACGTTGTAGTATAGCTCTTTCACCGGCACTCATACTTTGTAGCGCCTGGGGCTCAGTTATAACTACATCAAAGTTCTGCAGCAGTTTAGAACTGATTCTACTAAGATCGGTCTTAGCCATGTTCACCCATTCGCTCTGCATGATATTTTTGCTGACAGTAGTGCGGTAAGCTATTTTGTGCTGTTGTTCTCCTAAGTGGTTCTTCAGGAACTTGAACTCAAATGATGGTGCAGAGGCCAATAAAAGTATACTTAATTGCTGCTGTTCTGCTACCTGTACCGGCACTTGCCCCAATGTATCTGTATTAGCTCCGGTTTTAGCCAGCAAAGTATAAACAAAGCGGCCAGTTAGCTTTGATGTGTTACGCAGGCTAAATGTATAACTGCTATCAGGTTTGATCTCTACTGAATCACGCAGTTGGCCTGCTGCCTTTAAGTATAGTTTGGTTTGGCCTTCGGCTTTATACTTTCCTGCTACTGTTATGGCCTCACCTAACTTTACCTCTTGCGGCCATTGCACTGCGCTTACACCAGCTGGCACTTCTGATAAGTGCGGAACAAGTTGCACGCCTTCTAAAACCTTTAGCTGCTGTTCATCCAGTCCATAACCTAACAAGTGCAACGTCTGTAGACCCGGCTGTAGTTGGCGCAAAGTATAAAGATCAGTTAGTTGTTTAGCATCATCAGCATTGGTTCCGAAAGTATACACTACAGGCTTTGCTTCCTGCTGTTTCAGTAGCATTTCTAATGTATCAGAACTATAGCCCTGGGTTAAAAGTATAGCAACACTTGGGTTAATGGTCTGCTTTATAGTTGGCGGAAAAACAAGTAGTGTTAAGCTGATACCTGCCACCGCACTTGCCAACAGGCGTAGTGCCAGCCGCTGCCGGTTAGGCCTGCGCCATGCCAGTAACAGCAGGAGTAAGGTAATAGGTATTGCGATTAACCAGGTATACATTCTTTGTTGTCTTTTTCTATTTATTTCATGGCGTCAGGCCTCTGGCTCGTGACTAACTATAGTTGGGCCTCCGGCCCAGCCCAATGCCTTGTTCCCGTACATGCCGCAAGTTTAGCTTCAGCGCAACTTGTGGCTATGCATGGAGCCAGTTTGTAACTGGCATTTTCAACAAATATACTTTCGCCAGTTAAAAACTAGCTGCTATACTCCACTAGTTACCGCTGCGCTCAAACTGGCGGTATAATGTGAGAAGTATTATAGCAATAGCTTAACCTCCCTTCCCACAAGATCCTTTAAGGGTGACAGTATGGATGGTAGCAGCCTAAAAATCTTCTTTTAAAAGAGGCGTAGGGAAAGTTTATCAGTATAAAAACAACTTTCTAACTCCCAAACTCACTACTTCTCTAACTTCCTCAAATACTCTCTCCCTAGCCTGCTCCGTACTGCCTGCTGGGGCTGTGGCGTTTGCTCTGCTGGCGGCAGCAAATTAACCCATGCTCGCTCTACCGAAATTAAACAAGACTGGCACAAAGCCTCCCCACGCTGCATCTCCGAGATTATAGTTCTCAGATCCTGAAGCGCTTTTAAATTGCTGCCGGGTTTGTTTAGTGAACGCTGTGCCAGCTCCTGACCAGCCTTTTCAAGTATCGCAGCATCTGCAGGTTTATACTTTCCGGTTTGTTTATACTTTGCCATCCATTGCAGGGCAGTTCTAGTATTTGGTAACTGCTTCTCTGCAGCTATACTTTTCTGATCACTTAGTGGCGTAATTTTATTCAGCTCTCCCGTCAGGCGCAGTTCTGGCTCTTTTAATGGCGGGGCTTCGAAACCAGTTTTGGCAACATAAGCCCGTTGCGACTGCTGCACATCTTTTAACATGCGCAGCGCCTTGTACTCGTATGGCAGCGCCTCTTTAGGTTTGTGCGTGCGCAGGCGCAGTTCAGCTTCCCACATTTGTGCTAATGCTCCTTTTAGTTTAGCCTTAACAGCCGGCTCAAAAAAAGTAGCAGCCTCTTCCTGGTCGTGCTTGTGCAAGTAAGGGTCCAGCAGTACTTCTGGGCTGTTCTTGTCTGCAAACTCTTCGTGGTCATGGCCGTCGCCTTCGTAATGTTCTTCGCCTTCGGGTATGCCGCCTCCGGGGCCAATTCCGCTTTCAAACTCTTCACCTAGAAACTTGCCGTAGCGCAGGCGCAACAGCTTCTGATCTATACCAAGGGTGTTGGAACGCTGCTCAAATTCTGCTCTGCTTATACTTTTCTGCTCTTTCAGCAACTTTTCGGTATCTATGATGATCTGGCGCTGGCTTCGGAAATACTCCGGCACTGGGTTCACACCCATCGACAGGTCAAACGAGTTATAAACTACAGTAGTGTCCTCTATCTGAACGAAGTATGTCTCGGAGCGGGTGTAGCCACGGTGACGGTCCCAGGCCTGCAGGTAAAAGTATAGCTCGTCACCGTAAGTCATGCCCAGCTTTTGCAGGTCCAGCGTTTGCTTTACCGTATAGTTTTTTGCACCGCCGCTCAGGTTTAGTTTGATCTTTTCTTCTCTGAACTTTACTGCCTCGCCTGTTCCCTTGGCCACAGTAGCAATCATGTTAGCTTCGCGGATGCCGTAATCATCAGCCAGCTGTGCCTGTAGGGTTACGCGTTGCGGTTGACCAAACAGCACTTCCGTATATTGCTCCGGCTTCTGGATTTGTATAGTTGGAGCTTCGTCTAAGATAATCTCTAAGGTATAAAAAGCAGATTTTTGCCCGTTAAGATTAATGGTGTAAAGTCCTGCTGAGCTGAAACTGCGTGACAGACTATATTTATTGCCTTGTTTTTTAAAGCTGATGGGTTGCTGCTCGTTTAGCTCCAGTTGTAGCTGTGCAGGCTTATTTGTGTTGATGCGCCAGGTTAAGGTAGAACCTTCCTCTACACGCAGGTTAGGGCTATCAGCGCGATAAGTGCCTTTACCGGTGTAGGTAGGCGGTGTAATGGAAATTTCTATCTTCTCGATTTTAGCGGCAGTATCGGCGGCGGCAACCGGTGCATCAGGGAACTCCACTTTTATACTTTCGGGCTTAGCTGTAATGAGTGGCGCTGCCGGCAAGTATAAAATGCCAATCGAGAATAGCAGTGCCAACCCCAGGAAAGTATAAGTGGCAGTACTGCGTAGCGTAAAGGTTTTTTGCCGCTCCGGATGAAGTACATGCAGCGTTTGAGATACACGTTGCTGCTGTAGTTTTTGTAGTAGGTTTTCAGGCTCGATTAGGAGCAATTCAGTGCTATCTTCCAGCTGCGGGTACTGCCTATTGAGGTGGCGTGCTACGTGTTGCAGGTTGATTTTTGAAACAGATCTCCAGCGAAGTATAAAGTATAAAACTGCCCCTAAAAGTATAGCCACAGCCGTTGCAGCCAGCAAAGGTGCCTCAAGTTGCCATCGCCAAAGTATAGCCACCGCCACAAGTATAGCTGCCAAAGCCTGCAGCACATACAGCCACAGTTTCGCCTGCACGTACTGCCTGCGAATCCGCTGTAAGATATGGATGCTATCTGGTAAGGCCATTTATACTTTGCTGCGCCTGTTGGCGATCATTCTTTCTATCAAAAATAAAACAAAGGCTGCCAGAACAAACCATCTGAGCAACGGTGTTTGAGCAGTTTTATCTGTACGGGCTTGTTTTGCCTTTACTTGGTTTACGGGCAACAGTTGGTGTTCATCTATGGCACGGTAGTCATAAGTTGCCTGAGGTTGCGGCAGGAGCAATGGTAGCAGTAACTCTGGCAAATGTGCACTCTGTCCCAGGTCGCTCCAGGCTGGTGAAAACCCGCTCCTAAAAGTATAGATATTGCCTTTTCCTAAAGCTTTAGAGTATAATAAAGTCTCTCCGTTTGCGGCTGTCCATACTTGGTTTTGCTCTAGTGATTGCGGTTGGCTGAGCTGATGTACTTTTATAGCTGTGCCACCTGCTCCTGTTAAGCTGGTTTTTATACTTTGTGTATTCTGGCTCTGCTGCACCCATACCTGCAAACCTTGCTTTACCTGCTGGTTTATACTTTGTGGCAGTTGTTCATTTCGCAGCCAGAAAACCCAATCAGCTTGAGCAGTATCAGCTTTAACCTGAATGGGCAAACCAGTATAGCTGCTGATGGCTTGCAATGCTGCTCTTAAATATGGCACCTCTGCCTGCTGTGCTTCGTCGTAAAATATGGCTACTCGTAGCGGCTCAGTCTGTACTTTTACTTTGCTGCTGTTGTCGGAGATAGTGGCCATTAGCGTGTCCTGCTGGCGTTGTAGTTGCAGTTGCTGGTTGCCGGCCAGGTTTATAGTTTGTGCCGATGCTGCGGTTTTATACTTACTGTAGGTGGTACCTTCGCGGGAGCTCTGCCCAACTATGAGCAGCAAACTATCAGAAGTAGTTTGAATAGCCGCCTGCAGCCAGTTTATACTTTTATCGGTTGCCACCGGAATCCATTGGATGTGCTGGGGCATTGTTTCGGGGCGAGTGCCTGCAAAGTACTGCTGCTGGTCTGAGGTGAAAAGTAACACGCTGTCATGGGACAATTTATACTTGGCTGCCAGGGCAGGCAAAAGGCTCCAGTAGTTATACTTGATACTCACCAAACTGTCCTGCGTACGGTTATTGATTTGTTGCCACTGCTCCTGTGGTATCTGCTCTAGGTCAGGAGTATAGGCATGCAAAGTATAACCCAGCTGCAACAGCGAATCTATAGTTGGTTTGATAGGTTTTAGAGCAGAAGTATAAAGTAATTCCTCACCTACAACTATAGCTTTTGATCCTTTAGGTTTTTGGGCCTGATGCTCCAATACCGGCTGAGCTAGCGCTGCTGCTAAAAGTATAAGTATAAGGCAACGCAACACCAGCAGCCAGAAGTTGTTCAGCTTTATACTGCTCCAGCGGTTACTCGCCGACGCCTCCAGCCAGCGCAAACTGCCCACCTTTACCGTCTTCCCCTGCCGTTTATTCCACAGGTGAATGGCAATCGGTATAAGTATAGCTGATGCTGCAAAGAGTAAGTATGGTGCGAGGAAGGTCAAGAGAGTTAGAAAGTTAGAAAGTTAAAAAGTTGTTTTTTCTGTCATTCTGGAAGAATCTTGGTAGCCAAGTTTGATGGCTTAACCTCCCTTCAAACAAGATCTTTTCAAGATGACAGGGTGCTGTTTTATTCACTCAGTCACTCATTCGCTCATTCAAAGTTATCCGTACAGCAACCGCTTTTGCAGGAACGCCCTCAGTGCCTTATCCAACGGTTCGTCGGTTACAAACCTGTCGTAGGCGATCTGGCGGTTGCGCATGTCTTTTTCTATGTCCTGCAGCCACTCCTGTTGCTTGGCTATGTATGCTTGCTTCTGCGAAGCGCTGCTTACCTGTAGCGTCTGCCCTGTTTCCAGGTCCTCGAAGGTAAGGGTGCCGGTGTAGGAAAACTCCAGTTCATTCCGGCTCATCAGGTGCGCCAGCAGCAATTCGTGCCCCTGCGCGCCCAGTTTGTACAGCAGGTCTTTTATCTCGTGCTCGTGCTCATACAAATCCGACAAAAAAACGGTAAGCTCTTTCTGCCGCCTGTCGGCAAATAGATTGGCAGCCACCTCCATGCCCGGGAATTTACCCTGCGGCTTTACCTCTGCCAGCTGGTGCCAGAAGCGCTGCAGGTGCATGTTGTCGGAGCGCGGCGTCAGGTTAATGAGCTGGTTCTCGTGCAGCACGTACAGCCCTACCGCATCGCCCTGCGTGGTAGCCAGGTAAGCCAGCGACGCCACCATAAACCGTGCATAATCCATCTTGCTGATGCCGTTCACATCTTCATGTGCCATCGAAGCGCTTCCATCCAGTATAAACCGCACCGTGATGTTGGTGTCTACCTCGGCCTCGCGGATGTAATAGCGGTCGGAGCGGGCAAACATCTTCCAGTCGAGTTGGCGCAGGTCGTCACCGGGTTGGTAGCTGCGGTATTGGCTAAACTCCAGCCCCGCCCCACGTCGCAAACTCTGGTTCTGCCCCGCCAAAAAGCCCTCCACCACCGTTTTAGCCAACAGCGGCAGGTCTTTTATGGTGGCCAATACCTTTGGGTCGATGAATTTGTGGGTGCTCAAGGACTAGGATGATTTATGATTGCTTATAAGTAAAGTTGAAGACCCTTCTTTTGCGTGCAAATGAGATAATATCTTCAGAATATTCCTTTAACAAACCATTGTCATAATATGAAAACTCTTCCAATCCTGTTATTACTTCTTCATCATCCTCTAGTCTAAAATGTATCTTTTTGGATACTCTATTTCTTTCATCAAAGACATACTTATCTCCATACTTGCTTCCACCGGAATCGTAAATCACTTTTACAAGATTGTTCTTGTTGTCATACACCATAGATGTTATAAACCGAACTTTACCATTATCCAATGACTCCGATCGGGCTTCTCTATTTTTAGAGTCATAATAGGTTTTATTTATCCTTGGATTAGAATTCCCATTGTAAATTATCTGCTCGATTTCATTGCCAAACTGATCATATTTATAGGTCTCTTCAGATTTCTCTTTGCCAGAAGAGGCAAAGAATATTTGCTTTACAACACGCCCTTCAGAGTCATATTCATACTTGAAAGTCATTCTGTTGTTATTCCCATCAATTACAGCTATTCTATTCCCTTGCTGGTCATATTGATAAACTATATAGGTAGTATCACTTAAAGAAGAGTGAGTCGATTTGGTAAATATTTTTCTATTCTCACTATTGTATTTAGATATCGAAGAAGTAGTTATTCCCTCTGGAGTAAAGTCGCTGTAATAGTGGGAAATTAAGTTGCCATTGCTGTCATAAACTCTTTTTCCAGCAAGCCTGCTTCCTTCATGGATAATTTCTTCGACAACTTTATTAGCTTTCAGAAGAGAGTCAGGGTTTGTATGGCTATAGCTATAAAAACTAATTGATAAGCATACAAAAAATAAAAGAGTAAAGCTTCTCATATTATATTGATATTTATGTATATAAATATTTGTTATACCAAACTCTGCCTCAACTTCAAATCCACCAACTCCACTTCTATAGCCGCCTCATCAAGTATAATATCCACACCACCAATTAACTCTTCACGCACTTTCAGCATATACTTCCGGGTGTCGGTGTAGAGCACGATGGCTGCGTCGTAGTGTATAGTTTCGTCGAACTCCTGGTTCCAGTCCTGGTAAACCTCTATCATCAGCACCTGAGACGACAGCACCTTTATCTCTGAGTACTGCCCCGACTGCAGTAGCTTTTCGTTTCGGAGTGGCATTTTGCTTTCTTCGATGGCAAACTCATAGTAGGTCGTAGATGAACCGGATGTAAGTTTATAATCCGCGCTGATGTTGATGAAGGTCAGGTCGCCGCGATTGGTTTTAAGGCCAAGCGCATACTCCGGAGCCCAGTACAGCACCTTGCTGCCAGTTGCCTCTACTTTTATACTATCAGTAAAGAAGTAACAGATACGCTCTCCCACGATCTTCTTCAGGAGTTGTGTACCCGTCTCCGTCAGTTTTATAGTTGCAAATTCTTCCATCTGTTTCTTGCTTTTGCTATTCAAGCGAGTCTGGAGACTCGCACCCACTCTATGTCACGGGTTGGATACCCGCGCCAGTTTTCTCTACTCCCTCCCCTGTTTTTAGGGGAGGGTTGGGGTATTATACTAGTACCGCCTTAGGCAGTTTTATACTTTGCAGCAGTTCATCCACTACTTTATCCGGCGTGATGCGCTCTGCTTCGGCGGCGAAATTTACCAATACACGGTGGCGCAGCACCGGGTAAGCCATCGTTGTAATATCATCTGCAGTTACCGCAAAGCGGCCATTTAGCAAGGCTCTGGCTTTTGAGGTAAGTATAAGTGCCTGCCCTGCTCTTGGGCCTGCTCCCCATCGGCAGTACTTCTTCACAAATTCTAAGTTCGTGCTGTCGGGCCGGGTGGCGCGTACCAGTTGGTTTACAAAGCTCAAAAGCTCTTCGCTTATACTTACCTCGCGTACCAGTTGTCGTAGCATTAGCACTTCTTCACCAGTAATTACTGGCTGTACCTGTGCCTGTCGTGTACCGGTGGTGCTCGAAAGTATGTTTAGCTCCTCCTGCTCGGTGGGGTATTTTATTTTGATGAAAAGCAGGAAGCGGTCTAGCTGTGCCTCGGGTAGAGGGTATGTTCCGGCCTGTTCTATCGGGTTTTGAGTTGCCAGCAAAAAGAAAGGCTTTGGCAGGAAGTATGTTTTACCGGCATAGGTTACCTCATGCTCCTGCATCGCCTCTAACAAAGCTGCCTGCGTTTTGGGTGGCGTACGGTTGATTTCATCAGCCAACACAATGTTAGAGAAGATCGGCCCTTCGTTGAACTTGAAGAAACGTTTGCCGGTGGCGTGGTCCTCTTCCAGTACTTCGGTGCCCAGAATGTCGGTTGGCATCAGGTCTGGGGTAAATTGTATCCTGCGGAAGCCTAAGTCCATGGCGTTGCTGAGGGTGCGCACCAATAGCGTTTTGGCAAGGCCCGGTACGCCTTCCAGCAAACCGTGTCCGCCAGCCATCATGGTTATCAGCACCTCATCGAGTACCTCTTCCTGGCCTACTATTACTTTCTGTATCTCCTGCTTTAGCTGTGGTAGCTTGCTGAGGAGGTGGTGTATGTCTTTTTCAGTCATTTTATACTTTATGATGACTCGTGGTATTATGTTAGACGCTCGCAGGAGCTACGCACACTGCGAGGTCTTTATATTTAAAGTGCTTTCGTTGCTATTTCCATGGCTTTCTCTAAAAACTCATCACGACCTTCCCGCATACCCTGTATGGTTTTCTCCACATAAACATTTGGCAGAATACCCACTCCATGGTGCTGTGATCCATCATGTTTCTGTACTTTCATGCCTGTCCAGGAGATGTAGTAGCCGCCAGGCAGTGTAAAAGGGTTTACGTTGCCGTTAGTACCTGCTGTTGGCTGACCTACAATGGTGGCCAGTTTATAGTGTTCTATAAAGCTCATGTAGCTTTCTGCATAGCTAATGGCACTACCATCAATCAGGAAGATAATCTTAGCTGTTAGCTGTGGTCTCTTCGGCTTCATTAACCAGTTCGCTTTTTCGTAGTCAACCAACTTTTCCTGATCAGGATAAATGATCTGCGGAATCTGTATCCATCGCCTGGAAGTATCTGCCGAAGACATCAGGTACTGGATAAGCTCGTGGTTACCATTAGGATAGCCGCGCAGGTCGCAGATGATAGCTTTGCTCTGCTGCAACTGAGGCATGAATTTTTTAATTTCTTCCATGGGCGCAGTATCAATGTTAATATACATAACGCCATCCGCCAACTCTTTGATGTTATCTGACTGTGGTAAAGCACTAACAGCCTTCATCCTGGAGAGTGATCGCTTGAGCAGCAGCTCAGCTGTGGAGTTATCAGGCTTTAAAACAGTGAGGCGCACTTCTGTGCCCTCTTCACCTAGCAGCGATTCTGTTTTGGCTCTGTGGTTAAGCCAGCCTTCAGTTGCTGCTGAGATATGTTTGTGTACTTCTGCAAAAAAAGCTTCTGCCAACATGCCGTTTATACCTGTAACTATATCACCTTTGCTAAGCGGTATTGATGCGTCAAGTACATCGGTAATCACAAGTTTGCCTTCTATCCATTCCCACTCAATAGGGAGTTGATAAGTTGCTTTGCTTTCGCCGGCGGCTACACGTATATGGCCATCTTTTAGTTTGGCTGTAAGCTGCTGCAGATTTTTCTGAAAATCAATGGCTGTCTTGTCTGTATAGGCTCTGGCAAGAGCATCGCGCAGGTCCCGGTACCAATCTGTCTGAGCCACATCAAAGTACGGGTAGAAGTGCTGAAATATATTCCAGGTAATGGTAATGTCTCCTAGTCTTGTGTATAAATCAGCTCCGACAATCTCTTTGGCTGGCATTGCCTCAAGGTTGCTTTTAAGATCCTCAAGCGATGTTTTATCTGCGGCAGGGTATGTTTGGTTTTCGGTGCCATACAGCGCCAACGGAATTACGGCTTTTAAGCCTCCCCCAATTGATTTTGAAGTATACTCTCCTACCTTCGGGTATGCCTGATACAGGAGTCCGGACTTCTTTTGCTTTTCTGCTACCTTTTCACTTTTAATAGAGTACCACTTATCTTCTTCGTTGCCTGTATTTTGAGCTATGGTAAAAAGGTAACCGGGTATAGGTTTGCTGTTAGCGCGGTCGTTACTGAAAGACCTGGTTGTTTCGCCAACTTTCTGGCTAGTAAACTTCTCCGAGTATACTTCTTTCCAGGTACCATTATCATTTATCTGCAGGCTTATATCATCCAGGTTAATCTCGCCTGAACCCATCAGGAAGGCGCCGATGTGTAATTTTGTGGCATCTGAGCTTATCTTGCCCTTAATCTCATAATGTGCCCAATCTTCTGACTTGATAGGGCGGTCGGTCATGTTGTCGAAGAAAATTGATTTGCTATTGGAATTATCCACACGAGCCCATAAATGCCCTGTGCCGGGACCGTCCGCCAGCTTAACCTTAGCCTTATACACAAACTCCTGGCCTATGTAATTTTGAGCGTCTATTGTTTTTGCTGCAGACCCGAATTTAGCTGTGGCAGTTTTATAAGTAACAGCTCTGTTGGTGCGAGTGCTCTTGTAGGGGCTTCTTTCATCTCCCATACCTAAGCCAAGGTGCTGCCACGCCACAGTTTTATACTTCTTAACTTTGTTTGGTGTGAGCTCTTTAGGGTCGAATTGAACCTCATCACCCTCTAAGTATACTTTAACGGTGGGTGCAATAGGTTGGAAAAGCGCTGTTAGTGTTTTTTGTAGTTCTTGGGGTGTTTTGCAGTTGGCTACCTTCTGCTGACCGTAAATGGCAAAGCGGTTCCAGTCTATTGATGCGGCTTCGTCGCTTGGGTGAAAGTACCTGACATATCCATATAAGTTGGTAAAGGCTGTGGCGTTGTCAATCTTTCTGTCTTGCTGGGCATAAGTATGGCTCACTACAGAGATGAACAGGAGAAGTAAGAGTGCTTTTAACTTCATAGTTAATGTTAAGTTTGTTAATATTAGGTTGTAGCTATATTAACTCGTCAGCGCGTACATTATTATATTAACTCCGAACTTGGTATTATCTTCTGCCAGCCAGCGCTTGTTTCTAAAGTCGTAATCCCATTCGCAGCCGTAGTCTTTGTTGCTATAGAGTACGGCTATGCGTCCGTTAATTTCTATCGCCTTTAGGTAGTCGTGCACCAGGTCGTCGCCCCAGCCGTTAAGCTCAAAGCTGGTAGTAGGCGGGCCCTCCTCAAAGGTGAAGAAGCTGCGGTAAAGCTTATGGTTATTCGGTATTTTCTTCAGTGCACCTTGCCCGAAAATCTGCCGCATCTGCTCTTCAAACGACTTGGCAAAAAGTCCGTCGATGTCGTGGTTGCAGTCATCTACAAACACAAAGCCGCCGTTCCTTACATATGTCTCAAAATTCTGCCGCTCCTTCTGGTTAAACTGCACCAGTTTATGTCCACTCAGGTAGCTGAAAGGATAGTTAAACAACTCCGCGCTCTCCAACGAGATCACCTTCTCCTGCTCGTTTACCTTTACTGTGGTGTACTGGATAAGCGAGTGCAGCAGATTGCTTGGCATACGCGGGTCGGTATCCCAGTTGCCGGAGCGGTATTGCAGACGTACAAAGGTAAAAGGTTGCACTTTGGGTTATTTAAATCTAAAATTTAACCCACCCATAACCCCTCCGAGGAGGGGAATCATTCTTGTATGTATACTCCCCTCCTCGGAGGGGTTATGGGTGGGTTCTAGTTATTTTATTTAAAATGAATGCCGCACACAGCGCTGCTGCATACGGCATCCAAAGTATAAATCTTCAGCAATTAAACCGCATCCGAAAGGCTCGTGAACGTAAAGTCACGGATTTTCATTGGCGGAATAAGGCTGCCGTTGATACGCTGCGGCTTGCCTAACGCTTCCAAGTTGTTCAGCATGATGATCGGGCTTTCGTTAAAACGGAAGTTTTTTACCGGGTACATGATCTTGCCGTTTTCGATGTAGAACGTACCGTCGCGGGTAAGACCGGTGTAGAGCAGCGTTTGCGGATCTACAGAACGGATGTACCATAGGCGCGTAACCAGAATGCCACGCTTGGTGCTCTTGATCATGTCTTCTAAAGATTGGTTTCCACCTTCCATGATCGTGTTGCCAGGAGGCGGAATAGAAGCAGCCCCTTTGTTTGATGCCCAGTAGCGGGAGTTGTACAGGTTCTTAACAACACCTTTGTCTATCCATGTTACTTTCTCTTGAGGACGTCCATCGCCTGAAAACGGAGAAGATGGTACCTCAGGGTGCGTAGGGTCGGAGTAAACAGTGATGCGTTCATCTACCAGTTTTTCCCCAACCTTTGTTTTGCCACCCGGCTTGCTCAAAAAGCTGCGGCCTTCTTCTGCGGCACGCTGGTCCATGTTGCTGAACATGTTGCGCAACAGGTCTATGGAAGCGGCAGGCTCCAGAATAACGGTATACTTACCGGGCTCCAGCGCCTTTGCATTCTTAGAGTTTGCAGCTTTATCTGCAGCAATCTGTGATGCTTTGCCTGTATCGAGTTTGCTTACATCAGAATAATCCTGTGTTACATAACCGGAGCCGGTGCCATCTTCTGTACGCATCGTTACAGAGAAATCTACATAAGTAGACGGATGGTAGGCGAACAAGCCCTTGTTGTTCATCTTCGATGTGAAGCTGGTGTAGTGCTCCAGGAAACCGGCAGCTGTCAGGCCTTTATCGGCTGCTGCTTTTATACTTTTAGCGGCAGCATCTGCCCTATAAGCCGGATCGATTTTAGCTGTTGCGTCGAAGTGGGCTTTAGTAGTGATATACTTCTGCGGACCCAATAACTCTACATATTCCGGGCTTTCCGGTGCCAGACGTGCCGTCTCCTCAGAGCGGCGAACTACTTTCTCCAGAGATTTATCGTCGAATTCGTTGATGGTAGCTACTCCGGAACGCTTGCCAAACCGCGACTCTACAGACATGGAGGTATTCTCTTCTGCTCCGCTGGTAGATACTTCGTTTCGGGCATAGCGGATATTGCCGCCATTATTGCCGCTGAGCGTGATCTCACACTCATCTGCTTTTGAGAAAGCCAGCGCCTTTTTCAGTATCGCCTGAGCTTCTTCTCTTGTTAGTATTGCCATTTTACTTAATGCTCATTAGAAAGTGAAAGACTAAATTTTGCGGGCTGTGTTGATCACATTTACACCATTAAAGCGGGTGTGGGCAGAGCCGTGTGATACTGCACTTACCTGGCTTGGCTGGCCTTTGCCATCGAAGAAAGACCCGAACAGGCGGTAATCGCTTTCGTCGCAGGAGCCGGCGCAGGAGTTCCAGAATTCCTGGGTGTTGCTTTGGTAAGCCACATCTTCCAGCATACCTACAATTTTACCGTTCTTTATCTCGTGGAAAGTGGTGCCGCCAAACTGGAAGTTATAACGCTGCTGGTCTATAGAGTAAGAGCCACGGCCAGCAATGTAAATGCCTTTATCAACACCGCTAATCAGCTGGTCGACATTCATCTTTTGCTTGCCCGGTGCCAGCGATACGTTTGGCATACGCTGGAACTGTACAGAACTCCAGCTATCGGCATAGCAGCAACCGTGTGATTCCGACTCATTAATAATGTGCGCCTGGTCGCGGATGGCCTGGTAATTAACCAGAATACCGTCTTTAATTAGATCCCACTGCTTTGTTTTTACGCCTTCGTCGTCCCAGCCTACATGGCCAAGCGACCCTTTCTGCGTTTTATCGGCAAAGATGTGCACCTTGTCAGAGCCATATTTAAAGTTTTTGCTCTTCCACTTGTCCAGCGTGGCAAAAGAGGTACCTGCATAGTTCGCTTCGTAACCCAATACGCGGTCCAGTTCCAGCGGGTGACCCACCGATTCGTGGATGGTTAAGCCCAGGTGATTCGGGTCAAGTATAAGGTCGTACTTACCGGCAGCTACAGATTTTGCTGTCAGTTTTTCCTTTGCTTGTTTAGCGGCAAGGGTTGCGTCCTCCAGCATGTCGTAGGCGTAGCGGTAACCCATCAGGCCGGTGCCCTCAGGTCCTTTTATCTTTTCAGATGCCTTCGGGATCATGTACTCGTAGCCCATTCCCATTGGTGCGCTAAGTGCTTCGCGAGTTCTGAACTTACCAGATGCCTTATCAACGGCTGTAATCGTAAAGTTTGGCCAAATGCGGTGTATGTCCTGGTCAATATATGAGCCTTCTGTAGAAGCAAAATACTTCTGTTCGTTTACCTGGAACAGGGCAGAGTTTACGAAGTTCGCACCGTTCTCCATCGCTTTGGCGTTAGCCGCCAATAGCAGGTCGGCTTTCTCGCCTACCGGTACTTCAAAAGCATTCTTTTCGATTGGCGTTTTCCAGCTTACCTCGCCATAACCTTTAACAGGAGCCAGCTTAACAGGCTCTTTCTGCAGCTTAGCGTTTGCCTTAGCAATGGCAACAGCCTGCTCAGCGGCTTTGGCAACTCCTTTATCCGATACATCAGAAGTAGCGGCAAAGCCCCAGGTGCCGTTAGCCAGCACGCGCACACCCACACCGTAAGACTCCGCGTTTACAATATTCTGCACCTGCTTTTCGCGGGTAAACACATACTGCTGCAGGTAGCGGCCGATACGCACATCGGCGTAAGAGGCACCCTTCGATTTAGCAGTGTTTAGCGCCACATCGGCAAGTCTCTTTTTGAGAGTTGTATCAACAGTCTCCAGCAGGCGCTCCGGAGACACAATGTCGCCGAAAACAGGAATGGAGGGCAGCATTAAGCCTCCGAATCCAAGCGCTGATAGTTCAAGAAAATTTCGTCTTTTCAAAGTATAGTGAGGTTAGTTAAAGTATAAAGAATTTAGTTTCGGTAACTAAGTATACTAATATTATAAATGGGGTCAAAACATTGATGGGGTAAAAAAGCTAAACCCGGCATTTGTCTGGATAAATCATTCAAAATGCTATATTAACTAACGATATAGCAAGCTTAAATATTCTTTACTCACTGTGCGGCCACCTTTTTACTTAACTTTTGATTTTTTTAAGAAATGCTGTAATGTTTTCCCACCCATGTCGTCTTTGTAATTGAATGGACCTATTAGAGTTTAAGCAAAGGGTACTACCTGCCAGGCAAAAGCTATACCGGCTGGCCGCTTTCCTGCTTCAGAACAGGGAGGAGGCAGAGGACGTGCTGCAGGATGTATTCCTTAAACTCTGGACTAACAAAGAGAAGCTGGGTGCCTGCAATAGTATAGAGGCCTTTGCCATGCGCGTTACTAAAAACTTGTGCCTGGACAGGTTAAAGGCAAAAAAGCGGAAGCATATGGTAGATGTAGCGGAACTGGAACTGGAACTGAACTCAGAGGGAGTATCGCCATACAAAAGCTACGAACTGGCGGATAGTATAAATAAAGTACAGGAGCTGGTGAGCATACTGCCGGAACAGCAAAGGCTTATACTTCACCTGCGCGATGTGGAAGGTTATACTTTTGAGGAGATGGAGCAGATAACCAACCTCACGGTAAACAACATGCGGGTTATACTTTCGAGGGCCCGCAAAAGTGTACGAGACGGGTTTTTAAAGCTAGAGAATTATGAAGCAAGATAGTATAAGCGCATTACTGGATAAATATTATGAGGGCAATACCTCGCTGGCTGAGGAAGCATGGTTGCGTGAGTACTTTACTCAGGAGCAGGAACTGCCGGAGCATCTGCGCGCACATGCCGCACAATTTAAAAGTATAGCCAAGCAGCAGGAGGTGCAACTGGATGAAAGTATAACGGACGATTGGCTGCTGGCAAAAATTGAGGAACAGGCACAACAGTCAGAAGGCAGGCAGCGGTTTATGCCGTGGGTTTTTACTGGTAAAGTATGGCATGTGGCGGCAAGTATACTTTTGATGCTGGGTATCTTCTGGACCGGCTTTTACTTTGCAAAGCAGCAAACTGATATGCAGAGCAATGAAATGGCAGCGCTGCAGCAAAACATTAAAGAGCTGAAAACGGCCTTGGCAACAGCTAATACCAGTTACTCTGCCAGCGAGCGCATACAACTTGTTAGCCAGCAAACAGAACTGGAGCCAGATGAGGAAGTAATAGAAGCGCTTATCAGTACCATGAATCACGATGCCAACGTGAATGTGCGCCTGGCAGCCTGTGAAGCCCTGTACCAGTTTAAAGACAGCAGGAAAGTACGCGAGGCCTTTATAAAGGGCTTAAAGCAGCAATCGGACCCGCTGATGCAGATCACGCTGATCGATATGCTGGTTGGTATGAAAGAGAAGCGAGCGTTGCAGCCGCTGCAGGAGCTTACCGAGAAAAAGAATTTACTACCAGTAGTTAAAGACAAAGCCGCCCAGGGAATCGGGATACTGATCTAGGCAAAGACAATTTTTTAAGGAATATCTAATATTATATAACATGAAAAAGACAATGTTACTGGCATCGCTATGCCTGATGCTAACCACCACACCGCTTCTGGCGCAAATAAGCACCGGCGGCGGTGGACGATCTGTCTCACAGACAAAGCAAGCTGCTACCTACAAAGCTAAGCTTGGGAATAGTAAAGACAATAAAGTGATCATTACCATGACGCAGGGAAGCGTACAGATTGTGGGCCATAACTCCGATGAAGTGGTGATTGATGGAGGAAAGTATACGCCGCCACCTGCGCGTGCCGCCGGCCTCAAGCCACTCTACAACACAGCCGAGGACAACACAGAAATTGGCCTTTCGGTTACTAAAGAGGGCAACACTATGCGCATAACGCAGGCTTCTCGGCAAGACAATAAATACACCATCAAGGTCCCGAAAAACGCCTCGGTAATGTATCAGGAAACTTCGTGGGGAGGTAGCAACATTACGCTCTCCGATATTGACGGAGAAGTGGAACTGAAGCTGAACAGTGCCGGAGCTACGCTAAATAATGTGTCGGGGCCTGTAGTGGCCAGCTCTACCTCAGGTGATTTCATCATTAAGTATGATAAAGTAAACCAGAACAAGCCAAACTCAATCTCTACGGTAAGCGGCATCATCGATCTTACTTTGCCTGCCAACACCAAAGCCGACTTTAAGCTGAAAACCATAACCGGCGAAGTATACACAGACTTTGACATGAACTTGCTAAATGCTAACCGCGATGGGCTCTCCAGAGTTGGCGGCAACAATAAAGTGGACGGCAAGACAAACGGCGGTGGCGTGGAGATGAGCCTGTACTCCATTAGCAACAACATCTACATCCGGAAAGCTAAATAGCTCTTACCTCATTATAAAAGTATAAAACCATGAAAAGACTAACCTCATTCTTCATATGCTGGCTTCTGCTCATCGCCTTGGTGCAGGCACAGCCCAAAACAGTAGAGAAAACCTTAAAGGTACCGGCTAATAAGCGCGTAGATCTGCAGCTAAAGTTCGGTGACAACATCAAAATAACTGCCTGGGATAAAAAAGAGGCCTCTGTAAAAGTGACGTACGAAGTAAACGGCGGCAAGCTGAACGATGCCCTGCTGGTTAACTTTAATGAAGACCAGACGAGTGCCCGTGTTAAAGTAGACTTTGATAAAGAGTTGATGAAGAACGGAAAAGCTGATGATTGCCGGGATAGCAAAGGCTACTCTACCTACAACGACGGCTCCAGAAGTTATGCTTGCAGCACAATTAACTACGAAATATTTGTACCCCGCGACGCTGACCTTACCGTAGAAACCATTAATGGCAACATCGAGATAAGAGGCGTAACCGGGCCTGTGGCAGCTAAATCCATCAACGGGTTTGTTGATATGAACTGGGCAGCAAAAAAGGGAGCGGGCGTTTCTTTGAAAACAATAACAGGTGAAGTATACTCCGATCTGGATATCGCTTTCACGAATAAAAAAGAAGAAGCGCCCATGGTAGGCTATCAGCTAAAAGGCAACGTAAGCGGCGGCGGCACCGATATTAAACTGGAAAGTATAAGCAACAACGTATACCTCCGAAAACAGAATTAAAGCGATTCTACCTAATTCCCCTCTAAAAGCACAGCTGTATGGTTGTGCTTTTTTGCTTTGGTAAGTATAAAGTATAGGATGGATCTAAATGCAAAAGGGCGCAGAACTTATTATAGTCTGCGCCCTTTTGGTGTGGGTTAATCTGTGAGGTTATGCCTCTTTCACTAAACCCGATAAGCCTTCTTCTTCCAGAAGTTCGTTAAAAGCCTCTGCCTCCTGGCGGCTGGTAAAACGGCCTGCTCTGATGCGAAGTACCTTTTTACCCTTAGATTCGTCTTCCATTAGCTCAACATTCAGGTTTTTGTCGAATGCCTTAAGCTTTTGGCTGAGTGCCATTGCATTCTTTGAGCTTCTGTAAGCACCTGTCTGGATAGTATACATGCCGGCATTCTGCGGGTTGTAGTCGCCTGGTAGTTCCAGTACTTCTACTTTAACAGTTACAATGCCCTGGCCGCGGAAAGCGAGTTTCTTAGCTGCCACCTCTGACACATCAATGATACGGTCGCCTACAAAAGGGCCTCTGTCGTTGATACGCAAAATAACAAACTCATCGTTTTTGAGGTTGGTTACTTTAACTTTAGTGCCAAAAGGAAGGGTTTTATGTGCTGCAGTCATGTCGTTTTTATTATAACGCTCACCGCTGCTGGTTTTTCTACCATGATACTTACTTCCGTACCACGATGCTTCTCCGGTTTGGATGTCCTGGGTCTGTGCAAAAATTGGTTGATGAATGCCAATAAATAGAAGAATGATTACTGTGAATAGGTAGCACTTTCTATTATTTATCATATCATTTAAAAGTTGATGAAGCCGCAAAGTTACGGAATATTTTACAAACGAGACCTTTTACGCGATTATTGTAGTCAGGATGTAGGGGGATACGGACGGGAGTGCTAAAATTGCTATAAGTCAAATTTTAGAAAAAAGGCCGTTTAAAGGGCATAAAGCAAGATTTTTATTGCTCACAAGTATAGAAAATAAGCTATAAAAAATAATAAAAATTTTTTTTACCTCCAAGTATAAATTGGTGCATAGTCAAAATTGGTTTTGTTATATTTAACTATTTAGTATAATTATCGAAATACAAGGTAAGTTGCTTATATTTAAGCATATATGTATGGTAAAGTTAATGTATAAAGTATGGATTTCGGAAAGCTGCAAGATATAAGCGGGGTTGATTTCACGCTGCCATCAGACCACCCCGATACACTGCCTTTGTTGCGCCAATCGGGTAGTTATGAGAAGCCTCAAGTATACATTGGCTTACCAGTTTGGGTAAACAAAGCCTGGGTAGGAAAATACTACCCTGCTGGTATGCCTGAAAAAGAATCGCTGCTTTGGTATGGCAAGCAATTTAGTACCATCGAACTTAACAGCACGCACTACCATATCCCCAGCCCCACTACTGTAGACCGTTGGCGAAATGCCGTGCCACAGGGTTTCAAGTTTTGCCCTAAGTTTCCGCAGCTCATCAGCCACGAAGTCGCCCTGCGCAGCACACAAGATGTAACAGCAGCTTTTTGTGAAGCCATTGCCGGTTTTGAAGATAAGCTCGGTAGTTCTTTTCTGCAGTTGCCGCCATACTTTGCCCCTAATCAATTGCCCGATCTGGAGGCTTTCTTGCAATTTATTCCCGAAAGTATACCCATTACCGTGGAATTGCGCCACCCCGATTGGTTTGTGGATAACATAGCCAGCCTGGAGCTTTTTGAGGTGCTGCAGAAGTATAATGTTGGTACTGTGCTAACCGATGTGGCCGGCCGGCGCGACGTGCTGCACATGCGCCTTACTACACCAGCGGCCATGGTGCGCTTTGTCGGCAATGGCCTGCACCCCACGGATTACACACGCATCGATGACTGGGTGCAGCGGCTGAAAGTATGGTTTGAAAATGGCCTGCGCCAGCTCTACTTTTTTGTGCACGAGCCGGATAATACGTTGGCACCAGAGCTGGAAACTTACTTGGTACAGCAGCTGAACAAAGTAAGTGGCTTTGATCTTAAAACTCCGAAGCAGTTTGTGCAGCCAGTGCAGGGAGAGTTGTTTTAGGGAGGGCTGTAGCAGGCTGACCACTCTTAGCTTCCTTAGTCAAGGAGGCTATTGCTTAATGCCAAGTATAGGCGCTGTAGCAGAAGTATAAACATCCCCTTCGCCCCCTTCGAAGGGGGACTTTCTGCCGTTACTTTAGCTGAAGTGTAGGTTTCATTGCTGATGCCATTCCTCGGACAGGTCGCGACCTGTCCCTACAAATTACCCCACCCTGGCCCTCCCCTAAAAACAGGGGAGGGAAATTTTCTTACAAGTTTCATAGCCGCCTGCGAAGAAGTGTCGATCTCAGCCTTTGTGCGTTGAGCGCCTTCTATTGTTGCGGTGCCCGGAGGGCAGCCCGCAGCGGAGCTAAAAGAGGGCCCCTACCCCCGGAGCAGCTTCAATAGACAGTGCGATGCGCAAAGGCGAGGCCTCCCGGCCTTGAGGGCACAAAAGCCAAAGGTGAAAGTATAGGTAAACTAGACTGAGGAAGTATAGTAGCTAGAATGAATAGCGGAAAAACGCCTGCCTTAGTAGCAGCCACAACCGCAAAGTATAAAACAAAAGAGGCTAACCAATCGGCTAGCCTCTTCTACTATCAAAGTATAATTTATACTTACAATTTAAACGTATCGTCGCTTAAGCCTTTGTTCACTTCAATATTCTGTACTTCAGCTTTGATTACCTGCGGGCCAACAGTAGTCTCCACCACATAAGGGAATTTCACTCCATTTACTTCTTTGTAGTCGCTGTATGTTTTGGTTTGCGTAACCACGCCTTGTGGGCTCTGCAGGTTGTTTACCTCTTTCAGGCGAAAACCGCTGTCTTTGGCGAAGTAGTGAATCGCTTTCTGGCCGTTTGGTTGTTTAACCTCTACAGCATAAGCATCTTTGCCATCAACCTTCTCCATGCCGGTCAGCTTGGTAGTAATACCTAATTTGCCATACTGCAGCACCGGGAACAGGTTAGCTTCCAGTTTTTGGGTGGCCAGTTGCTCTTTCGGTATCTCCTGGTTGATGCCCTGCATCGGAGCTTCCATTTTGCCTTTGTCACCGTTAATGATCACGCGCTGAATGGGGCTGTTGTTCATAGATACCTGCGTGGCAAACTTATCGCTGCCTTTCTGCTGCTGCACAATGGTAAGTTGCATGCCCTGAATAGATGCGTTGCTGGTAACCGTTACATCTTTTAGTTTTTCGATATTTGCTTTACCGCCAATAGCTTTAATGTAGTTGTCAAGTACAGTTTCGGCAGTAAGGCCAGCTGGTACACCCATGGCGGCACGATCTACTACTTCGCCGGTTGTGCTGTAGTAGTCTAACTTACCGTCTTTGTCGAACTTCTGCAGCTTATCGGCTACCTCGCCTGCGTTGCCTACTGCCAGAATGTACATTTTATCTGGCTGTATGTATTTTTGTGCCACACGCTGAATATCTTCTGCCGTAACAGCCTCTACTTTTTTCAGGTAGTTGGCATAATAATCTTCAGGCAAACCGTAACGTGCTGTGTTTATGGCGTAAACGGCTACAGTTGCAGGGTTCTCCAGGCCTCGGCCATAACTGCCCATTACATAAGCTTTAGCATCGCGAAGTTCATCATCGCTTACACGCTGGTTACGCATTTTGTTAAGCTCATTCATAAACTCTACCACAGCGCTATCAGTAACGGCATTACGTACGCTGGCATTGGCGCTAAAACGGCCAAGAATCTCGTCGTTGGTTACACCAGAGTAGGCTCCGTAAGTATAACCATGGGTTTCGCGCAGGTTTTTGAACAGGCGCGCATCCATACCACCACCTAAAATATTGTTCATCAAGCTGGCAGCAACAGCATTCGGAGCTCCTGGCTTCAGATCTATCGGGTTAGTTAAAGTAAGCACGCTCTGTACGGAGCTTGGTCTGTCTACAACAACTACCTGCGTTTGCGATGGCTGTTGAGGCAGGTCATACTTTACTTCTTTTACCTCGCCTTTTTTCCAGTTTTTTAGCGATTTGTTCAGGAGCTTTTTCACTTCCTTTGGCTTAACATCGCCTACAACCGCTAAGTAACCAATATTTGGCTTATAGTATGTGTTGTAGTAGTTCTGGATGTCCTGCAGCGTAAAGTTATCAACTGTCTGCTCAGTCATAATCTCGCCGTACGGGTGATCTTTGCCATACAATACCAGGTTGCGCGTGCGGCTGGCAATGGCATCCGGGTTGTCTTTAGACTGTGCCAGGTTGGCCTTCATCTGTTTTTTGATCTTATCAAGCTCTTCCTGCGTAAACTTAGGGTTTAGCAAAGCATCAGCAGTAAGGTCCATCAATGTTGGCAGGTGCTTTTTAAGCGACGAAGCGTTAAAGCCGGTAGAAGAGAAGCCTAATGTTGATCCAATAAAGTCTACCTGCTCATCTAACTGGTCTTTAGTGCGGTTAGTAGTACCGGTGCGCATCATCTGGCCTGCTGCCTGTACATAACCAGCCTTGTCGCCTTCCAGTATCGGATCTCTATCCAATACCAAAGACATAGATACAACTGGCTGTTTGTGGTTCTCCACTACGTATACTTTCAGGCCGTTTTTCAGCGTGAAATGCTCATACTTGCCCAACTCAATTTTAGGAGCCGGACCTGGCGGAGGAGGAGTTTGTTTTGTCTGGGCAGGGGCTACATACACAAGTGCCAACGCCAGAAATGCGGTACTAAAATATTTTTTTATCATGATTTCTCTTCAATTATAACCTGACAATAGACCGTTTGACAATGGACAAAAGACTCTCAGAAAGTATAAACCTGATTTCCTTGGTCTTTTGTCATAAAGTTCTTTGTCTAAATTGTCCTATGTCTTAAAAATTACTTAGGCTGAGCTGACTTTGGCAGGTAGTGCAACACTACACGGTTGTTTTTGGTCAGGTACTCGTTTGCCACGCGCTTAATGTCTGCTTTGGTCACGTTCATGTAACGCTGCAATTCAGTATTGATCAGGTTAGCATCACCAAAGTATACGGCGTAGTTGGCAAGGCTTTCTGCGCGGCCGGCAACAGTGCTGTTCTGCTGCACAAACTGGCTCTCTACCTGGTTGCGAAGCTTCTGAAACTCACGCTCAGAAAGGTCTTCTGTTTTTACGCGCTCAATCTCAGCGTTCATGGCTTTTTCCAGGTCGTCTACCTCTACGCCCATATTGGCAATAGCAAATGTCAGGAACAGGCCCGGATCTTCTGTTGGGAAAGGGATAGAGGCAGCGGCAACAGCTTTCTGCTGCTTATCTACCAGCGCCTTGGGTAAACGCGCACTCTCGCCACCAGAAAGTAAAGTAGTTAACAGAGATAGGGCATAATAATCGTTGGTGCCTTGCGCCGGAATGTGATATGCCTGGATAACGGCTGGCAACTGTATGTTATCGTAAACCGTTTTACGGCGCTCTTCTGTCTGCTTTGGCTCTGTGATGTTAGGGCGAGGAATCTCTTTGTTGCCTTTAGGGATGGCTGCAAAGTACTTCTCGATCATCTTCTTGGTAGCCTCAATATCAATGTCGCCTGCTATAGAAAGTGTGGCGTTATTTGGCACGTAGAAGGTTTTGTAGAAATCGCGGAACTCCTCAATGCTGGCTGCGTTCAAATCCTGGAAAGAGCCAATTGGCATTGTCTTGTATGGGTGCTTGGTGTAGGCCAATGAGAACACGTTTTCACCCATAGAGCCGTAAGGCTGGTTATCGATGCGCTCACGCTTCTCTTCCTGTACTACTTTGCGCTGCGTTTCAACGCCAACCTCATCTATTTTAGCATGCTTCATACGCTCTGCTTCCAACCATAAGCCAAGCTCAACCTGGTTAGATGGTAACAGCTCATAATAGTATGTTCTATCAAAGGAGGTGTTGGCATTAAGTGCGCCACCGGCTTTCTGTACTAATGAGCTGAACTGGCCACGCTCAATATTTTCAGTTCCTTCGAACATCAGGTGCTCAAAAAAGTGGGCAAATCCAGTGCGTCCTTCTACCTCGTTTTTAGAGCCTACATGGTAAAGCACCGATACAGCCACATTAGGTGTGGACTTATCCTGGTGCAGAATAACGTGTAGGCCGTTTGGAAGGGTGTATTCCGTGAACTCAATCTTGTTGCCCTTGGTCTGCGCCATGGCCATAAGGCCGGAGGCACACCACAGCAGGCATAGTAATAGCTTGCGTTTCATTGTGTTTGTTTACTTAAAGAGAATACTAATACTGTTTTGTAATAGGTAAATTAACTTCTATGAAGTCTAAAATTAGTTCAAATTTGGGGAAGTAGCGAATATAAAACCATATATGGTGTGCCCGATTCTGCCAATTAAGGGCAAATGCAGATGAACCCAATGATTTTGTAGACGAACAAAAAAAGGTGCGCTTAACATAGCCTGTAATTACCGCGTTAATGAATAAAGTATGGCAGTTTGCTAAAAGTATAAACCTTTAACAGCACTTAAAATCAATACATCTTAGGCAATTCTATACCTTTTATTTTGCGGTAAAGGCCTAATGCAGCCTGGTCGGTAAGGCTGGTTACAAAATCGCAGATGTGAATAATGCGATCGTAATCTGTGGCTGTTTCTGGTAGCTCAAGGTACTGCGGTGGTATAAGGGCTGCGAGTTTGCGGTGGTGTTTGGAGTTCTTCTCGAACACGGCTTTTATACCTGCATCCAGCAAGCCACCTAGCACCTCGAAACCGGCTGCCTCTATTTCCAGCACAGGGCGGTTTTGGTAAATCAGGCGTATAGACAGGTCTTTTATCTTGTCCAACACAGGTTTGCACTCCAACTCATTAATAAGTGGTTTATCGTAGGTACCGGCAAGAATCTCCTGCTCGTGCTTTAAAAACAGTGCGGTTGTTTCGTCTATCAGCTTGCCGATAATGCGGGCACGCAGGTAGCCGATTTCCTCTTTCCAGTCAAAAAAGGTAAGGCTTGATTTGCGGCCAGGGTTGTCGTTCAGGATCTGGCGCAGCAAACCGATGCCTTGTTCATGCGGAACCAGGCCAAGTTTGAGACCATCTTCAAAATCAATAATGCGGTAACAGATATCGTCGGCGGCTTCTACTAAAAAGGCCAGTGGGTGGCGGTGGTAAAACACTTCGCTGTTCTGCCCTTTTTTTAGAAGGCCCAGCTCTTTGGCAATGTTGTTAAACCAGTGCTTCTCTGTCTGAAAGAAGCCATACTTTTTCTCACTGGTATTTTTGGTATTAAGTATAATCGGCAGCGACTCCTTGGGGTACTTGGTAAAAGTAGCCAGTGTAGTATAAGTAAGGCTAAGGCCTCCTGGAAGGTTGCAGTGTGCCGGATATGTATAGGTAAGTACTCTAAAGCCTGCTGCGTTGCCCTCATAACGCACTAAGTCTGCTTTTTCTGCCTCTGTTAAGTTTGCTAAGTAAGGCTGTGCCTCGCTGCTAAGAAAGTATGCTGATATGGCATCTTCGCCGGAGTGGCCGAAAGGCGGGTTGCCAATGTCGTGCGCTAAACAGGCTGCTGCTACCACATCGCCAAAGTCAGCTTCCTGTATGTGTTTTTCCTCTGCCAGCTCCGGGTAACGCTCCAGTATACTTTTGCCCACAATGCGGCCCAGCGAACGGCCTACTACCGATGCCTCTAAGCTGTGGGTAAGCCTGGTATGCACAAAATCACTTTCCGGCATAGGCATTACCTGTGTTTTGTTCTGCAGCCTTCTAAATGCAGAGGAGAACACAATACGATCGTAGTCGCGCTGAAATTCGCCCCGCACCGACTCATCAGAAGTATACTTTTTATCCGTAGTTTCGAAGCGCTTCTTTGAGAGCAGTTTGGCCCAGGCGGTGGTGGTAGCGGTTAAAGGCATAAAGGTAAAAGGATAAAGTATAAGAGGTTTAGGTTAAGAGCACGCTCACGAAAACAGTGCCTAAGAAAAAGATAAGTAAAGTTATCAAGTAAACAAAACCAATGGGCAGCAGGCTCAGGAATGTGCGCAGATAAGACTGTTTATATACCTGGTGCAGGGCAAAGTATAAGTATAAAGTCATAATAAAAAGCACTGCCCAGTCGGTATCAAGTGCCGGGAAAAGCTGCCCTATCAGTAAGACGACTATTAAAAGTATAAAGTAGAAGGTATGCAGGTGGATAGAAAACATGAGGTGCTCTACGTAATTGCGGTTTTGCTTGCGATAGTATAAGTATAGCACCAGCGCAAAGAACGGCATCAGCAGGAACATCATAAATGAAAGGTTCTTGAAAAGCTTTTGCTTTGACTCATCGCCATGACTGGTAAATTTGGCAAACTCTGAGGCGAATCCGCTTTCTCCTAATTCAGATCTGAGTGCCTGCAGTTCTTGAGAGCTTTGTGTGATCTCTCTTACTTTTCTAAGTGCTGCAGTATCAGAGGCGGCTAGAAGAGAGTCGTTTAAGTTTGTGCTGATGGTAACTCCGGGAAGTGAAGACGTAACATCGCCATCAGAACCGGCGCTTCCATCTGATCTTATTATGTTGTCTGTGGTAAGTGCCAGCACAAAAAAGAAGATTATACTTACAAACACATATAGCCTGAATGGCGGAACATAAGATGCACGCTTCCCAATGTTAAATTTTTCGGTGAGCAGGCCCGGCTTAAGTATAAGGTATTTCAGCGTTTTCCAGGCTTTGGTGTCAAAATGCAAAGTGCCCTCAAAGAACTCTGCAATGAGGTGTTTTACAGGTACATTAAGGTCGTGGTTTTCCTGGCCGCAGTTAGGGCAGTAGTTGTTTATATCTTCAAAAGTATACCCACAGTTTGGGCACTGTGTAAACTTGCGTCTGTTTTTGGCCATGCTGTTGCTGCGATTCTAGCAAATACTTATCTGCACCAAATATAGGTTTATGATAATAATAAAGCCAAACCGTGCACAGTATTGTCGCTTTTAATGACCTGGATCATACAAAAAAAGTTTTATCACCTGATGTTATGATGTTACAATAAACAGGGCGCTTAATAAATTAATGTTTTGTTTAAAGCAATTGAGGGTGGTTTTAGAGTCTTTAAAGTAAAAGAATGGCTGAAAGTTGATGTTACAAACAGGGTGTAAAATGCTTTGTATCGGTTTATTAAATAGGCCAAATTTGCATCTATACGAATCGCCCTTTCCAAGCTAGAAAACTTACTGTTCCAATATCTGCCTTGCGGATAACTTAGAAACCGGAATGTTGGCCGCGTTCTTTTTATCCTGTGTAAACTCATCCGCTTTTTGTGGGAAGGCAAGTTTAACTTACTGTACAAGGTTGGTTTTACCTGCTATTGTTTGTGTGTCTTTTGCGGCTTTTCAGAAGGAGTTAATATCCTTTTGAAAGCTGTAACTGACTGGTTTATAGTTCGTAAATTTAAGTATAACAAAGTTTGTTTAAGCTAGCAAAGCTGCTTTGCCGATGTTTTACTTATTAGAAAGGAGTGTGAACTATGAAACCTGCAACACGTGAAAAAAGCCAAGGGGTGGCGCCACGCTCTTTTTTCTCTGATTTTTTTGGAGATGTGGACCGCTTCTTCGACAACGATCTTATGAGAATGCCCGCACAGTTAGGGCGCCAACTGATGGGCAACATGCCTGCTACTAACATCCGTGAAAACGAAAAAGACTACAGTATTGAGGTAGCTGCACCCGGCATGACCAAAGATGACTTTAACATTGACTTAACAGAGGGTACACTAACGATTAGCTGCCAGAAAGAATCTGATAATAAGGAAGAACAGGATAATTATACCCGTCGGGAGTATAACTACAGCTCTTTCAGCCGCTCGTTCAGGTTACCTGAGTCTGTAGAAGAAGATGCTATTAAGGCACGATACCAGGATGGCGTTTTGCATATTACAGTACCAAAAGGCCAGGAGCCAGAAAAACGCAGAAAGAAAATAGAGATTAAGTAACAAGCTTACAAAACACAAAGGCCGGAGCAACTACATGCTGCTCCGGCCTTTGTGTTTACACTTTTAGTAGTTCTACTTTTAAACTTATAGCCTCTTATAGTTTCACTATTTTAAACTCGCCGCTATCGGTTCGTTCCTGCCACTTCAGGATATAAACGCCAGGGGCCAGATTGCTTAGCGATAACTCTATTGGCGCATTTACATCAGATAAAGGAAAATCTATCTCCCGTACCAGTTTTCCTGTAGCACTATACAATTGCACAGATAGGTTTGTGCTAGCCTGTACTAGGTATAACAGGTTAACGCTGTAAACATCCGGTGGTACCGGGTTGGGATATACTTGCAGCTTCCGCAACGAGCCTGGGTCTATTACCCGAACACGGGCTGAGAGAGCAGTATTATTGTCTTTATATACCACCTTAAGCCGGTAGTAGCTAATGTCTGGAAGCGGGCTTATGTCAGTGTATTTATAGGTGCCTGCGCCTTTCGCATCTACATCCGCCACATCTTCCCAGTCAATGCCATTAGCGCTGCGTTGCACTGTATAAAAGTTTACATTCTGTTCCTGTTGTGTTAGCCAGTTAAGCACCACTTGCCCGCCCTGAAAGCTGCCATCAAGCGTGACGACCTCTGGAGCCAGGTTGCAGTCTGCATCGGTTTCTGGTATCATTGGCTTGGGCGGTACATTGCAACTGAAAGGGGCCACGCTTCGCGCCATTACCCGGTTTCCGCCCCTTATATCGGCATCGCTTAGATCACGGACTAAAGCTCTTACTTCTATTGCATAATGCATTACAGCGCGCGGCAAAATTACGTGCCCCAATTGGTGCGCATGGCCCAGCTCGTGCAAAATAACTGTTTCAAAATCATACTGATTGCCTGTGGGCCCGCCCGGTCCGTATTGCCAAGCAATAGTGTTATTAATAACCATATCGAACTCGCTAACCCAAAACAATGTATCTGTTCCGCAGCGGTATCCCTCCCAATAGCTGATCGTGCTTGCCAATACCCCCTCCTTGTCAAATGCAGAAGGTGGGGCAAAACGGACAACAGACATATTGTCGTCTTTGGCAGCCTCGATGGTGGTAGGCGCTCCGATTTGCCAGTTTATATTTGTAGCACATGTCCAGTTGTTAAGGGCACGTTCAAAGCCCTCCTTAGCTGCAGACCTGCTTTGCATACTTGGAGCATAGCGAACGGTATAACCTCCCTTGCCGTCTTTGTTCTGTAACAGCGGCTCAAAAGACCTGATATTGTTCTGGGTTAATGTAACATTAAGAATTGAGTACTCTATGGTTAGCTTTGTTGCACTGGTGATAGAAGTTCCGTCCGAGGCAGTCACGCGTATTTCGCCTGAGCCAGCTGTGCCGCCGGTTGCGCCGCGCGATGGTATCCTTACCCTTATCTGCGTGTTTGTCCAGGATATATAGTCTTTAAGTCGGGGTTCCATAAATGTCTTACCACCATCATCTGCGTTACGAAACTCAACTTTGCCGGAGCCTCTGCTACTGCCAAAGTTTGTTCCGTTTATAGTTAGCACTGCATCGGTGCCGGCAGTTGTAACAGTAGGAGAGAAGCTGGTGATAACCGGTAAAAGCAGGCTGTTCTGTGCTTGTGTATCGGAGCCTGCCTTAATATCGTCCAGGGCCTTGTTAAGTGTAGTGTTTTGCTGTATAGTGTTGTAGTTGTTGCCGGTTCTCGTTGTTACTAATTTATAAAGTTGCTGTATAGCATTGTAAGTGTCAAAAACATCTGTAGCAGAGCCCTCCTGTAGGTTATACTTTACAAAGCCCTGCTGGCTGGCATAGGCTCTTGTGCGCAGGCTTAAGTTATAAGGCGTAGTGCTCACTTCTTTCTCCGGCATCAGGAAAAAAATACCCTGCTGCCCTTTATATAGCTCAAGTGCCGTAGATGACACATGCTTTTTAAGGCCAACACTACCTCCTAGTGTAATTAATTCGAGCTGCTGCTCTTTTACCCCTCCTTTAAACACCTTATAAACCCGGATAATGTTAGAAGTATAAATGTTAGTGCGATCAGCGTTCCAGAAAGACTTCTGCGAAATCACTTCTCCTTCAACTATTACCTCGGCATTGCGTGTTCGTTCATCAAGCGAGATCGGAACCATGTGGAGCCCGTTATCGGCAAACAGGTTGGTGGTGGTAAACAGCGTAAGAAGGATGGTGTATAAGATGCTAAGCTTAATGCGTGCCGGCGCAATAGAAGCTGCGTATATTTTTATCATGCTTGCAGATACGGTTATAGATGTAGAGCAAAATATGCTGCGGTTGATTATAGGGTGCCACAACATGGTATACTTACGCAAATTAGTATAAATATGGATATATAGTTTGAAATTTTAATCCAACATCCAAACCAGGGCCTCCTAAACCACAGCAGCCTGCAAAGTATAAACCTGCAGGCTGCTGTGGTTGTTTTGGAAGTAGTTGGTTAGTTTTTCTGGTATCTGAAGTTGCCCTCTCCTGTAATGTTCACATTCATGAGCTTTTTATACTTCTCATAAAGCTCCTGGCTCTGCTTTTCTCCGTTTACATAAAGGCTGTCTTTGGTTATCCGGATATCAACTTTGTCTTCTTCATTTTTTATGAACCCGTCCTTTATCATTTCTTTCCTTAGCTCTTTCATCCGGGCCTCATGTTCGCGCGCCCTTTCCTCGTGCTTGTGGGCCATTTCCTCGTGGCGTTTGGCCATTTCTTCGGCACGCTTTGCATGGGCTTCTGCCTGTTTCTGGTGGCGCTCTACCTGCTCTTGATACCGCTGCTGGCTTATTGCCCCGGACTCGAACTGCCTTCGCATTTCCTGTTCATGCTTTTTGAGTTCTTCTCTGTGCAGTTGTATTTCCTTTTCGTGTTGCTTCAGCTCTTCCTTGTATCGCTTCTGTGCCTCTTTATCGCCTGATAGCGGAGCCAAGGGAGCCATAGGCGGCATAGGCGGAAAAGCACTCATGCGTGGCATAGGAGCCATAGGGGGCATTGGTGGCATAGGAGGATGCGGCGCAAATGCTGCGCTATCGCCAGGGCCAACATATTGGTAAGTATATTCCGTGGTGCGCTGCTGGTTGCGCTTTGCTCTGGCTACAACCTTACGCTCTTCTTCTAAACCTGCCTGTACTTGTGCTGTAGTTGCTTTAGGAGCTTTTTCTATTGCTTCCAGCCGTTGGTTTATTAGTTCGGTATACTTTGGGATATCTTTTTTAGGGATCTTTTTACCATCTACATATAGTTCTGTTACCTCGCCCTTCTTATTTTTAATAATTACCACATCTCTTGTCTTGCCGTCACCGTCCTGGGCCTTAAAAGTATAAGCAGTGGTTTCATCATCTTCCCAGGTAATCAGTTCCGAAGTGGTTGCTATTTCGGTAGTAGCCGGAGTGGTGTTCATCTCAATTTTTTCGGCTACCTCTTTGTGGTTAAGTTGTTTTAAACTGGCCATGGCGCCATACGAGAAAGCGGTTAAACCAGCCACCAGCACCAGGGCGGCTATAAAGCCCTCGGCAAACGTAGGCCTGATCGACTCTTGCCCTACCAGCCTTTTAATGCGGCTTAAAAGCGTATGGCGCTTACCTGAAAAAGCCATGGCAAGAGCAGGGCCGGCCGGCATGCGCATTGCCTCCAGTTCGGCAAGGGCGCGGGCGTAGGTAAGGTTGCTGCCGCATACAGACACAGCAATGTCGTCGCAGCAGTTTTCACGCTCGGCACGCACTAAACCCGATATCCACCACATGGCAGGATGATAGAAAAATATTATATCAACTACAGACTGAATGATATTGAACAGGTAATCGCGCCGGAGTATGTGCGCCAGTTCGTGTGCAAGTATAGCCTCTACCTGCGCCTGCGAAAGGCCTGTGACAGCACCTACAGGCAAAAGTATAACTGGTTTGGTGTAGCCTATGGCCATCGGCACCTTTACCATCGCCGATTCTACCAGGCGCACCGCTTTCGACATGCCCAGTTCCTGACGAAGTGCCGCCAGTCGTTGTTGCCATTTTTCAGATAGCGGGATGGTTTTATAGTGGCGCAGGCGCTGGGTATAAGCTAATCCTCCTATAAAGCGGAGCGCCATCAGCAAGAGGCCCATTAGCCAGAAGGTAACTATAAGAGGCATGTGCTGCTCAAAGTATACTTTAGCTATGCCCAAAGGATTTGCTGAGAAAGATGCCGGAGCTTCTATTACAACTGATGTTGCCGGAGCTGTTGCAAGGGTTATACTTGCATTAACTGACTCAGGAGCCGGTAAAAAATAATAGTGGTCGAAAGTGATGGCCGAAACAAGCACTTGGAAAAGCAAGGCACTAGCCGCTATTGTATAACGTGTTTTAGAAGTATGGCGGTGCAGTGCCAGCATCAGCAGGCTAAGTATAATGGCCAGCAAAGCGCCTTGCCAAAGCGAGTGCAGCAGCGTCCAGCCCAGGGCCTGCACTACTGTTTCTGAGAAAAGGTTAAGTATCTGGTTCATTTGCTTCCTCCTTCCAGTTTATCTAATAAGTTTCTTATCTCGTCTAATTCTGCTTTGGATGTTTTGCTGTTGCCTAAGGCCTGCATCACCAGTTTGCTGGCTGAGCCTCTGAAAGCGGCATCCAGGAACCTGCCCAGCAGTTGCTGCTGTGTTTTCTCTTCTTCCAGAGCTGGATGGTAGATGTGGGAACGGCTGGATTTATCTACTTCCAGCATTTCCTTTTCGGCCATGATCTGCATTAGCTTAAGCGTGGTAGTATAACCGACTTCTTTGTTCTTACTCAGTTCTTCGTGTACTACGCGCACAGTGCTGGGGCCTTGTTGCCAGAGCACCTGTAGTATCTCCAGCTCAGATTCGGTAGGTTTAGGTGTTTTTTCCAAAGTCATAGTTAACAGATGGTTATTTTACTGCTTAGTTGCATTACAAGTATATACGAATGGTTTCGTAAAATGAAATTTTATTTACGATTTTTTTCGTAGTTAATGGAAAAAGTTTGGGTATTAGTTGTTAGTTGATAGTTATTCGAAATGTAGAGACGCAATACCTTGCGTCTTATTTGCCATAGTAACAGATTTCTCCTGGCGCAAGTCTTCAGCGTAGCGGTGACTTGTGACGCGTTATGTAGGGAAGTCTTCAGACTTCCGTGAGCCATACTTTCAACTTCTGCAAAGTATATGTTTATACTTTACCATCTGACAAAGTATAAATCCATACTCCATACTCCCGCAAGTCTGAAGACTTGACACCATGCACCAGCACAAGTGACACTTCGTTTAACACTTGCGCTATGGAAACAATAAAAAACCAGGATCGAACAACGAATAACCAACCACAAATAACCAAACCTACTGCCCTGTAGCAAACAAGACGCAAGGTATTGCGTCTCTACAAAGCACGATCAACTATCAAAGATCAACCAGCAACTAACAACTAATGCATCATTGCAGATTTGATCATGATAAACTCGTTGATGTTGTCGGTGTTAATTACGCCGGCCAGGCGGCCGTTCTCGAGGACTGGTATTAAAGGGGCACGGGTTTTCTGTAGTTCGGTGTAAGCTTCGGCCAACTTATCCTGCACGTTAAAGGTCTTGAATTCCTGCGACATGATTTCAGAAACAGGTTTGTTTAACTGCTCTTCTTTTATAGCCTGTATCAGTTGCATGCGTGTAAGTGTGCCTACCACCTGCCCATCCTGCTCTATGATAAACTCATGCTCCGAGCCCATCAGCAGTTTGTTAAGAGCATCTTTCACGGTTTCGGTGGGGGTTAGTGTTACATAGTTGGTCATCATGCCTTCGCGCACGCTGTGGCCGCGTAAAAAGTCGAGGTGTTGCACGAGCATGTTCTCGGCATAGGCGCCAAAAAATACAAATGCCCCGATCAGGATTAGAAACGGGTTGTAGAATAAACCGATAAACACGAATCCAATAGCCAGCAGTTGGCCCAGGTTAGCCGCAATTTGGGTGGCCCGTACTCTGCCCAGCTTAAAGGCCAATAGCGCACGCAACACTCTGCCTCCATCCATCGGGAAAGCAGGTATAGCGTTAAACACCACCAGTATCACGTTTACAAAAAGCAGCAGGTATAAAAAATTAGCCGGTGTAATGCGCACGAAAAATTCTTCAGGGGGTACGCTTTGCAGCGATGGCAGCACCAACCAAAGTATAAAAGCTATAACCACGTTTACAGCCGGGCCTGCAAGGGCTATAAGTAATTCCTGTTTGGGCTTTTCGGGCATGCGCTCCAGGCTGGCAACACCGCCAATGGGCAGCAGGGTTATCATTTTAGTTTTGATGCCGTAGCGCTTCGCGGTAAGGGCATGGCCCAGTTCGTGCAGCACTACGCATAAAAAAACAGTAAGCACAAACGCAATGGTAAGCAGTGTTGTGTTTACGTCGCTACCACGTTGCGCCTCCGAAAAAACCACCCATGCAATCAGAAAAATAAACGTCCAGTGTACGAGTATTTTAATTCCGGCTATACTTCCCAGCTTCAGAGACCATTTCATACTTGCAGTTATACTTTATATTAAATTAACGCAATGCAGGTGGTATTGTTTATCAGTGAGTTAAATGGTGGCTATACTTTGGTTTTCTTTGTATGTGCTGCTGTTTTCCTGGCATCAGGCTTTACTTCTGGTAGTTTGTGCAGCCTAAACCAGCGGTATCCATAAGGCCCTATTTCTACCTTGCCATTTTTAGGTAAAGTATAATCCGAACTGCTGAACACTTCATCTATATGCATATCAGTTTCGCGTAGTTCTTCCAGTTCTACCTTACAGGTATCGCCACTCAGGTTGTGTACAACAATAGTTTTATACTGTAGTTCGCAGCTATGCACAAAAAGGCGGCTATCCTCTGTTTCAAGTATAGTGCATTCGCCATCACCTAGCTCGGGGCACTGCCTGCGCAGCCTTATAACACGCTCCATCCAGTTTAACAATGAGTTAGTTTCGCGCTGCTGCTGCACTACATTAACTTTTTGGTAACTAAAAGCACCTTTGTCAATAACCGGGTGTATCAGCTCCACATCTACAGCCCTCGAGAATCCTGCATTTAACTCGTTATTCCACTGCATGGGGGTACGCACACTTAAGCGTTCTGGCAGGCTCAGGTCGTCTCCCATGCCTATTTCGGCGCCATACTGTATCATGGGAGTGCCTGGTAGACTAAAAAGTATACTATAGGCAAGTTCCAGCTTTTGCCGGTTGCCTTTTAGCATGGGGGCCAGCCGCCGGCGTATACCCCGGCCATAGATCTTCATGTCGTCTTTGGGGGCAAAGGCCTTGAAGACGATCTCCTGTTCGTCTACTTCCAGGTCTTCTACATTCAGTTCGTCGTGGTGGCGCAAAAAATTAAGCCATTGCGAATTATGGTTCTTTTCGGGTGTCATTTTTAGCCCTTTGGATATAGAGCTGCCCTTTTCTCTTGCCAAAGCCAGGAACACATGCATGTTCAGTAAAAAGTTAAACATCATGTGCATACGCTCGTCGCCCTTAAAGAACTTACCTACCGCATCCGGTGGCCCGGAGGCCTCTGCCAGAAGTATGGCGTCGCGGCTGTGCATATTAATGTAATCGCGCATGTCTTCCAGCAGGTCGTAGAACTTCTCGGAGCTATCTAACTGGTCGGTTTGCACCAGTATGTGCGCTGCATCTACTCTAAAACCAGACACACCCAGCGAAAGCCAGAACCCCGCTATATGATGAATTTCTTTGCGTACTTCGGGATTACTGAAATTGAGATCGGGCTGGTGTGCATAGAACCGGTGCAGGTAATAGGCCTGGGCCTCTTCGTCCCAGCTCCAGATGTTGTTCTCTGCTCCTTCAAAGGCTGGGTCGTAAGCGGGGTCTTCCGGTTTTTGGTCACTCCAGGTGTAATAGTCGCGGTACTTTGAGTTTTTGTTGCGGCGCGCCTCCTGGAACCATGGGTGCTGGTTAGAAGTATGGTTTACCACCAGGTCTACGATAACGCGCATGCCACGCTCCTGTGCCTCACGTATAAAAGCAGCAAAATCACCGAGTGTGCCCAGGCGAGAGTCTACGTCGTAATAGTCCATTACATCGTAGCCATTGTCGCGGTTAGGGGTAGGGTAAAAGGGCAGAAGCCAGATACAGGTAATACCAAGCGTAGCAAGATAATCGAGGCGCCCGATCAGGCCCTGAAAATCGCCGATGCCGTCACCGTTAGAATCCTGAAACGTTTCTACATCAAGCGCATAAATTACGGCCCGTTTATACCAAAGGTCTCTTTCTCTCATAATAGTTGCTGTTTAGTTAGTTGCGGCCGGAAAAGCCATCGTGCTTAGCAGGGCATTTTCGGCCTGGCGCAAATCAAGACGGGTATGTTGCACGACAATAGGCACATCTGACTCAATGATACTGGCATAATCAGTATCCAACGGAATAGGTTCGGGATCTTTGAGGTCGTTAAAGCGGACATGTTTTGTACGCTTTGCCTGAACTTTTAACTCATAGGGTCCAACCGGATCACGATCGCTGAAGTATATCCATATCTTTATGTTAGCGTCCTGGTCAGATGTGTTCAGGATACAGGCGGTTTCGTAGCTGGTAAATGCTGGCTCAGGGCCATTGCCGTAAGACGGAATGTATCCTTCTGCTATTGCCCAGCGTTTGTGGCCGATGGCTTCTTTCATAGTATGGGTTTTATACTTAATATTAGTCTGCACTATGTACTACGGCTATACTTTAAAGTATGGTTTCGTAAGTACTCAATCAGTAATAAGCACTAACGCACTTAATAATTAGTAGCATGCAACTACAGGACAGAGAATTTGAGAAGGAAATGCAGTTTCAGGCATCCAGGAGCGGAGGGGCCGGCGGGCAGAATGTGAATAAAGTAGCTACAAAAGTAGAGCTTAAATTCGATGTGCAGAACTCTGGCTTGTTAACCGAAGAGGAAAAAAAGTTGGTGCTGGAGAAACTGGCCAACCGTATTAACAGCGAAGGGTTTTTGCAGGTGGTTTGCCAGGAAGAACGCAGCCAGCTAAAAAACAAAGAACGCTGCATAGATCGCTTTTATGAGTTGCTGCGCCAAGCCTTCACAAAGCAGAAAAAACGAAAAGCATCAAAGCCTACCAGGGCATCGGTGCGGCGACGGCTGGAAGGCAAAAAGAAGCAGGCTGAGAAAAAGACAAACAGAAGTTATCGTGGCGACTTGTGATCAGGTATTTAAACTATAGCCATCACTTACCCGACTCATCATCCCAGACCATGGAAGTTATAAGCCATTTCCCATTTGCCTGAATAAACTGGATGCAGTTAACACCTACAATAACGGGGTGCGAGCTGTTTTCATCGATACGTGCCTCGTATGTACTAAACCGCTGTGCCACTTTACTGAACACATCTGTTTTATTGGCAACCTCTTTTTCCTGAAAGGCTTCTATTTTACCATCGGCAATTTTCTGCTTTACCTCTTGTATAAACTGCTCTACCGTAAATTCTTTAGGCTCGCTGCCACTGTTGTTTATCAACTTTCCAGTACTGTGAAAAAGCGTATAAAACTTTTCCAGTTCAGGGTTTTCGCCTTTCTTAAAGCAAACGCAGCTGTATAGTTCCTGTGTGAGTATGTCTAGTTCTTGCATAAATCTCAAGGGTATGATGTTTGGGCCAGAAGTATAAGTTTGAAGTATAGATTGAAAGTATAAACCAGGCAGGCGAAACAGTTTCCGCTGCCTGCCTGATTATATTTGATGTTTTTATTTGTTACTGCTGGAGCCCGCAGATGCCGACTTACGTTTCAGGTGTGTATCTAAAAAAGTAAGTATGGCGCTGTAGCCTTTTATCTGGTTTTCTTTCTTTACAAAGCCGTGGCCTTCGTCGTCGAATACTACATACTCTACCGGTACATTATTTTTCTTCACGGCTGCCACTATCTCATCCGACTCTACTTTTAAAACGCGTGGGTCGTTGGCGCCTTGCAATACCATCAGTGGCTTTTTGATTTGGTGCGCAAAAAACAGCGGTGATTTGTTGTAAAGTGCTGCCGAGTCTGTTTCCGGGTTGCCCATTTCCTTGTAAAGCGCCTCTCTAAACGACTCCCAGTACGGAGGTATACTTTGCAGGGTGCGCAGCCAGTTTGCCACACCGAACAGGTTTACGCCTACGGCAAACTCATCGGGGGTAAAGGCAAGACCAGCTAAAACCATATAGCCACCGTAGCTGCCACCCATAATGCCAATCTTATCCTCGGCTACGTAGCCTGTGCTGGCTAAGTATTTTTTGGCCTCAACACAGTCCTTCAGGTCCACGTCGCCATGTTTCTGATCATCTGCAGCAAAAAATGTTTTACCATAGCCGGAGCTGCCGCGGTTGTTTACGGCCAGCACTGCATAGCCATGGTTTACCAGGTACTGCATCAAAGGGCTGTAGTTCAGGCGCGTTTGCCCGCCCGGGCCACCATGTATCCAAAGCACGGCAGGCACTTTGTTGTTCGCGCTGGCATTCTTAGGTTTCATCAACAGGGCCGGTATCTCCATACCATCATACGACTTGTACCTGATTACTTCTGTCTTTACCAGGTCGTTAGAGTTGATCTCCGGGTTCATGGTGTTGGTAAGCTGCGTAGTCTTGTTGTTCTGGAAGTCGTGCACATATAGGTTACTCGACGAGGTAGGGCTGTTCACGTAGAAAGCCATCAGGTTCTCGTTGTCCGAAAAGTTTACGCCGGTAATATCGCCTGCAGGCACGTTGGGCAGCTGTACCTGTTTACCTGTAGCGGTATCGTATACTTTAACCTCTGTGCGGGCATCGTTGTTAATGCCTGTTACCCTATACTTTCCGTCGCGTGAGAAATAAGTATACATGATGTCCCAGTCGGCTTTCTCAACATTACTTATTTTGCCTGTGGCCAAGTCATAACTTTTGAGCTCCTGGAACTCCCCGCCCTCATCTGTCAGGAAGTATAACTGTTTGCTGTCTGGCGTAAAAGTTTCAGGGGAATACTTTATATCTTCTTTGTGGCTGGTTAGTTTTTTGAGCTGCTTTGTGTCTGTGTTGTACAGGTACATATCGCTGCTGTTGGTGTTTATACTTTTAACCAGCCCAATATGCTTTTTATCGCGGGAGATGGCAGCTACCTCAAAGCCCTGTTCATTTTGCATCACCAGTTTTGGCGAGAGCGTCTGGAGGTTCATCTCATATAGGTCAAAGTACTTCGGGTCGCGCTTGTTAGACAAAAAGAAGAAGCTGTTCTGGTCGTGGCTCCAGCCTGCAAAGGATGCTTTGGCCTTCGGTTCTGGTGTCAGGTCTTTTACAGTGCCGTCGGGGCTGCGCATGTAAAGGTGGGTTATCTCGTCGCCGCCTTTGTCGCTGGAGTATAAAATGCGTTCGTCTTTTGGGAAGTAAGATATCACAAACACCGAGTTGTCCGTTGAGTTGGTAAGCTGGCGGGGCTCGCCTCCGGTTACGGGCACCTCAAAAGCATTGTAAACGCCCGTCTGGTTGCTCGAGTAAAGTACTTTAGAGTTGTCTGTTGAAAAGTCGCTGCCAGTTATGGCCGTGGTGTTCATGAACTGCTCAATGGTGTAGGTATTAGCTACTGGTTCGGCAGTCTGGTTTTCGTTGGAGGTGGTACTCTGGCATCCGGCAAAAAGGGCCGCAATGGCGAAGGCAACGGGTGCCCAACCCAATTTTTTTTTCATGGTTTATAGTTTTAAAGTGAGGTAAGCGTAGGTTAAGCTACTGAATTTCAGTATTAAAACAAATAGATGACTTGCTATAAGCTTAAAATTAATATGGTTGGCTGTTAAATCAAGGCACTATATTTATACTTCGGCAGCAAAAAGGAAAGGTATTTGCTGTAGCAGGATTATTTCACCCTTTGCATATGATCAGGAAACTACTCTTTATTTTTTGTATTGTTTGCGGCGCAAGTACAATAAGCCAGGCACAAAAGTATAGAACGGCCATTGGCCCCCGCTTCGAAAGCGACAAATTTGGCGTCTCGGTTCAGCAGAAGCTGCACGAAAAAGGCACCATAGAAGGTATTGTGGCAGTTGGCTCAAACGAGTACAGCGGAACAGCCCTATATGAATGGCACTTTCCGTTGCTGGGCAAACGGTTCAATTATTATTTAGGCGCCGGAGCCCACGTTGGCAACTTAAAAGATAGTGGCATGTTTACCGGTGCCGATGCTATAATTGGCCTGGAGTATAAAGTAAACGGATTGCCTATACTGCTATCGGCAGACCTGAAGCCAGCGGTGCACATTAACCACACCGACTGGGTTGGTCTGTCGTCGGGTGTATCAGTTAGGTATGTGATCGTGAAGGAGAAAAAAGAAGAAAAAAGAGGATGGTGGCCGTTTGGCGGCAAAGAAGAAGATACCAAAAAAAGAAAGAAGTCTACTAAAAACCCCAAAGACCAGGACAGCGGCAGTATCCTCGATATTTTTAAGAAAAAAGACAACTAAGAAGTATAAAGGTGCTAGCACTTTTTAGTACTTGGTCATAAAATGCAGAAGCCCGGCGGGGACCGGGCTTCCTGAGGAAAAGAGCTTTATCTAGCGACAGCTTTGCGTGTCTAACTTATATTTCTGTTTAAGTTTGTCTGTTTACATAGACCTGCAATTTGGGGCTTGCAGCAATTCTAACTAACTTCTGCAGAACACTGCGCTAAATAACTTAAGTTAGTTCTAAAAGGGATTTGCTCTTCTCCTGTTTCTTTAAGGTATATCTTTTAATTCGGTTTAAATTCTCCTCAGGTAGTCTTGCCGGCTAAGTTATACATTCTGCTTTGCCTGCACTATCGTACAACTGCATTAATATATATTAATGCAGTAAATGTATATTTAAAAAATAACATATAAAAAGATTTCTAAGCTGATTTTGTAACATCAAACCAGCTCATGTTCTTAAAGTTGTACTTGTAGTAAAGCCCTTTGCTAATGTACTATGCATGCTTTTGCAGGCATAAATGGCGGCCAAATTGTAACATTGTGTCTGCTGTTACAAAGAGATAAGAACAGTACCGGCGATGGTGAGTAATTTACTGGTGTACAGGCTATAAGTTGTAGGTAGCCTGTACACCTTTTGTTTGGTAAGACTCTGAGCTAAGAGCAAAGTGCTTGCCCTTATTAATGTGTGGCTCTGGCATCAAACGTGTCTTTGGCTGCAAAGCAGAAAACACCCAACATAAGCACAAAAGAGCGATAATTTTTCATAGTTGTATTTTGTATAGTGGCTAAAAAGATGTTGTTACTTATCAGTTAGGTTAAGATTAGTTACGGCTTGATACAATCTCAACTACAGGTAACAGGTTAGGGTAAGTTCTGAACTCGTTAAGCTCTGCTCTTACTTTTAACTCTTTAATGTCTTTGGCTTGCTTTTTAACGCTTGCACCAAAACTGAATAATAAAACGAAAATTAGGATCACGATTTTCATAGTAGTAAATTTTAAGGTTCTGATTATTAATGTTTTTCTGATTTAATAGATAGCGGCTTAGTAACAAAGGTTGCTTGGGCCTGCTAAAATATTTTTTATTTAATTGGGGTATTACACGTAGTGTGCCAAACATTATAACTGCTTGATTTTGTGTATATTGTGTAAATTATTGTCGATTTTAGGTGTAGCGATATGTCCGTCTATGAACATATTATTGTACGAAACCGAACAATTAAAGGCCTGAAAAACAAAAGTTAACCTGCAGACAACTAAATGGATAAGGGGTGTAACTTATATAGTGTGTAAGCGATAGCTACTGCATATGAAGTTCCTGTTCGCGAAGTTTGATAAAATAGGAGTGCCTTTGCTGGCAGGTGCAGCCGCGGCTTTGTTTATTCTACAGGCTAAGTACCAGCTCCGTAAACGGGTAAGGCCCGCTGCAGAACGGTACTTTGAAAACGGGAGTGTGGCATTGGCAGCCTTACCGACGCTGCGATTTGCCTTGCTGCCTGCCATGTACGCAGCTGCAAAGTGGTCGAATAAAAATGGTGTTGGACTGTTGCAGCACCCGGGCATACCTAAATGGCTAAAGTATACGGCAGGCTTTATTTTGCTGGATTACTCTAATTACCTGTGGCACGTTCTGCTTCATAAATGGCCTCTACTATGGCGCTTCCACAATGTGCATCATATAGACATGGACCTGGACCTTTCAACTGCATGGCGCTTTCATATTGGAGAGAACGTTGCCTCTGTGCCATACCGTAGTTTAGCAGTCGCTTTGTCGGGAGTACCTGCGCCATTGGTGGTTTTTTACGAGATTGTTTTTGAGGGCTGCACTGCCTTTCATCATAGCAATCTGAAGTTGCCGTTCTGGTTCGAGCGAAGGCTCTGTAATTTTATAGTTACCCCACGCATGCATGGCATCCACCATTCCATAGTAGCCCGAGAAACTAACAGCAATTACTCCGTTGTACTTTCGTGCTGGGACAGGCTGCACCAGACCCTGCGCCTGAACATACCGCAGCAAAGTATAACTATTGGCGTTCCATCTTACCGAAGCCCTGCCGACCAGTCGCCGAAGCATTTATTCCTGATGCCTTTCGAAAAGCCCAGACCCTGGCAGTTGCCGAACGGAGAGGTGCCAGCCCGTGAAGAATTACCTGGCAGGGAACACTTGTTGCCTTAAATTGTTATGTTTTTGCACTTTGCAAGATAAGATGTGTTATACCTTAGGATAATGCCAACCCAGGTTTGGGAATCATAGTATAACTAGGCAGTTTTAGAGTAAACGAGTTAATGGAAGAAGTAAAAGGGAAACTGATTGCCTTAGGTGGCGGCGACGACGACGGTCTTATAAAGTTAATACACTCCAAGATATGTTCACTTACGTCTTATATAGAGGTGATTGCTACTGCAGCTACTGAGGCTGAGGAATCAGGGCAAGCTTATAAAGCGGCTTTTGAGGAGTTAGGGTGCCACAATGTGCGTTTCATGCGCATAGACGAAGAGCATAGCGCTGATACAGCAGATAACCTTAACCGCATTAAAAAGGCCAATGTTATCTTCTTTACCGGCGGAGATCAGGTAAGGCTGGCAGATTTCTTAAATGGCACTAAATTGTTGGATATACTTCGCCGCAGATACATTGAGGAGGAAGTCATTATTGCCGGTACGAGCGCTGGAGCTGCTATTATGTCTGATAAAATGATCTATGACGGATACGGCCACTATTCTCTTATAAAGGGAGAAATGAAAACAACAACCGGCTGCTCTTTTATCAAAAAGGTATTTATAGATACGCACTTTGCCGAACGTGGCCGGTTTGGCCGCCTGGCGCATGCCGTTGCCCATGACCCTGACTATATTGGCATCGGGCTTAGCGAAGAAACTGGTATTGTTATCAAGAAGGGTAATCAGGTAGAGGTGTTCGGGCCTGGTGTAGTAACCATTATAGATGCAAGCCAGGTAGCATTCTCTAACGTGCGCGCTGCGGCAGAGAACGAACCTATAGCTGTTGAAAATCTAAAAATGCACCTGTTGGTGAATGGGTATCGCTATTGCCTGAAAGAGCACCTTTTTCAGCCGATTGTAACCTTTGGTACGCTCATACCTGTTGAGAATGCTGCCGTGTTGGCTACAGAGAAACATCCAGCCGCAAATGGAACAGCCAAAGCTAATTAACAGGTCTTATTTACGCTCTTCCTGTTGCAGCTCCATATTAATAGCTACACCAGCCTTAGCGCCCTCGGCTGCGGCTACCACCACCATCTGAACATCGCGGGCAGCATCTCCGGCCACGTATAAGCCAGGTATATTCGACTTTTGTAGCCTACGCGTTTTAATTACACCCCCATCTGTAAATTCGCAGCCCAGATGCTTGCCCAAATCAGACTGCTGCTCAGTACCAATAGAGAAGAACATGGCATCCTGCGGGTTCTTTTTGCCGCCATTGGTTATAATGTGTGTCAGTTGGCCGTTTTCCCCGATGAGTTTTACAATTCGTTCAGTATTATAGGCAACCTCATTTCTTTCAAGCAGTTCCAGGTCTTCTTTTCTTAGTTTGTCGGTACCGTCTGTATAAAGAGTTATATGGCTGCTCCAGTTTTTCATGGCCAGTGCCTGGCCAATACCATCCCGGTCTTTGCCATATACAGCGATTGCTTTGTCCCTGTTTTCCCAGCCATCGCAATACGGGCAGTGATGCACGCTTTTGCCGTACAGCTCTTCAACCCCCTCTACTTGTGGCAATTTATCCTTGAGGCCGGTTGCCAGCAACAGCTTTTTAGAATGATATACTTTGCCAAGAGCATCGGTTACAATAAACTGGCCTTTGCTGTACGTCGCGGCTTCAACTTTAATATCTATCAATTCAACCTCATATTTTACCAGCTCAGCCCTTCCCTTTTTTATAAACTCGTTAGGATCCATGCCGTCGCTGCTTAAAAAGCCATTCATACTTTGGGCCCATCGGTTTCTGGGTTCGCCACTGTCAAAGAGAGCAACTTTTCTTCTGGAGCGGCCTAGTATCATGGCAGCGTTAAGTCCTGCCGGCCCTCCTCCTATTATCAAAACATCGTACATGTTGTATATTCTTTATGAGGATATGATAACGTATTACACAGCATTTGGATAGGTGCACAACACTAATTTTTTAAAAACAGGTAAGAACAGCCTTTGTTATAGTTCGTATAATGTTTCCCAGCAACACCTATATTGCTTGTTGGTTTTCTGCCATACTTTGCTTAGCTGTTAATTAAAGTAATTATTTAAAGCATTAAGGCACTTTTGACTAAAACAAAAGGCAGGGAGCTAAGTTATACTTTGTGGTTTTTCGACTCAAATCAAAAAATATTTGAAAAAAGCGATGTAGTCATTATATAGCGTGCAAAAATTCTATATATTTGTTTTAGACGTACTATCATCCTACAACAATAATCTTTATGAAAAGTAAATTACTAGCCTTTTTGGGAAGTGCACTGCTTTCAGGCACAGCTGTGGCCGGAGGGTATCAGGTAAACCTGGCAAGCCAGCGCCAGATAGGCATGGGCCATACCGGTACCGGGATCCAGACTGGTACTTCCAGCATTTTCTTTAACCCCGGCGCATTAAGCCACATTCGTGAAAACGGTGTAACTATTGGTGCAAGCGCAATCAGTTCTCATATTGCATATCGTGGTACAGAGCCTTCTGGTTTCTCTGCAGAGGCCGACAATGATTTTGGTACTCCCTTTCAGGTGTATGCTGCCTACACAGTAGACGAACTGTTGACAGTGGGTTTAGGTGTTTATACGCCTTTTGGTAGTGGTGTAAGATGGGGTAACGAGTGGAACGGACGATATGCACTTAACGAAATAGATCTGCAGGCTATCTTCTTCCAGCCAACAGTTAGTTACAAAATTGGTGATAAACTTGGCTTAGGTTTAGGCTTTGTTGTGGCTACAGGTGGTGTAAACTTACAGCGTGTATTGCCAGTACAGGGGCAGGATGGCACCGAAGGAGCAATCGAGCTGGATGGTGGCGCCAAAACCGGCTTTGGTGTAAACATAGGAGCTTTCTATCAGGCCACTGAGAAGTTTTCTATTGGTATAGATTACCGTTCTAAGATAGAACTGGAAGTAGAAGGCGGAGACGTAATGTTCTCTAACATTCCGGCGGCTGCAAGAGGAAACTTCCCGGAGGGCGCTGAGTTCTCTGCCAGCCTGCCATTGCCAGCTACCTTATCACTTGGCATAGGCTATAAAGTAAACGAGCAACTAACACTGGCTGCCGATGTGAGCCATGTTGGCTGGAGCGAATACGAATCTCTTCGATTTAACTTTAGCAAACCGGTTGCAGGCTCTGGTGTATCTGAAAGCGCCAGAAACTACGATGATGCCTTTATCTTCCGTTTAGGTGCAGAGTATCAGTTAAATGATAAACTGGCTTTGCGCGGTGGTGCCTATTATGACCAGACTCCTGTACAGGATGGATACTTAACTCCTGAGACGCCTGACGCTGACTCTCGTGGCCTTTCTGCCGGTATTGGGTATGCCCTTTCTGAGAAGTTTAGCGTAGATGCCTCTTTCCTTTACATCAATAAAAAGAAAAGAACAGATTCAGCTGAGTTTTCCAGATCTGTTGCCGGTACCTATAAGGCTACTGCTTATATCCCAGGTTTAGCCCTGAATTACAAATTTTAATTTCCAGAAACAGTCATGAAAAAGTTTTTTTATAAATCGAGTGTGCTGGCTTTAACAGCCGGTATACTTTTGACAAGCTGCGACCCTGAGATTGATGCACCAGATCCGTCGTCGGGTGAGGCTGACTTCACTTCTTACCTTGCTGTAGGCAACTCACTTAGTGCAGGTTTCGCTGATGGGGGCTTGTATCGTGAAAGTCAATTATCCTCATTGCCCGCTATACTAGCTGATCAGTTTGAAGAAGTGGGTGGCGGAGAGTTTGTGCAGCCATTATTCTCAGAGGCGCAAGCAAACGGATCCGGATATTTAAAACTGGTAGGCTTTACTCCTCAGGGAACTCCTATAACTGAAACAGTTACTACTAACTTAGCAATCAGAGGGCTTACTTCTAAAAATACCCCTCTTTATACTAAGTTTACAAACAACATTAACAACCTGGCTATACCTGGTATAAGAGTAGCAGATATCAAGACAGCAGGGTATGGCAGCACGCAGGGTAACCCTTATTTTGAGCGATTAACTGACAATCCTGGACTTACTTACCTGCAGTATGTACAGGCCCAAGCGCAAGCTGCGAATCACACTTTCTTTAGTTTGTGGATTGCAGAGAATGATGTGTTGGCGTATGCTACTTCTGGTGGTGCCTTCTCAGGCGGTATGCTTAATTCAGATGCACAGCGTATTACGCCAGTGAACACTTTTACAGCGAACTATACTGAACTTGTAGATGCACTGACAGCTGGCGGAAAAGAAGGTGTTTTGGCTACTGTTCCGGATGTAACAGCAGTTCCTTTCTTTACCACAGTAGGAGGTTCAGTGAAGCAGCTACTCGCTGCTAACAAAATACCTGCTGTAGTTGCTCTTACAGAATCGGGTAATTCAAGAATCGTAATTACTCCATCGCAAATAAATGTAGAAGGAGGTGTATACTTTCCACTTACAGCATCTGCTTACGCTCCACTTCTTGGTACGCCAACTGGTAGGTACTGGAGGTTGCTTGCACGTCAGGTAAGCTCAAGTCCAGATCCTGTTACAGTTAATGCTACCCTTACGGCTATACTAGCAAATTACCAAATTGATACGACGCAGATGTTTGGCCTTTCGCAAGGTAATCCGCTTCCAAGTGCCTTGGTTCTTGATGCTGCAGAGCAGGTGAATATAAAGAATGCAACCACTGCATTTAATGATATTATCAAGGCGCAGGCGACTGCAAAAGGCTTAGCTCTTTGGGATGCGTATGGCTACTTTAACAGTATCAAAAATGGTTTTGTTAGAAATAGTGTAACTTATTCTCCATCATATATTACAGGTAACTTATTCTCGCTGGACGGTATTCATTTAACACCTAGAGGCAGTGCAATTGCAGCGAACGAAATAATTAAGGCCATCAATTCAAAGTATAACTCAACAGTGCCTCAGGTTGATGAGACACAATACCGAGCAGTACTTCTTCCATAACTGGAATTTAAAGTTTAAAGTAAGCTAAAAAAGCACCCCAGTTTGGGGTGCTTTTTTAGCTTATAGCCTGTTTTTATACTTTACATACTTGCCTGTCCTTATTGATTAAGTTACAAGTATAAATCAATTTTAATGCGCTTCCAGCCAGTTCTCTCCAACTCCCAGGCCTACTTCCATCGGTACGCTCAGCTGCAGGGCATTCGACATTAGTTCTACGATTTTAGGCGTTACAATCTCCACTTCGTCTTTAGGTGCATCAAACAATAATTCGTCATGTACCTGTAAGATCATGCGGGTCTTGAGTTTTTCCTGCTTCAAGTAGTCATGAATGTTGATCATGGCAATCTTGATAATATCAGCGGCTGTGCCCTGTATTGGTGCATTAATGGCGTTGCGCTCTGCAAAAGCACGAATGGTGGCGTTGCGGGAATTAATGTCGCGGAGGTAGCGACGGCGGCCAAGCAGCGTTTCAGCATACTCTAGTTCGCGCGCTTTCTCGATAGTGGTATCCATATACTCTTTAATTGCCGGGAACTCCTGAAAGTATGCTTCAATGATATCAGCGGCCTCGTGGCGGGGTATACCCAAGCGCTCTGCCAGGCCAAATGCCGAAATGCCGTAGATAATACCGAAGTTCACCATCTTTGCTTTGCGGCGCATTTCGCTGTCTACCTGCTCCAGCGGCACATCAAACACCTTGCTGGCTGTAGAAGCGTGAATGTCCTGACCGTTTTTGAAGGCTTCCTTCATAGTTGGGTCTCCGCTGAAATCTGCCATAATGCGTAGCTCAATTTGTGAGTAGTCAGCAGATATGATCAGGTGGTTATCGTTGCGCGGCACAAAAGCCTTGCGTATCTCGCGGCCCCGCTCTGTGCGGATAGGAATATTTTGCAAGTTAGGGTTAGTGGAGCTTAAGCGGCCTGTTGCTGTTACTGCCTGGTTAAAAGATGTATGCACGCGGCCATCGAGTTCGCACACAAGTTGCGGCAGCGCATCCACGTAAGTTGACTTTAACTTTGTAAGCTGGCGATGGTCAAGTATAAGCCGCACGATCTCATGCTCACCAGCCAGTTTAGAAAGTATTTCCTCGCCGGTGGCGTGCTGTCCTGTTTTAGTCTTTTTAACCTTACCTTTGCCCTGCAGTTCCAGCTTATCGAACAGGATCTCGCCTAGCTGCTTGGGAGAGCCAATGTTAAACTGCTCGCCGGCTATCTCGAAAATGCGCTTTTCTATCGTGGTGATCTCGGCTTCCAGTTGTACCGAAATATCAGCCAGGGCATTAGAATCTATACTTATACCTTCCTTTTCTACATCGGCCAGCACCTGCACCAGTGGGTTTTCGATGTTATTAAAGAGTTTCATCAGGCCCTGCTCTTGCAGCAGTGGCTCAAAGTATAGTTTTAGCTGTAGGGTAACATCTGCGTCTTCGCAGGCATAGTCCTTAACATCTTCAGGAGCAAGGTCGGCCATGGTTTTCTGGTTCTTGCCTTTAGGTCCGATCAGGTCTGTAATAGGTACCGGACTGTAGTTAAGGTAAGTTTCAGAAAGCACATCCATGTTGTGGCGCATTTCCGGCTCCAGCAGATAGTGCGCTATCATTGTATCAAATATTGGCTCTTGCACCTCTACCTTGTAGTTTTTCATCACCAGTATGTCATACTTGATGTTCTGGCCTACCTTGGCAATATTCGGATTTTCGAGCACTGGCTTAAACTCATCTACTATGCGCTGAGTTTCTTCCGGATTATTGGGTGGCACGGGCACGTAATAGGCCTCACCGGCGCGGTAACAAAACGACATACCCACCAAGGCTGCTGTAATGGGGTCTATACTTGTTGTTTCGGTATCAAAAGATATCTCGTCTTGCTTAAGTAAATAACTAATAAGGCTTTGGCGTAACTCCGGTGTATTAATGAGGTGGTAGTCCTGTTGCGTAGTTTTTATACTTCGCATTATGGCAGGTACCGTCTCTTCCAAAGCTACATCTTCGGCAACGTCTGTAGCAGGGGCATCAAAAAGAGATGTTTGGGCAGATGCACCAGCCTTGCCTTTTCGGGCTGCAGGTTTGGCAACTGTGGTTGTAGCTGCTGATGCTAGTGTCTGGCCAAGTACACGCTGCGCCAGCTGTCTGAATTCCAGTTCTGCGAAAAGCTCTGTAATACTTTCCTCATTAGGGCCATCGTAATGCAGGGCATCTGCGCTGTACGCAATAGGCACATCGCGGTGTATGGTAGCCAGTTCTTTCGACATCATGCCCTGGCTTGCAAAGTTTACTACATTTTCCTGTTGCTTGCCTTTCAGCTGGTCAGAATTAGCAATAAGATTTTCTACAGAGCCGAAGCGCTGTATAAGCGACTTGGCTGTTTTCTCGCCAATGCCCGGTATGCCCGGTATATTATCCACAGCATCGCCCTGCAGGCCAAGTATATCTATTACCTGCTCTACGCGCTCAATCTCCCATTTCTGAAGCACCTTCTGCACATCCCATACTTCGATGGCATTACCCATAAAAGCTGGCTTGTAAAGGAAAATATGGTCTGTTACCAGCTGGCAGTAATCCTTGTCAGGCGTCATCATGTACACATCAAAACCATCTTTTTCTGCTTTACAGGCCAATGTGCCAATAATATCATCGGCCTCGTAGCCGTCCATAATCAGCACGGGAATATTAAAGGCCTCAACAATTTTTTTGCAGTAAGGTATGGCCAGCGATATGTCTTCAGGCATGGCTTGGCGGTTAGCTTTATACTCGGCAAAATTATCGTGTCGGAAGGTCTTAGCGGCTGAGTCGAAAGCAACACCAATGTGGGTGGGCTTTTCTTTCTGGAGCACCTCTACCAATGTATTGGTAAAGCCCAGGGCAGCGCCGGTATTCATGCCTTTAGAGTTAATGCGCGGGTTTTTGCTGAAGGCAAAGTGTGCGCGGTATATAAGTGCTAGGGCATCTAGCAGAAACAGTTTCTTGCGTGGTTCACTCATGGGGCTAATTTAATCATTTTTAGGCAGTCTTTTCTTTATAGCAGTACCAGTTTGTTCTTGTATTGATAGTATGATGCGCTCTTTTTGTTTCGGCCGATTTAAAAATGAATGGTACAACCTGTAGCTATGCGCCACAAAATGTGGAATTTTTCTACACATTTTTTTGGGATAAAATTAGGTGTTTAGGAGCGTTAAGAGTTGTAATTGTCTTATTTATAGGAATTTAAAATTGGCGAACTTTTTTGGCACGGTTATGCTTTAAGGAGAATCAATCGTGATACGCTTACAATAAATATGAATAAAGTATTTGCACTTGCCTTAGTACTGGTTGCCCTTGGATTATTAACGGAAGCAAAAGCACAAGCTCCGCTTTCAGCATCGTCGCAATTGCCGGAGGGTGCGCTGCAGGGAGTGCCGCATGAAACAGGGAAAGAGCAGATAGCAACTGATGAATTGCCAAAAGCTGTAAAGCAGGCATTACAGGCAGAAACTTTAAAGGAATGGAACGTAAGCGAGGTGTATCTGATTAAAGGCACCGTGCAGAAGGCAGATCCAAAGCCGATGTATGAAGTATACTTCACAAATGCCGAACAAAAGAAAACAGTAGCCAGATTTTACAAAAATGGTAAAACTGTTTCTGGCAAACGATAAGAAATTTAAAGATTAAAGCATATTTAAACGCATTTAACTGACAAAATATGATAAACAACAGTGTCTTGGCTGTAGCTGCTGCACTAAACGGGCCTGCCAGTAACATGGCTACCCCGGTTCAGCACACAGCAAAGCCCAATGCACCGCCAGGGTATAACCTTAAGGTCGACTGTACTAACAGAGATCTGAAAGCTGGTGAAACTCATAAACGATTAGCCTTAAGCAAAACTTACGCTGCGCAGCATTGTTGCATCAGTTGATAGTTTTTAAAGGCTGATTAAAGAAGCCAGTTAAGTGGCTATGCCATTCACATATAAGTTATAAAAGAGGAAGCTTCCGTTGGCGCGGGAGCTTCCTCTTTTTTTATAGTGGTGTAAATTTATGCTGGCTGTAACCCTAATGCGGGTATTAACGAACAATAAATGTTTTTAGCCGTTAGAGATGAGCCCTGCTGCCCAACCCGGCGCAAAGCAGGCACCCAGCCATATGCCCAAAATACTTCTGATTGATGATGATCCTGCTTTTAGCCTGATGCTGAAAGCCTTTTTGCAAAGGCAGCAGTATGAGGTAGAAGCAGCGTTTACAGCCAATGATGGTTTACGACTGGCTAAATCCTTTGACCCCGATCTTATACTTACAGATTTCAGGCTACCAGATAAAGATGGGCTGGAATTGCTGATGCAGATCAAAACAATTTCGCCTCATCTACCCGTTATCCTCATGACAACTTACGCGGATATACAAACTGCCGTGAGGGCTATCAAACTGGGGGCACTGGAATACCTTACCAAACCCATTAACCCCGACGAGACTTTACTGCTGGTGCGCAGTGCCCTTAAAAAGAAGGAAGAGGAACAGCCCGAACAGCAGGTATCAGCCAACGCAGAATACGTGCATGGGCTAAGTGAAGAATCAGCACAGATAGAGGAATTTATACATTTGGTGGCTCCAACTAACCTTTCGGTAATTATAGAGGGCGAAAGCGGCACCGGCAAAGAGTATGTAGCGCGCACTATACACGAAAACAGCAAACGCAGCAGCAAACCATTTGCAGCCATAGATTGTGGTACCTTATCCAGAGAGCTGGCAGGCAGCGAGTTGTTCGGATATGTGAAAGGGGCTTTTACTGGTGCGGTGATGGATACAAAAGGACAGTTTGAAGCTGCTGATGGCGGCACGCTGTTTCTAGACGAAGTTGGCAATCTGCCTTACGAAGTACAGGTTAAGCTGTTGCGAACCTTGCAGGAAAGAAAAATACGGAAGATTGGAAGCACCACCGACCAGGATATAAATGTGCGTGTAATAGCTGCTACCAACGAAGATCTGGCGCAAGCTATCAGTAACGGCCAGTTTCGGGAAGATCTTTATCACCGCCTGAACGAGTTTAAGATAAATATACCGCCATTACGTGACCGCAATGGTGACGTACTGCTTTTTGCACGCCATTTTCTAAACCACGCAAACAAGGAACTGGAAAAAAACATAACTGGATTTGATGCAGCCGCTGAAGAAGTGATGCTTAACTACAGGTGGCCAGGCAACCTGCGTGAGCTTAAAAACGTGATCAAGCGCGCTGTTCTGCTAACTAAAGGCAACGTAATTACAACACAGGTACTTCCACCAGAGGTTGCAAACTATAAGCCAGAGGCTGTAAGCTCAGATGTAAGAACTGGTTTTGCAGAAAATCCTTCGGAAACAGATCTTAAAAGTATAACCGAACGCAATGAGCGGGAATTGATCGTTAAAACGCTGGAAAAAGTAAGGTACAATAAATCCAAGGCTGCACGGCTGTTGAACATAGACCGCAAAACACTTTACAATAAGCTGAAGATCTACAACATCGAAGCTTAGCGTAAGCTATGAAACAGGCTGCGCTGTTACTTGTTTTATACTTTCCAGTTGCTGTTTTAATGCGTCGAGAACTTCTGTGGCATTGGCTTCTGCCAGCATTGCTGCGTCTGGTAAAGTAGCTTTATCTATGTCTGGGTTATGAAGCACATTTTCAAGTATTGCCAGGTGCGGGACCACGGTGTCTGCTTTTAATTGCTTGAACCCTGTGATCATCTTATGGGCAACAGAACCTGCTTTATCCCAATCTTCAGCGCTGGCATGCGCTTTTAGTAGCGCCAGACTCTGCTTCTGATCGTTTAGCAGCACTTCCAGTACCGTAATCAGCAGTTGCTCATCGGAACCCGTAAAAAGGCTGATCTCCTCTAAACTATACAACTGGCTTTCTGCTTCCGGGGCTATAGCAGCAGCATTTATACTTTGAGCAGGAGCGGTATTGGCAGGAGACAATGGTAATACAGATGCCAGTAACTGATGCATTTCCACTTCTGTGTAAGGCTTTAGCAAATGGCCGGTTATGGCAGAGCCTTTAAAGAAATCAGGGTCGTTGCTAAGTATATTTGCCGATAAAGCTAAAACAGGAACTTGCTTATCATACTTTCGGATGGCCCTGGAAACGGTTTTGCCACTTACACCAGGCAGCTGCAGGTCAGTAAGCACCACATCGAATTTTTTATTCTTTACCAGTTCCAGCGCCTCGTGCCCGTCGTTTGCCAGGTATACTTTTATGCCCCATCTGGTAAGTATAAGCTCGGCTAAGGTACGGCTGTAAGCGTCATCATCTATCACCAAGGCTTTATAACCGTCAAAAGAACCTGTAGAAAGTATAGGCTGGGCAGGCACAATTATACTTTGCTGAGAGGCCAGCAGTGGTAGTACTATCGCAAATGTTGTGCCCTTGCCTGCTTCGCTGCTCACAGTCATGGTACCGCCCTGCATCTCTACCAGCTTTTTACTGATAGACAGGCCAAGCCCCGTGCCGCCATACTTACGAAGTATAGAATCGTCGGCCTGGTTAAACTCACCAAATACGTGCTGTAGCTGGTCTTTGGAGATGCCGATGCCTGTGTCGCTTACTGTTATTCTTGCTGTAATGCGGTTGCGGCGCTGGCTTTTCAGACCAATGTTTACCTGCACTTTGCCTTCGTGTGTAAACTTTATAGCATTATCGATAAGGTTTAAAAGTACCTGCTTTATGCGCAATGCATCTCCCTGTAAAACATCGGGCATATCTTCCGACACATGGCTCTGAAAGCTGATGCCCTTGGCAGCTGCTTTCAGGGTAAAAGCCTGCTTCAATTCTGTTATAAGCTGCTGTAAGCTAAATGGAGCAGAGCTGATACTTAGTTTACCGGCCTCTATTTTGGATAGATCGAGCACATCGTTTACAATGTGCAGCAAATGCTGGCCAGCACTGTTGATGGCCTGCACATGCTCCTGCTGTTGCTTTTGCAGGTTTGTGTGTTGCATTTGTTCTGTAAAGCCAAGTATAACATTTAGTGGTGTGCGCATTTCGTGGCTCATGTTGGCTACAAAGGCCTCCTTAGCCCGTGCCAGCTGCACCGATTGTTTCTGTGCCCTGATCAGGCTGGACTTGTAGTTATTGCTTCGGGTAATGTCGCGCAGGATAACAAGTATAAACGCTATACCGCCGCCTAAGCCAATAACACCAACCAGTAAAAGTATAGTAGAAGTTTTCTTGGCTTCTTCGCGGGCTCTTACGGAATTTAGCTGTTCCTGCGCCTCTTCGTGTTTCTCCAGTTCATACATCATCCCCCTTATCTGGTCCATAATCTGTTTATCCTGCTGCAGCAATGCCATTTCTTCGGCCTGAAGCATCGCCTCTTTTTTCTCCGACTCACGCTTTACGTTGTTCAGGATGCGACGTACTTTGGCTAGTTGAGTTACAGGGGCAACTACTTTGTTTGTGTCTACTTTTATCTCGCGGGTAACATTTATTTCGGGCTTAATTACCTGGGGTGGTGTACTAGCCTGCGGGCTGGCTTTTCCTTTACGGGAAAACAGCTTATTAAAAAAGCCTTTTTTGCTCAATGCAGCCTCAGAACCAGACTCAGCTTGCTCTTGAGTTTGTTCAACATCTTTTGGCAACCTGTCTGAAATAGTGGTTGTGGTATGCTGCCTGATGGTGGTAGACATTTGCTTGGACTCAGCTACAGACACGATCTGGCGAAGGGCTTTGTCGGATGGGTTAAGGCGCTGCTGCTCCTTTTTAAGTGCCACAAAGCGTTGCATGCTGTTTTGCTTGGTTTTAAGCAGTATCGCAATAGAGTCTATCTGGGCAACATTAGATTTGCTATCCTGCATCATAAAGCGCAAGGTATCAAGCTGCCCTTCAATGGTGTCGAGGTGGCTAAGGTATGATTTAAAGTGCTGCTCTTTAGTGGTTAAAGTATAAGCCCTGATAGAGCTTTCTGCCGAAGAGATAGTGGAAAGCGTGCGGTGCAGGCTGCTTAACTTGATATTAGGCTTGGCTAGCTCATCTACGGAGTTTAGCAATTGTGTAAAGCTGGCATACGTCAGGTAGATGGCAACCACCACCATACTGATGGCAAGTCCAAACCCAACCACAACTTTAACTTTAATACTATCCCCGAATAGCCTCATGTATATTGTTTATACCTGCTTTTTTGTTTTTCCTCATGACAAAATCTTACAACGCCAAAAGGAAAAAAATGATTGCAAAAAGCTATAATTCAACATGAAAACTAATGCTTAAGCAAAAAGTGTGATATAATTTATTCAATATGCATCATTAATATAGCTATATTTTGTATAAATACGTTTATAAATATTCTGCGCCTCCAGTGTAGGTAAAATATAGTTTCTGTTAATAAAATCTATAAGTATTATGGTTGGTCATGCGATAAAGGTGCTCTTGAGTTGCCTGGTTTTAGTATCTGTAAAAGTTGTTGGGCAGGATATAATTGTAAAGAAGAACGGGGAACAGATAATCGGGAAAGTAATAGCTTTGAGTACAGATACGATACAGTACCGTTACTTCAGCGATTTAAACGGCCGTGTACAGGCCATGCCCAGAAGTGAGATAGCACAGTTGAAGTTAGTTGCCGCTGCAGAGCCCGTACAAGTGGCAAAGTATACTTATACTGATGAGGAGACAAGTATAAACGAGATGGCCCAACTGCGTTTGCAGGCAAAGCTGGATGCTAATTCTTATTACAAAGCAAGAGGCGTTTTCTGGACAACCATGGGCTCTACCATAATGCACCCGGCAGCTGGCTTTGCAACAGGTGCTGTTATTTCGGCTATACCGGCAGATATAGATTCGGACTATAACCCAAACCGCCACTTGATGAAGGAGCAAGTATACCGTGAATCTTACCAGAAACAGGCGCGTAAACGAAAGATCGGAAACGCTGCGGCTGGTTTCGGAGCCGGAGCAGCTGTGCTAAGTATAATTTACATGGTAGTAATTGTAGGTGCTGTGGGAGGGGCTTGATTCGTTATTCGTTGACTCGTTATCTGAAATGTAAAGACGCAATACGTTGCGTCTTGTTTGCTACAAGGCAACGCATCTTTAGATTCGCCATAGAGACCATGCAAAAGTATAACCTATGACTCACGGAAGACTGAAGACTTTCTATCATATAAAGTAATAAACCACCGCTGCGCTTAAAACTTGCGCCAGAGAAGGCCAAAAGAGGTAGAAAAGATTATAAAGTATAAAGTCCTGCAAGTATAAACTTATACCTGTAGGGCCTTGTTATTGGTATCAGTAGCTAAGTGTAAAGTTACCAACTGCTGCTGGCGCCGCCACCTCCGAAAGAGCCGCCTCCGAAACCTCCGAAGCCGCCACCTCCGCCTCCGCCGCCAAACATACCACCGCCAGAACTGAACGTGCCAAACCCGCCAGGAATGATAACCGGGCCGCCAAACGTTCTGGAGTAGCGCCTGTTGCCACGGCCACCTCCGCCACCACCTCTTCTGGACAAAATGAACAAAACAAGTATAACAATGATGATGATAAAGATGATAGAAGGTTCGCCCTCCTCTTCATTGTTTGCCATTGTTGGGTCTGCCGTGTAAGCTCCGCTGGCTAAGTCTATGATGAGACTGGTGGCCTGATCCAGGCCCTCAAAAAATTGGCCTTTAGCGAATGCCGGCTTAAGCGTACGCTCAGTAATGCGTTTAGCCAAAGCATCGGGTACGTACTCTTCCAGGCCATAGCCTGTTTGTATCGTAACGGTGCGTTCTTCTTGTGCTACAAGTATAACCAGCCCGTTATCATATTCCCCTTTACCAACTCCCCAGAGTTCACCCAACTCGGCGGCATACTGGTTAGGGTCGTAGCCGCCAATGGATTTCATGAGCACCACGGCAATTTGTGTGGAGGTAGTATCGCTGTAGTTCTTCAGCTTTTGCTCCAGCGCCTGCTCCTCTTCTGCAGACAGCATATCGGCGTAGTCGTTTACGAGCCGGTTTGGTTTAGGCGGAAAATCACTGTTCTGGGCTAATGCCAGTGCACTAAAAAGAAAGCAGTATAGAAGTAATAAAAAGTTTTTCATAAAATTAGTCTCCGAACGAAATATCATCGCTCAGTTCGTTCAAATCGCCTTTCTGATCGTAAGGGAAATGCGCCTTAAGCTGCTCGCCGGCCATTAATATACCCTCTGCCAAGCCTTCGGCATAATGCTTTTGCTTAAAGTGTTTGATCACCTTCGCAGTAATGTCTTCCCAGAAATGATCCGGAACAATGGCGTTGATACCTGCATCGCCCAGCACGGCAAACTGGTGATCTTCCAGGGCAACATAAAAAAGCACTCCATTGCGCAGCTTGGTCTGGTGCATGTGCAGTTCGGCGAAAATCTCTGTAGCTCTGTCCAGCACATCTTTGTCGCAGTTGCTTTCTACGTGCACGCGTATCTCACCAGAGGTGTTTTGCTCGGCTTCACGTATTGCTGCTGATATTTTCTCTTCGTCTGCAGGTGTTATGGTATCTCGTGGCATAAATTGAATTGTTAAATTGTTGGATTGTTCAATTGTTAATCCCCCACGAGAACAACTATTAAACAATTAAGCCATTAAACAATTTAAAGATTAAAATTCTACCGTTGGGGCTTGTTGTGCACCGGCTTCTGCCTCGAAATGGCCTTTACGTTCAAAGCCGAAAATGCCAGCCATCAGGTTAGTAGGAAACGATCGGACAGTGGTATTGTAGTCCTGCACGGCCTCGTTAAATTTGCGGCGCTCTACGGCAATCCGGTTTTCGGTGCCTTCCAGCTGGGCCTGTAACTCCAAAAAGTTTTGGTTTGCCTTTAGCTCAGGGTACCTTTCCACAGAAACAAGCAGGCGGCTTAGCGCACCGCTCAATTCGCCCTGCGCCTGCTGAAAGCGCTGTATATTCTCAGGACTAAGATTGTCGGGGCTGATATTCACGCTGGTAGCTTTTGCACGTGCCTCAATCACACGTGTCAGGGTTTCCTGCTCAAAGTTGGCAGCACCTTTTACGGTGTTTACCAGGTTTGGTACAAGGTCAGCGCGGCGCTGGTAGGCGTTTTGCACATTAGCCCAGGCTGCCTCCACTGTTTCGTCTTTCTGCACCATAGTATTATAGCCACACGATGACTGTGACACTAAAATGACAAATCCGATTAGGTAAAAGAATAGTTTTTTCATGGTTTAAAAGATGTATGTAAGGATACTATACGTTATAAGATGCCTGGTAAAGCTATATCAGTACGAATTTAACAAACACACGTTGGTATACGGTAACAAATATGAAAAAATTAACAGATTACAATATTATAGGTTCTAAGTTAAGTGTTGCAACTGCAATGGTAACAATAACTTAATGCCCTTTAAGCTATAGATAAAGTTTAAAATACAGTATAAATTCAATATATTGCATGAAAAGTATAGTATATGAAAGCAGTTATACCTGTAGCAGGAGTTGGATCAAAGCTTAGGCCGCACACGCATACGCAGCCTAAATCGTTGGTGCCTGTAGCAGATAACACTATACTTGGGCACATTATAGAAAAGGTGCTGGATGCCGGCATTAACGACTTTGTTTTTATTATAGGGTATCTGGGCGAGAAGGTAGAGCAGTATGTCCGGAAAAAGTATCCGCAGATAAACGCCCAATTTGTGGTGCAGGAACCACGCGAAGGTCTTGGCCATGCCCTCTGGATTGCCCGCCATACGTATGAGCACGACGACAGCTTGCTGATTATGCTCGGCGATGCCATTGTAGACGTAGACCTTAAACCGATTATTGATGCGCCTACATCGGTGCTGGGAGTTAAGAAGGTTTCTAAGCCATCGCTGTTTGGCGTTACAGAGGTTGGCAACGATGAGTTTATCGTTAAAGTGGTCGAGAAACCTAAGATCCCGAAATCAAATTTTGCTCTGGTAGGACTCTATAAGATTGTGAATCCTAAGAAACTCGTGCGTTCGTTAGAGCATATTATTACCGAAGACCAGCGTACCCAGGGCGAATACCACCTGACCGATGCGCTGATGCACATGATCAAGTACGGCGAAAAAATGGTGACCTGGGGCGTAGACCACTGGTTTGACTGCGGTAAAAAAGATACCTTACTGGCTGCCAATGCTACCCTGCTTAACCAGCCCCGTTTCCGAACCAGCGACTACAGTGAGCAATGCCCGGGCTGCATTATTATTCCCCCGGTAAGTATAGGCGAAGACTGCAATATCACAAACTCTATCATTGGGCCAAATGTGGCTATTGGCGATAATACCACCATTACCAACTCTATACTTAGCAACTCTATTATCGGGTCTTACTCAGAACTGCGCTATGCCGTTATGCAGGATTCTGTTATAGGCAGTGATGCATCTTTTCGAGGGTTCAGCCAAAGCCTTAACATTGGCGATAGCACCGAGATCAACTTTTCGCAGTAAGACCTTGCAGCGTGCGCAGCTCCTGCGAGCGTCTGGGTAAGAATTTCTGTTGATGATGTGATAGATATTATTATTATTATTTCGTAGCAAGCAGGCTAGACACTCGCGGGACCTTCGGGCGCTGCGAGGTCATTCGGCTTCTACAAAAACGTCAGTTCATTCAACTGGTCCAGCATCCAGCCGGTTAGGCTATAGCGGTGGCGGTTGGCAGCCAATACTTCATGCGGTATCAAATCGGCCCTAAAACAGGCAAGGCGGCCGGCAATTGGCAGTATGTCAATTTCTTCTTCAGATCCGTCTTCATTTGGCAAGTATAAACGCAGGTTACCGCCATTTTCCGGTGTCCAGTTTTCGTTGAGATAGCAGATAAAAGAAAGGCGGCGATGATCGTTTGTCTGGAACTGGTCGAGGTGGCGCTTGTAAACCGTACCGGGAGGATAAACAGTAAAGTGAAACTCAAAGTCTTTAAGCCCCAGAAAGCAAGTACGGTTAATGTAGCGCATTACTTCGTGCATGCGATCCAGAAATATCTGTGTAGGAGGCAAGGCTTCTGATGGCTCGATCCAGCGAATAAAATCGCCGCGTACTTGTTTGTCTACCGTAAATTGGTCGGCGGTGCCGATGCCTGCTTTTTTAAAGGTGCCCTGCTCCTGGTGGTGTTGCAGCACTTCGAGTAGATTGTGTACTTCTTCCGGCTCCAGAAAATTATCAACAATGGCGTAGCCTTTGTCAGATAACCTGTCGGCGATCTGCTCAAATTTCAGCAGCAATCTCTCGTCCTCTATTTCTTCCATCTTCTAAACAAGTATATACTTTCAGGTTAGTGCAAAAGCGCGCAAAACTAACGAGTATACGCATCCGTTGTATACGGAGCCAACTAAGTTTTTATACTTAAGAGGCTGTTTTTAAAGTATAAGGCCAAAGGTAAATGGCATCTGGCATAAGCAAAGCGTGCTGAATTGTGCTTTAAAATGCGTATATTGGTTCTTTGCTACACTTAACTCTTAAACAAAATAAAAGGCAACGCCATTATGAGAAAGACCACAGCAATTCTATTGGCTGGCAGCCTGACCGCTGTTTCGGCCTGCAAATCAACACAAAACGATACAACTGTCACCGGCATGACAACAGAAACTACAGTTGCAGCTACTGCAGAAGCTGAGAAAGAAAAAGAATTGGATTACCCCAATACCAGAAAAGGAGATCACGTTGAAAACTACTTCGGAACGCAGCTTCCAGATCCTTACCGCTGGTTGGAAACCCATAACGAAGAGGTTGACGAGTGGATTGAAGCTCAGAATAAGGTAACTTTTAATTATCTGGATGATATAGCGTTCAGGGATAAGATAAAAAACCGCCTGACTGAGATCTGGAATTACCCAAAGTATGGCGCACCGTTTAAAGAGGGCGGCAAGTACTACTTCTTTAAGAACGATGGCCTGCAGAACCAAAGTGTGCTGTATGTGCAGGAAACCCTGGAGGCTGAACCAAAGGTATTCTTCGACCCTAACAAGTTATCTTCTGACGGTACAGTGGCGCTTACAGCCTTGCAGTTCTCGAAGGATGGCAAGTATGTAGCTTACGGTACATCAAGCGGAGGTTCTGACTGGAACACCTACCAGGTAATGGACGCGGCTACCGGCAAAATATTGGATGATAAGATAGAATGGGTGAAGTTCTCGGGTCCAAGCTGGCACAAAGACGGGTTTTACTATAGCCGCTACGATGCCCCAACTGAAGGCAACAAACTGGCTAACAAGAACGAATACCACAAAGTATACTACCATAAAATCGGCACGCCGCAGAGCCAGGACAAGCTTATTTACGAAGACAAAACCAAGCCGCTGCGCAACTTCTACGGCCAGACTACAGACGATGAGCGTTTCCTGATTCTAAATGCATCTGAGGGAGCTAGCGGAGCCAATGCTTTATACTATAAAGACCTGACCGATCCAAAGTCTACTATCAAGCCAATCATCGATAACTTCGAGAGCGAATATAACGTGATCGATAACTTCGGGGACAAGCTGCTGGTGATGACCAACAAGAATGCCCCGCGTTACCGCCTGGTAATGATTGATCCGAAGAAGCCGCAGGAGGCAAACTGGAAAGTAGTGGTGCCGGAGTCGCAGAATGTGATGCAAAGTGTATCCTCGATAGGTGGCCGTATTATCGCCTCTTACATGAAAGATGCCACCAGCCAGGTAGTGGTTTACGATCAAAATGGAAAACAGCTTAACACAGTAGAATTACCAACACTAGGCACTGTAAGTGGCTTTGGAGGGGATAAAGAGAATAAAGAGACTTTCTTCACATTCACATCTTTCACCTACCCGCCAACTATTTACCGCTACGATGTACCAAACAACAAAGTAACGCAGTTCCGCAAAACTGAGGTAAATATTAATACCGATGCTTTTGAGACAAAGCAGGTATTTTATACTTCCAAGGATGGTACCAAAGTGCCTATGTTTATCGTGTACAAAAAAGGCCTCCAGCTAAACGGCCAAAACCCGACTTACCTATATGCTTACGGTGGATTTAACATATCCATGACGCCAAGCTTTAGCATTGCCAACATGCTGTGGCTGGAGAATGGTGGTGTATATGCCATGCCAAACCTGCGCGGTGGCGGTGAGTACGGCGAAGAGTGGCACAAAGCCGGCATGACTCCAAACAAGCAAAACGTGTTCGATGACTTTATCGGAGCAGCCGAATACCTGATTAATCAAAAGTATACTTCGTCTGATAAACTGGCTGTAGCTGGTGGCTCTAACGGTGGCTTGCTGGTAGGTGCCTTCATGACGCAGCGCCCTGATTTGGCTAAAGTAGCCATTCCTGCTGTGGGTGTAATGGACATGCTGCGTTTTCATAAGTTTACTATTGGCTGGGCGTGGGTACCAGAATATGGCTCATCAGACGACGAGGCTCAATTTAAAAACCTGTATGCTTTCTCGCCGCTGCACAACATTAAAGAGGGCGTAAAATATCCGGCCACATTGGTTAAAACAGCCGACCACGATGACCGTGTGGTACCAGCCCACTCGTTTAAGTTCATCTCTGAGCTACAGGATAAAGGTGCTCCGGGCAACCCATACTTAATAAGAGTTGACGTGCGTGCTGGTCACGGTGCCGGTAAGCCGACATCGCTGCTTATCCAGGAGTGGGCCGATACGTACTCGTTTATTTATAAAAACATGGGCGTAAACCCATATCAGAATCAGTAACACCCAAGTATAAATCTGCCATTTATACTTTAGCCGCGCTACCTGCTTTCGGTAGCGCGGCTTTTTTAGTAGTAATGCCCTCGCTCGCCAGAGGCGAGCGAAAGCTACTGCTATTTATTTTACCTTTACACATCACCAAACCTGCCAACTATGAAATCCTACCCCGGCACAAGCCAGTTTACAGTTCGATCCAGCGAGATAGACTACCACGGCAAAGCCACCATGCCGGCACTGGTTAGTTACATGCAGGAGGCAGCCTGGGCAAATACCAGAGATCTGGGCATATCGATGTACGACCTGTTGGAGCGAGGCCTGACGTGGGTTTTGCAGCGTATGCGTGTGGAGATGTTCCGGTACCCGAAGCATGGAGAAAGTATAACTATAGAAACATGGGCCTCTGGCAGAGAAAGGGTTTTCCTGCACCGCGACTTCAGGATCTATACTTCGGATAAAGAACTGTTGGGGCAGGCTACAAGCGCGTGGCTGGTTATGGATGTGGTAAAGCGGCAAATGGTATCTGTGCCCGATTTTATAATGGAGGTGGAAGTAGTGCCCGGCCAGGAGCCATTACCGTTTGCAAAAGGCAAGTTGCCTCAGCTGCAAGAGCCAAAGTATAAAGAACAAATGCCCGTACGCTGGCACGACATCGACCTGAACAGACACGTAACCAATACCCGCTACCTGCAATGGATACTCGACACGGTGCCATTAGAGATAATAGACCAAAAACAGCTGCTGGAACTGGATATCATCTTTAAAGCCGAAAGTATACTTGGAGACACAATTATATCAGAGGCTGGCATGGGAGCATCAGAAAGTATACTTTTGCACAGATTAACCAGCCAGGAAACCGGAAAAGAACTGGTGCAGGCCAAAACATTATGGGACCGGTGATTAAGGGGATTAGATTGATTGCATAAGATTAATAATCGGGAGGTCAGCTCATTAGCCTGAATGCGGGGTAATAGATTAAGAGTATAAATTTAGTTGAATCACAAATAATAATAATCTGATAAATCACTTTTATCACTGGTCAGATGAACATACGCAAAGGAATTATAGACGACCTGCCGCAGGTACTTGGGTTGATAAAAGAACTGGCAGAGTATGAACGAGCCCCACTAGAGGTAACCAATACCCTGGAAGAAATGCGCCGCGATGGTTTTGGCGAGAATCCTATCTTTAAGTTTTTTGTGGCGGAAACGGCGGAAAATGAAATTGTGGGAATTGCTTTATACTTTACCGCCTACTCTACCTGGAAAGGCAAAACACTTTTCCTGGAAGACCTGGTAGTTACGGAGAGGTTGCGCCGCAGTGGCATAGGCAAAAAGCTTTTTGATGCTGTAGCCGAGGAAGCCAAATTAACCGGCGCAAAGCGTTTTAGATGGCAGGTACTAGAGTGGAATGAGCCGGCCATTGCCTTCTACAACAAGATTGGGGCAGAGTTAGACGGCGAATGGATAAACTGCACCATGACAGAAGAGCAGATACAGAAGTATAAAGTATAGCCACTCCTGAAATAGCAAAAGCCGCACCCAAGTACAGATTAACTGTTTTAGGTGCGGCTTCTGTATTTAATGCTGGTCTGGTTATTCCTGGTCTTTACGCTCTACGTTTACGCCAACAATTTCCAGCATCGTTCTGAACGAAGCATACTTTCCGGCATAGCGTTCGTTCACTTTCTGCTGCAGTGCCGGAGAATGGTCGCGTTGATATTCCTGCAGGTCCTCCACACTACGGCAGGTATACTGTACTGCGTACGTTGTGCCACCGGTGTCTTCTTCGCCCATTACCCGGCAAATCTGGTTTGCCAGGAAATAACCTGTGCCCATAACCTCAGGCATGTGCACCTCTTTCATCCACTGCAGCCATTCGTCAGCCACATTGCTATCTATACTTACAGTTACATTGTAAATTATCATGCCCGAAAATACGAAAATTACGCCGATGCAGCAGATAACATTTCAGGTTTAATTCTAAATAGTAGAAGTTCAATCCGATTTTATTCTGCTATCTGAAAAGCCCACCAGAAGTGTATAATCCTCCGGAAGGTTAAAAATCAGTTACAACGCCACTGGCCTAAAGAGCCTTCGTAATAGCCGTTTTCCGGAACAGTTTTGTAAGCTACCACAATAGGGGCTGCGCTCGGATAAGGTTTTAGTTGCATGTGGCCATCGCTTAACTGCAGGTAAATAGTGCTCTTATTGTCGTACTTAGCCCGAATGAGATTGTTATTATTGTTTACCTGGTATGTGTTATTGGAGTTCAGGCCGGTAGCTGTAAGCTCTGTTACAACATACTCTTTTGTTTTAGAGAATGCTCCCGAATTGCTTAATACCACTTTATCGGTGCTTTGTAGCTTGCCGCCAAGCCATAGGTCTTCGCCCAGGCAATTATCGGTTTCAGCAATCAGGTCGAAGTATACTTCATCTGCAGTTCTTTCGATTGCAGCCACAGTAATAAGGCTGGCCTTTTCAGGTGCAAAATTAGTAGTGGTGGTGGCCTCTTCGGTTTCCTGCTCTACATGCGTAGTGCAGGATGGCAAAAAAAGCACCAGCGCAAAGAAAAAAAATGAAGTATAATCGGAAATTTTAGAAGTAAAGGTTTTATCCATAAGCAAGTATGATTTAAACAAAACATGTGTATATGTTTATACTTGCTGTGCAATTCTATGGTTGTTGATTTTAGATGATTCTTGTCAGTGTATATGTTTTATTTTCAGGCATTTAATGATAAATATTGCCTTTTGTGTCGTGCGTGTGGAAGTTCAGTGTTATGGGCTTAAATGGGCTCAGTATAGTCCAGGTCTTTAGCATAAGTCTCTTCCAGCGATAGGATGGATACCACTGCCAGGGCTATACTTATTCCACCAAGTATAAGTGCCCCCGGCACCAGGCCGATGCCATCTTTTAAGTAACTGAATGAGATGGTAAGCGGCACTACGGCGCCCCGCACAAAGTTGGGTACAGTGGTGGTGACTGTTGCGCGTATGTTAGTGCCAAACTGTTCGGCTGCTATGGTAACAAACACTGCCCAATAACCGCTTGCAAAACCGAGGGCCACGCATAAAGTATAAAAAGTATCGAGACTAAAGGCGTGCCCTAAAAGATAAACGCCTATAAAGAGTGCTGTAAGCACCAAAAATGCTACTACAATGTAGCGCCTGCTCTTAAACTTCTGGCTCAGGTAGCCACTGGCAAAATCGCCGAACACAAGCCCCAGGTAGCAAAAAGATACTGCCTTTGCAGCCGATACGGTTTCCTGCATGCCCAGCGCAATACCGAACTCAGGAGAGAATGTGATCAGTATACCAACCACATACCAGATCGGTACACCTATTAATATGCACTTCAGGTATTTCCGGAAGCGGCTTCCATTTGTAAACAAGCTCAGGAAATTTCCACGTGTAACATCCTTTGTCTTTTTAAGGTTATCGAACATTCCTGACTCATACACACTCACACGCAGGAAAAGCAGCAGTAAACCTAAGCCGCCGCCTATAAAGTATGCTGTGCGCCAGCCAAAATACTCGCCCACAATGCCGGCAAGTATAGCGCCAGATATACCAATTGTAGCCACTACCATAGTGCCGTAACCGCGTTTTTCTTTAGGCAGCACCTCCGATACTAACGTAATACCTGCACCTAGTTCGCCGGCTAATCCTATACCCGCTATCAGCCTTAGAAAAGCATACATAGGTATAGTGGTGACAAAACCATTCATCAGGTTAGCTGCGGAGTATAAAAAGATAGAGCCAAACAATACGGATAGTCTGCCACGCTTATCGCCTAACACACCCCATGCCACTCCGCCTATCAGCATGCCAGCCATTTGCATGTTTAACAGCATAACTCCTTGCTCCAGCAGTTGCGTCTGGTCTGTAACACCTAAATCTTGCAGACTTGGTATGCGCACAATACTAAATAGCACCAGGTCGTAGATATCAACAAAGTAACCCAGGGCGGCTACAATTACCGACGCGTTAAACAAGTAGTGCTTTTGTTTGGATTTGGTTAGTTGTGGCATAGGAACAGATTGTGTATCCTTAAATATAGTTTATGCCTAATAAATTGCAAAGCGATGAGGTATACTTTAGTTACTGCTGATTTTATACTAGATTAGATTTTTAATCACTAAGTAACCGATTTACTATACTTGCCATTATGCCTGAGATAGGAAAGAAACTACAGCTAAAGCCCAGCCAATTGCTGCTGCTGCTTAATGCACCAGACCACATGGCCGATGTGCTGTTAGCAGAAGGCTATACTTTTGCCAACGCCATAGAAGTACCGCATATAGGCACTTATGATGCCGTGCAGCTTTTTGTGCGGAACAAGGAGGAGGTAGACCACTTTGTGCAGCAGGTAATCCCTCTTTTAAAACCAAAGGCGTTTTTCTGGATTGCTTATCCTAAAAAATCATCAGGCATCAAAACAAACCTTAGCCGTGACGAAGGCTGGAAAACAGTTGCTGAACTTGGCTATGAGGCAACACGCCTGGTTGCGCTGGATGAAACCTGGTCATCAGTAAGATTCAGGCATACGTCAGATCGTGATAAACCATCTGTGTTTGGAGTAGACATGCCTGGCATAGACCGCAAAGCTAAAACGGTTATATTGCCGGATGATATGCATAAGGCATTGGAGCATGGCGGAGTGCTGGATACGTTTAATAAACTAGCCTTTACGCACCGTAAAGAATATGCCTTACCCGTGCTGGAGGCTAAGCGACCCGAAACACGGGTGAAACGCATACAGAAAACGCTAGAAGACTTACAGGCGAAACAGCAGAAAGTATAAAACAAGAAAGGGCGGCCAATTGGCCGCCCTTTCTTGTTACTAAATTGTTTGTTTTCGTAGCTTAGTTTTTTTCATCAATCCAGTGGTGTTAGGCTGTAGCACGATATGCTCCTCTTTAACTTCACCGTAGGTTTTTCCATCTTCATCAGTGTAGGGAGTGCTCATGGTAAAGCTTTTTGCTTCGCCACCGCCTTCTGGCACCATTGTTACTATCATGCCATTTACTGGAACCATGCTAAGCTCAAGTATCTATTTTTCGCAGGAAGTAAGGGGAAAAGCAGCAGGTAATACAAGGCAGGAGCCAAGGTTAGTAAACAGTTTCATAGTTTTATTTAGTCGAATTATTAAGTTGCTTTAACTGAGTATAGTAATAAGCTAATATTATGCCAAGAGGATTTGTTTGTTTGATTACGAAATAAAAAAAGAGACACCTTTTAGTAAGTGTCTCTTTCTCAGTATGATTATTTTAGAAAAGGCTATTCCACAATTACCGGAAACTCAGCTTGTATATCTGTTTCGCCTCTTGTTAAACCAGTTTGCTCGCGGTTAGGCTCGTTGGGGCCAACTTTAAGGTTGGGTTGGTGCTTAAGCGTTATGCGCAGTTTACCTGTGCTGGTATTAGTTGTTACAATTTGTGCCTGTAAGCCTATTGGTCGTTGGCTGTTATCTCTATCGGTTTTAGAGATAGATAAAGCCAGATTGTCCAGGGCCTGGTAAAAGAATTCATGCTCATCAGCTTCTTCCTTTATCTCATTGGTTAATTCCACTGGCGTATTTTTGCTTTCGTCAAACAATTTAATAGTGGCATTATATGTTGTATTGGCTTCCAGGCGCATCGTATTTGCAGTAGCAGGATTGCCGCCGTCTCCGTCTACATCTCTAAATATGCCGACTACAGTTTGAGTTTTACCTACCGGCTCAAGCGTAATCCTTAAGGTGGTTATCAGTTCTTCTTCCTCAAGTGGCTTAGGCTCGTCATCGCCGCACGATGTGGCCGTAAGCATCAAAGAGCCTAGTACCAATAGCGCCAAATATGGTCTGAATAATCTTTTCATAAGTTTATTGTAGTGGTTATACTCTTTTCTATGTATTAAAATTTATAAACGAATAAAACTTGGTTTATACTATGCTAAGTGTATTTGGGTTATGTTTATAAGTCTGTATTGCCTCCACCGTACATGGCAGTTTAAAATAGCCCTGTGCAGATCATGAAAAAACCACCTGGCAAAATAAAACAGTTTATGTAAATCTATACTGTTAACGATGAAGATCATAAGTGAATTGTAAAGTGCTGATTTAGCAGCCATAAAAAAAGCAGACACTTTATAAATGCCTGCTTTTTTAGAAGTATTATATCCGGTTATTTAACCTGTATATTGTAAGTTACATCAGCATCTGTTTCGCCGGTATTTACGTTGCTAGTAGCAGTTTTTAAACCAGGCTGGTGCTTTAACACCACGCGTAGTGTACCGGTTTTAGCTGCGCCAGTCTGAATAGTGCTTTGCAGGCCAATAGGACGGTTATTTTTGTCAAGATCGGTTTTGGTTACTGTTAACAGGTCTGCAGGTGATGGTAAAAAGAACAACTCATGTTCATGGCCTTCCTCTCTTATCTCATTTGTAAGGTCCTTTGAATCGTGAGACTCGTCAAGCACAGTAATGTTAGTATTGTAAAGTGTGTTGGCACTTAACACCACCTGCGAAGGAGTCATAACAGGGGCCTGTCCCCCATCTCCGTCTACATCTCTGAAAGTTGTCGTTATTGGTGTGCCTCCGTTCTGAGGAGTCATAGTAAGTGTCATGGTTGTGATTAGCTCTCCTTCATGGTCATGCGGCTCGTGACCGTGATCATCACAAGCAGAAAATGCCATTAGAGCGCCCATTAATATAAATGTCAGGTGTGGTCTGAATAATTTTTTCATTGTTAAAAGTTTAATAGCGTTTTGATTAAAAATTGATAAAAGAAAATTTGTTGAATTAATTTTTGGTAAAATTGAGCGGTAGCTTAACCCGAAACAATAACATACGGCCTATATCGTCAGCATAATATCTGAATCGGTTAAGGTAATCGCGGTAAGGCTTATCCAGCAGATTATTTCCTGTAATGCCTAATTCTACAGGCTGCTTTCCTGCATACACGGTAGTGCCTATTTCCATGTTAAGCAAAAAAGCACCTGCAGGAGGAGCCATATAGTCCTGCTCAGCCTTAGTAGGCACCCGCGTTTGCTCTGCCACGTAAGTACCGCCTATGGCAATATGAGTACCGGTAAGACCTTTTATTCCGGCAAGAGTGCCAGGCTCAAAACGAAGCATGTTGTTATACCTGTCGGCTGGTATTCCGAACAGGTAATCATCCAGGTCTTTGTTAATGGCTCTTACAATAGACGTTCTGGACTCCAAGTAAAGGTTTGGCATAAATCTATACTCCAGGTCCAGGTCTACACCTCTGAAAATGGCATCTGCCTGCTTATACTCAAAAGTTGGAAACGCCCCACGGATGGTAAGTGTAGCAGGTTGAACCGGAGCCAGGTAAATGTAGTCGTTAATAAAGTTGTTGTAAACGCTTAACTTTCCGTTCAGGCGCTGATTGGCATAGTAGTTTACAGAAGCCTCAAAATTATAGGCTTGTTCGGAGTTTAGGTTACGGTTACCACGCTCATAGCTTGCCGAGCCATGATGCACCCCGTCGCTGAACAGTTCGTTGGCACCTGGTGCGCGCCAGGCAGAGGTTGCGCTTAAACCAAATGTAAGGTGATAGCCTACATCATACAAAGCGCCCAATGTACCAGATATGTTATGGAAGTTATACTCCGGACGAATAATGTCAGCGTTTCGCTCACGCTTTGTTATGTTGAGTTTCTTAAAGTCGTAACGAACACCGCCTTCCAGTTGGAATTTGTCCTTTTGCCATTTCTCAATGATAAACGCACCACCCGTTAAGTTTCGGAAGTAAGGTATAAAATAGCGCCCCTGGTAGGTATTGTTCTGGTAGATGGTGCTCACACCAACTGAACCCGACACGTTACCTAAGGGCTTATGCTCCCATACAGTTTCGGTGGTATGTGTTATGATATCCAGCGATAGCTCAGGGGTGGTTCCGGAAGCCCGGTGAGCATCATATTCTTCCCTAATGTTGCGTTGTAATCCATATATAAACTCAAGCCTGCCTGCATTGCCTGTGTTCAGGTATGCTTTGGTTTTTAGCAGATGGTGCTGCACATCCTGGAAAGGGCGTTCTATAGTATAGCTAAAATCGTAACTGGTCTGCTCAGGACGGTCGCGGCCAATGGCATTCTCCAGGTCTGTCAGGTTTCCGATGTGGGCAGCTTTTAAGATTCCTAGCCGCGTATTAAACTGGCTGTAAAATACCTCAACTCCAAAATTCTCTTTTTCATACCCGAGAGCACCGGAGAAATTAACCTCCCTGAATCCTGTGTTCTGAAGATAGTAGTCGGCAGCACGGGCATTGCCGGCGCGTTTAGCCGTGCCTTGTAGCCTCCAGCTTAGAGCGGGGATTTTAGCGGCATTACCATCTACAGTAGCAGAGATAGCGCCCTGCCTGTTGTTGGTTGTGCCAAGCAGGTTTAACTCGCCGCTTACACCTGCCGAATCGCGCAGAGGTTTAGGCTCTATAATTACTACACCTCCAATGGCATCAGCGCCATAGCGCACACCGGCGGCCCCTTTAACTACTTTTATTTCAGAGGCTACAAAAGGGTCTATTTCCGGGGCATGCTCTGCTCCCCATTGCTGTCCTTCGTGGCGTACACCATTATTCATGATAAGGATGCGGTTACTGTGCAACCCATGAATTACCGGCTTGGAAATAGTAGGGCCCGTCTGAATAGTAGACATTCCGGAGATATTCTTCAGCGATTCTCCAAGCGATAAGCCCCGCGTTGCTTCAAGCTCACGCCCTGAGATAGTGCCTGATGCCTGCGCCTCCTGGGATAGACGGCTGCCTGTAATTTCTACCTGGCTTAGCTGCCTGGTATCAGTATGCAACTGCAGGTCTCGTACGGTAGAGGAGTTTAGTTTAATGGTAAAGCTCTCTGTTTCAAACCCAATATAGGTAACTTTTAAAGTATAAGTGCCCCGGCACAGGTGATGAAAATGGTAGTTACCGTACTCGTCTGCAATAGCAGCCTTATCCAGCTCCGGAATATAGACCGTTGCACCTACAAGCGTGATGCGCGTATCGTGGTCCAGTATTTTGCCTGAAATAGTAAGGCCGCAGTCCTGCTCTGCTCCGGCATCAGGGCCATCAACAGTTGCCTGTTGTGCCACAACAGGCTGTAAGCCTACAATAGCAAACAATAAGGCCAGCAACGGGTACTTTAATATTTTCTGAATAGATTTAAACACTACTTTAGTTTTAGCTATACTTTATTCGTAACCAATACAGGCTACTCTGGTCCTGAATATGCTAACATAATGCCAGAAGCAAATGCCAGCCCGGAACGATAGGGTTGGAATAATACAGCACAGAAATCCATACTTCGTTAAAAGAAGGGAATGCGCATCAAAAACAGCTGAAAACTAAGATAAAGGAGGGCCCCGGAGTGAGGCATTGTGTAAGGTGGTGCCATGCCAGCTACTGCTGTAATGTACCGTGTAAGTGGTAGTATGAACTACATGTGTGAAAGCAACAGTGTTGCCAGCTAACTGATAGGGCGCTCCAAACAAGTCCTCTACAGGGCAGTGGTTGTGCTTTTGCCCTACCTGTGCTTTATGTGTGTCGGTTTGTTCTGAGTGAACGGTATGCGCGTGCGCGTGCAGCCCTGTCAAAAGAGCATCAGGCACCATTGCTCTTATAAAGAGCAATAGAAGTAGCACAGCGATATGTCTCAGAAAACGATTCACGTTACAGTATAAACTACATCAAAGGTAATATTAATTCCAACCCAATTGTAATTACGACATTCTTTAGAGTCCGGATATGGCCTAAGGTTTAAACCGAAGTGTCAATAATAAACATAAATAATGACCTTTACGGCATATTGTTAGGTCAATCAAAAAAAATTCTGACAACCTGTCACAGAAAAAACAACCAAACCACAATGGAACAGGATTTGAAAGCCAGCAAACAGACTATAGACAAGATTCATAACTTTAAAGTATAAACATGGAAGAAAGAGGTAGTATTTCGATCCACACCGAGAATATTTTTCCGATCATTAAGAAGTTTTTATACTCTGATCACGAGATTTTCCTGCGTGAGCTGGTAAGCAACGCTGTTGACGCCACTCAGAAAATGAAGCGCCTTGCTTCTATCGGAGAGTATAAAGGCGACCTTGGCGAGTTAAAAGTGGTGGTGTCTGTAAACAAGGATGCCAAAACCATTACCATTTCCGACAACGGCATTGGTATGACAGCCGAAGAGATCAAGAAGTATATCAACCAGATCGCTTTTTCAGGCGCTTCGGAGTTTGTAGAGCGTTATAAAGAGTCTGGCGGTGATAAGAACCAGATAATTGGCCAGTTCGGTCTAGGCTTTTACTCTGCCTTTATGGTGGCCGAGCGTGTAGAGATCGTTACCAAATCTTATCAGGAGGGCGCAGAGCCTGCCCACTGGACCTGCGACGGTAGCACCGAGTTTGCCATTGCCCCTGCTCATAAAGAAACGCGCGGTACTAACGTTATACTTAACGTAGCCCAGGACTCTGAAGAGTTCTTAGAGCCGGCTCGCATCAAAACTATACTTGAGAAATACTGTAAGTTCCTTCCTGTTGCGGTAGAGTTTGAGGGCGATATCATCAATAACCCGAACCCGATCTGGACAAAACAGCCATCTGAACTAACTGACGAGGATTACAAGAGCTTCTACAAAGAGCTTTACCCGTTCTCAGAGGCTCCGCTGTTCTGGATACATCTTAATGTTGACTATCCGTTTAACCTGACGGGTATTTTATACTTCCCTAAGATCAAAAACGACTTTGAGCTGCAGCGCAACAAAATACAGCTGTACTCACGCCAGGTGTTTATTACTGACGAGGTAAAAGACGTTGTACCAGAGTTTCTTATGCTGCTGCACGGAGTGATCGATTCACCTGATATTCCGCTAAATGTTAGCCGTTCGTTCCTGCAGGCCGACTCCAGCGTGAAGAAGATCAACACGTACATTACCAAGAAGGTAGCCGATAAACTGAACGAGATATTTAAGAAAGATCGCACTGCTTTCGAGACCAGCTGGGAAGATATTAACGTGTTTGTAAAGTATGGCATGCTGAGCGACGATAAGTTCTATGAAAAAGCAAAGGACTTTGTATTGCTGCAAAGCGTGGATGGCAAATATTATACTATAGAAGAGTATAAAGCCCTTACGCAGGCAAACCAGACAGATAAAAACGACCAGTTGGTGCTGCTTTATACTACAGATACCGACAAACAGCATGCTTTTGTAGAGGCTGCCCAGAACCGCGGTTATGATGTGCTGAAGCTGGATACGATGATAGACAGTCACTTTATAGGTATGCTGGAGCAGAAGCTTGAGAAAACCACCCTGAAGCGTGTTGACTCTGAGACTGTAGACAAGTTGATTGAGCGCGACGAAGCCAAAGAAAGCGTACTGAACGATAAGGAGAAGGAAAGTCTGAAAGGCATTTACGAGACAGCTATCGATAACAAGAATATGATGGTAGAGGTTGCTCCGATGTCCCCGGACGATGCCCCGGTAATAATTACCCTGCCTGAGTTTATGCGCCGCATGAAAGACATGAGCAAGGCAGGTGGCGGCGGTATGATGTTTATGGGTGATATGCCTGATACGTATAATGTAACGATCAATGCGAACCACAGCCTGAACCAGCGTATCCTTAACGCTAAAGAAGAAAACAGGCCACGCATTGCGCGTCAGGCTTACGATTTGGCTTTGCTTTCGCAGAACATGCTGTCAGGTGCATCGCTTACAGCTTTCGTGAAACGCAGCTTCGAACTGATAGACAAAGAATAGTAAATTAAATATATACCTACCAGAATAAGGCGGTGCCCTCAGGGTGCTGCCTTTTTAATTAACTGTCCGCTACTCGTGAAACTATCGCGATAGAGATGCAGTTATAGTTGGCGTGTTGATGGATATACAAAATATGTTCATCTTTACGTTATACTTGAAGGCTGAATTGCCCAATGGCTAAATTGTCTGAATCAGGATTTACAGGATTAATGGATACATAGGATTTTCGATGGTCGTAGTTGTAAACTATTTCGTCCTATTTAGTCTCCCCGATCTATAGTTCAGCAATTTATAAAAAGTTACTCACTCAAAATTGATGAAAAGGCATACATCGTATTTGGTTTATAGTTTAGTAACAGGGTTATGTATAATTATCCTGAGTGGATGCGGTGAGCCTAAATGGAACAGCGACTATAAACTGAACCAGGCCCGTTTAAAAGAGAGTGCTAAAACAAACGCACTTGTCTCTGCCGATACCGCAGCCCCGGAAGTAGATGCCAGTTTGTTTGGTGATAAAATAGAGGAGAAGCAGAATAAGCGTAAAAAGAAACGCAACAAACGCTATTTCCTTGGCGAAAAGGTAAGCCGTGGCTTTGTAAAGAAAGGCAAAGGTAGCCGGGAGGAGATCGAGACATTCAGTTACCTGCCGGTATACAAAGAGCCAAACCCCTATGCACCGCTTAAGTATTTCTACGATACCAAAAAGAAAGTAATTTACCGCACCAGCGCCGACGAGGTAGATCCAGGCAGATATAAAGTGCTGCATGGCCCCTATGAGAAAAAGTATGGTGGCAATACTGTTGAAGAGGGCTACTATTACATAGGCACCAAGCACCTACGCTGGGAGAACTACAGAAGAGGCGATGAAGGTATCCTGACTAACAAGCAACACTACGAAAAAGGATTTCAGCGCGATGCCATAGTTACTTATTACGATGGCGGTAAAAAAATCAAAGAAATAATGCCTTACGAATACGGCCAGGTACAGGGCACTTATTACCGTTTCTACGAAAATGGCGAACTGGAATGGACCGGAAAGTATGAGAAAGGTAAAAAGGTGGGCGTCTGGATACAGCACTACGATTTCAGGGGCCGCCGGCATTACGAATACCAGTACCCAGAGACTGCCTATGATAAGCCATTTGAGCCATACCTGATAAAAGAGTATGACCGCCACGGCACGCTTATTTACGAGAAGGATAAATTTGATAAACGCTCACAGGCTCAAAACTAATAAAACGCGTCTTCGATGTGGTGTATCTCCTGTTTTGGGGCAAGCGTAATAGCTATAATATCAAACCTGATCTCCTTGTCCCAGCCAGTCTGGTAAATGTATTCTTCAGCCGCTGCCAGTAACTGCTCTTCCTTTTTAGCACCAACAGCCATCTCCGGGAAGCCGAAAACCGCCGTCGTTCTCGTTTTTACTTCTACAAACACCAGTACATTGTCTTGTGAGGCAATAATGTCTATCTCTGCACGCCTATACCTGTAATTTCGCTGCAGTATAGTATACCCCTGCTCTTGCAGGTAGTTTGCAGCAGCCTGTTCCCCATCCTGGCCTGTTCTTATGTGGGTGTTTGTTTGAGATGCCATCTAAAACTCGTAATTTGCACCAAGCTTGTGAATCAGCTAACAAGTATAATAATATAGATAAGAGCTTATATTACAGGCTTGTATTAGGTTTCTTCAGCTTGAACAAGATGGGTATTTATACTTGACAACCCGATTAAAGTTAAGGCTTGGAAGTTATACAACAGCTGTGGCCTGTAACTTAATGTTTGGGTAAAATGCCTACAACAAATAACGTATACGGTTGTGTTACAGAACAAAAAAATACAGTTTAAGCACCTTGGGCTGATTGATTATAAAGAGGCTTGGGATTACCAGGATAAGGTATTTACTGGTGTGCTGGATCTTAAAGTACAAAACCGTAAGGCTATGCCTGAGGAGCAGGTACAGACACCTAATTACCTGTTGTTTTGTTCTCATCCGCATGTATATACATTAGGTAAAAGTGGGCACGAATCACATTTGCTGATAAACGAGGAGGGCCTTAAAGCCAGGGGGGCCACTTACTACAAGATCAACCGCGGCGGCGATATTACGTACCATGGCCCGGGCCAGATTGTGGGCTACCCTATCCTGGATCTTGAGAACTTTTTTACTGATATACATAAGTACCTGCGCCTGCTGGAGGAGGCTGTTATACTTACACTGGCAGAGTATGGTATAGAGGCTGGCCGAATTGCAGGCTTAACTGGTGTGTGGCTGGACCACAAGGCACAACTAAACCCACGAAAGATATGCGCGATGGGCGTAAAGTGCAGCCGCTGGGTAACCATGCACGGGTTTGCCTTTAATATAAACGCCGACCTCAATTACTTCGATAACATAGTGCCGTGTGGCATTTCAGATAAAAAAGTAACCTCGCTTGCAAAAGAACTGGGTCGTGAAGTGCCAATGGCAGAGGTAGAAGAAAAACTAAAGAAACACATAGCCGCTTTGTTTGAGGCTGAGATCACAGAATAATAAACATGAAAAAGGATATTGATTTTGGCTCGGTAGAAGGTATTGCAATAGCTATTGCCACCGAAACAAATGAGCAAGGCGAAGCTGTCTGGAATGTATACTTGTTAAACAATAATGATTATCCGCTGGAGAATGTGCTTATAACCTCAAAGGGCTATGGCATTCTGGACGGCAACGAAGTAAAGACCTCTGTACTTCGGCATATGTTTGAGCGTGTAGAGCCTAAAAGCTCTGTGAAGATAGAGCCTATCGACCCTGCGATTTTTCATATCAACAATGAGTATTGGGTTAGCTACTATATCGACAGGCAGATATACGACAAGAAATTTGTTTTCGTACCCGGCGCTATCACAGAAGAGAACCTGATCGACATTGGAATGCTAAAGTTGCGGGGCGTGCTGCACTCTTAACTTACAGCTGCCATAGATATAAAATTGAACAAAAGTGTTGTTAAGAGGTCCTATATAGGAAATGTAACGTTTATTAATTTACTTTAAAGTACTGCTTAACCCTGCCCATAACTTTATGGATCAACAACTACTCCCCCTTATACTTGCATCCAGTTGGGCTTTCCTTATAGCTATATTTGCTGTGCCCTCTATTATAAGAGTGGCGCATTTAAAAAACATTCTGGATCTTCCTAACGGGCGTACTATTCACGCAGAGTCCACGCCAAGGCTGGGAGGCGGAGCCATGTTTGCCGGTTTTATGTCGGCACTTACTATTTTCTCAGATCTTAACAACGGTGTGCAGCAGCTGCTGGCTGGCTGCATCATGCTTTTCTTTATAGGTCTTAAAGATGATCTGATAAATATATCTGCTTTAAAAAAGTTTGCCGTACAGATTCTGGCCACGGGCATTGTTATTTTTATGGCAGATATCAGAGTAACAAGCTTCCAGGGTATTTTTGGTGTGGGGGAGTTGGAAATAGGTACTAGTTACGCCTTTACTTTTATAGTGGTGATTGGAATAACCAATGCCATTAACCTGATAGATGGCCTGGATGGCCTCGCCGGCACGCTGGTAGTCATCGCAGCCAGCACGTTTGGGGTTTACTTTTTCTTGCTTGGCGGCGCTGATTACGGGAATTATGCCACAGTAGCTTTTTGCCTGGTGGGGGGTATACTTGGGTTTCTAAGGTATAACTTTCGTAAAGCAACCATTTTTATGGGCGATACAGGTTCTTTATTGTGCGGATTTATTCTTTCTGTACTGGCTATTCAGTTTATTGAGATGCGCGTAGTTTCGGCTGCTCCATCTGTGGCGCTGGGTGTCTTGTTCATCCCGCTTTTCGATACGATTCGCGTATTCCTGATACGCATCCTTAAGGGTTCCTCTCCGTTTGTGCCAGACAAGAATCATATACATCATAATCTTTTGGGTATGGGTTTGTCACAAACAGGTACTGTATTAGTGTTGGCTGCCATTAATCTGGCGGTTATCTTGTTTGTTGTAGCATTCGGCGCATGGGGTAATTTTAATGTGTTATTGGCGTTGTCTGCCTTTTCTGTGCTGTTAAGTATATTTTTAGGAGTTTATAAATCCCGTGGTGCGCAGAGTGTTTCTAAAGCCTAAGGCAGGTTATTTATATTTTGCCTTTTTAATTGCAGCTCTGCTTAACCTGTTGCCAAAAACAGCAGCGCAGGTACTGCCATTAGAGCAAAGCAATACCTTAACCAGTGAGTGGCTCGTGTACCAGAGTGAGACACAGGAGTTGGTTCCCTATGTAGCTAGTGTGCACTCAAAACAGCGATCATTACACCAGTGGGTTACAATAGCGCCCTCTCAGCCCTTTCTGATCGGATTTACGGCTCAAAAGGATTTAAGCCTTTTTCTGAACAATAAATTAATTTTTAAAGCCGACTCTACTGCAACATATAAACTTAACCTGTCAGCTTTTGTAAGCGATTTGAAACCTGCAACGGGTAAAGTGTTGCTTACAGTGTGGCACCCATCGCAGCAGCCTAACATAAAAGGGTTTTACAACGATGTGCAACAGATAAGTCAGGATAAAGAGCCGGGGCAGCGCCCACTTTCTATCCGGATTCGGGACTACGTTAATCAGAATACATTTATAATTTTCCTGCTTGTTATTGGACTTGTGTATGGGTGGTTGCGAATGAATTATCCTTCCGATTTTCAGGCTTTATTTGATGTAAGAGCTGGCGGGCGTACTAATCGACTTGATGAGGGTGTATTGGCAAAGCCTATTAGCTCGTGGTCAAGTATCCTGTTTATATTAGCATTTTCATTGTCTTTGGCGCTGCTTATTGCGGCCATTCATACTAATGTGCAGCATATCCGGCTTTTTAATCGTTTGTTCCCGGTATCAGAGGCGGATATCACAACCAAGATCAGCCTTTATACTTTGGTAATATTCGTTTTTATAATAATTAAATACCTTTTTCTGAAGATCATGGCTTATATCTTTGGCTTAGAAGAGGTAGTAGAGGTACAGTACAGAGAGTTTATAAAAACTCTTCTTTTCCTGGGCATTTTCCTGCCTTTTGTGATGCTGTTGTATCTTTCCATGAATGCTTACATCCCAGAGATTATTTTAATGGTGTCTAATGTGCTGGTATCGTTACTGTTGTTGCTTGCTGTGCTGCGGGTGTTTGTAGTAGTAAATAAGAAAGCTACTGTACTAAATTTGCATTTATTTTCATACCTTTGCGCCACGGAAGTAATTCCGCTGGCAATCGTGTTGAAATTAATTGTTTTTAGTTTCTAAAAACACAGTTTGCAGCGGTAGCGCAGGTGAAAGTTTAAAAACCGCATTTATTATATGGCTGAAAGTAAAGAAAAGGGAAGTGCAAACCCTGAAAGACACAAGATTCCTATAAAGAGTATTCTGGTTACACAGCCACAGCCTACCACAGATAACTCTCCATACTTATCAATTGCAGAAAAGTATGATATCAAAGTAGACTTCAGAGCTTTTATTGAGGTAGAGCCAGTGCCTTTCAAAGAGTTTAGAAAGGATAAAGTAGACATACTTTCGCATACTGCTGTTATTTTTACAAGCCGTAATGCTGTAGATCACTTTTTCAGGATCTGCCAGGAAAGCAAAATCGAGATGCCTGCCGATATGAAGTACTTCTGTATTTCTGATCAAACGGCTTACTATCTGCAAAAGTACATTACATTGCGCAAGCGCAAGTTGTTTGTTGGCGAAAAAACGGCTAAGGATCTGTTTGAGGTGATCAAGAAGCACAAGAACGAAAATTTCCTGTTCCCATGCTCTAACATCCGCAAAGAGGATATTCCTGAGTTTTTGCAGGCCAACAAGATAAAGCACTCAGAGGCTATTATCTATAAGACTGTAGCAGCTGACTTGTCAGACTTAGATGATGTAACGTATGATTGCCTGGCATTTTTTAGCCCATCTGGTATAACATCTCTTTTCATCAACTTCCCGGACTTTAAGCAAAATAATACGCGTATAGCTGCATTTGGTCCTACAACTGCCAAGGCAGTAAGAGATGCAGGCTTGGAGCTGGATATTGAAGCACCTATGCCAAATGCCCCTTCTATGACAGGCGCAATAGAAGTATACATTCAGAATCAGAAAAAGAAGGAGACGAAAAAATAGTTATTTAACGTAACTTTTATTCAGGTTTTACTTAATATTAAAACGCAAAAGCTAGTATCGTAAGAATTATACTAGCTTTTGCGTTTTAACGTTAAATAACTATATTTGGTCTAGTGCTTCTCTTTACCGGATCATATAAAATCTTGCCTTCTTGCTATCGCCTATGAGAAAGCTTCTACCCCTTCTGTTGCTGATGCTGTTTTGCCAGACCATGGCATGGGGCCAGCAACAACCGCAGTTCACCCACTACGGCTTTAATGGCATGCAGATAAGCCCGGCTTATACAGGTATAACAAATCGTCCGGAAATAATGTCGATTTACCGCTATCAATGGTTGGGCTATGATGCTACTTTTGATGATGGCGGATCTCCTCAGACATTGCTTTTAACTGCCCATGCTCCGGTGAGGCTGCTGCATGGTGGATTAGGCATAAACCTGATGCGCGACAAAATTGCCAATACTACTTTTCTTACTGCAGCAATATCCTACTCTTTTCATATAAACATTGGTGAGAATAAGCTTGGGCTAGGCATACAGGGTAATCTAAATAATATAAAGAAAGGCAGATACAGAGCCATTGATGAGGGAGATCCGAGTGTGCCTTTTAACACTTCTGACACAAAGTATGATTTGGGAGCAGGTGTGTGGTACCAGTCTGAAACATTTTATGCCGGTGGTGGTGTAACAAATCTTTTAAATGCACAGTATGAGTTCGCAGATTCTGCAAGAGCTGGCACAGGCAAGTTTCTCGGAGAGAACCATATCTATGTGACCGCCGGCTATAATCTGGCGGTTTCCAACAACCTGGAAGTAACTCCTACAGTTCTTTTAAAGCATGATACCGAAACATTTTCTTTTGATGCGGGTACAAGACTCACTTACAGTGAAAAATATTGGGCCGGAGTGAATTATCGACATAAAGAAGCTGTTAGTGCGCTTATTGGATTGTCTTTATTTGAAGATAATGCTTTAAGAGTAGGGTATGCGTTTGATTTCACAACATTTAACCGGGAGGCAAAAGCGCCTACTTCCCATGAAGTTATGGTAAACTACAGATTACCAGAGCCTGTGATCAGGTTTAAGCCCCCAGTAAGAACGCCACGGTATAACTTCTCCAGATAAAAAAATATAACTAAGAAGGGGTAGCTCCATAGTGCTTCTTAGAAAAATGATGTAAAAAAATAGATTCTATTATAATAATAATCAGTTTATTACGGCGTTAAAAAATAATAAATATGTGTCGTGATGAATTGTTTTTTATTTGTTGTTAAACCTTTTATATTTGCTACACTCGAAAAAGTGTATTAAATTAATATTGCTGGAAAAATTTACTTTTTATTACTCAATATGAACAAACTACTTAAGCTGTCTTCCTTCGCTTTGGCGGTAGTACTGCTTGCAAGCTGCGGACTTAGAAGAGGACCACAGGGCGATCTTGTGGGTGTAGATGACCGTCCGGAGTACAATGCTCAGGAAGTGCCTTATGGTATGGTGCCTTGTCCGGGTGGTACATTTCACATGGGCCAGGCCGATCAGGATATAGCAGCTTCTATGGCCAACCTGAACAAGCAGGTGACTATCAGTGGCTTTTATATGGATGAAACTGAGATCACAAACAATGAGTACCGCCAGTTTATCCAGGTGATGATGGAAGACTCTTTAGATGTGTTAGGTGAAGAGTTTGTGATGACTCAACTATATCCAGATACAACTGTATGGGTAAAAGATTTTAGTTACCACATGGGTGATCCCCTGATGGAATACTATTTCTCTCATCCTGCCTTTGATGACTATCCGGTGGTAGGTGTAGACTGGTTTGCTGCAAAATACTTCAGTGATTGGAGAACAAAACTGAAGAATGCTGCAAATGCTGAAGACGGACGTGCACCAATGCCTAAATTCCGTTTGCCAACAGAAGCGGAGTGGGAGTACGCTGCAAGAGGCGGACGCGATATGTCTGTTTTCCCTTGGGGCGGACCTTATCTACGCAATGGCAAAGGCTGCTTGCTGGCTAACTTTAAGCCAGGCCGCGGCGACTATTATAGTGATGGTTTCTCATATACTGCTCCGGTAGCACAATATTTCCCTAATGACTTTGGCCTATATGATATGGCCGGTAACGTAGCAGAATGGTGCGAAGATGCTTACTATGATGCTTCTGTTCCGGTAGTATGGGATTTGAACCCAGTATACAATGATGATAACGAGCCAAGAAAAGTTATAAGAGGTGGTTCGTGGAAAGATATTGCTTATTTCCTGGAAACAGGTACACGTAATTTTGAATACCAAGACTCAGCCAGATCATTTGTTGGCTTCCGTAACGCCATGATCTACTTAGGCAGATCTTCAGGCAGAGAATTCAGATAGTAATTACAAAACCCAAATTTACAAAACCCTATAATCCAATCGTTCACTTATTAATTAAATCAAAATGAGCAAACCTAAAGGTCGCAGCTTTTTATACGACGTATTGATGCCTAAAATTTATGGTATTGGTGCAGCAGTCGTAATTGTCGGAGCATTATTTAAGATCCAGCACTGGGCTGGTGCCGACATAATGCTAATTGTGGGTCTAGGAACTGAGGCTGTTATCTTTGCCTTAAGTGCGTTCCAGCCGCAGCCACATGATCCGGATTGGGCTAGAGTTTACCCTCAGCTAGCAGATGATTATTCAGGAGAGGCTTTGATGGCTCCTTCCGTATCTGGAGGATCTTCATTAACTAAAAAACTTGATGACATGATGCGTGATGCAGATATCACGCCAGATACTATCAACAGCCTTGGATTAGGCTTGAACAGACTTAGCGAAACAACTGCACAATTAACAGATATGAGCCAGGCTACTGTAGCAACTCAGGATTATACTGTACGTGTAAGAGCTGCTGCTGACCAGTTGGATAACATGAACAAGGCATATGCTACAACAGCAGAGGCATTGTCGCACATGGCTGGCTCTACAGTAGACGCAAAAGAGTACCACAACCAGATTCAGGACATGACCAGGAACCTGGGAGCACTGAACGCTGTTTACGAAATGGAACTTCAGGACGCAAATAACCATCTGAAGGCGATGAATAAATTCTATGGCAACCTGACAATGGCCATGGAAAATTTAACTGACGCCAGCAAAGACACAGAACAATTCAAAGAAGAAGTTTCGCGCTTAACGCAGAACCTGCACTCGTTAAACACAGTGTATGGTAACATGCTGACAGCTATGCGTGGTTAATTCTCAGAAGTTCTAAATCAACAAGAAAACAACAGTTAAAGTAGTTAAAAATGGCTGGAGGAAAAGAGACACCACGGCAGAAGATGATCGGTATGATGTACCTCGTACTGACCGCCCTTCTCGCCCTACAAGTGAACTCGGCTATCCTGTTAAAATTCCAGTTCCTCGATCAAAGTTTGATGGGAGTGAACGGGAAGACACAAACAGATAATGCCGGCGTTCTATCCAATATAAAATCCGCTGTAGATAAAGGCGGTAATAGATCCGCAGACGCACGAGTAATGAAAAGTGCCGAGGAGATCAGACAGCAGACCACTGAATTAGTAACATACATTCGCTCATTGAGAGAAGATCTTATTAAGACTACAGGTGGCGTAAGCGAAGATGACCCAAATCAGTATGCCAACCCAAGTGGGGAGGACAAAGTTGCCATGATGATGATTGGCGCGGCGAACAAGAGAAACGGGGAAGCATACAAACTAAAGGATAAGCTAAATGACTATGCTAAATTCCTAAAGCAGTATAATCCAAACACTCCAGATCAACTTGCTTATGATGGCAAAGAAGATCCTGTTGCTAAGAATGACAAATCGCAGAAGAATAAAGACTTTGCAGAGCTAAACTTTGGTGAAACACCGATGGTAGCTGCTTTGGCAGTTCTTTCTCAGAAAGAAAACGAAGTTCTGAAGTATGAAGCAGATGCTTTGCAGCAGCTTGCACAAAAAGTAGGTGCTGACATTATCAAATTTGAGAAGATATTTGCAATGGCCAGAGCTGAGTCTAAGACAGTAGCAGCTGGTACAAAGTATAAAGCGGATATGTTTATCGCTGCTTCTTCTGATGCGATTGTTCCAACAATGAGTTATCAGGGCAAGCCTGTAAAAGTTGTTAACGGCTTAGGTCAGGTAGAGTTTACCGCTTCAGCTTCAAACTATGATGCAGAGGGTAATTCAAAGCAAACCTGGAAAGGTCAAGTAACAATTAACCAGGGCGGGCGCGATACTACGTTTACTGTAACTGAAGAGTACATTGTTGCAAAACCAGTTATCCAGGTGCAGTCTGCAGCGGTTCAGGCATTATACTTTGGTTGTGCTAACGAACTGAATATACAGGTTCCTGCACTTGGTGCAATCTACGATCCTAGCTTTACTGCCAGCGGTGGTTCTGCTATCAAGGGTGCTAAAAAAGGTATGGTAACAATCATCCCTAACTCTACTGAAGTAACAATCAACGTAAATAGTGGCGGCAACGCAATCGGCTCTGAAAGATTTAAAGTAAGACCAATGCCTAAGCCAGAGCTTGTTCCGTTGGTAAATGGCCGCCCAATAGATGTTAAGCGCGGTGTTCCTGCGCAGTCTATCAGAGCAGTAGAAATACAGGCAGTAGCTGATGAAGGCTTCAAACAATTATTACCTAACGAAGCACGTTATAGAGTAACAAAGTGGAGAGCCTACCTTGTAAGAGGAAATTCACCAATCGAAACAGGCGAATATAATGGCCCAACTGCAAACCTGTCTAACTTTGCTGCGAAGGCAAATAAAGGCGACAGAGTTGTAATTGAGGTATTAGACGTAAAACGCCTTAACTATAGAGGTGAAGCCGTTGATGCCAAAACAGGAGATGGAAACTTCATTGTTCCTCTGAACTAAAAAACGATTATTACAGGAGTATGAAATTAGTTAAAGTAATAGGTGTAGCAGCAGGCATTATGTTATCAGCGGGTGCCATGGCACAGCAGGTATCAACTACTGCATCAAGCAATCCTTCAGCAAGACCTATTCCGGAGCATGATGTACTGTTTAAGAAAACAGTATGGCGCAAAATAGACTTACGTGAAAAGCAAAACAGGCCTTTGTTCTCTGAAAACAGAGAAATAACAAAGATCATCATCAATGCTGTTAAAAGCGGAGAGCTTGTAGCCTACAAGACTGACTCTGTAAGCACGCCGATCACGAGAGAGGAATTCATGGCTAACATCACTCCAAAAGAAACAGGCGAGCAGCTAACTGATGAAGAAATTGCTGCCGGCTTTGGAAAGCAGAAGCAGGAAGATGACCCTTGGGGTGCTGCACTAGGTAAAGATGCTGCAGCTGATGCCGCTCCTGTAAGCAATGAGTATTTCCCGAAGCAATTATACCTATTGGAGTTAAAGGAGAATGTAGTGTTCGATAAAAAGCGTTCACGCATGTACCACGACATCCAGACGATCTCATTAAAAGTGCCATCAACGCTGCATCCGCTAGGTATAGAGATGCCAGTTGCAAGCTTTAAAATGAGTGATCTGGTTAGAGTGTTCCGCAATAACCCGGATGTTGCCATATGGTATAATGCACAGAACGATGCCCAGCACAAAAACCTGGCAGATGCATTTGACCTGTGGTTATTTAGCTCATACATCACTAAAATATCTAACCCTAATGATAGAGGTCTTTCTGATATCTACGGCGGAGGTAAAAAAGGCTTGTTAGCTGCTCAGGATGCTGCAGAAGCATTAATTGAGTACGAATACAGCTTGTGGAGCTACTAGTACAAAAAGTATAAATCAAAAAAGGCGACTTGCAAAAGTCGCCTTTTTTTTGTAGTATAAGCAACTATAAAATATACAGTAAAGGAAATTAAGAAGATGTTTCCTGAGATCTGAAATAGTTGAAAAGTATATCCGCCTTTGCTTTGCCAACCTCAGTTACGAGTTCATGGTGCGAAAGCTCCTTTAATTTTTTAACAGATTTATACTTTAAGAGCAAAGCCTCGGCAGTGGCAGGGCCAATGCCTTTTACATCAGTAAGTTCTGTTTTAAGGGTGCCGGCATCGCGTTTGCTTCGATGAAAAGTGATGGCAAAACGGTGCGCCTCATTGCGCAGGCGCTGAATAAGTTTAAGAGACTCCGATTTTTTATCAATGTATAGAGGCAAGCTATCACCGGGGTAGAAAATTTCTTCCAGCCGCTTAGCGATGCCAATTATAGCAATCTTACCATAAAGGCCTAATTCTTTCAAAGCCTTAACAGCCATACTTAGCTGTCCTTTGCCTCCATCGATAATAATTAACTGCGGCAAAGGCTGCTTCTCGTTAAGCAGGCGCTTGTAACGGCGCGTCACAATCTCATACATCGACTCAAAATCATTTGAACCAATTACTGTTTTAATGTTAAAGTGACGGTAATCTTTCTTGCTAGGCTTGCCATTTTTGAAACAAACCATTGATGCAACCGAATTGTCGCCCTGAAAATTGGAATTGTCAAAGCACTCGATCTGGCGCGGAAGCTCTGTGAGGCGGAGGTCTTTCTTCAGTGTCTCTAGCACGCGGATCTCACGTTGGTCGCTGAGGTCTTTATTCTTCTCCTGTCGTCCTTCGCGCTCTTTGCGCAGATACATGGCATTCTTTAGCGATAAATTGATCAGCTTTCGTTTGTCACCTATCTGCGGTTGAGAAACAGTGAGGTTGTCTAAAGGCAAATTAACCTCCAAGTTGGTGACAATTTCTCTGGAAGTGCTTTCAAACTCCTGGCGTAGCTGTACAATTACAGAAGCAAGTATATCAGCATCATCCTCCTCAAGCTTTTTCTCTATCTCAAGTGACTGTGTAAGTATAATAGAGCCATTCATAACTTTAAGGTAGTTAAGGAAGGAGCATTTTTCGTTACTCGTAATCGTAAACACATCAATGTTAGTGAGAGTATTACTCACAATGGTAGACTTTACTTGAAAATCTTCGAGCATATCAAGCTTCTGCTTATACTGATGTGCCAGTTCATACTGGTAGTCTGCGGCGGCAGCGGCCATTTGCTCTTTAAAATAGTTTTTGGCTACAGAAAGGTTACCGGAAAGTATATTTCTGATCTGAGAAATATAGTAGTTATACTGTGTCTCATCTTCCAGGTTTTCACAGGGCCCCTTGCAATTGCCTATATGGTACTCCAGGCATACTTTGAATTTACCGGCAGCAATGTTTTCTGGAGACAGATTATATGTACAAGTACGAAGCGGATAAAGTGTCCGGATCAGGTCTAGCACCACATACATAGTGGTAACACTTGGGTAGGGCCCAAAGTAACGCGAGCCATCGTTTATCTTATTGCGTGTGCTGATAACCCTTGGGAAGCGCTCGTTAAGTATACAGATGTAAGGGTATGTTTTACCGTCCTTGAGAAGGATGTTATACTTGGGCTGATACTGCTTTATGAGATTGTTTTCCAAAAGGAAAGCATCTGCCTCAGTGTCTACAATGGTAAATTCGATGTGCCTGATCTGGGAGATCAGCTTGAGCGTTTTTTTATTATGCTGGGCAGAGCGGTTGAAATAAGAGCTGACGCGCTTTCTTATATCAACTGCTTTGCCTACATAGATAATGCCTTTTTCGTCGAAAAATTTATAGATGCCGGGTTTGTGCGGCAGGTGTGATATCTGTTCCTTCAGCTTTTCGTTGGCTGGCATAGAAAATCATAATTAGAAATCTGCGTCCAAATCAATTTCGGTTGGCATATTCAAAAACTCATCCTGCTGAGACGAATCGATAGGCACACCCTGGTTATACTTAGCACAATCTAATTCTACAGATAAAGGCGCCAAAGGTTTAGGAAAAGCATCTTTCGATAGATCCAGTGATTTATCAGCGTATACTTTCTGCATAAAGGCGCCGTACACTGGCATAGCCAGTTTATTACCCTGACCTAAGGCAATGGTACGAAAATGGATAGAACGGTCTTCGCCGCCAACCCAGGTGCCGGCAACTAAATTTGGCGTAAGACCCATAAACCACGCGTCAGACTGGTTTTGGGTAGTACCTGTTTTAGCACCAATCTCATTTTTAAGGCCGTTTCTGTGGCGCAGTCCGTAATAAGCGGTACCACCTGGCTCGGCAGCTGCTTTTAACATGTGAACCATCAGGTAAGCCGTTTCTTCGCTAAGTGCCTCTACGGTTTTAGGAGCAAACTCAGCAATTACGTTACCATGCTTATCTTCGATGCGGGTTATAAAGTTAGGTTCAACCCATGTACCTCCGTTAACAAATGTGCCATAAGCTCCAACCATATCGAAGAGGGAAACATCGCTGGTACCAAGCGCTAATGAAGGTGTAGGATCTAGTGCCGTAGAAATACCCATGCGCTTAGCTGTTTGAACCAGTGTTTCAGGGCCGAGCTTGTTTACCAGGTAAGCAGAAACAGAGTTGACAGATTCTGCCAAAGCTTTACGGAGCGTAAATTTCTGGCCACTATACTTGTTGTCTGAGTTTTTAGGACACCACATGTTGCCATCAGGAAGAGGCACACATACTTGCGCATCTATAACCTCATAACAAGGGTAGTAGCCATTCTCGATAGCAGCAGTATAGAGGAATGGCTTAAAAGTAGAACCCGGCTGGCGAATACCCTGCTTTACGTGGTCATACTTAAAGTGCTTGTAGTTAACACCACCTACCCAGGCTTTGATGTGACCTGTTTGCGGCTCCATAGCCATAAAGCCAGCTTGCAGGAAATGCTTGTAATACTTAAGTGAATCCATCGGGCTCATTTCTACATCCTTCTCCCCATCCCAGGTAAAGATGCGCATCGGTACCTTTTTGTTCAGGTAATAATTGATAGAATCCTGGTTGCCGTCGAAGCGCGCATTCAGGCGGCGATAGCGCTCAGTTCGTTTAATGGCTACCTCCGGGAAGTTTTTGATCTCTTTATTGTCACGGTCTACCCATGGGTTACGCCCTTTCCAATGTTCAAAGAAAAGCTTCTGCTGGCCTTTCATGTGTTCTGCCATCGACTCTTCAGCATACTTCTGCATACGCGAGTCGATGGTGGTGTATACTTTCAGTCCATCAGAGTAGAGATCGTAGCCATTTTCGCGGCACCACTGCAATAAGAATTTGCTAGCTTCGGTTCTAAAGTATGGCGCTAAACCAATATTCTGGTTTTCTACGCTATAATTCAGTTTGATATCCTCTTCTTTTAATTGCTGAAACTGCTCTTCCGGCATAAAGCCATACTTTACCATCTGGGCCAGTACAGTATTTCTGCGGCGCTTAGAGTTTTCAGGGTTAAATTTAGGGCTAAAGGCAGTTGGCGCTTTTAACAAACCTACCAATACAGCAGACTCCTGTACTTCCAGTTCCTGTGGTTTTTTGTTGAAGAAGGTTTTGGCAGCTACTTTAATACCAAAGGCATTAGAACCAAAATCTACAGTATTCAGATACATCGTCAGGATTTCGCGCTTGGTGTAAGAGCGTTCTAGCTTCACGGCCATAATCCATTCCTTTGTCTTGAGTATCAGCATGCCAATGCCGGGCACGCCGTTAAGTACACCATTGTTCAGTTCATCGCTGCGTGTATCGAAAAGGTTTTTGGCTACCTGCTGTGTTAAGGTACTACCGCCGCCTTTACGGTTACCGGTAATAATACCTGCTGCTACACGAAGCATGGCCTGCGGGTCAATGCCGGCGTGTTCTTCAAAGCGCACATCCTCTGTTGCGACAAGTGCGTTAACCAGGTTATCCGGAAGGTCTTCGTAATCTACAGGAGAACGGTTTTCACGGAAATACTTGCCGAGCATCACATTGTCAGCAGAATATAGCTCCGAGGCGAGTTCACTTTTAGGGTTTTCGAGGGTGCGCAGGTTGGGTAGCTCCCCAAATAAGTTAAGGAAGTTTATACTTACTGCATATACATAAAGTATAAACACCGCAAAGCCACCTAAAAACAGCAACCAGAGTGTAGATGCTATTTTAGGAAAGTATGATTTCGGTTGAGGTTCAACTGCTTTTTGACGCGTAGTCATGTATTAATAATTGTTTTTATAGAAGGTCAGGTATGTATCCAGGTCTTTCTTCTGCAGGAATTTCTTATAATTTGCAGATGAAATAACAAAGGTAACGAATTCTACGCCTCTAATTCTACCTATCGGCGACTGGGGTGCTTTTTGTTTTACAGCAAATGCCTGCGCCTGCTTTGCATCGGCAAAAGAACGCATCACCAGCATTGTTTTATCCGCAGAAAAAGCAGCAGAGTCCATACTTAATTGCTGATTTTTATAGTAGGTGTTGTTATACTTTTCATACTTTGGCTGCACATCCTTAAAAGCTGGTGCAGAAGTAGGGTATAACAAAACAACATAAAAAGCAGAATCCGCAGCAGCCTCATACGCCATCGGATCTACGGGCGGAGCAGTAGGCGTTGGCAAACTAACTGAATCGGCAGGTGCAGTTGCCGGTTGCTCTGTTTTATTCTTTGAGGTTTGCTTCGGCTCAGGTGTAGCTATCTGCGCTGTAGTGTCGGTTTTATTAGCTTGCTCTGGTGTTGTAGCCGCGGGCATTACCTGTGGTGTTGCCTTTGCAACAGATGCTGTGGCTGTAGAAGCAATTTCTGTGCTAACTTTTTGTTCAGGTGTTAAGGTATTGCCCGCTTTTTGCTTTGGCGCAATAGCAGATGGCGCATCACGGCGTAACTCGTTCTTCTGCTCCAGGCTTTGGTAAGTAGCCAGCAACTGGTTTGCCTGAGGCATTAAAGGGCTGTTCGGATATTTTTTCTTAAAGCTGTTTAGCTGGCTATAGAGTTCCTCGGGCTTTTTAGTGCGTGCCGTTATCATCACCTCCAGGTAAGCCACTTTATCTTGTATATCATTAAGCGGATACTGGCTTACCAGTTGGTTTAAAAGGTTTGTCGCCCTGGCAAATTCAAACTCCCCGTAATGGGTATACGCTGAATCATATAGGGCACGTGCTTTTAAGTTATCCGCAGCGTTCTTAGACATAAAGTCTGAATCGTCTATAAGGCGTGCAAAAGTGGTGTTAGGGTACTGCTGCTTTATTTTGTTATAGTATACCTGTTGCTGCTCTTTATTATCAGCTTTGCCATACAGCAAGTATAAACTATAGTAGGTTTCTGCGGTGTGCTCTGAGTTCGGGAAGCGCTTCAGCAACTCTTCAAAAGCCTCTGTAGCTTTCTGCGGGTTTCGCAGTTTCTGGCTGTAAATGTTGGCAAGCCTGAAGTAAGCATCCTCCACTTCTTTTTCAGAGCGCATCATGTCAGCTGTGGATAAAGGAATATCCTTCAGATACTGCTGCATCTGCATTTGATTTCGTTCGGCTGCGCTCATTTGCTTCTCCGGCGAGGTTAAAGGCGCGCGTGCAATCTCAGCCTGATTAGTGCTGCCGCTTTCGCCACGAGCACGTATACGCCAGAAATCCTGTAGTGGTCTGTCTCCCCAGCGGCGTGTAAACTCCGACCTTGCCGAGGCCATAGCAGTTGGGTTATCAAAATACCAAACACCTCCTACCGTAGTGTTATCCTGAAAACCACTGTTGTTGCGACGGTTTCTGTTAGCGCCAGTGTCTTGCTTGTTATCCTTTTGAGTTGCAGCCACCTGCCTTGCCGAATCCTGCCGACGCTGCTCTTCCTGGCGCTGGATAAGTTGCTGCAGGTAATCTGTACGCTCGGCCTCGCTCATGCGTGCAATGCGCTGCAGGCTGTCCTGAGTCTGAATAGTGGAGAATTGTTTTGCAAAATCAGCCAGGATGTCGCGGCGTTCTGCCACGGCCTCGTAGCCTAATGCAGTTTGCGGGTATACTTGTGTGGCACTGTCGTAGTAAACGGCTGCCAGGTTATACTTGCTCAGGTTATCAAAGTATACTTCACCAGCCGACACATAGCTATAGGCTTTTTGGTTTTGCAACGTGCCAGGTGTTCTAAGCGACTGATCCAGGTAAGCAAGGGCTTTGTCGTAGTTTTGCCGGCGAAGCTCAAACTGCGCCATTTCATAGTATATCTTGTCGCGGTATTCGATGTTTTTATCGTCCTTTAGCAGTTTTTTATAATAATTGGCAATACGCTCTGTGTCCTGCTTGTCTTCCAGTTCCGATACTTGTCCTAAATTTAACCTGCTAAAAAAGCCCAGATCGTAAGGTGGGTTGCGGCGGAGAATTTTGCTGTATTGTTTATAAGCCTCTTTGTCCTGGTTGGTAAGCTGGTAAAGTTGCGCCAATGTAAACCTGATGCGCGACTGTTCGTCTTTATCATCAAAGTTAGGAAGAGAGTAAGCCAGGTTGTCCATAACTGCGGCTGTGTCGCCGAGTATACGGTGGTATTGAGCACGGGCTAAGTATAACTCTCGCGCATTGTCTTTATTTAAACGCTCTTTTCTGAGATACTCCGATACTTGCTGGGCGTTGTCCATCTCGCCGGTTTGCAGAAAAGTGCGCATAAGCCACACCAGCGCTTCGTGCCTGTCGCTGGCATTTTTGCTGGTGGAGTTTACATACTTAAAAGTGCGGGAGGCCTCACCAAAGTTGAGCTGGTAAAAGTTAGCCTGTCCTATTAATATGTAGCAGTTATCAATCCACTTGCTGTTTTTGTGGTATTGAATCGGGAAAGACGCTTTCTTAATCACATCCTCCAGCTCAGGGGTAAGTGCTTTAGCAGTGGTAGTATCTATATGCGGGTAAATAGGCAGTACCTGGTTATAATCGTACTGCATCCCTTCCTGTAAGCCATTTTCTATAACAGCCATTTTCTCCTTTGCCAGAAAATAGCCGTTGTAGCGTGCCGTGGTGTTATGGTAGGTTTTGCTAAGCGGATTTTTACGCTCAACAGAGCAAGCTGCCAGCAAAAGCCCAACCAAAAGGAAGCATAAAAAAAGGTGGTTCTTATTCAAGTTAAATCAGGGGCAAAGGTTTTGATGCTATATTAAGTATAAACGTAGTGGCTACATGGTTAAGTATAGCTTACCAGTACGGTAAATATAATATTAAATAAGCTGCGGATTCTGGTTATGGTAACTTACTTATACAAAAATACAATAATCTGCCAATAGTTAAACAGGTACTGCAGTTAGCCAGCTATTGAACTATACAAAACCATTTTTGGTTTCAGGCGCAGTTGCATACACATCTTGTGTAGCAAGCTCCTGGATGTAACAAAAGATATAGCGTAGTGGTGCACTAAGCTGGATAAAAAGAACTAATTTTGCATCGGTTTAAAAATCAGCGCGGAAATGCCAGACGAAACATCTCCAAATAAGCCCAAAAACGATAATATAAAGCCGTACCTAAAGTATTCAGGGCTGGCTTTTCAAATGATTGGGGCCATGGTGCTGGCTGCATTTGCAGGCATGAAACTGGATGATTACTTCGGGACACAGAACCCCTGGTTTACTATTACACTATTGGTGATAGCTGTTGTGGCTTCTATGGTGTTGGTTATTCTGTCGCTTAATAAAAAATAACTTACGTGAACTTTATCAGAAATCTCCTCATTTTCTCAGGCGTGATCGGCATGCTTATGGGAGTGATTTTATACTTTACCGGCAACCAGCTGGTGCATCCTTTTATCTGGTACATCTTTGGTTTTTTTGTATTTGTTACAGCGCTTACTTTTTATATTAGCCGTCTGGGTATCAGCTACGACAAAGATAATTTCCAGCTATATTACTTTGGCTCGATGGGCTTTCGGATGATACTAAGTATAGGAGTAATATTTGTTTATGTATTCCTCTTTTCTGAAAACGAATTACAGTTCGTTTTAAACTTCTTTGTGCTTTATTTTCTATTTACCGGGTTTGAAATTTACAGCTTATTGGCTAACTTGCGCCCGAATTTGAAAAGGCAGGATCAAGAATAAAGCAAAACTTGATAAAATCTGTTTCTAAATCTCTCTTAATGAAGAAGTTATTAGTTTTACTGTTTTCCTTCTTAACAATAGCAGCCCATGCTGCTGAACCGGCAGAAGGCGGCGAGTTTAAGCCAGGCGACATGATCACGCATCACATCGCAGATGATTATTCGTGGCATTTTGCTGATGGAGTAGTTCTTTATTTGCCAGTGATTCTGGTAGATAACGGTGAGGTGAACGTGTTCTCTTCAAGCAATTTCTACAACGAAGAGCATGAGATCGTGCCTTATAATGGTTATGTAATGGACCATGGTCATATTTATAAGGCCAATGAGGCAGGCGAGCCAATCGCTGACTATGCCGGGCTGTACGATATATCGATAACCAAGAATGTGGCTTCTATGTTTGTTAGTGTGGCGCTGATGTTCTTCGTTTTCTTCGGTATAGCAGCTTCTTACAAAAAGAACCAGGGTAAGGCGCCAAGAGGCATGCAGTCTTTCTTCGAGCCGATCATCATCTTTATTCGGGATGAAATTGCCAAGGCTAACATCGGTCCGAAGTATGAGCGTTACATGCCTTACCTGCTTACCATCTTCTTCTTTATCTGGTTTAACAACCTGCTTGGTTTAATGCCGGGTGGCGCTAACTTAACAGGTAATATCGCTGTTACACTGGTGCTGGCAACCATGACACTTCTTATTACTGTATTTAGCGGTAACAAAAGCTATTGGGGCCACATTTTTGCAACTCCGGGTGTGCCAGTGTGGTTAGCTCCGATCATGATTCCTGTAGAATTGATCGGTATCATCACAAAGCCGTTCTCTCTTATGATTCGTCTTTTTGCGAACATTACGGCAGGTCACATTATCATTCTTTCCCTTTTTAGCTTAATATTTATTTTCCAGAGCGTTGCAGTTGGTCCTTTAAGTGTGGCGTTCGCTACCTTTATGAACTTCCTGGAGTTGTTCGTGGCGCTGTTGCAGGCTTATATCTTTACGCTTCTTTCTGCGATGTACTTCGGTGGCGCAGTAGAAGAGCACGATCATGTGGGCGATTTAGGCCACGGTGACGGAGCGCATCATTAATCAGAATCTTTTTTTTAACTCTATATAACTACAATTATGTTAGCAATTCTGCTTCAAGCTCTATCAGAAGGCGCAGGTTTAGCAATCATGGGTGCCGGTATCGGTGCTGGTCTAGTAGCTCTAGGCGCTGGTTTGGGTATTGGTAGAATCGGTGGCTCTGCCATGGAATCTATCGCTCGTCAGCCTGAGGCTGGTGGCAAAATCCAGACTGCCATGATTATCGCGGCTGCCCTTATCGAAGGTGTTGCACTTTTCGGTGTGGTAGTATGCTTGCTAATTTCTTTCAAAGGCTAGTTATAGCTTTTGTGGATCTCACGTCCGGACGAATGGTCCGGACGATGAGATCTAAAGTGGTTTAAAGGCAGTTAAAGGTGCTCGTCTGCCAGAGTAAAATCGAGATCAACTAAACAGAACTTATTTCTCTAACAAAATAAACAATGCAGTTAGTAACCCCAGGTATCGGTCTAATTTTCTGGCAGCTAGTAACATTTCTGATTGTTCTGTTCCTGCTTGCTAAGTTTGCTTGGAAGCCAATCATGAAAGCACTTCATGAGCGTGAGGCTTCTATTGAAGATGCCTTGAGCGCTGCCGAAAGAGCAAAGCTTGAGATTCAGTCTTTAAAGGCAGACAACGAGAAGCTTTTAGCAGAAGCACGTTTAGAGCGTGACAGAATTTTGAAAGATGCTTCTGATGCTGGTAACGCTCTTGTAGAGTCGGCTAAGAACAAAGCAAACGAAGAAGGTGCACGCATGATTGCCCAGGCACGTGAGGCGATCGAGAATGAGAAACGCGCGGCTATCACAGAGGTGAAGAACATGGCTGCTACACTTTCTCTTGAAATTGCAGAGCGCATCCTGAGAAAAGAGCTGAGCAACCCGGACGCACAGCAGGCGCTGGCAGCGGATTACATCCGTGAAGTAACGCTTAACTAAAAGAATCTAAAGGTGGTTTGCCTTAACGCGGCCGCTGTATCATAAACAAGCATTATGTCAGAATTTAGAGTTGCTTCCAGATACGCGAAGTCGCTGATTGAGCTGGCGAATGAGAAAGGCATACTGGAAGAAGTGCATGACGATATGCAGCTTTTTTCAAAGGTAGTTTCTCAGAACCGCGATTTTCAGTTGTTGCTTCAGAACCCGATAGTTAAGCCTGATAAAAAGTTGGCTATACTTAACGGGGTATTTAAAGGCAAAGTGCAGGAGCTTACGCTGGCGTTCTTCAGCATTGTAGCCCGCAAGCAGCGTGAATCTCACCTTGAGTTCATCGCAGCTTCTTTTGAAGAGCAGTACAATACGATCAAAGGTATTGTAAAAGCTCAGGTAACATCGGCGCTGCCGCTTACTGCAAACCTGCGCGAGCAATTAGTAGGCAAGTTAGCTGCAGAGTATGGTCAGAAAATCCAATTGCTGGAAATAATCGACCCATCGCTTATCGGCGGCTTCGTGCTTAAAGTAGGTGATAAACAAATAGACAGCTCTGTGAAAAACAGTCTTCGCAAGCTGAGAAATGAATTCAAAGACAACCCATACATTAATAAACTATAATCATGGCAGAAGTAAGACCTGACGAAGTATCAGCCATATTAAGAGAGCAGCTATCTAACTTCCGCTCTGAGGCAGAACTGGAAGAAGTTGGTACTGTACTACAAGTGGGTGACGGTGTCGCTCGTATCTATGGCCTTTCCAAAGCACAGTCTGGTGAGCTATTAGAGTTTGAGAACGGACTTCAGGCACTCGTTCTGAACCTGGAAGAGGACAACGTAGGTGCCGTATTACTTGGCGACTACAGCGAGATCAAAGAAGGAGCTACCGTTAAAAGAACAAACCGCATTGCCTCTATCAAAGCAGGCGAAGGCGTGATTGGCCGTGTAGTAAACACACTTGGTCAGCCTATCGACGGTAAAGGACCAATTGCGGGTGAACTATATGAGATGCCACTAGAGCGTAAGGCTCCTGGTGTTATTTTCCGTCAGCCGGTAAACGAGCCGTTGCAGACTGGTATCAAGGCAATTGACTCGATGATTCCGATTGGCCGTGGCCAGCGTGAGCTTATCATCGGTGACCGCCAGACTGGTAAAACAGCTGTTGCGATTGACGCTATCCTGAACCAGCGCGAGTTCTTCGAAAGAGGCGAGCCTGTATTCTGTATTTATGTGGCTATTGGCCAGAAAGCATCTACAGTTGCACAGGTTGTGATGGCCCTTGAGAAAGGTGGCGCCATGGATTATACAGTAGTTGTAGCGGCTTCAGCTTCTGATCCGGCTCCAATGCAGTTCTTCGCGCCATTTACAGGTGCTGCTATCGGGGAGTTCTTCCGTGATACCGGCCGTCCTGCACTGGTTGTTTATGATGACCTTTCTAAGCAGGCCGTAGCTTACCGTGAGGTGTCTCTTCTCCTAAGAAGACCTCCAGGACGTGAGGCTTACCCAGGTGACGTATTCTATCTGCACTCTCGCTTATTGGAGCGTGCCGCTAAGATCAACGCATCTGATGAGATTGCTAAGAACATGAATGATTTACCGGATTCTCTTCGTCCGTTGGTAAAAGGTGGTGGTTCACTTACTGCCCTTCCAATTATCGAGACTCAGGCTGGTGACGTTTCTGCTTATATCCCGACAAACGTAATTTCGATTACTGACGGTCAGATCTTCCTTGAGACAAACCTGTTCAACTCGGGTATCCGTCCTGCGATTAACGTAGGTATCTCGGTATCTCGTGTGGGTGGTTCTGCTCAGATCAAGTCAATGAAGAAAGTAGCGGGTACGCTTAAGCTTGACCAGGCACAGTTCCGTGAACTAGAAGCTTTCGCGAAATTCGGTTCTGACCTGGATGCGGCTACTAAGCTTACAATTGAGCGTGGTCGTCGTAACCTTGAGATCCTGAAGCAGGCACAGTACTCTCCGGTATCTGTAGAGGAGCAGGTAGCTATTATCTATTGCGCTACGAACGGTTTGATGGACAACGTTCCGGTTTCTGAAGTTAGAAACTTTGAGAAAGACTTCCTGCTAACAATGCGTGCACAGCACAATGACGTGCTAAACGCTTTGAAAGCTGGTAAGTTAGATGATGAAACTACAAATACTCTCAAGCAAGTAGCTAGAGAAGTATCAGGTAGATATAAAAAATAGTCTGAACTTAATGATCAGGGGTTTGCAGCATAAGTTTGTTAACCCCTGATTTATGCTCATAGCAACAATAATATGGCAAGTTTAAAAGAGGTTAGAGGCCGCATTGTATCCATCTCGTCTACGCAGCAGATTACGAAAGCCATGAAAATGGTAGCCGCTGCCAAGCTTAGACGTGCTCAGGATAACATACTACGTATGCGCCCTTACGCTCAGCGCCTTGGTGGCATACTGGCTAACCTGTCGTCTATGGCGGAGGGTTCAGTAACAAATGTTTATACAGAGAAACGCGAAGTAAGAAATGTGCTTATCATAGCTGTTTCTTCTGACCGTGGCCTGGCTGGTGCCTTTAACTCCAACATCATTAAAGGAGTAATTTCCCTGATCGAAACAAAGTATAGCGCGCAGCAGGCAGCTGGAAAAGTTACTGTACTTGCCATTGGTCGTAAAGCTTTCGAAGCTTTAAAGAAAAGAGGCTACAACGTAAATGGTGAGTTTACCGGCATCTTCTCAAACCTGTCGTTTGACACGGTGCGCGGAGCAGCTGAGTATGCTATGGACGGTTTTGTAAAAGGCGATTACGATCAGATCGACCTGGTATACAACGAATTTAAAAACGTTGCTACGCAGATCGTACAAACAGAACAGTTCCTTCCAATTGAGGAGAACCCGGTTGAAGAGAGCGCTTCTGCTATGCTGGTAGATTATACTTTTGAGCCATCTAAAGAAGAGATCATTCAGGAACTTATACCTAAGTCATTAAAAATTCAGGTTTATAAAGCTGTGCTGGAGTCGAATGCTTCGGAGCACGGTGCCCGAATGACTGCGATGGATAAGGCAACTGAAAACGCAGGTGAACTTCTGAAAGAGCTGAAGCTTACCTATAACAGGACGCGCCAGGCTGCAATTACCAAAGAGATTCTGGAAATTGTGGGTGGTGCAGAAGCTCTGGCTTCAAAATAAGAAGAAAAAGAAACTTCATAAAGCAGCGCCCAACATCAGGTGGGCGCTGCTTCTTTTTTTATACTTATGCTATCGTAATTGATTGTTATCAAATTGAAAAATTTAAGTTGTAACAACCATTTAAAGAAATTATAACAGGAGTGCCTGTTATATTTGTAATAAGTATATACCAAATGCCATGAAAATTAAAGACTTAAAACAGGCTAAGCTATTTGCAAAAGCTGCTGTCGTGATGATAGTGGTACTAACAGCCTGTACAAAGCCTGCTCAGATAACATCAACCGAGAGCCAAACAAGCACAGCGTTTACAGACCTGAACAGGCCTAAGCTGGTAGTTGGTATAGTGGTTGACCAAATGCGCTACGATTACCTGTACCGTTACTGGGACAAGTACAGCGACAATGGCTTTAAACGGATGCTCCGGAAGGGATTTAATTTCAAAAACACTCAATACAGTTATGTACCAACCTATACAGCACCAGGCCATGCGTCAATTTATACAGGAAGCGAGCCGGCGATAAACGGAATAGTTGGAAACAGCTGGTACGACAGAACAACTGGTAAAGTAGTTTATTGCACCGAAGATAAATCAGTAAAAACAGTAGGGAGTACATCTAATGCTGGAGAAATGTCTCCTGCAAATATGGTAACAACAACCATTACAGATGAACTTAGGTTGGCTACCAATATGGGTTCCAAAGTAATTGGTGTGTCTTTAAAAGATAGAGGATCTATACTTCCGGCTGGCCACTTAGGCAATGGTGCCTACTGGTTCGACTCTGAAAGCGGCAACTGGATTACGAGCACCTTCTACAGAAAAGATCTGCCGGCTTGGGTGCAGCAGTTTAACCAGCAGCAGTATCCTAACCAGTACCTGAGCCAGGTTTGGAATACATTATTACCTATAGAGCAGTACATAGAAAGTACCGCTGATGATATGCCTTGGGAGGGAACGCTTTCAGGTGAAAGCAAACCGGTATTCCCGCACAACCTGCCGGCTATTAGAAAAAAAGATTTTGAATTGCTGCGCTCTACACCAGGGGGCAATACGATTACCAAAGACTTCGCACTGGCAGCCCTGAAAGGGGAAAATCTGGGAAAAGACAAGCATACCGACTTTTTAACCGTAAGCTTTTCTACCCCGGACTACGTAGGCCATACTTTTGGACCGAACTCGATTGAGGCGCAGGATATTTTTATTCGCCTGGATCGTGAAATTGGGGAGATGATTGATGAGATTGAGGCTGAGGTAGGGGCAGGCAATGTATTGTTCTTTCTTACATCTGACCACGGGGCGGCACATGTTCCGGCATACTTAACGGAGTATAAAGTGCCAGCAGGTGTATCAACATCGGCTGTAATAAGAGATTCTGTAGACAACTTTTTAAGCAAACTATACGGAAAAGGCGCCTGGGTTGAGCGTTATATGAACCAGAACATCTACCTTAACAGAAAGCTGGTTGATAGCAAAAAGTTATCGCTGGGTGAAGTGCAGCAGCGTGTGGCAGAATATGTGATCCGTTTGTCGCCTGTAGAAAGAGCTGTTACTGGCTCTAGCCTTGCCACATCAAGCTGGTCTCATGGGCCGCTTGCACGAGTAGAGCGTGGCTATTACCCATCCAGAAGCGGTGACGTAGTTCTTATTTTAAGTCCGGCATGGTTTGAAGGCTACGGTTCTGGAAGACCAACAGGCACCACACATGGCTCATACTCTAACTATGACACGCATGTGCCACTGGTATGGTACGGGTGGAATGTGAAACCAGGTGAGAGTTCAGTAGAAACAAAAGTGGCTGATATTGCCCCTACTATAGCCAGTTGGCTATATATACAAGAGCCCAACGGTAGCGTAGGGCAACCTTTACAACAATACATGAAATAACCACAGCGCTTGAAGAAGAGATATAAGACGGCGCAAATTAAAATTTTATTAAAATGGAGAATATGGAGAACAACAACCCATGGCATAGCGTAAGCTACGGCGATGAAGCTCCCGAGGTGGTAACCGCAATCATTGAGATACCAAAAGGCTCAAAAGCAAAGTATGAGTTGGATAAAGACAGCGGTATGCTGAAGCTTGACCGTGTGCTTTTCTCATCTGTTAACTATCCTGCTAACTATGGTTTTATTCCGCAAACATACTGCGACGATAAAGACCCACTGGATATCTTAGTTATCTGCTCTATAGATGTGCAGCCAATGTGTCTGATCGACGCAAAAGTAATCGGTGTGATGCAAATGATTGATAACAATGAAGAAGACGATAAGATCATCGCTGTTGCTTATAACGACATGTCGGTGCGTCATATTAATGATATTTCTGAGTTGCCTCCGCACACGCTACTGGAGATGCGCCGTTTCTTTGAAGACTATAAGAAGTTAGAGCATAAGGAAGTTATCGTGGAGCAGTTCCTGGGTCGTGAGCACGCTTATAAAATCATCAAAGACAGCATAGAGCTTTATAACGCTACATTCGGCGAGCCTAAGAAAGTGCAGACGCTGTAACAACACTACTTTTCCTGTTAAGCCTGACATAGGAGTTTTTTCCTGCGTCAGGCTTTTTTGTTTTAACAGATACATTGACACACGCAGGATTAGTTGCGTAATTGCATGTAATGGCGCACGATCGGCACATCAGCATAGCTGAAAAGTATAGCAGAAAACCGCAGGCACAATTGGCAGAGCAACTTTTAGGGGGCTTTGTATACAGCAGTGTATTTATTTCGTGCTGCGCCTTTAGTTTAACCATAGAAACCTACAAGCTTGCCGGGTTGCCCATATCCATGCCGATGGCGGTATTTGTGTTTCTGGCCACCCTATTTACCTATAACTTAAGCAGCGTTTATAGTTTTGTAAGGTGGCCGCATCAGCAAAAGTATAAAACCAGCAGGTATTGGTGGCAGCGGAATAAAAAACTGCTTGCACTTACAGGTGTAGCAAGTATAATGCTGGCAACAGGAATGTATGTATACTTTGGCCTGAACATCAACCTTTTGGTAGTATTGCACCTGGCTCTTATATCGGTTTGGTACACAGTGCCGATTGTATACAAATCAAGTTGGGTGCGGCCCCTGCGAAGTATACCGCTGTTAAAAGTTTTCCTGATAGCGTATGTATGGGCTGTGGTAACTGCTTGGTTTCCGTTGCTTGATGCCGGTATTGCAGCCTGGGATGGCGAGGCCATGTTGCTGCTACTGCGCCGTTTCCTTTTTATACTTTCGCTGGCCTTGTTATTCGATATCAGGGATTACGCCTATGACAGATCGACAAACACACTCACTATACCCGGCCTTATAGGTGTCAGGAATACAAAGTTTATATCCATAACCTTACTGGCTGTTTATACTTTGCTGGCGGCGACATCAGAAACAGGTGAAGTGCAGCTGGCGTTAATGGCAAGTGCCTTTGTAGCAGCTTTAGTGGTGTTGTTTTCGGATGAGCACAAGCCAAGAATATATTATGCTTTGCTGGCAGACGGGGCAATGCTGGTGCACGCCGGGTTAGTCTATCTTGCCTTTAGCTAAGCTGCTGCAGGTGCATAAAAGCCTGAGGCAAGTGGTCTGTTACATCAGAGGCTATCATGGCAATGTCGCCAACGGATTTAAGAGCAAGGTCTCCGGCCAGGCCATGCACGTACACGCCAAGTATACATGCCTCTTCTAACGTATAGTTTTGCGCTACAAGTGCAGTAATAATACCTGTCAGCACATCGCCGGTTCCACCTGTGGCCATGCCCGGGTTGCCTGTTGTGTTAAAGTATAGGTTGCCTTCCGGAGTGCCTATTGCAGAGTTGTTCCCCTTTAGTACGATGTAGCATTGGTACTCATGGCAGAACTCCAGCATATCTCTTAGCCTGTCGTAGTCGTTGTTGCTTTTACCTATCAGCCGCTCTAACTCTTTGGGATGTGGTGTAAAGATGACTTTGTTTTTGGGCAGACTGGCTTTTAACTTTTCGCTACTAGCAATAATATTTATCGCATCGGCATCTATTACCAAATTATGCGTGCTGGTACTTAACAATTGGCCTATGGTAGTTTTGGTAACACGCTCAGTTCCTAAGCCGGGGCCTATGCCAATCACATTATACTTTTCAATATCCTGAGGCAGTTCTGAGAGGTGTTTGCGGTTTTTGTCGGAGAGGGTCATAGCTTCGGGTACGGCAGTTTGAAGTATCGAATAACCAGCAGATGGTACCTGCAGCGTTAATAAGCCGACTCCGCTGCGCAGGCAGGCCCGGGCAGCCAGCACAGCAGCCCCCATTTTTCCGAAGCCTCCGCACAGCAGCAACGCATGGCCATAGATGCCTTTGTGAGAGAATTTCTTACGAGGCTTAAGTATGCGCTGCGCATCCTGGTGTGTGGTAAAGTATAAATCTGTTTCAACTTCGGAAATAAACTTATCGCTTAAGCCAATAGGAACCACGTGCCACTCTCCTACATACGCTTCGTGCTGTGGCAGTAAAAAGGCAAGCTTTGGCAGTTGAAAGCTGATAGTATAAGTTGCTTTGATAATGGCTCCCTCTGGTGGTGTCTGGCTATCGGAGTAAATTCCGGAGGGCATATCGATGGAGGTAATGCAGGCAGAACTGGCGTTAAGCTTTTCTACTACATCTGCATAAATTCCGGTTACCGGCCTGTTTAGTCCTGTTCCGAATAGTGCATCAATAACTTTTATACTTTGGCTTATTTCCGGAATCTGGTTAACCTCAGTAATATGCTTTGTTGAGAGTTTATCAGACCAGCGTTCAAGGTTAATCTTAAAATCAGGGGATACTTTCTCCGTGTCTCCTACTAAAAACACCTTAACGCTATACTTACGCTGATGCAACAGTCTTGCCACCACCAAGCCATCGCCACCGTTGTTGCCAGGCCCGCAGAAAACATACACTTCTTCGGAAAGTTGAAATTTATTTTCGAACCAACCTGTGAAAGCCTTTGCAGCACGCTCCATCAGATCTGTGGAGGTTATACCTTCCTCTTTGATCGTGAAGGTATCCGCTTCTTTGGTTTGTGCTGCGGTTAGGAGTTTCATAGTATGGCTGGGTTTTAGAGAGTATACTTAGAATGGAATAATGAGTTTTGATTGCGCTGATGCAACTGCTCTTTCAGATATCTGTGTCTGGAAGCAATGGAAAATTCCACGTCTGTTTAAGGGTAAAGTATCAGCTTCATAGCTGCTGCCATACTGTGGACAGGTCGCGACCTGTCCCTACAAAGGGTGACAACCTGCTTTACTGTGTCCTTCAAATACTAAAACGCCAGTGTCAGGGTAAGCTTTATGCGCAGGTTATCTTTCGCCTCGTCCAGCGCATAAGGGCCGTAGCGGTAAAAAGCACCAACGCCAATTCCGGAGAAGGTAGAGCTGATCACATTATTCAAGATCAGGCCGGATTCATAAAAGCCTTTGCGCATGCTGTTGATCTCGGTTAATGGAAAATCTGTTATGGGTTGTTTCAGATCTCCGAAGCCAATATTAGTTACGGCTACCACATCCGGTTTAAAGAAACCGGTGCGGATAAAGCGTTTGCCGAAGTTCTGGGAAAAGAACATGGCCGCGAAACGATCAGAGAAAAACTCGTAAGGGCGCATCGTTTCAAAGCCATCAGCGGAGTATACTTTGTAGTTAGGATTAAAGCTGCCGTAGCCGTTAAACAAGGTAAAGAAAGGAGCAGCACCATCTACCAGGCCACCAGCAAGTTTAAAGCTGCTTAATCCAAAAGTGCGATGTCTGAAGCTGGCCTCTAAGCGTGTTTCATACTTGTTGTAGGTATAATCACCATCCAGTAAACCATCAAAACCACGGGTGTACTGCAGCCAAAGCACTGGGTATTCTGATGCCATGGGCATTAGCTGGTTAAATTGCCGCATGTACTTTTCGCCGTAGGCATAGCGCAGGCTTACAACAGCCTCAGTTAGGTTATACTTTGGCAGAGGTGCGTCTTCTACAGAGAATAAAGTTGGCCGGTGTTGCTCTTGCCTTAGCTGGGTTTGTGCCTGCAGGTAACGGGCAGGCCTGCCGGAAAAGACTATACTTTTGTGGGTAGTATAATTTAGGTTAGTGAGTACGGCAGGCCGAAGGTCTGTAAGCAGTTTACGCGGCTGGAAAGGCAGGCGCCTTGCCCCTGGCTCCAGCACATCTTCAAAAAACTCAGCCTTTACCTGCAACTCGGATGGCTTGTGAAGTATAACCGTAGCGTCAGCGCCATACTTTGCTTCCTCATCTTTAAAGCCATAACCCCAGTAGCCACCAAGTATAAACCGCTCCGAAAACAGGCCATTGGTATGCGCGCCTATGCCCAAACGCACACCCTCAAACGCATTTGCCTTAAAAAGGCGGTTAATGTCCAGGCTAACAGGCCCGGTCGGGATCTGCTTTGCCACGAGGTACTCCATTAACCGGATGGTGCGGTCCATTTTTTCTGCTTTGCCAACGCTGTCCATGCGGGTGTAGGTAAGCTGCTCTTTTGCGTTAAGCGAATCAGGGCGGTGTTGCTGGTAAAGGCTTTCGGGTTGCAGGTGCGCGTCTGGTTTTTGCTCCAGGGCTATCACACCAAAGTCGGATTTGCGCAGGTTAGGATTCAGGTTGATGTTGGTGATGTAAGTGCGCAGGCGTCCGTATGGCTGGTGGCCTTTAAGCGAGAACTGCGGAATGGTTATCTCCACATCAAGCTCTGTAAGAAACCAGTGTTGCTGCGGGCCGGTTTGCTCGAAGCGCTGTTGAAGCTTAATACCCCGCTGGTCTTTGTCTGTGGCCGATTGCGCCAGCACATTCTGTACGGCCCAGCCTTTGCTGTTAATGTATAGCAGCCCCTCCAGTCCGTCAAAGTTCTTGCCTTGCTCCGGTGTAAAAGAGATAATAAAAGTGGTATCGCGACCAATGATGTTTGTCTCCTGAAGTATAAAGTCATACTTGCGGGTGCTGCCGGGGCTTAGCGGGCTAAGGTAGCGTTTCCCGAAAAAAACAGGCATATCCTCATAAACCGAAAAATCCCTGCTTTCTGCCGCTACTACACCAAAGCTTGGCTGTTGCAAACCCGACACGCGAGTGGCAAGTATGGTCTCTTTTACTTTATCGGGTTTTAGGTAAGCATAGTCTGTTATACTTTCCATCAGAAACAGATGCTGTTTTGCCAGCAAACTTCGCATGTTAAGGTAGGCTGTGTCCTGCTCTGCCAGTTGCAGGGTATCGCTTAGGTCTATCTGGCGGGCATCCACAGCGGTAAGTATAAATTTGTTATAGGTGCGGTACGTATAGGCCTGCAGGTTTTCCGGTTTGTGCTGATCGCGGTTTTGTGTGGCCAGCCGGATAATGCGGTGCGCAGGGTTTTCGCCAGTGCCCAATACCACTACCTCCTGCAGTTGTGCCGCGGAGGGCTGTAAGTATACATTGATAGCCTCCAAGGAATCCGGGTAAACTAGTTGCGGCTCGTAGCCAACGTAACTAAAGCGCAGGTTTTGGATTGTCTTATTGTGGCGCAGCTGGTATTGGCCCTCCAGGTTAGTAGTGGTGCCTGTTTCACCGTTGTTGGCTGCTATACTTACAAAGGCCAGTTTCTCGTTGGTTTTGGCATCGCGCACCACACCCCGCACTGTTCGCACCTGGGCAAAAGCAGCCGAGGCTAAAAGTATAAAGTATAAAACAGTTATCAGGAGCTTAGGCATCTGGTAAAGATAAAAGAAAAGGCGCTTTATCCTGCTACAGAAAAAGCGCCTGCTGTTCAGATTATTATTTACTAGAAATTTACCAGCAAACCTACTCCGGGGCTGCCATTGGGTAGCACAACAGGTATAACGGCAGTATTAAGGCCTCCGCCCTGGGTTAGCTTGGCATGCACCCAGTACACTGTATTTACAGAAAGTATACCAACGCCTGCACCTGCCAGTACATCAGCCATCCAATGCGCATCATTAAGCACACGCAGCACCCCGGTTGCCCCTGCTAAAGTATAACTGGTTATACTTACCCATGGGCTTTTATGCCTGAACTCCTTATCCATGAAAGTGGCAATGGTAAAGGCGTAGGTTGTGTGGCCCGACGGAAACGCATAAGATTTGCCGTTAGGCCGGTCTATGTCAGTAATTTTTTTAGTGGGCCAAACTACTGCAGAGGCAACTGCTCCGGATGCGAGCAACAAAAGTGTTTGCCGGCTAAGCTGATGCCTGTTCTGTGATGAAATAATATTAAAGCCATACAACCCGGCCAAAGGGGCCAGCATCAGGAAGTCATCGGCATTGGTAGCAAAACGAGGAAGCACCTTATCCCGGGCATCGTTAACATCAAAGCTGCTAATAAAGCCCCGTTCCCGGATAGTATAAATACCCGCACCGATTAGCACAGCAGACGGAATAACGGCTCTTTTAAGAAAACGCTTGTTGTCTCCTTCCAAGCGTTGCGATTCTGTAAAAGGTTTTTTCTGCCCTGGCAATACGGTGTCGCCGGGTACAAAAATATCCGGATCTAGAGATATTGTTCTGAGAGTATCGGTTTGTGCAGCTCTTTTGGGTTTTGGCTGAACTTGTGCTACAGCAGCTATTGGCCCAAACAGCACACTTAAGCATAATAGATGGACCGCTAACAGTTTATTTGCTTTCATAAGTATAAATAGGAATAACTCCTATCAGGCTTATTGTACTAATAATGTCAAGTACTTATAAACGCGTATCGTTTTAGTGGGGTTTATCTGTCTATTTCGCCTAGCACGATGTCTACAGAGCCAACAATGGCAATCAGGTCGGCTACCATGCAGCCCCGGCTTATCTCTGGCAGCACCGAAAGGTTAGAGAAACAGGGAGAGCGGCCATGGCAACGGAAAGGCACATCGCTTTTGTCGGTAGTCCGGAAGAAGTAGCCCAGTTCGCCGCGCGGGGTTTCGGCTCTAAAGTATAATTCCTTGGTGCCCGTCATGCGTATTTTCTTAGGACAAGCGGCCTGCGGGTCAAAGTCGGGGGTGCGTTTGTGGTCGGTGGTAAGTTTATCGAGGCATTGGCGTATTATCTTAACCGATTCGCGGCACTCCAGGGCACGTACATAGTTGCGGTCCCAGCAATCGCCTGTGGTGCCAGCCAAACCCTGGCCAATAGGCACATCAAACTCCAGTTCCGGGTAAACGCTGTAGCCATCTACGCGGCGCAGGTCATACTTTAAGCCAGAGCCACGCAGCATAGGGCCAGTGCAGCCGTAGTTTATGGCAACATCCAAAGGCAAAACACCCACGTTGGCGGTGCGGTCTATAAAGATCTTGTTCTCCAGAAGTATGGTGTCTATTTCGTCGAGCTTGGGCAGTAGGTAATCTATAAACTCACGGCAGCGTTCTTCAAACCCGATGGGCAGGTCGTAGTATAAACCACCTACCCAAATGTAATTATATAACATGCGTGCCCCGCTTACCCACTCCAGCAAACGCTGAATGTGCTCACGGTCGCGCAGCATCCACAGGAAAGGTGTAAAAGCTCCGATGTCGATGGCATAAGTGCCAATGGCTACAAAGTGTGAGGCAATGCGGTTTAACTCGGCTACCAGTACACGAATGTACTCCACCCGCTTTAGTATCTGGTCGGTAATGCCCATCAGCTTTTCTACGCCCATGCACCACACATGCTCGGAGTTCATGGCAGCAAGGTAATCCATGCGGTCTACGTAGGGTATGGTCTGGTTATAAGCCATACTTTCGGCGTGCTTCTCGAAACAGCGGTGCAGGTAACCAATGTGCGGTACCACCTCTCGTACAATCTCTCCATCGGTAACTACCTCCAGTCGCAATACACCGTGTGTGCTCGGGTGCTGCGGCCCCATGTTCACAATCATCTCACCGGCCTTCAGGGTATCAAGGCTAAACTTGTTCGGCTCCGATTGCAGCAGGTAGTTTTGGTAGATCGTGGACAAAGTGAGTTATAATGTTAGAGCGTTAGAAAGTTAAGCAAAGTTCGGAAAAAACAGGGACTTGTGCAGCAGGTAAATGAGAGATTGGTTATAGAGAAGCGTTTATAGATTCTGCACAATATATAGTATATTCGTTAGTCCGATTACGGTTATCTGTTGATTTCGACAAAAAAGCGTATGTTTATTACGTTTATTTACTAGTTAGAGGTAATTGTCAAACATCTATATAATTATATGAAAACTATCTGTATCATTTTACTCGCTTTTTTATACTTTAGCTCTCCGTCCTATGGACAGCTGCTCAGAAGTGTTAAGGAATTCAAAGAGTTTGAAAAAAGGCCGCTTCTCGTGGTCTTGCCTGAAGCCAAGAAGGATAAGGACTCAACTTTTATAGCAGCGATACGCCAGAATATCAAAAGGAACATTAGTAGTTACTGGCAGGTGCAAAAAGACATCACCTACTTATCCCCTGAAGAATTCCAGGCACTCAAAAAGAACAAGAGAAGAAATACCCATGCGGTTATGACTTTTAAAAATTTGGAGTTATCTCATGCTAGTACCAAGGGTAATGTAAGGGTCTTAGATCCAACCAGCAAGTATACTGTTTTTGTCATGGATCTGGGACTTTCAGAGAATGCCATCTACAATGTATATACCTATCGACATAACTTTTCTTCCAGAGCCCCTTCTGAAGCAGATATGGCTGGTACTCTACAGGTGGTGCAGAATATCGTCAGAAAGGGAGTAAAGGAGAATGAGATGACCTCATTCCCAAAGGAAGCGAAAGTTAATGCAAAAAAGCTGAGTAGCCTTACTTTGCTCATAGATCAGCAACAACTGGAAGAGAGTATTACTAAGAAGGAGATAAATGAACTGTACGGCCTCCGCTACAAGATTGTGGACACAAAAGAGCTGGAAGATGCTATCCTGAGCCAAGCTCCTGGTTTTGCCTATGTGTACATGTTGCCTAACTCAACCAGCGGTGCAGACTTACAGTTACAGTTGGTGCTAACTACGAAAGGTAGCGAGGTGGTGTCTGTTTCGATGCCACCTAAGTTTACAGTAATGGGAAACCACTCTGGCAGTAAAATCGGAGAAAGAAACTTAAAAGAATATGTGAGTTATATTAAATAGGATTAAAGAGAAGCGTAATAGGCTTTCACGTCCTTCCCTTATAACTCTTGTAGTGAGGGCTGCTTGCAAAGGCATTGCAAAAGAATCGTGATGAAGCAAGCAAGCTTTTGATAGCAGCCTTTTCAGATACTAATAAACAACTGCCTCTAACAACACCTTTACGTTAGCTACGCCACCGCAAAGCCCAGTACGTTAAACACAACCTCATTAAGATGAACACCGACCTCATTTTATACTATAAAGAAAGAGCCCGGGAGTACGAGCAGGTTTATCAGAAACCTGAACGGCAGGAAGAGTTGCAACAGATCACCAAACTGCTGCAGGATATCTTTACAGATAAAACGGTGTTTGAAGTAGCCTGTGGTACCGGCTACTGGACAAAGCGTATCGCCGAAACAGCCCACTACATACTTGCCACCGATATAAACGAGGCTGTGCTGGAGGTGGCCCAGGCAAAAGATTACCCCAACGGGAATGTAAACTACAAACAAGCCGACCTCTTCGCACTGAAACAGCAGGCAAAGTATGAAAGTCTGTTTGGCGGATTTATACTATCGCATATTAAGCTGCAGGAACTACCTCAGTTTATAAACATTGTTAACGCTAGTGTAAACCCCGGTGGAACCGTAGTGCTTGTAGATAATAACTATGTGGAAGGCAGTAACACTCCAGCCTCACATCAGGACGAGCAAGGCAACACTTACCAGCACCGCACCCTATCTGACGGCAGCACACACCAGGTGCTCAAAAACTACTTTACAGAAGATCAACTGCATGAGTTGGTTAAGGATTCTGCTACTGATATCCGGTTTATTAACCTTACCTATTACTGGATACTTACCTACAAAACCCCCGATAAAGTATAAAAGCATTAGAACAAACATTGATATTTACTGATGAGAAATTACTGCCTAACGTTACTTAGCATGCTTTTCCTTTTCAGCTGCGGCCCAAGCAAGTCTGATCTGGAAGCACTGTCCCCTTCCGAAACCTATCCGGAAGACACCTTTCTGGCGACCCAGGAAAACAAAAAAGCCCTGATCGTGGTGGCACACGATGACGACCTGGTAGCCATGTCGGGTACCATTAGCAAGCTTAACCAACAGGGGTGGGAAGTAAAGCAGGTTACTTTTATCAGCGAAAGCCCGGAACGAGACGAAGCCTTGAAAAATGCAGTGCCACTTATTATGGATGGTGTAGAGTTTATTAATATAGCTCCGGAAGACAGGCGTAGCGATCTTAAGCCGGATGACCTGCCTTACATGCCAATACCTAAAGCTGACTTTGAAAAGGCCTTTACAAACCCTGCTGTGGCAGATGCACTGCTAAAAGAAATTAAAGCATTTGAGCCGACAGTGATTTTCTCAATGGATAACGTTATGGGCGGTTACGGACATCCGGAACATATTTTTGTAAGCCAGTTATTGCTTGACTGGTTTAGCGGAGACATTATTACACCAAAGCGCATTTATCAAACGGTTTACCCAGACAGTATGGAAGATAAGATAATCAAGCAGCGTTTAACCAAACTATTTGAAGAGTGGGGCCAGCCAAACTCCTATATGACTGCTTTGGAAATGTATAACATAACCGGCATGCCCGAACCTACTGTTGAGATAAACATTGAAGATCAATCGGAAAGTAAAATGAAGTTCTTGCGGGCTTTCAACGAAAGAGAACGGCAGGTAATCTCCTTTTTTGTTCCCTATTTTGAAAAATTCGACCACGAAGAGTACTTCGGGGTATTTAACAGGGAGTTTTTTAGAGTGATAGAGAAAAAATAAAGCTGAGTTACCTTAATACCCTTTGCAGTTTTATTATAGCTTTAAGCTTACTCCGGCTTCTCCCGTTTGTCTGTAAATGGGTTTTCTGAGGAGATCAATTTCACCGGTTCGCCTCTGAAGCCGCTATTTTCGTTGTGCTGGTCGTAGGGTACTTTAATGCCGTGGTAATAGTCTTGCAACTTATAATCTTTACGCAGCGGATGGCCCTCCCAGTCGGCAGCGCAAAGGATGCGGCGCATATCAGGGTGGTCTGTAAAGTAAATGCCCAGCAAGTCGAAAATTTCACGCTCGTGCCAGTCGGCTGTGCGCCAGATGTGGCTTACGGTTGGTACGGCTGGCATACTTTGCTCGGGAGTGTTGTTGCGCTGTACCTGTACTTTCAGCATCAGGTGGTGGTTATGCGGGATAGAGTAGAGGTTATAGGCTACCTCCATGGTGCCGGCTTCGGGCCCATTGTCTATGCCAGTAACACAGGATAGCAGATCAAAGTATGTAAGCGGATTATCGTGCAGCTCCAGGCACACCTCTGGCAGGCGTTCTGGTTGAAGTATAATGTATGGCTGCAGGTTGTCGGTATTGGTGCCAAGTATAACTTCTGCGCCAAACATATCAATTATAAACTGCTGTAGCTGCTCAAAATCCATAATTCTGAATGATTGAATGTGTGAATAAGTGAATTAAGATTGCTTCTCTGCATCTGCTACAGGCTGCCCTTGTTGTGCACGTTTCGCCATGATCTGCTGCACGGCTCTTGGTGCACGGATGGTCTCTTTCCGGATGATCTCCTGAAGCTTTAAAAAGCCACCGATCAGTGCTTCGGGTCTTGGCGGGCAACCGGGCACGTACACATCCACAGGTATGATTCTGTCTACGCCTTTTACCACGTGGTAGCCGTGCTCCCAATAGGGGCCGCCGCAGTTAGAGCAACTGCCCATCGAGATCACATAACGCGGCTCAGGCATTTGCTCATAAAGGCGTCGTATGCGATCAGCCATCTTAAAGGTAACCGTACCGGCCACTATCATTACATCCGATTGCCTTGGCGAAGCGCGTGGTATAATGCCGAAGCGGTCCAGGTCGTAGCCAGAGGCATAGGCTCCCATCATCTCAATAGCGCAGCAGGCCAGGCCAAAACCCATCGGGAACAACGACGTGAGCCGTGCCCAATTAAGCAGATCGTCCAGTTTAGTAATTACTATGCCGCCTTCTCCGGTTTTGTCCAAAGCAATTATGGGTTATGAATTATAAATTATGAATGTTTATACTTTAGGCTTAGCGTCTTGCTTGGCGTTAAACTGCTGATATACTTCCATTGGTATTTTAGAGCGACTCTGTGGAAGTATAGGCTTGGGTTTGATCCAGTCCAGGTGCCCTTTAGCCCAGGCATAAGCAAGGCCCAGCGCCAGTACACCAATAAAAATGAACATCTCGATAAGCGAAAACCATCCCCAGGCACCATCTGTGGCTTCTATCAGGTCTCTGCGGCCAAATACCGTTGCCCACGGAAACAGGAAGGCCAGTTCTACATCAAAAATGATAAAGATAAGTGCCACCACGTAAAAGCGTGGGTTAAACTGTATCCAGGCATTGCCAATAGGTTCCTCACCGCTTTCGTATGTCGTCAGCTTTTCCTGGTTCGGGCGGTTCGGGCGGATAAGCCTGCTGGTGAGCAAACCAATCACCACGAATATAGCGCCGCCAATCAGGAAGAGCAGGATGGTACCAAAGTCTGAAGTATAGTTTTCTGCCATTGCTTGCAGCTGTTTATACAAATTTACGATAAATTAATTACCCCTCCCCAGCCCTCCCCTAAAAACAGGGGAGGGAGTTTTGTGAATCTCTCTTTTTGTCATTTCTCCTGAGTTGGACAGGACAGCAAAAGTATAACCTTCACAAAGCAAAACCGCCTGAGCCATTAACTGACCCAGGCGGATTTATACTTTAATACAGTTGGCAGTTTACCACTTATAATACCCATTCTCCTCACCGTCATTTAAGATCTCGGCGGCGGTGTTTGGGCTTCTGCTAATGTCGTTTAGTTTACGCTCTTTCCAAACGGCGGCAGACTCTCGTACTACCTCCAGGTGCGCATCGGATTTAATGCGTTCTTCTTCGCGTTTGGCTTCTACTTCATACTCTGTTCGGGCCAAGAACTTGGCTTCGGCTACGGCGTGGCGGGTGTCATACTGCTTCTGACGTTCTGTTACGCGCTGCATTTCCTGGGTAGTGCGTTCGTGCTCTACGCCTTTCAAGATATCATCATACGGGCCTTTGCTGGAAATCAGTTTAGTAAAGATCGGTGCAGTTTCAAGGCAGATGAACAAGAGGGTAATAAAGAACACCGGCAACCAGGGCAGTTCGTCCAGCGCATTGATGCGAGCCATCAAACCATCGTAATTCGAAAAGCTTTCCTGACCCTCGGCCACTGTCTCATCATACTTTGACATCAGGTTTGCAATGCGCTGTTCCTTTAGCAAAATCCTATCAGCGGCGCTGGCCTGTAATAATTTCAGTTCTTCGTCTACTTTGTCGTACTGGCGTTTTTTCTCTTCGTAAATAGGGCCCTTACCAATTTTGCCGGTACCGCCTGTTCCGTCGGCTTCGGCGGCAACCAGCTCATAAAGCTTATTGCGTTCCTGCACTTTAGCCTCTACTTCCTGTCTGATAGCGGCAATCTCAGACTTTACAGAGTCTACCTCAGCAAATTGTTTGCCTACCAGTGCCTTGTGCTGTATGGCTAGTTCTGCCTGCTTTTCCTTAAGTATAGCCTGAATCTCCTTGTCGAATATTTTAAGCTCAAGCGGCTTAGAGATTACCACGGCTAGCACCAATGCCAGCAATATACGCGGCGTAACCTGCAGCAGCTCTTTCCAGAATTTGCCTTCTTTACGAAGCGTGGAAACTATAAAACGATCAAGGTTAAAGATAACAGCACCCCAAAGCAAGCCAAAAATCAAGGCCAGGTAAACTGTGTCGAAAACAGTATAAAGTGCGTAAGCTCCAGAAATTCCCGCAAGCAAGCCTGTGAAAAATACAGTGGCGCCTATGCCCGCATACTTCACATGCTCAGACTTAGAGCATTTTTCGAGAATGGTATCGTCGGCGCCGGCGCACCACCAAAAGAATTTCTTCATGTAAATAATTATCTGTACAGATTAAAACTGGCTCAACTGCAGTTAGTTACAGTATAACGCGCAATTTACCCACTTGCGTATTTTTGATCCTACAAATGTGACGAATGAGCTATAAAATGTGACGAACTTGCGGTTAATCCGGCAACAGAAGCGGCAGATACTTAAGTTCAATCTAGGCTAGTGTCCTTTAGCTTGTCGTATAGCAATAACGATGCAGCAGCACTGGCCAATACCATGCGGGTGTCGCTGGTAAGGTCTGGCCTCATCCATACTTTACCGTTATTTACAACCTGAACGGCTCCGATCACTTCCTCGCCATCCTTAAACTCATAACCAACAATGTCGCCTGTCGGTATCTTTTGGCCTTCGAATTTATACACCGGCGCTACTTTATACCTTTGCAGGCCATTTGTAACCTCGCCTTCAAATTTATTGCGTGCCAGGTAATGCCTGGGGTCAACTGTTAAGAGTTGCCATTGGCCGCTTTCCGGGGAGGTAAAGTAACTGGCGTAATATTCTTTATTAGCAGCCAGTTGTATGGTGAGACCGTTGTTTGATTTCAGGTTCTTCTCGTGTAGGTTGCTGGCGCCAAATACGTACCACTCTTCCCCATTCTGAGAATCCTGCAGGCTGAACTCATACTTTTGCGCAGACTTTACATTGTCGTAACCCAGAATATTGAAACCGCTGCCTCTCTTCCAGCCACGATGAACGTTGGCTACTGTATAATTACCGATCCTAAAGTCGCCGTTGGGCTTTAAAACTTTGCGGCCCTCTATAGGTAATTCCTGGGCCTGAGATTTGAAGTTGGACTCTACGGCCATATGTGGCACTGAGCAGGCTGACAACAATAGCACTCCCGCTAAGGCAGCCGATAATAGGTGCTTTTTCATAGTTTTGTAGGTGTAGCTGAATTAGTTATGCAATATAGGTATTGCAAGTATAGCCTTAGCATATATAGTGCCAGAAGCTGCTGGTGTTGTAGGTTCTGATACTGCCATTCCTCAGTCTTACCGCCTATAATTTTATTTTATACTTTAATCTCCTCAAGCCGGGGGCGGATCGCCTATCAAATAAGGTAACCATGATTGGGTAATTTGTAGGGACAGGTTGCGACCTGTCCGCTGATTGGCAGTAGCTATGAAACTTATACTTTGTCTAAAGCAGAAATTCTCCTCTTGAGAGCAGAGCGTTTCATTCTCTGATAAGCTCTATACTTATGGCGCGAGCGTCCTCGCTCGTAACTGGCTATAGCGTGGGCCTCTGGCCCAGTTGGGTTACAAACCCGACATCATAGTAAGACACGGGTTGCAAACCCGCGTCAGCGAAAGGAATCAGAGAATGAAACGCTCTGCTCTTGAGAGGGGCAGGGGTGTGTTATAGCAAAGGCTTAACCTCCCTTCTACCAAGATTCTTCCAGAATGACAGAAAGAATAGTTGCTGCAGACTCCTCTCCTTATGTGAAGTAAGGCTGAATTGGTTGGAAAACCTTAAAATAAAAAAGGTGGAAAGCCACAACAGCCTTCCACCTTTCTAACTCTTTAACTTTATACATTTCTAACTACTCTGAGTCTTCGTCAGGTAAAATCTCTACATCCTGCACCAGCACAAAGTTTTCTATCTCGCGGGCTTTTGGTGTGTTTGCTAAACCGCCTTCTGCAGTCTCTTTATACTTTCGCTCCATGCTTTCGCCAACTTCGCCAAGGGCTGCCACGCACTGGTCTACCGGTATAACGGGGTCTACGCCGGCAATAGCCAATTGTGATGATGAGTATGCAATAGCAGCGGCACTGGCGTTACGCACAATACATGGCACCTCAACCAGACCAGCCACTGGGTCACAAACTAAGCCGAGCATACATTGTATGGTAATAGCCACTGCATTAAACACCTGCTGCACATCTCCGCCCAGGCAGTAAACAATGGCACCGGCTGCCATAGCGGCGGCACTACCTGTTTCAGCCTGGCAGCCACCCACTGCACCTGCCAGAGATGCATTCTGCTCTATAATCAGGGCGATGCCGGCAGCAACCAGTAAACCTTCGTGTATCTTTCTGTCATCGAGCCCGTGCAGGTCCTGCAGGGTAGTAAGCGTACCCGGAAGTATACCAGAGGCGCCAGCAGTTGGGGCAGCTACCACGCGGCCCATGCAAGAATTAACCTCTTTAGCACCCAACGCACGCGAAACCAGCATCTGAAACTCCGGCGACAGCACTGTTACCGGTGAGTTGGCTACTTTTTTAGCGCCGTTGTTTACCATGCCAGAGCGGGAGGTCATATTTTCGGTAAGGCCGGTTTGTACAGCATCCTTCATTACCTCGTAGGCTTTGGCAATATTTTCCCAAATAAATTCTTCTGTGCGGCCTTTCTGCTCAATTTCATACTCCAGCACTGGCTGGTAAAGCGGCTCTCCGGTTTCGGCGCAATGCTTTTCCCAGCTCTTAAAATCATTGAATAATAACGACATCCTGTTTATTTCTTAAGTATAAGCCAACAGCCATAGCTATGGGGGCGGCCAATATAGTCACAAATTTGCAATGCAGCTAACGCTACTCTAAATAACAAAAGCAGAAGCATAAAATGTTCGGTCAGGCTAAAGTATACTTTGCTTTAACTCCTTTGGCTGCAGCACGTTCAAAGCATAGTTTAATTATACAAGCATATGGCAGAGGAAAAGAAACATGTGGCTATTCGTGTGTACGGAAAGGTGCAGGGAGTATTCTTCAGGGCCAGCACACAAGAAAAGGCGCAGGCGCTAGGGCTTACCGGCTTTGTGCAGAACGAAGATGATGGCACGGTATACTTAGAAGCCGAAGGCGATGCCGAAGCCTTACGTAAGCTGGAGCAGTGGGTGCACGAGGGGCCAAAGAACGCAAAGGTAAGCCGGGTAGATATTAAAAATATAAAGGAGTTGAAAGGGTTTGATGGATTTGAGCAGAGAAGGTGAGGATTAGGAAGATGTGTAATTAAAGATTAACTTTATCCTATATTGAAAAGTGTTTTACCCAACTATAATGAGCACAAGAATTCTGCACTGTTCCACTTCAGTCGAGAACTACAATATTTGTATTGAACAACAAGTAGCCGGATTTTCGCATCGTGGCCCGCAACCTCATGATTTGATCTACTTAGTTGTTAAAGTCGGGAAAAAGACACTTTGTGGTGCACGATTCAAGCTTGATAAGTTAACCAATTTGAAGCCTTGGCCAGACGGTGATAGGTATAAACATACTTTGAGTCTAAAAGAGTTAGAGTACTGTAAGCCTTTTGATATTGCTTTACTATCACAAGTAGGAGGCAAATCTTGGAGTATAAAATATATTCAGGGTTCTAAACCAATCTCAGATCAGCTTGCATGTGATTTACTAAACAAAGAGTTTATAAGTAATAAGATAGATAAATTTATACCTTTTGAATTAGATACTTTTATACTTCCAGGCACCGAAGCAAAAGCTTTGGTAGATCTTACAGATGCTCTTATTGAACTTCCTCCGCTTACCCGTGATTCAATAAAAATTCAAGCTACTATATCCAAGATTGGGGAAGGAATGGGCTTAAAGGTATGGTTGCCAAAAAGTGACAGGACTAGAGTTTTTGAGGTATGGGTGCCAAAGCAAGGCTCAGTATTGAATGACCTGCCATTGAATTATGATTTTGATACGTTGAAAACGATTGAGAATATAGATGTGCTGTGGATTAGTGGTCGTACAATTATAAGAGCTTTCGAAGTAGAGCACACTACGTCTATTTATTCAGGCATCTTAAGAATGGCTGATTTGATGGCATTACAACCAAACTTATCTATCAAAGCACATATTGTTGCTCCAGTTGAAAGAAAAGAAAAGGTAATGCATGAACTGTCTAGGCCTGTTTTTAAACATATGCTAGCGCCTTCTTGTACTTTTATTTCATATGACTCTATCGAAGAGTTAGCACAGCAAAAAATGTTGAAATTCATTAAAGATTCCATTCTCGATGATTTATCCGAATCTGCACTCGATTCTATAACTAAAGATGCAATAGTTTAACCTCCCCATGCTCCGCACCCTCCTACAGCAAGTCCCATACTTCACCTCAGACGACGTAGATGCTTTTTTGCCGCTCTGGAAGAAGGAGGTACAGCTAAGCAGGTATGATTTCCTGATACAGCAGGGGCATGTAGAGCAAGGTTTATACTTCGTAACCTCAGGTGCGCTGCGCATTTACTACCCCCTCCCCGACGAGGATATTTGCGTTGGTTTTGGCTACCAGGGTACTTTGCTGGTTTCGTTTCCGTCGTTTGTAGATGGCAAGCCTTCTGCTTATTATATCCAAGCCTTAAAAAGAAGTGAGTTGATAGGTATTACCAAGCAGGACTTTATGCAGTTGATGGAGCAACGGCCTAACATAAAGCGCTTCTGGTACGAGCAACTGGAGCAGGCGCTGGTGGGCAAAATAGAGCGTGAGGTAGATTTACTCTTGCCAGAACCAGAGCAGCGCCTGCAGCGTGTTATGCAGCGCAGTCCGCACCTGTTCCAGTACATCCCCAAAAAATATATTGCCTCTTACCTGCGCATGTCTCCGGAAACACTAAGCCGGTTAAAATAGGCAAACAAAGTATAAAAAAGCTATTTGGTTAAATCGTTATAGTGCCCAACCAGGTTCGCCAAAGCCTCATCATTTTTTAGGTCTAATCGGTTAGCCTTAATATAAGCCTCTAACTCAGTCTTTTTATCGGGTAAAGCCTTAAGTATAGCTTTTTTGTCGTTCTTTACTTTAACCAGTTTGTCGTTTTTGGCAATGTAGTAATGAGAGTCAGACTCAAAGGTTTTTACTTTGGTGGAAGAACCGTAAGGTAGCTCTTCAAATATTTTCTTGGAGGTTCTCTTCAAAAGTTGCGTAGGGCCATCGGCGAGTACTTCGTAAAACGCGTAGGGGTTAGCGCCATCAACGGGAATAAAGCCTCTCCGGAACACGCGTTCTTTAAATTTTAGATCACTTTTGCCTGACCTGATTGAGAACTCTGATATAGGGTCAATAAATGTTTTTGCTTCACCCTTCTCACTCTTAAACATAAGCTCATCTGCCATCTGGTCGTACATCAGTTGCACGCCTTCATATGTTACGCCTTTACCAGTGGTTACGCTACCTGTCATCCAGGTATCGTAGAGGTAAGCAGAGCCTCTAACATCCGTATACGTTTTAGCCAGGAAAGGCTGGCCCATCTGGTCTACAATAGCAAATTGGGCAGATGCACTTATGACCGCTAAAAGCGCAAAAGCACTTGTAAGTATAAACCTGGGAATTACTTTGTTCATAATATGAAGCATTTTGTAAAGTACAATTTACGTAAAATTTCTCAAATTTATTCGCACAAAGTATAAAGTTGACCTTCTCCAAAAACAGCTCAGCTAGCCTAATGTAAATATTGATTTGAATCAAGGTTTGCAGCTCAAGCCTGGGTTAACTTTGTAGCGTACAAAATAAAACTATGAAAAACATGAACAGGCTAGAGCAAATTACCCAGATCAACAAAGGCCTTACCGAAACTGTAGCCAACGAGTTTCCGAAAATGGACCTGAATTCGCTTAACTTTAAGCCAGGCCCTGAGAGTTGGAGCATACTGGAGTGCCTGGAGCACCTTAACCGTTACAGCCGCTACTATAACCCTGCGCTGGCCAAAGCCATTGCCAAAAATGCAGACGGCACTTTTACAGGAAGTATAAATTATAGCTGGCTGGGTAAAAAATCTTTGGACATTGTACGGCTTCAGAATATGAAGAAGCACAAAACAGTAAAGCACATGAACCCCAATAACAGCCAACTAGGCCGCACTACTGTGGATGAGTTTTTAAAGCACCAGGAGGAGTTACAGCAGCTACTACAGAATGCCAAAGGTAGTAACCTGAACAAAAAAGTTATACCGGTAGAGTTCTTTAAGCTACTGAAGCTGCGCATCGGCGAAACGCTTGAGTTTATGGTAGCGCACCAGGAGCGGCACGTGCAGCAGGCGCTACGGGTAAAGCAGCAACTGGCGCAGCAAGTGGCGGCCTAAGTGTAAAGCTGGTACAGGTGTCTTTTTAAAGGCTGCTACAACTTTACTATAACTTCCTGCTTCTCGCCTGTTGTCAGGTCTATTTTGTAAAGCTGATGGCTGTTGGTGCTGGTAGCCCAGAGTTTCCCGTTTATAAAAGTGACATCGTTGGGTTCGCTAAGGCCACTGGCCAGCGTAGATACTTTATTGCGGGATACATCCAGCTTTTTGATCTTGCCATTGTAGGTATCGGCAATGTACACATCGCTGTCTATAATCTCCAGGCCAACGCAATGTTGCAGCAGGGCATCATCCACATAGCCATCGGCATCGCCGAAATCAAACAGGCCTCTGCCAAGTGGGGTAAGCACCATGCCTGTTTTCAGGTTTACCGTACGGATGGCGCTTGCCTCGGCATCGGCTACATACAGCACATGCTCGTTGTGGGCCAGTCCGCTTGGCTGGTTAAAGGCTGCCTCGCGCAAATGGCCATCTGTCAGGGCCTCACGGCCGGTGCCGGCAAAACGGTATACTTTTTCAGTTTCCAGGTCCATGCGCAGTATCTGGTGGTTGCCGGCGCTGGCAATAAACATACTATCGTGATAAATGAGCAGGTCCCAGGGGCTGTTGGGATTTACGGGTTCATCTAGCCTGTCATCCAGAAAATAATATTCCAGTTCGCCGGTGCCGGCTGCTGTGCTTACCATTTTGTGTTTTAGGTCTACTTTCCGGATGGCGTTGTTCTTTGCATCTGCTACGTAAAGTATATTGCCATGCAAAGCCAGTCCGTGAGGCTCGTAAAAAGTAGAATCGGCGTAGCCTCCGTTATTAAATCCCTGTTCGCCGCTGCCGATTACCTCCAGCACCTGCCCATCCTGGTTTAGCTTCAGAACTCGGTTGTTCCCGCTATCAGATAAGTATAAGTTTTGATCTGCATCGCTGATAAGCTTGGAGGGAAAGTATAAGGCAGAGGCTTCCTTTGAAGGTGTCTTAAATTGAAATGGCTTGTAGTTCAGCTGATCTTGAAACTCGTTTTTCAGTTTCTGGATGTATGGGTGCACTGTGTCATACACAGCCTCGCCGGCATGCTGGCCAATAACTTTTCCGTTAGGGTCTATCAGCACAATGGTAGGCCAGGCCCGCACGCCGTAAAAATTCCATATTTTATAATCGGCATCGTTTACCACGGGGTGCTCAATCCCGAGTTTCCGGATGGCCTGCTCTATGGTGTCACTTTGCTTTTCTGCATCAAACTTAGCTGAGTGTACGCCAATCACGACTAAAACATCAGCATATTCTTTTTCGAGGCGCTTCAGGTCGGGGATAATATGCTGACAGTTAATACAGCCAAAGGTCCAGAAGTCCAGCAGCACAATTTTGCCTTTAAAGTCTTTTATAGACCAGGCTTTGTCGGTATTAAGCCAGCCATGTTCTGTAGTTAATTCCGGTGCGTTTACGCGGCCTGTCAGCATAATATAAGTTTGTTTCGGTTTAGCGTTGTTCTTAATCCTACAGCGTAAGTATGGTAAAAGTTTTTCTTTTCTGATGCTCCTGTCAGTATATAAAGTATAAGTGTTTTAAAGTATAAAATTAATTTGTACCCAGGTTTTTCAGGCGATGAGTTTTAATAGTTGCGTTTAAAATCTTTAACTTGTAAGGCACATAAACACTTTCCCATGACAGTTTCTAAAATGGCGCAAAACCTGATCGGCTCCGAAATTATTAAGGTGGCCGGCGAGGTAAACGCAATGATCGCAAAAGGTGAACCTATCTGCAACCTTACCATCGGCGACTTTAACCCCAGCATTTACCCGATACCTGCAGAACTGCGCCAGGGCATAACCAAAGCCTACGAACAGGGGCATACAAATTACCCTCCGGCCAACGGTGTGGCTGTATTGCGCAAAGCTGTGGTAGCCTTCACTAAAGAAAAACTAGGACTAGAGTACCCTGAAAACGATATTCTAGTGGCTGGTGGCTCCAGGCCATTAATCTATGCTACTTACCTGGCACTTATTGATCCGGGAGATAAAGTAGTTTACCCTACGCCGTCGTGGAACAATAACCACTATTGCCATCTGTCCGGCGCCACGCCTGTAGAGGTAAAAACAAGGCCCGAAAATAACTTTATGCCTACTGCCGGGGATGTGAGGCCGCATCTGAAAGGCGCAACTATGCTGGCACTTTGCTCGCCGCTTAACCCAACCGGCACCATGTTCTCTAAAAAAGACCTGGAGGAGATCTGTGATTTAGTGCTGGAGGAAAACCGCAGCAGAGCAGAAGGAGAGAAACCGCTGTACATACTTTACGACCAGATCTATTGGATGCTGACCTTCGGCAATGCCGAGCACTATGATCCGGTAAGCCTGCGCCCTGATATCCGTGACTATGTAGTCTACATAGATGGAGCCTCTAAGTGCTTTGCTGCCACCGGTGTGCGTGTTGGGTATGCATTCGGGCCAGCAGTGGTGATGGATAAAATGAAGTCTATACTTGGGCACGTGGGAGCCTGGGCACCTAAAGCAGAGCAGATGGCTATGGCTGAATTCCTGCAGCAACCGCAGGCTGTGGATGGCTTTATGAATGAGTTCAAGCCAAAGATACAGGAGAGCCTGGATGCACTGTTTAATGCGTTTCAGGAGTTAAAAAAAGATGGATTTCCGGTTGATGCCATTGCGCCAATGGGTGCTATTTACCTGTCTGTTAAGATAGACTTAGCCGATAAAACTACTCCGGATGGTAAGGTGCTGCAATCAAGCCAGGATGTGACTTCTTATGTGCTGCACGAAGCAAAACTGGCGGTAGTGCCTTTCTCTGCCTTCGGTTCCAGCCGCGATCTTAACTGGTTCAGGTTATCTGTTGGTGGTGCTTCTTTAGAGGAGATAAAAGATTCTTTGGGAAGATTGCGGGTAGCATTGGAGAGATTGCAGTAGTTTATACTTTAGGAATTATACTTACAGCAGTACAGTCTTAGTAGGGTGTACTGCTGTTTTTTTGTACCTGCTGTATTCTGATGTAAGCTCTGCTATATTTTCTAGCTATTGCTGTTCCTCAGTCTTACTTAGTCATAGTTTCACCTAAGGCTTTGGTGCGCTCAAGCCCGCGTAGGCTCGTCTTTGCGCATCGCGCTGCTTTCGCTTCCTTTGCTCCTTACGTCGCAATGTCTCGCTTGCGCTCGCCACTGGAACCTCTCGAGGCGCTCAACGCAAAGACTGGGATCGACACTTCTTGGCTAAGACCTTTGCAGCAGGAACCAAAGTATAAATGCTGATTTGTAGGGACAGGTCGTGACCTGTCCGCGCGATGAAAGCTGCAATGAAACTATATTTTGATCATGCCCAACTGCTGAAATTCCCCTCTTGAGAGAAGCAGGGGTGTGTTTATGCTCTCGCTAATGGAGGAGTCGGTTGCGTTTTAACAAGCGCTTAACCTCCCTTCACACAAGATCTTTACAAGATGACAGGAGGAAGAATGGCTGCGAGAATAATAGCAAAAGAAACGGTTGTAGCAGGATTTTTCGCATTAGATGCTAGATGTGGCTTCTAAAGCTTCAGAGGGATAGACGTAGCTGGAACCTGTAATAGCATGATCAGTTAAATCAACTTAATCTGTGGTCAATAATCCTGTGTATCCTTCTCTATCCTGCAAATCCTGATTCAGACAACAGAAATCTGCCTGTTTATACTTTCCTCCAGCGAGATAAACGTTTCAGTGCGCTGCACACCTTTTACCGGCTGTATCTTCTCGTTTAACACCTCGCGCAGGTGGTTAGTGTCGCGGCAGATGATCTTGATAAACATGCTGTAGGAGCCGGTAGTATAGTGCAGTTCTACAATCTCCGGTACCTGGCGCATCTGCTCTACGGCATCTTTATAAACAGATCCCTTCTCCAGAAATACACCTATAAAAGCGCAGATGTCAAAGCCAATGGCAGCCGGGTTAATAAGCAGCTGAGAGCCTTTTACCACTCCCATCTCTGTTAACTTTTTCATGCGCACATGAATGGTGCCTCCCGAAACATTGAGTTCTTTCGCAATATCGGTGTAAGCACGGGTCACATTGTGCATCAGCAGGTTCAGAATCTGCTTATCCAGGTTATCAATTTCATAATTCATAAAGCACTATACTTCTTCTTTTTTACAAAGTTTCAATAAACTGCAGTTTCTATTGTATTATTTGCAAATATAAAAAATATAATTTGATAAATTGTTAATAATTTGAATCAATTATTAAATTTGGTAAGTATAAACCATCAATTGTTTGTCAAATCTTAAAAAATTATGGAGTTAGAAACACTAACAAAACCAACGTTGCTGGATGTTACGTTGGAGCACCTGAGCCGTGCCAAATTGCCTAAAATTCTGCAGGTGCAGCAAGGGATAATCCGCGCCACACATGAATTCATGTTTAAAAAAGGCCTTACACAGCTGATGCCGCTCATGCTCTCTCCGATCACCGATCCGCTAAACCATGGTGTGGTAGATGCAAGTATAGGGTACGCTGACCGCCGCTGGAGCCTGACCAAATCGATGATCTTTCATAAGCAGCTGGCCTTGCTAAGCCCTGTGCTGGAGAGCCTGTACATTGTATCACCTAATGTGCGCCTCGAGTTTGCTGACCGTGCCGATACAGGCCGGCACTTGTTTGAGTTTACGCAGGTAGATTTTGAGTTTAAAGGCAAAGACAGGTTTTATGTGATGGAATTTGTAGAGGAGCTGGTAAACTTCATCTTCACAAAATTGAACGCTGAGATACCGGAGATACTGCTGGACCTGCGTGGCGAATTACTTCCGTTGTATGAAAAATGGCCGGTATACCGCACCGAAAAACTGGAGGCTGCCCTGGGGCCGGAATATGAACGCATGAAATCAGAAGAGGCAACTGCACCGTTCTGGCTGCTAAACCACAAACGCGAGTTCTACGATAAAGAAGATCCTTCTAAGCCGGGCACTTACCTGAACTATGACATTATCTGGCCAGAAGGCTTTGGCGAGGGGTTGTCCGGAGCTGAGCGTGAACATGAGTACAAGCAGATACTAAAGCGCATGGAAGAAACCGGCACCGACAAAGAAGCTTTTAAGTTTTACCTGGAGGTGGCCAAAGAGTCTGGTTTGCCTAAGACTGCCGGTGGTGGCTTTGGCGTGGAACGTATGACCCGCTTTATCTGCCGCTTAAAAGATGTGGACGAGGCAACCGTTTTCTCACGTAAACCATTTACAAAAGCCCTGTTTTAAACGAAAAACGAAGTATGGACGACAATAGCGATAATGCAGACAATCCTGCGAATAATAAGGTAACATAAACGGCCTGCACCAATTAAGATGCAGGCCGTTTTGTTTTTATACTTTGTTTTTATACTTCGGATATCGTTAATCGTTGTTGGCTATTCGTTGTTCATTATTGAGTAATCGTTTTGGTTATTTGTAGAGACGCAATACGTTGCGTCTTGCTTGCCATGAAACAGCACAAGTGACACTTCGTTCAACCTTGGGCTATGGGGAAATTTATACGCAAAATATTACGTCCTAAGATCTCCTAATAGCGGATAACCAACTTACTGCCCTGTAGCAGACAAGACGCAACGTATTGCGTCTCTACATTTCCCAATAACTAATAGCAGGCAACCAATAACGAAACCTTACTTCCTTTCCTTCCAGAGTTGATTAAACGACTTTTTAGGCAAATGCAGCGGCTCACGGCGTTTGCTCCAGGTATCTTTTAGTACATACTTCAGCACATAATTTTTGACTCCTGCAGGTGCCATGTTCAACAGTCGGCGGCTTTTCATGGCTTTCACCCAGAACTTAAAGGCTGTTTTCTCCTGCCCGTCGGCCATGCCTTGCTCTACACTTTGCTTGCGGTTTAAAAGCAGCAGGTTGTGTATATTGATTTTAACCGGGCAAACAGAGGTACAGGCACCGCATAGCGAACTGGCAAAACTCAGGTGTTTGTTCTCAGCCATGCCGCTTAAATGCGGTGTAATCACCGAGCCAATAGGGCCGCTGTAAGTACTTTCGTAGGTATGGCCGCCAATGTTTTTGTATACCGGGCAAATGTTAAGGCAGGCGCCGCAACGAATGCAGTTCAGGGCTTCCCGCTTTTCCGGCAAGGCCAGCAACTCTGTACGGCCGTTATCCAGCAATACTACATACATCTCTTCCGGACCATCCATCTCTTTTGGCTGGCGTGGTCCCGTCATGATGGTGTTGTAGATGGTTACGTTCTGGCCGGTGCCGCTGGTACTCAATAGTGGCCAGAATAGGTCCAGATCCATCACCGATGGGATCATTTTCTCGATACCTACGATGGCAATATGCGTTTTCGGGAAAGTGGTGGAAAGTCTTGCGTTGCCTTCGTTCTCTGTTACAGCCACACCTCCAATGTCCGCAATTAGAAAGTTACCTCCTGTTATACCTACCTCTGCTGAAGTATACTTTTCGCGCAACAGTTTACGGGCTACGCCTACCAGTTCTTCAGCATTATCGGTGGGTGGAATACCCAGCTTGCGAACAAATAAGTCTGCAATGTCCTTTTTAGACATGTGCATGGCCGGTGTTACAATGTGGTAAGGGCGTTGCTCTGCCAGCTGCACAATGTACTCGCCCAGGTCGGTTTCCACTGTCTCAATGCCATTTTTCTCGAGGTAATCGTTTAGGTGGATCTCCTCTGTTATCATGGATTTAGACTTTACAACGGAGCGGGCGCGCTTGCGCTTCATGATTTCGCCTATCTCTTTCAGGGCTTCCTGGGCGTCGCGTGCCCAGATAACCTTGCCGCCACGGGCCGTAAAGTTAGACTCGAACTCCATCAGGTACTTATCTAAGTTGTTGATGGTGTTCGTCTTTATAAAAGAGCCGCGCTCGCGGGCTAGTTCATGGTCGCTGTATTGGGTGAGGCCACGCTGCACAGCGGCGTTATACTTGCCGATATTGAACTTGATGGTTGCGCGGTGGCCCTGGTCGAATGCTTTTGTCTCTGCGTCCAGCAGAAACTGTTTAAGTTTACTCATACTGTATCTACCCTACGGTTTTCGGAGACAAAAGCTGCCCCCTACAAAAGAAAAACACCCTTAAAGTTAGGGTGTTTTTCGCAAAGCTACTAAAGGTGTAGCACTTATACATTAAACGGCTGCTACTGCAGCTGTAGTATACTATTTCTTATTGCTGTCTACTACAATTCGGTTCTCGCGGTTGGCAAGTTCCCAGGTAGTATAAAATGCCAGTCTGGCAACTTTCTCAGCGCTTTCGTAGATGATCTTGTCTGCCTCGTCGCCTGGCTGGTGGTAGTCTGCATGCACTCCGTTAAAATAGAAGATGATCGGAATGCCGTGTTTTGCGAAGTTATAATGGTCTGAACGGTAGTAGAAACGGTTAGGGTCTTTCTCGTCGTTATACTTGTAGTCGAGTCTCAGGTTTACGTGTTTCTGGTTTGCCTCTTCGTTTATCTGGTGCAACTCCGAAGAAAGCTTATCAGCACCGATCACGTAGATGTAGTTGCTGTCGTTTTTCTTCTCATTGTCGAAGTCCATGCGGCCGATCATGTCGATGTTTACGTTGGCAACCGTATTTGCTAACGGGAAGATCGGGTTGTTGGCATAATACTCAGATCCTAGCAAGCCCTTTTCCTCTGCGGTTACTGTCATAAACAGAATGCTGCGGCGCGGGCCATAGCCATCTTTTTTAGCCTGAGCAAATGCCTCAGCCAGTTCGATAACGGCTACTGTACCAGAACCATCGTCGTTGGCGCCGTTGTATATCTTGTCGCCTGTGCGTGAATCATCCACACCTACGTGGTCGTAGTGGGCGGTTACAACGATTACCTCATCCTTCTTGTCTGTACCTTCAACATAGCCAAGCACATTTTCTGTAGGTAGTGGCTCAGACTTTCTGCTCATCAAAATTTTAATGTCAGAAGCTGGCTTGAAAGTAGCTGTAGCTGCAGTTTGCTCTAGCTTTTCAGGGGTAGTGCCAAGTATAGCTGCACCCACAGTTGGCGTTGTATAAATGCTGGCAGGGCGAGTGCTACCGCCAGACACCTGCGAAATAGATGGCTGAGATATACGATGAGTGTAGCGGTCTGCCATCGTGCGGTATTCTTCGGCTCCCATTACATAAGCTACACCTTTAGCACCTGCTTTTTCGGCCGCGGCAGCAAAGGCGCGCGTTCGGTTCTGCGTTTCGGCGCCACTACCCAACATGGTTACTATCAACTTGCCTTGAGCGCTTTTATCTGCAATTTGAGCTGCATCAGTTACGTAAACAGCCTCTATAGCCTGCTCTGTGCTAAATGGCGAAGAGCCAAGCGGGAAGAAATCCTGCATCATCAGGAATTTCTGGCTGCCTATGGTTATATGCCCCTCGCCCCAGCTGCTTTTTTGTAGGTCGAAGGTTTGGTAATAAGGGTTAGCGCCGCCTTTTACCGGGCCCGCCAAGCCATCCTCGCGGAACTCGCGCGCAATGTACTCAGCTGCCATTTTCTGGCCTTTCTCACCGGTGTTGCGTCCTTCATACTCATCGGAAGCGATGATATAAAGGTGTTTCGACAGATCAGCTGCCGTAATGGTTTGTGCATACTTTGGCGCAGCCTCGCTCAGCTTGGCCACATCTGTGGTTGGATTACTGGCGCTTGGACCCTTGGCACAGCCGTAGCCAATAGTGGCTAGTAAAAGGGCAGCGTAGAGATTATGTCTCTTCATGGTTTGGTTTAGGTGTTATTAAAGTTTAGTTCAGTTTAGACTAGCACAAGTGTAGGTGGTTTAATCTGTGCCGGTTACTGCTTCACAATCAAAACAGTTGCAAATGCCGCTACACCTTCTTTTTTGCCTACAAACCCTAGGTGCTCGGTGGTAGTGGCTTTAATAGAGATATCATGTTCTGGTATCCCCATTACCTCAGCCAGGCATTTTTTCATGGCCGGGATGTGCGGATTTACCTTAGGCTCCTGCAGGCAGATGGTAGAGTCTATGTTGCCGATCTCGTAACCTTCCCGTGATAACAAATGCATAACCTCCTTCAAGAGTATCTTACTATCGATTCCTTTATACTGCGGGTCTCTGTCGGAGAAGTGGTAGCCGATATCGCGCATATTGGCGGCACCCAGCAGGGCATCACAGATTACATGTATCAGCACATCTGCATCAGAGTGGCCAAGTGCTCCGTGTGTATGTGGAATCTTAATGCCGCCGAGCCAGAAGTCCAGTCCCTCCTGCAGTTGGTGCACGTCGTAGCCAAAGCCGGTTCTTATTTTCAGTTTCATCTGATGTTATACTTAAAGTATAAGCCAGGCCATGCAGACCGGGCAAATATAAAAGGTAAATCTAAACGAAAATTACGATTACTGGCTAGTATAGATGCTGTTTTTTGAGGTTTATACTTTGAGGTTTCAGAATAAGTATAAAAATGAAAAGCCAGCCGCAGTAGCAGCTGGCTTTTCGGGTATATATAAAAAGTGTCTTAAACTTAGGCCTCTACCTCCGCTAACGAAGGGTAATCAATATAGCCTTTGGCACCCGGAACGTAAAATGTTTTGCTGTCGGCTTCCTGCAGTTCTGCATCCTGCTCAAAGCGTGCAGGCAGATCTGGGTTAGCGATAAAAGGTACTCCGTAGGCTACCATGTCGGCAGCGCCTTCTTCTATTACATTGTTGCCACTTTCTTGTGTAAAGCCACCGTTTATAATCAGGTTGCCTTTGTAGACTGGGCGGTAACGTTTGGCAATGTTAGGCTCTATGTGCGGCACATCTTTATTTGCCGGCGAAGCCTCGGTTAAGTGCAGGTAGGCCAGTTTATACTTGTTCAGGTTCTCGATAATATAGTCGAAAGTTGGAATAGTATCCTCGTTCAGGGTCATGCCGAAGGTGTTGTGCAGACTTGGGTTTAGCCTTACGCCAATGCGCTCCGCAGGTACCACCTCTTTTATGGCATCTATCACTTCGAAAAGTATACGGGCGCGGTTTTCTTTAGATCCACCATATTCATCGTTGCGGATATTAGAAGTAGAGGCAAAGAACTGGTGCAGCAGGTAACCGTTAGAGGCATGAATCTCTACACCATCAAAGCCAGCTTCCATAGCGTTTGCTGCAGCTGCTTTATAGTCCTGAATGATCTGCTTTATCTCAGGTATGGTTAGGGCGCGCGGTGTTACCGTATCTTTAAACCCTTCCGGCGTAAAAGATTTAGATTCCGGGTTAATGGCAGAAGGAGCCACAGGAAATTCGCCGTTATGGAAATCGGGGTGCGACATGCGGCCCACGTGCCAAAGCTGGATAAATATCTTGCCACCTTCCTGGTGGACGGCATCTGTTACTTTTTTCCAGTCAGTTACCTGCTCTTTAGAGTAAATGCCGGGGGTGTTGATATAACCAACAGCTTGCTTCGAAATCTGCGACCCTTCTGAAATGATAAGGCCGGCACCAGCGCGTTGAGTATAATAGGTTACCATCATTTCGTTTGGTGCATTATCCCTGTTATCGGCGCGGCTGCGCGTCATGGGTGCCATTATTACCCGGTTGTTCAGTTCCAGGTCGTGTAATTTTATAGGTTTTAAAAGTGCTTGTGACATAAGTTGGATTGTTAAATTGTTGATAGTTGAATTGTTGAGCGAAACGTGAATCAGTTTTCCTAAACTCACTCAATCACTCATTCAAAATTGAACCTAGTCCCAGTTTGGGGCGAAGGATGGGTTGATAACGCGTATGTTATCTTTCTTTAGCTGGTCTATCTGGCTTACCTCCTCCTGCGTCAGTTCAAAGTCGAACACACCTATATTTGATTTGAGGTGATTTAAGTTCGATGTTCTCGGGATGGCCAAAACATTGTCCTGCTGCATCAGCCAGCGCAGCGATACCTGTACTTCGTTTTTACCATACTTATCGGCTATGCTTTTTAGCACAGGGTTACCGATAACTTTGCCTTGCGCAATAGGGCTGTAGGCGGTTAGTGTAAGGTTGTGCTGCTGCAGGTAAGTATAAAGTTTATCCTGATTAATAAGCGGATGATACTCCACCTGGTTTGTAATGATGTTGGCACCAGTAGCCAGTACCTCGTTTAACAGTTTGGTAGGGTGGTTGCTTACGCCGATGTACCTGGTGTAGCCTTTCTCTTGCGCTTTCATCAGTTCTTCCATATACTCAGCCACAGGCACATTCGCATTCGGCCAATGTATCAGCAGCAGGTCTACGTAGTCGGTTTTCAGCTTTTTAAGGCTCTGCTCCACCGATGGTAGAAAATCTTTTTTAGAAAGGCTCTCACGCCATACTTTGGTTGTCAGGAAGATCTCTTTTCTGGCAACATCTGCTGCCTCAATAGCACGGCCTACGCCTTCTTCGTTTCTATAAATCTGGGCAGTATCGATGTGGCGGTAGCCTTCTGCAATAGCTGCCTGCGTTATCTCAAATGCTTTGATGTCTTCCAGCTGAAAAGTCCCCAACCCTAAGGCTGGTATCGTTGCTCCTTTTATTTTAACTTCTTTCATAATTAGGGTTCGTACATTACTTGTATGTACAAATATAAATTCAAAAAAATAGCTTATCCTCTAAGCCTGTCTAATAAGTTACTTGCCATAACAGCTTCGTCCCGCGAAAGGTTATGGAATTTGGCAAAAAGCTCCGGCGATTTCTCATCTACCTGGGCCAGTTTCTCAAGCCCCTTTTCTGTTATCCGGACTTCTATCATGCGTCGGTTGGCAGCGCAGATGTCACGTGTAACATAGCCTTTCTCAATCAGCTTATCAATCAGGCGGGTTACGTTGGAGTTGCGGTCTACCATGCGGTTCTGAATATCGCCAAAACAAACCGGATCGGGGTGCTGCCCTCTAAGTATAGCCAATACATTATGCTGTTGTAACGTAAGACCCAGATTCTTAAAAAACGGCATCACCTGTTGGTTTACCCAATTGTTCGTGAACAACAGGTTAGCCATCAAACGGCGGTAATCGTCTTTAAAGTGCTTCTGGTGTATTTCGTCTTCTATGCGCATTTGTCCTGCTTAAGCGGTGCAAATATAAAGATGTTGTTTGTATATACAAATGTGGGGTGGGAAAGGTTCTGTCTAAATGGTGTTATTTGTGACCTGTGATTTAATACAGCTGTTTATTCAAGCCTACAGATCATCTCCCTGCCCCCTTAGAAGGGCGCAGGGAGATGATTAAACTATCAGAACAACTAACATCAAAAAGAAGAAGCGGCACAAGCCGCTTCCCAAGTATAAATTTAAATACAATTTAGGCCTCTACTGCCTCCTGTTTCTTCTCAGCCTTGTACAGCAAAGTAGAGCAGTTGTTCGGGTCAAGCACTTGTTTAGCACAGCGCTGAATATCGGCAGGCGTTACGGCTTGTATCTTCTCTCCTTCAGTGTTTACAAAGTTCGCATCGCCCAATAGTTTACCATAGGCAAGGTTCATGGCGCGGTTCAAAAGCTCAATCTCAGAGAATACCAAACTGGTTTCGGCTTGGTTCTTAACTTTATTGAGTTCATGCTCATCCACAAGGCTATCCATCAGCTCCTGATTAATAGCTTCGATGGCAGCGTTTGCCTCCTCCAGGTTCACACCTTCGTTCAGTTTGCCCTGAATCATTAGTAAACCTTCTTCTATAGATCCTGAAACTGAGGCAGAGATGGAGTTGAATAACTTCTGATCCTTCACCAGCCTATCGTATAACCTACTTGATTTGCCACGGCCAAGTATGTCGCTGATCAGGTCTACGGCATAATAATCCTGGTGCGTGCGGTTAGGCATGTGATAGGCTTTGTAAATAGCGCTAAGCGGTACATCGGCAGAAACCTCCAATACACGCGGCTCCGTTTGCTTTGGCTCTGGTTTTATATTGCGCACATACTTTTCGCCGGAAGGTATTGGGCCAAACCACTTCTCGGTAAGCTCTTTGGCTTTATCAAAAGTAATGTTGCCAGCCACTACAAGTATGGCATTGCTCGGCGAGTAATGCTTTTTAAAGAAAGACCGTACAATTTCCATGGTGGCATCCTCTATGTGCGAAATCTCCTTACCAATGGTAGCCCATTTGTAAGGGTGCTCTTTATAGGCCAATGGGCGCAGCTTCAGCCACACATCACCATAAGGCTGGTTCAAGTAATTCTGCTTAAACTCTTCTACCACTACTTTGCGCTGTACTTCCAGGCCGTGCTCGCTAAACAGCAGTTCCATCATGCGGTCCGACTCCAGCCAGAAACCTGTTTCCACATTTTGGGCAGGCACCGATAAGTAGTAGTTGGTAATGTCGGGACTAGTAAAGGCGTTGTTCTCTCCGCCTACGCGCTGCAGGGGTTCGTCGTAGCTGTGTATGTTAATGGAGCCGCTAAACATCAGGTGCTCAAACAAATGGGCAAAACCTGTATGCGCCTCTTCTTCGTCACGGGATCCTACATCGTACAGCACGTTCAGTACAGCCATTGGTGAAGTATGGTCTTCGTGCACAATTACGCGCAACCCATTATCCAGCGTAAATTCTTTAAATTGTATCATATTTTATTTGAGACATAAGATTAATAGACAAAAGACCTTAAAGTATACTAAGGCATTATGATCGGTGTTATAGTAGTCCTTTGTCTTTTGTTAGAAAGTCCTTTGTCAAAGTATAAGACAAAAGTATAAATTAGCAACAACTTTTGTTGCTATGCCTAATATAGTAACTTGCCCAACTATAACGAAGTTTCCGTTTTTTAAGATGAACTACAATCGCAAAGAATACTCCGACGACGAACTGTTAGCATTATATAAAGCTATACTTAAGCCCCGCATGATAGAAGAGCGTATGCTTGTGCTGCTGCGCCAGGGTAAAATAAGCAAGTGGTTTTCGGGTATCGGGCAAGAGGCCATCTCAGTTGGGTCGGCGTTGGCGCTAGAGAAAGATGAGTATATTCTGCCACTGCACCGTAACCTGGGTGTTTTTACAAGCCGCGATATTCCATTAGATAGATTATTTGCGCAGTTCCAGGGCAAAACCACCGGCTATACAAAAGGCCGCGACCGCTCTTTCCACTTCGGCACGAACGAGCACCACATAGTAGGCATGATATCACACCTGGGACCGCAATTAGCTGTGGCAGACGGTATCGCGTTGGCAGACCTGCTGGAGAAAAAAGAGAAAGTAACGCTGGTATTTAGTGGCGATGGTGGAGCAAGCGAAGGCGATTTCCATGAGGCGCTGAATGTGGCTGCTGTGTGGAGCCTGCCAGTTATTTTCATGATCGAGAATAACGGTTATGGTTTGTCTACGCCAAGCAACGAGCAGTTTAAGTTTAACCAGTTTATAGACAAAGGTCCTGCCTATGGTATTGATGCCCTTCAGGTAGACGGAAATAATTTGCTGGAAGTATACGATACCGTGCGCCAGGCAGCAGCTAGCATTCGTAAGAACCCGCGCCCTATGCTGATCGAGGCTATGACCTTCAGAATGCGCGGTCACGAAGAAGCCAGCGGTACCAAGTATGTGCCACAGGAGCTGTTTGAGAAATGGGCTAAGAAAGACCCGGTAGAGAACTTTGAGAAGTATCTGCTGGAGGAACTGGTGCTGACGCAGAAGACTATGGAAAGTATAAAAGAAGAACTGAAAGCCGAGATTGAAGACGGTTTACAGACTGCTTTTTCTACACCGATGCCTGTGGCCAATCGCCAGGAAGAACTGGAGGATATGTACAAGCCGTTTGACCAGGAGGTGATAAAGCCTGCGTCGGATGTGAAAACAGAACGCCGTTTTGTGGATGCCATTTCGGATGCGCTGCACCAAAGTATGGAGCGTTACCCGGAGCTGGTGCTGATGGGGCAGGATATTGCAGAGTATGGCGGCGTATTTAAGATTACAGAGGGCTTTGTTGATAGATTCGGGAAAGACCGGGTGCGTAACACACCGCTTTGTGAGTCGGCTATACTTGGCATTGGTCTGGGTATGTCGGTGCGCGGGCAGAAAAGCATGGTAGAGATGCAGTTTGCCGACTTTGTGAGTGCAGGTTTCAGCCAGATTGTAAATAACCTGGCCAAGAGCCACTACCGCTGGGGCCAAAATGCCGATGTAGTGGTGCGAATGCCAACAGGTGCCGGCTCAGCAGCAGGTCCGTTCCACTCGCAAAGTAACGAGGCCTGGTTCTTTCATACGCCTGGTTTAAAGATAGTATACCCATCTTCTCCTTATGATGCTAAAGGCTTGCTCAATGCAGCACTTGAAGATCCAAACCCGGTGATGTATTTCGAGCACAAAATGCTGTATCGTTCTATCTCTCAGGAGATACCGGATGACTACTATACTGTAGAGATAGGAAAGGCCAGAACCGTGGCCGAAGGAACAGACCTGACCATCATTACGTATGGTATGGGTGTGCACTGGGCAAAACAGTTGCAGCAGGAGTTAACAGATGCAAGTCTGGAAATACTGGATTTGCGTTCGCTGTTGCCTTGGGATAAAGAGGCTGTTAGAGCAGCTGTAGCCAAAACCGGAAGAGTACTTATTCTGCACGAAGATACATTAACAGGTGGCATAGGCGGAGAAATTGCTGCCTGGATTAGTGAGCATTGCTTTGAACTGTTGGACGCACCTGTGGCGCGTGTAGCCAGTTTAGATACTGCTGTTCCGTTTGCACCACCACTGGAACAGGAGTTTTTGCCAAAACAGCGCTTGCGCGAAAAGGTAGAAGCCATGCTTTCTTATTAAGAACGAACAGTCAAACTATGTTAAAGCCCTCAAGTATAAAACTAACTTTTATTCTGTTGCCGTTGCTGAGTCTGTTTATACTACTCGGCAGCTGCCAGCATAAAGGTATTCTGCGTTGCCCCAAACCGCCTGGCAAAAGCAGCAAAATAAGTGTGAAAGGGAAGAACAGTCAAAGCCTGGAGGGGATATCGGTACCAATGGACAAAAATGGCCGTGTACAAAAAAAGCGGGGACTGTTTAACCGTTTATAACAAGCTAGCTCCAAAAGAGTATAAGCTACTAAACAGCAAATGTGAAGATGTGTGATGTGATTTCTGTTTTTCGGGTAGACCCTAAGTGGTTATGTAGTCTGTTAGTTATTTTGTTACTGGCAGCTACACCTGCTTTTGCGCAGATCAGCCATAAATCGTCTGATAACCATAAGCAGCAACGCAAAAAGTTCTTAAGACAGGCTGACACTGTTGAAGCGCAGTACAAAGACACTCATCTGAATGTTAATACCTATAAATTTAAAATAGGGGAATCTGGCCGTAAGCGTGCAAAGAAAGACGAACGGAAACGGTATCAGTTTAACGATGCCGGTGAGCCCGTAAAAAAGAAGCGCCTTTTTTCACGAAAGAAAAAGCAGCGTAGTAATTAACTGTTGAACACTGAGGAAGAGAATATTTTATGAACTGGCATCCGCTTACAAGTACAGAACAATTGGATGAAGTATTGCAGGAGTCTAAAGAAACTCCTGTTGTTATTTTTAAGCATAGCACCGCCTGCTCTATCAGCTCAACGGCCAAAAGCCGCCTGGAGCGCCAATGGCAGGGAGCCGGCCTGGACCACGTAAAACCTTATTACCTGGATCTGCTAAGCTACAGGCCTGTTTCCAATGAGGTGGCAGATGTGCTGCATGTAACACATCAGTCGCCACAGCTATTGCTGGTTCAGGACGGCATGTGCACGTACGACGCATCGCACCTGAGCATAAGCGTGGATGCGCTGAAGAAAAAAATAACGGCATAGCAACTTATACTTTGTGCCATGCCGTTTTAAGTATGTTAGTACTGGAAGCTGATCGTCTGTTTAATATCAGGGTGAAGGCTTAGGGCTACCGGGCAGGTGCGGGCAGCGTTCTCAAGTATAGCTTTATCTTTAGCGGTATAGCTGTTAGAAGGCATTTTAAAGTTAAGTATAATCTCCGCAATGCGGCGTGGTTCTGCAGCCATTACTTTTACGATGTCTATTTCCATGCCCTCTATGTTTATGCTGCAGCGGTTAGCCGTAATGCCCATAATGGTCATCATGCAGCTGCCCAGAGCGGCGCAAACCAGATCGGTTGGTGAAAAAGCCTCGCCTTTGCCGTTATTGTCTACAGGGGCGTCGGTTATAATGGTGTTTGTAGAGGCAACGTGTGTGGCAGTTGTGCGTAAGTCGCCTTTATATGAGCTCTTTATGGTTGTCATGGGGTGTTAACTATAGTTTTGAATACCGCGTAAATTTAGTTACTTTTATCTAACTATAAATTAATAATCGGGTGGTAAGATACCTTTCATTTATACTTGCATTTGCTTTGGGGTTGTCGTTAACGGCAACCGCGCAATCCGAAGAAGACGAAAGCTTTGAGAATGAGTTGAGCTACGGTGTTAACTTTAACTCCAATGGCGGGCTGATTGGAGGCGTCTTTGTTAGGTCTGTGTATCCTATGAACAATCGTATGTATCAGTTTGGCGGCCTGGAGATTGTAGAGATCAAACACCCGAAAGAGAACCGGCTTTACAGCGAAACAGGAGATCAGTTTATTGCCGGAAAGCAAAACTACCTTTTTGTGATACGCCCGCACTATGGCCGTGAGTTTGTCCTTTTCAGAAAAGCAGCAGAGTCAGGGGTGCAGGTAAATGCCATTGCTGCCGCTGGGCCATCGCTTGGCTTATTGGCGCCATATTACATCCGTTATAACTATGGCGGCCCAGGCGGCGAAGATATCCGCACAGAACAGTATGACCCGCAAAAGCACCGCAGCCTGGAAAATATTATGGGAAACGGCACCGTGTTTCAGGGTCTTAGCGAGTCTAATGTAAACTTTGGAGCACATATAAAAGGAGGCCTGAGCTTTGAGTATGGCCGCTACCGCGAAAGTATAGCCGGTATTGAAGTTGGCTTTATGCTGGAGCTTTTCCCGAAAGAAATGGTGATCATCCCACAAGCCGAAAATGAGCAGCTTTTTACCTCTGTATACCTCAATTTATACTACGGCCGCCGTAAATAAAACTTTACCTGCGAACATTTAAAGTATAAGCACTGTTACGAGAGAGTGCTTGTATACTCATGTGCCTGCACAAATCTTAGCCAATGGCTAAACTCTTAATGCATAACTTCCTATCTTTGCAACCATGGACGATTTGATTACACTTCCGGTTATACAGCCCAACGCCACACCCGAAGGGCTTAATGCTTTAGGTAAACCGCGCAAGCCAAACTGGCTTCGTGTAAAGCTGCCGGTTGGGAAGGAATATGCTAAAGTAAGAAGTATAGTAGACGAGTATAAGCTGCACACCATCTGCGAAAGCGGCAATTGCCCGAACATGGGTGAGTGCTGGGGCGCTGGTACAGCCACGTTTATGATATTAGGTAATGTGTGTACACGCAGCTGCTCATTTTGCGCAGTAGCTACCGGCCGCCCTAACGAGTACGACGAAGATGAGCCGCGCCGTGTGGCAGAGGCGATACAGCTAATGGGTGTGAAACATGCTGTTATTACATCCGTCAACCGCGACGAACTGAAAGACCGCGGTGCCGCTATCTGGCACGAAACAGTAAGACTGGTAAAAGAGCTATCCCCGATTACTACTATCGAAACCCTTATCCCGGATGTGAAAGCAAACTGGGATGCGTTGATTACGATGATCTCACCGGGGCAGGAAGTAGTATCGCATAACATGGAAACCGTAAGGGAGCTTTACCGCCAGGTGCGCCCTCAGGCAAAGTATGATCGAAGCCTGGAGCAGATTAAGCGCACCAAAGAGTATGGCAAGCGTACTAAAACTGGTATCATGCTGGGCTTAGGCGAAACACGCGAACAAGTGTACCAGGCTATGGACGATCTGGCTGCCAATGGTTGTGATATACTTACACTGGGCCAGTACCTGCAGCCAACCAAAATGCACCTGGAGGTAGCGGAGTTTATCCACCCTGATCTGTTTGACCATTATAGAGAAGAAGGATTAAGCAGAGGTTTAAAATATGTGGAGTCAGGGCCACTGGTTCGTTCTTCGTACCATGCCGAAAGACATGTGCATGTTTAATTGTGCTTTTAAAAGATAAGGGAGCTCCGCTAAATTAAATTGGCGGAGCTCTTTTTTTATAATTGTACTATTTATTCAAGGATTATGTGTGAGTTGGCAGGCACAAGTGTTAATTTGATGTTAAAACCTTAAAAATATACCTCTAATAGCATTGATTTAACGCATATCCCATCTTCTTTTATACATTAAATAATAAAAAATTGCACTGTTGTAAAATTGCAGTCATAAATGAAGTCTTTTTGTCAGATATAGTGTAAATATTACTAATTGAATATATTTTACACTATTTATATCTTTAAATATGATTTTTTGAATTTAGTATAACTTAATCATATGGTTTAAGTAAATGGAAATGTTCAATAACTATAGTTGAATCTATATATATTAGACATATACTATATTTTCTTTTACATAAATTATATGAATAGACTTTTACTGCTACTAACCCTTTTTCTGATTGCCAGCACCACCCTTAGCATAGCGCAATCAGAGCCAGGCCTAGGCAAATCTAGCACTTTTGCTGTGTTGGGTACTGGCTGTTTGAGCAACACGGGAACCACGGGCGTTACAGGAGACGTAGGTCTGGCGCCAGAAGGGGTTTTCACAGATGATGGCATATTGCTGGTAAAAGGCACCAAAAGTATAGGTTTGCCTTTAGCCAAAGAAGCTTTGCAAGACGCCAAAGCTGTTTATGATTATTGGATCAATGCATCTGCAACACCTTTTACGGATGCAGGCCTGAAAGCCAACGGAACCTTTCCGGGTGTTTACTACAGCAATGGCAATGTAAACCTAGATGGTATTATCGTATTTGATGGCAATGGTGACGTAAACTCAAAGTTTATCTTCGTTATTGAAGGAGACCTGACCACACCATCTCCTACTCTGCCAACCCCGGGCACAGGCCTTTTGCTGCAGAACGGCGCCCAGCCTAAAAACATTTTCTGGATCGTTAAAGGCAAGGTTAAACTTGGTAACTCCACGAGTTTCCAGGGCACTATCATTTCTGATGGAGACATTACCCTGGAACCAGGTGTGAACCTGATTGGTCGTGCCATGTCGCTTAAGGGCTGCGTTAACCTGAACACAAATAACATCTTTCTGCCAAACATTATTATTGCTGACCTGAGTGTAAGCAAAGTGGCCGCAGAAGGAGAGTACAAGATTGGAGACGAGGTTACCTATACGATAACAGTGAGCAATGCCGGACCTGGTACTGCATCGCGTGTGGTTGTAAGTGAGGTGATGCCGCCCGAGCTGGAGTTTGTGCGTGTAGAAAGCGCCAGCGCAGGAACTTATGACCCGGTAAGGCAGGAATGGGTAATAGAAGAACTTAAACTAAACGAGTCAGCTGAGCTTAAGATAACCTTTAAGATTCTGGCTGCAGGCGAAATCACAAATAAAGTAAGCGTAGGCAGCAACAACCCTGACCCTAACCCAGGCAACAACGATGGTGAAGATCCTATTATCGTACCTGTTATCTCTGCTGACCTTAGCGTAATTAAAACTGCAAGCGGCGCACCTTATGTAGTGGGAGGTACAGTAACCTATACTATAGTTGTAAGAAACAACGGGCCATATGCAGCAGAAAATGTACTGGTAAACGAGCAACTGCCAAACACGCTGGAGCTCCTGAGCTTTGATGTTACCAAAGGCACATTTGATCCGGCAACTGGTACTTATACAGTAGGCACGCTGGCAAACGGAGAAACTGCTACACTGACTCTTGTTGCAAAGATTATTGGTGCAGGCCAGATATTAAATACAGCAAGTGTTGGCACTACCACTCCGGATCCGAACCCGGGTAATAACACCGACCCTGAGCCAATTGAGGTTACATGTCCTGCGCCAACGCTGTCACTGGACGGTGGTGCGGCACAATGCGCCGAAACAGCCAACGTAACCTACACCGTAACAGCAGTGCAGGGAGCAACTTATGACTTCGAATTAACAGGTGGCTTAACAGAAGTATCCAGATCAGGCAATACCATAACAGTAAACATAGGGGAAACATCAGGCAAAGTAATTGCCCGTGTAACTGATCTGTGCGGAAAAACATACACTGTAGAGAAAGAGGTAAAAGTTACCACAACGCCTCCGGCACCGAGTATCGCAGGCAATGCAAATGTTTGCATGAACAGCGAAGGCTTGACTTATACCGCAGAAGGTTTAGGTGATAATGCGACATATGAGTGGAACTCGACAGGTGATGTGCTGATAACAGCCGGACAAGATGGCAAAACAGTTACTGTTACTATCGGAGCCAATGGCGGTACATTATCAGTAAAAGGCAGCAACGAATGTTTTACAAGCGAAGCCGCCACGATTACCATCACTACGAAAACACCTCCGGCTACACCAGCAAGTATTTCTGGCCCAGCTGCATCGTGCGGTAACACCGGTGACCTAACCTATACTATCAACCCGGTAGATGGCGCAACAGGATATACCTGGACAGTACCGGCAGGCTGGGTAATAGAAAGCGGCCAGGGAACAACTACTATAAAGGTAACAGCAGGCACTAATGCCGGCGATGTAACAGTAACAGCAGACGGTGAATGCGGTTCAAGCGAGGCAGCTGTGTATACTACAAGTATAAACAACGGGCCACAGGCACCCCTCACCATTAATGGCAGCCAAGGTTCATGCCTAGGGTCTATACTTACTTATAGTATAGCAGGTGTAGATGGAGCCACTGGATATAACTGGACAGTGCCTGAAGGCTGGATCATTAAGAGCGGCCAGGGCAGCACTACCATAGAAGTAGAAGTTGGCAGTGGTTCAGGACAGATTACAGTAGCAGGTACCAACGCATGTGGCGAAGGTGCAAGCGCAAAACTGGATGTCGCTCCGGCCCCGGTTCCGGCAGCACCTGGCGCTATAGAAGGACCTGACGCAACTTGTGCCAACACCGAGAACCTGACTTACAGCATTGCAGTCCTTACTGGCAGCAACACCTACAACTGGACAGTGCCGCAAGGATGGACGATCGTGAGTGGGCAGGGAACGCTTAGCATTACAGTAAATGCAGGAGCCACCGGCGGCGAGGTAAGTGTAACAGCTACTAACGACTGCGGTACCAGTGCAGCCAGTACACGAACTGTAAATGTAACAACACCTCCAACTGCACCGGTTGCCATTAAAGACATGAGCACACTGTGCGACGGACTGATGTACACCATAGACGCCGTACCAGGAGCCACAGATTATACCTGGACAGTGCCAGTCGGCTTCACGATCGTATCGGGACAGGGTACGACAACTATCTCGGTTAAACTGGATAACCCGAATGCCTTTGGCGATGTGACCGTGGTTGCAAACAACGGAACATGCGCAGGACCTGCAACCAGCTTGCCAATAGACAAGTCTCTTATTGAAGGTGATCTGGCATTCCCGAAAGCATTTAGCCCGAACGGCGACGGCAAAAACGACACCTGGGTAGTTGAGAATCTTCTGAAATATCCTAAAAACCAGGTAGTGATCTTTAACCGCTGGGGATCTGAAGTATACAAAAAGGACAATTACCAAAACGACTGGAACGGCAATAAACTAGAGCCGGGAACCTACTTCTACAGAGTAAGTGTGACCATGTGCGACGGAGCAGATAAAGTATTTACCGGCTACGTGACCATCTTCCGCTAAGTAATATTCTTATCAACCGATAAAGAAAAGACAATGAGATTATTTTATACCCTGCTGGCCCTACTGCTTGCCCTTGGAGCTAGTGCCCAGCAAAACCCACAGTACTCGCAGTATATCTTTAACAGCATGAACATAAATCCGGCTTACACGGGTAGTAAGGGCGTGCTTAACATTAATGCCTTTCACCGCTCGCAATGGACGGGTATGGAAGGAGCCCCGGCTACACAGTCGTTGGCCGTAGATGGCATTGCAGCCAACAACAGGCTGGGGGTAGGGCTTGGCATTACCCGCGACAAGATTGGGGCGCAGTCGCAGCTTTCGGCTTACGCAAACCTGGCTGTAAAACTGCAGATAACCGAAAATGGCATATTTAGCCTGGGCTTGGCCCCGGGTCTGGTGCAGCATACGTTGGATGGTAATGAGTTAGGCATTGATGATGACCCAACCATACCTGCCGGCAGAGAGACAAGTATAAAGCCCGATATAAAAGTGGGTGCATACTTTCACACAGAGCGGTTTTACGCCGGTTTATCAGCCTCAGACCTGCTACAGTTTAAAGATATGCAGTACATAGAGCCGGAGCGCCACTACTACTTTACAACAGGCTACGTGTTCGACCTGGGCAGTTTTGTAAAGGTTAAGCCAAGCATGCTGGTTAAAGAGGATTTTAAAGCCCCGGCCAACGTGGACCTGAATGCTTTTATCCTGCTTGGTGATAAGCTCTGGCTAGGTAGCTCTTACCGAACCAGTGTGAATATCTTCAATGATAAAGCTGATCTGGAGTATACCAACAAGCGCACAGCCGTAGCCCTGATCGCCGAGCTGCAGATACACAAATCGTTGCGCCTGGGCTATGCTTACGATAAGATGCTGAACGATATGAAAGGCTTTAACACGCACGAGATCTCAGTTGGCTATTACTTCTTTAAAAAGCAGGATACCAGAATTATCACGCCGCAATATTTTTAATCATAAGCCCTATATACGATGAACTATAAATCTACACCCTTATACTTTGTAATAGCGGCCATGATGGGTTTAGGCACTGCAGCCCAGGCACAAACAGAGCTGAAAAAGGCAAACAAACAGTACGAGAACTACGAGTTTGCCCTGGCCCTTGAAAATTATCAGGTAGCTGTTCAGAAAAAAGACCCGGATCTGGCCACCATGCAGCGCATAGCAGACGCTTACCGCCTGACGCGCCAGAACCAGAAAGCCGAAGAATGGTATGCTAAAGTGGTACGCCTGGAAGGCCACGATCCAATGAGTTCATACTTCTACGCTGAGGCGCTTCGCAGCAACGGCAAATACGAAGAGGCTAAAGCCCAGTACATGCTATGGGCTGATGAAATGCCCGAGAAAGAGGATAAAGCACAGGAGCTGATCGCCGCCTGCGACAGAGCCATACTTTGGTTAGGCAAACCTGCTGCTGCAGTTGTGGAGCCTGTTGCAAGTATAAATACGAATGGTTTCTCAGACTTTAGCCCGATGCAGTATGGTAACCAGATCATTTTTACCTCCGACAGAGGCTTAAGTGATAGCAAGAAGACGGATGTGTATGGCTGGACAGGACGCCCATACCTGCAACTGTTTACGGCACAGCAGAACGAGGCCGGTAACTGGGGAGCACCAAAGGCACTGGAAGAAGTGATCAACTCTGAGTACCACAATGCCACGGCCTCTGCTGCTGAAGATGGTAAAACGCTATACTTTACCAGAACGCACATGGTGCCTAAGAAAAACCATGTAAACGCAGACCCTACCAGTTGGGCAAAAGCGCCTGCTGCCAAAGAGTTTGTAAACCGCCTGGAAATATTTACTGCAGAAAAGCAGGGTGAAACCTGGTCTAACATACAGCCTTTTGCTTACAATAACGTGGAGTCGCATTCTGTAGGGCATCCGGCTATATCACCAGACGGTAAGGTTTTATACTTTGCCTCGGATATGGAAGGCACATTAGGCGATACAGATATATTTTATAGTATAAAACAAGCCGATGGCACGTGGGGCAAACCTGTAAACGCAGGCCCAACCATTAACACTGCAGCACGCGAAAGCTTCCCTTATGTAGATGCCGACGGTAAATTATACTTTGCCTCAGATGGGCACATAGGTTTTGGTGGTTTGGATGTTTTTGAAGCGGAGGGCACCCACGCCGCCTGGACGAAGGTTAGAAACGTTGGAGCACCTATCAACTCTGCAAAAAACGATTACGGCATCATGTTCACAAGAGTTGGCGAAGAAGGCTTGTTCTCATCTAACCGCGACTCGGAAAACGGCACTGAAGATATTTTCTCCTTTAAAATGCTGCAGCGCCCTGTTGTGATAGAGCTTATTACCCTGGAGCGCAAGCAGAATGACGAAAAACGCAATATTGAAGTACCGCTGCCGAAAGCAAAAATTGTTGTGGCCCAAAAGAACCTAAACGATTCGGTGGTGGTTATCACAGATGAGAGGGGACAGTACTTTATGGATGGCCGCAGAGGGGATATTTATTCGTTGCTGGGCACCAAAGACGGCTACCTTACACAGGAAAAACTGGCAGAAATACCTGCCAATGCCGGAGATACAGTACAAATAGCCATGCTGTTTGATAAAAATGAGCTTAATAGAGCTATTGTACTGGAAAATATCTACTACGACCTGGATAAATGGGATATCCGTACAGACGCCGCAACTGAGCTGGACAAGCTGGCAACGGTGCTGAAGAATAATCCAGAGGTTAAAATAGAAATGAGCTCGCACACTGATAGCCGCGAAAGTGTTAAGTATAACAACGTGCTGTCGGAGCGGAGAGCAAAAGCCGCCGTAGATTACCTTGTATCGCAGGGAATAGACAGAAGCAGGTTAACTGCCAAGGGCTACGGCAAATCGAGGTTGGTAAATGGCTGCGCCGATGGCGTAGAGTGTTCTGAAGAAGAACACCAGCTTAACCGCCGCACTGAATTCAGGATTATCAAATAATTGATATAAAGATTCTCATTAGCTTTCATAGTTTGGAAAGGCTCCGCAGTTTCTGCCGGAGCTTTTTTACTTTTAGCCTGCACCGTAAAAGTATAACCAGCAGCCATCCTGCCGGCTATACCTTTATACAGCTATTACTTTTTGCCTGTATAGGCCAGGCGATAAACTACCCCGTTGGCATCGTCTGAAATCAGTAAAGAACCGTCCTGATGATGCGCCAGGCCTACCACACGGCCAAACTGTTGCTGGTTACCATTTATGAGAAAGCCAGTAACAAGGTCTTCCACCTTAGTTGGTTTGCCGTTATCAAAACGCACCCGCACCACTTTATAGCCGGAAGGCTCTTTACGGTTCCAGGAGCCATGTAACGTTACAATGGCATCACCCTGATACTCTTTCGGAAACTGGGTGCCTTTGTAAAAGATCATATCCAGGGGTGCACTATGGGCAGTGTAGGTTAATGCCGGAAACTTGGTTTTTTTTGCGTACTCTTCCCAGCTCATACCCATCGGTGGTTCGTCGGCCAGGTTAGGTTTGCCATCTTCGTAAACATAAGGCCAGCCATAATCTCCGCCATCTTCTAGTTTATTCAGTTCTTCTCCATGCACCTCATCGCCCAGCCAGTCAATGCCGTGGTCAAATCCCCAGAATTCTTTTGTTTGCGGATGCCAGTCAAAGCCGATGGTGTTGCGAAGGCCTTTTGCGTAAATGCGACGCCCAGAGCCGTCCGGTTTCATTTGCAGCATCGTAGCGCTCTCTTTACTGGTTTCATCACAGGCATTGCAGGTACTGCCCACCGATACATATAGCATGCCATCCGGACCGAATTCTATCGTACGGTTTGCGTGCTGCCCGCCGTCTGGCAATTTGTCGGCTATCATTTTTAACTGGCCCAGTGTGCCGTCTTTGTTAATATCAGCCGTGTAAACCTCGTTAACCGTTACCAGGTAGGCTTTATTGTCGCGTAAGGCAATGCCATGCATCTGATCTTTAGTAGCTACTACTTTTTGTTGGTCTGCTTTGCCGTCCTTGTTTGTGTCGCGCAGCATAGTTACAGTACCTTTTTCACGATCTGTTACATACACGGTTCCGTCGGTGTGCACGGCTAGCATACGGGGCTTGTTCAGGTTTTCGGCAAATTTGGTAATGGTAAAGCCTGTGGGTACTTTAAGCTGGCGCACGCGCTCATCGGTGGCAGGTACTTTGGCGGGTTTAAAGATATTGCCCTCCATTGAGGCAGAAATGGGCTTATTTTTCTCTTGTGCCGATACCGTGATTGAAGTTAACAAGAGCCCTGCGGAAAGAAGTATAAGTATTGTTTTCATAGTTTAGTGTAAGTTTGTCTGTGAGTATGGTCGCGCTTGATACCAGTGTCTTATACTACTACCATCAACAATCCTGTTTTGTTTCTGAAACAATATGGCCGCCTTTTAGCTTTTTATTCGGATAAACCTTAAGCTGGCAGCTACGTTTTGAGAGCATTATCACCCTACTTATGAAACTGAAACTACTTATTTACACTTTCCTGCTGCTCCTGCCGCAACTTCTTATAGCTCAGAATACCTTACAAGGCTATGTAGTGGATGCAAATACAGCTTTACCGCTTGAGGGTGTAACAGTAACAGCCAATACAGGCGCACAAGCTATCACCAACACAGAGGGCTACTTCTTTTTAAATCCTACTGGAGAAACGCAATACATTAATTTTAACCTGATCGGGTATAAAGCGCAACGCGTAGCCCTACCAGCTAATGGTAGTGAAATAAGAGTGCTTTTACAGCCGGATGCTGCGCAGTTAAAAGAGGTGGTGATTACAGGGTATGAGACTAACCGTCCGCTGTTGCAGACTGCCGGTGCCATAAGTATAGTAGATAGAGCAAGTATAGAACGCTTTGATGAGAGCTCGCTGGTAAGAGCTGTAAATACAGTACCCGGCGTGCGAATGGAGGAACGGGCCCCAGCCAGTTACCGGTTATCTATCAGGGGAAGTTCACTTAGGTCGCCGTACGGCATCCGGAACGTGAAAGTATACTTTGATGGTATCCCGTTTACGGAAGCTAACGGCACTACAGCGCTTAATTTACTCGACGCCTCCAATATCGGGAGTATAGAAATATTGAAAGGGCCAACGGGCAGCATTTATGGTGCGGGCACAGGCGGAACTGTTTTGCTGGAGCCGCGCAGAGCCGCTGCCGGAGAAAAATCTGTACAACTTGGAGCCACAACCGGCTCTTATGGCTTCAGGAAGTATACTGCAACGGTTAGTGCAGGCTCCGATAACAGCAGTGTGTTGGTGCAGTATACAAAACAGCAGTACGATGGCTACCGCGAGCAGTCTGCCGTAGACCGCGATGTGCTGCTTATCTCCTCAGAGTTTACTCCTTCAGAAAAACGAACCATCAATGCCAATATTATCTACTCTGATCTATACTATGAATTGCCTGGGGGTTTAACGCAGGAGCAGTATGACGAGAACCCAAGGCAGGCGCGTGGCGGCATGTTTGGCAGCGTAAAGCAAAATGCTTCTATCAGTCTGGAGGGAATAAACGTAGGGCTGAAACAAGAGTATAGATTCAGTGATAACTTGCATAACACCACTGCTGTATATGGTCTGCACAAGTTTAAAGATAACCCGTTTAACACAGATTACGAACGCAACACGAATCAAGAGTATGGCGCGCGTAGCAGCTTTGCTTATAACACCAATCTAGGAAGTATAAGCTCGACCTTCACCTTAGGCGGCGAATTTCAGAGAGGATTCGAAGCGGCCCGTACCTATGATAATAACAGCGGCACTCCCGGAAACCTGCGCACCGACGATGAGGTGGTAGCTAAAACCGGCTTCCTTTTTGCCCAGGCTGAGTTTGAGCTTCCCGCAGAAATTATAGCCACTGCTGCCCTTAGCCTGAACGACACCAAGTATGAAATTACCCGTTTGCAGCAGGTGGGCAGCGGCAACTATAAATATAACCGTGATTTTGAAGCGGTGCTTTCTCCGAGAGTTGCTTTGCTCAAACGCCTTTCAGACAAGATCTCGGCGCATGCAAGTATAAGTTCCGGCTTCTCACCTCCAACCGAAGAAGAGATTCTAACATCCGACGGTACATTAAACGAAGATCTGGAGGCCGAAAAAGGCATAAACTATGAGGCTGGCATCCGTGGATTTGCTGGTAAGCTTAGTTTTGATGTGGTAGGGTTCTACTTCAGATTAAAAGAAACCATTATAAGCCGGCAGGACGTGTCGAGTGTAGCCGTTTTCCGGAATGTAGGATCTACGAGCCAAAAAGGATTGGAATTGAGTGCAGCTTATACGTTACTGGATCAGCCGGCTCAGCAGTTGAGCAACGTTAAAGTATGGGGCAGCTATACTTACAGCCACTTCAGGTTTAAAGACTATCAGAAAGACGAAGAAGACTTGTCAGGAAACAAATTGACTGGTGTAGCACCGCATGTAGCCGCTGCAGGCCTCGATTTTGCAACCAGATTTGGGCTTTACATTAACCTGACCTCAAACTATGTGGATGAATTGCCGCTGAACGATGAGAACACCGTTTTTGCTGACAGGTATTTTATACTTGGTGCACGTGCCGGCATAAAGCGCAATCTGGGCAGTAAGTTTGTGTTAGAGGTTTTTGGCGGAGTAGATAATATAACAGACAAAAAGTATAGCCTGGGCAATGACTTAAACGCTTTTGGAGGACGCTTTTTCCAGCCTGCACCTGACAGAAATTACTACGGAGGAGTTAACCTGAGCTATAAATTATAGCAATTGCCTGCGTTTATACTTTAGCGGGAAGTTCTGGGCACAGGCGGGAACTGAGACATTAGGTTGGCAACTGCCCTGTTTATTTTGTCCTCATCTATTATCACTGGGTCAATCTCAGCATCAAAAGCCCCACGCCATACTACATTATTAGTGTTACGATCAATTAAGTCAATAACAAGCGTACCAATCTTGTAATCTGCAATACTCCTGAAGTTCTGCAGGCCTGTTCCGCTGTATCTGTACCTATAACCGTACCAATAGCTATACCCATATCCAAAGCCGGGTTGTAGTATGTTTGTATTGTTAAGCTCCTGTGGGGTTTCAACGGCAATATCGTAGGCAACAAGTAAGCCAGGGTTATCGATGCTCGGCTTTATTCCATTTTTTACCAATTCGCTGGCAATCGCTTCTTTTACACGCTGATCAAGCAAGGTACTATATAATGCGCCTCCAGTGCCTTGCTTAGGTGCCGGAACCTCTGCCGGATGCCAGGCAAAAGTCTGGTATGTTGAGAAATTAATAGACGGGTCGTAAGCAGACTGTACGCTTACAGCTGGGGAACAGCTTGTGCAGAAAAGTATGAGAAGAAGTATAACAGTTGCCTTAACCCGAATAAAAGGTAGTTGTTTGTAAAATACCATAGTTCTAGCTGTAGTTTACGCTTTTGGGTAGCTATACGCTACAAGCATGTTTACGGCTGAACAACGGAAAGGCGGTTTTGTTTAGTATAGCTCGTAAAGGCAGTTCTATTGTTTGCCGCGGTACTTAGGATGCTGCATGGCAAGTTTTTTCGTTATCCAGTTCTCTAATGCAGTATCCATAGGCTCAGCTTCTAAAGTAGCCTCTCCTAGAATAGTAATTGGTTTGCTTTCGGTATTGTCGCCAAACACGTAGCCAGTAGTCGGTAAAGCGCTAAGGTGTTGCTTAGTGACAGCTGTAATCTCATTTGTGTTCTTGTTACCTGATTTCGCACTTTCTAATACCTGGTGGTATTGTGCTGTTGTAAGGATCGAATTAGAGAAATGAAGCGATAAGCTATTAAATGCTGCAACCTGTGCCGAGGCCTGTGTAGTGACAACTAGCAGAGCTACTAAAGTAAGTGTTGCAGTTAGCAATTTCTTCATAACCAATATTGATTTTGTTCAGGTTTGTGTTTTGACGGCACAAAGGTATAAAAGCATTACAGATTTACATAGTACGGTTTATATATTTTGTTTAAAGTATACTTTGCAAAGTGCTATGGGGTGTTAAGTAAATTGTACTTTTATGCTTAGTGTTTGCTGTGTTATGGGTTAAACCTGCTTTTGTTGGTGTTATTGTATAACATTTTGAAAATAAATTTTTTTCATAAAAATTTTTACTTAGGTATAAGTTTTAGGCTGTAAACCAGTGTCTGAAAGGTTTTATAGTTTAGTAGTTTCAATGTAATGCTTCGGTGTGCTCTTTTTCTTTACTGTACAAGGATTAAACTGAAGTAGCTATTGTAAGTGTAAAAAAGGATCTTCCAACATAGATGTAAAATCCTTGGGGTGGCTAAGTATGACAAGTGTGCTTAGTTTCCTGTAGGAGGATATTGCTTTAGGATATTACTGACAATGGTGTTGATACGTTCCTGGCTAATGTCTCCAGCCATATCAACTGGGGCTTCTCCAACGCCGCGCCAAACTAACTCATTTGAATCTACATCAACTAAATCAACTACAATTGTGCCTTGTTTGTACTGGTTTATTGTTTTATAGGTAGCCGGGAAGCGATTAAACCCATAGTTGTAGCGGTAGCCATACCAATGGCTATAGCCGTAGCCAAAGCCCCGAGGATATGCATAATTTGTGTTTACTTCTGTCTCGGTGTCAACTGCCACATCATAGGCAACCTTTAAGTCTGGGCTGCTGGCATCATATGTAAGGCCTTGGGTACTTAATGACTGGCGGATAGCTGTCTTAAGTCGCTGATCAAGCATTGTATCGTAATTTCCTGAAGTTGCTTTTGCTTCTGTTGGCTGCTCCTGGTAAAAACTGAAAGTTTGATACTGGCTAAAGTTTGCATCTTGTGCATAATCAGTGTTTACATCAACTGTAGGTGCGCATCCTAAAATCAGAAAGCACAGTCCCAGCAAAATCAACTGTGCTCGTTTTGTGGCTTTCTTCATAGTTTTTATAAGCTAAAGGTTAGTATTTTCATTTAAGCATTTATACGGAGATATCGTGGAGGTCTGTTTAAAAGGCCTTTTTTAGTTGGGCACATGCACTTATTATTTAGTGGATGTGCATTTATAAAGTGCACATAAAGCAAAAAAGCCTGACCACTTGGCCAGGCTTTTCAAAGTATAAATTAAGATGATTTAGCCGATAGCTACCATCTCATTTCCATTTTCGTTGTAAGCTTCAATCGGAGCGCAAGAGCAAACCAGGTTGCGGTCGCCGTAAGCGCTGTCAATGCGGCTAACGGTTGGCCATACTTTGTTGTCGCGCAGGTAAGCCATAGGGAACACTGCCTTCTCACGAGAGTAAGGTCTTTCCCAGTTCTCTACCATCACCACTTTCATAGTATGTGGTGCATTCTTTAGCACGTTGTTCTTCTGGTCAGCCTTGCCGGCTTCAATCTCACGTATTTCCTCACGGATCGAGATCATCACTTCGCAGAATCTGTCCAGTTCTTCCTGTGCTTCCGACTCTGTTGGCTCTACCATCAAAGTACCCGCTACCGGGAATGATACAGTTGGCGCATGGAAACCATAGTCCATCAAACGCTTCGCAATATCTTCTACCTCTACGCCATACTTTTTGAACTCACGGCAATCCAGGATCATCTCGTGTGCGCAACGGCCATTTGTACCTACATAAAGTACAGGGTAATGCTGCTCCAGGCGAGCTTTAATATAGTTCGCGTTCAGGATAGCCACCTTCGTAGCTTCTGTTAAACCTTCGCCACCCATCATAGCAATGTAAGCATAAGAGATAGGCAGGATAGAAGCAGAACCCCAAGGCGCAGCTGAGATAGCATTGATAGCATCCTTACGACCCAGATCAACTACAGCGTGACCAGGCAGGAACGGTGCAAGGTCTTTTACTACACCAATTGGGCCCATACCAGGACCACCACCACCGTGAGGTATACAGAAGGTCTTATGCAGGTTCAGGTGGCAAACGTCAGCACCGATGTGCGCCGGCGATGTTAAACCTACCTGTGCGTTCATGTTGGCACCGTCCATGTAAACACGGCCACCGTTGTCATGTATGATCTGGCAGATCTCGATGATGCTTTCCTCATATACACCGTGCGTAGATGGGTATGTCACCATTAAGCAAGACAGCTCATTCTTATACTGCTCAGCTTTTACACGCAGGTCAGCCACGTCAATGTTACCTTTCTCGTCGCACTTCACAATCACCACTTTCATACCGGCCATTACCGCAGAAGCAGGATTAGTGCCGTGTGCAGAAGACGGGATTAGGGAAATGTTACGGTGATGATCGCCACGCGACTCGTGGTAAGCACGGATAACCATCAGGCCGGCGTACTCACCCTGTGCACCTGAGTTTGGCTGAAGCGATACTGCATCGAAACGGGTGATCTCGCATAGCCAAGCCTCCAGGTCTTTAAATATCTGTGCATAGCCTTTTGTCTGATCAGCAGGAGCAAACGGGTGAAGCTGTCCGATCTCCGGCCATGTAACCGGAATCATCTCGGCCGTAGCGTTCAGCTTCATGGTGCAAGAGCCCAAAGAGATCATCGAGTGAACCAAAGAAATATCCTTGTTCTCCAGGTGCTTCATATAACGCAGGATCTCGTGTTCAGAGTGGTGCTTGTTAAACACCTCGTGTGTTAAATAGTCACTCTTACGGATCAGGCTATCAGCCCAGGTTATATCAGTGTCTTCAGGTAATGCATCTATACCTAATACATCTGCAGACTTACCGGCTACCTTGGCGAATACAGCAAGTATAGCTTTTACATCTGCAAGGTTTGTATTCTGGTGAAGCGAGATACCGATATTGTTCTCTCCGAAATAACGGAAGTTAATACCTGCTGCTTCAGCCTCCGCACGAATAGCTTTCTGCATGTCAGCACTCTCAGCTGCAATCTTAAGTGTATCGAAATACTGCTCGTTCTGCTGCTCAAAGCCTAGTGCCTTTAAGCCTTTCTCTAGTTGCTGTGCCAGCGCGTGAGTATTTAAACCGATATACTTCAGGCGACGAGGGCCATGGTAAACGGCATACATACCTGCAATTACAGCAAGTAATACCTGTGCAGTACAGATGTTGGAAGTAGCCTTCTCACGACGGATGTGCTGCTCACGTGTCTGCAGGGCCATGCGGTAAGCCTTGTCACCAGCTGCATCCACAGAAATACCAATAATACGACCCGGGATAACACGCTTAAACGAATCTTTTGTAGCAAAGTATGCCGCATGGGGGCCACCAAAGCCCATTGGTACACCAAAGCGCTGCGTAGTGCCAACTACAGCATCAGCACCCATTTCACCCGGAGGTGTTAAGAGCGTAAGCGAAAGTATATCTGCAGCTACGGCTACAAACATTTCCTGTTCGTGCGCCTTAGAGATAAAGTCAGTATAATCAAAAATGGCACCATCGGCAGCTGGGTATTGCACCAGCGCACCAAATAATGTCTCGTCAGAGAAATCTACTTCACGGTGATCGCCGATTACCAACTCAATGCCGATCGGAATAGCACGTGAAGAAAGTATATCTATAGTTTGTGGCAATACCAGCTCCGATACAAAGAAACGATTAGCAGTTTTGCGGGCTCCTTTGCGGTTTGCGTAGAACATACCCATTGCCTCAGCAGCGGCAGTACCTTCGTCCAGCAACGATGCGTTGGCAATCTCCATACCTGTCAGGTCCATCACCATAGTCTGGTAATTGATCAGAGCTTCTAAACGACCTTGTGCGATCTCAGCCTGGTAAGGAGTATAAGCAGTATACCAACCCGGGTTCTCCATAATATTACGAAGTATAACCGGAGGCAAAATAGTGTCGTTGTAGCCAAGCCCTATGTACGACTTGTTTATTTTGTTCTGCTTCGCGATCTGCGAGAACTGGTTCAGGAACTCAGTTTCTGTCATAGCTGCTGGCAGGTTCAATGGGTTCTTCAAGCGGATAGCGGCCGGTACGGTCTCATCAATCAGCTGGTCCAGCGAGTCTACCCCGATGGTTTTAAGCATATCCTGCATCTGCTCTTTGTCAGGGCCGTTATGGCGCTCCTTAAACACGTCTGCAGGTTTGGTTTTAAATATCATATCGATGATCTATTGACTGGGAAAAATGGGTTTAGCACTTTTATCAGGCCAGCAAAACGTTGTTGGCCTCTTATTTTCTGCAAAGTAATAGTAAATGTTTGTTATATTGAAGCATCAAGGCCAAATAGTTAGGTCCTGCTCAACTACACCTTATTATATTATATAGTGTATTAGGGTCAGGCAGATTTACGAACCAGTTAAGCCTTACTAATGCCGCTTTTTCTTTTACTTTAGCTTAACAATAATAACAGCTTAACAATTCAAGAGTTTAATATTCATGAGCAAGCTTAAAATTGGAATCATAAAAGAAGGTAAAATACCTGTAGATAAACGTGTGCCGCTTACGCCAAAAAAGTGTGTAGAAGCGCTACAGGAGTTTCCGGATTTGGAGATAGTCGTGCAGCCAAGCGATATTCGCTGCTTCAAAGATGCAGAGTATGAAGAGTTGCGCATCCCGATGCAGGAAGATTTAAGCGACTGTGATATACTAATGGGTGTTAAAGAAGTGCCCATTGACCAGCTGATCCCAAATAAGACATACTTCTTTTTCTCCCACACTATAAAAAAGCAGCCCCATAATGCAAAGCTGCTTCGTGCTATACTTGATAAAAAGATCACCTTAATAGATTATGAGACCCTTACTACTCCTGAAGGCCAGCGGGTGGTTGCCTTCGGACACTACGCAGGTATTGTAGGAGCTTATAATGGAATGTTGACTTATGGTAAAAAGCATAGGCTGTTTGACCTGAAGCCGGCTTACCTTTGCCACGAGATAGAGGATATGCAGGAAGAATACTTTAAAGTAAAGCTGCCTCCGATAAAGATTACTGTTACAGGCGGGGGCCGGGTAGCAGGCGGTGCTATGGAAGTGCTGGATAAAATGGGAATCCGGAAGGTAAGTGTGTTCGACTATTTATATAAACAGTTTACGGAGCCGGTATATGCTCAACTCCACTCCGGGGACTATAATACAAGGCCAGATGTGGAAGTATGGGACTCACCGGATTTTTACGCTCACCCGGAGCTATATAAGAGTACCTTTCGGAAGTTTACGAAAGTAACCGATTTGCTACTGGCATGTGCTTATTGGGACCCGCGTGCGCCAAAGCTATTTACAGAAGATGATACCCGTCAACCAGATTTCAGGATCAATACCATTGCAGATATTACCTGCGACGTGGACGGATCTATACCAACTACAAAACGCGCTACCTCCATACCAGACCCTGCATACGATTATAATCCAAAGACAGGAGAGTTGGAGCCGCCCTATAGCCGAAAAGAAAATATAACTATAATGGCTGTAGACAACCTACCGTGCGAGTTGCCACGAAATGCATCCCGTGAGTTTGGGCGTCACCTTATAGATAATGTGTTCCCACACCTGTTTAATAATGATAAAGAAGGAGTGCTGGAGCGCGGTACCATCGGCAGGGCTGGTAAGCTTACAGAGTTATACAGTTACTTGCAGGACTATGCGAATAGCGTAGCGGAGGGTAAAGAGAAGGAAAGGGCTGTATAGTATAGTATAGTATAGTATAGTATAGTATAGTATAGGTTGAAAAAGAGTGATTGAAAAAGTAGGGATGAAATGAACTAGAATGAAGAATCAAAAGTTTACAATCTGCGCCTATAAAAAGGATAAAGCTCCAGCAGGGACCTGAGTAAAAGGTTGCTGAAAAATATTCTGCTTCAGAATCAGTGCCTTACGTAGGTTGCGCAACTATTTTGGGCCGTGGCCCTTGCAAAGTCGAAACTCTTTTCTACTTTTGCATCCCGGTTCGGCAGGAACAGGGGAGTTAGAGGAGGGAAAGGGAGTTTAAAAAGGCCCTTGTAGCTGCTGAGAAGGCAGATCGCTTCTAAAAAAACCTTGAAATTTTTTCACCCCGGGTGTTGCGGATTCGAAAAGAGTTCTTACCTTTGCAACCCGGTTCTGAGAGTCGCTCGGATGGGGGAAAGGGAAACAGAGTGACTTCTGAAAACTTTAAAAAAACTTTCCTGAAAAAGCTTGCAATGAAATAAGAAATGTTTCTTACCTTTGCAGCCCGCTTCAAAAGAGAAGCCCTTCTGGAAGGGGCAGCCTGAAGAGGAAGGAAAGAAAAGAGAGGAAATTCCCTGAAAATAATTGTTGCGGATTCGGAAAAGTTTTCCGACCTTTGCACCCCGCAAAAGAGCAAGCGGCTCTTTAAAGGGAAAGAGAAAAGAGGGTATCACACGCGGTTGGCGTGTCAGGCGAAGACGACAGGTCTTCGGCAAGTTCTTTGAGAGATTGTTGAGACAAAAAGAGAATAAAAGACAAGAATAGGTAATCCGCGCGGGGCGCGGCCTTCGGGCCACCCGCGCCGGCCCCCTCTGGGGGCCGAAGAGACGGCCGGGATCTGACAGACACATTGGTGGGTTCGCCCACCGCAGTAATTTTTACAATGGAGAGTTTGATCCTGGCTCAGGATGAACGCTAGCGGCAGGCCTAATACATGCAAGTCGAACGAGCCACAGGACTTCGGTTCTGTGGTTAGTGGCGCACGGGTGCGTAACGCG
>NZ_JAHYXK010000044.1 GCF_019443125.1 Pontibacter aydingkolensis | reverse complement strand
AATTGCAACGGTTTACTGTAGGGTTTTTCTCAGGCAGCCATTCTTTGTTTGTATAGTCTTTCCTCATACTGGCAGGGTGTGAGGTAGCCCAGCGCTGAGTGTCTCCTTTCCCGGTTGTAGAAGCCTAAGATATATTCAAACACAGCCAGCCAGGCTTCTTGCCTGGTGGTGAACTTGCGGTGGTAGACCAGCTCTGTTTTCAATGTTTTGAAGAAGCTCTCGGCCACGGCATTGTCCCAGCAGTTACCCTTGCGACTCATGCTCTGCACTACATACAGGTAATCCCTTCAGTTGCTGGCGGAAGACGCTGCAGGCGTACTGCACGCCCCGGTCCGAGTGGAACAGCAGGGTTTGAGTCACCGGCCTGTTTCTCACGGCCATCTGAAAGGCTGCCACTGTTGTCGATTCGGCCTCCATGGTCTCGCTCAATGCCCAGCCCACCACCTTCCGGGCAGCCAGGTCCAGCACCGCCATCAGGTACAGCCAGCCTTCCCCGGTTCTGATGTAGGTCAAATCAGATACCCATTTCTGAGCCAGCCGCTCTGTGCTAAAGTCCCGGTTCAGGTGGTTCTCGGCCACGGTGAACAGGTGATTGGAGTCGGTGGTCTGCACCCGGTATTTCCCTCTGACAATGCTGCTGATGTGGTGTTTCCGCATCAGCCTGGCTACACGGGTACGCAAGGCTCTGATGCCATGGTGCCTGAGCTCAAAAGCGATGCGTGGAGAGCCATGGCGGCACTTGCTCTGTTGGTATACCTCCTTAACAGAGGCAAGGAGTTGCTGCTCCTTGCACTCCCCGAGCCCCACTGGGTATTTGAGCCAGTAGTAAAATCAGCTGATGCTCACCTGCAGCACCCGGCACATCTTCTCGACGGGAATTGGTACCGGTGCTCCTTTATGAACCCGAATACCGCCCGTCTCCCCTGGAGAAGATGCTGATGGCCTTTTTTAGAATATCGCGCTACAGCTGCGCCTCCTTCAGTTCCCTTTGCAATCTTTTGATCTCTTTCTGGTCAGCTGTTAGCTCCGCTGCCGGCTGCGCTGACCCACTCCGCTTGCTACGCCATTTGCTTAGCCTGCTCGGGTCAATACCCAGTTCCTCGGCAACCTCCTTTACTAACCCTCTGGCCAAGCTAAGCTCCACGGCCATCTGCTAAGGATGCATCGAATACACATTTGTTCATATAAACCAAAGTTAACAGTTTGTAGAAAATTGCCCTTCTTAAACCCTGTAGTCAAAAGTAGCAAGT
>NZ_JAHYXK010000043.1 GCF_019443125.1 Pontibacter aydingkolensis | reverse complement strand
GGCTATTCAACTTTAGAAGAACATTGGTCAGGCATGAGCACAAGGCTGAAAACTATCTCGCCTTTGTCCTGCTAGCCTGCATGAAAATCATGCTAAGGTATTTTTGAGATAGCTTCTAGTTACCAGAAAAATATATCCTTTCCTGGCGCAAGTCTTCAGCTCAGCGGGATCCATACTTTAAGTGACGAAAGTATAAATCCGTGATGATCTCACAGCGTCTTCCAGACCTGTGAGTGTCTTGTCTCAACGAAGCAAAGCCTTTGGTATAGACACTCACAGGTTTTAAAAACACTGTGAGGTCTTTTGAGCAAGCCTTCTTTACATTTATGGAAAAGACGCAACATATTGCGTCTCTACATTCCGGACAACGAACAACCATTAACGAATGAGGGCGAAGATTGCCCCCTGCCCCTTCATTATACTTCGCCAGAAGCACTTACTGTATTCTTATCTATTCTCCATATAAGGTTGCCAGTTTACGATCAGCACCTTATCCTCGGGCAGCAGCAGGTAGCCGTAGTCGTAGCAGAAATGGTAGGTATTGCCCTTGCTGGTGCGGTAGAGGTGAGTGAAGTGACGGAAGTCGAAGCCGGACATTTCCAGCAGCTGCTTGTAGGTGGTTGTCTTCCCCTGCGGGCTGGCTTGTTTCAGGAGCGTGCGGTTGCGGCGCAGGATGGAGTTGATGCTGAGCATGAGCTGCTCGCCCTCATTCTGCCGCCTGTTTGCATTATGGGCCTGCGCCCTGCACTGGTTGGAGCAGAAGCGCTTGTCCAGCCTCCCGCTCAGTTTGTTGCCGCACTGCGGGCACTGTTTTTCATCCTTCATTAGAACATCCGTTTTTTGAAACGTATAGTTGCGTTTATAAACGTACTTATGTGTTTCAAAAAACGGATGAGTTGTCTGTGGGGTTTACATTTGGGCAAAATTAACAACACACCCTATGCAGCAGACTTACCACACAACGCCCGTCCTGTACCTGAACACGCTCGAGCACGAAGGCAGGCATTTTATTCGCCTGTGGTACAAGCCAGACCACCGGATAACCAAGCTATTGAAAGACAGCAGTAACATAGCCAAGTACAGCAAGACGTATAAGTGCTTTGTGACGCACAAAACGCCGGAGGCCATTGAGCTGCTGCACAGGCACTTACAGGGCGTGGCACTGGTAGACGTCCGCTACCTCAACAGGCCCAAAAGGCTGAGGCCGTCGTTGGGCGCTGTGATAACCTCGGGCAGCCTGCAGTCAGAGCCTCTCGTAAAACTACCTGAGCTGCCGGTCATCCGCCTGCAACCGCTCGAGCATGAAGGCAAGGCGGTTATCCAGATCTCATTCCCTTACAACGAGCACATTTACAGGCTGTTTAGGGCCAGCAGCTGCTGCCGCTGGCTGGAAGAGCCTCGCTGCTTTGCCCTGGGCACTTCATCAGTAGACCTGCACCAACTGCTGGACCTCGTTCAGGGCGCGGCGCAGGTGTGGCTTTGCAACACGCTGAAGATAAATGACATGGCCATCATGCGCAGGCTTTGGGAGCAAACCTACAGAAAAAACACAGACTACATCACCTGCCCTTTGCCGTACCTGGAGAAGCTCTTCCTGCTCAACTACTCCCTGACCACGATCCGTACCTACCACTCTCTTTTGCTGCGCTTCTTTAACGGACACAGGGAGAAAGGCCTTGATACGATCAACAGTTTCGACACGGCAGAGATAAATGCCTACCACCGGCAGATGGTGCAGGCCGGAACCTACTCCTACTCCTTTGTAAACCAGAGCATAAATGCGGTTAAGTTCTACTTCCACCGAATACTGGGCAGGCACACCCTGGACCTGAGCCAGGTGGAGCGGCCCGAGAAGGCTGACAGGCTGCCCACCGT
>NZ_JAHYXK010000042.1 GCF_019443125.1 Pontibacter aydingkolensis | reverse complement strand
CACTACTTTCACACTGTGGCAGTAGGGGCAGTTTATCTGGATAGTTATCTCGCACATAACTTCCTGTAAACACCCTTGCTGTCATACTTATTCCAATATCATACATTGTAGACCACAACCAAATTGTTAAAAGGCTAGTATTTCTGGCGCAAGTGTTAAACGAAGTGTCACTTGTGACCTGCAATGATGGGAAGTCTTCAGACTTCCAAAAGCTATAGGTTATACTATACAATTTGGCTGCTTTACAATTCAACTACCCTAAGCCCTGTAGCAAGCAAGACGCAAAGTATTGCGTCTCTACGTTCCCATTAACGATCAACGAACAACTATTAACGAATAACCATCCAGCCATTTAACAATTTAGCCATTCAACCTTCAACCATTCAACAATTAAATTTCGTAACTTTGCGGTCTGATTATGAAGAAAGTAGCTTTTTATACCTTAGGCTGTAAGCTGAACTACTCCGAAACCAGCACCATCGGACGCATTTTCCAGGAGCGTGGTTTTGAGAAAGTAGAGTTTACCGATACGCCGGATATTTATGTCATCAACACTTGCTCGGTGACTGACAATGCCGATAAGAAATGTCGTAAGATCGTAAAAGAGGCCCAGAAACATTCGCCTAATGCGTTCATTACCATCGTGGGTTGCTATGCCCAGCTTAAACCCAAAGAGATTTCCGAGATACCGGGAGTAGATGCCGTATTAGGTGCTGCCGAGAAGTTTCAGTTGGTCGACATACTTGAAACCTTTGAGAAAAAGGGCAAAGCTGAAGTATACGCCAGTCCGATTTCAGAAGCAAACACGTTCCATAACTCTTATTCATTCGGAGACCGTACCCGCACATTCCTAAAAGTACAAGATGGTTGTGATTATTCCTGCTCCTTCTGTACAATTCCATTAGCGCGTGGCAGCAGCCGATCTGATAGTATAGCCAACGTAGTAAAATCAGCTAACGAGATAGCTGAGTCTGGCGTGAAGGAGATCGTGCTTACAGGGGTAAATACAGGCGATTTTGGCTTACAGGATGGGCAGCGTGTAGAATCGTTCTATGAGCTGGTACAGGAATTGGATAAGGTAGAAAGCATTGAGCGTTTCCGTATCTCTTCCATCGAGCCAAACCTGTTAAAGGACGAGATCATCCAGTTCGTATCGCAGAGCCAGCGCTTTATGCCGCACTTCCATGTGCCGTTGCAGTCTGGATCGAATAAAATTTTAAAACTGATGCGCCGCCGTTACCAGCGTGAGCTGTATGCGGATCGTGTGGCAACTATAAAAGCGCTGATGCCGCATTGCTGCATTGGGGTTGATGTTATTGTCGGCTTCCCTGGCGAAACAGAAGAAGATTTCCTGGAGACGTACAACTTCATAAACGGACTGGATGTAAGTTACCTGCACGTATTCCCTTACTCTGAGCGAGAAAACACACTTGCCCCTGATATGCCGGGCAAAGTAAGTATAAAAGACCGCAACCGCCGCGCCGATATGCTGCGCATACTTTCCGAGAAAAAGAAACGTCATTTTTACGAACAGAATATTGGCTGTGAGTTCACGGTGCTTTTCGAAGACGATGTGAAAGATGGCGTAATGGAAGGCTGGACAGAAAACTATGTGCGTGTGGCAGCCAAGTATGATCCTGTATTGGTAAACGAAACCAAGCACGTACGCCTGACAGGTTTAGACGCCAATGGCCTGATGGATGCCGAAGAAACCTATCAGGAGATACTAAAGCATTAAATAATTTAGGCTTAATCTAAAAATACCCTATATTTAGAGTTGAAAAACTTCCAACTTAGTTAAACAAATAAACTTACTGTGAAATTATTAAAACTAACCCTGGGCCTTGCTGTAGCTACAGCCACCCTGGCAGCATGCAAGCAAGATGGTGAAACAGCAACAGCTGTTACAGAAACCGGTGCTATACAAAGAACTGAAGCAGGTGTTCCTGACATTGTTTATGTTAACTCTGACTCTTTACTGGCTAATTACGAGTACTTTAAAGATGTAAGAACTAGACTACAGGGCAAGGCTGAAGCAAAAGAAAAAAGCCTGCGTTCTCAAGCCGAGTCTTTCCAGAAAGAAGTACAGCGTTTCCAGCAGCAGGCAGGCGGCATGACACAGCAGCAGGCTCAAGCCACAGAACAGCGTTTGATGCAAAAGCAGCAGCAGCTACAGGCTTTACAGCAAAGCTCCGGTAACGAGTTGATGACTGAGGAGTCTGAGGAAATGAAGAAGATCTACGACCAGGTAGAGGCTTACTTAAAGAAACTGAGCGAAGATAAAGGCTACAAGATGGTATTAACCTACCAGCGCGGAAACAGTGCCATACTTTACTCCGACTCTACCCGAGACATTACAACTGAAGTAGTATCCGGCCTGAACCAGGAATATGAAACTGAGAAAGCTGATACAACAAAGACTAAAACTCCTGCAAAAAAGAAGTAGTCTGAATAGTTTATACTTGAAAGGCGGGCCAGCAGGTCCGCCTTTTTTGTTTTATAGTTTAACCTAAAGTGTTGTTGATTATTTAATCACAACTTGTTTGCGAGAGCATCTGTTCGTATTAAAAACAAACCGTATGTTTATACTTTACTGGCAGCTACGCATAAGATGACAACCCCAATGATCAGACTTTATACCGAAAAAGACAAAGTAGAAGTAATTGAGCTACTGCGGCTGAATACGCCATTGTATTTTGCTCCGGAAGAAGAAAGCGATCTGATTCACTATCTGAATCATGAAATAGAAGATTACTTTGTTGTGGAAGAAAACGGAAGAATAGTTGGCTCAGGAGGAATTAATTACTTCCCGGATGCCGGCTTAACACGAATTTCCTGGGACATCATTCACCCGGAGTTCCAGGGCAAGGGTATTGGTAAAAAACTCCTTCTGCACAGGATAGCCAAAATAAAGAGCAATCCTTCAATTAACTTGATTCAGGTAAGAACTACCCAGTTGGTATACAAGTTTTATGGAAAAGCCGGGTTTCGCCTGGAGACAACCGAAAAAGATTTCTGGGCAAAAGGCCTCGACCTTTACCAGATGAAACTGGCTTTACACTAACCTGCCAGTTACAAGAAAGTACACTTTAAAGATTGGGCTTTATCCATTTACTATAATCTTACAATGATCTTCAGAGAAGCAAAAACTACCGATATTCCACAAATCCAAATTGTGCGGCACACTGTAAAAGAAAACGTACTGTCAAACCCTGCCCTTGTAACAGATAAAGACTGTGAAGACTATCTGATTATTCGGGGTAAAGGCTGGGTTTGTGAGATAGAACAGGAGATTGTTGGCTTTGCCATAGCAGACCTGATTGCGAATAATGTATGGGCACTTTTTTTAAACCCTGAACACGAAGGAAAAGGTATTGGAAAGAAACTCCACGATACCATGCTGAATTGGTATTTTAGCCAAACAAAAGAGACTTTATGGCTGGGAACGGAATTCAACACCAGGGCAGAGAAATTCTACCGTCTGCAGGGTTGGACAGAAGCTGGCCTGAACGGTTCCGATGAAATCAGGTTTGAAATGAGTTACGACGCCTGGAGACAACAAAAAATGGACAAAGTTTAAATTATTGGCGACTCTGGCAAAACCTGTTTAATTATATCGAGAGTAGCCAAGAAGTTACGCATTAAAGTTAATCCTATGCTTTATTGAATTTTACTATCTATTAACGGTTGTGGTCTACAATGTATGATGATTTCGGTAATAGAATATTAGCTTCATAGCATCGTAGTGGTTTTGCTCTTTTTTAGAGAAGCAGGCCGTTTTCCTGACTATTCTCCTGTTTCTTGTTCT
>NZ_JAHYXK010000041.1 GCF_019443125.1 Pontibacter aydingkolensis | reverse complement strand
CAGCCCGTTTCACAGGATCTGGAATCAGATCCTGTATCTTTTCCCACTGCTCATTTGTTAGCTCCATGAGAAACTAACAAACAAGTTTAAGCGCTAATTCCTATTTTTGAGATAGCTTCTAATGAAGACCTGGAGCTCTCCATCCATCAACTTCTATGCCCATATAGTTTATGACTATAATAGTACGGGGCAAATGATCAGGCAAAACTTTAACCACAGAAATCCTGAAGGTAATTATGTACCAGTAAACTATTATGTGTCTGAGTACAATAGCCCTAATGAATTGAAAAACCGCCGACTATATCAAGTAGAATCAGGTGGTGACGTACTGCTGCAAACAGAGGAATTCTTTTATGAGAATGGATTAATGGTAAAAGTTGAAGTGAAGGGGCAGAATGAGCAAAGCAATAAGACATACTTTTTGGAATACGACAACAAAAATAACCCTTTTAGTGAAACCCAATTTGGATATTTCGAAAAGTACGGCTATCCATATAAACATAATGTTACAAAGACTTCAGCATTGGATTATAAAGGACAGGTTATTGCTGATGCAAGCCATACTATTTCATATACCTACAACCAACAAGGATATCCTTTAACGTTAACAGGATTATCTCAGAGTAACAGAAGATGGGATGTAGCTTATACATATAACTGTAAATGATCAGACAATTTATGTCTTAAGCTAAATCACCACAACATTTTATAACTTTGCCAGCAAGTACAGTACTACACTTGCTGGCATTTTTTTATTTATAGATTTCTATACCTTGCCCTTCAACCCATTTACCATAGACCTCCCCGTTAGGGAAATCATACCTGCTGTCAGAGAACACCTGTCAGCGCAGAATACGCTGATCGTAAACGCCCCTCCCGGAGCCGGTAAAAGCACTTTGCTGCCGCTGGCTTTGCTGGGCGAGGCCTGGCTGAAAGATATGAAGATCATCATGCTGGAGCCACGGCGTTTGGCGGCCAAAACCATTGCCGAGCGTCTGGCGCAGCTGCTGGGCGAGGAGGTAGGCCAGAACGTTGGGTACCGCATCCGTTTCGAGACGCGCATCTCCGAGCAAACCCGCATCGAGGTCGTAACCGAAGGCATCCTCACCCGCATGATCCACAGCGACCGCTCCCTCACGGGCATCGGCATCGTGATCTTCGACGAGTTTCATGAGCGCAGCATCCATGCCGATGTAGCCATGGCCCTGAGCCGGGAGGCGCAACACACGCTTCGCCCGGACCTGCGCATTATGGTGATGTCGGCCACCCTGGATATGCCCCAGCTCACGAGTTTGCTCAAGGCCCCGGTGGCGCAAAGTATGGGGCGGCAATACCCTATCGAAACCTTTTACACCGGCGACGCCGACGACCGCATGCTGCCCGAAATGACGGCCAAAATAGTGCAGCAGGCAGCCAAAGAGCAGGAAGGGGATATCCTCGTGTTCCTGCCTGGCGAAAACGACATCCGGAAAGTAGAAGAGCTACTCCGCAGGCAGCTGCGCGATTTTAAGATACATCCGCTGTTCGGTATGCTTCCCTTTGGCAAGCAGTACGCAGCCATTATGCCCAACCGCGAAGGCAAGCGCAAAGTGGTGCTGGCCACCAGTATAGCCGAGACCAGCTTAACCATAGAAGGCATTTCTGTAGTGGTGGATACGGGCTTCGGCAAAACCTCCCGCTTCGATCCGAAGTCCGGTTTGTCGCGGCTCGAAACCGTGCGCATCTCCAAAGACGCAGCCGACCAGCGTGCCGGCAGGGCAGGGCGTTTGGGTCCGGGTACGGCATACCGCATGTGGAGTAAAACCACTCACGAGCGCATGGCCCCGCACCGCACCCCCGAGATCATGGAAGCCGACCTGGCCAACCTGGTGCTCGACATGGCGCAATGGGGCATCATGGATATTCGTGGCCTGACCTGGCTTAATCCTCCGCCCCGTGCTGCCCTGCAATACGCCACCGACATGCTGCACCAGTTGCAGGCCCTGGAGAATGGCCGCATTACTGAGCATGGCAAACGCATGCACCAGCTGCCTTGCCACCCGCGTATTGCGCACATGCTGCTCAAAGCCGAAGAAACGGACCAGGTGGCACTGGCAAGCGATATTGCCGCTATCCTGGAAGAGCGCGACCCACTGGACCGCAACGCCGGCATCGACATTAACTTAAGAATTGAAACCCTGCGCAGGTATAGAAAAGAGCAGGGGCAGGGCAAGCGTTTCGGCAAGATCGAGAAGATTGCCCGCTCGTACCGCGCCATGTTTGAGGTGGAGCCTGATAACAGTGCCTTTGATGAGTATGAAACCGGCGTGCTGCTGACGCATTGCTACCCGGAGCGCATCGCCTATGCCCGCCCCGGTAACAACGCACAGTTCCAACTGGCAAACGGCAAGTATGCCTCTGCTGGCCACCGCGACGATCTGGCGCATGAGCCCTGGCTGGCCATAGCACACCTGCATGCCGGCGGAGAAGATAACCCGGGCCGTATTTTCCTGGCATCCCCGCTAAACCCACGAGACCTGGCAACGCTCGTAAAACAGCAGGAAGTATACCATTGGGATGTGAACGACGGCGAACTAACTGCCTCGATGGATACCCGTATTGGAAGCATTGTGCTGCAAAGTAAACCGCTACCAGCCCCCGACGAGAAGCACCGCGTACCGGCCATGTCGGAGGCCATAAAAGTAGAAGGCGAGCACCTCCTGGATTTTAACGAGGCCCTCACGCAATGGCAAAACCGCGTACTGAGTCTGCGCAAATGGCGCCCCACAGAAGACTGGCCCGACGTAAGCACCTCCACACTGCTCCTCACCAACTGGGACTGGCTAAAGTCATACCTCTTCGACATAGAGCACCCCGATGAGCTGATGGAACTGGAGCTACAACCAATTCTGGAAGCAAAGTTCCTAAGCGAAGAACAACGCGCCAGACTAGACACATTGGCCCCAGCAAGTATAAACTTACCCGACGGCTCAGGTATAGAGTTAGACTATAAACCCGACGGCAGTCAGCCCAAGCTGGAAATACGCCTGCAGGATGTACTAAGCTGGGAGCAAAGCCCAACCGTAGACGAAGGCGAAATGACCGTAGAACTAGCCCTGCTAACACCAGAGCTGAAGCCTATCACCACTGTGTCGGATTTAGGTAGTTTCTGGAAAGGGAATTATCGGGTAATCAAAAGGCAACTGGAAGTAGTGTTTCCGGAGGTGAACTGGGAGCGGTGATTAAGGGGATTAGATTGATTTGAGGGATTTGGATTTAGAGAGTTGGTAAATTGTTTTAGACCTCGCAGCGTGCGTAGCTCCTGCGAGTGCCTGGTGGTTGTCAGAATCAGGATTTGCAGGATTATTGGATGGACAGGATTTTCGCAGATGTTGGTTTAAACTGCTCATATGCCCCTTAGCGCTAAGCTGGCTAGTTTCTAACTCTTGTTCGCTCCACTGTTCATCCCTCTTTCATGATTGCAAATCCCGAAAGAGCAACTCCCATAACAGCAGGGAGCGTTTAAGGCCTGAGGCTCAGGTTATGCTGATTGTAAAATAATGTGCTTAAAAAGAAAAAAGTGACAGGAGACTATACAAGCCTGCTGTCACTTTTTAAAACTGTTCTTTACTATTTATTAACGAGAACTATTGCTGGTCATTCTCTATCGTTTCTGTTTCTGTTGTTACAGTAGTATCAACATCACGAATAGTTCGTTCTACCTCTATCTCTGAAACCGTAGTGTCGGTATCGATTACAGTACCGTCTACATCTCCTTCTGTAGTGCCATCATTGCCACCGCAAGAATAAAATCCTAAAGATGTAAATACAACAGCACCTGCTAAAATTAACTTTTTCATTATCGTAATTAATTTAGTTCAAAATGATAAAGCGCTTCATCACAATAAAAAACGCTTGAAATAATATATACTTGGTTTACGAGGTAATAGATTACTAATGTTTCATTTACCTCCTGTAACACCAGGTCATGCACCTTTAAGAGCGATGCTTATTAGAACACTTTTTATACTTCAGGTTGCTAATTTTTAGTCTTTATCTGGTGCATGAGCTTCGCTGTTTAGGCAGGCTGAAAGAACTTTTGTGTAAGATGTGGTTACACTTTCACGGCAATAGAAATTCAGGATTCGAGCTTAATTTCCAATACCTGAGATATAGGTTGCTATCTCTTCTTCCTTTTCTTGTAAGTGCACGTACGCAAACTTATTTATCACATCACGGGCAGTATTGTCCAGCACACCAAATATTCGTGCTTTGCTGATCACTTCCTTGTTCCATTCCGAGGCCATTACCATAATAGAGTAGCCGTTATAATGCGAGAGATCCATGAGATCAGCAGTGGTACCAGTTGATGGCCCTTGGTTAGCTGCCAGGCTGTAGCTACCCTGTTCCCATCGGGGAGGGGTGTTGGCCTTATCTGGAACCGGCTTAAAGTACCCGTTCTCTACAGGGCCTATAAACAGCACATTTACTTTCTTCAGCGCATTGGGCACCATAGCCTGTGGGTTCGGCAACACGTTACTACCTTCCTCTAAAACTTCTTCAGGAGTGTTCATTATAAAATTAGTTGGTCAGTTATAGATACTGCTACAGGTAAAGATGGTTATATGGGAGGGATATCCTCTACAGGAGAGCAGGAATCAACAGCACTTATAAAGGCAAGCCTGGTTATACAACAGGTAGGAGTGAGGCAGGCAGAAATGCTCATGCCGCTTTAGTTTGGATGGTGTAGCTGGTTTCGCTAGTGATGAACAAACTCTATGTCCGCTGAAGGGCTGGGTCATTTCAATCTAATCATTTCACTATTTTATTGCCTCGATACGAAGACTTTCAGCACGTTAGGTTTCCGGTGGAGTTTCGCCACTCTTGCAATTTGCATTACTTTAAAGCGGCCAGAGGGCGCAGGTAACACACATCCTGAAAGCATTCGGGACGAAGGCAAAAAAATAAGCAATAAGAAACGGCCGCTGCCTGGTGCTTTCCGCACCAGGCAGCGGCCGTTTCTTATTTAACTCAAGTTGCGTGATAGTAC
>NZ_JAHYXK010000040.1 GCF_019443125.1 Pontibacter aydingkolensis | reverse complement strand
TTTTTACAATGGAGAGTTTGATCCTGGCTCAGGATGAACGCTAGCGGCAGGCCTAATACATGCAAGTCGAACGAGCCACAGGACTTCGGTTCTGTGGTTAGTGGCGCACGGGTGCGTAACGCGTATGCAACCTACCTTCCACAGGGGGATAGCCCCGGGAAACCGGGATTAATACCGCATGACATCGTTTGAGGGCATCCGAAGACGATCAAAGCTGAGGCGGTGGAAGATGGGCATGCGTGCCATTAGCTAGATGGCGGGGTAACGGCCCACCATGGCGACGATGGCTAGGGGTTCTGAGAGGATGGTCCCCCACACTGGTACTGAGACACGGACCAGACTCCTACGGGAGGCAGCAGTAGGGAATATTGGGCAATGGCCGAGAGGCTGACCCAGCCATGCCGCGTGCAGGAAGAAGGCCTTCTGGGTTGTAAACTGCTTTTACCAGGGAAGAAAACGCCTTTGCGAAGGTAACTGACGGTACCTGGTGAATAAGCACCGGCTAACTCCGTGCCAGCAGCCGCGGTAATACGGAGGGTGCAAGCGTTGTCCGGATTTATTGGGTTTAAAGGGTGCGTAGGCGGCCCGTTAAGTCAGCGGTGAAATCCCACGGCTCAACCGTGGAACTGCCGTTGATACTGGCGGGCTTGAGTTCGGTCGAGGCGGGCGGAACTGGCGGTGTAGCGGTGAAATGCATAGATACCGCCAAGAACCCCGATTGCGTAGGCAGCTCGCTGGGCCGAAACTGACGCTGAGGCACGAAAGCGTGGGGAGCGAACAGGATTAGATACCCTGGTAGTCCACGCCGTAAACGATGATGACTCGATGTTGGCGACACACTGTCAGCGTCCAAGCGAAAGCGTTAAGTCATCCACCTGGGGAGTACGCCCGCAAGGGTGAAACTCAAAGGAATTGACGGGGGCCCGCACAAGCGGTGGAGCATGTGGTTTAATTCGATGATACGCGAGGAACCTTACCTAGGCTAGAATGCGCGTGACAGCTCCAGAGATGGAGCCTCCCTTCGGGGCACAAAGCAAGGTGCTGCATGGCTGTCGTCAGCTCGTGCCGTGAGGTGTTGGGTTAAGTCCCGCAACGAGCGCAACCCCTACCTTTAGTTGCCAGCGCGTCATGGCGGGGACTCTAAAGGGACTGCCTTCGCAAGAAGCGAGGAAGGCGGGGACGACGTCAAGTCATCATGGCCCTTACGCCTAGGGCTACACACGTGCTACAATGGCCGGTACAGAGGGTCGCCACCTGGCAACAGGGCGCCAATCTCAAAAAGCCGGTCTCAGTTCGGATCGGAGTCTGCAACTCGACTCCGTGAAGCCGGAATCGCTAGTAATCGCGTATCAGCAACGACGCGGTGAATACGTTCCCGGGCCTTGTACACACCGCCCGTCAAGCCATGGAAGTCAGGGAGACCTGAAGCCGGTGACCGTCAAAGGAGCCGTCTAGGGTAAAACTGGTAACTGGGGCTAAGTCGTAACAAGGTAGCCGTACCGGAAGGTGCGGCTGGATCACCTCCTTTCTAGGGACGGTCCCGGCCTTCTCGGGCGCATGGGGCCCCGGGCGGATGCCTCTCTTTCTTTTTTTTCCTGCTGTCTCGGCAACCCCTCAAAACCTTACTGATGGTGGCTGTGAGGCGCCCAGCGCTTTTTACTGGGCTTGTAGCTCAGGTGGTTAGAGCGCTACACTGATAATGTAGAGGTCCGTGGTTCGAGTCCACGCAGGCCCACTCAACTTACACTTGGGGGATTAGCTCAGCTGGCTAGAGCGCCTGCTTTGCACGCAGGAGGTCAACGGTTCGACTCCGTTATTCTCCACACCGAATAAAACAGGTAAAGACGACAGGTTTTTACCACAACATCCTGAAACGACCGCGGCAGTCCATGACCAATGGCGGCGCGGAAGCGAGAAGGAGGAAAGTTCTTTGACATGATGGGAGAGAGAAAAACAAAATTTACAGTTTAGGCTATCTTTTAAGATAGCCCATGACTCTAACAAGCGAAGAGGCGGGCCGCCTGATTAAGTTCAGGCGGCCCGGGAACGCAGAGAAGGGCGCATGGGGAATGCCTAGGCTCTCAGAGGCGATGAAGGACGCGACAAGCTGCGATAAGCCGCGGGGATCGGCACATACGAATCGATCCGCGGGTTTCCGAATGGGGCAACCCGGCACGTTGAAGACGTGCCATCCTAAGGGAGGCGAACCCGGGGAACTGAAACATCTAAGTACCCGGAGGAAGAGAAAATAACAATGATTCCGCAAGTAGTGGCGAGCGAACGCGGAAGAGCCCAAACCGGTCGAGTCACGGCTCGGCCGGGGTTGTAGGACCACGACGTGGGACCAAGAATTGAAGCAAAACATTCTGGGAAGAATGGCCGGAGAGGGTGAGAGCCCCGTTTGCGCAAGCTTCTTGGCCCTAGTGGTATCCTGAGTAGGGCGGGACCGGAGAAATCCCGCCTGAATCCAGCGGCACCATCCGCTAAGGCTAAATACTCCTGAGAGACCGATAGTGAACCAGTACCGTGAGGGAAAGGTGAAAAGTACCCCGAATAGGGGGGTGAAATAGACCCTGAAACCATGCGCCTACAAGCGGTCGGAGCCCTTTAGTGGGGTGACGGCGTGCCTTTTGCATAATGAGCCTACGAGTTACTCCTCCCTGGCAAGGTTAAGCTTCTCAAGGAGCGGAGCCGCAGCGAAAGCGAGTCTGAACAGGGCGCACAGTCAGGGGGGGTAGACGCGAAACTTTGTGATCTACCCATGGGCAGGATGAAGTTTGGGTAAAACCAAATGGAGGTCCGAACCAGTTTACGTTGAAAAGTATTTGGATGACCTGTGGGTAGGGGTGAAAGGCCAATCAAACTGAGAAATAGCTCGTACTCCCCGAAATGCCTTTAGGGGCAGCGTCGCGGTCGAGTCATATGGAGGTAGAGCTACCGATAGGACTAGGGGGAGTCACATCCTACCGAATCCTGACGAACTCCGAATGCCATTTGATATACGCGGCAGTGAGGCGCGGGGTGCTAAGGTCCCGCGCCGAGAGGGAAAGAACCCAGACCGCCAGCTAAGGTCCCAAAGTCCACGCTAAGTTGAACAAAGGGGGTCCAGTTGCCTAGACAGCCAGGATGTTGGCTTGGAAGCAGCCATTCATTTAAAGAGTGCGTAACAGCTCACTGGTCGAGCGACAGGGCATCGATAATAATCGGGCATCAAGCATGGCACCGAAGCTGCGGATTGCAGTTTACTGCACTGGTAGGGGAGCATTCCAGGGGCGGAGAAGGTCTTGCGGCAAGCAGGGCTGGAGCGCCTGGAAAAGCAAATGTAGGCATAAGTAACGATAATGCGGGCGAGAAACCCGCACACCGAAAGACCAAGGTTTCCTGATCAACGCTAATCGGATCAGGGTTAGTCGGGTCCTAAGGCCGAGGCGAAAGCGCAGGTCGATGGACAACTGGTTAATATTCCAGTACCGGCACGTCATAGCGATGCGGTGACGGAGAAGTGAAAGGACGGCGCACTGACGGAATAGTGCGTTTAAGGGCGTAGTTATATCTCTGGTCGTGAAGTACGCCGGAGATGACAAAACCCGAAAGTACCCCAAGCCCCCGGGCGCGGGGATCGTCCCTAATCAGGCTCCCTAGAAAACCCGCTAAGCGTTTAAATGGCTTGCCGCCCGTACCGCAAACCGACACAGGTGGTCGAGGAGAGAATCCTAAGGTGCTCGAGTGAATCACGGCCAAGGAACTCGGCAAAATGGCCCTGTAACTTCGGGAGAAGGGGCGCTTCCTTGCAGCAATGCAAGAAGCCGCAGTGAAAAGGCCCAGGCGACTGTTTAACAAAAACACATGGCTTTGCGAAATCGAGAGATGAAGTATAAGGCCTGACACCTGCCCGGTGCCGGAAGGTTAAGAGGGGATGTCAGCCGCAAGGCGAAGCATTGAATCGAAGCCCCGGTAAACGGCGGCCGTAACTATAACGGTCCTAAGGTAGCGAAATTCCTTGTCGGGTAAGTTCCGACCTGCACGAATGGTGTAACGATCTGGGCGCTGTCTCAGCCGTGAGCTCGGTGAAATTGTAGTCTCGGTGAAGATGCCGAGTACCCGCAACGGGACGGAAAGACCCCATGAACCTTTACTATAGCTTAGCATTGACGCTGGGTAACTCATGTGTAGGATAGGCTGGAGAATGTGAAGCGGCGTCGCCAGGCGTCGTGGATTCGTCCTTGAAATACAGCCCTTGAGTTGCTTGGCGCCTAACCTCCCACAGGGGGGGACAGTGCTTGGTGGGTAGTTTGACTGGGGTGGTCGCCTCCAAAACAATAACGGAGGCTTTCAAAGGTACCCTCAGTACGCTTGGTAACCGTACGCAGAGCGCAATAGCACAAGGGTGCTTGACTGTGAGGCCCACAAGCCGAGCAGGGCCGAAAGGCGGATATAGTGATCCGGTGGTTCCGCATGGAAGGGCCATCGCTCAAAGGATAAAAGGTACTCTGGGGATAACAGGCTGATCTCCCCCAAGAGCTCATATCGACGGGGAGGTTTGGCACCTCGATGTCGGCTCGTCACGTCCTGGGGCTGGAGAAGGTCCCAAGGGTTCGGCTGTTCGCCGATTAAAGTGGCACGCGAGCTGGGTTCAGAACGTCGTGAGACAGTTCGGTCCCTATCTGTTGTGGGCGTCGGAGATTTGAGGGGTTCTGACCTTAGTACGAGAGGACCGGGTTGGACGAGCCTCTGGTGGACCTGTTGTGGCGCCAGCCGCAGCGCAGGGTAGCTACGCTCGGACGGGATAAGCGCTGAAAGCATCTAAGTGCGAAACCCGCCCCAAGATGAGATCTCCCTTAAGGGCCGTGAGAGACGATCACGTTGATAGGTGGCAGGTGTAAAGCTAGAGATAGCAAAGCCGAGCCATACTAATTGCCCGAGCGCGTTCCAAGGTGGCAACACCACGGCCGAGAGGCCCGCCTGTTCGCTTTCTCTCTCCCCATTCATGTTAACTGACTAAAAGCATTAAGCACGGCTACACGAATCGTGCAAAGACAATGGTGGCTATGGCTCCGGTGAGCACCTCTTCCCATCCCGAACAGAGAAGTTAAGCCCGGACGCGCCGATGGTACTGGGGTCACACCCGGGAGAGTAGGTGGCCGCCAACCCCAACACCGGGGCAGCATCCCATAAGGACGCTGCCCCGGTTTTTTTTTGACC